>NZ_JOEY01000032.1 GCF_000718165.1 Streptomyces fulvoviolaceus | reverse complement strand
GCCGAGGCTGGACTTTCCCGGCTGGGGCTTGATCTTTTCAGCCCGTCCGGCGTTTGAGGACGAGGCCCCTTCAGGGCCGACAGCGGGGGTCTGGGGGCGGCAGCCCCCAGGGCGAGGGCGTGACGCAGGTCTCGTAGGTTCAACCGAACGCACCCGTCGCGCTGGCCTGCACGAATCGCCAGTAGAATCCGTCCACGTGACTTCTGCGCCCGCCAAGCCCCGCATCCCGAACGTCCTCGCCGGACGCTACGCCTCCGCCGAGCTCGCCACGCTCTGGTCTCCCGAGCAGAAGGTGAAGCTGGAGCGGCAGCTCTGGCTCACCGTGCTGCGGGCCCAGAAGGACCTCGGGATCGAGGTGCCGGACGCGGCGATCGCCGACTACGAGCGTGTCCTCGACACCGTCGACCTGGCCTCCATCGCCGAGCGCGAGAAGGTCACGCGGCACGACGTGAAGGCACGGATCGAGGAGTTCAACGACCTCGCCGGGCACGAGCACGTACACAAGGGCATGACGTCCCGCGACCTCACGGAGAACGTCGAGCAGCTGCAGATCCGGCTCTCCCTGGAGCTGATGCGCGACCGTACGGTGGCCGTGCTGGCGCGCCTGGGCAAGCTGGCCGGCGAGTACGGCGAGCTGGTCATGGCCGGCCGCTCCCACAACGTGGCCGCGCAGGCCACCACCCTGGGCAAGCGTTTCGCGACCGCGGCCGACGAGCTGCTCGTGGCGTACGGGCGCGTCGAGGAGCTGCTGGGCCGCTACCCGCTGCGCGGCATCAAGGGCCCGGTCGGCACGGCGCAGGACATGTTGGACCTGCTCGGCGGGGATGCGGCGAAGCTCGCGGACCTGGAGAACCGGATCGCCCGGCACCTGGGCTTCTCGCAGGCGTTCACCTCGGTCGGTCAGGTCTACCCGCGCTCGCTGGACTACGAGGTCGTGACCGCGCTGGTGCAGGTGGCCGCGGCGCCGTCCTCGCTGGCGAAGACGATCCGGCTGATGGCTGGGCACGAGCTGGTGACCGAGGGCTTCAAGCCGGGTCAGGTCGGCTCCTCCGCGATGCCGCACAAGATGAACACCCGCTCCTGCGAGCGCGTCAACGGCCTCATGGTCATCCTGCGTGGATACGCCTCGATGACCGGTGAGCTGGCCGGCGACCAGTGGAACGAGGGCGACGTGTCCTGCTCGGTGGTGCGCCGGGTGGCCCTCCCCGACGCCTTCTTCGCCCTGGACGGTCTGCTGGAGACCTTCCTGACCGTCCTCGACGAGTTCGGCGCCTTCCCGGCGGTCGTCGCGCGCGAGCTGGACCGCTACCTGCCGTTCCTCGCCACCACCAAGGTGCTGATGGGTGCGGTGCGCGCGGGCGTCGGCCGTGAGGTCGCGCACGAGGCGATCAAGGAGAACGCCGTCGCCTCCGCCCTCGCGATGCGCGAGCAGGGCGCCGAGCGCAACGAGCTCCTCGACAAGCTCGCCGCCGACGAGCGCATCCCGCTCGACCGCGCCCAGCTGGACGAGCTGATGGCCGACAAGCTCTCCTTCACGGGCGCCGCGGCCGACCAGGTCGCCGCCGTCGTCGGCCGTATCGAGGAGATCGCGAAGCAGCACCCCGAGGCCGCGGGCTACACGCCCGGAGCGATCCTCTGACCCGCTTCACCAAGGCCGAGCTGGAGGCCGCTCGCGACCGTTTCGTACCGGACGTCGTCGCGGACGGCCTCCACGTGCTGTTCTGCGGCATCAACCCCGGCCTGATGACGGCCGCGACGGGCCATCACTTCGCCCGTCCCGGCAACCGGTTCTGGCCGGTGCTGCACCTGTCGGGGTTCACGCCTCGCCTCATGAAGCCTTCGGAACAGGACGAGTTGCTGTCGTACGGCCTCGGCATCACGAACGTCGTGGCGCGGGCGACCGCACGAGCCGATGAGCTGAGCGCGGAGGAGTACCGCGAGGGCGGGCGGCAACTGGCGGCCAAGGTGGAGCAGTTGCGGCCACGGTGGCTGGCGGTGGTGGGGGTGACCGCCTATCGCGCGGCGTTCGACGACAAGAAGGCCCAGGTGGGTCCGCAGGAGCGGGCTTTCGGGGATACGCGGGTGTGGGCGCTGCCGAATCCGAGCGGGCTGAACGCTCATTGGACGGCGGCGACCATGGCGGAGGAGTTCGGGCGGTTGCGGGTGGCGGCCGAGACCTGACGGGTCACGGCGGATCAGTGTCCGTCACGACAACCCACAGCTGCGGTTGGTTCTCGTCATCCCGGTCGGCGACCGCCACGGTGACCAGGCGGCTGCTGCCGGGCACCTCCCACGTACGCAGGTCGGATGCCAGGGCGCTGAGCATCGGCCACGGCTTGGGTATGTCCTCTCCTCCTGCGATGCGCTCCCCGAGTGTCACGGTCCCCCAGCGCGACGACGCTCCCCACCTCTGTGTCAACCGTTCGACGACAGCCGCTTCGTAGGCGTAGCAATCGCTCGCGTCGGGCCAGTCACCCGGCCCTAACCACGCGCTGTGGTAGCCGGGTCCGGCCGGAGCGCCGTCCGTCCCGCTGTGCTCCGCGGGAAAGTCCCGGGCGCACAGCAGGTCGATCAGGGCGAGATCCTTCGCGATGTCCATGTGATCCAGTAAACCGGGTCCCACTGACAACTGGCGTGCCGTCAGGCATCCCTGCGCCGCAGGCTCCACGCTCCCGCCACCAGTGCCGCCGCTGTCCACAGCGCGGTCACCGCGAGCCCGGACCACGGTCCGAGCGGTCCGCCGTGGGTCTGGTACAGGACGATCTGCCCCGCCCGGTCCGGCATGAAGTCCGTGGCACCGCCGGCCACGTCCCCGATCACGAACGAGACGACCAGGACGAGCGGGATCAGCACGGACAGCGCGGCCGCCCCGCTGCGCAGCAAGGCCGCGAGACCGGCCGCGAGCAGCGCCATCAGCATCAGGTAGATGCCGCAGCCCACGACGCCGCGCACCTGCTCGCCGACGGTGAGACCGCTCGCCGCGTCGCCGAGGCCCGCCTTCGCGACCAGGAGCGCGGCGAGGGCGGTCACCAGCCCAACTGCCAGGGCCGGTACGGCGATCGCGGTCGCCTTGGCCGCGAACCACCTTCCGCGTTGCGGCACCGCGGCGAGCGAGAGCCGGAGTCCACCCCCGTGGAACTCCGACGAGACGGCCATGGCACCGAAGGAGATCGCGGCGATCTGGCCCGGTCCGACACCGGACAGCGCCATGAACAGCGGGTCGAACTCCGGGTCGGACGTCTCGGAGACACCGGCGATCGCGGAGAACGCCGTGGTCGCGGCGAACAGCGCCAGCAGCGCCCCGAGGAGCGAGCGGAGCGTACGGATCTTCAGCCACTCGGAGTGGAGGACGGGTGCGTACGGCATGTCAGGCCTCCTGCGGCTGTGCGGTGAACTCGGTCTCGGCGGACGTCAGGTCCAGATAGGCCTGCTCCAACGTGCCCTCTTCAGCGGCGAGTTCGAGGATGGGGACGCCCACGGCGGACACGAGGCGGCCGATCTCGTCCACGCGCGCGTGGTGCACGGTCCAGTGGCCGTCCTCGTGCTCGGCGGCGTCGTGGCCGTGCTGGGCGAGGACCGCCTTGAGGGCGGTGGGGTTCGTGGTGCGGATCCGCACGCTGGGCTGCACGCGTGCGTGGATGAACTCCCGCATCGGGGTGTCGGCCAGGAGACGGCCCTTGCCCAGCACCACGAGGTGGTCGGCGAAGGACGCGGTCTCGTTCATCAGGTGGCTGGAGACCAGGACCGTGCGCCCCTCCCCAGCGAGCCGGCGCAGCAACTCGCGGATCCAGATGATCCCTTCGGGGTCGAGGCCGTTCGAGGGCTCGTCGAGCATGACCACCTCGGGGTCGCCGAGCAGCGCGGCTGCGATGCCGAGGCGCTGGCGCATGCCCAGGGAGTACGTCTTCACCCGGCGGCGCGCCACCGACGCGAGGCCGGTCTCCTCCAGTACCTCGTCGACCCGGCCGAGCGGGATGCGGTTACTGGCGGCCAGGGTCCGCAGGTGGTCGCGGCCGGTGCGGGAGCCGTGGGCGGCCTGCGCGTCGAGCAGGGCGCCGACGTGACGCAGGGGTTCGCGGAGGGTGTCGTACCGACGACCTCCGACCGTGGCGGAACCGGAGGTCGTCCGGTCCAGGCCTAGCACGAGCCGCATGGTGGTGGACTTTCCGGCGCCGTTGGGGCCGAGGAAGCCGGTGACGCGGCCGGGGAGGACGGTGAAGGTGAGGTCGTCCACGGCTCGCCGGGTGCCGTACTCCTTGGTGAGCTCTCGGACTTCGATGGTGGTCATGGCAGCAGCCTGGCGCCCGGGGCGGGGGCGGTGCCTCCCCCGCCGGTGGAGATCGTCTCCCCCGTGCGGGGGAGGTCGGTTGTCAGTGGTGGCTGGCACGATGACGGAATGGTCCGCATGCTGCGCCCGTTCGGCCGGGCGGTGACGTACACACGATTGCTGCATCTGTTCATCGCCATCGTGTGGCCGTCCATGTGGCTGTTCATCGAGGAAGCGTGGTGGACCTGGGTGGTGGCGGCCGCGGTGCTCGCCCCGGTCGGGCTGGTGCCCGCGATGCGCACCGTGGAGGGGCTGCAGGCCAGGTTGCTGCTGACCGGTCACCGGCACGACAGCGAGAGCACCGACATCGTCGTCGCTCCGTCCGCCTCCTGGAGCGACCGGGGGCGGCTCGTCGTGTGGCTGGAGGCGCGGCTGCTGCTCGGCTGCGCGACCTCGATGCTCACCGTCCAACTGCTCATCGCGTCGGTGGACTTGGTGTCGGCGGCGTTCGGCCGTGACATCGGGGAGGGCCTGCTGTTCCTCCTCGACGGCCACCACCATCGGTGGTACGCCCTGCTCGCTCCCCTGACGCTGGCCGCGATGGCGGCGACGGTGGTCGGCTCGGGCCGACTGATCACCGCACTGGCCCTCCGTCTCCTCGGCCCCTCCCCCGCCGAGCGCCTCGCCGCCATGGAGATGCGCACCGAGCAACTCCTGGAGCGCACCCGCATCGCCCGCGAGCTCCACGACTCCATCGGTCACGCGCTGACCGTCGCCGTCGTGCAGGCGGGCGCCGCGCGGGCGGCCGGAGACCCCGCCTTCACCGACCGCGCCCTGGCTGCCATCGAGGACACCGGGCGGGCCGCCCTGGAGGACCTGGAGCGGGTGCTCGGCATCCTGCGCGAGTCGGAGCGGCCGGTCAGCAGCCGGCCGACACTCACGGACGCCGACCGGCTGCTGGAGTCGGCTCGCGCCTCCGGGGCGAAGGTCGACGTCGAGATGGCCGGGCCCCTGGACAGCGTGCCCGCTCCGGTCTCCCGCGAGGGCTACCGCATCCTCCAGGAATCGCTGACCAATGTGCTGCGGCACGCGGGCGCCGTCCCCGTCCGGGTCCGCATCGAGGTCGACGACGGCGCCCTCGGCCTCGAGGTCCGCAATCCGCTCACCGCCGACATACCCGGCCCCGGCCGGGGCAGCGGCCTGCGCGGCATACGCGAGCGCGCGGCCCTGCTCGGGGGCCGTGCGCAGACAGGGCCGGACCAGGGTGACTGGCAGGTGCAGGTCGAGCTGCCGTTGCGCTGATCTACGCTGGCCGGATGCCGGTCACCGTTCTCCTCGTCGACGACGAACCCCTCGTACGCGCCGGTCTGCGGGCCGTGTTGGAGGCGCAGCCGGACATCGAGGTCGTCGGGGAGGCGGCGGACGGGGCGGCGGTGATCCCGCTGGTGCGGCAGCTGCGGCCCGACGTGGTGGCCATGGACGTACGGATGCCGCTCCTGGACGGCATCGAGGCCACACGGGCGGTGCTGCGCACGGTCGACGATCCGCCGAAGATCCTCGTGGTGACGACCTTCGAGAACGACGAGTACGTGTACGAGGCGCTGCGGGCCGGCGCCGACGGGTTTCTGCTGAAGCGGGCGCGGCCCGCCGAGATCGTGCACGCGGTGCGGCTCGTCGCGGAGGGCGAGTCACTGCTGTTCCCGGCCTCGGTGCGGCAGCTCGCCGCGCAGTACGGCGACGACGGCGGCAACCGAGCGGCCCGCGCCGTGATGGAGCGGGCCCAGCTGACCGAGCGCGAGGCCGAGGTGCTCCGGCTGATGGCGCGCGGGCTGTCCAACGCGGAGATCGCCGCCCGGCTGGTCGTCGGAACGGAGACGGTCAAGTCCCATGTGAGCGCCGTCCTGGCGAAGTTGGGAGCCCGGGATCGCACCCAGGCCGTGATCGCGGCGTACGAGTCGGGGTTCGTCGCGCCCGCCTGACCGGATCTCGCCGTTGCGCCCGGCCGGCGATCTCGCGGGTCCCGGCACTCGCCGGGGTGCGCCGCGCCGAGTACGATCCGGCCAACACGCGCACGAGCTGGGAGGACGGACCTTGGGGCGGCTGACCGGCGGGGATCCCTCGCTGCTGCGGAGGATCAATTCCGCGGTGGTGCTGCATGCCCTGCGCGCCACGGACTGCGCGACGCTGACCGAGATCACCCGGGTGACCGGACTGTCCCGGCCAACCGTCGAGGGCGTCGTCGAGGGGCTCATCGAGGCCGGTCTCGTCGTGGAGAAGGCGGCCGACGAGAGTGTCGCCCGGCGCCAGGGGCGGCCGGCACGAAGGTTCCGGTTCCGGGCCGAGGCCGGTCATCTGCTGGGCCTGGACATCGGGTCCCACCGGGTGGCGGCGCTCCTCGCCGACCTGGACGGCCGGGTGCTCGGCGCCGTCGCCAAGGACGTCGACGAGTCGGCTCCCGCCGACGAGCGCCTGGAGCGGCTGCGCACCGCGGTCGGCGAACTGCTGCGCCGGGCCGGTGTCGCGCGCGAGTCCCTGCGGGCCGTGGGGGTCGCCTCACCCGGGATCGTCGAGGCCGACGGCACCGTGCGGCTGTGCGCCGCGCTGCCCGAGTGGACCGGGCTGCGCCTGGGCGAACGGCTGAGCCGTTCCTTCAAGTGCCCGGTCCTCGTCGAGAACGACGCGAACGCCGCGGCGGTCGCCGAGCACTGGAAGGGATCCGCCACGGAGTCGGACGACGTCGTGTTCGTCCTGGCCGGGCTGAGCCCGGGAGCCGGTTCGCTGATCGGCGGGCAGCTGCACCGCGGGTACGGTGGGGCGGCCGGCGAGATCGGCGCGCTGCACCTGCTGGGCCGTGAGGTCACCCCGGAGACGCTCCTGTCCACCACGGACGAGCCGCTGCACCCGCTCGACGAGCAGGCGGTCGCCGAGGTCTTCGCACAGGCCCGCGAGGGCGACCAGCGGGCCCGCGCGGCCGTCGACCGCTTCATCCAGCGGCTGGTCCACGACGTGGCGGCGCTCGTGCTGGCCCTCGACCCGGAACTCGTCGTGATCGGCGGCTGGGCGGCCGGTCTGGACGGCGTACTGGAGCCGCTGCGGCGCGAGTTGGCGCGCTACTGCCTGCGCCCGCCGAAGGTGACCCTGTCGCTCCTCGGCGAGGCTGCCGTGGCGACGGGCGCGCTGCGGCTCGCCCTCGACCATGTGGAGGAGCAGCTGTTCGCGGTGGAGGGCACGGTGACAGGGCGCCGCTGACACGAGCAGTGCCCCGGAAGGATCTTCCGGGGCACTGCTCGTACGGCGGTGGTGCGGGTCAGGAGGCCCGACGCTCCGGCCCCTGGTGGATCTCCACTGCGCCGGAGTCCCCGAAGGTCAGCCGGCAGGTGTCGGCGCGATACGTGGCGACCGAGAGTGCGGTGACGCTGCCCGCGGCGACGAAGCGGGTGGTGACGACGAGGACGGGCGCCCCGGGGAGCCGGTCCAGTTCCCTGGCGTCGTCCGCGCGGGCCGAGCCAAGCTCGACGGCGTTCTCCCGGCCCTCCAGCTCCAGGCGCTGCAGCTCGCGCAGCACGGCACGCGCGCGTGCCGCCCCGGACGGCGCGTCTATGGCGGACAGGGCGGGCACCGAGGTCTCGGGGACGTAGAGGAGCTCGGCGGCGACGGGCTGGCCGTGGGTCATACGGGAGCGGCGCACGATGTGCACGGGCCGGTCGTGGTCGATCTCGAGGATGTCGGCGACGGCCGCGGGCGGCACCGCCGTGATGCAGTCGACGGGCTGCCAGTCGTCACCGGCCGTGCCCGGCCAGGCGTGCTGTTCGGTGCCGACGGCCACACCCACGCGCGGCGGGGCGACGGTCGTACCGACACCGCGGCGGCGCTGCAGCCTGCCTTCCAGTTCGAGCTGCTCCAGGGCCTGGCGGAGCGTGGCGCGGGCGACGCCGAAGCGAGCGGCGAGGTCGCGCTCGTTGGGCAGGATCTCGCCCACGGAGAATTCGGAGTCCAGTGCCTCACTGAGCACGGTCTTGAGATGCCAGTACTTCGGTTCCGGCACCGTTTCCAGCTGCGTGGTCCCCACCCTTGCCTCCGCAATCGCCGTGGTCCGGCGGCGTTTTAGCGCCCTTGTTTATTAAAGGTTGTTGCACTTCTCTGCGACCATAGGGCGGCCCCCACCCTTGGTCAAGACCAATCCTCGATCCCCGGGGCAACACACAGGCACGGTGCCGCGAAGCGTTCACGGGGCGTTCGTACGACGCCGTACGCGCCGGACGTCAGGCCTCGGACAGGGACCGCAGCTTGTCGGGGTTGCGGATGATGTACACGGACTGGATGTGCCCGTCGAGGATGTCCAGTTGGAACACGCTGTCGGGCTTGTCGCCGGACAGGACCAGCACCGCGGGTCCCCCGTTGAGCTCCAGGAAGCGGAAGGAGAGGTCCGGAACGCCCTTCTGCGTGACGCCGACGAGGAAGCGGCCCACCTTGTCGGCCGACTCCAGGACCCGCAGCGGCGCCTTGCTCTTCCCGCCGCTGTCGCCCACGAGGCGGACGTCCGGGGCCAGCAGGGACATGAGCCCCTCCAGGTCGCCCTCCGCCGCCGCGGCGAGGAACCGCTCGGTGAGATCGCGACGCTGGACGGGGTCGACCTCGTAGCGCGGTCGCCGTTCCTCGACGTGCTTGCGCGCCCGCCCGGCGAGTTGCCGTACCGCCGGTTCGGCGCGGTCGAGCATGGCGGCGATGTCCGCGTACGGGTAGCCGAAGGCCTCCCTGAGGACGAACACCGCCCGCTCCAGCGGGGACAGCGACTCCAGGACGACGAGTACGGCGAGGGAGACCGAGTCGGCGAGCACCGCGCGCTCGGCGGTGTCGGGCACGGTGTCCCCGAAGTCGGTCGCGTACGGCTCGGGCAGCCACGGACCGACGTAGGTCTCGCCGCGTGCCTTCAGCTGGCGGAGCCGGTCGATGGCGAGGCGGGTGGTGATGCGCACCAGATAGCCGCGTGGTTCGCTCACCTCGCTTCGGTCGGCGGCCGTCCAGCGTAGCCAGGCCTCCTGCACGACGTCCTCCGCGTCGGCGACGCGCCCGAGCATGCGGTAGGCGACGCCCAGGAGGACGGGGCGGTGTTCTTCGAAGACATCGGTTGCGGTGTCGGTGGTCACGGGTCCATCCCAGCCGACGTGTTCGGCCGTGTCCAGGCGATATGGGCGGGAGCCGTGTCGAGGGGCTACCCGTCGGTAGCAATTGCTGACAAGGTGTCTACAGCGCGTCCGTCCGTGAGCCCCGTCGAGGAGTCCGCATGTCCGCCACCGTCTCCTTCGAAGTGCCCTCTCCGCGCGGGCCGCAGCCCGTGACCGTGTCCTACGCGCGCGTGGGCAGCGGTGAGCCGCTGCTCCTGCTGCACGGGATAGGTCACCATCGGCAGGCCTGGGACCCGGTGGTGGACATCCTGGCGACCGAGCGCGATGTGATCACCGTGGATCTGCCCGGCTTCGGCGCCTCCCCGGGCCTGCCGGACGGGTTCGCCTACGACCTGGCCACGACGACCGCCGTGTTCGGCGCGTTCTGCGAGGCGTTGGAACTCGACCGTCCGCATGTGGCGGGCAACTCGCTCGGTGGTCTGCTCGCCCTGGAACTCGGCCGCGAGAAGCTCGTACGGTCCGTCACCGCCCTGTCCCCCGCCGGGTTCTGGTCGCAGGCCGAGCGGCGCTACGCCTTCGGCGTCCTGCTGGCGATGCGCCACATCTCCCGGCGGCTGCCGCTGCCGCTGGTCGAGCAGTTGTCGCGCTCGGCGGCCGGCCGCACGATGCTGACGAGCACCATCTACGCCCGCCCGGGCCGCCGTTCACCCGAGGCCGTGGTCGCCGAGACACTCGCCCTGGCGCGGGCCACGGGGTTCGACGACACCCTCCGGGCGGGCGGCGCCGTCCAGTTCACCGACGACGTCCCCGGGATCCCGGTCACCGTGGCCTGGGGCAGCAGGGACATGCTGCTGGTGCCCCGGCAGGGCGTGCGGGCCAAGCGGCTCATCCCCAAGGCCCGGCTGGTGCGGCTGCCCGGCTGCGGGCACTGCCCGATGAACGACGACCCGGCGCTGGTCGCACGGGTCATCCTCGACGGGACGCTCCGCTAGGGGTGCCGCTGGGGAAGTGCCGCTGTGTGCCGTCGTTCGTCTGCTGCATCGTCGTGGCTGGTCGCGCCCCGCGGCGGAGCCGCATATCGATGCAGCCTCGCGCCCCTTAAGGGCGCTGCCGAACCGTACTCCTGGGCCACTCCGGGCCAACGCGCCCGATCCCAGGGCGACTCCGGCGCCGACCAGGGCGCTGCCGACGGCCTGGGCGGCGCCGTAGGAACCCGTACCGACCAGTGGCGCGGTGCAGGCGGCCGCGACGGGGATGAGGCCCGAGAACAGCGTGGCGCGCTCCGCGCCGATCCGTTGCATGCCCATGTACCAGCACACGAAGCCGACGACGGTGACGACCGCCGCCTGCCACAGCAGCGCGGCGGCCTCCGTGCTGTCGGGGCGCCGGAGCCACGCCGTGCCGTCCAGGAGCAGTCCGGCCACCGCGGCCTCGGCTGCGGCGACCGCGCAGACCGTGGCGGACAGCAGCCGTGGCCCCAGGGGCCGCAGCACCGGTACGGCGAGCACGGCGAACCCCACCTCGCCGGCCAGCGCGCACGCGGAGAAGGCGAGGCCCGCGCCGTCCGTACGGCCCCAGCCCTGCACGGTGAAGGCGCCGACCGCGACGAGCAACGCCCCGTGCAGCACGGCACGTTGGGGCCGCCGCCCGTCCAGCAGCGGGACCAGGACGGCCACGACCACCGGCGCGCAGCCCACGAACACGCCCGGGACGGCCGGTTCCGCGGTGCGTTCGGCGGCGATGACGGCGAGGTTGAAGCCGACCATCCCCACGGCCGCGAGCAGCGCGAGGCGGGCCCACTGGCGGGGTTCGAGCGCCCGCAGCCTGGCCGTCGCGCCCCTTCCGATCAGCGGGAGGAGCAACAGCGCGGCCACGCCGTAGCGCAGGAACTGTCCGCCCGCGTACGGGTAGTCGCCGAGAAGGCTGTTGGCGGTGAAGGACCCGCCGACGAGGACACCGGCGAGCGCGGCGAGCAGAGACCCGCGCGTGGTGGTGATGTTCATGGAAGTGACGTTAGGAAGCGGGGCGGTCCGGTTTAAGGTCCACTTCCATGACGCCATCGCGGACCAATCCGGACGGACATGCCGGTGCGGGCTCACCCGCCTGGGAGCTGCTCCTTCCCGCCGTCTCGGCACCGGCACGCACGCGTGGCCGTTCACTGCAGGCGGCGCTGCGTGAGGCGGTCCGCTCGGGCAGGCTCACGCCGGGGACCCGGCTGCCGTCGAGCCGGGATCTCGCCGCCGACCTCGGGGTGTCGCGCGGGCTGATCACCGAGGCGTACGAGCAGCTGACTGCGGAGGGCTATCTGCGCAGCGGCCGGGGTGCCGGGACCTGGGTCGGCGGTGCCGTACGGGCCGCCCGTCCCCGCGCGCGTGACCTCGCCCCGCGTCCTCCCGGCGCCCGGGCCGACTTCGTGGCCGGCACCCCGGACCTGTCGCTGTTCCCCCGCGCCGCCTGGGCCACGGCACAGCGGGGCGTGCTGGCGGAGCTGCCGCACCACGACCTCGGCTACCCCGACCCGCGCGGGCTGCCCCGGCTGCGCAGCGCCCTGGCCGAGCTGCTGGCCCGCCGCCGGGGCGTGGTCGCCGACCCGGAGCGCATCGTGGTCGTCTCCGGCGTGGCGCAGGCGACGGCGCTGCTCGGATCCGTGTTCCACGCGCGCGGGCTGCCGATGGTCGGCGTCGAGGACCCCGGCAGCCCCCAGCACGACGCCCTGTACGCCTCGACCGGTGTCACCACCGTGCCCGTGCCCGTGGACGAGGAGGGCATCGCCATGGGCCCCTTGCGAGCCTCGGGCGTACGGGCCGTGGTGGCGACGCCGTCCCACCAGTTCCCCACCGGCATCGCCTACTCCGCCCGCCGCCGCGCCGAACTCCTCGACTGGGCACGGGAGGTCGAGGGGTTCGTCCTGGAGGACGACTACGACGGCGACTTCCGCTACGACCGCGCCCCCGTCGGCGCGCTCCAGGGCCTTGACCCGGACCGCGTCGCCTACGCGGGTTCCGTGAGCAAGTCCCTCGCCCCCGGACTGCGGCTCGGCTGGCTGCTGGTCCCGGAGTCGCTGGCCGACGACGTGGTGGAACGCAAACGGACCATGGACCTCGGCCATCCCACGCTCGACCAGGCGCTGTTCGCCCGGTTCGTGGAGCGCGGCGACTACGACCGTCAGCTGCGCCGCTGCCAGCGTGCCTACCGGGAACGGCGCGACGCGCTCGTGACCGCGCTCGACGAGCACTTCCCCGGCTCGGAGGTGTCCGGGATCGCCGCGGGTCTCCACGTCATCGCCGCGCTGCCGGAACGCTTCGGGCCGCAGGAGGGGTTCCTCGCGCGCGTGGCCGCGGCCGGGGTGACGGTGCGCCCGCTGACGGACTACACGCACGCGCGTGCCGAGGCCGCCGCAAAAGAGGGTGTACGGCTGGTGCTGGGATACGCGCACCTGTCGCCCACCCGGATCCGGGCGGGCGTACGGCTGATGGCCGAGGCCGCCGTCGCCGGGTGAACGCCGCAGCCTCCTACGGGTGAACCTCTCTGCTCGCACACCGGTTCCCTTGTTCCCGCGGTCAGTTGTTCACTTGTGGTTTCCGTGTGCGCCGTGGCGCACCAGTAGTTGTGGCATCGCACACTGGCCGGATCCCGTCCCTGGAGGCGCATCCATGTCACACCGTCCGTTCCCCGGCCGCCGCAGCGTCCTGCGCGGCTCACTGGCCGCGTCGGCGGCCCTGACCGTGCCCGGCGCCCTCGGCGCGGCGCCGGCGTTCGCCCTGTCCGGGCGCCCCGAGGCGGGCTGGGGCGTGCAGACGGGAGACGTGACCGCCGACTCCGGACTGGTGTGGGTGCGGTCCGACCGTCCGGCCCGGATGATCGTCGAAACGTCGGCGACCGAGTCGTTCCGCAACCCGCGCAGATGGTACGGCCCGCTGCTCGGCGCGGACACGGACTTCACCGGTACGACGCGACTGCGCGGTCTGCCCTCGGGCGAGCAGATCCACTACCGCGTGCTGTTGGCCGACCCGGACGACCCGCGCCGCACCGGCGAGCCGGTCACCGGGACCTTCCGGACGGTGTCCGACCGGCGACGCGAGGGGGTGCGGTTCCTGTGGTCCGGCGACCTGGCCGGGCAGGGCTGGGGAATCAACCCGGACTTCGGCGGCTACACGATCTACAACGCGATGTCCGCGCTCGACCCGGACTTCTTCCTCTGCAGCGGCGACAACATCTACGCCGACGGCCCGATCGCGGCGACCGCAGCCCTGCCCGACGGCAGCACCTGGCGGAACATCACCACCGAGGAGAAGTCCAAGGTCGCCGAGACGCTGGCCGAGTTCCGCGGGAACTTCCGCTACAACCTGCTCGACGACAACCTCAGGGCGTTCAACGCCCAGGTCCCGTCGATCATCCAGTGGGACGACCACGAGGTGCGCAACAACTGGTACCCGGGCCAGACGATCCTGGACTCCGACACGCGCTACACCGAGAAGAGCGTCGACGTCCTCGCGGCGCGGGCCCGGCGGGCCTTCAGCGAGTACTTCCCGATCTCCACACTGCGCCCGGGCGCGGGGGACGGCCGCGTCTACCGGGTGCTGCGGCAGGGGCCGCTGCTCGACGTGTTCGTGCTGGACATGCGGACGTACCGCAACGCCAACTCGGCGGACGACCAGACCGTGGACCCGCAGGGCATCCTCGGCCGCGAGCAGCTCGACTGGCTCAAGCGGGAGCTGTCGCGCTCGCGTGCGGTGTGGAAGGTGATCGCCTCCGACATGCCGCTCGGCCTGGTCGTGCCCGACACGACCGAGGGCAAGGCGAACATCGAGGCGGTGGCCCAGGGCGACCCGGGTGCTCCGCTCGGGCGGGAGCTGCAGCTCGCCGAACTGCTGCGGCACATCAAGCACCGGCGGATCACCGGCACGGTGTGGCTGACCGCCGACGTGCACCACACCTCGGCCCAGCACTACCAGCCCTCCCGGGCCGCCTTCACCGACTTCGAGCCGTTCTGGGAGTTCGTCTCGGGCCCGCTCAACGCGGGTGCCTTCCCGGCCAACGCGCTCGACGACACCTTCGGTCCGGAGCGGGTGTTCGTGAAGGCGCCGACCGCCTCGAACGTCTCGCCCGCCGGCGGCTACCAGTTCTTCGGCGAGGTCGACATCGACGGCGACAGCGGCGAGCTGACGGTGCGGCTGCGCGAGCAGGACGGCACCGTGCTGTTCACACAGGTGTTGCAGCCGGGCCGGGTGGGCCAGTAACTCCCGTACGCTCGACCATGAGCCGCGCATCGGCGTCATCCCCCGGTGCGCGGCGCGCCCCAGGCCCCCTGGATGGTTGAAATAACCACAAAAGGTACAGAGTCATGCTTTACCGCCCGGTCACAAAGCGTTCGTGATCACGCAACACCCTTCCTTCACAGTGGCTGCATGACTCAAGACATGACTGAAGTGACGCGTGCGAAGCACGGCAACTGGTTCCTGGCCGCCACCAAGGGATTCCACACATGGTGGGCACGCCGCCACGGTCACGCACCGCCGGCGGGCGATACCGACGCCCGGCCGCTGTCCGAAGAGCGGCAGGCCGGGCCGTCCGGGGTGAGCACGCTGTGGCGGATGCGGACGACGGTGAAGGACGAACCGGGATCGCTGGCCGCCCTGTGCACGGCCCTCGCCGGACGCCGGGTCGACATCCTCAGCCTGCAGACGCACCCCCTGGCCGAAGGCACGGTGGACGAGTTCCTGCTGCGCGCCCCCGCCGACCTCGAGGGATCCGAGCTCGCCCGGGAGATCTCGCTCGCCGGCGGCACCGACACCTGGATCGAGCGGGCCGACGCGCACGACCTCGTGGACGCGCCGACCCGGGTGCTGGGCCTCGCGACCCGCACCGCCCTGGACGCAGCCGAACTGCCGCTTGCGCTACGACAGTTGCTGGGCCGGTGCACCATCCGCTCCCTGCCGGCCGCTCCGGTCGGCGGCGGTCGCGGGCCGGAGGGCGTGCCCGTGGAGGGAGCTCTCGAGGACACCGTGATGCGTCTGCGGGCGCCGGAAGGCGGAGTGATCACCGTGGAGCGGCCGTACCTGCCGTTCACGCCGACCGAGTTCGCCCGGGCGCGGGCCCTGGTGGAGCTGGACGCCCGGCTCGGTCCGCGCGTTCCGCGCAGCCAGGACGTGCTGACGCTGCCCGAGGGCAACGACATCACCGTCCGCCGGGCCGACACCGGCGACCTGGAGGCCGCGAAGGCGATGCAGGAGCGGTGCTCGACGCGGACACTGGGCATGCGGTACCACGGGCCGATCGGCGATGCCGACCGCTATCTCAACCACCTGCTCAGTCCGCGCTACGGCCGGACGCTCGCCGTCCAGACCGCGTCGGGGCGGATCGTCGGGCTCGGCCATCTGCTGTGGGACGGCGACGAGACGGAGGTCGCGCTGCTCGTCGAGGACGAGTGGCAGCGGCGGGGCATCGGCAGCGAGTTGCTTCGCAGGTTGGTGGGGATGGCGGTCGCGGCGGGGTGCGAGAGTGTGTACGCCGTGACGCAGTCGTCCAACACCGGGATGGTTGCCGCGATGCGGGGTCTTGAGCTTCCGCTCGACTACCAGATCGAGGAGGGGACCTTGGTCATCACCGCTCGGCTGGATTCTCCCCTGGGAGCGGCAGAGGGCGCCGTGGGGGTTACGAGCGCCGAAGCGCCGTAGGGGCTGTGGCGCGACTGGCGACTGCGGGTTCGCCGTGGCCGGTCGCGCCCACGCAGCGGAGCTGCTGTCGATACAGCCCCGCGCCCCTGTCGGGGCGCCCTCGGCTCAATCCGCGTGACGTGTGGCGGTCCGTCGTATGAGGATGGACCGCATGTCACAGACCAAGAGCCCGCTTCCCCGTGAGGTCGCCGACGCCTACGTCGACGACCTCATCGCCCTCGATCCGGTCACTGGTACCTACCTTGGTGTGAAGGAGAGTTCGAGCAGGCTGCCCGACACCTCACCGGCGGGCCAGGAGGCGCTCGCGGAGCTTCAGCGGGCCACGCTCGCGAAGCTCGACGAGGCCGAACGGCAGCCCGGCGCGGACAGTGACATCGAGCGCCGCTGCGCCCGTCTGCTGCGCGAGCGGCTGACCGCGGAAATCGCCGTGCACGACGCCGACGAGGGCCTGCGCTCGGTGGGCAACATGGCCACGCCCCCGCACTCGGTGCGCGAGGTCTTCACCGTGACGCCGACGGAGACCGACGAGGACTGGGCGGCGATCGCCGAGCGGCTGCGCGCGGTACCGACCGCGCTGGCCGGCTACCACGAGTCCCTCGCGGCCGGCCTGGAACGCAAGCTGTACGCGTCCCCCCGCCCGACCGCGACCTTCGTCGAGCAGCTCACCGAGTGGGCGGACACCGGTGAAGGCCGCGGCTGGTTCGAGGACTTCGCCTCGGAGGGCCCCGAGGCGCTGCGCACCGAGCTGGACGAGGCCGCCCACGCCGCGACCGCGGCCGTCGTCGAACTGCGCGACTGGATGCGCGACGTGTACGCGCCGACGATCGAGGGCGCGCCGAACACGGTGGGGCGTGAGCGGTACGCCCGCTGGTCGCGCTACTTCAACGGCACGGACCTCGACCTGGACGAGGCGTACGCGTACGGCTGGTCCGAGTACCACCGGCTGCTCGCCGAGATGAAGCGGGAGGCGGAGAAGATCCTGCCCGGCGCCGAGACGCCGTGGGTCGCGCTCGCCCACCTCGACGAGCACGGCCAGCACATCGAGGGCGTGGACGAGGTCCGCGAGTGGCTGCAGGGCCTGATGGACCAGGCGATCGAGCAGCTGGACGGCACGCACTTCGAACTCGCCGAGCCGGTACGGAAGGTGGAGTCGCGCATCGCCCCGCCCGGCGGCGCCGCGGCCCCGTACTACACGCCCCCGTCGGAGGACTTCTCCCGCCCCGGCCGCACCTGGCTGCCGACGATGGGCCAGACCCGTTTCCCGGCCTACGACCTCGTCTCGACCTGGTACCACGAGGGCGTCCCGGGCCATCACCTCCAGCTCGCGCAGTGGACCTACGTCGCCGGAGACCTCTCCCGCTACCAGGCCACCATCGGCGGGGTGAGCGCCAACGCCGAGGGCTGGGCGCTGTACGCGGAGCGGCTGATGGACGAGCTCGGCTTCCTCACGGACGCGGAGCACCGGCTCGGCTACCTCGACGCGCAGATGATGCGGGCCGCCCGGGTCATCGTAGACATCGGCATGCACCTGGAGCTGGAGATCCCCGCGGACTCCCCGTTCCACCCGGGCGAGCGCTGGACGCCGGAGCTGGCCCAGGAGTTCTTCGGCGCGCACAGCAGCCGCCCGGCGGACTTCGTGGAGAGCGAGCTGACCCGCTATCTGACGATCCCGGGGCAGGCCATCGGCTACAAGCTCGGCGAACGGGCCTGGCTGCTCGGCCGGGAGAAGGCCCGCGAGCGGCACGGCGACGCCTTCGACCTGAAGGCCTGGCACATGGCGGCGCTCTCCCAGGGCTCCCTGGGACTGGACGACCTGGTGGACGAGCTGGCTCAGCTCTGATGCAGGCCCCGTAGGCCGGGGATGCCCGGACCGGGACCTGGCGGGTCAGCTCGGCAGCCGCCGCAGCTGCACGAGCCCCAGCCAGGTCTCGGGTCCGGGCCGCACGCTGGCCGCGCGGACCGCGTACCGTCCCGGGGCCAGGGCGACCGTCAGGTGGTCGGCGCGCGCGGAGTCGGTGCCGGGCCAGGCCGCGTCGAACAGCACGACCGGGCCGGGCACCACCCAGCTCACCTCGTCCTCCCAGGCGGCGGTCGCGAGGGCCGCCGGGACACCGGCCAGCACCTCGTCCTCGGACTCCGCGGCGCACCACCGGACGAAGGTCTCGTGGTCGGGCAGGTAGGAGGTCGCGGCGGGTTCGTCGCCGAGGACCAGTGCCGCCGCGTCCCCGACCGGAAGGAGCCCGACGAACCCGTCGACCTCGCAGGCCCGGTCGTAGTCCGAGGCCGTCTCGTCGCCGTCGGCGCCCGCCCAGAACGGGAGGACCGTCTCCGGGACCGCTATGAGGGGCCCGCCGCCCGACTCGACCCACTCCACCGCGCCCGGCTCCGCGTATCGCACCATGCGGCAGAACCTACACGCACAGGAAACTCAAGGATTCATCTCCCCAGGAACCTCACGGGACCCGGGAGGTTCAGCAGCCGCAGTCCTCCGCGTCCACCGGCGCGGTGAGCGGGTCGGCGGTGCGGCGCTCGCGGGTCTCCCAGGTCTCGTACTCGAAGCCCTCGCGCGCCCAGTACTCGAAGCCGCCGAGCATCTCCTTGACCTGGTAGCCGAGTTCGGCGAGGGCGAGGGCAGCGCGGGTCGCGCCGTTGCAGCCGGGACCCCAGCAGTACGTCACGACCGGCACGGACTTGTCGAGGAGCTGCTCGGCCTGCTCGGGGATGAGCGCGGTGGGCAGGTGGATCGCGCCGGGGATGTGGCCCTGGTCCCAGGACGCGGTGGAGCGGGAGTCGACGACGACGAAGCCGGGGTCACCGTCGACCTGGAGCGCGGCCAGCGCGGCGGCCACGTCGGACACGTCGGCGTGGAAGGCGAGGCTGGCGCGGAAGTAGGCGGCCGCCTCGGCCGGGGCCGCGGGGGCGACGCGCAGGACGGGGTTGACGGTGGTGGCGGTCATGATCTGGTCCCTCCCTGATGGATCTCGATGACCAGAAATCTACGGTCGATGATCCACTTCCTGAAGGGCCGTTCCACGGTGTGGACCTTGATCCACCGGGGAATTCCCTGCTATTCCTCGGACATGACCGCGTATTCCCCGGACGCCACCGACTGGCGCATCCTCGACGTCCTCCAGCGGGAGGGCCGGGCCAGTTTCGCCGAGCTCGCCCGTGCCGTCTCCATGTCCGCGAGCGCGGTCACCGAGCGGGTGCGCAGGCTGGAGGAGGCGGGCGTCATCCAGGGGTACGCGGCGGTCGTGGACCCGGACCGGCTGGGCCTGCCGATCCTGGCGTTCGTACGGCTGCGGTACCCGAACGGCAACTACAAGCCGTTCCACGACCTCGTCGCCGTGACGCCCGAGATCCTCGAGGCGCACCATGTGACGGGCGACGACTGCTTCGTCATCAAGGTCGCGGCCCGCTCGATGCACCACCTGGAAGAGGTGTCCGGCAAGATCGGCGCGCTGGGCTCGGTGACGACGAGCGTCGTCTACTCCTCGCCCCTGCCCCGCCGCCCGCTGGGCCGGTGAGCTCAGCCGGTTCCGCGCTGTCTCAACACCGACCCCGACCGCCCCTTCACGACCTCCAACTGCGCGTGGATCCGGCGCCGCAGATCGGCGACATGGCTGACGATGCCGACGCTGCGGTCGCGTTCGCGCAGTGAGTCGAGCACGTCGAGGACCTCGTCGAGGGTCTGGTCGTCGAGGCTGCCGAAGCCCTCGTCGATGAAGAGCGTGTCCAGCCGGACCCCGCCGGCCTCGTCCGTGACGACGTCCGCGAGGCCGAGGGCGAGCGCGAGCGAGGCGAAGAAGGTCTCGCCGCCCGACAGCGTGGCCGTGTCGCGCTCGCGTCCGGTCCAGGCGTCCACCACGTGCAGCCCGAGGCCACTGCGGCCGCGGCCTGCGCGGTCGTCGGAGTGGACGAGGGTGTAGCGCCCGGACGACATGCGCTGCAGCCGTACGGTCGCGGCAGCCGCCACCTGTTCGAGGCGGGCCGCCAGGACATACGCCTCCAGACGCATCTTGCGTTCGTTGTCCGCCGAGGTGCCCGCGGCGAGGGAGGACAGGCGGGCCACCCGGTCGTACTCCTCACGCAGCGGCGCCAGCCGCCGCAGGCCGGCGGCCGAACGGCCGGAGAGCCGGTCGAGTTCGGTGCAGCGCCGGGCGGCCGCGTCGCGCGCGGAGGCCGCGTCGCGGACCCGCCGGCCCGCGTCGGCGGCGGTCCGCTCCGCCGCGTCGACGTCGGCGGGCGACTGCTGGGCGGCCGCCGCGGTGTCGGCCTCGGCGAGGACGGCGCGTACGGCGGACTCCTCGGACTGCCAGGCGTCCAGCCGGTGTTGGAGCTCGCGGTGGGCCCGCTCGTCGAGGAGCGCCGCGGCCGCGGCCTGCGGGGTGTCGAAACCCGCGCGGAAGGCGGCGTCGGCGAGGCGGGCGTCGGCGTCCTTGAGGCGCTGGGCGGCGTCCTCGGCGGCGCGTGCGGTGTCGGCCGCGTCGGTGAGGAGCGCGGTCTGCCGTTCCAGCTGGCCCGCCCGCGCGGCCACGCTGGCGGCGGCGCCCCGCGCCTGGGTCAACTCCTCCTCCAGCAAGGCCTTTTCCCGGTCCAGCCCTTCGCGATGTCCCACGCGCGAGGCCGACCTGACCGCCGCCTGCTGCCGGTCCGCGGTCCGCCGCTCGTGCTCGGCCTCGCTCCGGCGCAGCTCCTCGTTGGCGGAGTGCAGGACGGAGGCGTCCCTGCGGGCCTGCGCGTAGAGACGCTCCAACTCCTCCCACTGCGAGGCGAGTTGATCCGTCGGCGTGTCCCCCGCCTCCGCGGTCGCGGCGGCCAGTGCCTCGCGTACGACGGCCAGGCGCCGTTCCTTCCCCGTCTGGCGTTCCTCCGCCTGCTGGTAGGCGGCCAGCGCCCGCTCCTCCGCCTCCCGGTCGACGTGTCCGACGTCCTTGCGTGCGGGTGCGGGGTGGTCGGTGGCGCCGCAGACGGCACAGGGTGTGCCGTCCTCGAGCTGGGCGGCGAGTTCGGCGGCGATGCCGTTGAGACGCTGTTCCTTGACGTCAAGCCAGTGCGCCTTGGCCCCGAGCGCCTGCTCCTGTGCGAGACGGGCGTGTTCGGCGGCGGAGTCCGTGTCTCCGGCCAGCTGGTCGCGCATGCGCGCGGCGCCGAGCCGCTTCTGCGCGGGCTCGCGCTGCACGGCGAGCTGCTCGGCGCGGGTCGCGGCCTCCTGGGCGGAGTCGATGCGGGCCTGGAGACCGACGCGGCTCTCCTCCCATCCGGCGAGCCAGTCCTCGGCGTCCTCCAGCAGGCCTTCGTCGGCCCGCTCCTGCCGCTCCAGATCGCCGCGCTCCTCGACGAGCGCGGCGAGCCGCTGCTCGGCGCGGCGGGCCGACTCCAGTCCGCCCAGTTCCTCCGCGGCCCGGCGGGCGGCGGCCGCGAGTCCGGCGGCGCCGGCACCCGCGAAGGTCTCCGGCAGCAGGCCACGCGCGTGTGCCTCCGCCGCGGCCGCCCGCCGGTGCTCGGTCTCGGCGGACTCGCGCAGGTCCAGGGCGGGCGCGACCGCCTCGGCCTTGCGGGCCCGCTCCATACGCATCTGCGCCTGGTGGTAGCCGTCGGCGCGCTCCTCGAGCAGTGCGGCCCGCTCCCGCGCCTCCCCGAAACGCCTCTGCAGGCGGGCGAGTTCGCGTACCTCCCCCAGTCCACGCTCGGCGGCCGCCTGCGCGGACTCGGCGGCCGTGAGGCGGCAGTGGGCGACGGTCAGCTGTTCGCGGGCGGTGCTGCGGGCGACGGCGGCGGCGCTCATCACGGCCTCGGCCAGTCCCGGTTCACCCGGTGCCAGTTCCGGCAGTTCCATGGCGTTGCCCGCCGCCTGCTGCATGCGGTGCGCGTCGGCCAGCAACGCGGCGTCACCGTCGCGCACCTGGGCCTCGGCCGCGCGTCGCCGCTCGACGAGGCGCTTCTCGACGTCGGCGAAACGGTGGGTGTCGAAGAGCCGGCCCAGCAGCTTGCCGCGTGCCTCCGCGTCGGCGCGCAGGAAGCGCGCGAAGTCGCCCTGGGGCAACAGCACGACCTGGCAGAACTGCTCACGGCTCATGCCGAGCAGCTGGGTGATCTCCTCGCCGATCTCCTGATGGGACCGGCTGAGGTCCTTCCACGCCCCGGCCGCGGCGTCGTACTCGCGCAGCCAGCTCTGGGCCTTGTCGAGCGTGGTGCCCGCGCCGCGCTTCTTGGGCCGCTCCCAGGGCGGTTGCCGGGTGATCTCCAACCGGCGCCCGGCGACGGTGAGTTCGAGGCGGATCTCGGTGCGTGTGCTCATGGCGGCATGGTCACTGCGCAGAGTCATCCCCTGCCCGCTCTGCCGAGTACCGGGTACCGCGCCGTACAGCGCGTAGCACACGGCGTCCAGGACGGAGGTCTTGCCGGCGCCGGTCGGCCCGTGCAGCAGGAAGAGCCCGGCCGCCGACAGCTCGTCGAAGTCGACCGTCTGCGATCCCCCGAACGGCCCGAAGGCGCAGATGTCCAGTCGATGGAGCCTCACCGCGCCACCTCCCGCACGGTCTCGTCCGCGCGCACCGCGTCGAACGCGTCCCGCAGCACGGCCTGTTCGTGCTCGTCGGGTCCGGCGCCGCGCACATGGGCCACGAAGTCCTCCGCGATCTGCTGGTCGCTGCGCCCGGCCAGCCGCCTGGCGTACGACACGTCGGGATCGTCCGGCGCCCGCTCGGGATCGAAGACCAGGCTGAGCGTGTGCGGGAACCGCTCGCTGAGCCTGGCCATGGGATCGGCCGGGCGGACCGGGTCGGTGAGCGTTGCCTCGACCCACGCCTCCTCGTGCCGCCCGAGCTCCGGATCGACGAGCAGTTCCTCCAGCGTCCCCCGCATCCGGGCCAGCGTGCGGGGCACCGGGCAGTCAAGGCGCTCGGCGGTGACCGAGCCGTCGGCGTCCAGGTCGACGAGCCACATGCTCTTGCGGTGGTCGGCCTCGGAGAAGGAGTACGGCAGCGGGGAGCCGGAGTAACGGACCCGCTCGGTGATGGTCTGGCTGCCGTGCAGGTGACCGAGGGCCGCGTAGTCGACGCCGTCGAACACCCCGGCGGGCACGGCGGCCACCCCGCCGACGGTGATGTCCCGCTCACTGTCGCTGACCTCGCCGCCGGTGACGAAAGCGTGCGCGAGGACGACCGACCGCGTTCCACGCGCACGCGTGGCGAGGTCGGCGCGGACCCGGTCCATGGCGGCGGCGAGCACGGCCTCGTGCCCCGCCGTCTCGACCCCGAACTCGTCCTTCACCAGGGCTGGTTCGAGATACGGCAGCCCATAGAAGGCCACGTCGCCATGAGAGTCGGTGAGCACCACCGGCGTCCCGCACGCCGACGGCTCGGTCCGCAGATGGATACCCGCGCGGTCAATGAGGCCCGCACCCACGCCCAGCCGGCGGGCCGAGTCGTGGTTCCCGGAGATCATCACCGTCGGCACACCGAGGTCGGCGAGCCGGTGCAGGGCGTCGTCGAACAGCTCGACCGCGGAGAGCGGCGGCACCGCGCGGTCGTACACATCCCCCGACACGACCACCGCGTCCACCTCGCGCTCACGCACGGTCGTGACGAGGTGACCGATGAACTCGGCCTGGGCCCCGAGCATGTTGACCCGGTGGAACGCCCGGCCGAGATGCCAGTCGGAAGTGTGCAGCAGCCTCATGATCCCCGAGACTAACGGCCGGGTCTGACATCACGGGCGGTTACTCCCGTATCGCCCCGTCATGACAGGCCCCAGGCGTGCCCGTTATGACCGGTTGACCCGGATCGTCACGCGTCCCCGTAGGCCTCCCCGCCCAGTTCGAACCCGGCCGTCCCGGCAGTGGCGTCGGCGAGCCACCCCTTGAAGGCCTCCACGTCCGCGTCCGGCAGCCCGATCTCGATCGTGACCGCCTCGTCGTAGCGCACGTCCCGTACGTCGCGCCCGGTCGCCCGCAGGTCGTTCTGCACCTTGCCCGCGCGCTGGTGGTCGATGGTCACCGTGGCCAGGCGGAAGCGGCGGCGGGTGATCGTGCCGGCCCCGTCCAGGGCTTCGCCGACCGCTCCGCCGTACGCCCTGATGAGGCCGCCCGCGCCGAGCTTGACGCCGCCGTAGTAGCGGGTGACGACGGCGACGACGTACCGCATGTCGCGGCGCAGAAGCATCTGGAGCATGGGGACGCCGGCGGTGCCGCCGGGCTCGCCGTCGTCGCTCGCCTTCTGGATCGCGGCGTCGGCGCCGATGACGTAGGCGAAGCAGTTGTGGGTGGCGTCGGCGTGCTCCTTGCGGACGGCCGCGACGAAGTCCTGGGCCTCCTGCTCCGTGGCCGCGGGGGCGAGGGCGCACAGGAAGCGGGAGCGGTTGACCTCGGTCTCGTGCACGCGCGCGTGGGCGACTGTGCGGTACTCGTCCTGCATCGGGCCAGCCTAATCCGTGGTGAATGGCGTTGCGACGGGGCGAATGCCCCCGGGATGTTCGAGTACGGGGCTGCGATGCCAAGGCTCGCTGCCGGGCCTGGCTGCCGGAGGGGCTGAGCGAGCAGCCCTCGCGGCCGGTCTGCTGTCCCCGCTCACGGCCCTGGTGCTGATGGCGCTGACCCGGCTCGGCGCGCTGCCGGTCCACCGGCGGGTGGCGCACGAGAAGGTCTTCGTGCGGGACTCCTCGGACTTCACCGCGGATCCCGAGGTGCACGGCGACGAGAAGCACGGCGTGCGCCGGCTGCGGGTGGCGGCGCGACGGTGCCCCAACACCATCGCGGCGGTCCTGCCGGCCCTGCGGTACCGCACCGGCCAGGTCCCGCACGCGTGCTTCAGCCGGCCGGAGGGCAATCCCTCAGCCGGATCATCCGCTTCCTGGTCTTCGGCCAGGGCGTCGCACCGGTCACCTGTGAGGTGCTGCTCCGCGCCGAGCCCGATCCGGAGCGTCGGCCGCGGGTCCAAGTGGGCTAGCTCATTTCTTCTTGCCCCGGGGCACGATCATGCTCGTCAGGAGGGCGGTTCCCGGCGTGAGCCCCTGCCAGGCGGTGCCGTGCCAGGCCAGGACGGCGATCGCCGAGGTGGGGAACTTGACACGGACCTCGTCCAGCGCGTCGTCGAGGCTGTCCCCGGCCAGGGCGAGGACGAGTTCCTCCAGGCCGGGGTTGTGTCCGACGAGGAGCAGCGTCTCGACCTCGGGCGACACGTCGTGCACCGCGGCCAGCAGGTCGGGAACGTCGGCCGCGTACAGATCCGGGGCCAGGCGCACCGGCGGCGGGGTGCCCCACTGCGCGGACGCCAGTTCCCAGGTCTGACGGGCACGTACGGCGGTGGAGCACAGGGCGAGGTCCGGCAGCAGGTCGGCCTCGACGAGGGCGCGGCCCGCGGCCGGTGCGTCCCGGCGGCCGCGCGGTGCGAGGGGGCGTAGATGGTCGCGGACGCCCTCGGGCCAAGCGGACTTGGCGTGCCGGAGGACGACCAGGCGGCGCAGCGGGCCCGGTCCGCGGGCGATCATTCCGGGGCTCCGAGGTCGCGGGTGAGTTCGAGGCCGAGGAGCCGGTCCGCGTAGGCGTACGTCTCGAAGCGGGCGCCCTCCGGTACCTGCGACGCCTCCACCCAGCGCAGTGTCCGCAGGACGTCGGGCACGTTCAGATCGTCCTCCCAGGCGGCACGGAGCTGTCCGCGCACCTCGTCGGGGACCGGCCGCGACGGATGCCGGGCCCAGGCGGCGACCGACCTGCGCCAGTGGACGAGGGTCTCGTGGGCCTCGCTCAGCGCGGCCGCGTCGAGTCGCACGGGCAGGCCACGGCGTGTGGAGAGCAGGGCGAGGCGCACCGCGGCGGGGTCGGCGTCCTCCGGAATGTCCGCCGCCTGCTCGACGGGCGCGACGGCGATCCGTACGCCGTCGGGTTTCGCACCGCCCTCCCTCACCACATGGACGACCTGGGCCTCGCCCCACCCGGGCCCGACGTCCCGCCGGTCCTCGAAGGGCCGGATGCCGAGGGCAGCGGCGCCCGCCCGCAGTTCCGCCTGCTCCCGCTCGCCGGTGAGCAGCGCCCAGACCGGCGTGCCGCCGAGTTCCAGGGCCCGGACCAGCACGTCGGCGACGAGCAGCACGCGCAGGGCGGATGGGTCGTAGCCCGGGACATGGGCCTCGACTCGGGTCAGGCCCCGGCGGGCGGGGGCGGCGTCCACGGGCTCGCCGGTTCGGTCGTCGATGATGCGCAGCACGCAGTGAGCGTAGGCGGGTGGAGGGCCATACGCAGGCAGGTGGCTCGGATTCCGGACAAGCGGCCGGGATTCAACCAGCCGCGTCCGGTCCCTCCGCTCACTCATGGGCGGTCGGTGTGTGGATGCGCACCCGGTCCAGTACGGCGACCGCGGACGTCTCCCCCAGGACGTCGGCCACCCGGGGCAGGAAGGAGCGCAGCCGCGGCTCCTCGTCCACGATGACCACCGCGCAGGGGCCCTTCGTCCCGTGCGGGGTCGCCTTGGGGTCGCCCGCGCCGAAGCCGGTGACGCCCTGGAAGACGCTCGCGCCGAGCAGGCCGTCCCGGTGGGCCCGGTGGACGAGTTCGGCGTAGGCCGGCCGGTGGTGCCAGAGCACCGAGGCGTCGAGGTGGATGGTGAGTCGTGCGGCGAGCGTGTCGTACCCGGGCATCGGCCACCCCCTGCCGTGCGGACTTTCCGCGCACGGTACTGCGCGACCGAGGGCCCGAACAGGCGTTCAGGAGAGGGTTCCCAGGAAACCGCGCATGAGGCCGCTGATCCGGCCCTTCCCTGCTTACGGCGGCCCGCACCCCGCACACCTCGGCGACGAGTTCCTCGGTCAGTACGTCACCGGGGACGCCGCAGGCCACCACGCGCCCCTCGCGCAGCACGACGACCCGGTCGCAGTACCTGGCGGCGAGGCTGAGGTCGTGCAGGGCGACGACGGTGGTGACCGGGAGCCGGTGACCAGGGTCAGCAGGTCCAACTGGTGGCGGATGTCTGGGTGGTTGGTGGGTTCGTCCAGGAGGAGCTCGCGGGGCTCCTGGGCGAGCGCGCGGGCGATCTGCACCCGCCGGCGTTCACCGCCCGACAGGGTGTGCCAGGGCTGGTCGGCGCGGTCGGTGAGCCCGGCGCGCACGGCCCGCTCGTCCTCGGCCGAAGCCGGCGGCGAGGCGCGGCGGTGCGGGACGCGTCCCCAGGCGTACGACATCCAGGACCGTCAACTCGACCTGCGTGTCGGCCTGTTGCCCGACCACGGCGAGTCTGCGGGCGACCTCACGGCGCGGCAGCCCGGCGGGGGGCGTACCGTCGAGGGTGACGACCCGGCGGTGGGGGCGAGCAGACCCGTCAACAGCCGTAGGAGCGTGGACTTTCCGGAGCCGTTGGGGCCCAACAGGCCGACGGTGGAGCCCTGTTCGGGGGCGAGGGTGACGCCGTCGAGGATCAGACGGCCGTCGGCCCGACGGCTCACCCGGTCGGTGCGCGAACTCGGGTTCGTCCGGCACGGGGCGTCTTCCTGGACGTCGTACGACATCCGGTGGCCGAGACCCCGCCCGTCAGCCTCACCGCTGCGCGTCAGCTCCGGATTCGCACCGGATTCCCTGACCACGTCCATGAGTTCGACTGGCCTCGGCAAGCCGGCACGCTGACATACTTGACCTTGCGAGGGGACGTCCCGCGCGGTCGTGCTACTCGGGAGGCGGTATCCGGTGCGCATCGTCGGCAAGGGGCCGGAGAAGGTCGAGATAAAGCTGCGGTGGGATCCGAGTCCCTGGAACGAGCCGCGCCGCCATCTCGACATCATCGCCACGACCTACTCGGCGGACGCTCCGCACGGGCGGCCGGTGTACGCCGTCCACTTCGACAGCCGCTCGCCGGACGGCACCATCAACATGATCCGGCACAGCCAGACCGGTCTGGGCCTGGGCTTCGTCGAGGTGATGGTCCTGGAGCTCGATCGCCTGGCCTCCGACTTCGCCCGGGTGGTCGTGGGGGTGTCCATCCACCAGAGCGGCGGCGACAGAACCTTCGGCGACCTGTCGAACGCGGGAGTGGTGGTCGTCGAGGGGTACAAGGAGCTGCTGGCGGACGACTTCGCGCGGTTCGCCGGATCCACTGCCGTGACGGTCGCGGAGTTCGTCAGGAACGCCTCCGGGGCGTGGGAGTTTCACGAGATGCTGCGAGGCTTCGACACCGACCCGGTGGCCTTCACCGCGGAGATGGGCAACGCCCCGCGGTCCTGACCGGGACGGTCACCTGCTGTCGCTGGTCTCCGTGGTGTCGGCGAGGGCTGCCCGTCCGGCCTCCAGGCGGGCGGCCGGGATACGGAACGGCGAGCAGGAGACGTGGTCCAGGCCCGCCCGGTGGAAGAAGTGGATGGAGTCGGGGTCGCCGCCGTGCTCGCCGCACACGCCGGTCTCCAGACGGGGGTTGACGGCGCGGCCGGCCTCGACGGCCATCTCCACCAGCCGTCCGACGCCTTCCTGGTCGATCGTGTCGAACGGCGACACCGCGAAGACTCCCTTCTCCAGGTAGAGCGGGAAGAAGGAGGCCTCCGCGTCGTCGCGGGACAGGCCCCAGGTGGTCTGGGTGAGGTCGTTGGTGCCGAAGGAGAAGAAGTCGGCGGCCTCGGCGATGCGTCCGGCGGTGAGCGCGGCGCGCGGCAGTTCGATCATCGTGCCGATGGGCAGGTCGAGCGGCGTGCCGGTCTCCGTCGCGACCTCGGCGAGGACGCGTTCCGTCTCGGTGCGGGCCAGGCGCAGTTCCTCGACCGTGCCGACGAGCGGGATCATGATCTCGGCGCGGGGGCTGCCGCCCTCACGCAGGCGGCTGGTCACCGCTTCGGCCACGGCCCGTACCTGCATGGCCGTCAGGCCCGGCACGGCGAGGCCCAGACGGACGCCGCGCAGGCCCAGCATCGGGTTCTGCTCGTGCATGCGCTCGACGGCGCGCAGGAGTTCACGGTCGTGCGGGTCCGGGTGCACGGCGGAGGCGAGGCGGACCGCCAGCTCCGTGTGGTCCGGCAGGAACTCGTGCAACGGCGGGTCCAGGAGTCGGATCGTCACCGGCAGTCCGTCCATCGCCGCCAGGATGCCGGTGAAGTCCTCGCGCTGCAGCGGCAGCAGGGCGGCCAGGGCCGCCTCGCGTGCCGTGTCGTCGCGAGCCAGGATCATCGCCTCGACCAGTGCCCTGCGCTCGCCGAGGAACATGTGCTCGGTGCGGCACAGGCCGATGCCCTGGGCGCCGAGGGCACGCGCGCGTGCGGCGTCCTCGGGGGTGTCGGCGTTGGCCCGGACTTCCAGGCGGCGTACGGCGTCGGCGTGGGCCAGTGCGCCCAGGACCGCCTCGGTGACCGGGCCGGTGCTCGCGTGGGTCTCCAGCGCGCGGCCGACGTCGGACGCGGTGAGCGGGAGTGCACCGAGGTGGACGGTGCCGGCGGTGCCGTCCACGGAGACGGTGTCCCCCTCGCGGACGACGACTCCCGATGCGGTGGTGAACCGGCGGGCCGCCGGGTCGACGGTGAGTGCCTCGGCACCGCACACGCACACCTTGCCCATGCCGCGGGCCACGACTGCGGCATGGCTGGTCTTGCCGCCCCGGCTGGTCAGGACCGCCTGGGCGGCGATCATGCCGGGGAGGTCGTCGGGGGTGGTCTCCCGGCGCACCAGGACCACGTCCTCGCCGGTCGCGGCGCGGCGTACGGCCTCGGCGGAGTCGAAGACGACCGCGCCGACCGCCGCGCCCGGCGAGGCGGGCACGCCGTGGGCGAGGGGCACGTCGGTGGGCCGCACCTCGAAGCGGGGGAACATCAGGCGGGTCAGTTCGGCGCCGTCGACGCGGACCAGGGCCTCGTCGGCGCTGATCGTGCCGTCGCCCTGCAGGTCGTGCGCGATGCGGAAGGCGGCCTCGGCGGTGCGCTTGCCGACGCGGGTCTGCAGGATCCACAGGCGGCCGCGCTCGACGGTGAACTCGACGTCGCACAGATCGCGGTAGTGGCCCTCCAACGTGCGCAGGTGGTCGCCGAGTTCGACGAACGCGCGCGGGTCGAGCCGCTTCAGTTCGGCCAACGGCAGCGCGTCGCGCACGCCGGCGACGACGTCCTCGCCCTGGGCGTCGGGCAGATAGTCGCCGTACACGCCGCTCTCGCCGGTGGCGGGGTCGCGGGTGAAGGCGACGCCCGTGCCGGAGTCCTCGCCGAGGTTCCCGAAGACCATCGCCTGCACGTTGACGGCGGTGCCGAGGTCCTCGGGGATGTGCTCTCGGTGGCGGTAGATGCGGGCGCGTTCGCCGTTCCAGGAGTCGAAGACGGCGCGGATGGCGCGGGACAGCTGCTCGGCGGGGTCCTGCGGGAACTCCTCGCCGGTCTCCTTGCGGATGATGTCCTTGAACTCCTCGGTGATCAGGACGAGTTCGCCGGTGTCTAGGTCGTGGTCGCCCTTGACCTCACGCCTGGCCTTGTGGGCGGCGATGGCCTGCTCGAACAGGTCGCCGTCCACGCCCATCACCGTGCGGCCGAACATCTGGATGAGCCGCCGGTACGAGTCCCAGGCGAACCGCTCCTGCCCGGACGCCTCGGCGAGTCCGGTGACGGACGCGTCGTTGAGGCCGATGTCGAGGATGGTCTCCATCATGCCGGGCATGGAGAAGCGGGCTCCGGAGCGGACGGAGACCAGCAGGGGGTCCTCCGGCGCGCCGAGGGTGCGGCCCATGGCCCGTTCCAGTCCGGCCAGCGCGCGAGCCGCCTCGACGCCGAGCTCGGGCGGCTCCTCGCCGGTGGCCAGGTACAGCCTGCAGGCCGCGGTGGTGACGGTGAAGCCCGGCGGGACGGGCAGGCCGAGCCGCGTCATCTCGGCGAGACCGGCTCCCTTGCCGCCGAGAAGGGCGGCCATGTCCCGGTTGCCCTCGGCGAACTCGTACACGTACTTGATCGGCGCACTCATCGGGCTCGGCCTCTCATGCGTGGGGGATGACGGCCACGGGGCAGCCGACGTGACGGATGGCGGCGTGGGCGACGGGTCCGGTGCGCGGGCCGGCCGGGCGTGCGGTCGTACGGCGGCCCACGACGAGCAGGCTCGCCCCGGTGGCGGCGCGCACCAGGGCGGACTGGGCGCGGCCCTCGGTCACGGTCTCGAGGACCTCTACGTCGGCGTACTTGTCGCGCCACACCTGCAGGACTGCGGTCAGGAAGCCGTGCCACTCCTCGGCCCGCCGCGGTCCGTCCACCAGGCCGATGTCCCCGGGGCCGAGCCCGACCGGGGACGGCTGCTGCCAGGCGTGGACGACCCTGAGGCGGGCGCCGCGCAGCCGGGCCGCCTCGAAGGCGAACTCGATCACCTCGTCGCAGGGGTCTCCGAGATCGAGGCCCAGGACGACGTCCCGGTAGCCGGTGCGGGTGGAGGCCGTACCGTCGGCGGCCGGGAGGTGCTCGTCCGCGGCCTCCTCTCCCGCCCGGACCAGGACGACCGGCCGGGCGGCCCGTGCCACCACGCCCAGGGCGACGGAGCCGACGAGGAACCCGGTGAAGCCGCTGAGGCCGCGTGAGCCCAGCACGAGCAGGTCGGCCTGCTCGGCCGCGCTCAGCAGGGCGGCGGTCGCGGGGCCCTCGACCTGCTCGTCGTCGAGACGGACGCCGGGGCAGGTGCGGCGGATGCGGTCCTGTGCCTGGTGCAGCACGCGCCGGGCCAGGTGCCGCTGGGAGGCGGTGGCGGGTTCGTCGTCCGCCTGACGGGGGTGCCAGTTCCAGGCGTGCACCAGACGCAGCGGCCGGTCCCGGCGCGCCGCCTCTCGGGCGGCCCACTCGGCGGCGGCGAGACTCTCGGCGGATCCGTCGACTCCGGCGATGACGGGTGGAAGCATGGCGCACACCTCCTGCGGTCGGTCTGCTCCTCGGTGCCAGCTTCGCCCTTCGGACTACCGGCGGGTATGGGCCGCCAGGGCTCCGATCCTGGTCCGTTCGGCCCCTGCGCGGGGCGGGGCCACACGGCCAGGGTGGAGGTCCCCGGCCCGGAAGGCGGCACACCATGGAACGAGTGATCATTGTCGGCGTAGACCGGTCGGCACGCAGCCGGGCAGCGGCCGACTGGGCCGCGCGCGAGGCGCTGCTGCGCGGACTGCCCCTGCGGGTGGTCCATGTGGCGCCACCGGGCGGCCCCAACCCCGTCGAGCAGTGGCCGTACCGACCGGAGACCGTGGCGGACCGGGTGGTCGCCGAGCTGACCGAACGGCATCCGGAGTTGACAGCCCTGAGCACGCACCTCACCGGAACTCCGGCAGCGGCTCTGGACACGATGGCCGAGGAGGCGGATCTCGTGGTCCTCGGTCTGCGCGGTGAGGGCGGCCACGCCGGGATCGCGCTCGGCTCGACCGCCTCGGCCCTGGCGACACGGTGCGCCCGGCCGGTGGTACTGGTGCCCGGCACGTTCGCCGACGAGGAACCGGCGGGCCGTGCCGACGGCGTGACCCTGGGGATCGATGCCCGCGACCCGGCGGGAGACGCCGTGGACCTCGCCTTCGAGGCGGCCCGGCTGCGCGGCGCGCGACTGCACGCGGTGCACGTCTGGACGCTTCCCGCGCGGGCGGCCCGGTGGCCATTCGCCGTTCCGGAGGAGGACCGCGCCGTCTGGGAGGACGACGAGGTGCAGCACCTGTCCGACGCACTGCGGCCGTGGCGCGGCAAGTACCCGGACGTCGACGTCCTGGAGGATGTCGTGCTGCTCCCCGCGGCCAAGGCCCTCGCCCACGCCGCCGGCAACTCCGGGCTGGTGGTCGTCGGCCGCCGCTCCGGCGGCACGGCTCTCGCCCTGCTGCGACACACCAGGTGCCCGGTCGCCGTCGTGCCGTCGTAGCCCCGGTCCGCCCGCTGCCACGACGCGGCCCGACCACCCCACATCTACCTGAGCACCCGCCACCCAAAGACCCCTGCGCGCCCGGTCTTCCCCAGCCCGGGCTCGCAGACGGTTGCGGCCCACTCCCGCTCAGGGGGGCCGCATCTGGATGGTCCCGGGGCCTGGCCTCGTCTCAGGCGCCGGGACCGTGGTGGTCAGGACATCTCCTTGTTCTCCGCCGTCGGCGGTGGGCGTTCTCGTTGCGTTTCAGGTCTTCTTCGCCGCCAGTTCCTTGGCGATCCGGGCCGCCCACTCCTCGATCAGGCCGAAGTCCCGGAAGTCGCCGCCCTTGTCGTCGCGCAGGATCATCCGGGCGACAAGGCCCTTGGCGCCCTCCTCCAGGCAGCCGCCGAAGGTGACGTGTCCGCGGGCGTCCAGGCGGGTCATGGCGCGTTTCAGACCGGGTACCGGCGGGATGTCCCGCTCGGCGGCAGAGGCGTCCAGCGGGCCGCTGCTGAACAGCCACAGCGGGCGGCCGGCGAGGTCCTTGCCGTGCCGGCGGAGGAACCGGCGGGCGTCCTTGTGCCAGCGTCCGGCGTACAGTGCGCCGCCGACCACGACGGCGTCGTACGGCGTGACGCGGGTGACGGCGGCGGCCGGCAGCGCCTCGCTGGTGAAACCCTCCTTGCGCAGCACCGCGGCGACGGCCTCGGCGATCCGCGCGGTCGATCCGTTCGTCGTCCCGTAGGCGACCAGCACGTTGACGGTCATGGCGGTCCGCCTCCTCTCCATTTCACAGCTTGCGCAGCCAGTCGTCGGTGACACCGTGCAGCGGCTGCTCGTCGGGCTGGAGGTGCGAGTCGTCCAGCCGGTAGGTGAGCTTGCCGACCACGGCGACGACACCGTCGATCTGACGGGTCATGGAGACGGCGATCTCCGTCTCGCTCTTGCGTTCCATGTGCCCGGAGAGCGTGACCACGCCCTCCACCACGGAGACGTCGATGCTGCGCGGCGGCAGCCACAGCGCCCGTATCAGCACCTCGTCGATGACCTCGCCCCGGATCTCCGCGTCGGGCCGCAGGAAGACCTGGAGCAGGTCGCGGCGGGTGACGATGCCGACGAGCCGGTGCTCCTCGTCGAGGACGGGCAGCCGTTCGATGTGGTGGCGCGCCATGGTGCGGGCGGCCTCGACGATGGTGTCGTCGGCATGCACCGTGACCGGCGGCTCGGACATCAACTGGCCTGCCGTACGGGCCTTGGCCTTGACGGCCCGCTTGCGGGCGTCGCGGCTCACCACGGCGAACCGGAAGCGCCTCTTCGGCTCCAACGGATCGGGCGTCTCGGCCTGCCGGATCATGAGGTCCGTCTCGGAGACGACCCCGATGACCTGGTCGTCCTCGTCGACCACCGGCAGTCCGCTGATGCGGTGCCCGCCCAGCAGCCGGGCCACTTCCTTGAACGGGGTGCCGTACTCGGCACGGACGACCTCCGTGGTCATCACGGAACCGACCTTGTTGTGCTTCATGGTTGTCCCTCCTCAGCGGAGTCGTCGCAGATACGAGTCCCGCGGCCTGCGGGGCAGCAGGCGCACACGCGCGTCGAGCACAGTGACTCGGCTCCGAGGCCGCCCGGTCGGCGGCCGTCACGGCCGAAGGTCGGCTCGCCGGCCCGCCGGTCAGGGCTGAGCGCGTCGTCCGTCATCGTGGAAACTCCTTCGAGTCTTCTCGTCACTTCGAGCGTCCAGCGGAACGGACGGCGGCCACAGGGGCTGTCCGGGCGGTCCGGGTGGGCCGGTCCGCCCTCAATGCCGGGTCAGGAAGCGCCCCCGAAGGGGCGCGGGGCTGCATCGATCAGCGACTCCGCCGCGTGGGCGCGACCAGCCACGCCGGCGCCGCAGACGACCGACGCCCCATCGCGGCACCCTCAGCGGAGCGCTCACGCGTTCCAGGCCCACTCCGCGATCTCCGGCAGATCGGTGCCGTGCTCACGGATCCAGGCGTGGTGGCGGGTCCGGGCGTCGGCCATCTCCTGCCGTACGGCGGCGGCGCGCACCGCGAGGCCCGGGACGCGGTCGATGACGTCCATGACCAGGCGGTAGCGGTCGAGGTCGTTGCGGACGACCATGTCGAACGGCGTGGTCGTGGTGCCCGACTCCTTGTAGCCGCGCACGTGCAGGTTCTTGTGGCCGGTGCGGCGGTAGGCGAGCCGGTGGATCAGCCACGGGTAGCCGTGGTAGGCGAAGATCACCGGCTTGTCGGTCGTGAACAGGCCGTCGTACTCGAAGTCGCCCATGCCGTGCGGGTGTTCCTCCCGCGGCAGGAGCCGCGTCATGTCGACGACGTTCACCACCCGCACCGCCAGATCAGGCAGGTGGAGGCGCAGCAGCTGGGCTGCGGCCAGGACCTCCTGGGTGGGTACGTCCCCGGCGCAGGCGAGCACCACGTCGGGTTCGCGGGAGCCGTCCTCGGTGCCCGCCCAGTCCCAGATGCCGGCGCCGCGGGCGCAGTGGGCGCGGGCCTGGTCCATGGACAGCCAGTCGAAGCAGGGCTGCTTGCCGGCCACGATCACATTGACGTAGTCGCGGCTGCGCAGCGCGTGATCCGCCACCGACAACAGCGTGTTGGCGTCCGGCGGCAGGTAGACGCGGACGACCTCGGGGCTCTTGTTGAGGACGTGGTCGACGAAACCGGGGTCCTGGTGGGAGAAGCCGTTGTGGTCCTGGCGCCACACGTGCGAGGTGAGCAGGTAGTTGAGGGAGGCGATCGGGGCGCGCCAGGCCAACTCCCTCGATGTCTTCAGCCACTTGATGTGCTGGTTGACCATCGAGTCGACGATGTGCACGAACGCCTCGTAGCAGGAGAACAGCCCGTGGCGGCCGGTCAGAAGATAGCCCTCCAGCCAGCCCTGGCAGGTGTGTTCGGAGAGGATCTCCAGCACCCGGCCGTGCCGTTCGAGGTGTTCGTCGCCCGGGAGCAGCTGGGCCTGCCAGGCCTTGCCGCTGGCGTTGAAGACGGCCTGGAGACGGTTGGAGGCGGTCTCGTCGGGGCCGACGACACGGAAGTCGCGACGGGCCGAGGTGTCGTGCATGACCTGTTCGAGGAGGTCTCCGAGGATCCGGGTGGGCTCGTGCAGGGTGGTGCCCGGCTTGTCGACGGGTACGGCGAAGCGGTCGAGGTCCGGGACGGGCAGATCCCGTACGAGGAGACCGCCGTTGGCGTGCGGGGTGGCGCCCAGGCGCCGCGCGCCCTCGGGGACGCAGGCGAGGACGTCCGCGACGGGCCGGCCGTCGGCGTCGAACAGCTCCTCCGGCCGGTACGACCGCAGCCAGGCCTCCAACTGCCGCAGGTGCTCCGGGTTTTCGCGCACCCCGGCGAGCGGGACCTGGTGGGCGCGCCAGGTGCCCTCGACGGGCACGCCGTCGACCTCCGCCGGTCCGGTCCAGCCCTTGGGCGTGCGCAGGACGATGACGGGCCAGTGCACGCGCTCGGCCACGCCGTCCTCGCGGGCCGAGCGTTGCAGCAGGTCGATGCGGGTCAGAGCGTCGTCGAAGGCCCGGGCCATCGCACGGTGGACGGCGGCCGGGTCGTCGCCGGTGACGTGGATCGGGTCGTGGCCGTAGCCGCGCAGCAGCGCGTCGAGTTCGGACTCGGGCAGGCGGGACAGCACGGACGGGTTGGCGATCTTGTAGCCGTTGAGGTGGAGGATGGGCAGGACGGCGCCGTCGTGTACCGGGTCGAGGAACTTGTTGGAGTGCCAGGAGGCGGCCAGCGGCCCGGTCTCCGCCTCACCGTCCCCGATCACGCAGGCGACCAGCAGGTCCGGGTTGTCGAAGGCGGCGCCGTACGCGTGCGAGAGGGAGTAACCCAGTTCGCCGCCCTCGTGGATCGACCCCGGCGTCTCCGGCGCCACATGGCTCGGGACACCGCCGGGGAAGGAGAACTGCCGGAACAGCCGCCCCATGCCGGCCGCGTCCCGGCCGACGTCCGGATACGTCTCGCCGTACGTTCCCTCCAGCCACGAGTTGGCCAGCACGGACGGGCCGCCGTGTCCGGGCCCCCACACGCACAGCGCGTCCAGGCCGCGCGCCCCGATGGCACGGTTGAGGTGGGTGTACACGAGGTTCAGGCCGGGCGAGGTGCCCCAGTGGCCGAGCAGCCGCGGCTTGATGTGCTCCGGCTTCAGGGGCTCGCGCAGCAGCGGGTTCGACATCAGGTAGATCTGCCCGGCGGTCAGATAGTTCGCGGCCCGCCAGTGGGCGTCCAGGGTGCGCAGCTCGTCGTCGGTCAGTACGGTGCTGTCCTGACGTTCGTCCTTCGGCATGAGTGACTCCACTGGTCATCGAGGGGAAGAGGCGGCATGGCCGGCAAGAAGGCGGCGCAGCTGCCGCGCAAGGCGTACGAGAAGGAACTGCTTCGTCTGCAGACGGAGTTGGTGAAGCTGCAGGAGTGGGTGCGTGCGCAGGGCGCCCGCCTCGTCGTCGTCTTCGAGGGGCGGGACGCGGCGGGCAAGGGCGGCACGATCAAGCGGGTCGCGGAACACCTCAACCCTCGCGTGGCCCGCACCGCGGCGCTGCCGAAGCCGACCGAGCGCGAGCTCACCCAGTGGTACTTCCAGCGGTACGTCGAGCATCTCCCGGCCGCCGGGGAGATCGTGCTGTTCGACCGCTCCTGGTACAACCGGGCCGGCGTCGAGCACGTGATGGGCTTCTGTACGAAGGAGGAGTACCAGCTCTTCCTGCGGCAGTGCCCGATCTTCGAGCGGATGCTGGTGGAGGACGGGATCCTGCTGCGCAAGTACTGGTTCTCGGTGAGCGACACGGAGCAGCAGGACCGCTTCCGGCGCCGGCTGGACGATCCCGTGCGGCGCTGGAAGCTGTCCCCGATGGACCTGGAGTCGATCACCCGCTGGGAGGCGTACTCCCGGGCGAAGGACGAGATGCTGGTGCACACCGACGTCTCCGAGGCGCCCTGGTTCGTCGTGGAGAGCGACGACAAGCGCCGGGCCCGGCTGAACATGATCGCCCACCTGCTGGAGTCCGTGCCGTACCACGAGGTGCCGCCGCCGGTGCTGGAGCTGCCGGAGCGGCCGCCGTCGACCGGCTACCAGCGCCCGCCGCGCGATCTGCAGACCTACGTCCCCGATCACGCGGCGAGCCTGTAAGCCGGTCACCGTTTTCACGCCTGCTGCGGTACGACGGCGACGGGGCAGGCGGAGTGGTGCAGCATCGCGTGGGCGACGCGGCCGAGCTGGAGCCCGAAGTGCCCGTTGCGGTGCCTGGCCCCGACGACCAGGAGGTCGGCGCGGTGCGAGAGGTCCACCAGCACCTGGCGGGCGTTCCCCTCGACGACCCTGCTGTGCAGCTCGACGTCCGACGGGGCGTCCCGCAGGGCCTCGGCGAGAGCCTCCTCGGCGTGCTTCTCGTGCAGCCGGGCGGGTTCGCCGGCCAGCAGAGGGTGGTCGGTGCTCTCGTGCGCGGGGCACCGCCAGGCCCGTACGGCCTCCAACGGCACCCCGCGCCGTCGCGCCTCGTCGAAGGCGAAGCGGACGGCCGCCGAGTCCTTGACATCGTCTCCGACGCCCAGGACCACCCGGCCGTGGACCGAGGGCGTCACCTGGTTGTCGTGGCTGCCGCGCAGCACGATCACCGGGCAGTGGGCATGGGCGGCGACGGTCAGACTGACGGAGCCGAGGAGCGCTTCGGCGAGACCGCCGCGGCCGCGGGTACCCACGACCACCGCGGCGGCCTTCCGCCCCTCGCGCACGAGGACGTACTCGGGCTCCTCGAACACCACCTCGGACGAGACCTCCAGGCCGGGCTGCCGGGCGCGGGCGCGCCGGGCGGCGCCGGTGGCTATCTCCTGAGGCAGCACCTGTGTGGACGGCTTGCCGATGTCCCGGGCGAGTGCGGCTCCCTCGTAGCGCTCCCACAGACAGGCGTACACCAGCCGCAGCGGCGCCCCGCGCAGGACGGCCTCGTCGGCCGCCCAGTCCACCGCGCGCAGACTCGGCTCGGAGCCGTCGACGCCCACGACCAGGGGCAGTTGAGCGGTCGTCATCTTCCTCACCTTCCCGTTCCCAGGTCGAAGACGATGCGGGCCTTGACCTGGCCGCGCAGGACGTCCTCGATGGACTCGTTGACCGTGGCCAGCGGGCGGGTCTCGCTGACGACCCTGGTGCGGCCGGCCGCGTGCAGCCGGAAGACCTCGGCGAGGTCCTGCCGGGTGCCCACGATCGAGCCGATCACCGAGGTGCCGTTCAGGACCGTGTCGAAGATCGGTACCTGCACCGTGCCGTGCGCGGGCAGCGCGACCATGACCAGTTTGCCGCCGCGCCGCAGGCCGGAGTTGACGGCGGCGAACGCGCTCTCGTTCACGGCGAGGGCGATCGCCGTGTGGGCGCCGCCGTACCGCTTGAGCACCTCGCCGACGTTCTCCTTGCGGGCGTCGATGACGAGGTCGGCGCCGAGTTCCGCGGCGAGTTCGAGCTTCTCGTCGGTGACGTCGATGGCCGCGACCTGTGCTCCGGCGATCTTGGCGTACTGCACGGCCAGGTGGCCGAGCCCGCCGACGCCGGAGATCGCCACGAGCTGGGTCGGCCGGACGCCCGCGACCTTGAGCGCCTTGTACGTGGTGACGCCGGCGCAGGTCAGCGGCGCGGCGTCGACGGCGGTGACGCCCCGCGGCACGGGTTGCGCGAAGTCGGCCCAGGCCAGCATCTTCTCGGCGTATCCGCCGTCGCAGCCGTACCCGGTGTTGATCTGCTCCTCGCACAGCGTCTCCCAGCCGGACAGGCAGTGCTCGCACCGCCCGCAGGCCTTGCCCAGCCACGGCACGGCGACGCGCTGGCCGATGCTCAGGTGGGTGACGCCGTCGCCGAGCTTCTCGACGAGGCCGACGCCCTCGTGGCCGGGCACGAACGGCGGGTTCGGCTTGACGGGCCAGTCGCCGTGCGCGGCGTGGATGTCGGTGTGGCACAGGCCGGAGGCCTCGACCCGGACGCGGACCTGGCCGGGGCCGGGCTCGGGGTCGGGGCGCTCCTCGATGACCAGGGGCTCGCCGAAGGCTCGTACGACCGCTGCCTTCATGGGTTCAACTCCTCAGTACTGGTTGTCAGTTGTGCGCGACGACCGCGACGGGGGCCGCGGCGTGGTGCAGGAGTGCGTGCGTGACGGGTCCGATGTGGGCGCCGAGCGGGCTGCGGCGGACGCGGCGGCCGACGACGACCAGGGAGGCCTCACGGGCGGCGTCCACCAGGCGGCCTGCCGGGCTGCCCGACCGGGACTCCTCGGTGACCTCGACGCCCGGGTACTTCTGGCGCCAGGGCCGCAGGGCCTCGGCCAGGGTCGCGGCCTGCTGCCGGGCGATCTCGTCGTGCAGCGTCAGGTCGGCGGAGAGGCCGTAGACGTAGTACGGCGGAAGGTTCCAGCCGTGCACCACGCGCAGGCCGGTCGCACGGCGGGCGGCCGCCTCGAAGGCGAACCCGATCACCGAGTCGTCGGCGCCGGCGGGGTCCAGGCCCAGGACGACGGGCCGGTACGGCGTGGCGGCCGACGGGATGCCCACGGGGTCGGCCTCGTGCTCGTCGGCGGCCTGCTCCCCGGCGCGGACCAGCACGACGGGCCGTTCGGCGTGCGCCACGACGGAGAGGCCGACGGAGCCGACCAGGAACCCGCCGAGCCCGCTCAGTCCGCGGGAACCGAGGACGAGCAGTTCCGCGTCCTCGGCCGCCTTGGTCAGGACCTCGGCCGCTCCGCCGGTCAGCTGTTCCACGCTCACCTCGACGCCGGGGTGACGCAGCCTGAGTCCCTCGGCGGCCTCGCGGGGAACGCGCTCGCTCCAGTGCTGCTGTGTCTCGGCGCCGAGCAGCGGGGCCTGGGCCATGGGGGCCGGGACGGGCTCCCACACGTGGACGATCTTCAACGGCAGGCCGCGCAGCTTCGCCTCGCGGGCCGCCCACTCGGCGGCGGCCCGGCTTTCGGGCGAGCCGTCGAGACCTGCGACAACAGTGCGGACCATGGTTCTGCCTCCTGATCGGGGATCTGTGTCCAGCGTGGGTGCGGGGTGGTCGCTGCGGCAGGGGCCGCTGGTCCCCGATCGGGACCGACCGGCCCAACGGCCCCTCGGTTCAGCGCAGCCAGGGGTGGCGGGTGACGAACGGAATGCGGGCCCACGCCCTGCCCAGCCCCCAGGTGGCGCCGGCGCCCACGACCGCGAGGGCGATCAGGACGACGGCGTAGACGACGTGGTACTCGGCGAACGGGTTGGTCGACATGCTCGGCGAGCCGTCCGACAGGTGCTTCGCGGGCGGCCACTCGGCGATCCACATCAGCGCCATCATGGCCGTGCCCGCCACCGCGGCGAGGCGCAGACCGATGCCCGCGACCAGCGCGAGGCCGACGCCGAGCAGACCGAGCATGAACAGCCAGTCCGCCCAGGCCGCCCCGGCCCAGTCGTGGAAGGTGGACTCCATCGGTCCGGCCGCGACGCCGCCGAGGAAGCCCTTGGTGGGCGAACCGCCGTCGATCCAGCCGTTGCCCGACGGGGTCGCGTAGCCGAAGCCGAAGGTCTTGTCGAGGAACGCCCACAGGAAGACGAACCCGGTGAGCAGCCGCAGCGAGGCGAACGCGTAGGCCGCGGCTGCGGTCGTGCCGGCGACGTCCTGAACGGCGCCGTCGGTGGCGGAGGCGGGCCGGTTCCTGCGGAACGACGGCAGGTGGAACCCGGAGCTCCGGTGCGGGTGCCCTTGCACGGCCATGGTCGTGGTCCCTTCAAGATGTGTTCGTTGGTGTCACCGCTCACCCTGGTGGCGCGGCCACGTCCGTCGCCGGATGCCGAAGGTCGGCACCCGTGGGGCTGAACGGCCCCTTCCTGGGGCCCGGTCGGGCCGTCGACCCTGGAAGGCAGCAGGCGAAAGGAAACCCATGTCCCACGGCTCGGGCCGGCACGTCCCGGGGTGGCGCCGGATGACGCCCGCCATGCGTCGCCTGGCACCCGGCATCCCCGTGCTCACCGGCTACCGCCGCGAGTGGCTGCGGGGCGACCTGCTCGCCGGCGTCACGGTGGCCGCGTATCTGGTCCCGCAGGTGATGGCGTACGCGGGCGTGGCCGGACTGCCGCCGGTCGCCGGGCTGTGGGCGATCCTGCCGGCGCTCGGCCTGTACGCCCTGCTGGGCTCGTCGCGTCTGCTGTCGGTGGGCCCCGAGTCGACGACCGCGCTGATGACGGCGACCGTGGTGGCCCCGCTCGCGGCCGCGGATCCGGACCGCTACGCCACGCTGGCGGCCACCCTCGCCGTGACGGTCGGCCTGCTCTGCCTGGCGGCCCGGCTGCTGCGCCTGGGCTTCGTCGCCGACCTGCTGTCCCGGCCGGTGCTGATCGGCTATCTGGCGGGCGTGGCCCTGATCATGATCGTGGACCAGCTCCCCAAGCTGACCGGCGTGGACACGACGGGCTCGGGCTTCTTCCCCCAACTATGGTCATTCGTACGGCACTTGGGCGAGGGGCACCCGGCGACGGTGCTGTTCTCCGCCGTCGTCGTCGCGCTCCTGTTCACGGTGGCGCGGCTGCCGCGTTCCGTGCCCGGTCCCCTGCTGGCGGTGGTTCTGGGCACCGCGGCCGTGGCCGTGTTCGACCTCGACGAGAGATACGGCATCAAGGTGATCGGTGAGGTCCCGGCGGGGCTGCCCGCCATTGCGGCGCCCGACCTCACCGAACTGCCGCACCTGGTGCTGCCCGCCCTGGGTGTCCTCCTCGTCGCCTACACGGACTTCATCCTCACCGCCCGGGCCTTCACCGGACGGGACGACGACGGCCGGGAGCTCGACGCCGACCAGGAGTTCCTGGCGCTGGGCGCCGCCAACCTCGGCGCCGGCTGGCTGCAGGGCTTCCCGGTCAGCAGCAGCGCCAGCCGCACCGCGCTCGCCTCCTCGGCGGGCGCCCGCAGCCAGGCGTACTCCCTGGTGGCGGGCGTGGTGGTGCTCGCCGTGCTGCTGTTCCTCAGCCCGCTGCTGACACGTATGCCGTCGGCGGTACTGGGCGCGCTCGTGGTGTACGCGGCCGCCCGCATGATGGATCTCGCAGGCTTCGGCAAGCTGGCCGCCTTCCGGCGGCGCGAGCTGCTGCTGGCCGTCGGGTGCCTGGTCGGCGTGCTCGCCCTGGACCTGCTGTACGGCGTACTGGTCGCCGTCGGCCTGTCCGTGGCCGAGCTGCTGAGCCGGGTGGCCCGTCCGCACGACGCCGTCGAGGGGCTGGTCCCCGGGGTGGCCGGTATGCACGACGTGGACGACTACCCGCAGGCCCGCATGATCCCCGGACTGCTCGTCTACCGCTACGACTCCCCGCTGTTCTTCGCCAACGCGCAGAACTTCCACCGCCGCGCCCTGGCCGCCGTCGACGAACAGACCGACCCGGTCCGCTGGTTCGTCCTCAACACCGAGGCGAACGTCGAGGTGGACATCACCGCCCTGGACGCCGTCGACGGCCTGCGCCGCGAACTGGCCCGGCGCGGGATCGTGTTCGCCCTGGCCCGGGTGAAGCAGGACCTGCTGGACGACCTGGAGGCGTACGGGCTCACGGAGTCCGTGGGCCGCGAGCTGATCTTCCCGACGCTGCCGACGGCGGTGGCGGCGTACCGGACGTGGTGCCGCAAGAACCCTTAGGCGATGGGCAGATCAGGCCGTACGAGCGTGCCGGAGCGGCCGTGCACGATCTCGTACGCCGCGTCCAGCGCCCCGATCGCGGCGAGTCCGCCGGTGTTCTCCACGAACCGGGCGGCGGCCTCGGCCTTGGGGCCCATCGAGTCGTCGGGGTAGTGGGCGTCACGGAGTTCGGCGGGCGTGACGTCGAGGACGGGCCGCCGGCCGGGGGTGCCGTAACCGGCGTAGATGTTCGGCACGTCGGTCAGGATGAGCAGGAAGTCGGCCTTGAGGTCCTCGGCGAGCCGGGCGGCGGCCAGGTCCTTGTCGACGACCGCCTCCACGCCGCACAGCGCGCCGGTGGTCCGGTCGGAGACGACGGGCACGCCCCCGCCGCCCGCGCAGACCACCACGGTCCCCATGTCCAGCAGCACCCGCACGGTGTCGGACTCCAGGATCCGCTCGGGCCCCGGCGCGGGGACCACACGCCGCCAGCCTTGGTCGTCCTCGGCCAACCGCCAGCCGTGCCGCACCGCCAGGAAGGAGGCTTGTCTCCCCGAGTAGACCGGCCCGACGGCCGTCGTGGGCCGCTCGAAGGCCGGGTCGTCGGCCCGGACCTGCGTGTGCGTGATCACCGAGACGACCCTGCGCCGGGGCAGCACGTTCCGCAGGGTGCGCACCAGGAGGGTGCCGATCAGCCCCTGGCTCCGGGCGCCGAGCAGGTCCAGCGGCCAAGGGGCGCCGAGCGTCGCCTCGGCCGCGGTCTCACCGTCGGGCAGGCCGAGCGGGGCGTCGTTGCCGTGCGTGACGACGAGGTCGTGCTCGTGGGCGAGGGCCGCGATCGCGGTGGCGACGCGGACGATGCCGGCCCGCCGGACGTCCGCGTCGGGGCGTTCACCCCTGCGCAGCAGGGCGTTGCCGCCGAGACAGACGACGATACGCATGGCTCGGTCCCTCTCTGCCCGGCGGATCTCATGCCCCCATCGAACGGCGCGCCACCCCGGCGGCGCAGGGTGCTGAAGGGCTCCGCCGGGGCGCCGGGTGGCCCGTTCCCGGGGCCGGGTGGCCCATGGCCCTGCCGGTGCCGTTCGTACACGCTGGAGGTGGTCACTCCGTACGCCTTACTGGAGGCACGCCATGAACGCTCCCGCCACGACGAGCATGCCGCGGGCGCTCCCGGCCGAGCACCGGGAACGACTCATGCAGATCGCCCGTGAGGTCTCGTTCCCCGAAGGCACCCGGCTCTTCGAGGAAGGCGCACGCGCCGACCGGTTCTGGATCATCCGCACCGGCACGGTCTGCCTCGACCTGCACGTGCCCGGCCGCCGGGCGGCCGTCATCGATTCCCTCGGCCACAACGAACTCATCGGCTGGTCCTGGCTGTTCGCCCCCTACGTCTGGCATCTCGGTGCCGAGACGGCCTCGCCGCTGCGGGCCTACGAGTTCGACGCCACGGCCGTCCGCGCGCTGTGCCAGGAGGACCCCGAGTTCGGGCGGAACGTCGCCCGGTGGGTGGGCGAGGTGGTCGCCCACCGGCTGCAGGCGTCCCGTACCCGGCTGCTGGACCTGTACGCCCCCTACGGCAGCGGTGGCCCGCACTGACCGCGTCCCCGCGCCGAAGCGACCGAGGAGTTGAGGAGTCACCATGCCCGGATCCCCGCACATCGTGAGTGACGTGATGACCCGCGCCGTCGCCGCCGTCGGCCGCGACGCCGCCTTCAAGGACATCGTGCGGACCATGCAGGACCGGAAGGTCAGCGCCCTGCCCGTGGTGGACGGCGCGGGCCGGGTCGTCGGGGTCGTCTCCGAGGCGGATCTGCTGCCCAAGGAGGAGTTCCGCGACAGCGACCCCGACCGGTACACCCAACTGCGCCGGCTCTCCGACCTCGCGAAGGCCGGTTCGGTCACCGCCGGCGAACTGATGACCGCCCCCGCCCTCACCGCCCGTCCCGACGAGACGCTCGCCCAGGCCGCCCGGACGATGGCGCGGGCCAGGGTCAAGCGCCTGCCCGTCGTCGACGGGACGGGCCGTCTGGAGGGTGTCGTCAGCCGCGCCGACCTGCTCAAGGTGTTCCTGCGGGACGACGAGGAGATCGCCGAGGAGGTACGGCGGGAGGTCGTGGCGTACCTCTTCCCGGCACCGGCGTCCGCGGTACGGGTCGAGGTCGGGGACGGGGTCGTACGGCTGGGCGGCCGGGTCCGGGACACGTCCCTGGTGCCGGTGGCGGCGCGGCTGGTGCGGGCGGTCGAAGGCGTCGTGGACGTGGAGTTCGATCTCGACGGACGGAAGTAGGCCGTGCTCACCACGGGCACGACTTGGGCCGGTCGGCCCTGGTGCGCCGGGTCCGGGTGCGTGACGATCGTCCTTACAGGCGGCCCGCAGTCCGTCTCACACCCGGGGAACGAGGGGTCGACATGACCGAGGCACGCACCTTCACCGAGCAGGACCCGATCCGCGTCTTCCTGCTGGACGACCACGAGGTCGTGCGACGCGGCGTGTCCGACCTGCTGGACTCCGAGCCCGACATCTCCGTCGTCGGCGACGCCGAGAACTGCGCGCACGCGCTGGTCCGCGCCCCCGCGGTACGTCCGCACGTGGCCGTCCTCGACGTACGCCTCCCGGACGGCGACGGCATCACGGTCTGCCGCGAGCTGCGCGACCGTATGCCGGAGCTGGCGGTGCTGATGCTGACGTCGTTCGACGAGGAGGACGCCCTGCTGGACGCGATCATGGCCGGGGCCTCGGGCTATGTGCTCAAGCAGATCAAGGGGTCGGACCTGGTCTCGGCGGTGCGTACGGTCGCCTCGGGCCAGTCGATGCTCGACCCCGCGACGACGGCCCGCCTGATGCGCTCGCTGCGCGCCGAGCCCGCGCAGGCCCCGGCCGAGGCGCCCGAGCTGGCGGGGCTGTCCCCGCGCGAACGGGAGATCCTCGCGCTGATCGGGGACGGTCTCACCAACCGCGAGATCGGCAAGAAGCTCTACCTGTCGGAGAAGACGGTCAAGAACCACATCTCCCGGCTGCTGGCCAAGCTGGGCGTCCAACGGCGTGTGCAGGCCGCCGTACTCGCCACGCATCTGGAGCAGCCCGAGCCGTCCGGCGACCGTCCCGCGCGCTGACGTCTCCTACTGCTTCGCCCCCGGTACCGGCACCCGCCACAGCAGCGTGCTGCCACCGCCCTCCGGAGTGGTCAGCCGGAGCTCGCCGCCCAACTGCCGGGCCCGCTCGGCCATGTTGTGCAGGCCGCTGCGACGCCCCTCGGGCGGGATTCCCACGCCGTTGTCGGACACCGTCAGCCGCACCTCGCGGCCGTCGGTCTCCAGCGCCACCTCGGCGCGGTCGGCGCGGGCGTGCCGGGCGATGTTGGTCAGGCCCTCGGAGAGCACGGCCACCACGTGGTCGGCGATCTCCCGGGGCACGTCGGTGTCCACCAGGCCCTCCATGCGCAGGCTGGGCGCGAAGCCCAGCACGGGCGCCGCCTCGCCTGCCGCCCGTACGACCCTGGCCCGCAGTCCGGACCCGGGGAGGCCGTCGTGCGACCGCAGGCCGAAGATGGTCGACCGGATGATCTTGATGGTCTCGTCCAGGTCGTCCACCGCCCGCGCCACGCGCTCCGAGGCCTCCCGGTGCTCGATGAAGCGACCCGCGCTCTGCAGGGTCATGCCGGTCGCGAACAGCCGCTGGATGGCCAGGTCGTGCAGGTCCCGGGCGATGCGGTCGCGGTCCTCGAGCACCGCGATCTGCTCGGCGTCCTGGCGGCGCTCGGCCAGCCCCAACGCGATCGCGGCCTGCGCGGCGAAGCCCCGCAGCGGCTCGGTCTCCTTCTCGGAGAACACCATGTGGCCCGCCTCGCGCACCAGGAGCAGGACGCCTCGCACACCGTCGCCCGTCCCGATGGGCACGGCCACCGCCGCCCCCAGCCCCTTCAAGCGCTGCGACACCCTCTCGTCCCGGCCGACGTCCCGGCTGGTGACGGGCGCGGCAGTGGAGAAGGCCAGACCGATGAGGCTGTCGTCCACGGGGAGGACGACCCCGCGGTGCGCCTCGGCGCCCTCCCCGATGGCCAGTTCCACCCGCAGCGAGTCGGTGTCCTCGAGGGGCATGGCGACCACGGCGAGGGCCGCTCCGGTGATCTCCCTGGCCCGTTCGGCGATCAGGCCCAGGGCCTCGCCGCGCTCGCTGCCGGACATCAGGCTGTGGGTGATCTCCGCGGTGGCGCTCAGCCAGCGTTCCCGAAGCCGGGACTCCTCGTACAGGCGGGCGTTGTCGATCGCGACGCCGGCCGCGACGGCCAGCGTCGACAGAACCGACTCGTCCTCCTCGTCGAACTGCGCCCCGCCGGCCTTCTCGGTCAGGTACAGATTGCCGAAGACCTGGTCGCGCACCCGGATCGGGACGCCGAGGAAGGTGTTCATCGGCGGGTGGCGGGGCGGGAAGCCGTACGAGGAGGGGTGGTCGGAGATCTTGGCCAGCCGCAGCGGTTGGGGGTTGGTGATCAGCTCGCCGAGGATGCCGTGGCCCTCCGGGTAAGGGCCGATCCGGGCGATCTCCTCCTCGGTGACCCCGATCGTGTGGAAGGCGGACAGCCGCTTGCCGTCCGCTCCGATCACTCCGAGGGCGGCGTACTGCGCGTCGACCAGCACCGCTGCGGCCTCCACGATGCTGTGCAGCGCCTGCTCGAGGTCGAGCTCCCGGCCGACCGAGAGCACCGCCTCCAGGAGGCTGTGCACCCGGTCACGTGTGCCGCGGGCCGCGTCCAGGCGGGCCTGCAACTCCTCCAGCAGCTCGTCCAGCTTCAGCTGCGGCAGCCGTACGCGGGCCTGACCGGCCTGCTCCTGGCTTCCCACCGGTGATCCTCCACGTCCCGAAGACACGCACATGGCCGACCGTGCCGGTCACGTGCAACGGTATCGGCCCACGGCGGGAGGCGGTACGGGATCAGGGGCAGATACCCCGGGTCAGCCGCGCGGGGGCCGGGCCGCGACGTGCTCGGTGAGATCGAGGAACCGTTTCCGCCGGGGACATCCGCGTTCCCGGCACCGCGGCGTACGCGTGAGGGAGATCCCGGGGCAGAGGTGACAGCCGGCCCGGCACGCCCCCACCGACCATGACACGGGCCGTCCGGTCACCGGCGAGGGCCGAAGGGCCCTAGCGGCGCGGGCCCCGCCGCGGTTCGAATGATTTGATCGAACAAAGGCACGCCGAGCCGCGCGACACGCCCGGTGAGCCGGTCGGAGACACGCAGCCGTGAGAGACGAACACGTACGGAAGCCCGCCATGGCCCTCGACAACGGCCGGCCGGTCGCCACAGGACCGCGCCGGAGCATCGACCTCGACGCCGCCGAAGCGCTACGGCTCCTGGGCAGCGTGTCCTTCGGACGGATCGTCTTCACCCAGCACGCACTGCCGACGATCCGCCCGGTCAACCACGTCCTGGACGACGGCGACATCGTCATCCGCACCCACGAGGGCGCGGCCCTGACCTCACGGACCCGGCAGGCCGGCGCGCCGGGCGTCGTCGTGGCGTACGAGGCGGACGCCATCGACCCGGACACACACCTCGGCTGGAGCGTGGTGGTCACCGGTTACGCCCATCTGGTGACCGACCCCCGCGACCTGGCCCGCTACCAGGAACTGCTGCATCCGTGGGTGGGACGGTCCATGGACTACGCGGTCCGCATCCGCCCCGACCTGGTCGCCGGAGTCCGGCTCGTCCCCGTCGACCACCCCGACGAGCCCTGACCTAGCCGATCGGGGCCGAACATCCCGACCTCTTGCGCGAGTCGGTCCCGGTCGGCCCCTCGATTCCGTCTGATCGGCCCATGCCGCGGCAACACTGCGGCTGGCACCTTCAGGAGTGCCGGCGAAGGCGAGGAGGTGCGGACCGATGGACGGCGGGACTCGCGCGAAGAAGCGGCTGTGGCGTTGGCGCAGCAACGCGTTGCGGCGGCGCGACGACATCGTCGAGGCATGGATCGTGCTGGCGGTCTGGGTGGTCGTCGCGGTGGGCGGCGCCCTGGCCGGACTGGTGACGGCCCACGCCGCCGACGACGCGTTCGCCCGGCAACGCGCCGAACGGCACTCCGTGCGCGCCGAACTCCTCACCGACGTCCCGGCCTCCGCCACCTCGGCCGGCACGACGAGCCGGCACGCCCTGGCGAAGATCCGCTGGACAACCCCCGACGGCGACACGCGCACGGACAAGACCCTCGTCGGCACGGATCAGAAGGCCGGCGCCGAGGTCGTGGTCTGGCTGGACGGCCGGGGCGATCTGGCCACCGAGCCGCCAAGCCCCACGGAGGCGGCCGTCGAGGCGGGCGTCCTGGGCACGGCCGCCGCACTAGGCCTCGCCGGCACGGCGTTCGGCGCCGGCGCCCTGGCCCGGTGGCGACTCGACCGGCGGCGCATCGACCAGTGGGGCAGGGAGTGGGACCTGGTCGGACCGCGGTGGGGCCACAAGACCGGCTGATCCCTCGGGGAATCCCCGCGTCGGGCCCGCCGTTGTCAGGAACGGCGACGCACGAATCCCGAGGAGGCCGAACGTGTACGGCGACCCAGCAACGATCCGCAAGATCCTCACCGAGCTCGGCGACACCTGGGCGATCGTGGGCCTGTCCTCGAACCAGCGACGTGCGGCCTATGGCGTCGCCGACGTGCTCCAGCGCTACGGCAAGCGCATCGTGCCCGTGCACCCGAAGGCCGAGACCGTGCACGGAGAGAAGGGCTACCCCTCCCTGGAAGCGATCCCCTTCGAAGTCGACGTCGTCGATGTGTTCGTCAACAGCGACCTCGCCGGCCCCGTCGCCGACGAAGCCGCCGCCATCGGCGCCAAGGCCGTCTGGTACCAGCTCGGCGTCATCGACGAGGCCGCGTACACCCGCACTCGCGCGGCCGGCCTCGACATGGTCATGGACCGCTGCCCGGCCATCGAGATACCCCGGCTGGGCTGAGGTTTCCGGCACCCCCTGAATTCCTGAAGTATTCGCCAGGAATTCCCCGTAGGCGAGTCAAAAATCCGCTTGCCATCTTCAATGGAATGGCAGTTCATTCCTAATCTGGAGCCTCTTCCACTTCAAATGTAAGCATTTTGTGAGAGGCCCCTTAATTTATGGTAAGCGTCGATGCAATACCGGAGACAAAAGGGGACCCGGGCGGCGGCCTGCGGCGGGATGTCGGACTGATCGGGCTCATGTGGGCCTCGGTCGGATCCATCATCGGCTCCGGCTGGCTCTACGGCGCCCAGGAAGCGGTCGTCGTGGCCGGTCCCGCGGCGATCATCTCGTGGGTGATCGGCGCGGTGGCGATCGTTCTGCTGGCGCTGGTGCACGCGGAACTCGGTGGCATGTTCCCGGTGGCGGGCGGTACCGCGCGTTATCCGCACTACGCGTTCGGCGGTCTGGCCGGAATGTCCTTCGGCTGGTTCTCCTGGCTGCAGGCGGCGACCGTCGCGCCCATCGAGGTCGAGGCCATGATCGGCTACGCCGGCCACTGGTCCTGGGCGCAGGGCTTCCAGCACGCGGACAAGACGCTGACGACCAGCGGCTTCCTCGTCGCCGTGGTCCTCATGGCCGTTTTCGTGGTCGTCAACTTCCTCGGCGTACGGGCACTCGCCCACACCAACAGCGCGGCCACCTGGTGGAAGATCGCCGTACCGCTGGCCGCCATCTTCGTCATCGCCGTCGGCAACTTCCACCCGGGCAACTTCACTTCGGAGAGCTTCGCGCCGTTCGGCGCCAAGGGCGTGCTCAGCGCCATCAGCGGCAGCGGCATCATCTTCGCCCTGCTGGGCTTCGAGCAGGCGATCCAGCTGGCGGGCGAGAGCCGCAACCCGAAGCGGGACCTGCCGCGGGCGACCCTCGGCTCGGTCGCGATCGGCGCGGTCATCTACGTCCTGCTCCAGGTCGTGTTCATCGCCGCGCTGCCGCACAGCACCTTCGCGCACGGCTGGGCCCACCTCGACTACCCCGGGATCAGCGGACCCTGGGCGGGCCTGGCGACCCTGGTCGGTCTGGGCTGGCTGAGCGTGGTGCTGTACCTGGACGCGGTGATCTCCCCCGGCGGCACCGGCCTGATCTACACCACCGCGACCTCCCGGGTCTCCTACGGGCTGGCCAAGAACGGGTACGCGCCGAAGATCTTCGCCGGCACCGACAAGCGGGGCGTGCCCTGGTTCGGGCTGACCATCTCCTTCGTGACCGGCGTGGTCTGCTTCCTGCCCTTCCCGAGCTGGCAGCAACTGGTCGGCTTCATCACCTCGGCGAGCGTCCTGATGTACGCGGGCGCGCCGCTGGCGTACGGCGTCTTCGCGGACCGGCTACCGCACCACCAGCGCCCGTACCGGCTGCCCGCCGGCAAGGCGCTCGCCCCGCTGTCGTTCGTGGTGGCCAACCTCATCATCTACTGGGCGGGTTGGGACACCCTGTGGCGCCTCGGCATCGCGATCGTCCTCGGCTACGTCCTCCTCGGCGGATACGCCTGGTACGCCACCGCCACCGGTCAACCGGACGCGCCCCGGATGGACTTCAGGGCCGCCCAGTGGCTGCCGGTCTACCTGCTGGGGATGGGCGTCATCTCCGCGGAGGGCGGCTTCGGCGGCGCGGGCCACATCGGCCTGTGGTGGGACATCCTGGTCATCACGGTGTTCTCGCTGGGCATCTACTACTGGGCACGGACGTCCGCCTCCGGCACCGAGGAGATCGAGCGGAGCATCGACGACGTCATCGTCACCGACGCCCCGGCGCACTGAGGCGGACCGGGCGCCTCCGCGTGTGGAGGCGCCCGGCCACCACTCCCCACCCTCCCCGGGCCACCGACATAATGTTCGGGTGACCTCCACCACCTCCCACGCCAACTCCGGTGACCCGCAAAGCTTTCCGGTCGTCATCGTGGGCGCCGGCCCCGCCGGGCTGACCATCGGCAACATCCTGCGGGCCGCCGGCGTCGACTGTCTCGTCCTCGAGATCGAGACGCGCGAGTTCATCGAACAGCGCCCCAGGGCTGGCGTCATCGAGGAGTGGGCCGTACGCGGGCTCGAGCAGCGTGGGCTAGCGGAGAACCTGCTGGAGCGGGCGCAGCTGCACACCGAGTGCGAGTTCCGGTTCGCCGGGGACCGTTTCCGCTTCTCCTACGGCGAGCTGACGGGACGTCACCACTTCGTCTATCCGCAGCCGTTGCTGGTCAAGGACCTGGTGCGGGAGTACGCGGACGTGCGGGGTGGCGAGATCCGGTTCGGCGTGCGCGACGTACGGCTGCACGACCTGGGGACGGACCTGCCGTCGGTGTCGTACACCGACCCGGAGACCGGTCAACACCAGCTCGTGCAGTGCGAGTTCGTCGCGGGCTGCGACGGAGCGCGCGGGGTGACACGCTCGGCCCTGCCGGAGCACGCGCAGATCGCCCGGCACGACTACGGCATCGGCTGGCTGGCGCTGCTCGCCGAGGCACCGCCGTCCGCCGACTGCGTGCTGTTCGGCATCCATCCCAACGGGTTCGCCGGGCACATGGCCCGCAGCCCCCAGGTCACCCGCTACTACCTGGAGTGCCCGCCCGGCGACGACCCCGAGAACTGGTCACACGAACGCGTCTGGGAGGAGCTGCAGCAGCGGCTCGGCGCGGACGGCACCCCGCCGCTCACCGAGGGGCGGCTGATCGAGAAGCGCGTCCTGGACATGCACAACTACGTCGTCGAGCCCATGACCTTCGGACGGCTCTTCCTGGCCGGCGACGCCGCGCACCTCACCGCGCCCATCGCGGCGAAGGGCATGAACCTCGCCCTGCACGACGCCTTCCTGCTCGGCGACTCGCTGGTCGCCTACCTCGGCAAGGGCGAGGAGAGCGGCCTCGACGGCTATTCGGAGGCGTGTCTGCGGCGCGTGTGGGACTACCAGGAGTTCTCCCAGTGGCTCTCCGAGGTGTACCACGGCACCTCGTCGGGCGACGAGTACCGGGCCGGCACCACCTTCGCCCGACTCCGCCGCCTGTTCACCTCCCCCGCCGCGGCGGCGGCCTTCGCCGAGCAGTACCTCGGCACGGCGGCCGCCTACTGACCCGGACTCCGTCTCCGTCAGTCGTGCACCGGCCGATCACTGAGCCGGTGGTCCGCCACCTTCAGCGCCTCGTCCACGAGGCGGCGCAGATGCCCGTCGCGCAGTGCGTAGATCACCCGGCGCCCCTCCTTGCGCGTGCTCACCAGACCGGCCAGCCGCAGCCGGGCCAGATGCTGGCTGACGGCCGGCCGCGCCGCGCCGCACGCCTCCGTGAGCGTCGTGACATCGGACTCTCCCGCCGTCAGGGCGTGCAGCAGGGCGAGGCGGGTGCGGTCGCCCAGCACGGCGAGGATCTCGGCGGCGAGCGCGAACTGTTCCTCGCCGGGGGTGCGCGGGTGCGCATCATGTGCAGGTGATAGGTGCATGCGTGCGCTCATACGCACATAATGGCCTCGTGGATGTCGTACGTCCACTCCGCGCACCGGAAGGGGAACGACGTGAGCGACCAGCACCACCACGGGCACCACCATCACCAGCAGCCCAGCCTCCGCCACCGTCTCGGCCACCTCCTCACCCCCCACTCCCACGAGAGCGCCGACAAGCTCGACTCGGCGCTCGAGTCCTCGGCCCGCGGCATGCGCGCCCTGTGGGTCTCGCTGGCGGTGCTCGGGGTGACGGCCCTCGCGCAGGCGGCCGTGGTGGCCGTGTCCGGGTCGGTGGCGCTGCTCGGCGACACGGTGCACAACACCGCGGACGCGCTGACCGCCGTACCGCTCGGGATCGCCTTCGTCCTGGGCCGGCGCGCGGCGACGCGGCGCTTCACGTACGGCTACGGCCGCGCCGAGGATCTCGCGGGCATCGTGATCGTGCTGACGATCGCCGCGTCGGCGGCCTTCGCGGGCTGGATGGCGATCGACCGGCTGCTCGATCCGCGCCCCGTCGCGCACGTCCCGGCGGTCGCCGTGGCCGCGCTGGTCGGTTTCGCGGGCAACGAGTGGGTGGCCCGCTACCGGATCCGCGTGGGCCGTGACATCGGCTCGGCCGCACTGGTGGCGGACGGACTCCACGCCCGTACCGACGGCTTCACCTCACTGGCCGTGCTGCTGGGCGCCGGCGGCTCTGCCCTGGGATGGCAACTCGCCGACCCGATCGTGGGGTTGGCCATCACGGCCGCGATCGCCCTGGTCCTTCGGGACGCGGCGCGCGAGGTGTTCCGGCGCGTGATGGACGCCGTCGACCCGGCCCTCGTGGACCGCGCCGAACATGCGCTGCGCGAGGTCGAAGGGGTGCGCGGAGTGGGCGAGTTGAGGCTGCGCTGGATCGGGCACCGGCTGCGCGCGGAGGTCGCGGTCGTCGTGGACGGAGAGGCGACGGTACGCCAGGCGCACGCGATCGCCGTGGACGCGGAACACGCGCTGCTGCACGCCGTTCCCCGGCTCACCGCCGCCCTGGTCCACGCCGATCCGGCACCGGTACCAGGAGAGACGGATCCCCATCACACCCTCGCCCACCACGCGGCGGCCTGAGCTCAGGCGACGCCCAGCCCCTCCAGCACGACCGCCCCCGGCAGCTCCGCGAACGCCTTCCCCGGCACGAGGAGCTTGCCGCGGCGGCGGCCGCTGCCGACCAGGACGTAGGGGAGGTCGACGACGGCCGAGTCCACCAACAGCGCCCAGTCACCGGGGAGTCCGATCGGGGTGATCCCGCCGTACTCCATGCCGGTCTCCCCCGTGGCCGTGTCCATCGAGGCGAACGAGGCCTTGCGGGCGCCGAGTTGGCGGCGTACGGCGCCGTTGACGTCCACCCGGGTGGTGGAGAGCACGACGCACGCCGCAAGGGTGGTTTCGCCGCCGCGCTTGCCCGCGACCACGACACAGTTCGCGGACTGTTCGAGCAACTCCCGCCCGTAGTGCTCCACGAAGACGGCGGTGTCGGCCCACTGCGGGTCGGTGTCGACGTAGACGATCTGGTCGGCGGGGACGCTGCCGCTCCAGTGGCGTACGGCGTCGGCGACCGGGCGGGTCAGCTCGTCGAGGGCGTCGGGGGCGGGCGTGGCGTGGTCGAAGTGTCCGATGGGTGCGTCCATGACGGCACGCTAACAGGACGGCCTGAGCCGCTCACTGCACGGGCGGCACCGAGACGGCCAGCACCATCTCCATCGGGACCTCGCCCTGATTGGCGTACGTGTGCGCGGCGTTGGCCTCGAAGGTGACGCTCGAGCCGGCCGGGACGCGGTACTCCGCGCCCTCGACGGTGAGGCTCAGTTCGCCGGCCGTGACGTGGGCGATCTCGACCGTGCCGGGCGGGTGCGGGTCGGAGCCGCTGCTCTCGCCCGGCATCAGCCGCCAGTCCCACATCTCCAGCGGACCGGGAGCCTCCGCACCCGCCAGGAGTCGGCTGTAGCTGCCCGCGTCGGTGTGCCACAGCCGTACCACCTGCTCGGCCGGGACGATCCGCACCTTGGGCCCCTGCTCGTAGTCGAGCAGCGTGGTGATGCTGATCCCGAGTGCGTCACCGATCTTGACGACCGTGCCGAGGCTCGGGTTGGTCCGGGCCTGCTCGATCTGGATGAGCATGCCGCGGCTGACGCCGGCGCGTGCGGCGAGCGTGTCCAGGGTGAAGCCGCGGTCGGTGCGCCAGCGCTTGACGTTGCGCGCCAGGGACTGGGTCAGCAGGTCGAGGTCCGACACATTCCGTCCAACGTAAGGGCCACAAGGGACCAGAGAGGTCAATATTCTGGATGACAGGGTGCACTTCACTGAACTACGGTGTGGTGCACCCGATCGTTCACCGAACTGTACTGCGAGGCGACCCGTGACAGCATTCTTCGCCCTGGCCACCAGCCTGCTGTGGGGTCTGGCCGACTTCGGCGGCGGACTGCTGACCCGACGGTCCCCGGCGCTCACGGTGGTCGTCGTCTCCCAGGGCATCGCGGCGGTCGTGCTCGGCGCGATCGTCGTCGCCACCGGCGGCTGGAGCGAGGCCGGTCCGCTGCTGTGGTTCGCGTTCGCGGCCGGTCTGGTGGGGCCCGTCGCCCTGCTCTGCTTCTACAAGGCGCTCGCCCAGGGGCCGATGGGGGTCGTCTCCCCGCTCGCCACCCTGAGCGTCGCGGTTCCCGTGGGCGTGGGCCTCTTCCTCGGCGAGCGCCCCGGACTCCTGCAGGTCGCGGGCATCGCGGTCGCCGTCGCCGGTGTCGTCCTCGCGGGCGGGCCTCAGCTGCGAGGCGCCCCGGTGCAGCGGCAGACCATCCTCCTCACCCTGGTCGCGGCGCTGGGCTTCGGCACGGTCTTCGCGCTGATCGCGGAGGCGTCGACGACGCTCACCGGTCTGTTCCTCGCGCTCTTCGTGCAGCGCGTGACCAACGTGGCGGTGGGCGGCGTCGCCCTGTACGCCTCCGTGCGGCGGGGCGCGAAGGCTCTCCCGGAGGGCGGTTTCCCGTGGGGTTCGCTACCGGCGCTGGCCTTCGTCGGCCTCGCGGACGTCGCGGCGAACGGCACCTACTCGGTCGCCGCCCAGCACGGCCCGGTCACCGTGGCCGCCGTGCTCGCCTCGCTCTACCCGGTGGTGACCGCCCTGGCGGCGCGCGGTTTCCTCAGCGAACGGCTGCGGGCGATCCAGGCGGCGGGCGCCGGCCTCGCCCTGGTGGGCACGCTGCTGCTGGCGACGGGCTGAGTCGGAGTCAGTCCAGCTCGGCGAGTTTCGCCGCCGTCTCCTCGTCCAACTGCGCCAGCGCGTTCAGCTGGTCCGGCGTGACCCCTTCGGGTATCGGCACCGGCGCCGGGGTCCGCAGGGGCGGCTGCCAGCCGTCGTCGGGAGTCCAACGCCGTACGACACGGGCGGGCGCGCCCGCCACCACCGCGTGGTCGGGCACCACACCGCGCACCACCGCACCGGCGGCCACGACGACGTTCCGCCCGATGCGCGCGCCCGGCAGGATCACCGCGCCGGTGCCGATCCAGCACCCCGACCCGATCTCCACCGGCTCCATCCGCGGCCACTGCTTGCCGATGGGCTCGTGCGGATCGTCGTAGGAGTGGTTCGTGGACGTGACGTAGACGTACGGCCCGAAGTAGCAGTCGCTGCCGATGGTGACCGTCGTGTCGGCGATGACATGGCTGCCGCGGCCCAGGACGACGCCGTCGCCGATGCGCAGGATCGGGTCGGGGCCGAGGTCCAGGTCGGGCATGAGCCCGGCGGTGAGGGTGACCTGTTCGCCGACGATGCAGTGGGAGCCGAGGTGGATCCAGGGTTCGCCGAAGACCGTGCCGAGCGGGAAGGCCAGCCGGGTGGCTTCGCCGATCGAGCCGAAGTGGAAGCGGCCGGGGTTCTTGGCCGTCACCGAGCCCGTGCGCTGCACCCAGGCCCAGCCCGCGTGGACGGCGCGCTGCGCCTGTCGGCGTCGCCAGGATGAGAACGTGTTCTTGCGCTTCGGCACGTGGTCACCGTACTCAGCATGAGGTGGGGCCACCGCGCCGGAGGGCTGTGATCTTCGCCCCACAGAGGTGGCGTACGGTCTGAGGTATCGAGGACCAGGAGGCGAGATGGCGCACAAGGCGTTGATCACCGGCATCGGCGGCAGGGAACCGAAGATCGACGAGGGGGCGTTCGTGGCGCCCACGGCCTCGGTGATCGGGGACGTGACCCTGGAGGCGGGCGCGAGCGTCTGGTACGGCGCGGTGCTGCGCGGCGACGTCGAGCGGATCTCCGTCGGCGCCCAGAGCAACGTCCAGGACAACTGCACGCTGCATGCGGATCCGGGGTTCCCCGTGACGATCGGCGAGCGGGTCTCCGTCGGCCACAACGCGGTGGTGCACGGGGCGACGGTCGAGGACGACTGCCTGATCGGCATGGGCGCGACGGTGCTGAACGGCGCGGTGATCGGGGCGGGGTCGCTGGTGGCGGCGCAGGCGCTGGTGCCGCAGGGGATGCGGGTGCCGCCCGGTTCACTCGTGGCCGGCGTCCCCGCCAAGGTCCGGCGGGAGCTGACCGAGGAGGAGCGTCAGGGGGTCACCCTGAACGGGACTCATTACGCGGACTTGGCGAAGGCGCATCACGAGGTGCATGGATAGGTCGTGTCGCGGCTGCAGGGCGGTGGGGGCCGTCGCGCCCACGCGGCGGAGCCGCACAATGTCACAGCCCCGCGCCCCTGGGGGGGGTCAGTCGCCGGCGAGGGCCGGTTCCGTCTCCTGCTGCTCGGACTGGACCTTCTTCGCCTTGCGCTTCAGTACCAGCATTGAAGTGAGGCCGATCAGCACGGCCGCCACCAAGCCGAGCCACGAGAACCTCTTCAGCCACGACTCGGCGACGATGCCCACGTAATAGATGACCGCCGTCGTCCCGCCCGCCCACAGGATCCCGCCGAACACGTTGGCGATCAGGAACTTCCAGTACGGCATCCGCAGCACGCCCGCCAGCGGCCCCGCGAAGATCCGCAGCAGGGCGACGAAGCGGCCGAAGAACACCGCCCACATGCCCCACTTCTCGAAGGACCGCTCCGCCGTGGCGATGTGACCTTCGCTGAAGTGCTTGGGGAACTTGTTCCCGAGCCAGGCGAGCAGCGGTCGCCCGCCCTTGCGGCCGATGGCGTAGCCGATGGAGTCGCCGACGATCGCGCCGACGCTGGCGCAGGCGCCGAGGACCACCGGGTCGATGCCCGCGTGCTGCGAGGACAGCAGGGCCGCCGAGACCAGAATGATCTCGCCGGGCAGCGGAATGCCCAGGCTCTCCAGACCGATGACCAGTCCCACCAGGGCATAGACGGCCGCCGCGGGCACTGTGTCGAGCCACTCCTGGACGTGCAACGCCGGTTCCTCCCGATCAACGTCCTGCAATTCCCGGGGTGCGCGCCCGAACGGGCGCGCACCCCGGGAAGCGTACCGGGTCGCCTAGCCCACCTTCACGCTCGTCCGCATCCGCAGATCCCCCGCCGACGCCCCGACCCACACGGAACGCCGACCGGTGCCCAGCGCCCACCCATGGCGCTTCGCATCCCACGAGGACAGCGTCCGCGCCGCCACCCGCACGGTGACCCGCCGCCGCTCCCCCGGTCGCAGGACGAGCCGCCGGTACCCGGCCAACACCCGTACAGCCTGGTCGAGTTGGAGGTCCGGCGAGGGGCCGACGTACACCTGAGGCACGGCGACTCCCGCGCGCGGCCCGGTGTTGTGGACGGTGAGGCTGACGTCGAGGCCTTGGCGGTGCCATCGCGCCGACAGGTCGTCGTACGAGAAGGAGGTGTACGACAGCCCGTGACCGAAGGGGAACAGGGGCCGCACTCCCTCGGCGTCGTACCAGCGGTAGCCGGCGTGGATGCCCTCCGAGTACTCCTCGGTGCCGTCCACTCCGGGGTAACGGAGGGGGTCGCCGGCGACCGGGTGGTGGGCGTCGTCGGCCGGGAAGGACTGGGTGAGGCGGCCGCCGGGGTCGCAGTCGCCGAACAGGACGGCGGCGGTGGCGGCCGCGCCCTCCTGGCCCGGGTAGTACATCTGGAGCACGGCGCCGGTGCTCCGCAGCCAGGGCATCGAGGTCGAGGACGAGGTGTTCAGGACGACGGTGGTGCGCGGGTTGGCCGCCGCCACGGCCTCGATCAGCCGGTTCTGGTTGCCCGGGAGCGCGACGGTCGTCCGGTCCTGGCCCTCGGTCGCGTCCTCGTAGGCGAAGAGGACGACGTCACGGGCGGAGCGCGCCGCCTTCACCGCCTCGGCGACGTCCTGCGCCCGGGTCGCGCCGGTGATGCGCCGCAGCCGGAACAGCTGTCCGGCGTCCCCTCCCTGAGCGGTGATCTGCAGCGTGTGGGCGCCCTTGGTGAGGCTGAGCGTCTTTCGGCGGACGGACAGGCCGTCGGGTGCGGCGGAGACCAGGCCGCCGGAGAAGTACTCGCCGTAGCCGGGGGCGAGCGGGAAGAGTTCCTCACCGTCGAGGAGCACCTTGGGGCGTGCGGTCGGCGCGGCCGAGAAGTGCAGGACGAAGGTCCACTCGTCGGCGTCGGAGACTGTGAGCGTCCCGTCGTAGGTCCAGGTCTTTCCTGCGCCCACCTGCTGTGCCTCGGTGTCGAAGGCGGGGCTCAGGGAGGCTGCGGGGATCGCCTTCCCGAAGAGGTCCTCGCCCATTGTGTAAGTCACCTTCGCGACACGGGACTTGATGACGTCGAGCGGGCTGTCGGCGTGGTCCGGGACGACATGGGCGCTGCCGCCGCCGCTCACGAAGGGCAGCGTGCCGGTCGGGCCGATCACGGCGATGCCGCCCCGGCCGGTCAGCGGCAGGGTGTGGCGTTCGTTGCGCAGCAGGGTGGCGCCCGCCTTGGCGACCTCCAGGGCGACGGCCGCGCCCGCCTTCGCGTCCCGGTCGGGGCGCGGCGGGGCGCTGCCGTCGAGCAGGCCGAAGCGGTCCATGACGGAGAGGATGCGGCGTACGGCACGGTCGACGTAGCGCTCGGACACGCTGCCGTTCTGCACGGCCGACTTGAGCGCCGTACCGAAATACGTGCCGTCGGGCATCTCCATGTCGAGGCCGGCGACGAGGGCCTCTTTCGTGCTGTGAGCGGCGAACCAGTCGGTCATCACCCAGCCGTCGAAGCCCCACCGGCCGCGCAGGATGTCGGTGAGCAGGGTCTTGCTCTCGCAGGCGAAGGTGCCGTTGACCTTGTTGTAGGCGCCCATCACCGCGCCCGTGCCGACGCCGACGGCCGCCTCGAAGCCGCGCAGTTCGAGTTCGTGCATGGTCTGCTCGTCGACGCGCACGTCGATCGACATGCGGTCCTGCTCCTGGTTGTTCATCGCGTAGTGCTTGACGGTCGCGACGAGACCCTCGCCCTGGATGCCCTCGATCTCGGCGGCGACCAGGTCGGAGGCGAGCAGCGGATCCTCGCTGAAGGTCTCGAAGTTGCGGCCCGCGTAGGGGGTGCGGATCAGGTTGACCATCGGGGAGAGCAGGACGTCCTGGCCGAGGGCGCGACCTTCGTGTCCGATGACCCGGCCGTAGCGGTGGGCCAGGTCCGGGTCGAAGGCGGCGGCCAGCAGGACGGGGGCGGGCAGGGCGGTGGCGTGCTTCGTGACGCGGACACCGGCCGGGCCGTCGGCGAGCCGGAGGGGCGGGATGCCGAGGCGTTTCACTCCGGGGACGTAGCCCGCCTGGCCGAGGGAGTCGGGGTCGGTGGCGCCGTGCAGGAGGGAGATCTTCTCGTCGAGGGTGAGTCCGGCGAGGAGACCCTCGACGCGGGGGCCGGCCGCCTGGTCGGGTCTGTCCAGCGCGTGCGCGGGAGGCGTGAGACCGCTGGTGGCGGCCGCGGCGACGGCGATCGCGCCGCCCAGCAGACGCAGGGCGGATCGCCGGGAGACGGTGGAAACAGTGTCGGACACGGGCCGTCACTCCTTCGGTGTGCGGGCACGACGATGTGAACCGCGGATACGCCCCGGCGTCCCGGTCTGCGTTCGTCCTCTGAACGCACTATGCGGCAGGACGGACTTGACGCTTCGTTGGACACCATCGGCGCGCCGGGGAAACTATGACCGCGAGTGACTCGTGTCAATCAACCGAACAGAAATCGACCGGGTGCCGCCAAGAAACGAAAGCGGGGCCACCCCGGCGGGTGGCCCCGAACGAGCTCGGATCAGCGCAGGACCGACTCAAGGGTCGTCGTGACGGGAGCGGCGGCCGACGTCGCGGCGCCCAGGACGTCCCCCACCAGGTCGCCCACTTCCTCGACGGGCGTGGTCGGCTCGGATTCCGCATCGACCTGGGCGGCCCGCGTCTCGAACTGCTCGGGCGGAACCCCCGGCTCGCCCTGCTGGGCATCGGGAGCCTTGCGCAGGTCCTCGCTGCCGGGCGGGGACGCCGGGGCGAGGTTCGGCGCGTCGGGCTTCTCGGAGGGGCGGTCGGGCGTCCCGCTTTCCGGCGGCCGCGTGCCCTGCCCCGACGCCCCCGAGTCACCGGTTCCGGAGTCCAGCGCGGCTTCCAGCAGCCACCGCTGCCCCTCGGATCCGTCCCGTTCCGTGACGACCACGGACTTCCCCTTGCCGGGCGCGACGAGCAGCCGCTTTCCGGCGCCTCCCCCACGCAGCAGGAGCTCGCCCCGCACCGTGAGGTCGTAGCGCACCTCGCCCGAGTGCGCCAGGCAGTCGGCGACCACGACCGACTCCTCGTCCTCGTCCGCGTCGAGGCAGAGCCTGGGGTCGGTCGCGCTGCGCAGCAGCCCGTCGTCCTGGTACGACCACTGCTGGGACCCGGCGGCGGAGCACTCCGCCAGCACGGCCTCGGCACCGTCCTCGGGCCTGCCGTCACGCACGTCGAGGCACAGCCCGTCGCCGGTGTTGCGCAGCCTGCCGTGTCCGACCTCCACCGGGGTGCCCACCGAGGCGGCGGACGGGGATCCGGCGGACTGCGAGCCGTCCGCCGTGCCGGGCCGTGCGGTGGCGCCGCTCGGCGCGCCCCAGGTGGCGTCGGGGCCGGGGACACCGTTGTCCTCGGACCAGCCCTTGGTGACGAGCACCGTGGCGAGCAGGGCGAGGGAGACGAGACCGGCGCCCACGAGGACGGCTTTGCGGTGTCCGCTCGGCCGGTCGAGGAATCCGGCCGGTGCCGGGCGATGGCGTCCGCCGGCTCGCGGGCGGGCGGTCCCGGGCAGGGCGGGCGTTTCCCGGTCGGTGCTGCGGCCGGGGCGTGATTCGAGATAGCGGTGGGCGCCCCAGCCGAGCACCGTTTCGGCGAGCAGCACTTCGAGGCCGCCCTCGAAGTGGCTGAGCTGTTCGGCGGCGTGCCGGCAGTACCGGCATTCCGCCAGATGCTGTTGCACATCGGGCAGCAGGGCTCCGCCCCGGCGAATCGGGACGTCGAGGAGACGGTTGTAGAAGCGGCATTCCCGGGTGGGTGCGAGTTCCCGGTGGGCGCGTACACAACCGGCCCGGAATTGGTCGCGTGCCTGCTCCAGGGCGGCCGCCGCACGGCCGGCATCCACTCCCAGCAGACCGGCCGGTACGGATATGGGCTCGGCCTCGACCTCCGTGTGCCACAGCAGGCATTGGGAAGCGCCCGGAAGGGCCCGGAATGCGCGCTCGGCGAGCTGCCGCCTTTCGGGCGTGAACGATCGCGCCGCGCGCAGTCCCCGACCGCCGGTCGGTTTGCGGAGTTCCGGCAGAACATCGGAAATGCCGTCGTCCGCGGCCCACTCCTTGACGGTGTCCCGAACCGCCATGAGGAGTTGCGGGCGCAGGGCGCCGTCGCGCGCCCTCCCGAGCACCCGGCGAAAAGCCGCGGCGGCCGTCATGGAAGCCGAACTCGCGGAAGAGGCAAGGCAAATGACCGAGTATTCGTAGGTGGCCCGCCAGTGCCGCGCCATCAGCAGGGCGACGGCATGGGCGTCCGCGTCGGTTGCACCCAGCCGGGCGACGAGATTGCGGTCGGACTCGCCGGGGGTCGATCCGGGTCGCGGCGGGTACGGAGGGCGCGGGGGGTGAGCGGATTGCACTGGACCAATTCCTTCCAAGCCGCAGGACGGCATGGGGAATGCGCGCCCGTCGGAAAGCAGGTGCCTGATTGGTGCATACCTATGCCGCGTCAGATGCGGTTCGGCTATCGAGGGCGCCCACTTTCGCACAATTGACTCACAGGAAACAAGAAGTTCGAGTGACCGATGTTCAAAATGCGACCACTTCAGAAAAGTTACCGACGGTATCCGCACCCGCATTCGAAATAACCGGTGGGCGCCCCTCAAGTTGTGTGCGCGGGCAGCCGGTTGGCACACGAAATCTCCAACTTCCGACCCCGCCCACAGTGAGCTCCCAGCTTTCTCCCGGCGCGCTCTCATCCCGGTGTATCAGCATGAGCCGCATGATCGTCCCCCACACGACACCGACGCCCACCCCCACCCGCACGGTCCGCAAGGCGGTCGTCCCCGCCGCCGGCCTCGGCACCCGGTTCCTGCCCGCGACGAAAGCGACGCCGAAGGAGATGCTCCCGGTCGTCGACAAGCCGGCCATCCAGTACGTCGTCGAGGAGGCCGCCGCGGCCGGTCTCGACGACGTACTGATGGTCACCGGCCGGCACAAGCGGGCCATCGAGGACCACTTCGACAACGCCTACGAGCTGGAGCAGGCGCTCGCGGCCAAGGGCGACTCGGTCCGACTGGACGCGGTGCGCGACCCCGCACGGCTGGCCAACATCCACCACATCCGCCAGGGCGAGCCGCTGGGCCTCGGCCACGCGGTGCTCTGCGCCCGCCGCCACGTCGGCGACGAGCCCTTCGCCGTCCTCCTCGGCGACGACCTGATCGACCCGCGCGAGACCCTGCTCAGCACGATGCTCGACGTGCGCGACCGGTACGCCGGGAGCGTGATCGCCCTGATGGAGGTGCCCCGCGAGCAGATCCACCTCTACGGCTGCGCGGCCGTGGAGCCGACCGGGGACGAGGGCGTGGTCCGCGTCACCGGGCTGGTCGAGAAGCCCTCGCCCGAGAACGCGCCGAGCGCCTACGCGGTCATCGGCCGCTACGTCCTCGACCCCGCCGTCTTCGACACCCTGGAGCGCACCGAGCCGGGCCGGGGCGGCGAGATCCAGCTGACCGACGCCCTCCAGGAGCTCGCCACGGGCGGCACGGTGCACGGCGTCGTCTTCGACGGGCTGCGCTACGACACCGGCGACAAGGCGGACTACCTGCGCACGGTGGTCCGCCTGGCCTGCGACCGGCCGGACCTGGGCCCCGAATTCGTGGGCTGGCTCAAGGAGTTCGTCGCGGGACTGGAAGGCGGCGGGGCGGCCGACAGCGAGCGGCTCGCGGCCTGAGGGACACCCGCGGGCCCCGGCTACGACCGACCGGGGCCCGCGGGTACGAGGACGTGCTCAGCCGTTGGGACGCAGCGTCCACACGACGGTCATCTCGCCGGTCACGGCACCGTCGGCGCGGCGGATCTCGATCGTCACCGGGAACTCGGGGCGCTCCCCCGCGTCGAGCTGCGCGACGACCTCGGCGGCCGGGCGGCCCAGGGTCGCGGTGGCGGTGACGGCGCCCATCGCGAGCTTCCTGTACGCGATCTCGGCGCTGACGGCGAGCGGCACGGCGCGCGAGAGCTGGTCCCCGAACGCGGCCAGGACGATCGCGCCGCTGGCGGACTCGGCGAGCGTGAACATCGCGCCGGCGTGCGGTCCGCCCACGTGGTTGTGGAACTCGCCCTGGTCCGGCAGGGCGACCACGGCCTTGTCCGGGCTGGTCTCCAGGAACTGGAGGTTCAGGGTCCGGGCCATGGGGACGGTGGCGGCGAGCATCTCGCCGATGGACATCTGGTCTGCGCTCATGGCCACGATGTTACCTGCGAGTAGCATCCGCTGGCCAGGCCGGTGCGACGACCGCCGTATCCCCACGGCCCGACCCCGACCCAGGCGTCGTTCTCGTGTACGTCGCCAGAACGTTTGGCAAGTCGGCCCCACGGCGGCCATAGTCGCCCGGTGAACCCAGCCGCCGACCCACCCCGCCGCTCCCGCCGACCTGCCTGGGCGGACCGCAACTACAGCCTGCTGACCGCCGCGGCGTTCGTCACGAACCTCGGCAGCCACGGCGCGCTGATCGCCGCCGCGTTCGCGGTGCTCGAGGCGGGCGGCGACGGCGGGGACGTCGGGCTGGTGGCCGCCGCGCGCACGCTGCCGCTGGTGGTCTTCCTGCTGATCGGCGGTGCGGTCGCGGACCGGCTGCCCCGGCATCACGTGATGGTCGCGGCGAACGCCCTCAACTGCGTGTCCCAGGGCGCGTTCGGCATCCTCGTCCTGGCCGGACACCCGCAGCTGTGGCAGATGATGCTGCTGACCGCGCTGGGCGGCACCGGCCAGGCGTTCTTCAGCCCGGCGGCCGAGGGCATGCTGCTGTCCTCGGTGAAGGGCGAGCAGGCCGGCCGTGCCTTCGCGGTGTTCCGGATGGCGATGCAGGGCGCGGCCCTGGGCGGTGCGGCGCTCGGCGGTGCGATGGTCGCCGCGATCGGGCCGGGCTGGGTCCTGGCGGCGGACGCGGTGGCGTTCGCGGTCGCCGGTTCACTGCGGTCCTTCCTCGACGTGAGCCACATTCCGGTGCGCGAGCCCGGCGGCGGCATGCTCTCCGATCTCCGGGAGGGCTGGCGGGAGGTCGCCGGGCGGCCGTGGCTGTGGGGCATCGTCGTCCAGTTCTCGATCGCCAACGCGGTCGTCGCCGCCGCCGACGCGGTCTACGGCCCACTCGTCGCCCGGGACCACCTGGGCGGGGCGGCCCCCTGGGGCCTGGCCCTGGGCTTCTTCGGGGCGGGCACGGTCGCCGGCGCCCTGCTCATGACCCGCTGGAAGCCACGCCGTCTGCTGTTCGTCGGCACCCTCTGCGTCTTCCCGTTCGCCCTGCCGTCGGCCGCCCTCGCCGTGCCGGTGTCGGTGGGCTGGCTGTGCGCGGCGATGTTCGTGGCCGGCGCGACCGTGGAGGTGTTCGGCGTCTCCTGGATGACCGCGCTGCACCAGGAGATCCCCGAGGACAAGCTCTCCCGGGTCTCGGCGTACGACTGGTTCGGCTCGGTGGCGCTGGTCCCGCTGGCCACGGCGCTCGCCGGCCCGGTGGAGTCGGCGTTCGGACGGGCAGGGGCGCTGTGGGGCTGTGCGGCGCTGGTCGTGGTCGTCACGGCGGGCGTCCTGACCGTGCCCGACGTACGCAACCTGCGGCGGAACACCAAGCACGTGGCCCAGGGCGAGCAGGGCGCCGGAAACGGCTCAGCCGATACCGAAAGCCCCGTCGGGGGGCTCGGGTGACGGCACGGCGTCCGCGTCCCGGACGGGCCGCGCGCCGCCGATGAACTCCCGCAGGGCGGGCCCGTGTTCGACCCGCGCCGGGAAGGCGTCGGAGGCGGTGCGCCGGGCCAGGGCGGCCGTGTCGAGCGGGTGGTGCGCGGCGACGAGCACCGCGTTCCCGAACCGGCGCCCGCGCAGCACGCCCGGCTCGGCGATCAGCGCGAGCTCCTCGAACACCGCGGCGAAGTTGGCGAGTTGGGAGCGCAGGAACGCGAAGGGCGCCGCGTCGGCGAGGTTCGCCAGGTAGACACCACCGTCCCGAAGGACCCGGCCGGCCTCACGGGCGTACTCGACGGACGTCAGATGCGCCGGGACCCGGGAACCGCCGAAGACGTCGGCGACGAGGACGTCGGCGGAGTCCGCGGGGGCGGTTTCCAGCCAGGCCCGGGCGTCCGCGGTGTGCAGCGCCGTCCCCGCGCCCTCCGGCAGCGGCAGGTGCTCGACCACCAGCCCCAGCAGGGCACGGTCGGCCTCGACGACGTCCTGCCGGGACCCGGGCCGGGTCGCGGCCAGATACCGGGGCAGCGTGAGCGCACCGCCGCCGAGATGAAGCACGTCCAGCGGCCGCCCCGGCTCGGCGACGGCGTCCAGGACATGCCCGAACCGCCGCGCGTACTCGAACTCCAGATACGTCGGCTCGTCCAGATCGACGTACGACTGAGGAGCCCCGTCGACGGTGAGCAGCCAGGCCCGCGCGCGATCGACGTCGGGCATGAGCTTGGCGGTGCCGTGGTCGACGTCACGGGTGACGGGGATGGCTTCGTTCACGCATCTATTGTGCGGTGGCCTTCGGCGAGGGGTGCCGCAGTGCCGATGAGGGGCGCGGGGAACTGCGCGACCAGCCATGGCCGGCCTGCAGTCGCCCACGCCCCTCAGCCCCTACGGTCCATCCCGGCTCAGCCGTCAGCCGACAGCCGTCACCGTCCCCGCACCAACTGTCCGCCCACCCTCACGGATGGCGAACCCGAGCCCGGGCTCCAACGGCACCTCCCGCCCCAGCTCGACGGTCATGGTGACCCTCTCTCCGGGCCGGGCGACGGCGATCTCCCCCAGGTCCACGTCCCCGACCACATCCGCGGTCCGGATGTAGAACTGCGGCCGGTACCCGGTCGACACCGGTGTCGTACGACCCCCTTCGCGCGCCGACAGCACATACACCTCCGCTGAGAAACGGCGGCTAGGCACCACGCTGCCGGGCGCGGCAACCACATGCCCGCGCCGCACGGCGTCCCGTGGAACTCCCCGCAGCAGCAGCGCCACGTTGTCCCCGGCCTGCGCCTCGTCCATCGGCTTGCCGAAGGTCTCCAGCCCGGTGACCACCGTCTCCACGGCGGCGCCGAGCACTTCGACACGGTCGCCCACGCGAATCGTGCCCCTCTCCACCGCACCGGTGACGACGGTCCCCCGCCCGGTGATCGTGAGCACGTTCTCGACCGGCATCAGGAAGGGCGCGTCGAGATACCGCTCGGGCATGGGCACATACGTGTCCACCGCGTCGAGCAGCGCCTCGACCGAGGCCGTCCACCTCGGGTCGCCCTCCAGGGCCTTCAGCCCCGATACCCGGACGACGGGTACGGCGTCGCCGCCGTAACCGTGCGCACTGAGCAGATCGCGGACCTCCAGCTCGACGAGGTCGGACAGCTCCTCGTCGCCCGCGTCGGCCTTGTTGAGGGCGACGACGATGTGGTCGACGCCCACCTGCCGGGCGAGCAGCACGTGCTCGGCGGTCTGCGGCATGATCCCGTCGAGCGCGGAGACGACGAGGATCGCCCCGTCGAGCTGCGCGGCCCCGGTGACCATGTTCTTGACGTAGTCGGCGTGGCCCGGCATGTCCACGTGGGCGTAGTGCCGGGTGTCGGTCTCGTACTCGACGTGCGCGATGTTGATGGTGATCCCGCGCGCGGCCTCCTCAGGGGCCCGGTCGATGCGGTCGAACGGCACGAACGTGCCGGCGCCGCGGTCGGCGAGGACCTTGGTGATGGCGGCGGTCAGGGTGGTCTTGCCGTGGTCGACGTGACCCATCGTGCCGATGTTCAGGTGCGGCTTGGTGCGCACGTAAGCCGTTTTGGGCATGGCTGTACCTCGAAGCCTCTTGGTAGGAGATGGGGACCCCGAGGACTCGCCGACCCTCCCCTTGCGGGGTCCGCCGGACTATCCGGAGAGGGTCAGCTTCGGGCGCCGTCGACAGCGGCCAGGAGAACGGGAACGGCAGCCTTCGGGGCATCCGCTGCTGCGGATGCTGCGAGAAGGAAGGCGTACCGGAACATGACGCAGATCATTGCCGACGCGTTGTCCCACGTCGAATGGTTTTCCACGGCGCCGACAGGGACAACGGACAGGCTCCATACAGCGATCAGACACACAGGTCGGTTAGTGTCACCGAATGCTCGATGCCACCACCCGCTCTGGGGGCACCGCCACGGCCTCTCCCCGGGCCATCGCCACGGAGCTCGCCGTCCCCGCACCCACCCCGGTGGGCCTCGCCGCACGCTGCACGAGAGTGCTGCTCTCGCCGTGGTCGCGGCTGTCCCTCCTAGTCGCGCTGCTCGTGGGCGCCGCGTCCGCCGTACTGCTCTTCGAGCCGCAGCGCCTGCTGGCGGACGGCTGGCCGCCGCAGCTCGGCGGAACCGCGGCGGCGCTGGTGTTCGCAGTGGCGTACGGGCTGTGCACCGTGGCGTTCGTACCGCGGCCCCTGCTGAACCTCGCGGCCGGCGCTCTCTTCGGCTCCCAGGTCGGTACCGGTGCGGCGATCGCGGGCACGGTGCTCGGCGCCGGAATCGCCTTCGGCCTCGGCCGCGTCCTCGGCCAGGACGCCCTGCGCCCGCTGCTGCGCGGACGCTGGCTGAAGGCGGCGGACGGGCAGCTCAGCCGGCACGGCTTCCGCTCGATGCTGGCCGCGCGGCTCTTTCCCGGGGTGCCGTTCTGGGCCGCGAACTACTGCGCCGCCGTCTCCCGCATGCGCTGTCTCCCGTTCCTGGTGGCGACGGCGCTCGGGTCGATACCGAACACCGCGGCGTACGTCGTCGCGGGCGCGCGGGCCTCTACGCCGACCTCGCCCGCCTTCCTCATCGCGATGGCCTGCATTGCGCTGCCGGCGCTGGTGGGTGCGGTGGTGGCATGGCGCAAGCGGCATCATTTGCGCGGCTGAGGGTGCCAGGTCCTGCCGTGTGGCGTCTGCGGGTTCGTTGTGGCTGGTCGCGCCCACGCGGCGGAGCCGCAAATCGACACAGCCCCGCGCCCCTGAAGGGCGATTACCTAGACGCTCTCCAAGACCATCGCGTTGGCCAGGCCGCCCGCCTCGCACATCGTCTGCAGGGCATAGCGAGCACCCCTTTCCCGCATCGCGTGTACGAGTGTCGTCGTCAGCCTCGTCCCGCTCGCTCCCAGCGGATGCCCCAGCGCGATCGCACCGCCGTGCACGTTGACCTTGGACAGGTCCGCACCCGTCTCCTGCTGCCAGGAGAGCACCACGCTGGAGAACGCTTCGTTGATCTCGAACAGGTCGATGTCGTCGAGGCTGAGGTGGGCCCGGCGCAGGACCTTCTCCGTCGCCGGGATCACGCCGGTGAGCATGAGGAAGGGGTCGGAACCGGTGACGGCGAAGCTGTGCAGTCGGGCGAGGGGGCGCAGGCCGAGGCGGGTCGCGGTCTCGCCGGACATGATGAGCACGGCCGACGCGCCGTCGTTGATCGGGCTGGCGTTGCCCGCGGTGACGTTCCACTCGATCTGCGGGAAGCGCTCGGCGAAGTTCGGGTCGTAGTAGGCGGGCTTGAGGCCGCCGAGGATCTCGGGGGTGCTGCCCGGCCGTACGCACTCGTCGCGTGTGACGCCCTCCAGGGGCGCGACCTCGGCGTCGAACAGGCCGGCGTCCCAGGCCGCGGCCGCCCTGCGGTGCGAGGACACCGCGAAGGCGTCCATCTGCTCGCGGGTGATCGACCACTTGGCGGCGATGAGCTCGGCACTGACGCCCTGCGGGACGAGGCCCTCCTTGTAGCGCTCGGCGACTCCGGGGCCGAAGGGGTCGGTGCCGGCCGGCACGTTCGACCACATCGGCACCCGGCTCATCGACTCGACCCCGCAGGCGACGACGATGTCGTACGCGCCCGCGATGACGCCCTGCGCCGCGAAGTGCACGGCCTGCTGGGAGGAGCCGCACTGACGGTCCACGGTGGTCGCCGGGACGGTCTCCGGGAAGCCGGCCGACAGGACGGCGTAGCGGGTGGTGTTCATGGCCTGTTCGCCGACCTGGTCGACGGTGCCGCCGATGACGTCGTCGATCAGCGCCGGGTCGACGCCGGAGCGCTCGACAAGGGTGCGCAGGGTGTGAGCGAGGAGTTCCACGGGGTGGACGTGCGCGAGGGCTCCGTTCGGCTTGCCCTTGCCTATCGGGGTGCGTACGGCTTCGACGATGACTGCGTCACGCATGGTGCGGTCCTCCATGTTTTCGGACATGTCTCGGAACCACCGGACTACTGGTAAGTAGGAAATCCAAACTCACCATAGTCCTGCGGGTTGGAAAAACAAACCCTCCCCTAGACTGGTCCGCATGGCCGCCACCAAGGACCCGCGCCCCTGCTCGATCGCCGACGCCCTGGCGCTCGTCGGCGAGAAGTACTCCCTGCTCGTCCTGCGGGAGGCGTGCCTGGGCAACGGCCGCTTCGACCAACTCGTGCGCAACATCGGCGCCCCGCGCGACATCCTCGCCACCCGGCTGCGCCGCCTCGTCGACGCCGGGATCCTGACGAAGCGGGTCTACAGCGAGCGGCCGCAGCGCTTCGAGTACCGACCCACGCTGGCGGGGCTCGAACTGGAGCCGGTCCTGCTGACCCTCATGGCGTGGGGCGACCGACACCTGCGCCAGGACGACGAGCGGCCCATGGTGGTCGAGCACAGCTGCGGCAACGAACTGGTCCCCGTCGTCACCTGCTCGACCTGCGGCGGCACGGTGTCCCACGGGGACTTGACGGCCCATCCGCAGGCCCCCGGCTGGACGGTGACAGGGCCGACGGCGGCGTAGCCGTTCCAGAACTCCGCGCTCACGCCCCTGTGCCGGGCCTGTCACCGCGGGACGCTACGCTGCCCTCGGCACCCCGATCACCACACCCGGTGACCTCGCGTGCGCCCGACGCCCTTCACACGATCAGCGCTTGGACTCCCTACCTTCATGTCTTGGTTTGAATCCCTCATCCTCGGACTCGTCCAGGGGCTGACCGAGTTCCTCCCCGTCTCCTCCAGCGCGCATCTGCGGCTGACCGCGGCCTTCGCCGGCTGGGAGGACCCGGGAGCGGCCTTCACGGCGATCACCCAGATCGGCACCGAGGCCGCCGTACTGATCTATTTCCGCAAGGACATCGGGCGGATCATCTCGGCCTGGACGCGTTCGCTGGCGAACAAGGAGATGCGCAGCGACCACGACGCGCAGATGGGCTGGCTGGTCATCATCGGCTCGATCCCGATCGGCGTGCTCGGCGTCACGCTCAAGGACCAGATCGAGGGGCCGTTCCGCGATCTGCGGATCACCGCGACCATGCTCATCGTCGTCGGCATCGTCATCGGCATCGCCGACCGGCTGGCGGCCCGCGACGAGAGCGGCGGCCGACACCGCGCGGCCAAGCAGCGCAAGTCACTTGAGGACCTGAGCGTCAAGGACGGCCTGATCTACGGCCTCTGCCAGGCCTGCGCCCTCATCCCGGGCGTCTCCCGCTCCGGCGCCACCATCAGCGGCGGCCTCTTCATGGGCTACCAGCGCGAGGCCGCGGCCCGCTACTCCTTCCTCCTCGCCATCCCCGCGGTACTCGCCTCCGGCCTGTTCGAACTCAAGGACGCGATGGAGTCCAACCACGTCTCCTGGGGACCGACGATCTTCGCGACAGTGATCGCCTTCGTGGTCGGATACGCCGTGATCGCCTGGTTCATGAAGTTTATTTCCACCAAGAGCTTCATGCCGTTCGTGTACTACCGCATCGCCCTCGGCATCGTGATCATCGCCCTGGTCACGTTCGGCGTGCTCAGCCCGCACGCTGCGGAGTCGGCGGGCTGACGCGACGTCACCGCCGGGATCAACCGAGCGTCGCAGGCGGTCACTTCAGGGAGCAGGCCGCAAAATCCGTGACCCATCGCATACGGGATCTGTAGCCATCTGGTAGCGGACTGTCAGTGCTTGCCCCTAGGCTTGTACGCATGTCCCCCAATTCCGTGGCCACTGGTTCCGTGCGGTCTGCTGCCGAGGTGAACGAGCAGATCCGGGCGCTCTGGCTGCGCGCGGGCGGCACGCTGTCGCCCCAGGAGCGCGCGGAGTACGAGCTGTTGGTGGTCGAGTGGGCGGCCGCGATCCGCGCCGACATCATCCAGGCAGCCTGAGACGGCCGGCGACCGTAACCGCCGCGCAGCACCCTCGGCTCCCGCTCGTCACCGCCCGCCCGACACCCGCAACACCGCCCCCGTCGTGTACGACGCGTCCTGCGACATCAACCACGCGATCGCCGCGGCGATCTCCTCGGCCGCGCCCGGCCGCCGCAGCGGAATCGTCGCGGCCGCCCGCCGCGCACGATCCGGATCGCCCATCGCGGCATGCATCTCGGTGTCGATCATGCCCGGCGCGACCGCGTTGACACGGATGCCGTCCGGGCCGAGTTCCTTGGCCAGCCCCAGCGTCAGGGCGTCGACCGCCGCCTTGGTCGCCGCGTAGTGGACGTAGTCCCCAGGGCTGCCGAGAGTGGCGGCAGCCGATGACACGTTCACGATCACACCGCTCCCCCGAGGGGCCATGAGCTGTGCCGCCCGGCGTGAACACAGCAGTGTGCCCAGGAGGTTGACGTCGACGACCCGGCGCAGATCCGCCGTGTCCGCATCGGCCAGCCGCCCCAACGGCCCTGTCACACCCGCATTGTTGACCAGGCCCGTCACCGCCCCGAGTCGCTGCTCCGCCGTGCCGAAGAGCCGCTCCACGTCCGCCTCGACCGATGTGTCCACCCGCACGGCGACACAACGCCCGCCGGCCTTTCGCACCCCCTCCGCCACCTCTTCGGCGGCTTCGGCGTTCCGCACGTAGCCCACGGCCACGTCATGGCCGTCCGCCGCGAGACGCAGACAGGTCGCGGCGCCGATCCCCCGGCTGCCTCCGGTGACGACGGTGACGGGACGTGTCATGACTACCCCCAAGCCCTGCCGACAAATGATCGATCATCGATCACTCTAGTTCCACGACCGCAAAACTCATCCCACCCCGCAAGCGAAAGATCTACCCTGCTGCTCAATGCTTCTGAGCCGGCGGGGACTTGCGCGCGCTCAAACGATCAAGCGAGTGGGGAAGACAGTGGTTCGCCCATCACGGACCGGCCTTGCTATTGCCATGCTCATGACCTTCTCGGTGCTCGCCGCCTGCGGATCCGAGCAGGGCTCCGAGAAGGCCGGCGTACAGGACGAACCGTTGAGCGAGGCGGATCTGGAGCGCGCGGTCATCACGGACGCGGATCTCGACGGCTATGAAGTCGAGCGGATCCTGGCCGCCCCCTCGGCTTCACGCAGGACCGCGGATCCTGCCGAATGCGCACCCGTCGTCCAGGCACTGGGAGGAAGCAGCGGCTTCACAGCCACCGCGCGCGTCGGCCGGATGATCTCCTCGAAGAAGCACGGCTCCGGAGCATCCATGATCCTGTCGTCGCACAGCGCCGGGGACGCCGCACGGGTGATCGACGCGTTCCGCACGGCCGCCGAGCGGTGCAAGACCTTCAAGGACATCGGGGTGGACTTCCGTTACGACGAGGTCGCACTCCAGCCGGAGCCCGACCACGGCGACGAGTCCGTGTCCCTGCGACTCACCCAGCTCGTGGCGGACAGCGAGGACGAGGAGCCCATCCGGGTTCCCTTCGCGGTGGTGGCCGTCCGGCAAGGGACGACGGTCGCCATGTTCTACGAGTTCAACCGCCCCCGAGGACCAAGGGGCACGGACCCGGCCGTCGTACCGGAGGCCGTCATCGCGGCACAGCTGAACAAGCTCGGCAAGCTCTCGACCGCGGCTCACGGCACGGTGGGTCCGGTGATGAGCCGCCCCTCGGCGTCGTAGGGCCAGACGTTGGGGACACAGCCGTGCATGCCCTTGATCTGCTGCATCATCGCCGGGGCGGGCTTTCCGGCGCCGGGACAGCCGACGTGGCCGTGGCCGAGGAAGTGGCCGACCTCGTGGTTGATGATCAGTGCCCGGTAGGACGGGACGTCCTTGGCGTAGACCGTTGTCGCCAGCTCCCAGCGCTTGAGGTTGACCATGACGTTCTGGGCGACGCTGCAGTTGTACTCGCCCCCGGTGTCGAGCCCGTGCTGCCCGCAGATCTTGTCCACGGTCCCGGGTGTCGCCACCCGGACGACGAAGTCGGTGGTCCCTCCCGAGACCCGCTGGAACCCGGAGGTGCCGTCCGCCGTCCAGCCCCGCGGGTCGGCCAGAATCCGCTCCACCTGCTCGGCCACGTCCGCGGCGGAGAGCGCGAGCCCCGTCTCGACCTCGACCCGGTAGCGCAGCGCCGTCCCCTTGCCGACCCTGCCGCTCCCCCCGGAGGCCGTGACGAACGTGCCCGGCCCGGTCGCGGGGATGGTGATGCTGCTCCGGGAAGGGCTGGGGGACGTACTGGACGAGCCGGTCGGGGAGTTGGGGCTCCGCACGGTCCGGGACGCGGTGGGGGTGGGCTTGGCCTGCCGAGTGGAGCCGGCCTCGGCCGGCAACTCCTTCTTGGCCGGTGGCGCCCACCCCACGGCCGCGAACCCGGCGGCTCCGAGGACGGCCAGCGCTGCCAGACCCACCCCCAGGGGTCCCGTCCCGCGCCGCCGCTCGTGGGCGTGCGCGGGGCCGCGCCGTCGACGGCGGGAGTCGGAAGGGGTTGCTCTGTGCGCGGTCATGGTCGGTCAGGCTGTTGCCGCCATGTGATCGCATCTGGTTCAGACGATAACGAAGAGGTAACGAACGCTCGCCACGAGCTGTGTGATCATCTGGTAACAGAGCCCAGGACCGGGCCGAGCGGTCCTGATACTGACCCCATGCCACGAGTTCTGCTGATCGAAGACGACCGCGCCGTCCGGGAAGGGGTCGCCCTGGCGCTGCGCCGCCAGGGCCATGACGTCGCCGCCGCCCCGACCGGAGAGGACGGCATGGCACAGCTGCGGTCCTTCCGGCCCGACGTCGTGGTGCTCGATCTGATGCTGCCGGGCATGACCGGCCTGGACGTGTGCCACGGCATCCGCTCCGTCGACGAGACCCTGCCGATCATCATGGCGACCGCGCGGGGCGACGACGTGGACATCGTCGTCGGTCTGGAGGCGGGCGCCGACGACTACGTCGTCAAGCCGGTGCAGGCCAGGGTGCTGGACGCCCGTATCCGCGCCGTACTGCGCCGGGTGGGCGGAGCTCCGGGCGACGGCGGACTGCCGAGGATCGACTCGCACGGGGACCTGGCCATCGACCGGGCCGGACTGACCGTGACCGTCGGGGGTGCCCCGGTCGTCCTCGCCCCGTCCGAACTCCGGCTCCTGCTGACGCTCTCCGCCTCGCCGGGGCAGGTGTTCAGCCGGCAGCAGCTGCTGGAGGCGGTCTGGGAGCACAGCTACCACGGCGACGCCCGCCTGGTGGACGCCTGCGTGAAACGGTTGCGGGCCAAGATGGGCGAGCCGCCGCGCGAACCGCGCTTCATCCAGACCGTGCGCGGCTTCGGCTACCGGTTCGCGTCCCGGTGAGACGCTCCGCGCGGGCGGGGGCCCCGAGGAGACCGGCTACGAGGTTCGGGCGGCGGATTCCGCTGCGTGGCCTGCGGGTGCGGCTCGTGGTGGCGTTCGGGCTCGTCGCCGCGCTGGCCACCACCACGACGGGCGCCCTGGCCTTCCGGGAGGCCCGCAACGGCGTGCTCCAGCAGAGCCAGGACACCGTGATCGGGCAACTGCGCGCCCAGGTCGGCCGGCTCGCCCCAGAACTCGCCTACCCCCCGAGCCAGGAGGTGCTGCGGCAGTTCGCGGCCGATGTGGCACGCGCGGAACCGTCGGGGACGTGGCGCGTCCTGGCCACGTACCGGGGGTTCAGTGAGACCTCGGTCCCGGACGACCCCTTCGACGAGCTGACGCCCGCCGTACGCGAGGCCGTCGGTTCCCGTCTGGCCACCGTGTTCCAGCGGGTGCGCAGCGGTGGACGCACCTCCCTGGTCGTCGGCATGACGGTCACCTTCGCCTCCCCCGCGCGCCTTCCCACCCCCTCCGGGATCCAGGTCTTCCTCACCGTTCCCCAGATCAGCGAGCAGGCGTCCGTCGACGCGCTGGTCACCGCCGTCGAGCGGGCGACCGTACCGGCCCTGGGCATCGCCGTGCTGCTCGCCCTGTTCGCCGCTCGCGGGGTGCTGCGGCCGGTCCGCGCGCTGCGTCGCGCGACCCGCAGCATCGCCGAGGGGCACCTCGACACCCGGCTCGACGTCAACGGCTCCGACGAACTCGCCGATCTCTCCCACACGTTCAACGAGACCGCGGCGGCCCTGGAGCAGTCCGTCGCCGAGCTGCGCGCCATGGAGGCGCGGGCCCGGCGCTTCGCGGCGGACGTCTCCCATGAGCTGCGCACTCCGCTGGCCGCGATGTCGGCGGTCACCGACGTGCTCGACGAGGAGGCCGCCCGCCTCGATCCGGACACGGCCACCGCGGTACGGCTGATCAGCGAGGAGACCGTGAAACTGGCCCGTCTGGTGGAGGACCTGATGGAGATCTCCCGCTTCGACGCGGGGGCGGCGGTCCTGCACCTGGACGAGATCGACCTCGCCGAGTCGATCCGGCGCACGCTCGCGTCCCGCGGCTGGTCGGACACGGTGGAGACCGTGCTGCCGGGGCCCGACGAGCTCCGCGGGCGCGTCGACCCGCGCCGGCTGGACGTGGTCGTGGCCAACCTGGTCGGCAACGCGCTGCGGCACGGCGCCCGGCCGGTGCGCGTCAGGCTGTCGGCGGGCGTCTCGGCGGCTGTTTCGGCGGTCATCGAGGTGACGGACAGTGGCCCCGGCATCCCAGAGGACGTGCTGCCTCATGTCTTCGAGCGCTTCTACAAGTCCGACCGTGCGCGGACCCGTACCGAGGGCAGCGGGCTGGGCCTCGCGCTCGCCGAGGAGAACGTCCGGATGCACGGCGGCACCGTCCGGGCGGCCAACCGTCCCACGGGCGGCGCCGTCTTCACCGTAGAACTCCCGCTACGGCGGGACGAGTCGCCGCGGGAGAACCCCTCATGAGACCCGTACACCGTGCCGCGCTGCTGGTCGTCCCGGCCGTACTCGCGCTCTCCTCCTGCGACATTCCCGCGACCGGCGTGGTGGAGGCGGGTGGACCCGCGAGCGGGATCGCGCCCACGGCCCTGGTCTACTACCTCAGGAACGGCACCCTGGTCGCGGTGTCCCGCAAGGTCCCCGAGGCCGGTGACGTCACGACGGCCGTCGCGGTACTGCTCGACGGCCCGACCCCGCAGGAGAGGCGCAAGCACCTCACCACCCGACTGGCCCGGCAGCCGGCCCTCCTCTCACCGACCGATACGGCGCAGGACGCCACCGACACCCCGACGGAGGCTGTGGCGGTGACGACGCGGGACGGCAGCGTGTCGGTCGAACTGCCCTGGTACACAGCGGAGTTGTCCTCCCTCGCGACGGACCAGGTGATCTGCACCGCCGCCCGCGCGTACCTGCTCACCCGCCGCGACCTGGACTCGGTCACGGTGACCGTGACGGGCGCCTCCGGCCGCCCCACCGAGGGGTCCGACGACCGGTGCCCCGACCCGTAGCGAGGGTCACCTCACTGGGCCGGAACCGTGCCACGCAGGTGGGCCGGCAGTTCGTCGGTGGCAGGGTACGGACGCTCCTGCGGAAGCAGTCGGACCGCGGCCTCGATGTCGCCGCCGCTCACGCGTGCGTGTATCTCGTGGGCCAGCGGGGTCACGTCACGGATGGCGACCGTCCACTCGTCCGCATAGCGTCGTACGGCCTCCCCGGAGAGGCCGAGTTGCAGCGACCGGTACGGCAGGGGCTGCAGGCGCAGATCCCGTTCGGGGTCCCACTGGACGCGTGCCGGCGCACGCTTCAACTGCCGCTGCCAGCTCGCGCGGTCGGGGTGCACCCCGCGGACGTAGCTCGACAGACACGCGTGGCGCAGCGCCCATTCGAAGCCGTCGCGGGTGATCTCGACGGCCAGGACGGTCTCCTGTCCCTCTTTCGTGCCCCAACCGCAGCGGTACATCATCCACAGGAAGCTCGGCTTGATCCACGTCATCCGCTCCCGGCTCCACGAGGCCGGAAAGCGTCCGTCGCGCGCGGCCGCCCGGCCGATCTCGGGCCGGTACGCCTGATAGACGGTGACCGTGGACTCCGTGTGACGGGCTCGGACACGGAACTCGGGTTCTTGTGCAATCGGGTTGACGGACTGTTCGTTCACGGGAACAGCCTCGGCCCCGTGGCCCGGCCCCGGCCACCGAATATCGCCGCGCCCCCCTTGGCGGAACCCGCCCCATGCCCAACACTGAGCCGATGACGCAGCGTGTGGAGCTTGCGACCGTGATGGACCGGCTGGCTGTCGACGGGTTGGTCACCGATTACGCGGTGGCCGTGGACGACGGCGACTGGGACGCGTACCAGGGGCTGTTCACTCCCGACGGGCGGGCGGACTACCGCTCGGCCGGCGGTATCGAGGGGGATGCCAAGAAGGTCGCCGCGTGGCTCGCGGAGAGCATGCGGGTGTTCTCGATGCGACAGCATCTGATCGTCAACCGCCGGGTGCGGTTCGGGGTCCTGGAGCAGGACCCCGTGGACACGGCACATGTACAGGCCGACTACATCAACCCGATGCGCCTGGCGGACGGCGGCTCCGGCGCCCCCGACTTCGTCTGCGGAGGCCGCTACGCCTTCGTGTTCCAGCGCACGGACGACGGCTGGCGGCTGCGCGAGGTGGTCGTACAGGAGAAGTGGCGGCGCCTGCCCGACCCGCACCCGGCTCCTGTGATCAACTGAGCGGACCTGCTCTGTCCCGGGGGGTCGGCAGCGCGCACACTGGAGAGATCCACGGGGTAGGAGGCGCCGTATGAAGACGCTCGGGAACTGGCTCGCCTCCCCGTGGCGGCGCTCCACGATCGCCGCGCTGGCAGGCGCCCTGCCCGTGTTCGCCTTCCCGGCCCCGTCCCTGTGGTGGTTCGCCTACGTCGCCCTGGTCCCGTGGATCATGCTCGTCCGCTCCGCGCCGACCGGGAAACGGGCGGCGTACGACGGCTGGTTCGGCGGGCTGGGGTTCATGCTCACGATGCACCACTGGCTGCTGCCGAGCCTGCACGTGTTCATCTTCCTCATCGCCGCGCTGCTCGGCGCGCTGTGGGCCCCGTGGGGCTGGCTGGTGCGCCACTTCCTGGCCGGAACACCCGCGCGCGGGCGGATCGCGGCCGCCCTCGTCGTGCTGCCGTCGGGCTGGCTCATGGCCGAACTCGTCCGGTCCTGGCAGGGGCTCGGTGGTCCCTGGGGCATGCTCGGCTCCAGTCAGTGGCAGGTGGAGCCCGCGCTGCGACTGGCCTCGGTCGGCGGGGTGTGGCTGCTCAGCTTCCTGGTGGTGGCCGTCAATGTCGCGGTCACCGTGCTGGTGGCGGTCCGTGAGTCCCGGATCCCCGCGGTCGCGGGTCTGGTCGCCACGGCCGCCGTGACCTCGGCGGCCTGGATGTGGTCACCGCGGCCCGACACCGGGGGGAGGACGCGGATCGCGGTCGTCCAAGCCGGTGTCATCAATGGCCCCGACCAGCGCTTCGCGCGTGAGGAGCAGCTGACCCGCCGGCTCGTCGGGCAGGACGTCGACCTGATCGTCTGGGGCGAGAGCAGCGTCGGCTTCGACCTCGGGGACCGACCGGATCTCGCGCGGCGGATCGCGGACCTGTCGAGCGCGACCGGCGCCGACATCCTGGTCAACGTCGACGCCCGGCGCTCCGACAAGCCTGGCATCTACAAGAGTTCGGTCCTGGTCGGACCGGACGGACTCACCGGCGAGCGCTACGACAAGATGCGGCTGGTCCCCTTCGGCGAGTACGTCCCGGCCCGTTCGCTGCTCGGCTGGGCGACCTCCGTCGGCAAGGCGGCGGGCGAGGACCGCAGGCGGGGTTCCGAGCAGGTGGTGATGGACGTCGGACACGGGCTGCGGGTCGGTCCGATGGTGTGCTTCGAGTCGGCGTTCCCCGACATGAGCCGCCATCTCGCCCAGGACGGCGCCGAGTTGCTGATCGCCCAGTCGGCCACGTCGACCTTCCAGCAGAGCTGGGCCCCCGAGCAGCACGCCTCGCTCGCCGCACTGCGCGCCGCCGAGAGCGGCCGCCCGATGGTGCACGCGACACTCACCGGCGTGTCCGCCGTCTACGACGCGAGCGGGCAGCGCGTCGGCGAGTGGCTCGGCACCGACGCGAGCACCGCCCGGGTGTACGACGTACCGCTGGCCACCGGCACCACCCTGTACGTCCGCTTCGGGGACTGGACGGTGCACGCGGCGCTGCTGGTCCTCGCCGCGTGGGGCGCGATCACGGGCCTGGGGCCGCTCCGGCGGATCAGGTCGGCTGCCAGGGACGACGCGTCCCGGCCGGGCCGAGCAGGGTCTGGTGCGGGCAGCCGCAGGCCGGAGGAGGGAGTCGACGCGGAGGGTCGGCGACCGACGACAACGCGGCAGAAGCGCGTGCCAGGGCCCGCGACGCCGAGCTGATCCGCCGGAGCGGCCCCAGGGACGCTGCGGCTCAGGCGGCCCGCTCCAGAACCGCGTGTACCACCCGCTCGCACAGTTCATGGGTCGCCAGCGCGTCCCGGGCGCTGAGCACCTTGCCCGCGCGCACGGCGTCGAGGAAGGCGAGCACGGCCTGCTCGATGCCGCGCTGCCGGGCCACCGGCACCCAGTCGCCGCGCCGCCGCACGGTCGGCTGCCCCTTGTGGTCGATCACCTCGGCGAGGTTGAGCACCTGACGCTTGGTGTCCTGCCCGGACACCTCGAGGATCTCCTCCGCCGAGCCGCTGAGCCGGTTCATCACGCCGAGCGCGGTGAAGCCGTCCCCGGCGAGCTGCAGCACGACGTGGTGCAGCAGGCCGTCCTCGACGCGGGCGCGCACGGTCACGTCGTCGATTGGGCCGGGGGCCAGGAAGCGCAGCGTGTCGACGACGTGGATGAAGTCGTCGAGGATCATCGCGCGCGGCTCTTCCGGCAGTCCGATGCGGTTCTTCTGCATCAGGATCAGCTCGCGCGGGTGCTCGGCGCACTGCGTGTAGCCGGGGGCGTGGCGCCGGTTGAAGCCGACGGCCAGCGAGACATCGCGGGATTCCGCGAGCGCCACCAGCCGTTCGGAGTCGGCGAGTTCGTAGGCGAGCGGCTTGTCGACGTACGTCGGTACGCCCGCCTCCAGCAGCCTCGCCACGATCTCGGGGTGCACGGCGGTGGGCGCGTGCACGAAGGCCGCGTCGAGCCCGACGGCGAGGAGCGCGTCCAGATCGGCGTGGCGCTGCGCGTCGGGGAGATGCAGGCCGTCGGCCACCCGGGCGAGCGTCGCCGGCGTACGCGTCTGCAGATGCAGCTCGACCCCGGGGCGGCCACCGAGCACCGGCAGATACGCCTTCTGCGCGATGTCACCGAGTCCGATGCAGCCGACCTTCACGGGGTCTCCTCTAGCGGTTGCCTGCCGGGGTCACCTCGGAAGCATACGGCGGCTGCGGGGGCCGCCAGTCGGCGATCCCGTCGAAGGGCCCGGGGTGGTCCCGGAACAGCGCACGGCGTACGGCGGAGTGGATGCCGACCGCGGCCACGACCCGACCCGCCGCCCCGAACTGCGCGCGTACTTCGACGCGACCGGCGCCCGCTTCCGCGATCAGCTCACCGCCCTCGTCACGGCGATGGGCTCCACGGACCCGGCCCGGCACGCACTGTCGCTGGTCGCCTGGGCGGACGGGTTGATGTTCAGCTGCGTGGCGGGGTCGTTCGGTGCGCAGGTGCCGAGCCGGGGCGAGGTGCGGGCGGGACTGCGGGAACTGCTGGACGGGATGCTCGGCTCCTGCAAACACGAGGTGGGACCCGGCAAGTTGATCCACGATGCGTACATGACGACGCAGCGCAGTGAACCCGCCCCGAACGCCGACGAACGCACGATGCTGGAGGGCTGGCTGGACTACCACCGGCAGACCCTGGCGTGGAAGTGCGAGGGCCTGACCGACGCCCAGCTCAGGACTGCCTCCGTGGAGCCGTCCCGCCTGTCCCTGATGGGGCTGGTCCGCCATATGGCGGAGGTGGAGCGCAGTTGGTTCCGCAGGGTCCTCGCGGACGAGGACGCGGGGCCGATCTATTACAGCGACGAGGACCCGGACGGCGAGTTCCACCTCACGGAGGCGGACACCTGGGCGGAGGCGTACGCCACCTGGCAGGCGGAGATCGAGGCCGCCCGGCCCCACGCGGCCCGCTTCGGACTGGACGACATCTCCGAGGGCAGGCACCGGCGCACCGGTGAACGGTTCAACCTGCGCTGGATCTACACCCACATGATCGAGGAGTACGCGCGCCACAACGGCCACGCCGACCTGGTCCGCGAGCGGATCGACGGCGCCACGGGAGACTGACGTCAGCACCGGGAGGTGCGACCCCGCCGTACGGGGCGGGAGATCACTCGTGCGGGGCAACCTCCGCTCGTCCGCTGTCCCCAAGGGCGCCGGACCCAGCAGAGTTGCGCGGGTGCATCGAACGACGACCACCGCAACGCTCCTGGTCACCGTGGCTGTCTCGGCCCTCACCGGCTGTGTGACGGTTCAGCGCCCACCCGCGTCCGGGCCGCCGGCGGCACCGTCCCAGCCATCGGCGCCCCGACCGGACGGCCGGTCGGAGCCGCAGATCGTGCAGGCGCCGGCCCGCGAGGCCCTGGAAATGATCGGCCCGTCCGGCCGCCCGGAACCGGCCGCGACCACACCGCGCCACGCCACTCCGTCCGCTCCGGCACAGCAACAGAGACAGCAGCAGCCCCCGCGCTCGCACCCGGAACACCCCGCGCACCCGGCGCGTCCCGAACCCCGGCAACCCCACGTCGAGGTCCCGGACGTGACGAAGTCGGTCCCCAAGGTCCCCAAGAACGCCCAGGACGTCTGCGCGCTCGGCAAGAAGTACGGCCGCTGGCAGGCGGACAGCCCGGAGTCGGTCATCTGCCAACAGACGTACGGGCGCTGAGGCCGGTGGTTCTCAGGGCCGCTGCCGCGGCGGCCCCCACCCCGGCTCCCCGGTCGAATCCCCTTCCCCCAGCCGCAGTTCCAGCCGGCTGATCGCCGCCCGCACCCCGTCCCCGTATCTGTCGTCCCCCAGAGCGTCGGCTGCTCCCCGCGCCCTGCGTACATGCGTGCGCGCGGCCTCCGAGCGGCCGAGCTTCACATAGTCGGCGGCCAGGTTCAGATGCAGCGAGGGGTACAGGGACCGCACGGCGAGCGCGCCCTCGTGCTCGGCGAGCCGGTCGTCCGTGAGTTCCTCGGCGGCCGTCAACGCCCGTAGGTCCCAGGCCAGTTCGTCCGCGGGGTCGTCCTGGGCGTCGGCCATGTAGTGGGCCAGGGTGCAGCGGTGCAGCGGGTCGCCGTCCTCGCCGATCTCCGCCCACAGGTCCAGGAAGCGGTGCCGGGCCTCCTCGCGGTCCCCGGCGTGATGCAGCATGACGACCTGCCCGATCCGGGTCATCACGGCATCCACCGCCGCCTGCTCCTGTCGCTCCGCCACCGCGTCCTCCGGGCACTCGTCGGCTGTCGTCGCCTGTCCCTCCCGACGCTAACCGCAGCCACTGACAATCCCCGTCAGGCGGCACCGGGCCGGTTCGGCGAGGAACCGGCCCGGCGGCGTGGTCAGCCCAGGTTCGGGATGCTCCAGTCGATCGCCTCGTGGCCCTGCCCGGCGACCGCCTCGTTGATCTGGGTGAACGGGCGGGAGCCGAAGAACTTCTTCGCCGACAGCGGGGAGGGGTGCGCGCCCTTGACCACCACGTGCCGCGTCTCGTCGATGAGGGGGAGCTTCTTCTGCGCGTAGTTGCCCCACAGCACGAACACCGCCGGGTCGGGCCGGTCGGCCACCGCGCGGATCACCGCGTCGGTGAACTTCTCCCAGCCGCGGCCCTTGTGCGAGTTGGCCTCGCCGGCCCGGACCGTGAGGACCGCGTTGAGCAGCAGGACGCCCTGCTGGGCCCACGGCATCAGGTAGCCGTTGTCCGGCACCTCCAGCCCGAGCTCTTCCTTCATCTCCTTGTAGATGTTCCGCAGCGAGGGCGGCGTCTTCACCCCGGGGCGGACCGAGAAGCACAGGCCGTGGCCCTGCCCCTCGCCGTGGTACGGGTCCTGACCGAGGATCAGGACCTTCACCTCGTCGTACGGCGTCGCGTCCAGCGCGGCGAAGACCTCTTCGCGGGGCGGATAGACGGGACCCTTCGCCCGCTCGTCCTCGACGAACTCCGTCAGCTCCTTGAAGTAGGGCTGCTGCAGCTCGTCGCCCAGAACCCCGCGCCAGGACTCGGGCAGCATGGCGGTGTCGGTCACGTCAACGTCCTTACGGTGTGCGGTCACTGTGGTGCGGCCGCCCCGCCGTGCGGTGCGCGGTCGCCTCCAGGCCTCAGAACCTACAGGCGACCACTGACACTCGGCCCCGCAGACCGCGCAACCGGGCTCCTACCAGCTGGTCTTCCAGTACAGCTCCCACATCACCATCATCGTCGCCGGGTCGATGACCTTCTGCAGACCGGCGATCTCCTCGTTCGCGGCCACGTACTGCTTCCCCTGCCACAGGGGCAGCAGCCGCGCGTCGTCCACGAGGATCTGCTGGGCCTCCTCGAACTGCTGGTCCACGGCCCCGCGGTCGCTCTCCGCGCGCGATTCCGGCAGCAGCTTGCCGGTGATCTCGGGTGCTTCGTACGGGGTGCCGAGCGCGTTCTGCTCGCCCACGAAGGGCGCGATGAAGTTGTCGGCGTCGTTGAAGTCGGGGAACCAGCCACGCCCGAACACCGGGTACTCGCCCTTCTGGTATCCCTCCACGTAGGTCTTCCAGGGGCGGCTCTTGAGGGTGACCGTGAACAGGTCGGAGGCCTCCAGCTGCCGCTTCAGCTCCTCGAAGGCCGGCTTGGTCGTCGAGCCGTAGCGGTCGCTGGTGTACCAGAGCGTCAGCGGGACGCGCTCGGTGATGCCCGCGTCCGTGAGGATCTGCTTGGCCTTGGGCACGCTGGGCGTCCCGTAGTCGTCGAAGAAGCCCGTGGTGTGGCCCACCAGCCCCGTGGGGATCATGGAGTACAGCGGCTCGACGGTGTCCTTGTAGACGTTGTGCGCGAGCGTCGGCCGGTCGACGACCTGGGCGATCGCCTTGCGGACCGCGGGCTTCGCGGCCCACGGGTCGCTGGGGTTGAAGACCAGGTAACTGATCTCGGTGGTGGGGTTCTCGACGAGCTGGAGCCCCTCCGCCTTCTGGTTGACCTCGATGTCCACGGTGTCCGAGGCGCCGAGACCGCGGTAGATGACCGAGATCTGCTTGTCCTTGAGGGCCTTGACCATCTCGTCCGACTGCTGGAAGTAGCGGATGGTGACCGCGCTGTTCTTGCGGTCCGCTATGCCCTTGTAGTTGTCGTTGCGGACGAGCTCGGCCTTCTCGCCCTCCTCGTAGGAATCAAGGTTGTAGGGCCCCGAGCCGGCTATCTTTCCGTCCTTGCGGAGCGCGTCCGCGGGGTACTCCTCGGGATCCACGATCGACATGGCGGGCGTGGTCAGCACGAGCGGGAAGGTTGCGTCGGGCTGGCTGAGATGGAAGACGACCTCACGGTCGCCCTTCACCTGCACCCGGGAGAGCGTCCCCAGCAGACCCGCGGGACCGCCGTTGACGTTGATCTCCTTGATCCGGTCGAACGAGTGCTTGACGGCCTTGGCGTCCAGCGTGTGCCCGTTGGAGAACTTCAGGTCCTTGCGCAGCGTGCAGCTGTAGACGGTGCTCGAACTGTCCGTGAAGGCGCAGCTCTCGGCGGCGTCGGGCTCGGGCTCTGTTCCACCGGGGGTGTAGTTCAGGAGTGTTTGGTACACATTGCGGAACAACTCCCAGGAGTTGTCCCAGGAAGCCGCGGGATCCAGCGTGGCCGGAGCACTGGTGGTTCCCACGACGACCGGCTTCTCGTCTTCGGAAGCGTCAGAGGAGAACACACCACATCCGGCCACCATGGATATGGACGCGAGGGCCGCGAGGGGCGGCAGGTAACGATCCCGGATGAACACGCGCTTGCTCCTCGAAATGCCGTACCAAGGGTCGGCAGACCATACCGCAGCGCTCCGCCCGCTGAACCTGCCTTCGAATCGACCTCTTGATCGAATTATGCATGACTACGTTGCCATCGAGGGGTGAAGCTCCGGTATGCCGACACGGGCGCCGTTTTCGTCAACGGGCGCCCGTGTCGATATGCGGAAGGTCAGCCCACGCCGGCGTTCAGGAAGATGCCGCCGTCGACGACGAGCGTCTGGCCGGTGATCCAGTCGGACTGGGACGAGGTGAGGAACGCGGCGGCGCCGCCGATGTCGGAGGGCACGCCGAGCCGGGCGAGCGGATAGGCCGCGGCGGCCTCCGCCTCCCGGCCCTCGTACAGGGCCTGCGCGAACTTGGTCTTCACGACGGCCGGGGCGATCGAGTTGACCCGCACCGTGGGCGCGAACTCGTGCGCCAGCTGCAGCGACAGGTTGATCATCGCGGCCTTGCTGATGCCGTACGCGCCGATGAAGGGCGAGGCGGAGACGCCCGCCACGGAGGCGATGTTGACGATCGCGCCGCCGTTGTCCTTCTGCCAGGCGTGCCAGGTCTTCTGCGCGAAGCCGAGCGCCGAGACCACGTTGGTCTCGAACACCTTGCGGGCGACGTTCAGGTCGAGGTCGGCGATCGGCCCGAACACCGGGTTCGTACCGGCGTTGTTGACCAGGAAGTCGACGCGGCCGAAGGCCTCCACGGTGCGCGCGACGGCCTCGGCCTGGTGGTCCAGGTCGTGCGCCTTGCCGGCGATGCCGATGACACGCTCGGCGCCGAGCTTGTCGACGGCCTCCTTGAGGGCGTCCTCGTTGCGGCCGGTGATGGCCACACGGTCGCCGCGCGCGAGCAGCGCCTCGGCGACGCCGTAGCCGATGCCGCGGCTGGCGCCGGTGACGAGGGCGACCTTGCCGGAGAGTTCAGGCAGTGCAGTCATGTTCCCGTTTCCCTAGTCGAGCGGTCCGCCGGCCACGTACAGCACCTGGCCGGAGACGAAGCCGGCGGCCTCGTTGGTGAAGAAGGCGATCGCGTTGGCGATGTCGTCGGGCTCACCCACGCGCGCGACGGGGATCTGGGTGGCGGCCGCGGCCTTGAACTCCTCGAAGCCCATGCCGACCCGGGCGGCGGTCGCGGCGGTCATGTCGGTGGCGATGAAGCCGGGGGCGACGGCGTTGGCGGTGATGCCGAACTTGCCGAGCTCGATGGCGAGGGTCTTGGTGAAGCCCTGCAGACCGGCCTTGGCGGCGGAGTAGTTGGCCTGGCCGCGGTTGCCGAGCGCGGAGGACGAGGACAGGTTGACCACGCGGCCGAAGCCGGCGTCGACCATGTGCTTCTGGACGGCCTTGGTCATCAGGAACGAGCCGCGCAGGTGCACGTTCAGGACGGTGTCCCAGTCGGAGACGCTCATCTTGAACAGCAGGTTGTCGCGGAGCACGCCCGCGTTGTTGACCAGGATCGTCGGGGCGCCGAGTTCGGCGGCGACGCGCGCGACGGCCGCCTCTACCTGGGCCTCGTCGGAGACGTCCGCGCCGACGGCGATCGCCTTGCCGCCCGCCGCGGTGATCTTCTCCACGGTGTCCTTGCAGGCGGCCTCGTCGAGGTCGATCACGGCGACCGCGCGCCCCTCGGCGGCCAGTCGTACGGCGGTGGCGGCGCCGATTCCGCGCGCTGCGCCCGTGACTACGGCGACCCGCTGCTCAGTGGTGGACATTGCCGATTCTCCTCGCCCTCGAGAAAGTGCGACCGTTTGGTGAGCGACCGCTTAGTACCTTCAGCAGTCGTGACGCTAGAAGCCCTGGCACGCGGTGTCAACGCCACACGTGACTGTGTGATCCATTACCTGACCAGGAGGTCGAGCAGCCGTCCCGTCTCGGCCGCCGGATCGGTGGTCAGCCCGGTGTGCACGGGCCCTGGCTGGACGATCGTGGAGCGGGGCGCGACGATCCAGCGGAAGCGCCGCCCGGCGTCGTCGCCCGCGGCCTGCCCGGCCGCGTCGCCGCCCGCGCAGACACCCTCGACGGCACGGAGCGCCGCGTGCACGCCGGCCACGTCCGCGTCCGGGTCCAGGGCCCGCAGCCGGGCCTCGTCGAGATGGGTGCGCACGCCGACGTAGGACCGGGCGCGGCAGTACACGAGCACCCCGGCGTTGATGCACTCGCCGCGCTCGATCCGGGGCACGACCCTGAGCAGGGCGTACTCGAAGACGTCCCGGTCGTCGCTGCGACCGCCTCGGATGATGTGACGCTCGTTCACTTGATCCCCTCGATCCGCTCGTGGGCGACAGCCGCTCGCGCGAGCAAGGGCCGCGCATAGGCCCGTCGGAGCTCGTCCGGTGTGTCGAAGCCGGGCTCGTCGGCCAGCCACACGTCCGGGATCTCGGCGGTGACCTCGGCGAGGAGTTCCTCGGTGACGAGGGGCGCCAGTTCCCGGGCGGCCCTGGTGACATCCGGCGCGAAGGGTTTCAGGACGTGGTCCGAGGCGTCGTAGGGACGGGCGGCGGAGGCCTCCGCGCCGGGCCAGTTGTGGTGCCAGATCATGGTCGCGCCGTGGTCGATGAGCCACAGCTCGCCCTGCCACCTCAGCAGGTTGGGGTTACGCCAGGAGCGGTCGACGTTGTTCACCAGCGCGTCGAACCAGACGATCCGGCCGGCCTCTTCGGGAGTCACCGAGAAGGCGAGGGGGTCGAAGCCGAGGGCGCCGGAGAGGAAGTCCATACCGAGGTTGGTGCCGCCGCTGGACCTGAGCAGCTCCTTCACCTGCTGGTCGGGCTCGCCGAGTCCCAGGTCCGGGTCGAGGTCGAGCGTCACGAGCCGGGGCACACGGAAGCCGAGCCGCCGCGCGAGTTCCCCGGCCACCACCTCGGCGACCAGCGTCTTACGGCCCTGCCCGGCGCCGGTGAACTTGATGACGTACGTCCCGTGGTCGTCGGCCTCGACGAGCCCCGGCAGCGAGCCGCCCTCACGCAGGGGCGTGATGTAGCGGGTCGCGATGGCTTCCTTGAGCATCGCCCCAGGTTACTGGGGGGTCTCTGAACAACGGGCACTCCGGGCCCGTACCTGAGGGCAGTTCAGAGGTAACCGTCGAAGGGGACGTCAGCATGGCCAGCGAATCGCTTCATCCCGCCTCCGCTCCCAGTCGCCGTACCGTCGTGGCGGCGGTCGGCGCTGCGGGGATCGCCATCACGCTGAACGCGTGCTCGTCGGACGACGGGGCCTCCTCATCCTCCGGCGCCTCCCTCGCGAAGACTTCCGACATCCCGGAGGGCGGCGGCAAGATCTTCAAGGACGAGGGTGTGGTGGTCACCCAGCCCACGGCGGGCGAGTTCAAGGCCTTCTCGTCCAAGTGCACCCACCAGGGCTGCGCGGTGACGGGGGTCACCAACGGGGTCATCACGTGTCCGTGCCACAAGAGCGAGTTCTCGGTGACGGACGGCAGCGTGAAGAAGGGGCCCGCGACCCAGGCACTGCCCGAGGAGAAGATCACCGTGAACGGGGATTCGATCGCCCTCGCGTGAGATGTCAGGCACGTCCCGTGCGCCGCGGCCGCTTGAAGCAGGACAGCACTTCGTCCGTGGTCGCGAGCGTGGCGACCAGAGCGAGGGTGTGGCGGATCATCGCGGGGGTGTAGTCGGAGGGCACCCCCGCGATGGCATCCGTCGGCACGACGGCGGTGTAGCCGCGGTTCACGGCGTCGAAGACGGCGTTCGGGATCGCCACGTTGGCCGACACACCGCTCACGATCAGCGTGCGGCAGCCCAGGTTGCGCAGCAGCGCGTCGACCTCGGTGCCCTGGACGGGCGACAGCCCGTGCAGCCGTCGTACGACGAAGTCCTCCTCGGTGACCTCTATGGGGGCCGCCACCCGGACCGCGGTGGTGCCGGACAGCTGCTGGACGGGGAGGCGTCCGGCGGCACGGAAGAGGCGGGCGTTGCGGCTCGCGCCCCGCCCGTCGGGGCGGCGTTCGGCGATCGCGTGGATCACCTGGACCCCGCTCTCGTGGGCTGCGGCGACCAGCCGCGCGACATTGGCGAGGGCGCCCGAGGAGCGTGCCTCGCGGGCGAGTTCGGGCAGCGCGCTGTCCGGGCCGACGACGCCCTGCTGGCACTCGACGGTGAGCAGGACGGTGCTCTCCGGGGCGAGCAGTTCACTGAGTTGTTCGTACGACGGCACGGTTCCCCCTTGTCGCCCACGGCGTGGAGCCGGTGACAGTAGCCACCATTGCGCCGGGACGGAAGACGACCCATTCTTTTTCTGACGTGATGTCAGAGGATCTCCTCTGACACGACGTGGGAGAAAGAGGGGGCCGCATGACCGTCACTCAGCGCCGGGGCCGGAAGATCATGATGTCGTCCGGTGAACTGGACGAGTTCCTCACCAGCCAGCGCACCTGCCGGGTCGCCACCCTGTCCGCCGACGGCGCTCCGCACGTGAGCACGCTCTGGTTCGCCTGGGACGGCACCTCGATGTGGCTGTACTCCGTCGTGCGCAGCAAGCGCTGGACCGATCTGCGCCGCGATCAGCGGGTGGCCGTCGTGGTCGACACGGGCGAGGAGTACGACGAGCTGCGGGGCGTCGAACTGTCCGGGACGGTGGAGTTCGTGGGCGAGATCCCGCGCACCGGCGAGCTGCGTGCGGAACTCGACGTACCGGAGACGCTGTTCGCCCGGAAGAACTTCGGTCTGGAGGAGATGCCGCACGACGGGCGGCACGCCTGGGTACGGCTGACGCCGTCGAAGATCGTCTCCTGGGACTTCCGCAAGCTGGGGTCGGCGTAGCTCAGCCGAGCTGCTCGCCCACGGCCTGAAGCGCCTTGACCGCCGCCCTGATCGACGGGCGGCGGTCGGCGTCCGCGCGCCAGACGACGTAGACATGGCGGCGCACCCGCTGCTTCAGCGGAACCGTGACGACCCCCGCGGGCACCGGGTGGCGGCCCAGCAGGGGGGCGATGCACACGCCCAACCCGGCGGCGACCAGGCCGAGTTGGGTGTGCGTTTCGGCGGCACGGTGGCCGACGATCGGCTCGATGCCCTTGGAGCGCAGCGTGAACATCAGCCACTCGTGGCAGAACTCACCCTCGCCCCAGGTGATCCACTCGTCCTCGGCGAACTCGGCGAGGTCGACCTCGGCGCGGTCCGCGAGCGGGTGGCCGTCCGCCAACGCCACGTCGGCGGGGTCGTCGAGGATGGGCGCCTTCACCAGGCCGTCCGGCAACGGCATCGGCTTGTTGTACCAGTCGAGGACGACGGCGAGGTCGAGGTCGCCGCGGATCACACCGGCGATGCCGGTCTCGGGTTCCAGCTCGCAGGAGCGCACCCGCAGGGCCGGGTGCTGCGCACGCAGGGCGGCGAGCGCGGTGGGGAACAGCCCGCGCGCGGCCGTCGGGAACGCCGAGAGCCTCAACTCGCCGACGACCTGCCCTCGTTGCGCCTCCAGGTCGGACTGGGCGAGCTCGACCTGGGACAGGATGCGCGCGGCGTGCTCGGCCAGCAGCCGGCCCGCGTCCGTGAGCCGTACTCCCCGGCCGTTCTTGGCGAGGATTTGCTGTCCGACCTCCCGCTCCAGCTTGGACATCTGCTGGGAGACGGCCGACGTCGTGATGTGCAGCCCCTCGGCCGCGCCGCTGACCGAGCCGTGCCGGGCGAGGGCGTCGAGGGTGCGCAGGCGCTCCAGGTTCAACATGTAAGCAATACTACGAGATACCGCGTTTGGAATCTCGATTGTGCTACGAGGTTGGCTGCGAGATCGTCTTCCCCATGAGCACCGTCGCCCCTCCCCGGACCCCCGCCCGCAGCGCCTCCCGCCCCCGCCGCACCCTCGACTGGCGTATCCGCTTCGGCGTGCTCTCGCTGATCTGGGGCTTCAGCTTCCTCCTCATCAAGGTGGGAACCGACGGCTACGCCCCCTTCCAGGTCACGCTCGGCCGACTGGTGTTCGGTACGGCGGTGCTCGCGGCCGCGATGGTGGTGAAGCGGGAGCGGTTCCCTCGCGGGGCGCGGACGTGGGGGCATCTGGCGGTCGCCGCGTTTCTGCTCAACTCGCTGCCGTTCTCGCTGTTCGCGTATGCCGAGCAGACGATCCCGTCGACGCTGGCGGCCATCTGCAACGCGACCTCGCCTCTCTGGGGGATGGCTCTGTCCCTCGTCGCTCTTTCCGAGGACCGGCCGACACGGCTGAAGGTCGCGGGGCTCGGGATCGGCTTCCTCGGGGTTCTGACGGTGCTGGGTGTCTGGCAGGGGTTCCACGGCCTCGACGTCACGGGTACGGCGATGGCGCTGGCGGCCTCGCTCAGCTATCCGATCGGGTGGATCTACGTCCGTCGGACGCTGGCCGGAGCCGGTCGGTCGCATCTGTCGATGACCGGGGCGCAGTTGTTGGCCGCGACGGTTGAACTGGCTGTTGTGACGCCCCTGTTCGCCGGTGCGCCGGCCCGCTTTCCGGTGCTGCCGTTGCTTGCGATCGGTGCACTGGGTGCCTTTGGCACGGGGCTGGCTCTGCTCATCCAGTACGGGCTGGTTGCCGAGGTCGGGCCTACTACGGCCCAGATGGTCACGTACTTCATTCCGGTCATCGCCACGGGGGCGGGTGTTGCCCTGCTGGGCGAGTCGCTGAGCTGGTCGACTCCGGTCGGGGCGGTTGTCGTTCTTGCGGGGGCGGCGCTCACTCAGGTGAGGCGGGGCGCCTAGGGGGGTGGGTGTGTGTGGATTGTCGGCTGCTGCGGGTCGGATGTGGCTGGTCGCGCAGTTCCCCGCGCCCCTTGAGGGCACTGTCGCCGGGCCCGTTTTAGGCGCCGGGCCCGCTACCCAACCTCAGGGGCGCGGGGAACTGCGCGACCAGCCACGACTCACCCGCAGCCGGCACACCGGACCTCCAACGAAGCACTCAAACGTAACGCCGCGCCGGCGAAGGCCCCACCGCCGCCGCCACCGCGTTCGCCAGTGAACCGACCTCGTTCTCCTCCAACGTCGCCACGGTGATCCGAATCCCGGGCGGTGCGCCCATACGGAACCGAGCCCCGGGTGCGACCGCCCACCCCGCATGCAGCAGTCGCGCGACCGCCCCGGTCTCGTCCGGGACCGGGATCCACACGTTCAGGCCGCTGCGGCCGTGGGCCTCGACCCCGCGTTCGGCGAGCGCGTCGATCAGCAGGTCCCGGCGTGCGCGATAGGCGGCCGCCACGGCCGACGTGTCCAGCACGCCGTCGGCCCACAGGCGCGCTACCGCCCGCTGGGTGATGCGGCTGACCCAGCCGGGGCCGAGCCGGTGCCGGCCGCGTACGCGGTCGACGGTGACGGGGTCTCCGGTGAGGACGGCGAGCCGTAGGTCGGGGCCGTACGCCTTGGCCACCGAGCGAACGAAGGCCCAGTGGCGGGTGATGCCCGTGAGGGGGTGCAGCGGGAGGTCGACGATGCCGTGGCCGTGGTCGTCCTCGATGAGCAGGGTTTCCGGGTGCCCCCGGAGTACGGACCGCAGGGCACGCGCGCGCGTGGCGCTCACCGCGGCGCCGGTGGGGTTCTGCGCCCGGTCGGTGACGATCAGGGCACGTGCCCCGGCCTCCAGGACTCGCCGTACGTCGTCGGCGAGTGGCCCCTCGTCGTCCACGCCCACAGGGACCGTGCGCAGCCCCAGCGCCGGGACCAGGTCGAGGAGGCTGCCCCACCCGGGGTCCTCCACGGCGACCGTGTCCCCCGGCTTGAGATGGGCCGCGAGGACCCGCTCGATCACGTCGAGCGATCCGGAGGCGACCGCGAGCGGCCCGTCCGGGACACCCTCGGCATCCAGGCCGGCCCGCGCGAGACGGGCCAACTCCGGGTCCACGGGCGCGTCCCCGTAGAGGACCGGCTCCCGGTCGTTCTGCTCGGCGGCCGCCGCGAACGCGGGCGCGAGCGGCGGCAGCAGCGCCGGATCCGGGTTGCCGTTCGAGACGTCCCGTACGCCCTCGGGCGCCTCGACCCGGATCGACTCGCGCCCCGTGGTCGCCGGCTTGGCGCGCACCCGGCTGCCCCGTCGCCCGGCGGTCTCGATGACCCCGCGCTCGCGCAGGATGCGGTACGCGGCCGCGACCGTGTTGGCGTTCACTCCGAGCTCGACCGCCAACTCCCGCATGGGCGGCAGCACTTGACCCGGCTGCAGCTCGCCCGCACCCACCGCGCGCTCGACGCTCGCCGCAATCTCTGCTGCGCGTCGCCCTTCGATCCGGTATTCTCCTAGCACAAAGAAGATTATGCACTAGTGCAATGGAGATCGCAATGCAGGGGACGACTGAGATCACATCAGCGCCTACCGCCTACACCCCGACCGACCGCACCGTCCCCACGCGCTCCCCCGACCGGGCCTCCCACGACAAGGAACTGGTGCACTCGATACTCGACGAGGCCTACGTCTGCCATCTCGGCTTCGTCCGCGACGGTGCACCGGTGGTGCTGCCCACGCTGTTCGGCCGGGTCGGCGAGCGGCTCTACGTCCACGGCTCGACCGGTTCGCGCCCGCTGCGCATGACGGGCCAGGCCGACCCCGGGCTGCCGGTGTGCCTGACGGTCACACACGTCGACGCGCTGATCCTGGCCCGCTCCGCCTTCCACCACTCGATGAACTACCGGTCCGTGGTGGTGCACGGCACGGCGTACGACGTGACGGACCCCGAGGAGAAGCGCCTCGCCCTCGACGCGCTGGTCGACCACGTCGTACCGGGCCGCTCGCAGGACTCCCGGCCGGCCAACAAGAAGGAGCTGGCCGCCACCGCGGTGATCCGCCTCGACCTGAACGAGGTCTCCGCCAAGCTCCGCACCGGCGGCGTCAACGACGAGCCCGAGGACCTCGCCCTCCCGCACTGGGCCGGCGTCGTCCCGCTGCGCAAGGGCTACGGGACCCCCGTAGGAGACCCCCACCTCGCTCCCGGCACCGACCTCCCCGACTACCTGGCGGTCCCGTGATGCTCATCCATCCCTGGGACGCGCCCCGCGACGACGCCGAGTGGCAACAGTGGCTGTCCGTCCACGACTTCGGGCAGCTCGCCGTCAACGGCCCGCCGGGCGAGCCGCCGTTCGTCCAGCCCCTGCACTTCGCCTACGACCCCGAGCGCGGCGAAGCCCTCACGCACCTCGCGCGGCCCAACCCGCTGTGGAGCGCACTGGAGGCGGACCCGGTCGTCCTGCTGAGCGTGGTCGACGACTACGCGTACGTCACCGGGCCCTGGCAGGCCGAGCCGGACGGCCCGTCCGAACACGGCACGCCGACGAGCTTCTACGCGGCCGTCCAACTCCGCTGCCGGGCCCACCTCGTGGACGACCCGGCCGAGAAGGCCGAGCTCCTCAACCGCCAGGTCGGCCACTTCCAGCCGGAGGGCGGCTCCGCCGAGGTGGCGGTGGGCCAGGTGCCGTACGGGCGGATGTTGTCGGGGATCCGCGGGGTACGGCTCGAAGTGACCGGTGTGCGGGCGAAGTTCAAGTTCGGGGGCAAGCGGTCCGCGGACGTGCGGGGCCGGATCGCGGACGGGCTGGCGGGGCGCGGTGGTCCGCATGACGCGGCGGCACGCGAGCACCTGATGCGTCGCGGCGGAGCGTGAGAGAAGGGGCCCTTCCCACTTCTCGGGCTTTCGAAAGAAGGGCCCCTCTCCGTCATACGAGCACCGGCTCCTGCTCCTCCCCCGCCGCGCTCCGCGCCTCCGTCACCGCGAGTCCCGCGACCGCTCCGAGCATCAGCAGGGTGCCGACCAGCGTGGTCGGCGTGAGCCGCTCCCCGAACAGGACGACGGCGAGTACCGCGGCGCTCACCGGCTCCAGCAGCATGATCACGGACACGGTGGCCGACCGGACGACGACGGCGGCCGCGAAGTAGAGGGCGTACGCGAGAGCCGTGGGGACGGACGCCAGATAGGCCAACAGCACGAGGAGCAGGGCGGGTTGCGTGGTGTGCGGCACCAGACCCTCGGCCAGGGCGAACGGCAGCAGGCAGAGGCTGGTCACCGCGAACGCCCCCACGGACGTACCGGAGGCGTCGCCGTCGTGGCCCCATCGGCGCGTGAGCAGGGTCATCACACAGCACCCGGCCGCCGACAGCAGGCCGAGCGCAACGCCCCACGGGCGTACGGACGCGTCCTCGCCGCCGAGCACCAGCACCCCGAGCCCGGCGAGCGCCCCGGTGACGGCGACGATCCCGCCCCGCCCGAGCCGCTCCCCCAGGGTCAGCCGCGCACCGAGCGCGATGAGGACGGGACCGGCGCCGAGCGTGACGACGGTGGCCACGGCGAGTCCGGTGGCCTGTACGGCCGCGAAATAGGCGGTCTGGAACACCGCGAGCCCGACGCCCGTCACACCGACCCGCAGCGCCTTGCGACGAAGCGGTTCGGTTACGGCCGTACGGGCGCCCGGACGCAGGACGCGCGCCGCGAGCAGCAGCACGAGGCCGGTCGCGCAGCGCCAGAAGGACAGGGCGACGGGGCCCAGGTCACTGACCTGGTAGGCCAGGGAGGCGACCGCGCCCGCGGTACCCCAGGTGGTCCCGGCGATGATCAGGTAGAGGAGGCCTCGCCCGACGGGCAGGCCTGAGACAGCATTCGACACGTGTTCTCTCCGCAGGCGCACAAGGTGCGCAGAAGTTCGGAAAGGACGCCCGCTCGGCGGGGTCCGTGGACTTCTTCTGCGGGCAGCACCGCTCAGCCCGGCGACATGCCGGGCGTGGTTGCCGGAGGGCCCGCCTCAGGCGGCCGGCGGCGGGAGAACGAGTGCGCGGGAATGCATGATCGGCAGCCTAGGCGGCGGTCTCGCGGGCGGACAACTGACTTTCGGGGCCACCGCTCGCAACCGGCTCCGGGGAGCTCTTGGCAGGAGCCGACGACTGCGCGATGAAGGCGCCCGCCAGGACCACCACGCCGCCCACGATCTGCGGCGCCGAGAGGTGCTCGCCGAGCAGGAACCAGGCGAGAACGGTCGCGATGACCGCTTCGAGGCAGGCCACGACGCCGGCGACCTGCGGCGAGAGCCGGCGCACCGACAGCACGCCGGTGACGTAGGCGAGGACCGTGGCGATCAGCACGATCCAGCCGAGCAGGAGGCCGGCCGCGACCGGGGTGCCGTTCATGTCCGCGCTGTCCGCGAGGAGGGACCAGTCCATGGTCCACGGGCGGGCGACGACGGTGAGCACGAGCGTGCCGACGAGCAGACCGTACGCGATGACGCCGAGCGGGTCGGGGGCCTCGGCCCCGGAGTCGCTGCCCTGGTCGGACAGGACGAAGTAGCCGACCTGGCAGCAGGCGGCGCCGAGCGCGAGCAGCAGGCCGAGGGCGTCGAAGCTCAGCCCCGACCAGACCTCGACGACACAGGCGAGCCCGCCGACCGCGAGGACCACGCCGACGGCGGCGGCCCGTGTCACCGGCCGCCGCTGCACGAACCGCACCCAGCCGAGCACGAGGGCGGGCGCGAAGTACTCGACGAGCAGCGCGACCCCGACCGGGATGCGGGAGATCGAGGCGAAGTAGAAGGCCTGCACACCGGCCACGCCGAGCAGTCCGAAGCCGGCGAGCAGGGCGGGCCGGCTGCGCAGCAGGGCGCGGTGGCGCACGGCGAGCGGCAGCATCACGAGGGCGGCGCCCGCCACCCGCAGCCACACCACGTGGAGCGGGTCGAGTCCCGCCTCGATCAACGGCTTGGCCGCGACCCCGGATCCGCCGAAGGCGAGCGCGGACACCAGCGCCAGGCCGAGCCCCACGCTCTTGCCCGCACCACCCTGACTGCTCTCATACGTCTGCACCGGCACATGATGACAGGCGATGACATGACCGTCACCCCCGTTGACACCTGTCTCAACGGCTGGACCACGGCGGCTCTCCCCACAGGCTGCGCGGTGAGCGGTCGTCGATCCGGGCGAACACCTCGTGCGCGTCGATGCCGGCACGGCCGAGCACCTCGACGGCGCGGGACTCGGAGTCCACGAGGATCGCCGCGAGCAGGTCGATACCGCGGGCCGGGCCGCCACCCCGCCGGGCGGCACGCGCACCGGCGTACCCCATCGCGCCCGCGGCCAGCGGGGAGAAGCCCTCGGCCGAGGTCACGACGGGCACGGCGCCGGAGTCCTCGACGGTGCCCTGCCAACGCAGTCCGTAGCCGATGCTGCGCTGCACGAGATAGCCCAGCAGCCGGGCCATCTGCGGTGTGCCCTCGAAGACGGCGGACACCTCGGGGTCGGACTCCAGGAGCGAGTGCAGCAGATGGGCCGTGTCGATCTGCCGGTCCCCGTCCCTGAGCGCCCGGCGGCGGGCACCGGAGACCACCGCTGCCAGCTCTTCACTGAGCCCGGCAGCGCCGTCCGCGCCTGTTGGCGGCACTCCGCCCTGGTCACGGGCGGACTGCCGGGGGATACGGGGTTGCACATCCCCTACCCCATCAGCCCCTTCGGCTCGGGTCATCCCCGGGGGGAAGCATTTTCGCGTCCCACACAGAGTGGACCCCGGCCGCGAAAATCTCCTCCTTGCGGATGAGATCACACCCCTTTCCCCGCTGAGGCGCGCGCCGCCTTGCCGTGCGCCCCGCGCGCAACCGCAGTGCGCCTCGGCTCGTCCAAAAAAGACGTGGAGAGCAGGTGCTGGCTGGTGGCTCTGCCGGCCGTCGACGGCAAGCAGTACGTCTACCGGGTGTACGCCCCGGAGGACGCGCTGCTCGCCGACCTGTTCTGGGAGGCGTGGCACTGCCACGACGAGAGCGCCTTCCCGCGTGCGTGGGATCTGTTCGACGCGGCGGTGATACGGCGGGTCGCCTGAACGGCCGGCCGGGCCCGTCTCCCCACCTCTCCACACTTTCTGACGGTTCATCAGCATTGAATGTTCCAGGCCCTGCGGCTACGTTCCGCGACACCGAAGCCCGAGTCGAAGAGGTGGTCGCATGGCCGAGATCAGCGCGGAGGCACGTATCGGGGCACCGGCCGAGAAGGTGTGGGCCCAGCTCACGAACTGGCCCGCGTACGGGGACTGGAACGCCACCCACACCAGCTTCCCCAAGGGCGGCCCCACGGCCCTCGAAGTGGGCGGGACCTTCCAGGAGAACATGAAGCTCATGGGGTTCCCGGCCGAGGTCGAGTGGACCATCGCGGAGCTGGAACCGGCACGGGTGTTCGCCATCCAGGGCAAGGGCCCGATGGCCGTGAGCGTCGCCACGCGCTACACGCTCACACCGGACGGCGACGCCACCACGGTCCGCATCGACGGCGAGTTCACGGGCGCCGCGGTCTCGCTGATGGCGGGCAAGCTCAAGGACTCGGGGACCGCCGCGCTCAACGAGTCGCTGCGCAAGCTGGCCGGGCTGGTGTCCTGACCCACGGGCACACGAAGGACCGACGGACACACGAAGGCGCCCCGCGGATCACTCCACGGGGCGCCTCTCACCGCCGTACGACATGACTGCCGTACGACTGCTGTCAGCCCTCATCGGCAAGGATGAGGTACAGCTTCTTACGGGCTTCGTTGATGACGGTGAGCGCCTTCTCGCGCTGCTCCTTGCTGCCGGTCTTCCAGACCTGGCCGAAGGCCTCCATCAGACCGAAGCCGGCCTGCCGGATCTCGCCGAGAGCCTCGAAGTCGATGCCGCGGGAGGCTTCCTCCCAGGGCGCGTCCGGGCCCTCGTCGGCCGCGGTACGGCCGGCGTCCGTGAGCGAGAAGAGCTTCTTGCCGCCCTCGCTCGCGCTGATGATCAGGCCCTCGTCCTCCAGCAGCTGGAGGGTGGGGTACACCGAGCCTGGGCTGGGCTTCCACGCCCCGCCGCTGCGCTCGGCGATCTCCTGGATCATCTCGTAACCGTGCATCGGCCGGTCCTTGAGCAGGGCCAGGATCGACGCGCGCACATCGCCGCGCCGCGCCCTCCCCCGCGGTCCGCCGCGGCCCCTCGGGCCCCAGGGGCCCGGACCGAAGCCCGGTCCGCCGAAGCCGGGACCACCCGGCCCGCCCGGCCCGAAGGGGCCGAAGGCGCCACGCAGAGCCTCGACGCCATCTCGGCCCCGACGACCCGCACCACCGTGTCCACGTTCGAATCCATGGGAACGCATCGCAATCACTCCATTCCATCGTTGATCTGTCGCGATGCGTCAACGATATATCGGAACAGTTCGCAAGGCAAGCCCCCTGGCTCAGGGCTGCGGCTCCGAAATGGGTCCAGCGGCCCGGAATTGGCCTTGTCCTGCGGCTTCACCGAACCCGTAGCGTCGCGGGCATGCAGATCCGAATCGTCGACGCCTTCACCGACCGCCCCTTCGCCGGCAACCCGGCCGGCGTCCTTCTCCTCGACGCCTTCCCGGACGACAACCGGCTCCAGAACATCGCCCTCGAGGTCAACCACGCGGAGACGGCCTTCGCCCACCGTCTGCCCGAGGGCGGCGAGGCCGACTGGGCGCTGCGCTGGTTCACCCCGGCGACCGAGGTGAACATGTGCGGGCACGCGACGCTCGCGACGGCCCACGTCCTGCACACCACCGGCGCCCACGAGGGCCCCGTACGGTTCGCCACCCGCAGCGGCGTCCTCATCGCGACACCCGGCGAGGACGGCTCGATCACCCTGGACTTCCCGACGGCCCCGCTCACCCCGGTCGAGCTCCCGGACGGGGTCGCCGAGGCCTTGGGCGCCGAGCCACTGACCGCCTTCGACACCGGCCCGAACATCGGCGACCTGCTGGTCGAACTCGCCGACGAGAAGACGGTCCACGCCCTGAACCCGGACCACAAGGCACTGGCCGCCCACTCCGAGCGCGGCATCATCGCCACCGCCCGCGCCGAGGACCCCGCGCTGGGCTACGACTTCGTCTCCCGCTGCTTCTTCCCGAACGTCGGCATCGACGAGGACCCGGTCACCGGCAGCGCCCACACGGCGCTCGCCCCCTACTGGTCCGAGCGCCTCGGCCGCACCGAACTCACCGGCCTGCAGGCCTCGCCCCGCTCCGGCCGCGTCCGCACCGAGCTGCGAGGCGAGCGCACGCTGCTCGGCGGTCGCGCGGTGACCGTCATCGAGGGCGAGCTACTGGCCTGAGACATGCCGCCGGCGGCTCACGCCGTCGGCAGCCAGCCCACCTTCCCGGCCAGCAGCGCGTAGCCCACGAACGCCCCGATGTCGAGCAGGGAATGCGCCACCACCAGGGGACCCACCCGACCCCAGCGCCGGTACAGGTACACGAACACCACACCCATGACCATGTTGCCGACGAAGCCGCCGATGCCCTGGTAGAGGTGGTAGCTACCGCGCAGTACGGAACTGGCCACCAGCGCGGTGCCCGGCGTCCAGCCCAACTGGTGCAGCCGGCGCAGCAGATAGCCGACGACGATCACCTCTTCGAGGATCGCGTTCTGCATCGCCGAGAGGATCAGGACGGGGTACTTCCACCACACCTCGGGCAGCGCCTCGGGCACCACGGTGAGGTTGAAGCCGAGGCCCCGGGCGGCCAGGTAGAAGGCGATTCCGGTGCTGCCGATGACGGCCGCGACTGCGGCTCCGCGGCCGAGGTCGGGCCAGGGCCGGGTGCGGTCGAAGCCGAGGGTCCTGAGGCCCTGCCCCTCACGCAGCAGGAAGTGCGCGACGAGCATGACGGGCACCAGGGCCGACGCGATCCCGAAGAGCTGCCAGGCAAGATCAAGCCACGGACGGCCCGGCGCGGCCGAGGCGTTGAGGGTCGCCGCCTGATCCTTGAGACCTCCCGGTTTGGTGACCGATCCGACAAAACTGATCAGGGCGGACACACCGCTCGCACCTAGCGAAAGCCCCAGAACGAGCAGCGTCTCGTCACGAAGAATCCGTCGCGAGGGCCCCTCCTGGGGAAAAGAATCGGCCACCGGCCCCGCCTCGTCCTGCACACCTGCCTCCAGTTGAGCAATCCCGCCTCATCCCCACCGTCGCCCCGCTAGGGTCTCGAAAGAAGTTACGAAGATCGTGCGCGACAGGCCGTCGGGGGGACGGACGCCGTACGGGGCGTACCTCCCCTTTTCCTGCCATATACGGCCGCGTTCCGGCACGAGCGTCGACAGGGAGGGGCTCCACCGTCATGGGACGTCACAGCTTGCCCGATCAGTATGGGGCGGGCGGCAGCGACCCCCGTCCACGCGCGCGCCGCCGCACCGTGGCCGTCGCGACGGTGCTCGTCCTCGCCGTCGCCGGCGGTACCGCGGCCGCCGTCCAGGGCGGACTGCTCTCCTTCGGCTCCTCCTGCCAGGACGACCCGGTGCGGCTGAAGGTCGCCGCCTCCCCGGACATGGCTCCGGCCCTGGAGACCGCGGCGAAGCGGGCCCACGACCAGAACCTCACCTCCGACGGCCGCTGCCTCGACGTCACGGTGACCGGGCACGAGTCGTACAAGGTCAGGGACACCCTCATGGCCGGGAAGAAGCCGGACGCGCAGGTCTGGGTGCCGGACTCCAAGGTGTGGGTGGACCAGATCTCCGAGGACGCCGGCGCGACGGAGGTGGCCCGGGTCGGCACCATCGCCTCCACCCCGCTCGGGATGGCGATGGTGCCCAAGGCAGCGAAGTCGCTGGGCTGGCCGAACAAGACGTACAACTGGATCGAACTGGCCGGCGCGGCCCTGCAGGGCGACTCCCTCAAGCTCGGTGCGGCCGATCCCGCGCGCAGCGCGACCGGGCTGCTCGCCCTCACCCAGCTCACCAGCGCCGCAGGTCAGGTCGAGGGCGGGGACACGCAGGCCGCGGCCATGATGAAGACGCTCTCGCAGCGCACCTCGGACAGCGACACCCAGGTGCTGGACACGCTGCCGCGCGACTCCTCGGGCACGGAGCAGGGCAATCCGAAGCGCAATCAGGCACTGATCCTTTCCGAACAGGCGGCCTTCGCGTACAACTCGTCGGCCGACGGCGGGGGCAGCCTGGACTTCTTCTATCCGAAGGACGGCTCACCGCGACTCGACTACCCGTACGCCCTCGTCGACGAGCAGAAGCTCACGACCGACGAGAGCCGGGCCGCGATCCGGTTCATGACCTTCCTCGGCCGGCCGGAGCAGCAACAGCTGCTGACGGACCAGGGGTTCAGAACCTCCGACGAGCAGGTGTCGCGCACGCTGGTCGCCAAGGCCGGCGGCAAGAACCCGCAGCCGTACACGGACGCCGCCGTCGAACCCGCCTCGGCGGCCTCGCTCCAGGAGGCCCTCGGCACCTGGACGATCACAGTGCAGAGCGCGCGGATCACCACGGTCGTGGACGCCTCCTCCTCCATGTCGGAGTCCGTGCCGGGCACCGGCCGGTCCCGGATGGACGTCACCAAGGCCTCGCTCCTGCAGGCCCTGGCCACGTTCACGCAGGAGGACCAGATCGGCCTGTGGGAGTTCTCCACCGAGCTGGACGGCGACAAGGACTACCGCGTCCTCGTGCCGACCGAACGACTCGGCGACAGCACGAGCGACGGCACCCAGCGGGACCGCCTGTCGGCGGCGTTCGGCAGCCTCGAGCCGGTCCCGAACGGCGCCACCGGCCTGTACGACACCACCCTCGCCGCGTACAAGGCGGCCACGTCCTCCTACGCCGAGGGCAAGTTCAACGCGCTGGTCGTCCTGACCGACGGCGTCAACCAGGACCCGGGCAGCATCTCGCGTTCGGCCCTGATCAGTCAGCTGGAGAAGCTCACCAACCCCGAACGCCCCGTGCCGCTCATCGTGATCGCCGTGGGCCCCGACGCCGACAAGGCGGAGGCCGAGCAGATCGCGCGGGCGACCGGCGGCTCCGGCCAGCAGGTCAACGACCCGGCGCAGATCCACACGGTCATCCTCAAGGCGATCGTGGCGGCGGGAGCGCAGGGCAACCAGGGCTGACCCATCGGTTCACCCCAGCGGCACCGGTTCCGGCAGTCCCACCGGCCAGGTGTGCACCGGCTCGCCCTGGTGCATCAGCTCGCTGTAGCGCCGGGTCGTGGCGGCCAGTGCCGCCTCCCGCGAGAGCCCCGACTCCAGGGCCCGGTGGAAGGTGGCGGCCTGCCAGGACGCGCCGTTGGCCCGGCGCCGGCACCGCTCCTCGATCACCCCGAGGTACAGGTCCCGGTCGGCGGCCTCGACGCCCCATGCCTGGAGCCCGGCCTCGGCGAGCGGCAGCAGTTCGTCGCGTACGAGGCTCACGGCGTCGACCTCGGTCGTGCCGCCGTACCGGCCGCGCCGGGGCCAGGTGAAGCGGGCGTCGATGCCGTGGCGGCAGGCGGCGTCGAAGTTGGCGGCGGCCGCCGCGAACGGCAGCCGGGTCCACACCGGCCGCGGCTCCTCGGCGAGGGCGCGGACCAGGCCGTAGTAGAAGGCCGCGTTGGCGATGACGTCGGTGACGGTGGGGCCGGCGGGCAGCACGCGGTTCTCGACGCGCAGGTGCGGGACGCCGTCGGCGATGCCGTACACCGGGCGGTTCCAGCGGTACACCGTGCCGTTGTGCAGGACGAGTTCGGCGAGTTTGGGGACGCCGCCCTCGTCGAGGACCTCCAGCGGATCCTCGTCGTCGCAGATCGGCAGGAGGGCCGGGTAGTAGCGCGCGTTCTCCTCGAAGAGGTCGTACGCCGAGGAGATCCACCGCTCGCCGAACCAGGTGCGGGGCCGCACTCCCTGGGCCTGGAGTTCGGGCGGGCGGGTGTCGGTGGACTGCTGGAACAGCGGGGGCCTGGACTCGGACCACAGCTCGCGGCCGAACAGGAAGGGCGAGTTGGCGCCCACGGCGACCTGGGCGGCGGCGACGGCCTGGGCGGCGTTCCACACGTCGGCGAAGCGGGCCGGGGTCACCTGGAGGTGCAGCTGCACCGAGGTGCAGGCGGCCTCCGGGGCTATCGACTTCGAGGTGCAGGTGAGGCGCTCCACGCCGGCGATGTCGAGGAGGAAGTCCTCGCCACGGGCGGCCACGATCTGGTCGTTGAGCAGGGTGTAGCGGTCGACGTCGGAGAGGTTGGAGGAGACCAGGTCGTCCCGGTCGAGGGTCGGCAGAATGCCGATCATCAGGATTCCGGCGTCGAGCTCGCCCGCCTTTCGATGGGCATATGCCAGCGAGGTGCGGAGTTCCTCGGCGAGCCGGTCGAATACCCGCCCGCCCAATCGGTGTGGGGCTATGTTGACTTCCAGGTTGAACATGGCGAGTTCTGTTTGGAAATCTCGACTTGCGATGCGCTCGAGTACTTGCGCATTCAGCATTCTCGGCATCCCGTCGGTGCCGACGAGATTCAATTCGATCTCCACCCCCATGAGGTTCTTCGGCCGATCGAACCGCTGCTCCGCCAGCAGCCGCTCCAGTCCCGCCAGGCACTGCCGGAGCTTGTCGCGGTAGCGCTGGCGATCGGACAGATCGAACCGACCTGCCACGACCTTCTCCCCCATCGAAGCGTCCCTCCTCGGATGGGCGGACCACAGGGCCTGTCCGGCCCCCGGATCCGGCCCTGGCGTCCCGGGTCAGGTGGGATGATGCCCAGCCGGGACGATCGATAACGTCCCGCTCCGGTCCGGTGCCCGCTACTCTGTCGGACGTGACCGGAGGCACATTCACGGGGCATGGGGCCCGGTGCAGTTTCGAGTGCCCCGGGGAACTCGTGAAAAACGCCGACGAGAATTGGCCGACCGCCTGCGTGGCATTTTTCGAGGTCATCGCCGCACACCCCGCTCGGAATCGGGATGATTCCCACGAATCGCCGACCGAATGGACCCTTGCCCGACTCATGAGAAACGGCTAGACGAAACACTGTCTGAACACATGTCGTATAAACTCCGCGAACAAGCCAGAGGGGTGGCGCTCGCGGTCCTGGATCCAGCCGTCAGGTGACGTACGGCAGATCTCACCCGTACCTCGCGCCACCGGACCCGACCCCCGCCTCTCTGACCCCGTGAGCTGACAGCGCCGTCCGCCCCCGCCCCGCCCTCGCGCCACCGTGCCTGTCGAATGAGAGGCGACCCACCATGCCGCTGCATGTACCCCCGGCTCCCACGCCCGCCCTTCGCTCCGTCCTGACTGCGCTCGGTTCACCCACCGCGGTCCGCGAGGCCCGAACACCCTCCCTGTTGCGCGCCCAGGGACCCGCCACGCCCGAACTCCCGCTGCCCGTACACGTACTGGACGAGATCACGCCCGCGGGCACCTCCGCCACCCGGCTGGCCGGGTGGCGTTTCCTGATCCGCTGCGGCGACCGCGCGGTGGCCGCGGCCGAGACCATGCTGACCCCCGACGGCTGGGCGTTCTCGCACTTCTTCGAGGGCCCGTACATCGCGTCGACCGAGCGTGCGCTGCGCCACGCGGAGAACATGAAACAGCCCTACCAGCCCCGTCTGCTGTCGGTCCCGGGCCTCTACATGCTCACGCTCTGGCTGCACGGCGACTGCACCTCGGACGGCGCCTCCGGCCACCCCGCCGCCACCGACCTGCTCGTCCCGCTGGCGCCGGCACCGCCCGGCATCGCCGCCCACCGCCCGCACCGGGTCGCCGAACTGCTCCCGGTACTGACCCATCGGGTGACTCCCGCACCGCTGCTCGGCTCGCCCGCCTGAGATCCCACGTCGCGTCGCCTCTCGTACCCCGCCCCGAATTCCGGGTAGCGGGGTACGACGCCGTTTCCGGCTTCATTAGGCTCATGCTGAGATTTCGAGAACTCCATTCGCTCGTACGAGCGCTTTATGGCTCGTACGAGCCAATCCGTGCCCTGCTCCCCGAACGAACTAGCCCCATCCGGCCACCGCGAACCACCCGAAGTGACAGTCCAGTTGAGATGAACCGTCCGGGCGGGTGACGCGTCATCAACCTGTGAGAAGCGGTGCTGCTAAATCCCTGCGGATTGACGCCCGTGGGGCAACACTGGGTTCGGACCGACTTATCACAACGGGGGGCGGCCATGAACAACGCTTCAAGCCGCGGGACAGACACGACAGCCATCTCACAACTCACGACAGAGCGAAAGATCCCATCAATGTGCCAGCACCAGCCACCGTGTCCGACAGCCGACTCCGCCGACCGGGAATCCGCCCGACTTCTGGCGGCCCACCCGGAACAGGGATGGAGCCTGCTGTGCAACGGCGTTCTGCTCTTCGAGGACACCGGTGAGCTCCTGCCCGACGGCCAGATCATCGCCCCGCACCGCCCGCTCGTGCAGGTGATGACGGCCGCCTGAGCGGCACCGGGCGCGGCTCGACCCACCGCCCGGGTACACGAGGGGCCGGCTCGCAGCGACGACTGCGCACCGGCCCCGACGCATGTCCGGGGGCGGTCACTCCCTGTAGCACCTTGAGCCACACGCCGTTCCCCGCGTCGGCCTCTTCCCAGGGCCACTGGTTTTCCGGAAGACTCCTGGAAGTTTCGGAGAGGGGTCCGGTGCGGTAGGACCGTCGACGGAGGTGGGGGAAGTGACAGCAGAGGAGACCCGCAGCAAGGTCACCATCACGGAGATCGCCCGGCAGGCCGGGGTCTCGGTGCCGACCGTGTCGCGGGTCGTCAACGGCCGGTCCGACGTGTCGCCGCGGACCCGGGCCAGGGTCGAGGACCTGCTGCAACGACACGGCTACCGCAAGCGCCCCGCGGCCCCCGGCACCCGCGCCGCGCTGCTCGACCTGGTCTTCAACGACCTCGACAGCCCCTGGGCGGTGGAGATCATCCGGGGTGTCGAGGAGGTCGCCCACGCGGCCGGCGTCGGCACCGTGGTCTCCGCGATCCACGGACGCTCCGGCGACGCCCGCGAATGGATGCGCAACCTGCGCGCCCGGGCCTCCGACGGGGTCATCCTCGTCACCTCGGACCTGGAACCGGTCCTCCACGACGAACTGCGTGTCCTCGGCGTCCCGTTGGTGGTCGTCGACCCGGCCGGCTCCCCCGCCCTCGACGCCCCCACCATCGGCGCCGCCAACTGGGCGGGCGGCCTCGCGGCCACCGAGCACCTGCTGTCGCTGGGCCACCGCAGGATCGGCCTCATCGCCGGGCCACCCCGACTGCTGTGCTCCCGGGCCCGTTTCGACGGCTACCGCGCTGCCCTGGAGGGCGCCGGCCTCACGGTCGACGACTCCCTGGTCGTCCCCGGCGACTTCCACCCCGAGTCGGGGTTCGACGGCTGCAACGCGCTCCTGGACCTGCCCGAACCGCCGACCGCCGTGTTCGCGGCCAGCGACCAGATGGCCCTCGGCGCGATCGAGGCGCTCAGGCGACGCGGTCTCAGGGTGCCGGAGGACCTGAGCCTGGTGGGTTTCGACGACCTTCCGGAAGTCCGCTGGTCGGCTCCGCCACTCACCACCGTGCGCCAGCCGCTCGCCGACATGGGCAAGCTCGCCGTCCGTACGGTGCTCCGGCTGGCCCGCGACGAACAGCCCGACTCGCCGCGCGTGGAGCTGGGCACGGAACTGGTGGTGCGGTCGAGCACCGCACCACCAGCCACTCGATGAGCGCTACTTGAGCGCTTCCCGGATCGCGTAGTACGCCGGCTTCGGCTGAAGCTCCTCGTCCCAGGGCAGCGCGGCACCCTGCCCCTCGAAGAACGCCGGGATCCACGAGTACTTGTCGGTGTAGTCCCAGACCGTGATTCCGACGCACCGGCGCACCGCGAGGCATGCCTCGGTCAAGTCGCCGTACCACTCGGCCTGTTGGGCCAGTTTCTCCTCGGTCGCGGGCAGGATCATCCGGATGTCGACCTCGGTGAGCGAGGTGTCGAGGCCGAGCTTGGAGAAGCGGCGGAGGTTGTCCTCCAGGGTGGTCGGATAGCCGTACTGGAGTGCCAGGTGGGCCTGGAGGCCGATGCCGTCGAGCGGGACGCCCTGCGCCTTCAGCTCCTTGGCCAGGTTGTAGTAGGCATCGCTCTTCGGGCCGACGGCCTCGATGTTGTAGTCGTTGAGGTAGAGCTTGACCTTCGGGTCGGCCTGGCGGGCCCAGCGCAGGGCGTCGGCGATGTAGCCGGGGCCGAGCGTGTTGTAGAAGATCGTCTCGCGGTAGGTGCCGTCCTCGTTGAAGGCCTCGTTGACGACGTCCCAGGCGAAGACCTTGCCCCGGTAGTGCCGTACCTCGGTCTGGATGTGGTTCTTCAGTACGGCCCTCAGCTCGTCGGCCGTCCAGGTGCCGCTCGTGAGCCAGCCGGGCAGCTGGCTGTGCCAGACGAGCGTGTGCCCGCGCACCTTCTGGTGGTTGGCCCGGGCGAGGTTGACGATCTCGTCGCCGTTGGTCCAGTCGAAGACGCCCTGCTGGGGCTCGGTGGCGTACCACTTCATGCCGTTGCCCGGCGTGATCTGGTCGAACTCGCTGCCGAGGATGGCCTTGTACGGCTCGTCGACGAGCTCCGGGTTGTCGGTGGCGCTGCCGAAGTAGCGGCCGTGGCGCTGGGCGAGGTCGGCGAGGGTGGGCTGCTGCTGCCCTGCCTGGGCGGTGGGGCCGGTGGCGACCCCCGCGGCGACCAGGACGGCGGCGAGAGCGCCGGCGAGTCTCAGACGGTTCTTGCGCATGGTGCGACTCCTCACGTGCGGTTGTGTGGGCGAGCCGTACGTCCGCGGGCGCGGGTCATCCCTTGGTGGCGCCGGCGGTGAGGCCGCCGACGAGCTGGCGCTCGGCGACCGAGTAGAAGGCGAGGGCGGGGACCATGGCCAGGACGAGGTAGGCGAAGACGCGCGCGTACTCCGCCGAGTACTGGCCCTGGAACTGCTGGACGCCGATGGGGAGGGTCCACCACGTGTTGTCGGTGAACACCAGCAGCGGGAGCATGAAGTTGTTCCAGCTGGTGACGACGGCGAGCACCGAGACCGTGCCGAGCGCGGGCCGCGCCATGGGCAGCAGCACCCGCCAGAAGAACCCGAAGGAACTGCACCCGTCGAGGGTGGCGGCCTCCTCCAGCTCACCGGGGATCTCCCGGAAGAAGGCCCGCAGGATGATGATCGTCATCGGCAGCCCGAAGGCGGCCTGCGGCAGGATCACGCCCAGCGGGTTGTCCAGCAGTTCCAGGGAGCGCAGCAGCAGGAACAGCGGCAGGGCCGCCACCGCGAAGGGGAACATCAGCCCCAGCGTGAAGAAGGTGAACAGCACCTCCCGCCCCCGGAAGGCGAACCGGGCGAAGGAGAACGCGGCGAGCGCGGACACCGCGACCACGAGCACGGTCGTACCGATCGCGATCAGGGTGCTGTTGCCGAGCAGCTTCCAGAAGTCGCTCCCGCCGAGGATGTCGGTGTAGTTGCCGGTCAGCCAGTGCTTCGGCAGGCCGAAGGGGTTGCTGGAGAGCTCGTCCGTGGACTTGAAGCCGGACAGGACGGCGTACACCAGGGGGAGGACCATCACCGCGCCGACGGCGACGAGGATCAGGTGCAGAGGCAGGGTCCGTGCGGTCTTGCGGGCGGTCACTTGCCGTCCCCCCTCATCGTCGTGGTGGCCCCTTCGAGGTCGCGGCGGAGCACGAACCGCTGGTAGGCGAGGGCGAAGACGAGGCAGATGCCGAACATGACCACGCTGATCGCGCTGGCGTAGCCGACCTGGTAGCGCTTGAAGCCGTACTGGAACATGGTCACGGCCATGGTCTCGGAGTGATGGTCGGGGCCGCCCTGGGTGGTCACCCACACCAGGTCGAAGAGCTGGATCGACCCGATGACGGCCAAGAAGACGCTGATGCGCAGGGTGGGCGCGAGCAGCGGCAGGGTGACGTTGCGGAAGCGCTGCCAGGGGCTGGCGCCGTCGATCAGCGCGGCCTCGGTCAACTCGCGCGGGATCGACTGGAGTCCGGCCAGGTAGAGCATCATGTGGAAGCCGAAGTACTTCCACGTCATGACCAGGAAGAGCGTCGCCATGACGTACGAGGGATCGGCGAACCACAGTCCGCCCACGCCGTCGAGCCCGACGGCGCCCAGAAGGTGGTCGGCGAGCCCGTCGTCCGGGGCGAAGACCATGCTGAACAGCACGCCTGTGATCGCCTCGGACAGGACGTACGGCGCGAAGAACAGCATCCGGTAGACGGCCCGGCCGCGCAGCTTCTGGTTGAGCGCCACCGCTAGGGCGAGCGCGAACGGCAGCTGGAACACGAGGGAGAGCACGACCAGGACGAGGCAGCGCCACAGGTCGCCCAGGAAGACCGGGTTGTCGAAGAGGTCGGTGAAGTTGTCCGTGCCGACGTAGTCGGAGGGCATGCCGAAGCCGCCCCAGCGGAAGAAGGCGGCGTACAGCGCGAACACCATCGGCAGCATCACCAGGCCGATGAACAGCACCAGGGCGGGCACCTGGAAGGCGACCGCGGTGAGCCAGTGCAGCACGCGCCGCCGGGCCCGCCCCCGGGCCCTGACCTTTTCCGGGGGCGGGAGATCGGTGCCCTGACCGCTCCGCTTGTCTGCGAGGAACGTGGAGGTCATCGCGGTCTACTGCTCTTCCTTCGCGATCTGCGTGATCGACTGGGTGACCTGCTCGGGAGACTTGGAGCCGGCGATCAGCGCGGCCACGCTGTCGTTGACCTCCTGGCCGACGGCGGGCGCGTACGCCTGGTCGAGATAGAGCTGGAAGCCGGTCGCGGCGTTCAACTGCGCCTGTACGGCCTTGATGTTGGGGTCGGTGATGGCGCTCTCGGCGTTCGGGACCACCGGTATGACGCCGGTCTTCTTGACCAGTTCCAGGTCGGTGGCCTCGGAGGCGAAGAACTTCAGGAAGTCGACGGCCGCCTGCGGGGCGCCTCGGCGCAGGGCGTGCCCGCCGCCTCCGCCGAACACCTCGGTGATGGCGCCCTTGCCGCCCTCGACCGCGGGGAACGGGAAGAAGCCGAGGTCGTCCCCGAGACCCTTGCCGGAGTCGGCCTGCACGGCCGGGGCCCACTGGCCCATGAGCTCCATGGCCGCCTTCCCGTTGCCGACGGCGGCCGCCTGGCCGGTCGGGGTGGAGTAGGCGGCGTTGAGGAAGCCCTTCTGGAACGGCTGGAGGTCGACGAGGGTCTTGAGGTGCGCGCCGGCCTCCACGAACCCGGCGCCCGTGAAGTCCTTGTCGTCGCTGGCCTTCTGCACGGCCTCGGCACCGGCGGTGCGCATCGCGAGGTAGGCCCAGTAGTACATGCCGGGCCACTTCTCCTTGCCGGCCAGGGCGATGGGCGTGATCTTCTTCGACTTCAGCTTGCTCACGGCCTCCAGGAAGGCGCCCCAGGTGGTGGGGGGTTCGCTGATGCCGGCCTGCTTGAAGAGCGCCTTGTTGTACCAGAAGCCGATCATGCCGATGTCGAACGGGATGCCGTAGACCTTGTCGTCGAGGAGGTACGGCTCCTTGGCGACCTCCAGCAGGCCGTCGGCCCACGGCTTGGTCTTGTCGGTGAGGTCCTCGACCAGTCCCGCGTCGACCTGCTGCTTGAGGACACCGCCGCCCCAGGTGTGGAAGATGTCGGGGAGCTTGCCGGAGGCGATCAGCGCCGTCATCTTCGACTTGTAGGCGTCGTTCTCCAGCTGGACGATCTTTATCTTCACCTTGGGGTTCTGGCCCTCGAACTTCTTGGCGAGGCCGGCCCAGACGCCCTTCGCCGGCTCGGTGGTCGAGATGTTCCACCACTCGATGGTGGTCGTCCCGTCGGACGACTCTCCGTCCGAGTCGCCGCCGCAGCCGCTCAGTGCCGTCATGCCCAGACCGGCCGCGGCGGACGCCGCCAGAAAGCCGCGGCGGGACAGTGCCGGGTCGCCCATGATGCGCTCCTTGGGTACGGGACGGAGCCGTCATTGGCCGTCCTGTGGACCGAAAGTTTCGGAGTTGATCCAGAAAGCTTCGCTGTTGCCGCACCCTAGAGACAGCTGCCAAACGGTGGCAACCCCTTGTACGCGGGCAATGTTGAGGGAATCCGCCCCCAAGTTGTTCCGGAAAGCGGCTCGTTCAGGAGCCCGCGGGCAGGTACTCGAACCAGTCGAAGGACGCGCTGCCCTCCGTGACGTACATGCCGATCACCCGGCCGGTGAAGCCGCCGGCGACCTGCGTGGACAGGTAGCGGCCGTCGAGTTCGGCCAGGGGTACGCCGTCGATTCCGAGAGCGAGCACGTCAGGGCCCCCGGCGCGGAGTCCGGGCGCGTCCTCGCCGGTCGGGGACACCAGGTCCCGCGTGCGGATCTCGACGGTCAGGGTGACGGGGCCGGGCGCGACCGGCTGCCGTGCGAGGCACTGCCGTACCGGCCCGATCCGGGCGATCACACTCGCCTCTCCCCCGGCGACCTCGAGGTCGTAGTGGTGGGCCTCGTCCATGCGAACGGACAGGCCGGCGCGGCCTGTTGCGGATTGCAGACGTGCCGCGATCCGGCAGTCGGGGTGCTGCTGGCGGCGCCCGACGAAGGTGTGGCCCGGCCGGTCGAGGCTGTCGCCCGTGGCGTGCAGGGTCAGGTGTCCGGGCCGTTCGGCGAGCGACCAGGAGCGGTCGGGCCTGCTGCGCGGGGAGATCCAGTACGGCGCCAGGTGCGCGGCGTCGAAGTCGTCCCGGTCCGGCGGGAGTTCGACGGGATGCCAGGCCGCCGGCGCCGGGTGCCGCTGCTGCACCGGGCCGACCCGCGGCCAGCCGTCCACCCACTCCACCGGCGTCAGGAACGTCTCCCGCCCCAGGACATGGAACTCCGGGAAGAAGCCCCGCGGACGGGTCCCCAGCAGCACCATCCACCAGGTGCCGTCGACCGCCTGGACCAGGTCGGCGTGGCCGGTGGACTGGATCGGCAGGTCGGTACTGCGGTGGGAGAGGACCGGGTTGGCCGGCGCCGGTTCGTAGGGGCCTCGCGGGGAACGGGCGCGGGCGACGGACACGCTGTGGCCGTGCGCGGTGCCGCCCTCGGCCAGCATGAGGTACCACCAGTCGCCGACGCGGTGGAGGTGCGGGGATTCCGGGTGCTGCATCCCGGTACCGGACCACACCGGAAGGGGTCCCTCCAGGACCTTCCCGGTCGCCGGGTCGATCCGCGCCACCCGCACCCCGGCGACGGCACACCAGCAGGAACCGTCCTCGTCCCAGGCCAGGTCGGGGTCGATCCCGGGCAGGTCGATCCACACCGGGTCGGACCACGGCCCCTCCGGCCGCTCGCTGGTGACGAGGAAGTTGCCGCCGGCGCCGACGGTGGTGGTGATCATGTAGAAGCGGCCGTCGTGATACCGGAGGGTGGGGGCGTAGATGCCGGCGGAGGCCGGGACGTCGTCCGGCAGCTCCAACTGCCCCGGCCGGTCCAGGACGTTGCCGATCTGCCGCCAGTGCACGAGGTCCCTGCTGTGGAAGAGCGGGACGCCGGGAAAGTACTCGAAGCTGGAGCAGACGAGGTAGTAGTCCTCGCCCACTCGGCACACGCTCGGGTCGGGGTGGAAGCCACCGATGACGGGATTGTCGTAGGTCAGCATGTGCGTCAGCCCTCCGGGAAACCGTCCGAAACATTCGGTCTTGTTGGCGAACATTACGAAGGGGACTGTACGAGGATGCCGGAACGGTGTCAGCCCCGGCGGACCGCGCGGATTTCAGGCGTCGAGAATGTCGACCGCGGTGCGGAGGAGCCGGGCCGTGCGGCCCGGGGTGTTCGGCCGGGAACCGATCGGAGGGCTCGGGGTCTTCGGCGCAGAGGGTGTCCGCCACGGGACGCCTCCGGTGGTGAGCGAGCCCCTGGGCAGCCTCACCGCGCTGTGCCGCGCCGCCGACGAAACCCGGCGGCGGAACGCCGAGTTGTGGCCGGTGCCGGCCTGGCGGCCGCCGGGCGGGGAACTCGCGGCGCGCCGCTCACGGGCCTCGTGCCCGCTCGTTCCCCCCCAGCGACTCCAGAGCTGGATGTCGACGGTCGAAATCACCTCGATCCCCGCCGCCAGCAGCTCCTCCACGTCGTGCCACCGCTTGGCGTTGCGCGAGCCGGGGATGGTGCTGTGCGGCAACTCGTCGACGAGCGCCACCTGGGGGCGCCGGGCGAGGACGGCGTCGATGTCCATCTCCTCCAAGACGGCGTCCCGGTACGCCAGTTCCGGGTGCGCGATCTACTCCAGGCCGTGCGGCATCACCTCGATGCGCGGCCGGCCGTGGTGCTCCACGAACGCGACCACGCAGTCGGTGCCGCGTTCCACCCGCCGGTGCGCCTCGGACAACATCGCGTACGTCTGGCCGACGCCCGGTGCCGCACCGCGGTGGATCCGAAGCCTGCCGCGTGCCATGTTCACCCTTCGAAGCGGTAACCCATGCCGGGTTCGGTGATGAGATGGCGGGGGTGCGAGGGGTCCGCCTCCAACTTGCGGCGCAGTTGGGCCATGTAGACCCGCAGGTAGTTCGTCTTGTTGCTCTGGGACACCCCCCAGACCTCCTGGAGCAGGTACTTCTGTGTGACGAGCCGGCCCGGGTTGGTGACCAGGATCTCCAGCAGGTGCCACTCCGTCGGGGTGAGGCGCACGTCGCGGGTGCCGCGGACGGCCTTCTTGGCGAGCAGGTCGATCGTGAAGTCGTCCGTCTCCACGCGCGTCGTCTCGGGGGCGAGCGGGTTCTCCTCGGTACGGCGGACCGCGGCCCGCAGCCGGGCCATGAGCTCGTCCATGCTGAACGGCTTGGTGACGTAGTCGTCGGCCCCGGCGTCCAGCGCCGCCACCTTCTCGTCGGAGGCCCGGCGGGCCGACAGCACCAAGATCGGCACCCGGCTCCAGCCGCGCAGCGCCCTGATCACGTCGACGCCGTCCATGTCGGGCAGGCCGAGGTCGAGTATCACCACGTCGGGTTGGCGGGCGGCCGCCAGGCGGAGGGCCGTCGCCCCGTCGGGGGCCGCGTCCACTCCGTACCGGCGCGCCTGCATGTTGATCACGAGGGCCCGTACAAGCTGCGGGTCGTCCTCCACCACCAGCACCCGCGTCATGGGTGTGCGCCTTTCATGTCGTCGGCTTCATCGGCAACATCGGCGTCATGGCGGCGGGAGCCGGCGGTACCGGAGGGTTTCTCCCGCCGTCGGCTCCCGCTCCTCGCGTCGCGTAACGCCATCAGCTCTTGGCCACGAGTGCCTTGAGCGCGATGTTGAGTTCCAGCACGTTCACCCGGGGCTCGCCGATGAAGCCGAGCGTGCGCCCCTCGGTGTGGTCGTCGACCAGCTTCTGCACCTGCGCGACGGACAGATGGTTGCGCTCGGCGACCCGGTGGACCTGGATGTCCGCGTACTGCGGGGAGATGTCCGGGTCGAGGCCGGAACCGGAGGAGGTGACCGCGTCGGCGGGTACCTGGGACGGCTTGACCGTGTAGCCCGCGGCGGAGTTCTCCTTGACGACCTTGGCCTTGGCCTCCTTCACCCACTTGATGAGCTCGGGATTGTCACCGGAGCGGTTGGTGGCGCCGGACAGGATCAGCTTGTACCGCGTGTTGACCGAGTTCTCGCCCAGTCCGTCGGCCGGCCGGGGCTGGAAGTAGTCCAGGCTGTAGCCCTGTTGACCGATCAGCGAGGAACCGACGACCTTGCCCTCGTACGTGATCTCGGAGCCGTTCGCCTTGTTGTTGAACAGCGCCTGGGCCACACCTGTGACGGCGAGCGGATAGATGACGCCTGTGAGCACGGTCAACACCAGCAGCGCACGCAGGCCCGCCCCGAGCAACCGGACGGTGTTCGATACGGAGTTGTTCATGGCCTTCAGCCGATCCCGGGGATGAGGGAGATGAGCAGGTCGATGAGCTTGATGCCGATGAAGGGCGCGACCAGCCCGCCGATGCCGTAGATCGTGAGGTTGCGCCGCAGCATCTTGTCGGCGCTCACCGGTCGGTACTGCACACCCCTCAGGGACAGCGGCACGAGCGCGATGATGATCAGCGCGTTGAAGATGACCGCCGACAGGATCGCGGAGTCCGGCGAGGACAGCCCCATGATGTTGAGCCTGTCCAGGCCCGGGTAGACCGCCGCGAACAGCGCCGGGATGATCGCGAAGTACTTCGCGACGTCGTTGGCGATGGAGAACGTCGTCAACGCGCCCCGGGTGATGAGGAGTTGCTTGCCGATCTCCACGATCTCGATGAGCTTCGTCGGGTTCGAGTCGAGGTCGACCATGTTGCCGGCCTCCTTGGCGGCCGACGTACCCGTGTTCATCGCCACGCCGACGTCCGCCTGAGCGAGCGCGGGCGCGTCGTTCGTGCCGTCACCGGTCATCGCCACGAGCTTGCCGCCCGCCTGCTCCCGCTTGATGAGGGCCATCTTGTCCTCGGGAGTGGCCTCCGCCAGGAAGTCGTCGACGCCCGCCTCCTCGGCGATCGCCTTGGCCGTCAACGGGTTGTCACCCGTGATCATGACGGTCTTGATGCCCATGCGGCGCAGCTCGTCGAACCGCTCCCGCATGCCCTCCTTGACGACGTCCTTGAGGTGGATGACGCCCAACACCCGTGCTCCGTCGGTGTCTTCGACGGCCACCAGCAGCGGAGTGCCACCCGCCTCCGCGATGCGGTCGGTCAACTCCTGTGCGTCCGGCGCGACTTCGCCGCCCCGCTCCCGCACCCAGGCGACGACCGATCCGGCCGCACCCTTACGGATCCCGCGTCCGTCGACATCCACGCCCGACATCCGGGTCTGGGCGGTGAAGGCGATCCACTCGGCGCCGACCAGCTCGCGCTCCCGCAGCCCGTACTTCTCCTTCGCCAGTACGACGATGGAGCGGCCCTCCGGCGTCTCGTCGGCCAGCGACGACAGCTGGGCGGCGTCGGCGACCTCGGCCTCCGTCGTCCCGTTCACCGGCGCGAACTCGGAGGCCTGGCGGTTGCCGAGGGTGATGGTGCCGGTCTTGTCGAGCAGCAGCGTGGAGACGTCACCGGCGGCCTCGACCGCGCGGCCCGACATCGCCAGGACGTTGCGCTGGACCAGGCGGTCCATGCCCGCGATGCCGATCGCGGAGAGCAGGGCGCCGATGGTGGTGGGGATGAGGCAGACCAGGAGGGCGACCAGCACGACCATCGTCAGGTGCGTGCCCGCGTAGTCCGCGAACGGCGGCAGCGTGGCCACCGCCAGCAGGAAGACGATCGTCAGCGACGCGAGCAGGATGTTCAGCGCGATCTCGTTCGGCGTCTTCTGCCGGGCCGCGCCCTCGACGAGGCTGATCATCCGGTCGATGAAGGTCTCGCCGGGCTTCGTCGTGATCTTGATGACGATCCGGTCGGAGAGGACCTTCGTACCGCCGGTGACGGCCGAACGGTCGCCGCCGGACTCCCGGATGACCGGGGCCGACTCGCCGGTGATCGCCGACTCGTCCACGGACGCGACGCCCTCCACGACGTCACCGTCGCCGGGGATGATGTCGCCGGCCTCGCAGACGACCAGGTCACCGATCTTCAGCTCGGTGCCCGGCACCTGCTCCTCGACACCGTCCTCGAGCAGCCGCCGCGCCACCGTGTCGGTCTTGGCCTTGCGCAGGGTGTCCGCCTGCGCCTTGCCGCGGCCCTCGGCGACGGCCTCCGCCAGGTTGGCGAAGACGACGGTCAGCCACAGCCAGGCGCTGATCGCCCAGCCGAACCAGTCGCCCGGGTCCTTGAAGGAGAAGACCGTGGTCAGCACGGACCCGAGGTACATCGCTGTGCGGCGCCCGGGTCGGAGTGCCTGTGGACATCTCTTCGCTTTCCGTACGAGTGGTCATGACGCCAGCCCCTCGGCCAGCGGCCCCAACGCCAGGGCCGGGAAGTACGTCAGACCGGTGATGATGAGGATCGCGCCCACCAACAACCCGGTGAACAGCGGCTTTTCGGTGCGCAGGGTGCCCGCCGTGACCGGCACCGGCTTCTGCTCGCCGAGCGATCCGGCCAACGCCAGCACGAACACCATCGGCAGGAAGCGGCCGAGCAGCATCGCGATGCCCAGCGTGGTGTTGAACCACTGCGTGTCCGCGTTCAGACCGGCGAAGGCCGAGCCGTTGTTGTTGGCGGCGGACGTGTAGGCGTACAGGATCTCGGAGAAGCCGTGCGCCCCGCTGTTGGTCATCGAGTTGCCCGGAGTGGGCAGTGCCATGGCCGCGGCGGCGAGGATCAGCACCAGCGCCGGCGTGATCAGGATGTAGCAGGCCGCCAGCTTGATCTCACGGGTGCCGATCTTCTTGCCCAGGTACTCGGGCGTACGGCCGACCATCAGACCGGCGATGAACACCGCGATGATCGCCATGATCAGCATGCCGTAGAGGCCGGAGCCGGTACCACCGGGCGCGATCTCGCCCAGCATCATGCCGAGCATGGTGATGCCGCCGCCGAGACCGGTGAAGGAGGAGTGGAAGGAGTCGACCGCGCCGGTCGAGGTGAGGGTCGTGGACACGGCGAAGATCGACGAACCGCCGATGCCGAACCGGACCTCCTTGCCCTCGTAGGCGCCGCCGGCGAGCTGGAAGGCCGGGCCGTGGTGGGCGAACTCGGTCCACATCATCAGGGCGACGAAGCCGAGCCAGATGGTGCCCATGGTCGCGAGGATCGCGTAACCCTGCTTCACCGAGCCGACCATGATCCCGAAGGTGCGGGTCAGGGCGAACGGGATGACCAGCAGCAGGAAGATCTCGAAGAGGTTGGTGAACGGCGTCGGATTCTCCAACGGATGGGCGGAGTTGGCGTTGAAGTAGCCGCCGCCGTTGGTGCCGATCTCCTTGATGGCCTCCTGCGAGGCGACGGCACCGCCGTTCCACTGCTGCGAGCCGCCCATGAACTGACCCACTTCATGGATCCCGGAGAAGTTCTGAATGGCACCGCAGGCCACCAGCACGACCGCCGCGACGAAGGCCAGCGGCAGCAGGATGCGGGTGACCCCGCGCACCATGTCGGCCCAGAAGTTGCCGAGTTCACCGGTCCGGGACCTGGCGAACCCGCGTACGAGCGCCACCGCGACCGCGATGCCGACCGCGGCGGAGACGAAGTTCTGCACGGCCAGACCGGCGGTCTGCACGACGTGGCCCATGGCCTGCTCGCCGTAGTACGACTGCCAGTTGGTGTTGGTGACGAAGGAGACCGCGGTGTTGAACGCCTGGTCCGGGTCGATCGCGGAGAAGCCCAGCGAGCCGGGCAGGACGCCCTGTATCCGCTGGAGCAGATAGAGGAAGAGGACCCCTGCCGCCGAGAAGGCGAGCACGCCGCGCAGGTACGCGGTCCAGCGCATCTCGGTGTCGGGGTTGGCACCGATGCCCTTGTAGATCCACTTCTCGACACGCCAGTGCCTGTCGGAGGAGTAGACCTTGGCCATGTGGTTGCCGAGGGGGATGTAGGCGAGGGCCAGCGCGCCGATGAGGGCGAGCAGCTGCAGGACGCCTGCGAGTACGGGACCCATGGCTGCTCTCAGAACCTCTCAGGGAAGATCAGGGCGAGGACGAGATAGCCCAGCAGGGCGACGGCCACGACGAGGCCGACGATGTTCTCGGCGGTCACAGCTTGGTCACCCCCTTGGCTACGAGAACCACCAGCGCGAAGAGCGCGATCGTGGTGACGACGAAGGCCAGATCGGCCATCGTGAGCTCCTGGAGTGAGGTTCGGCCGGACAGGGACGATTAGAGGAAACAGCGCTGGTGGCCGGATTCGACGGCCGTTGACGGGTCCCTTACGGCGCTCCGCGGCCCTTTGACGCGTCTCTAACGGCGACGAGAGGGGCGTCACCCGGCGAGCAGGTCGCCGCCCGCGGACCGGTCGGCGATGCGGGCGGCCCGCCGGATGAGCGTGGCGCCCTCCGGCCCGCCGGTCAGGGCAACCAAGACGCGCTCCCGCGTCTCCCACACGGCGCCGATCGCGTGCTCGGCCCGGTAGCTGTTGAGTGCCTCGTCGACCCGGTCGGCCGTCCACAGCAGCGCCGACTGCCGCAGCGCGGTCAGGTCGCCGGGCCGGAAGTAGCCGGCGAGGGCCCCGTCGATCTTCTCCGGGGCGTAGATGTCGCCGTGCGCCATGCGGCCGCGCAGACCCTCGGGCGGGATGTAGACGAACTCGACCTGAACACACCCGATCAGGCGTCCGACAAGCCCGACCGAGCCTCGATCCAAGCCTGCGTCACCGTCCTCTGCGGGCAGAGGAGGCACCGCACGCCATAACACTGGGTGTCCGCTCCTGACGGATGCCGGCTCCTCCCCCATACGACCCGGTCCGGGCCGAACCGCCCCACAGGCTCCCTTCTTGCCATGCCGTCGACATCGACACGGCAGGTCTTAACGGAAGCTTGACGCCCGCACCCCCTTCATCCATGGGCCCTGACGTCACTCTCCGCTTACGCTGGTCCCGCCGTCCGCGTGATGGCCGGAACCACACGCTGAGCCGCACATCAGGAGCACGCCGATGGCCACCACCGAACATCCCCCGCCCAGTCGCCTGCGCTCGTGGATGCTGGAGGGCCTCTCCGACATGGGCAAGGGCACCGCCCATCAGGCACCGCGCGCCGAACCGGAGCCCGCCCACAAGGGCCAGCGGTGGTGGCGGGTCATGTGCCTCACCGGCGTCGACTACTTCTCGACCCTCGGCTACCAGCCGGGCATCGCCGCCCTCGCGGCCGGCCTGCTCTCCCCCATCGCGACCATCGTGCTCGTGATCGTCACCCTGGCCGGCGCCCTGCCCGTGTACCGGCGGGTGGCCGAGGAGAGCCCCCGCGGCGAGGGCTCGATCGCGATGCTGGAACGGCTGCTGTCCTTCTGGAAGGGCAAGCTGTTCGTCCTCACCCTGCTCGGCTTCGCCGCCACCGACTTCCTGATCACCATCACGCTCTCCGCGGCCGACGCCTCGACCCACCTCGTCGAGAACCCGCACCTGACCAGCGCCCTGCACGACAAACAGATGCTGATCACCCTGGTCCTCGTGGCCCTGCTCGGCGCGGTGTTCCTCAAGGGCTTCCTCGAGGCGATCGGCGTCGCCGTCGTGCTCGTGGGCATCTACCTCGCTCTGAACGTCGTCGTCGTGATCGTCGGCCTGTGGCACGTCATCACCGCCGACCACGTGATCACCGACTGGTCGAGCGCCCTGACCACCGAGCACGGCAACGTCTTCGTGATGATCGGCGTGGCCCTGATCGTCTTCCCGAAGCTCGCGCTCGGCCTCTCCGGCTTCGAGACCGGCGTCGCCGTCATGCCGCACGTCGAGGGCGACCCGGGCGACACCGAGGAGAAGCCGACCGGCCGGATCCGGGACACGAAGAAGCTGCTCACCACCGCCGCCGTGATCATGAGCTGCTTCCTGATCGCCACCAGCTTCATCACCACGCTCCTGATCCCGGAGAAGGAGTTCGAGTCGGGCGGCCAGGCCAACGGACGCGCCCTCGCCTTCCTCTCCCACGAGTACCTGGGCAGCGCCTTCGGCACGGTCTACGACGTCTCGACGATCGCCATCCTCTGGTTCGCCGGCGCCTCCGCGATGGCCGGCCTGCTCAACCTGATGCCCCGCTACCTGCCCCGCTACGGCATGGCCCCGCACTGGGCACGCGCCGTCCGCCCCATGGTCATCGTCTTCACCCTGGTCGCCTTCCTGGTCACCTGGATCTTCGACGCGGACGTCGACGCCCAGGGCGGCGCCTACGCCACCGGCGTGCTGGTGCTGATCAGCTCAGCAGCGATCGCGGTGACCATCGCGGCCCGCAAGGCAGGCCAGCGGAACTGGACCATCGCCTTCGCGGTGATCTCGGTGGTCTTCCTCTACACGACCGTCGTGAACGTCATCGAGCGCCCCGACGGCGTGAAGATCGGCGCCTGCTTCATCGCCGGCATCGTCCTCGTGTCCCTCCTCTCCCGCCTGGCCCGCGCCTTCGAGCTCCGCGTGACCAGCGTGACGCTCGACGACATGGCGGAACGTTTCATCCGGGACATGGCCAGCCGCAAGATCCGGTTCATCGCCAACGAGCCCGACCAGCGGGACAAGACCGAGTACCGCGAGAAGATCGAGCAGATCCGCGAGGACAACGACTTCGCCGGCGAGGACTTCGTCTTCGTCGAAGTCACGGTCCTCGACCCCTCGGAGTTCGAGGCCGGCCTGACGGTACGCGGCGAGGTCCTGCACGGCCGCTACCGCGTCCTGACCCTGGAGTCCTCCTCCATCCCCAACGCCCTGGCCGCCTTCCTCTTCGGCCAGGGCGAGGTCGCCCCGGTCACCCGAGAGGTCCTGCGCGAGGCGGAACCGGACCGCGCCCGCAGGCCACGCGTCCACACCGGCTGAGGACGGCGGCCGACCGAGGCATCGGCGGCGTCGTCAGCATCGCGTCAAGATGCCGCCGTACGACTTCAGAGGACCGTCAGCGGCGGGCGCCCGCGGCGTCATCTCGGCCTACCGTCGGCTCATGCGAGGGACCGGACCGCCGAACCCGACCGGTGACCGCCACTGGCGTGGCAGCGCCCGGTTCGCGACGGGCTGCGCGCTCACCTTCGCCGCCTTGACCCTGCTCCTCGACTGGGACGCGGGCACCCTGACCCCACCCCGCACGCTGCTCTGGCTCGCCCTGTCGGCGGCGCTCTTCGCCGTCCTGCTGCCCCCGAAGGTCACCGCGGGCCCCGGCTGGCTCGCCGTACGCAGTCCCCTACGCCGCCGCACGATACGCACGGACGCGCTGGTCGCCGTACGCCAATACGACGGCATCTCCTCGCACTTGGTCCTGCGGGACGCCTTCGGCGACCGGCTAGAACTGGACTCCCGCGTGCTCGTCGCGAACCCGCTGCTGTGGCATGAAGTGGACACAGGCGTACGGCGCTCGGTCGCCCTCGGCACGCTGCGCCAGGGAACGGACGTCCTCAGGCGACTCGGTCACGAGATCGACGACGAGACCGCCCGGTCGGCACTCAGGGCCTCGGGGATCTCCTGAACAACCCGCGCCGCGGCGGCCGCACCACGACCTCGCCATAGCTCAGGCGGCCGCCGATCTCCACGCGCAGGACGACCGGGACGCCGGGGTCGCCGACCGGACGCCTCTTCACCCTGCCGAAGTCGATCACCAGGGAGTCGGTGTCCACCACCACGCCCGGCCGGGTCAACAGCCGCAGAGTCCCGGTCCGCATGTCGAGGTCGATGCGCAGGGTGTCATGGGTGATGACGGCCTGGGTGAAGTCGAGCGTGACATCACCCAGGGACGACTCCACCTCCAGCCGCCGCGGCACGACCCAGCCGTCGCCCCGCGACGCCGAAGCACCCTGTTGCTCGATCCGGACGACGTCCTTGACCTCGGCCACGACCCCGCCCGACACCGCCGGCAGGTCCGCCGTGAGGCCGGCGAGCTCGTCCAACGTCCGTGCGGACAGCGCGACTTCAAGACGCTCATCGAGCTCCTCTGCGGTCAGTCGGCCGTCGCCTGCGGCGATGCGCAGCACGTCCACGACGCGATCCCGGTCCGCGTGCGAAGCCCTCAGTTCGAGCGACCCGTCCCCCTGCGACGATCCATCGGGCATGCCGTCACCCCTCCCCGAGACCTCCCCGAGGTCTCTCCGACCGAACTGACGCTATATCGCGTCACACCCGACGGCCAACCCCATACCCGCCACCGCCTCCGGCACCCCTATCGTGACCGGCATGCAGTCCTACACGATCGGCCAGGCAGCACGACTGCTCGGCGTGAGCCCCGACACCGCGCGCCGCTGGGCGGACGCGGGCAGGGTGGAGACCCACCGCGACGACAGCGGGCGCCGCGTCATCGACGGACAGGCCCTGGCCGCGTTCTCGGTCGAACTCGCCAAAGCCGGAAGCACCGAGGAGGACACCCCGCACACCTCGGTCCGCAACGCCTTCGCCGGCATCGTCACCGCGATCAAACTCGGCGACGTCGCGGCCCAGGTCGAGATCCAGGCCGGCCCGCACCGACTCGTCTCCCTGCTCACCCGCGAGGCCGTCGAGGAACTGGGCCTGGAGGTCGGCATGGAGGCCACCGCCCGCGTGAAGTCGACGAACGTCCACATCGACCGCACCTGACCCACGGCGACCACCACTCCCGTACGAACGCACATGCGGCCCCCTGCCAGCACTTACCCCGGCTCATGCGATGCCACAGGAGACTTACGCCTTGCATATGCGTCAGAATGATCGACGTATCGGAAAGGGCCGACGGCCTCTTCCCCGTTGACGTGAGAGGGAGTGGACCCGTGATGACCCGTTCCGCGCACCGAACCCGCCGGACGCTGCAGGTGGCCGGTGCGGGAGCAGCCGCCCTGCTCGCCCTGACCGCCTGCTCCTCCTCCGACTCGGACTCCGGTTCCGCCAAGTCCGGCTCCTCGTCCTCCGCCTCGCCGAAGCTCTCCGGCACGGTGACCGTCTTCGCCGCCGCCTCGCTCCAGGAGAGCTTCACTACGCTGGGCAAGGAGTTCGAGAAGGAACACCCGGGCACGAAGGTCACCTTCAGCTTCGGCGGCAGCGACACCCTCGCCGCCAGCATCACGAGCGGCGCCCCCGCGGACGTGTTCGCCTCTGCCAGCCCCAAGACGATGAAGATCGTCACCGACGCCGGTGACGCCTCCGGCACGCCCGCCACCTTCGTCCGCAATCAGCTGGAGATCGCCACCCTGCCGGGCAACCCCGACAAGATCTCCTCGCTCAAGGACCTCACCAGGTCCGGCCTGAAGGTCGTGCTGTGCGACAAGGAGGTGCCGTGCGGCGCCGCCGCCCAGACGGCCCTGGAGGCGAGCAGCCTCAAGCTCACCCCGGTCTCCTACGAGCAGGACGTCAAGGCCGCCCTGACCAAGGTCGAGCTGAAGGAGGCCGATGCGGCAGTCGTCTACAAGACGGATGTTCAAGCGGCCGGTGACAAGGTCGAGGGCGTGGAGTTCCCCGAGTCCGCCGACGCCGTCAACGACTACCCGATCGCCCTGCTGAAGAACGCTCAGAACACCGAGACGGCCGAGGCGTTCATCGAGCTGGTGAAGTCCACCGAGGGCCAGAAGGTCCTGACCGAGGCCGGGTTCCTCAACCCGTGACCCCGACCGACAAGCCCGGCGCCGCGGCCGACACCCTCCAGGGCGGCCCGCGGCGCGGGCGCGTCCGGACGAACCGCCGCGGGGTTCCGCTGCCCCTGCTGTTGCCCGCGCTGATAGGCCTGGCGTTCCTCCTCCTGCCCCTGGTCGCCCTGCTCGTACGAGCCCCGTGGAGCACCCTCCCCGATCAACTGACGAGCGCCGAGGTATGGCAGGCCCTGCGCCTGTCGCTGGTGTGCGCCACGGCCGCAACCGCCCTCAGCCTGGTCATCGGCGTCCCGCTGGCCTGGCTGCTGGCCCGCACGGACTTCCCCGGCCGCGGCCTGGTCCGCGCCCTGGTCACTCTGCCCCTCGTCCTGCCCCCGGTGGTCGGGGGCGTCGCCCTGCTGCTCGCCCTCGGCCGCAACGGCCTCGTCGGCCAGTGGCTGGACTCCTGGTTCGGCATCACGCTCCCCTTCACCACGGCGGGCGTGATCCTCGCGGAGACCTTCGTGGCGATGCCGTTCCTCGTCATCAGCGTCGAGGGCACGCTGCGCGCCGCCGACCCCCGCTATGAGGAGGCGGCCACCACCCTGGGCGCCTCCCGCTTCACGGCATTCCGCCGCGTCACCCTCCCCCTCATCGCCCCGGGCATCGCGGCAGGCTCCGTCCTGGCCTGGGCCCGCGCCCTCGGCGAGTTCGGCGCGACTATCACCTTCGCGGGCAACTTCCCGGGCCGCACCCAGACCATGCCCCTCGCGGTCTACCTGGCCCTCCAGAACGACCCGGCAGCCGCAATCGCCCTCAGCCTGGTCCTGCTGGCGGTCTCGATCGCGGTCCTGGCAGGCTTGCGGGACCGCTGGATGACGGCGTCATGAGGGTGCGCCGTGCGGCTGCATCCACACACGGATCCCACACGATCGAGTCCACGCACGGCAGCCGTACAGCAGCGAGAGCACACGCCACCGCGCCCGCCCACCGCCGGCCGCCACCGGGGCTCATCCCCCACCGCGACCACGCACCGGCAGCCGCCGATGGCGCTCACTCCCCACAGGGGCCACCCGCACCCGACAACGAAAGTTGTACGGGTGGTGCGGGTGAGAACCCAAACCCGGCCGAAGGCCGGGTGCCCCCAACGCACCCGCAGCCGCACCCGCAGCCGCGCCGAAGGACACACACCCCATGACCGACCAAGACGTCGCCAAAGAAGACGCACCCGGCGAAGGCCTGGACGCCCACCTGGTCATAGACCACGGCACCTTCCACCTGGACATCACCCTCACCGCCGCCCCCGGCGACGTAGTAGCCCTGCTCGGCCCCAACGGCGCCGGCAAAACCACAGCCCTACGCGCCCTGGCCGGCCTCACCCCCCTCACCGACGGCCACCTGAAACTGGACGGCACCACCCTCGACCGCACACCCCCCGAGTCCCGCCCGGTCGGCGTCGTCTTCCAGGACTACCTCCTCTTCCCCCACCTCACCGCCCTCGACAACGTGGCGTTCGGCCCCCGCTGCCAGGGCGCGACCAAGGCAGAGGCCCGCGCACAGGCCACCAAGTGGCTGGACCGCATGGGCCTCACCGCCCACGCCGGCGCCAAGCCCCGGCGCCTCTCCGGCGGCCAGGCCCAGCGCGTAGCCCTGGCCCGCGCCCTGGCCACCCACCCCCGACTGCTGCTCCTCGACGAACCCCTCGCAGCCCTCGACGCCCGTACCCGCCTCGACGTACGGGCCCAACTCCGCCGTCACCTCGCGGAGTTCGAGGCGGTGGCCGTCCTCGTCACCCACGACCCCCTGGACGCCATGGTGCTCGCCGACCGCCTGGTCGTCGTGGAGCACGGCCGCGTGGTCCAGGAAGGCACCCCCTCCGACATCGCCCGCCACCCCCGCACGGACTACATCGCCCAGCTGGTAGGCCTGAACCTCTACCGCGGCCAGGCCGAGAACCACACCGTCCACCTCGACGCCGGCCCCGCCATCACCACCACGGAGGACCTCTCCGGCCCGGCCTTCGTGGCCTTCCCCCCGTCCGCGGTGACCCTCTACCGGGACCGCCCCACCGGCTCCAGCGCCCGCAACCTCTGGCACTGCGAAGTGGCCGGCCTGGAGACCCACGGTGACCAGATCCGCGCCGACCTCACCGGCGAACTCCCCCTCGCCGCCGACCTCACCACAGTCGCCGCGGCCGAACTCGACCTGCACCCGGGCGCACCGGTCTGGGCGACGGTGAAGGCGACGCAGACCCACGCATACCCGGCGTAAGCCACCCCCGGCCCTAAGTTGATGCCCATGACTCTGAGCATCCGCAACCAGCTCCCCGGCACCGTCACCACCATCACCCCCGGCGAGGTGATGGCCTCCGTCGGCATCCGTCTCGCGGGCGGCCAGGACCTCACCGCGGCGATCACCCTGGAGGCCGTCAGGGACCTCGCGCTCACCCCGGGCTCGGCCGTCCGGGCCCTGGTGAAGTCGACGGAGGTGTCCCTCGCCACCGGCCGCGTCGAGGGCCTCTCCATCCGCAACCAACTCCCGGGCACCGTGCGGGACATCGCCACCGGCGGCGCCATGGCCGCGGTGAAAGTCGCCGTCGAGGGCGGCGACCTGACCGCGGCGATCACGAAGGACGCCACGACCGACCTCGCCCTGTCACCCGGCACACCGGTCGTCGCCCTGATCAAGTCGACCGAGGTCTCACTCGCGACCGCGTAGAACAACCGCATAAGACAAAGGGGCCCCGCCGAAGCGGGGCCCCTACGCGGCAGATCAGTCCTCGTACGCGTCCAACGGCGGGCACGAGCACACCAGGTTCCGGTCACCGAAGGCCTGGTCGATCCGGCGCACCGGCGGCCAGTACTTGTCCGCGACCGAGACACCGGGCGGGAAGACGGCCTCCTCACGCGTGTAGGCGTGCTCCCACTCCCCGCCCAGCGCGGCAGCGGTGTGCGGCGCGTTCCGCAGCGGGTTGTCGTCGGCGGGCCACGCACCGGAGCCGACCTTCTCGACCTCCCCGCGAATCGCGATCATCGCCTCGCAGAACCGGTCGAGCTCGATCAGGTCCTCCGACTCGGTCGGCTCGATCATCAGCGTCCCGGCCACGGGGAACGACATCGTAGGCGCGTGGAACCCATAGTCGATGAGCCGCTTGGCGATGTCGTCCACGCTCACCCCGGTCGCCTTGCTGATCGGCCGCAGATCGATGATGCACTCGTGCGCGACCAGCCCGCCCGGACCGGTGTAGAGCACCGGGTAGTGCGGCTCGAGCCGCTTGGCGATGTAGTTCGCGGAGAGCACCGCCACCTGCGTGGCGCGCTTGAGCCCCTCGCCACCCATGAGCCGCACGTACGCCCACGAGATCGGCAGGATCCCCGCGGAACCCCAGGGCGCGGCCGAGATCGGCCCGACACCCGTCTCGGGCCCGGCCGCGGGCTGCAGCGGGTGGTTCGGCAGATACGGCGCGAGGTGCGCACGCACACCGACAGGCCCAACCCCCGGACCGCCACCGCCGTGCGGAATGCAGAAGGTCTTGTGCAGGTTCAGGTGCGAGACGTCACCGCCGAAGTGCCCCGGCTTGGCCAGCCCCACCAGGGCGTTGAGGTTGGCCCCGTCGACGTACACCTGCCCGCCGGCCTCGTGCACCTGGGCGCAGATGTCGGCGACGTGCTCCTCGAACACCCCATGTGTCGACGGGTACGTGATCATCAGCACCGACAGCTCGTCGCGGTACTGCTCGATCTTCGCCCGCAGGTCCTCGACATCGATCTCGCCGTCCTCGGCGGTCTTCACGACGACGACCTTCATGCCGGCCATGACGGCACTGGCGGCGTTGGTCCCGTGCGCGGACGAGGGAATCAGACACACAGTCCGCTGCTCGTCCCCGTTGGCCCGGTGGTATCCGCGTACGGCGAGCAGCCCGGCCAACTCGCCCTGCGAACCGGCGTTGGGCTGCAGCGACACGTTGTCGTACCCGGTGACCTCGGCGAGCCGCTCCTCCAGCTCACGGATGAGCGTGAGGTAGCCCTGCGCCTGCTCGGCGGGCGCGAAGGGGTGCAGCTGCCCGAACTCGGGCCAGGTGACCGGCTCCATCTCCGTGGTCGCGTTGAGCTTCATGGTGCAGGAGCCCAGCGGGATCATGCCGCGGTCGAGCGCGTAGTCACGGTCGGCCAGCCTGCGCAGGTACCGCAGCATCGCGGTCTCGGAACGGTGCTGGTGGAAGACGGGGTGCGTCAGGTACTCGTCGCCACGCAGCAGCGCGTCCGGCAGCGCCTCCCCGGTCGCCGCGTCGAGCGCCTCGATGTCACCCTCGACCCCGAACGCGTTCCATACGGCGCCCAGTTGGGCCCGAGCGGTGGTCTCGTCACAGGCGATCGACACGTGGTCGGCGTCCACGAGGTGCAGGTTGACCCCGTTCTCCCGCGCGCCGCCGACCACCTCGGCGGCCTTGCCCGGCACCCGTGCAGTCAACGTGTCGAAGTAGGCACCGTGCACGACCTCGACGCCACCGGCCTTGAGCCCCTCGGCGAGGATCGTGGCGTACCGGTGCGTCCGCCGCGCGATGCCCTTCAGCCCCTCGGGCCCGTGGTAGACGGCATACATGCCGGCCATCACGGCGAGCAGCACCTGGGCGGTGCAGATGTTGCTGGTCGCCTTCTCCCGGCGGATGTGCTGCTCACGCGTCTGCAGCGCGAGCCGGTACGCCGTGTGCCCGTCGGCGTCCACGGACACACCCACGAGCCGCCCGGGCAGGCTGCGCGCGAACTTCTCGTGTACGGCCATGTATCCGGCGTGCGGCCCACCGAAGCCCATCGGCACACCGAAGCGCTGCGTCGTACCGACCGCGATGTCCGCACCGAGTTCACCCGGGGACTTCAGCAGCGTCAGCGCGAGCAGATCGGCGGCGACGGTCACGAGCGCGCCGAGCTCGTGCGCCTGGTCGATGAGCGGCTTGATGTCCCGTACGGCACCGGAGGCACCCGGGTACTGGATCAGAACGCCGTTGATCTCACGCCCGGCGACCTCGGCCGGAATCCCGTCGCTGAGGTCGGCGACCACGACCTCCACACCCGCCGGCTCGGCCCGGGTCTCGATCACGGCGATGGTCTGCGGCAGCGCGTCCGCGTCGACGAGGAACAGACCCTTCTTGTTCTTGCCCATCCGCCGGGACAGCGCCACGGCCTCGGCGGCGGCCGTGCCCTCGTCGAGCAGCGAGGCGCCGGAGGTCGGCAGCCCGGTCAGCTCGGCGACCATGGTCTGGAAGTTCAGCAGCGCCTCGAGACGGCCCTGCGAGATCTCCGGCTGGTACGGCGTGTAGGCCGTGTACCAGGCCGGGTTCTCCATGACGTTGCGCAGGATGACGGGCGGGGTGAAGGTGCCGTAGTACCCGAGCCCGATCATGGAGTCGAGAACCTGGTTCCGGTCGGCCAGTGAACGCAGCTCGGCCTGCACCTCGGCCTCGGTACGCGCACCCGGCAGGTCCAGCGCGTCGGCGTTCTTGATCACATCCGGGACCGCGGCGGCGGTGAGCTCGTCCAGTGAGCCGTAGCCGACCTGCGCGAGCATCTTGGCCCGCGCCTCCTGGTCGGGCCCGATGTGGCGCTGCTCGAACGGGATTCCCTGTTCGAGCTCGGCGAGCGGAATGCGGTGGGCTGTCATTGCGGAGGCCTCCTGGTCTGACGCGACCTTCGAGGGGCACCCCGGCACGGGTACCCCGACGGCCTCCCCCTCTGTCATCTCAACCTGAGAGCTTCACCGGGCCGCCCGAAGGTGCCCGGCTTTCACCGTCGGTGAGAGCGGAAGCCATCGACACCCGCCCTGCTTTCCAGAGTGACCTCGTCCGTGCGGTACATGGGCCTGAGAGATTCTGGGGAGGATTTGCTCCTTCGGCGCCTCCGGATGGTGTCCGGAGGACTCTCCCGCACGGGGTCAGCAGCCGCTGTCAGCCTACCAGCGAGCCCAACACCCGAGCCTTCGAGTGGCCGCCTTCTCCAATCTGCTCTTTTGTAGTGCTTACGGATGAGTTGCGACCAAGTGGAGGGTCCCGTGCAGACCGACATCGATCCCCGCAACCTGATCGGCCGCAAGGCATTCGACCGCGACGGCACCAAGATCGGCACCATCGACGAGGTCTACCTCGACGACGCGACCGGAGTGCCGGAGTGGGCGGCCATACGCACCGGCCTGTTCAGCAGGGACGCCTTCGTGCCCCTGGAGCCCAGCGAACTGGTCGAGGGCACCCTGCACGTCCCCTTCGACCGTGCCCTGATCAAGGACGCCCCCGATTTCGGCGTCGGCCGCCACCTCTCCCCCGAGCAGGAACTGCAGCTTTACCACCACTACGGTCTCGATGTGGCCCCTCCTCCGCCGTTCCCGGACCATGACTTCGGGAAGCTGGCGGGCACGGACGAGGCCTGAGCCGGCGGCCCCTCCGGGTCGTCGGGTCTTCGCGCCACCAGCGGCAGTGGATCGGCCGCCTCCAGGTCCGGGTCGTCGACCCGGAAGGTCCGCACCCGCCCCGGCTCCGAGTCGGGCGTCTCGAACCGCACGGTGACCCTCCCGAGCCCACTGCCCTGCACCCACCCGTGCCCGTGCTCGGCATGCCGTACATCGTGCCCCGCGACCCACCGCCGCTCGGCCGGCGCCTTCTCTTCCTCGGCGGGCGCGTGTGCCGCCTCCTCCACCGGATGCTCGGCCAGCTCCCCCGCCGCCTGCGCGAACAGGTCCTCCTGCGTGTAGTCGGCCAGCCCGCTGACGCCGACCCCGAGCAGCCGTACGCCGCCCGTGGTATCCACCGAGTCCAGCAGCCGGGCTGCCGCCTCCCGCACCACCGCCGGATCGTCCGTGGGCCCGCGCAGCGTCTCGGACCGGGTCAGCGTGGAGAAGTCGTACCTGCGCACCTTCAGCACGATGGTCCGCCCGGACAGCCCGGCGCCCCGCAACCGCTGCACGCACCGGTCGGCCAGCCGCTGCACCTCCAGCCCCACCCGGATCCGGTCGTGGATGTCCACGTCGTAGGTGTCCTCGACCGAGACCGACTTCGTCTCCCGCTCGGCCACCACCGGCCGCTCGTCGTGCGCCAGCGCCATGGCGTACAGCGCGTGCCCGTGGGCGTTCCCCAGCAGCCGCACGAGCTCGTCCTCGCCCGCCTCGGCGATCTCGTCGACCGTGTGGATCCCGGCCCTCCGCAGGTGGTCGCCGGTCGCCGGTCCGACCCCCGGCAGCGTCCGCACCGACATCGGCGCGAGCATGGCCCGCTCGGTCCCCGGCTCGATCACGACCAGCCCGTCGGGCTTGGCCTGCTCTGAGGCGATCTTCGCGAGCATCTTGCAGGCGGCGAGACCCACCGACCCCGTCAGCCCGGTGACCGCCCGTATGTCGGCGCGCAGCTTCGCCCCCGCCAGCCGCGCCGACGCTTCGTCCCAGGCCGCTTCCCCGGCCTCCAGGTCCACGAACGCCTCGTCCAGGCTCAGCGGCTCCACCAGCGGCGACAGCGCCCGCAGCAGCCCCATCACCTGCTCGCTGATCGACCGGTAGAACCCGAAGCGGGGCACGAGGTACGCGGCGTTCGGCGCCAGCCGCCGGGCCTGGGCCATGGGCATCGCCGAATGGACACCGAACACGCGAGCCTCGTAGGACGAGGTGGCCACCACCCCGCGCGGCCCGAGCCCGCCCACCACGACGGCCTTCCCTCGCAGGCTCGGCTTGGACGCCTGCTCCGCCGAGGCGAAGAAGGCATCCATGTCGAGATGCAGGATCGTGGGCGCGGTTCTCACATCTCCGATGCTGCCCTACGCCACTGACAATGCCCCGGTACGGCTCCTGAGCGGACCCTCAGACGGCCCGGTTGCGCCGCCGCGCCAGCTCGTCCGCGGGGTTGTTCCCGACGAGGGTCTCCCCTGTGTCGATCCGCTCCCCGTGCAGCTGCGACAGCGCGCTCTCGACGTCCCGCCACACGACACCCACGGCGATCCCGAAGATGCCCTGGCCGCCCTGGAGCAGTGCGTGGACCTCGTCGGGCGAGGTGCACTCGTAGACCGTGGCGCCATCACTCATAAGCGTCATGCGCTCCAGGTCACGGAAACCGCGCTCCCTGAGGTGCTGAACCGCGGTGCGGATGTTCTGCAGCGACACACCCGTGTCGAGGAACCGCTTGACGATCTTCAGGACCACGACGTCCCGGAAGCTGTACAGCCGCTGCGTCCCCGACCCGTAGGCCGGCCGCACACTCGGCTCGACGAGCCCGGTGCGGGCCCAGTAGTCCAGTTGCCGATAGGTGATGCCGGCGGCCGCACACGCCGTCGGGCCGCGATAGCCGATCTCCTCGGACGCCATGGACGTCGCCCCTCCGCTGCTCGGCACGGCCGCCGGTCGCTGCGGAGCGTGATCGGCCGCGCTGCCGTGAAGCGGGTACGGACCACTGTCCCCGAGACTGCGTCCCGGGGCACCCCCAGCCGTACCGTCGCCGCTGCTTCTCACGCCGACCTCCGTCCTTGACCTGCCTTCTCGACGGTAGGCAGTCACCAGGGGTGCGTCAACGATCGCCACACTCGGCACGCCGAGTGATAATCACCCTAGGAGTGGTTTCCCGTACCCAACCGCGGGGAAAGGCTAGCCGAATGCGCTCGGAGCGGGCCGCAGGACGCTCTCACTCGCCGCTGGCAAATGCCGGCATTTTCACTGACTGCTGGTGCCGAAGTCCTCGGGCGAGATCTGGTCGAGGAACTCGCGGAACTTCTCCACCTCGTCCTCCTGCTCGTCCGGGATCGCGATGCCGGCGTCGTCGAGGACTCCGTCGCTGCCGTAGATCGGCGTCCCGGTGCGCAGGGCCAGCGCTATGGCGTCGGACGGACGCGCGCTCACCTCGACCCCGCTGGCGAAGACCAGCTCCGCGTAGAAGACACCCTCCCGCAGGTCCGTGATGCGCACTTCGGTGAGCTCCTGGCCGACGGCTTCCAGCACGTCCTTGAACAGGTCGTGGGTCAGCGGTCGTGCGGGGGCCATGCCCTGCTGCGCGAAGGCGATCGCTGTCGCCTCCCCCGGCCCGATCCAGATGGGGAGGTAACGGTCGCCTCCCACTTCACGCAGGAGCACGATCGGTTGGTTGGAGGGCATTTCGACCCGGACACCTACGACATCGAGCTCGTTCACACAGCAACCCTAGGCCGTGCCCGGGACGTTTGGGTAGTCGGGCCGGAAACGGGGGCGCCGATCCTGTCTCACGGGCGGGCCCGCCTCAGGGCAGCCGCACACCGAGGGCCGTCTGCACGAGCGCCGCGTGCAGCTTCACCGTGAGACCCGCCATTTCCTTCGTACGGGCCTCCGCATGGGCCCTGGTCTGTGGGTTGCGGTGGCGCTTGAGCGGAGCCACCACCTGGTCCACCAGCCCCGCCTCACGGTCGGCGGCAGCCTTCATCGCCCGCAGGTGCCGCGGCTCGATGCCGAAGCGCCCCAGCTCGACCACGAGCGCGGCCACGGTGACCGCCTCCGCGTCATAGGCCCCGTCCGGAAGGGGAGTGATCAGCCCGTACGACTCCCACTCCTCCAGCTCCGGTGCCTCGATCTCGGCGGCGGCGAGCAGCTCGTCCCGTCCGATCCGGGCCGCAGTGGGCCCGTCGGAGACCTCCAGTGCCGTCTCACCGTCCCGCTGACGGCCCACCGCGGGCAGCGCGACGGCCTCGCCGCGCTCCATGGCGTCCAGGTGCTCACGGATCACCTTGAGCGGCAGATAGTGGTCCCGCTGCATTCTCAGTACGTGGCCGAGCCGCTCGACGTCCTCCGGGCTGAACTTGCGGTATCCCGAGGGGGTGCGCTGCGGCTCGATGAGCCCCTCCGACTCCAGGAAGCGGATCTTGGAGATGGTGACTTCGGGGAACTCCTCGCGCAGCACGTTCAGCACCGTGCCGATGCTCATCAGCCCACTGTCCGCGGCGGTGGTGCCGTGCCCGGCACCACCGCTCGGTGTTTGAAGCATGGACCTTCTCCGGGGGAGGGTCAGTAGCCCCGCTGGCTCGCGTAGAAGACCAGCCGGTACTTGCCGATCTGCACCTCGTCACCGTTGTTCAGAGCGACCTGGTCGATCCGCTCACGGTTGACATACGTGCCGTTCAGACTGCCCACGTCGGCCACCGTGAACGAGCCGTCCTGACCGCGGCGGAACTCCACGTGCCGACGGGAGACCGTGACATCGTCGAGGAAGATGTCGCTCTGCGGATGACGTCCGGCCGTGGTCAGCTCGCCGTCCAGGAGGAAGCGGCTGCCCGAGTTCGGGCCCCGGCGCACGACCAGCAGGGCGGAGCCCAGCGGCAGCGCGTCGACGGCCGCCTGTGCCTCCGGAGAGAGCGCCGGCATCTGCGTCTGGCCGGTGACCTCGGCGTCGTAGGCCTCGAGGCCGGAGATGGAGATCGTGGACGTCGTCTCGGACGGACGCTCGGGCGTGGCCCCGGCCCGCAGCGGCGCGCCGCAGTTCGAGCAGAAGCGGCTGTTCTCCGCGTTGCGGTTACCGCACCTCGTACACACCAGGGCCGACATGGAAAACTCTCCACCCGTACTTGAGGTTGACGGTTGCCCGAAACCTATGCCGCCGGACTGGGCAGGGTCAACAGACGGCGCGCCCTGACCTCCGGAAATGTCACCGCCCGGACCAGCGACCTGGTCCCGGAACAGCGGGCGCTGGCCTTCCGCATCAGGCTGTGCGCGATGGCGAGCGGTCGCATTGTCGCTGCCCTCTCGCGCGCTCTTGCCGAACAACTTCGCAAACAACTTCACGGGCGATTCCCCTTGACCGAAACAGACCCGCCCGTGGGGCAGGACGAACCCTGATTGAACACACCGGTCGACCCGGACATCCTCACAACGTCCGTATCCACCAGACAGTTTCCACCACGCACCACCCATTCGGTGCGCCGACCCCCCGCAACCTCATGCCCTCGCCGGTTGCCCCCCATGCACCCCCGGTTCACTGGGAGGACGACCGAGCGTAGTCAGGCCGCTTCGCCGCTCGCAAGGCGTCCACGACGATCTTGTCCGACCGCTCGACGGTAACGGTGGCCTGCTCCTTCTCAAGAGTCTGCACCACGCCTCCAGGAATGTTGAGCGCCGGTTCGAGGTCCTGCGGATTGCCGATGACCTTGAAACGATAGGGCGCGGTGATCTTGTTCCCGTCGACGCTGACACTCTTGTCGGAATCCGTCAGATAGGTGCCGGCGACGACCCGCACGCCGTTCACCTGGATCGCCTCCGCACCGGCCGCGCGGAGCTCCTGGATCGCGTCGAGCAGCATGTCCGCCTCGACCGTCCCCTTCGTGTCCTCGATGGTCATCGTGATGCCGGGACCCTGCGCAGCCACCGTGCCCGCCAGAATGCCGAGCTGCCTCTCCTTCTCGACCGTCTGCTTGCGGGCCTCCTCGGCCTGGTCCGAGCTGTTCTCCAGCTCGTCGCGCTGCTTCTCGAGCCCCTGCTTCTCGTCTTCAAGACGCTGCGTACGGTCATCCAGTTCATCGAGGATGCGCACGAGATCTTCCTGCCTCGCACCACGCAGGGCACTGTCGCTGTCGCTGTTCGACGCCACCTGGACGGCCAGGCCGAAGCCCAGGCCGAACAGCAGCACGGCGACGATGAGTTGGGCCCTGGTGACCCGAGGCGGCCACAGGCCCTGAACCAACCGCTGCCGACCGGTCAGCCCGGGCTCCGCCTCGGGGACCGCGGCCTCCTCGGCGGGGGGCGCCGCGGGCCTCTCATCGGGCAGTTCCTTGCGCAGCCTGTTGCCGGGGGTCTCTTCCTCGTCGCTCATCGGCCTCACGCCCGGAACACGTGCCGACGGATCGCCGCGGCATTCGAGAAGATACGGATCCCGAGGACGACGACGACACCGGTGGACAGCTGGGCGCCCACGCCCAACTTGTCGCCCAGGAAGACGATCAGCGCGGCCACGACCACGTTGGACAGGAACGACACGACGAAGACCTTGTCGTCGAAGATGCCGTCGAGCATGGCCCGCAGGCCCCCGAAGACAGCGTCGAGTGCCGCCACCACGGCGATCGGCAGATAAGGCTCGACGACCGCCGGAACCTCAGGCCGGACCAACAGTCCGGCCACGACTCCCACGACGAGGCCCAGTACGGCGATCACGATGTGCCCTTCTCAGTTCTCGGCTCTGCTGTACGTACGATCACACTCGGTGCGGCGGGCAGCCGGAGGTCGTCCTCCACGGAAATACTGGTCCGGATTCCGTAGTTCTCCTGCAGGGCGTTGAGATACAGCCCGTCGGCACTGTTCTGGAACCTGGTGCTCAGCCGCTGCCCGTCCCCCACCGCCAGCACCGTATAGGGCGGAACCAGCGGCTTGTTGTCGACCAGTATCGCGTCACCGGCGGCCCTGATCGCCGACAGGGCCGTCAGCCGCTGTCCGTTGACCGAGACGGCCTCGGCACCCGACTCCCACAGCCCGTTGACCACACGTTGCATGTCCCGGTCGCGCACCCGGCCGGTGTCGGAGAATCCCGACGTCTCACGCGGGTCTCCGCCGCCGCCCGTCGACGCTTCCTTGGCGTCGTTCACGACGAGCTTCACACCGGGACCATGTACTTCCACTGCGCCCGAGAGGATGCCCACGAGCTCCGACTGGTCACTGCCGCCGCTCTGCCTGAGCGCCTCACGCTGCCGCGAACTCACGTCGTCGCGCAGCTTGTCGACGCTGTTCTCGAGCTTGTCCGCCGCCGTGGTCTCCCGGTCGATGCGGTCGATCAGCTCCTCGCGCTCCTTGGCGACGACAGGAGCGGCCACTCGCGCCTGTGCCGCCCCGACGGTCACGACCAGAGCGGCGAGCACCAGGCCGGCTGCCAGACCGAGCTTCGCCCGCAGTGTCCTGGGCATGCCGCCGGTGCCCGCTGCCTTCTTCCGCTCGGCCGCCTCGGCGTATCCGTCGTCGAGGCTGTGGTCCATGACATTGGTGAGCAGCGACATGGAGGCGTCCGGGCGCGACGGGCGCGTGGGGGTGCTCCGAACGGGGGGCTGCTGCGGCATGCCGCACATCGTCCCACGTCGTGACCACTACCTCCGAATGGCCCCACCGGCGTGCCGGACAGGCCCCCTTGGGGGGGCCTGTCCGGCACGCGCGCGTACTGCGTGGTTCAGCGCCCGGCGCTGTCCACCACCGCCGACCACTCGTCGAGCAGAGCCTGCGCGGACGCGTCGTCCGGCCCCTCCGCCCACAGGTGCGTGACCGCCTCGGCCGGATCGGGCAGAACCATCACCCAGCGCCCGTCGGTCTCCACGACCCGTACACCGTCGGTCGTGTCGACAAAGCGATCTCCGGCCTCTTCCACGACCCTCCGCATCACAAGCCCCTTGACGGCCCACGGGGTCGCCAGGTCCCTCTTGAGGACATGCGCCCGCGGAATGCGCGCATCGATCTGGCTGAGCGTGAGCTGCGTCCGCGCCACCAGGCCGATCAACCGCACGAAGGCCGCCGCGCCGTCGAACACGCCGCTGAACTCCGGAATGATGAAACCGGCCTTGCCGTCGCCTCCGAAGATCGTCGAGTCGTCACGTCCGACCCGTGTCAGATCGTCGGGCGAGGTCGTCGTCCACTCCACCTGTGTGCCGTGGTACGCCGCCACCTGCTCGGCGATCCGCGTGGTGGTCACCGGCAGCGCCACACGGCCGCTGCGCCGTTCCGCGGCGACCAGGTCGAGCATGACGAGCAGTGCGCGATCGTCCTCGACGATCCGCCCCTTCTCGTCGACCAGCGACAGCCGCTCGCCCACGGGGTCGAACCGCACACCGAACGCGGCCCGCGCGGACGCCACGATCTCTCCCAGCCGCACCAGTCCCGACCGCCGGGTGTCCGCGGTCTCCGTGGGCCTGGACTCGTCGAGACCGGGATTGATGGTCAGCGAGTCCACACCGAGCTTGCCGAGCAGGCTGGGCAGCACAAGACCGGCACTGCCGTTCGACGCGTCGACGACGACCTTGAGCCCCGACTCGGAAATGCCCGTCGTATCGACGTTCCGCAACAACGACCCGGTGTACGAATCGAAGACACTGGCCGGGAAGTGCAGATCCCCGATCTCGCCCGGGAAGGCCCGCCGGTACTCCTGCCGCGCGAACACCCGGTCCAACTTCCGCTGACTGGCCTGCGAAAGGTCGGCGCCCTGGCTGTCGAAGAACATGATGTCCACGGAATCCGGCACCCCGGGCGTGGTCCGGATCATGATCCCGCCGGCACTGCCGCGAGCGGTCTGCTGCCGCGCCACGGGCAGCGGTACGTTTTCCAGGTCGCGTACGTCGATGGCACTGGCCTGCAGCGCGGAGATCACGGCCCGCTTGAGTGCGCGTGCACCACGGGAGTGGTCACGGGCCGTGGTGACGGTCGAGCCCTTCTTGAGCGTGGTCGCGTAGGCGCCGGCAAGACGCACGGCCAGCTCGGGCGTGATCTCCACGTTCAGGATCCCGGACACACCGCGAGCGCCGAAGAGGTGTGCCTGCCCCCTGGACTCCCAGATCACCGAGGTGTTGACGAACGCACCGGCCTCGATGGTCTTGAACGGATACACCCGCACGTTGCCCTGCACGATCGACTCTTCACCGATCAGGCACTCGTCACCGATGACGGCGCCGTCCTCGATCCGAGCCGCGCGCATGATGTCGGTGTTCTTTCCGACGACACAGCCCCGCAGATTGCTGTGCTGCCCGACGTACACGTTGTCGTGCACGACAGCCTTGTGCAGAAAGGCCCCGGTCTTCACGACGACGTTCGAGCCGATGACGGTGTGCTCGCGGATTTCAGCGCCGGCCTCGACCTTGGCGTAGTCACCGATGTAGAGCGGTCCACGGAGAACGGCGTCGGGATGGACCTCGGCGCCTTCCGCCACCCACACGCCCGGAGAGATCTCGAAGCCGTCGAGATCGACGTCGACCTTTCCCTCCAGGACGTCGGCCTGCGCCTTCACGTAGCTCTCGTGGGTACCGACATCCTCCCAGTAGCCCTCGGCGATATAGCCGTAGATCGGCTTGCCTTCCTTCATCAACTGCGGGAAGACATCGCCGGACCAGTCGACGGAGACATCGGCCTCGACATAGTCGAACACCTCGGGCTCCATCACGTAGATACCCGTGTTCACGGTGTCCGAGAAGACCTGGCCCCAGGTCGGCTTCTCGAGGAAGCGCTCGACCTTGCCTTCCTCGTCGACGATGGTGATACCGAATTCCAGCGGATTGGGCACACGCGTCAGACAGACGGTGACCAACGCACCCTTTTCCTTGTGGAAGTTGATGAGCTCGGTGAGATCGAAGTCGGTCAGGGCATCACCGGAAATTACAAGGAAAGCATCGTCCTTCAACGCCTCTTCGGCGTTCTTGACGCTTCCGGCGGTACCGAGTGGCTTCTCCTCATTGGCATAGCTGAGCTCCATTCCAAGCTCTTCACCGTCACCGAAGTAGTTCTTGACCAGAGAGGCCAGAAACTGGACGGTGACGACGGTCTCGTTGAGCCCATGCCTTTTGAGCAGCCGAAGAACGTGCTCCATGATCGGGCGGTTGGCCACCGGCAGGAGCGGCTTGGGCATGCTTGAGGTCATGGGACGAAGGCGTGTGCCTTCGCCTCCGGCCATCACGACGGCCTTCATGTCGGAAGCGTCCTCCTCTAAAGAGACGACGGTCTAGCCGACTTCACCCGTCCAGATTGTCCCGCACTTTTTCGCCGGGGGCCATCGAGCCGCTACGGCCGTACCAATCGGCGAGTTCAATCGGCCATGGAGTCCGCACGGAGCAGGCGGCGGACTTGTACCACGTAGAGGACTCCTGCCCACCAGTACAGCGTTGTACCCCATCCTGCGAACGCCCATCCGAAAATAGCAGCGAGTGACGAGATCCATCCAGTTCCGTCACTGAGCAGGAGCAGGGGGAAGGCGTACATCAGGTTGAACGTGGCGGCCTTGCCGAGGAAGTTCACCTGCGGGGGTGGATAGCCGTGCCGCCTGAGGATGCCCACCATCACCAGCAGAACCAGCTCTCGCGCAAGAAGTGCAGCGGTCAACCAGATTGGCAGAATCTCGCGCCAGGTGAGACCGAGCAAAGTCGAGAGAATGTAGAGCCGGTCGGCCGCGGGATCCAGAAGCCGGCCGAGGTTGCTGATCTGGTTCCAACGCCGCGCGAGCTTGCCGTCCAGGTAGTCACTGATCCCGCTGAGAAGCAGCACCAGGAGCGCCCAGCCGTCACTCTGCGGCCCCCCGAACTCGGGCCTGAGGATCAGCCACAGGAAGAGCGGTACTCCGAGGAGCCGCGCCATGCTGAGGATGTTGGGGATGGTGAGGACCCGGTCCGTCTGGACGCGGGTCTCCTGGACCTCCACCCGGGAGCCTCCTGTGGGAAACGTGCCTACGATGCTCCCTGACCTTACCCCAACGCAAAAAAGCTCTGGCTCTTGGGCTGCGTGCCCAAGAGCCAGAGCTCTAAAAGGAGTTCGGCGGTGTCCTACTCTCCCACAGGGTCCCCCCTGCAGTACCATCGGCGCTGTAAGGCTTAGCTTCCGGGTTCGGAATGTAACCGGGCGTTTCCCT
>NZ_JOEY01000031.1 GCF_000718165.1 Streptomyces fulvoviolaceus | reverse complement strand
GGGTTGGGGTGAGGGGAACGGTTCAGGGGCCTCGGACGGTTCGCGCCGGGCGGGGGGTGACGGGGCCTCTGGGGCGACCGCCACGGGGGCGGGCGCCGCTGCCGCCGGGGCCTTGTCGGCAGGGTCCGTGCTGGTGGAGGTGTGGTCGGAGGAGGCTGTGTCCGCGGGGGCCATGCCGGTCGGGACGGCGTCCGCGGGGGCGGCCACGGGAGTGTCACGTACGGGTTCGGGCTCGCGCTCCGGCTCCGAGTTCGGCGCTGCTGCGGGTTCCGGCTCCCGCCGCCTGGGATCCCGCACCGTGCGCACGGTCCGGGTCTCCAAGTAGGCCGGAGTGGGTGACTCGTTCGGGGTCCATGGGAGGGGAGGCGTCTCCTCCGACACGTTCGACGCGTCCGACACGTTCGACGCGTCCGACGCGCTCGGCGTGCTCGGCGTGCTCGGCGCGCTCGGCGTGCTCGGCGCGCTCGGCGTGCTCGGTGCCTCAGGCTCGGCCGATGCCTCTGGCTCATCCGGCACGCTCGGCGCCGCCTGCTCCGTCCCCTCCAGCCGAGCTTCGCGTTCCCTCTCGTCCTGAGCCACCGCCTCGAGCCGAGTCTCGGGCTCACTCCCGGACTCAGGCCCCTCGACCGGCTCCTCTTCCTCGACTCCCCCCTCCGGCCCCGCACCCTCTCCCCCACCCACCGGAAGAGTCGGCATCGTCGGCATCGGCGCCGGGAACGCGATCGGGCTCAGGGACCCCTCGAGCTCCTCCAACCCCGGCCGGACCGACGGGTCCTTCTCCAGCAGGGCGGCCAGGACGTCACTCAACGGACCGGAGGAAGCCGGGAGTTCGGGCTCCTCGTACAGCACCGCGTGCAACGTGGCCAGTGTCGTGTCGCGGGAGAAGGGGGAGCGGCCGCCCAACGCCGCGCACAGGGTCGCGCCCAGCGACCAGATGTCGGACGGCGGGCCCTGTGGGCGGCCGGAGACGCGCTCGGGTGCCATGTAGTCGGGCGAGCCGACCAGCATGCCGACCATGGTGAGCGCCTTGGCGTCCTGGATCGCGGCGATGCCGAAGTCCGTCAGGACGATCCGTCGGCCGCCTCGCTTACCCTCCTCCACCAGGACGTTGCCCGGCTTGATGTCCCGGTGCAGGACGCCGCGCGCGTGCACCTGACGCAGCGCCTCCACCAGGCCGAGTCCGAGGCGTGCGGTCTCGGCCGGGCCGAGGGGGCCGTCCTCCGCGATGATCCGTTCGAGCGAGCGGCCGGCCACCAACTCCATGACGATCCACAGGCGTTCGCCCTCGTCCACGACGTCGTAGACCCGTACGACGTTGGGATGGTCGATGCGGGCCGTGGCCCTGGCCTCGCGCAGGGTCCGTTCACGGCGTGTGCGGGCGTCCTCCGCGTCGAGGCCGTCTATGCGCATCTCCTTGACGGCGACCGGGCGGTCGAGGATTTCGTCGGCGGCTCGCCACACCCGCCCCATTCCCCCCTGGCCGATACTCTCGACCAACCGATAGCGCCCCGTCACCAGAAGCCCTGGAACTCCGCCGCTTCTCGTATTCCCCGGCAATCCGCTGCACCCCCTCAACGTTTCCCCGACTGGAACACAATGGTCACACTTCCAGCCGTACCAGCATAGTGCGGAGAAATCTTGTGGTACCTCTTCAAGTACTGCGAATTCAGGCGCAGCCAAGGGGGACGAACATGAGTTCTCGTCGCACGACGACCATCACTGGATCGCTGGTCACGGCATCTTTCTCGGCCGTGATGATCCTTTCTTTCTCCGCCAGCGCGGATGACCAGGGACCCGGAAGTGACAAGGGGGGAAAGGCCGTTGACGCGGCACCGGAGGGCGTGAAGCTGACCACGCTGCTGCCGGAAAAGATCTCGGTGAACAACAGTTCGCAGGAGACCGATATCACGGCCACCGTGAAGAACGACGGGACCAAGGACAGCGGAAAGATCAGGCTTTGGGTCGTCGGTTTCGACGGCCTCACGGTCAAAAATGTTCAAGGCTGCTCTCCGATTGACGAAAAGGATCTGCCGGAGGGCTCGAACAGCGGTTTCACCTGCCCCATCGACAATCTCGCGGCCGGTAAGTCGAAGTCGTACGACGTCGATGCGACGTTCGATCTCGGCAAGACCGGAAAGATCTGCCTGCCGGTGCAGACCAGCGACGGGAAGAAGACGTTCTGGCAGCAGGGCCCGGTTCCGTTCGGTACGACGAACCCGTCGCCGAACGCTCCGGCCACCCCGCTCCTCCTCGGCACCGACAACAAGCCGGTGGCGCCGGGCGGCGACGCGGAAGAGCTGCCGAAGACCGGTCCCGCCCGTGACCTGCTGCCGCTGGGGACGGCAGGCGCCGCGCTGATGGCGGCGGGCGTGGCCGGGCTGTGGTGGTCGCAGCGGCGGCCGGGGGACCAGGCCTGAGCGAAGGGAGGGGGCCGGGCTGTCCCGACCCCCTTTTTTCTCCGCAGAAAACCTGCCGGAACTTGTCAGGTTATGGCGCCAGCATGCGGCCCATGAACCACGACGAGGAACTCACCGGATTCCAGACCGGATTCGCTCTGCGCCCCGCGGCCGTCTTCGCCGCCTCCTCGGCCGACGACGTCATCACCGCCGTGCGGTACGCGGCCGCCAAGGATCTGCCGGTCGGCGTCCAGGCCACCGGGCACGGGCTGCCGGGCCCGATGGAGGGCGGCGTGCTCATCACGACGAAGCGCATGGATCAGGTGACCGTCGACCCCGACTCCCGTACGGTCCGCGTCCAGGCGGGCGTCCGCTGGAGCCAGGTCGTGGCGGCAGCGGAGCCGTATCGCGAAGGGCGTTTCCTGGTACGGCTGTTGACCATGGGTGAGCGGGAGAAGGCACGGGTGCTGCTGGACCCGGCCTTCGCGCTGCTCGCGCCCACGACGACCGGACGGGCCCTCAACTTCGCCTTCGGGGCCGGCGAACGGACCGAGGGGCTGTACGACGCGGAAACGCGGAAGAGGCTCGCCGGGCTGAAGTCGCAGTACGACCCGGCGAACCTCTTCCGCAACAACTACAGCCTCAGCGCTTGTTGACGAACTTCCAGGCGGTCGGCAGCACGCCCATCGCCAGGGCCGCCTTCAGGGCGTCGCCGATCAGGAACGGGGTGAGGCCGGCCGCGATCGCGGCGGACGTCGTCATGTCGGCGGCGAAGGCGAGGTACGGGACGCCGATCGCGTAGATGATCGCCTCGCCCACCAGCATCGCGCCCGCCATGCGGAGCATCGAGCGGTCGGCGCCGCGGCGGGCCAGGGCACCCACGACCGTGGAGGCGAGGATCATGCCGAGGATGTAGCCGAAGGAGACGGAGATGCCGGAGGTGCCGCTCGCGAACCACGGCACGCCGGCGAGACCGGCGAGCGCGTACAGGGCGAGGGCGTAGAAGCCGCGGCTCGCGCCGAGCGTCGTGCCGACCAGCAGCGCGGCGAAGGTCTGGCCGGTCACCGGCACCGGGGAGGCCGGCACGGGCACCGCGATCTGGGCGGCGAGGCCGGTGAGCGCGGCACCGCCCACGACGAGCGCGACGTCCCGGACACGGGAGGCGGGGATCAGGTCGGCGAGGACCTGGCCGGTGCGGGCGGGGGCGACGGCGGTTGCCATGGGGACTCCGCGGGGATGTGAGCGGCAAGGGACATCGTGACGCTATCCCAGCGCCCTCGAGCCGATCACCGTCAGCGCTCGACAAAGGGTGCGACGGCCGTTTGGTGGGCTCCAGACAAACGGTGTGGGTTACACCCGGTACGGCGTGATGCCGGTCACTGAGGTGGAGTGGCCCGCCATACGGGCCGGTCGCGGGCGGCACTGTGGGATCCCCCCAAATGAATCCTAGTGGTCTGGCAGGATTCACCCCTCCTGCCCTACCCTTCGAGCCATGGCAGCCCAGTCCCGGTACTTCTCGTCGCGTCGCTATGTCGACCTGCGACGCGTGGGCACGGCCACCTGTCGCCGCCCCGGGTGAGGCGGCTCCGGCGCGCCTCCCTTCACGAGACGGCGCAGTGTCGGAACCGTTCCCGAGGATGATCCCCATGCCCCGTACCGCGGCACCCCCTCTTATGTCCCCCGTCCCCCGCGCCGCCGACAGCGACCGGCGCCGGACGAACGCGAGCGTCATCCTGCGGTCCGTGCTGGAGCACGGCCCGGTGGCCCGCAGCACCATCTCCCGGCTGACCGGACTGTCCCCGGCGTCGGTGACCGACTACTGCACCCGGTTCACCCGGCTCGGTCTCCTCCGCGAGGCCGAGCCGCCCCGGCAGTCCAAGGGGGTCGGGCGCCCGCACGTGCCCCTCGACCTGGACAACTCCCGGTTCGTGGTCGGCGGAGTCCATGTGGCGGTGCCGTACACCACGGTCGCGCTGCTCGATCTGCGTGGACGGGTGGTCGCCGAGCGGCAGTTGAAGCACGACAGCACCACCGATCCCTCTTTGGTCCTGGCCCGCGCCGCCGACGGGATCGCCGCCCTGCTCGACAGGGCACCGGACTGCCGACCCCTGGGCGTCGGTTTCTCGGCCGGCGGCTGGGTGGACCGGGACTCCGGGACCGTCGTCGAGCATCCGCTGCTGGGCTGGCGCGAGGTGCCGGTGCGGGAGGTGATCGGCGCCCGCACCGGGCTGCCGGTCCATGTGGACGGGCACGCACGGGCGTTGGTCAACGCGGAGCGGCTGTTCGGGCGGGCGCGCGGCAGCCGGAGCGTGCTGCATCTGTTCGTCGGCAATGTGGTGGACGCGGCGTTCGCGACCAACGACGAGGTGCACCACGGACCGCGCTCCCAGGCGGGCGCGATCGCCCATCTGCCGGTGCCGGGCGGCACGGAACCCTGCGACTGCGGCCGAGTCGGCTGCCTTCAGGCCGAGTTGAGCGAGCGGACGCTGTGCCGGCGGGCGCGGGAGGCGGGCGTCATCGAGGGCACGAACCCCATGCATGTGGTCACTGCGGCGGCCGGGAGCGACGCGGCGGCCGTACGGCTGCTGGTGGAGCGGGCGGGTGCCGTCGGACGGGCGGCGCGGCTGCTGCTCGACGTGCTGAATCCGGAGACGGTGGTCGTGACCGAGGTCGGGATCGTGCACCGGGAGGACTGCCTGCGCGCGCTGCGCGAAGGGGTCGGCGCGGATCGCGCGACCTCCGTCATTCCGACGAGTTTCCCGGATTCCGTCCTCGCGATGGCAGGGGGTTCGGTGGCACTCGACGTGCTGTACCGGGATCCGCTGGCCGCTTCACCTGAGGCTATTTAATTCAGAAACTCCGAATATTGACAGGGGTTCCGCACGACCGCGAACATGCTGGTCATGAGCCCGCACCTGTACTGTCGCGCCCTTTGTTGCTGACACGTTGCCCCGCGTGACGCGCTCATTCCCCCTGCGTGAATTTCCTTCTCTGTGATTTTTTCATGCGCTGATTCAGGGAGTCCTCCCATGCCGTTTTCCCGCACGTCCACGTCCGGTATCGACCGGCGTCTGTTCCTCTCCTCGATCCTCGGCGCCGCGGCCGGTGTCGCCGGACTGAGCGGCTGCGCGGACAGCAGTGCGGCCGCCGACACCGCGGGCGCCTCGACCGCTCCCCTGGCCGACAAGGTCCCGGCCGGTACGAGCCTGAAGATCTCCTCGTACCTCAACACCCAGCAACTCCAGATCAAGCTGGGCAAGTTGGGCGACCTGCCCTTCAAGGTGTCGAGCTGGGCGAACATCGGCGCCGGTCCCGATGTCATCAACGCCTTCCGCGCGGGCTCCCTCGACGTCGCCAACAACGCGGGCATTCCGCCGATCCAGGCGCACTACCAGGGCTACGACGCGAAGATCGTCGCGATCAACATCACCCGCAAGCCGAACTACCTCTTCGCCACCAAGCCCGGCAGTGACATCCAGTCGGTAGCGGACTTCCAGGGCAAGAAGCTCGCCTTCTCGCAGGGGCAGGCCCAAGGTGTCGTACTGCTGCGGGCGTTGAAGGAGGCCGGGCTCGCGTACGACGACGTCAAGCTCGTCCCGCTGACCAGCAACCAGTTCCTCACCGCCCTCCAGTCGGGCCAGGTGGACATCGCGCCGCTCGCCAACAGCCAGGCGCCCGCCTATCTCTCGCAGTACGGGTCCAAGGGTGCCCACACCATCGACACGGCCGTGGTCGACCTGCTCAACCTCCTGTGGGCGCCGACCTCCGTACTCAACGACTCCGCGAAGGCCGCCGCGGTCGCCGCCTACATCCCGTACTGGGCCAAGGGCCAGGTGTGGGCGTATGAGAACCCCGACATCTGGAACGAGGAGTTCTACGTCAAGACGCAGAACCTGACCCTCGCCCAGGCGCAGGCGATCACGAAGCTCGCCAACAAGCCGCTGTTTCCGCCGAGTTGGGACGAGGCGATCAAGTGGGAGCAGGAGACAGCGGATCTGCTCGCGGAGGGCGGCTTCGTGAAGAAGTTCGACGTGAGCTCGCTCTTCGACCATCGCTTCGAGGGCATCGCGGCGAAGGCCGTGGCTGCGGAGTACCGGAGGTGAGCGCCGTGACCACGACCGCAGCCCTACCTGTCGCCGTGGGCGAGGAGCCCGCCCAGGTCCGCCGGCGCCGCCGGCTCTCCCCCGGCAAGCGCCTGCCCGCCTCCCGGCTCGTCGGTCCGGTCCTCTTCCTCGCCCTGTGGGCCGCCGCCTCCGCCGCCGGACAGCTCGACCCGGCCGCGATCCCGGCCCCCTGGACCGTGCTGAAGACCGGCGTCCACCTGTGGACCGAGGGGACGCTCCCGGACGACATCCTGACCTCGCTGCAGCGGGCCGCGTCCGGCTTCGCGATCGGGCTGGCCGCCGGCATCGTCCTCGCCCTGGCCTCCGGGCTCACCCGGGTCGGCGAGGCGCTGATCGACGGGACGGTGAACCTCAACCGGGCGATCCCGACCCTCGGTCTGATCCCGCTGTTCATCCTCTGGCTGGGCATCGGCGAGACCTTCAAGATCGCGATCATCGCCATCGTCGTCTACATCCCGATCTACCTCAACACGCATGCCGCGCTGTCCGGCATCGACAGCCGCTTCGTCGAACTCGCCGAGGTCCAGGGCCTGTCGAGGTTCGCCTTCGTCCGGCAGATCGTCATCCCCGGCGCGCTGCCCGGATTCTTCGTGGGTCTCCGGCTCGGTGTGACCGGCTCCTGGCTGGGCCTGGTCGTCCTGGAGCAGATCAACGCCACCAATGGACTCGGCTACATGATGTTCCAGGCCCAGAACTACGGCCAGAGCGACGTCATCCTCGTCGGCCTGGTCGTCTACGGCATCTTCGGCCTGGCCTCCGACAGCGCGGTCCGTCTCATCGAACGGAGGGTGCTGTCATGGCGACGCACGCTGAGCAGCTGACCCGGCCGGCCGTCCGACTCCGGGGCCTGACCCGGTCGTTCGACGGACGCAAGGTCCTCGACGACATCGACCTCGACATCCCCGCCGGGCAGTTCGTCGCCCTGCTCGGGCACAGCGGCTCCGGCAAGAGCACGCTGCTGCGGGCGGTCGCGGGTCTCGACCACGAGGTGGTCGGGAGCGGGCAACTCTCCGCCCCCGAGCGGGTGTCGGTGGTCTTCCAGGACTCGCGGCTGCTGCCCTGGCGGCGGGTGCTGGACAACGTACTGCTGGGAACCGAGGGGCGGGAAAAGGGCCTTGAGGCTCTCGCCGAGGTGGGGTTGAAGGGCCGTGAGCGCGCCTGGCCCAACGAGTTGTCCGGCGGCGAGGCCCAGCGTGCCGCACTGGCACGGTCGTTGGTCCGGGAGCCCGAACTGCTTCTGGCCGACGAACCGTTCGGTGCGCTGGACGCGCTCACGCGGATCAAGATGCACGGTCTGCTGCGGGAGCTGTGGAAGCGGCATCAGCCGTCCGTGCTGCTCGTCACGCATGACGTGGACGAGGCGATCGTGCTCGCCGATCGGGTGCTTGTTCTCGAGTCCGGGCGGATCGGGCTCGATCTGGCGATCGATCGCGATGCGGCTGCACGCGGCGAGTATCGGGGGCGGTTGCTCAGCGCGCTGGGTGTGACGGAGGACGTCCGGTGAGCGTCGGCTGCGGTGGCCGTCCGCTGGGGGCTGCCGCCCCCAGGCCCCCGCTTCGGCCCTGAAGGGGCCTCGTCCTCAAACGCCGGACGGGCTGAATTGCCCTGACCGGCACCCGAAAGAAACCGGACGGGCTGAATCGCACCGACCGGCGCTCGTAAGTCCTCCCCCGCCCTGTCCGAGCAAAGGACACCCATGCCCCGGCAACTCCACCTCAACGCCTTCCTCATGAACACCGGTCACCACGAGGCCTCGTGGCGGCTCCCCGAGAGTGACCCGTACGCCCACGTCGAGCTGGACCACTACGTCCAGCTCGCCCGGATCGCCGAGCGCGGCACCTTCGACTCCCTCTTCCTGGCCGACGGACCCCAGCTGTGGGGCAACATCGCCCAGCGCCCCGCAGGCTCCCTGGAACCGCTCACCCTGCTGACGGCGCTGGCGACGGCGACCACGCACATCGGCCTGATCGCCACCGCCTCCACCTCCTACAACTCCCCTTACAACCTGGCCCGCAAGTTCGCCTCGCTCGACATCATCAGCGGCGGCCGGGCGGGCTGGAACATCGTCACCACGGCCGGTGCCGAGGCCGCCCGCAACTTCGGTCTCGACGCGGAGCCCGCCCACGCCCAGCGCTACGCCCGTGCCGCCGAGTTCCTCGACGTGGCCCTCAAGCTCTGGGACAGCTGGGAGGACGACGCGATCGTCGGCGACAAGGCGGCCGGCGTCTGGGGCGACGACACGAAGATCCATCCGCCCCGGCACAAGGGGACGTACTTCAGCGTCGAGGGCGCCCTCAACGTGCCGCGTACGCCCCAGGGTTATCCACTGCTCGTGCAGGCGGGGTCGAGCGAGGACGGAAAGAGCTTCGCGGCGCAGTACGCGGAGGCCGTCTTCACCGCCCAGCAGACCATCGAGGACGCGCAGGCCTTCTACGCCGACCTCAAGTCCCGTACGGCGCAGGCCGGTCGCGACCCCGAGCACATCAAGGTGCTGCCCGGCATCGTCCCTGTGCTCGGCTCCACGGAGGCCGAGGCGCTGGCCAACGAGCAGGTCCTGGAGGACCACATCGTGTACACGCACGGGGTGGCAAGACTGGAGGGTCTGCTCCAACTGCCCGCCGGAACACTGGAGTTGAACGCCCAGCTCCCCGCCGATCTGCCCCCGGAGAGCGCGATCGAGGGCGCCAAGAGCCGCTACACGCTCATCGTCGAGCTGGCCCGGCGCGAACGCCTCACCGTCCGGCAGCTCATCGGCCGGCTCGGCGGCGGGCGCGGTCACCTCACCTTCGCCGGCACGCCGGAGCAGGTCGCCGACGAGATCGAGACCTGGTTCACCCAGGGGGCCGCCGACGGCTTCAACATCATGCCCGCGGTCCTGCCGTCCGGCCTGGACGCCTTCGTCGACCAGGTCGTCCCGATCCTGCGCGCCCGCGGACTGCTCCGCAGCGAGTACGGGCCGCGCCAGACCCTGCGGGAGCGCTACGGCCTCCCGCGTCCCACGAACCAGTACGTCAGCTCCGCACCCGCTCCCGCCCTCGTCTGAAAGGACCAGCACATGTCCGGCATCGACATCCAGAAGGTCACCGCGCACATCGGCGCCCGGATCTCCGGCGTAGACATCTCCAAACCCCTCGACGAGGAGCAGGTCACCGCCCTCCGCGAGGCCCTCAACGTCCACAAGGCGCTGGTCTTCGACGACGTGAACCTCGACGACGAGGGCCAGCAGGCCTTCGTCCGCCACTTCGGCGAACTCACCACCGCCCACCCGACCGTGCCCTCCGTCGACGGTGCGCCGAACATCCTCCCCGTCGACAGCGAGCGGGGCCGCGCCGCCAACCACTGGCACACGGACGTCACCTTCGTCCTCAACCCGCCGCAGGCCAGCACCCTGCGCAGCATCACCGTCCCGCCGTACGGCGGCGAGACCCTGATCGCCAGCTCGGCGGCCGCCTACCGCGACCTGCCGGAGCCGCTGCGGCAGCTGGCCGACAACCTGTGGGCCGAGCACACCAACGACTACGACTACGCGGTGCCCCAGGAGGCGCTCGACGAAGAACAGGCCGAGCGACGCGCCCAGTTCACGTCCATCAAGTTCCGCACGGCCCACCCGGTCGTCCGCGTCCACCCGCTGACCGGCGAACGCGGCCTGTTCATCGGCGGGTTCGCGCAGCGCATCGTCGGTCTGTCGGTCGCCGAGTCCCGCAAGCTCCTCGACCTGCTCCAGTCGTACGTCACCCGCCCGGAGAACATCCTGCGCCACCGCTGGTCGCCGAACCAGCTCGTCCTCTTCGACAACCGCATCACCCAGCACTACGCCATCGACAACTACGACGGCCTGCCGCGCCGCCTGCACCGGGTGACCATCGCCGGTGACATCCCGGTCGGCATCGAGGGCAAGGAGAGCTACTCGATCCAGGGCGACGCCTCGCACTACACCTCCGTAGTGGAGTAGTCACGGCCGGTACCGGACGCGTCCGGATAGTGGGCGGCCTCTCCCTCTGAGCGGAGAGGCTGCCCAGACTGTGGGCGTTTTTTCGCCATCTCACGTACTGGACGAGCCGCGCCCATGCCCAGCAGCACCACCGTCAGGACTCCACAGGAGCCGGACGCCTCCCTCTCCCACGGCCTCAAGCAGCGCCACCTGTCGATGATCGCCCTCGGCGGGGTCATCGGCGCCGGTCTGTTCGTCGGCTCCGGCGCCGGTATCGCCGCCGCCGGTCCGTCGATCGTCGTCGCCTACGCCCTCTCCGGTCTCCTCGTGATGCTGGTCATGCGGATGCTCGGCGAGATGTCGGCCGCGTACCCCTCGTCGGGCTCCTTCTCGGCCCACGCCGAGCGCGCCATCGGCCCCTGGGCGGGCTTCACCGCCGGCTGGTCCTTCTGGGTCCTGCTCTGCACGGCCGTAGGACTGGAGGGCATCGGCGCGGCGAAGATCGTGACGGACTGGCTGCCGGGGACGCCCGAGTGGGCCTGGGTGGCCCTGTTCATGGTCGTCTTCTGCACCACGAACCTCGCCGCCGTGAAGAACTTCGGCGAGTTCGAGTTCTGGTTCGCGGCCCTGAAGGTCGGCGCGATCAGTCTGTTCCTGGTGCTGGGCGTGCTGGCGATCGCCGGGGTCCTGCCGGGCACGGACTCCCCGGGGACCGGCAATCTGAGCGATTTCCTGCCGAACGGCAGCGAAGGCCTGGTCATCGGCCTGCTCGCCTCGGTCTTCGCCTACGGCGGCCTGGAGACGGTCACCATCGCGGCCGCCGAGTCCGAGAACCCGGTCCGGGGCGTGGCGAGCGCGGTCCGTACGGCGATGTGGCGCATCGCGCTCTTCTACATCGGCTCGATGGCGGTCATCGTGACGCTGGTCCCGTGGGACTCGGCGGCGGTCGTCGAGAAGGGCCCGTACGTCGCCGCCCTCGACGAACTCGGCATCCCGGGCGCGGGCCAGCTGATGAACGTGGTCGTCCTGGTCGCCCTGCTCAGCGCGATGAACGCCAACATCTACGGCTCCTCGCGCATCGCCTACTCCCTGGTCGCACGCGGGCAGGGCCCGAAGGCGCTGGGCAGGGTCTCCGACGGCGTCCCGCGGATCGCGGTCCTCGCCTCCTGCGTCTTCGGCTTCGTGTGCGTCGTCCTGAGCTACTGGCGCCCGGACGACGTCTTCCCCTGGCTCCTGAACATGATCGGCGCGGTCATCCTCGTCGTCTGGACCTTCATCGCGGTCTCGCAGCTGCGGCTGCGCAGCACGCTGGACCGGGAGTTGCCGGAGAAGCTGGTCGTCCGCATGTGGGCGTTCCCGGTGCTGACGTGGGTTGCCCTGGCGGGGATGGCGGGGATCTTCGTGCTGATGGCCAGGGAGCCGGATACCCGGGTGCAGCTGTACTGGACGGGTGCGATGACGGTGGCCTTGGCGGCGTTCGGGTACGCGTGGCAACGGGGCAAGGCCGCCAAGGCCTGATCAGCGCCGGGCTTCGGCTTGCCATTCGGCCAGCCACTCGCGGTTGTCGACGACGAACGGGTGCTCGGCCCCGAGCACCCGTTCGCGGCGCTCGATGACTTCGTTGAGCGTCGCGACGGCCTCGTCGAACCGTTCCAGGCCGCGGGCGATCCGAGCAGTCAGAGTCAGGGCAGCGAGGCTCAGGGGGTGATCAGGCCCTTGGAGGCGGATGTAGTCGGCCAGCACCCGACGAGCCATAGGCTCGGCTTCCTCGTACCGGTCCAAGACCCGCAGGCCTTCGGCATAGTTGAGTCGACTGAGCAGCGTCGTCATGTCGTCCGCGAGCAGGACCCGCTCACAGGCACGGAGGAGCGCCTCGGCCTCGGGAACGAGCTCCTGCCCCTTTCCGACGTACGGCAGCAGTTCGAGCATGCTCGCCCAGGAGCGCAGCGTTTGCGGGGACTTCTCCCCCAGCACACGCCGCTGCCCGTCGAGCGCCCGACGGGCCCAGCGCTCGGCCTCCTCGTTCCGCTCCATCAAGAACAGCGGCCAGGCCAGGCTGTAGCAACTGCGCAACGTGTCGGGATGATCCGAGCCCAGGACGCGTTCTCGAGTACTGAGCACCGAGCGGTGCAACGCCTCGGACTCGGCGTAGTGACCCATCCGCTTGAGAGCCTCGGCTTGCACATGACGGGCATCCAGAGCCACCCGGTTCTGCGGACCCACCACTGCCTCGGTGCGCTGTGCGATTCCGGGAGCGAGCTCCAGGGCGCCGGCGAAGTCCCCCGAATCGAACACCTGCCAGACCACGCGCACCGCCAACACGACAGTCCGTTCACTCGGTGCCCTCTCCAACAGCTCTCTGGCATGCGGCGCGAGCACAGCAAGCTTGCTCATGGCCCCTGCCTCCTCGCCCTTCTCAGGCAGAGCGGCGTCCAGCAACGCGGCCGCCGCCTCCGTCAGGACCGAGCGCTGCCCCTCCGGCACCCCTGCCGCGACGCTGTCCAGCAGCACCCCATGCGCCCGCACGCACCGCGTCCCGTTCGTCTCGACGAGTTCGGCCAGCGAGTGATCGAGCAACCCGCGCAGCGCGGGCTCCAACTTCCCTGCTGTCAGGGCAGGTTGCAGACCATCGGTCAGGATGTCCCCGCGTGCCACCGGCGCGAGCACACTCAGCGGCACGGGATCCGCTGCCAAGAACGACAGCAGCCGCAGCAACGTCGTTGCCTCCGGCAACCCCTGTGCCGCCAGTGCGTCCAGGGACAACTGCCAGGTCCTGCCCACAAGATGACGGGACCTACCGCCGCCATATCCGGTCGCACCCCCGTCCACAATCGCCGTCGACTCCTCACCGAGCTTGCGGTCGTACTCGTCCATGGACCATGACTCCAGGAGTTGGTGGGCCAGGTGAGAACCCGCGAGCGTGAGGGCGAGGGGAAGTCGGCCGAGGCGTTCGGCCACTTTCCGGGCCGCCTCCAGACCACCCGCCTCCGGTGCCAGGTCGCACAGGACCTGGGCCGCGTCCTCCAGGGGCAGGACGCCCAGGGGGTGGCGGGTCACACCCGGTGCACGCCACAAGACGGACGTGGCATGCCGCGTAGTGACCAGCACCGTCCCCCGCCCACTACGCCGCAGCCACGCCCCGTCCTCCAGGACTGTCGGATCGTCGGCGTTGTCGAGGACGAGCAGCCAGGGCTCGGGGGACTGATCGAGGTAGTGCCAGACGAGGTCGGCGGCGGCACGCTGCCCCGCCGCCGCGGCCGCCAGCTCGCCCGTCGCCGCACCCCGGTCCCCCGCCACCGCCAGCATCCCGGCACGCAGGGACATCCGCTCGGACGCATTGACCCAGAAACCGACCCGACCGTGTTCGCGTACCACCTCGTTGAACAGCCAGTACGCCAGCGCGGTCTTGCCGCAGCCGCCCATGCCGTGCACGACGTGGACGTCACCGCCGGGCCCGGCGAGGGCCGCGCCGAGCGCCTCGCGCAGTTGGTCGCGGTTGCGCAGGACGCCCGGAGCGCGACCGACGAGCGGCATGCGTACGGAGTCCGGTGCGGCAGGCCCCGCTCCCGCCGGGGGCAAGACCTGGCGCCCGAAGAGCGGACCGGCGGCCCCGGCGTCGTAGTGATGGTGGTGTTCCTCTATGTACTGGTCGCCGGACGTCTGGAAGATCCGCCCCTGCCCCGACGCCCGGGCCCCGAGTTCGCTCATCGTTCCGTGATGTGCTGGTCGCGTCCGGCCTGGTAGACCCGCCCGCTGCCGGAAGCCTCCGCGCGCAGCCGGACCTCCACCGACGGCCGCCGCTCGGGAAACTCTGGGCTCAACTCCGCAAGGATGCGGCGCAGTTCGTCCGCGACCTCCGGCTGCGCGAGCAGCAGTCGCCGCACCCGTGCCTGCCATTCGGCGGTCAACTCGGTCTCCGTGTCCGCGTCACCGGCCTCACGGGCCAGGAGCAGATCCTCACGGGTCGCTTCGAGTTCACTGCCGACGGCCTCGGCCCGGGCGGGCTGGAAGCGCTGCCAGAGAGCGACCATGCCGTCGCGGGTCGACTCCCAGGCCTGGGTGGCCATCAGCGTCACCATCGTCGTGCCCGCGGTCCTGGCGAGCTCGGCGATCTCGGGTCCCATGCCTGCCACCCCCGTTCTGTTCTACGAGATCAGATAGTAGTTCGCCACTCTCCGGCCGCGCACTCCTCTACCGGCACGCCCAGCCATCCCGCCCTCCTGCTGATAGCCTGCACTTGCAAGCTATGTGCAATAAGAGGTCCGGAGGGGAACCCGCCATGCCCGTCTACACGCTGCCCGACCTGCCCTACGACTACTCCGCGCTCGCCCCCGTGATCAGCCCCGAGATCATCGAGCTGCACCACGACAAGCACCACGCGGCCTATGTGAAAGGTGCGAACGACACGCTGGAGCAGCTCGCGGAGGCGCGGTACAAGGAGTCATGGGGCTCGATCAACGGCCTCGAGAAGAACCTGGCCTTTCATCTGTCGGGGCACGTCCTGCACTCGATCTACTGGACGAACATGACGGGTGACGGCGGCGGCGAGCCACTCGCGGCGGACGGCGTGGGCGAGCTGACGGACGCCATCACCCAGTCATTCGGCTCCTTCGCCGGCTTCAAGGCCCAACTGACCAAGGCCTCGGCCACGACCCAGGGTTCCGGGTGGGGCGTCCTCGCATATGAGCCGCTCAGCGGTCGCCTCGTCGTCGAGCAGGTCTACGACCATCAGGGCAACGTCGGCCAGGGCTCCGTGCCGATCCTCGTCTTCGACGCCTGGGAGCACGCCTTCTACCTGCAGTACAGGAACCAGAAGGTCGACTTCATCGACGCGATGTGGCAGGTCGTCAACTGGCAGGACGTGGCCCGGCGTTACGAGGCCGCGAGGTCCCGCGCGAATGTGCTGCTACTGGCCCCCTGAGACACCGATGAGACGTCCTGCTCGTGATCGTCTTCTCACCTTTCACGCAGCAGGCGAATGGAGAGGAAGGCCCTCGCGAGGACGTGACTCGCGAGGGCCTTCTTTTCTGCGCCGCAGCGCGAATTCAGGACCGGTCGGCCGTTTCCGACACAAGATTGCGGGCGAGAACGTCCAACGCCTCCGTAACTTCCCGCAGTCGCTGCGGGTCATCAGACCCGAGCGCCGCAGCAAGGGCGCGCTCGATACCGGTGGCACGGACCTGCGCCAATCGCTGGGACACCTCAGCAGCCGGCCGCACGAGCACACGGCGCCCGTCGGCGGGATCCGGCACGGCCTCCACCGACCCGGCCTCCTTCAGCCGGGCGACGGCCGTGGACACCTGACTCTGCGGCAGGCCGGTACGGGCAGCGATCTCACCGACGGCGCTGTCCGGGTGGGCCGTGATGTCACTGGCCACGATCAGCACCAGGCGGGCACTGCCCGCATACCGGCCGGCACCGCCGGGAGGCTTCGGCAGCGCCTCTTCGCCGATCTTCATGAGGGCGCGCCCCAGAAGAAACAGTTCAACTCCGTTCACATCGGCCAACGTACATCGAGCTGGATCAATCCAGATTGATGCATCGAATCAGATGGAATAAGGTGAGTTGCAGCCACGGTGGACAGCCCGCCGTATCCGAAGGTGGGGAGAACCATGCCCAGCGCAACCGGCAGGCTCAACGTTCCCGGAGCAGTCCTGCACTACCAGGTCTGCGGCACCGGCCCGCTGCTACTGATCTCGCAGAGCGGCGAGGGGGACGCCGACCGAAGCAGCGACCTTGTCACTCAACTCACCGACTCCTACACCGTGGTCACCTACGACCGCCGCGGGCTCTCACGCAGCCGCCTCGCCACCCCGGAAGAGGGCGCGACACTGGCCGAGCACGCCGACGACGTCCACCACCTTCTGGCCGCCCTCACGGACGCCCCCGCTTTCATGCTCGGCTGCAGCCTGGGAGCAGTCATCGGAATGCACGCGGCCGTGCGGCATCCGGGGCAGATCCGCACCTTGATCGCCCACGAGCCCATCGCCCCACGTCTGTTGCCCGACGGCGAGCGCGCCCGCCATGAGCACGAACTCGCCGCCCTTCAGGACGTCTACCGTCGGGACGGTCTTGGCGCCGTTCTTCCGGAAATCGCCCGAACCCTGGGCATCGATCCCACCAATGCAGACGCCGAACCAGACCTGACACCCCAGCCGATGAATGCCTTGCGGACCGCCAACTTCGACTACTTCATCCGGCACGACTTCATCGCGGCAATACACGACACGCTCGACATCGCCGCGTTGAAGAACGTCAGCACCCGCATCGTCCCCGCCGCCGGGCTCGCCACACCACCGACCGTCTTCGACTATCAGTGCGCCGAGGCCCTGGCCGAATTGCTCGGGTACGAACTCCTGAAGTTTCCCGGAGGCCACAACGGAAACACCAGCCACCCGCGAGCCTACGCAGCCCACCTGCGTCAAGTCCTGAACAGCGAACGACCCGAGCGCGGATAGCGGGACGTCCCGCGGCATCTACTGGCATAACGTCACTCGCTCCCCGGCCCAATAGGCCGGAGCCTCCCCAGCAAGGGCCGGCTCTGAGTGACCAGCCCGAGCCATCACATGATGAAGGAGATGCATTCCGATGGCTACGTTCCCCGTAGGCGAGCAGCCCCACCTTGCCGTGCCTCCTCAGCGGCAGGCTCTGGAACCGGCGGTAGCAGACAACCCTGAGAGCAGGGACGAAACGGACCGCAGGCGCACGACCAACCGTGCAACCGTGCAACCGGCGGGGGACATGGGCGAGAGGAGACCGTACGCCACGCATCTCAAGGCGTACGGCGTCACCCCGAGGCCACCGGCACGGCGGCCGAAGGTGCGGGTCGTGAGGCCCACCCCTGCGTTTTCGTACTCGACAGACGCGGACGACCCCTGCAGCCCACTTCTCCAGCACGGGCCCGCAAACTCCTCACCACAGGCCGTGCAGTTGTGGCGCGTCAGACCCCTTTCGTCATCCGCTTGAAGGACCGTGATGCGGAGAAATCCGAGGTGGAGGGAGTAGCAGTACGCATCGACCCCGGCTCGAGGGAGACCGGCATCGCCATCACTGCAGACATCGCGTACCCGCTCACAGCAACGCCCGACGTCATTGTTTCTCGCCGGGGCCTGTATTCACTTGAACTCCGGCATCGAGGTTCCCAGATCCGCGACAAGATGCACCTGCGTGCCGCGTACAGACACCGGCGTCGGAGCCGGAAGACGCGATACCGCGCACCTCGGTACAGCAATCGCCAGCGCCCCGAAGGCTGGCTGCCTCCGTCCCTGAAGCATCGTGTGGACACCACGTACTCGTGGGTGCGGCGATTGCAGAAGTGGGCGCCCGTGACCGAGATTCACATCGAGCGGACCTCTTTCGATGTACATGCTCTGAGCGCGGGCGTGCCGTTGCAGGGGATCGAGTATCAGCAGGGCACCCTCCAGGGTTACGAGGTACGTCAGTACCTCCTGGAACACTGGAGACGCCGATGCGCTTACTGCGGCGCCTCGGGCGTGGCACTTCAGATTGAGCACATCCGGCCTCGCTCAAGAGGAGGCTCCGACCGCCTCTCCAACCTGACGCTGGCTTGCGAGCCCTGCAATCTGGCCAAGGGAAGCTTCCCAGTGGAAGTGTTCTTGAAGGGCGAGCCTCGGCGTCTCGCGCGAATCCTCGGTCAGGCCAAGGCGCCCCTGCGAGACGCTGCGGTGATGAACGCCACCCGCTGGACCCTGTGGCGAAGGCTTCAGGAATTCGGGGTACCGGTACACAGTTGGTCCGGCGGGCGTACAAAGTACAACCGCAGCCGCCATGGCTTGCCCAAGACGCATTCGCTCGACGCCCTGGCAGTTGGTGATGTACCCGACGGCACGGTCATCGGAGGCATCCCGACCACCGTGTTGCTGGTGTCCTGCACCGGTCGAGGTACACACGCCCGGACACGTACGGACAAGCACGGCTTTCCTCGTCTCAAGCTCCCCAGAACGAAGCAGTTCTTCGGTTACGCCACCGGCGACCTGGTCACCGCCACGGTTCCCACTGGCAAGAATGCCGGCACTCACGTGGGGCGGGTGGCCGTGCGCTCCTCGGGAAGATTCAACATCCGCGGCGCCCACGGCCTCGTCCAGGGGATCCACCACCGCCACGTCCGTCTGCTTCAGCGAGCCGATGGATATGGGTACGCCCGCCGAGCCGAAGACCCACAGATCTCTGCGCCGAGATGAGTCAGTGCAAGAGCCCTGCTGTGTCAGCAATTAGGGTTTGCGGCCCAGCCCCCCGTGCTGCCCGATCGGCTCAGATGCCGTGCCCTCCGGGCGCCACAGCGGTACGGACACCACGCCCGGGTCGACCAGCTCCAACCCGTCGAAGAACGCGGCGATTTGATCGACCGTTCGCAGGACGTACGGCATCGCGCCGGTCCTGTTGTAGGCGTTCTGAGCCAGTTCGTAGTCCGGATCGGTGCCGCGGGAGCCGTCGTTGACGGAGAGGTAGCTGCCGGAGGGGAGGCCGTCGAGCAGGCGGCGGACGAGGTCGCGGGCCTGGTCGTGGTCGGCGACATGGCCGAGGATGCCGCTGAGGATCAGAGCCGTCGGCTGCGTGAGGTCGAGAGTCCTGGCCGCCGCCTCCAGGATGCGCTCCGGGTCGTGGAGGCTGAGCTCCTCGTACGCCGTCTCGCCCTCCGGCGTGGAGGTGAGCAGGGCGCGGGCGTGGACGAGAACCAGCGGGTCGTTGTCGACGTAGACGATCTTCGATTCGGGGGCGATGCGCTGGGCGAACTCGTGGGTGTTGTCGACCGTGGGCAGACCGGTGCCGACGTCCAGGAACTGGCGGACGCCCGCCTCCTCCACCAGGTACCGGATGCTGCGGCCCAGGAAGGCGCGGCTGCCGCGGGCGATGGTGACGATCCCGGGGAAGAGGGCGGTGTAGGCGGCGCCGGCCGCCTCGTCGACGAGGTAGTTGTCCCTGCCGCCGAGCCAGTAGTTCCAGATCCGGGCCGAGTGCGGCACCAAGGTGTCGATCTCCGTCATACGCCCATCGTGCTACGTCCTATCCGTCTCGCAAGGCACATTGAGCGAGAGAAGTGCGGCGGAATCGCCGTCGTCGATGCGCAGTTCGGTGATCGCCGCGTTGCGCAACCGCGGGAACACCCTTCGGTATTCGCTCAGGGGGATGCCCAACAGTTCGCACAGCACCAGACGGAACAGGGTGTTGTGGGCGACGACCAGGACGCGTTCGCCGGGGTGGGCGGTGGCGATGCGGCGCAGGGCGCCGGCTCCTCGGGCCGCGGCGGCGAGCGGGGCCTCGGCGTCCGGGAAGGGGTGCGCCACCGGGTCTGCGCGGAAGGCCTCCGCCGCCTTCGGGTCCTCGGCCGCGAACTCCGCGAGGGTACGGCCCTCCACCACCCCGAAGTCGCATTCGCGCAGGTCGGGTTCGCGGTGCGGGGTGAGGCCGAGGGCGCGGCAGGCGGGGTCGGCGGTGGCGATGGCGCGCGAGACCGTCGACGTCCAGATCGCGTCGACCGGGTGCGTCGCCGCCCAGCGGCCGAGGGCCTCCGCCTGGGCGCGGCCCTCGTCGGTGAGCGCCACGTCGCTCACGCCCGCGTAACGGTTCTCGGTGTGCCAGACGGTCTGCCCGTGCCGGGCCAGCAGCAGCGTCGTACTCATGATTCCGCAGTATCCAGGGCGAGACGGGTGTGGGCGTGCGCCGCGACCGGCGTCGGCAGCCAGCCGCGCTTCTCGAGTTCGTCGACGAGGCGGGCGTACGGCTCCGCGAAGAGGGTGGTGCGACCCGGGCGCGGCTCGACGACCGTACGGATGCGGACCATGCGCTCGGCTGCCTCCGCGAGGGGGGTCCCGGTGGTCCCGTGGAGGGCCAACGCGGCCATTCCCAGGGCCGGTTCGGTCTGTTCCGGTACGCGGGCGGGGCGGCCGAGGATGTCGGCGCGCAGCTGGTTCCAGTACGCGCTGCGGGCGCCTCCGCCGGTGAAGGTGAGCGGGCCGTCGAGGGGGGCGCCGAGGTGGTGCAGGTAGTCGAGGCACAGGCGCTCGGCGAAGGCGATGCCCTGGAGGAGGCCGGCCCACAGGTCGGCGTCGTCGGCGGGTTCGCCCAGCACGAGGGCGGTGGCCTCCGGCGCCAGGAACGGGAACCGCTCCCCCGGCGACACCAGGGGGTAGGCGAGCACACCGGACGGTTCGAAGGCCGTGGCCCGCTGGTCCATGACCTGGGGATCCGCACCCGCTGTGAGCGCGCCCGCCCCCACGCTGGACGCCCCGCCCGGAAGCCAAGTCCCCTCCGGGGCACGGTGGTTGTAGACCACGCCGGTGGCGTCCCGGACCGGGGTGTCCGATGCGCCTTTCAGGACCAGCGTCGTGCCCAGCACCGAGTTCCAGGCGCCCGGCCGCAGCGCCCCCGAGGCGATCTGTGCCGCACAGCCGTCGGTCATCCCGGCGATCACGGGCGTACCGGCGGGGATGCCGGTGGCCTCGGCGGCGGACGCACAGACCTCGCCGAGCCGGGTGCCGGGGCGGACGACCTCGGGCAGCGTGCCCTCGGGCAGGTCCAGGGAGGGCCAGGCCTCGCGCTCCACGTCGTACGCCGTCTTGAGCGCGTGGCTGGAGTCGGCCGGCACCGGGCGCCCGACGAGGTGTGCGGTGATGACATCAGGCTGGTGGGTGATCCGGTGCGGCCCGTGCTCCCCGATGAGCCACAGCGCCTTCGGCAGCGCCCAGGTGTCCTGCACCACGAGCCCCGCCGCCCGCAGCAGTGCCGCCTCCTTCGCCGCCCGCCCGTCGTCGTACATCAGCGCCGGACTCACCGGCCGCCCCGCCCCGTCCGTCAGCAGCACGGTCCCGGACGTCCCGCACACCGCGAGCCCGCCGAGCCGTACGCCCTCCGAAGAGGCCAGCGCCGCCCGGGACGCCGTACACACCGCGGCCCACCACTCCCCCGGAACCTGCTCGTGCCGCACGCCCTCCCGCCGCCCCCGGACCGGAGCGGCCCCGGCACCGAGGACCGCGCCCTCCCCGGTGACCACCAGCGCGCGGACGCTCTGCGTGCCCAGGTCGACGCCCAGCCACGCCTGGCCCTCATCCACCGTCCGGACCTCCCGTGTATCACTGCCGGGACTGTGAAGTTCTCACTGTGCCCCGATATTTTCACTTGCGCGAGGGATTGACGGCCAACTTCCGTCGTTACACCCTCTGTTAACGAGTCGACTCAACGTGTCAACCCCAGCACACCGGACCGAACCCCACGTGGAGGTCACGGATGGACACGCACGTGCACGACCGCCGACGCTTCCTCGCCCTCACCGCCGCACTCGCCGCGGCCCCCGCCCTCTCCGCCTGCGGTGCCGGTTTCGGCGGGGACGACAACAAGAACGACGACTCGGCCGCGGACGATGTCACCGGCTCCTTCGACTGGCGCCGGGAGAAGGGCACGACCGTCAAGGCGCTGCTCAACAAACACCCCTACACCGACGCGCTCATCGCCGATCTCAAGTCCTTCACCGAGCAGACCGGCATCAAGGTCGAGTACGACGTCTTCCCCGAGGACAACTACTTCGACAAGCTCACCGTCGACCTGTCCAGCGGACGCGCCTCCTACGACGTCTTCATGCTCGGCGCCTACATGGTCTGGCAGTACGGGCCACCGGGCTGGCTGGAGGACCTCGGCCCGTGGATGCGCAACTCCTCGGCCACCGGCGCCGAATGGGACCAGGCCGACTTCTTCCCGAACCTCCTCCAGGCCGACCAGTGGTCCCTCAAGGCCGGCGCGCCGCTCGGACAGGGCGGGCAGTACGCGCTGCCGTGGGGCTGGGAGACGAACGTCGTCGCCTACAACACCGAGGTCTTCAAGAAGCTCGGGCTCCAACCTGCGGAGACCTTCGACGAGTTGCGCGAGATCGCCGGGGTCATCAAGGACAAGGCACCCGGCGCCGGCTACGACGGCATGTACGGGATCGCCGTACGCGGCTCCCGCAGCTGGGCCACCATCCACCCCGGCTTCATGACGATGTACGCCCGCAACGGGCTCAAGGACTTCACGGTCTCCGGCGGGAAACTCACGCCCGCCATGAACACCCCGGAGGCCATCGCCTTCACCGAGGACTGGGCCGGCATGGTCAAGCAGGGCGGGCCGCCGTCCTGGACGTCGTACACCTGGTACCAGTGCTCCAGCGACCTGGGCGCGAAGAAGGCCGGGATGCTGTTCGACGCCGACACGGCCGCCTACTTCCAGGCCGTGAAGGGCGCCAGCCCCGCCTCCGGGAAGATCGCCTTCCATCCCGGGCCGAAGGGGCCCGACGGCTCCCTCGCCACCAACATGTGGATCTGGTCGCTCGGCATGAACGCCAAGAGCAGGAAGAAGAGCGCCAGTTGGCTGTTCCTGCAGTGGGCGACCGGCAAGGAGCATCTGCGGAAGAGCGCGATCACGCACAACCACATCGACCCCGTGCGGAAGTCGATCAGTCAGGACGCCGCCTACAAGGACAAGATGAAGAACCTCCCCGGCTTCATCGAGACCTTCGAGACCGTCGTCGACCAGACGAAGATCCAGTTCACCCCGCAGGCCCAGTTCTTCGACGCGACGACCAGCTGGGCAGCAGCCCTTCAGGAGATCTACGGCGGCCAGAACGCGAAGTCGGTGCTGGGCGGTCTGGCGGGCGATCTCGCCGACAAGGTGGACTAGCCATGCGGCTCGCCCTGCGCCCGTACTTCCTGATCATCCCCGCACTGCTGCTGACCTGCGGGATCCTCTACCCATTCGGACTCGGGCTGTACTACACGCTGTTCGACTTCTCGGCGAGCAAGCCGCAGCCCGACATGGTGCGGTTCGAGAACTACGAGACCGTCTTCACGCAGGAGGCCTTCTGGAACTCCGCCTGGGTGACGGTGTTGTACGCGGTCGGCGCCGCCGCCGTCGAGACCGTGCTCGGGGTCGCCGTCGCCCTGCTGCTGCACCGGTCGTCGATCGTGGGGCGGGTGCTGGAGAAGATCCTCATCCTCCCGCTGATGATCGCCCCCGTGATCGCGGCGATCATGTGGAAGCTGATGCTGCAGCCCTCGGTGGGCGTCATCAACTACCTGCTGAAACCCTTCGGGTTGGGTGGAGTCCAGTGGACGGACACCCCGACCGGCGCGCTGCTGTCGTCGATCGCCGTGGACGTGTGGGTCTACACGCCGTTCGTGGCGATCCTGGCCCTGGCCGGGTTGCGGTCCCTGCCCACATCTCCCTTCGAGGCGGCGGCTGTTGACGGGGCCGGCTGGTGGTACACCTTCCGGCGGCTGACGCTGCCGATGCTGTGGCCGTACGTCCTGGTCGCGGTGATCTTCCGGTTCATGGACTCGCTGAAGGTGTTCGACATCATCTACGCCCTCACCGAGGGCGGGCCCGGCGACTCCACGGTGGTCCTGCAGATCCGGGCGTACCTGGAGGCGATCCGCTTCCAGCGGTACTCCTTCGGGATCAGCTACACGATCGTGCTGTGGGCGGTGGTGTATCTCGCCGCGATGGTGCTCGTACGCCATCTGGGGAAGATCCAGCGGAAGGCGGCGGAGGTTTCCAAGTGACCTTGCAAAAACGCCTGTTGGGCTGGCTGGCCGACGCCGCCCTCATCCTCTACTTCGTCTTCGCCCTCTTCCCGATCGCCTGGATGGTGATCCTGTCCCTCAAGCCCACCAACCAGCTCTTCAGCACGTACTTCTCCTTCTCGCCGACCTTCGACGGGTACCGGACGGTGCTGGGCGACAGCGAGGGCATCCCCTTCGTGCGGTTCTTCGTCAACAGCCTGGTGGTGTCGGTGGGGGCGGTGGTGCTGTCGCTGGTGGTCGGGCTGCCGGCGGCGTACGCGTCGGCGCGGTGGCGGTTCAAGGGGTCCGAGAACCTGATGTTCACGCTGCTGTCGTTCCGGTTCGCGCCCGAACTCACCGTGATCATCCCGCTGTTCGTGCTCTACCAGAAGCTGGGACTCTTCGACACGTACGTCGGCATGATCTGGGTGCTCCAACTCGTCACCCTGCCGCTGATCGTGTGGATCATGCGGTCCTACTTCGCCGATCTGACACCGGAGTTGGAGCAGGCGGCCCTGCTGGACGGCTACTCGCGCAAGCAGGCCTTCTTCAAGGTCGCGCTCCCCCTGGTCAAGCCGGGTGTCGCGGCCGTGTCGCTGCTCGCCTTCATCTTCGCCTGGAACAACTTCGTCTTCCCGCTGATCCTCACCTCCAACGAGGCCCAGACGGTGACCGTGGGCGCGCTGTCCTTTCTCGGCGGCGACCGGCCCAAGTACAACCTGACGGCAGCGGCGGCACTCGTCTCCGTCGTACCGCCGCTGCTGCTGGCGCTGACGATCCAGCGATATCTGGTGCGCGGGCTGTCGTTCGGGGCGGTGAAGTCATGATCCGTCTGGAAGGGGTCCACAAGACGTACGGGAAGACCACGGCCCTGGACGGGCTCGACCTGGAGGTCCAGGAGGGCGAGTTCTTCTGCCTGTTGGGACCGTCCGGGGCGGGAAAGACCACCACGCTCAAGACCGTCGCCGGCCTCGAACAGCCCGACTCCGGCACGGTCGAACTCGACGGCAAGGACATGGCGGGCGTCGAGCCCTACGACCGTGGCGTCGCCATGTGCTTCGAGAGTTACGCCCTCTACCCGCACCGGTCCGCCTACGACAACCTCGCCTCGCCTCTCCGCTCACCCCGGCACCGGCTGCCCGCCGCCGAGGCCCGTGAACGGATCGGCGCGATCGCCGAGCTCCTCGGGATCAGTGGCCTACTGGATCGGCCAGTGGGCCAGTTGTCCAACGGCCAGCGCCAGCGCGTCGCCCTCGGCCGGGTCCTGGTCCGCCCCGCCCGCGCCTTCCTCCTCGACGAACCGCTCTCCCACCTGGACGCCAAACTCCGCCAGCAGATGCGGGCCGAGCTGAAGGCGATCGGGGCGGTGCGGCGCACGACCACCCTGTACGTCACGCACGACTCACTCGAGGCGCTGGCCCTCGGCGACCGGATCGGGGTGATCCGGGACGGGCGGATCGTGCAGACGGGAACCCGGGAGGAGATCTGGCACCGGCCCTTCGACACGGAGGTCGCGCGGGCCTTCGGGCGGCCGCGGATCAACCTGCTGCCGGGGGTCATCGCATCCGACGGCGGTTTCCGGTCGGCGGACGGGAAGGTGGAGCTGCCCCTCGGCGTGCCGGTGCGTGAGAACACCGACGTCCTGGTCGGCGTACGCCCCCGGGACATCACGATCAACGGCCCCGGCCACGAACTCACCGGCACCGTCTACGTCACCGAGGTCCTCGGCCGTTCCGTCGAGGTCACCGTCCGGCTCGGCGAGCAGCAGGTGTCGCTGGTCGCCCCGCGCGCCGACACGGCCGGGCTGCGTCCCGACGATCCGGTACGGCTGACGGTCCGGCCTGAGAACCTGCTGCTGTTCGAGGCCGACCGGCCGGAGCGCCCAGGACGACGGATCGAGAGCACGCGATGAGCAGCAGCAACACCGGTGCACAGCAGGGACAGGGCCCGGCCGCCCGCCAGGCCGCCATCTCCGAGCAGGTGCTGGCCGACGGTTCGGCGACCGCGGCCGAGCTCGCCGAGCGCTTCGGGGTGAGCCTGATGACCATCCACCGGGATCTCGACGAGCTCGAACGACAGGGAGTCGTACGGAAGTTCAGGGGCGGGGTGACCGCACAGCCGTCGGGCGTCTTCGAGTCGAACGTGCAGTACCGGCTGAAGACCATGCGCCCGGCGAAGGCCGCGATCGCCGAGCAGGCGCTCACGCACATAGAACCCGGCATGGCGATCCTGCTCGACGACTCCACCTCCACCCTGGAGATAGCCCGCCGACTCCGCCTCGGCGAGATCACCCCCCTCACCGTCGTCACCAACTTCCTGGAGGCGATCAACCTGCTCTCCGATCAGCGGGGCATCCATCTCATGGCCCTCGGCGGCGACTACGACCCGCTGCACTCCTCCTTCCTCGGCGTGTCCTGCGTCGAGGCGGTCCAGTCCCTCCGGGTGGACGTCTGTTTCGCGTCGACGTCGGCCGTGCAGGGGGGTTACGCCTACCACCAGGAGCAGCACATCGTGTCCGTGAAGCGGGCGATGCTCGACTCGGCCGCCCGCAATGTCCTGCTGATCGACCACACGAAGCTCGGCCGGGACGCCCTGCACCGGGTCGTCCCGCTGTCCCGCTTCGACCTGGTCCTGGTCGACGACGGAGCGTCGGCGGACGCGCTGCGCGACCTGGACGAGCACAAGGTCCCTTACGAGGTCTGCGCGACGAAAGGCGGCGGCGATGGCCGAGCTGGAGCTACGTGATCTGCGCAAGACCTACCGTTCGCGGGGGCGCCCGGCGGTGGACGCGGTGCGCGGCCTCGACCTCGCGCTCGGCACCGGTGAACTGCTCGGTCTCCTCGGCCCGTCGGGCTGCGGCAAGTCCACGACCCTGCGGATGATCGCCGGCCTGGAGACGGTGACCGGCGGGGACATCCTGGTGGACGGGGAGTCTCTGGTCGGCAGGCCCGCACAGCGACGGAACATCGGGGTCGCCTTCGAGAACTACGCGCTCTACCCGCCGCTGACGGTCGCGGAGAACCTCGGGTTCGGCCTGAAGGCACGCCGAAAAGCGGCCCGTGGCGACGTCGACCGCAAGGTCGAGGACATCGCCGAACGCGTCGGCCTCACCGACATCCTCGACGCCCGCCCGGCCGGCCTGTCCAGCGGCCAGAAACAGCGCGTCTCCCTGGCCCGCGCGCTCATCCGCGAACCGGACGTCCTCCTGCTCGACGAGCCGCTGTCCCACCTCGACGCCGCCCAGCGCGACACCACCCGCCGCGAACTCAAGCGGATCCAAAGGGACTTGGGCCATACGACGATCCTGGTCACGCACGACCAGGAGGAGGCCCTCTCCCTCGCCGACCGGATCGCCGTGATGAAGGACGGCGTCATCCAGCAGCTCGGCACGCCGTACGAGATCTACGACAGCCCGGCCAACGTCTTCGTCGCGGACTTCGTCGGCGAGCCCCCGATCAACCTGCTCACCGGGGTCGTCACGGCCGACGGCCACGCCCGTCTCTCGGACGCGGTCCGGATCGCGCTTCCCGTGCCGGTGGCGGAGGGCCGCGAGGTGGTCGTGGGCATCCGCCCCGAGGACCTCCGCCTCACCGGTGACGAGGGCCTCCCCGCCCGGGTCGTCGCCCACGAACCCCTCCTGGAGTCGGGCATCGCGACCCTCGCCCTCGAAGGAGTGGAGCACCCCCTGGTCGTCGTCACCGACCCCGAGGTACGGCTCGCCCACGACGACCAGGTCCATGTCGCCGTGGGCCTCACCCATGTCTTCGACGCCGAGACGGGAGACACCCTGCGATGAACGAGACTGCGCTGAACGAGACTGCGATGAACGAGACTCTGCGTGTCCTGGCGGCCGGCGACCACTTCGTCCTGCCGGGCCTGATCACACGGGCGGTGGCCGAGGAGGTCCGCGAACAGCCTGTTCAGGTCGACGAGTTGATGCTCGGCTGGCCCCTGGAACCGTTCGGTCCCGTGGCGGAGGTGACGGAGGCCAGCGACGCCGAGGACCGGCTGATCGAGGCGCTGGCCGGTGCGGAGGTGCTGATCACCCAGATGGGTCCGGTCACCGAACGCGTCCTGGCCTCCACCAAAAGCCTGCGGCTCGTCGTCGTGTGCCGGGGCGGCCCCGTCAACGTGAATCTCGACGCGGCGAAGGCGCGCGACGTCCGCGTGTGCTTCGCTCCCGGCCGCAACGCCGCCGCCACCGCCGAGTTCACCGTCGGCCTGCTGCTGGCGACCCTGCGCCGCATCCCCCAGGCACACAACCTCCTTGCCGGGCAAGGTAGTTGGCAGGGGGCGAAGTACTACACCTACGAGAACAGCGGCCTGGAGCTGGAGGACCTGCCGATCGGGCTCGTCGGCTACGGCGCGGTCGGCAGCCGGGTCGCCCGGGTGCTGTGCGCCTTCGGCGCGCGGGTGATGGTCTACGACCCGTATGTGCACCATCACGAGATCCACGGCCTGCGCGTGCGCACGCTCGACGAACTCCTGCGCAAGGCACGCGCGATCACCCTGCACGCCCGCCTCACCCCCGAGACCCGCGGCCTGATCGGCGCCCGCGAGCTGGCGTTGCTGCCGCCCGGCGCGGTCGTCGTGAACGCGGCCCGCGGCCCCCTGCTGGACCAGGAAGCGCTGTGCGACGCGCTGGAGAGCGGGCGGGTGTCGGCGGCGGCGCTGGACACGTACGCGCACGAGCCGCTGCCGCCGGAATCCCGGCTGCGGGCTCTTTCGGAGCGGGTCGTGCTCACCCCGCACCTGGGCGGGGCCAGCCGGGCCGTGGCCGAGAAGGCCGCGCGGATCGCGGCCGAAGAGGTGGGGCGCTGGGTGCGCGGGGAGCCGCTGGCGCACTGCCTGACGTGAACAGCTGACACCTGAGGAGAGCCGCGATGTACGTCGGTATCGATGTGGGCACGTCCATGGTGAAGGCCGCCGCCTTCGACGGCACGGGACGCGAACTGGCCGTCGAGGCCCGCCCGGTGGGCCTGTCCCTGCACGGCGGCTTCGTCGAGCAGGACATGGAGGAGGTGTACGGCGCCGTCGTCGCCGTACTCCGGGAGCTGACCGCGCGCGTGCCCGAGCCGGTCGAACTGGCGGGGCTGACCGGGCAGGGCGACGGGGTGTGGCTGGTCGACCAGGAGGGCCGGCCGGTGCGGGCGGCGGCCTCCTGGATGGACGGGCGGGCACACGAACTGCTCGACCAGTGGCTGGCGGACGGCACCTTCGAGACGGTGTTCCGGCGGACGGGGAGCGCGATGTTCCCGGGGTGTCCGGGTCCACTGCTCGCCTGGTTGGACAGCCACGACCCGAAGTCGCTGGACGCGGCGACGGCCGCCGTCTACTGCAAGGACATGGTGTTCCAGCGCCTGACGGGGGCGGCGCGGGCCCTGACGGACGTGTCGGACGCGTCGATGCCGTTCCTGGACCCGAGGACACGGTCGTACGACAACCGGGTGGTGGAACTGCTGGGGCTCACCCACCGGCGTGGACTGCTGGCCCCGATCAGCGATCCGGTCGCGACGGCTCTCGCGAAGGGCGAGGGCCTCCCGGCCGACACCCGTATCGCCAACGGCCCCTACGACCTGCCGTCCAGCGCACTCGGCGCCGGAGTCACCACCCCCGGCGACGGCCTCCTCATCGTCGGCACCTGCCTGGCGGCCCTGGTCGCCACGACCGACCTCGACCTGACCGGCGAGCCGGCCGGCCTGTACATCTCCACCGACCGCCCCGGCCACCGGCTGCGCGCGATGCCCGCGATGGTCGGCACGGCGGCCCTGGACTGGGTGCTGTCGACGACGGGCGTCACGCACGAGGAGGTCGACGACCTGCTCGCGGCCACCCCGCCGGGCGCGCACGGGGTACGGGTGTTGCCGTACTTCGCCCCGTCCGGCGAGCGCGCCCCCTTCGTCGAGCCGCACCTGGGCGCCGAACTCACCGGTGTGTCACTGGAGTCGACCAAAGCCGATCTCGTCCGCGCCACCTGCGAGGGCATCGGCTACGCGGCCCGGCACTGTCTGTCGGCCGCGGGCCTGACGGGTTCGCTCGCGGTGTGCGGCGGCGGCACCCGCAGCCCCGCCTGGATGCGGCTCCTCGCCGATGTCCTCGGACGGCCCCTCAGGGTCATGGAGGGCGAAGTCGGCGCGCGGGGCGCGGTGTTGGCGGCGGCCGAGCGGTACGGGATCGCGCTGGACACGGCCGCCTGGACCGAACCGACAGCGGTCGTCGAGCCGGACGCGGGCCGGGCGGCGTACTACGCGAAGGGGTACGAGGAGCACCTGGCGAGGCTGACGGAGGCGCGCGACCGGGCGCGAAGGTGAGTCGCCGTATCAAGTGAACCCCCCGACTGGAAAAGGGAGTTGCATGCCCCGCATCAGACGTCGAGCCCTCCTGCTCGCGGCCGCCGCCACCCCGGTGGCCGCCGCCGTCCCCGCCCGCGCGGCCTCCCGCACCGGCCCGCTGGTCATCGGCCACCGAGGCGCGGCCGGCTGGCGCCCCGAGCACACGGCCGCCGCGTACACCTACGGCGTCCAGACCGGCGCCGACTGGATCGAACCGGACCTCGTGCCGACCAAGGACCACGTCCTGGTGGTCCGGCACGAGAACGAGATCTCCCAGACGACCGACATCGCACAGCACCCGGAGTTCGCGGACCGCCGTACGACGAAGACGGTGGACGGACGGTCGGTCACCGGCTGGTTCACCGAGGACTTCACGCTCGCGGAGCTGAAGACACTGCGCGCGGTCGAGCGCCTCCCCCTGGTCCGCAACCGCAACACGGTCTTCGACGGCCGCGAGCAGATCCTCACCTTCCAGGAGGTGGTGGACCTGGCCCGCGGGCTCTCGAAGACGTACGGCCGCACGGTCGCCGTCTTCCCGGAGACGAAGCACCCGACGTACTTCCGCTCGATCGGCCTGGAACTGGAACCGGCGCTGGCCCGGCTGATCCGCCGCAACCGCCTGGGCCCCCGTGAGTGCGTCGTCCAGTCCTTCGAGCCGACGAGCCTGAAGCGCATGACGGGACTGGGCGTTCCCCTGTGGCAGGCGCTCGGCACGACGGGCGGGCCGTACGACCTGGTCTCGGGCGGCGATCCGACGACGTACAAGGACATGATGACGGCGGCGGGCCTCGCGCGGATCGCGGAGTACGCGGCCTGGATCGGCCCGGACAAGACGTCGGTCGTCCCGTCCCTGCTGGCGGACGCGCACGCGGCGGGGCTGAAGGTGGGCCCGTACACCTTCCGCGCGGAGAACCAGTTCCTCCCGGCGGACCTCCGGCGCGGTACCGGAGCCAGTGATTTCGGGGACGCGTTCGCGGAGTACGCGCTGTACTACGGCATGGGAGTCGACGCGGTGGTGACCGACTTCCCGGACCTGGCGGTGATCGCAAGGAGCAGTAGGAGTGGTTTGTGACGATAAGTCGTATGTGCCCCACCTGCCGCAGCAGACAGGACTTCCGCAAGCTCGACGACGCGGAGAAGGCGGCGGTCCGCGAGGAGGGGAAGCGCCACTACGTGCACGACCTCTGGCGTTGCACCGCCGTGGGCTGCCTGACGTATTTCCGCTACGGCAACATGAGCGACCGGGGGCTCCTCCCGGAGAAGTTCCGGACGGAGCCCGCCGCCCCCGAGTGAGACCTACAGGTTGCTGAAGTCCGGCCCCTTCGTGCGGGTGCGCTTGATCTCGTAGAAGCCGGGGACCGAGGCGACCGCCAGCGTGCCGTCCCAGAGCTTCGCGGCGTCCTCGCCCTTGGGGGCCGGGGTGACGACCGGGCCGAAGAAGGCGATCTGCTCGCCGTCGGCGCCGGGGACGGCGATGACCGGGGTGCCGACCTCCTGGCCGACCTTCTCTATGCCCTCCTTGTGGGAGGCGCGCAGCTCGGTCTCGAACTCGAAGTCCGTCTGGTCGGCGTACTCGATCAGGTCGGCGGGCAGACCGGCGTCCTTCAGGGCGCCGGCGATGGCCTCGGTGGTCGGACCCTCCTCGTTGTTGTGGAAGCGGGTGCCGAGCGCGGTGTACAGCGGGCCGAGGACGTCCGCGCCGTGCTTCTGCCAGGCCGCGGTCGCCACCCGCACCGGCTTCCACGCCTTGGTCGCGAGCATCTCCCGGTACTCCTCGGGCAGCTCGTCGATCCGGTCCTCGTTCAGCACGGCGAGGCTCATGATGTGCCAGCGCACCTCGATGTCACGGACCTTCTCCACCTCCAGCACCCAGCGGGAGGTCATCCAGGCCCAGGGGCACAGCGGGTCGAACCAGAAGTCGACGGGGGTCTTCGCGGAGGCGGTCTCGGACATGGGTCTCCTCAAGAAGCGTTCGATTGTCAGTGGAACGTCGGCCGCCGCCACCCCATTCCCGGCTGCCGCCCGTCAGGGGCACATGGCAGGATCGGTGCTGTCCGCATGCTGAACAGCACCCGAGGGAGAACCGCCCGTGCCCGGTGAGAATCTGTCCCGCGACGAGGCCCGGGAGCGGGCCGCCCTGCTGTCCGTCGACGGGTACGAGGTGTCCCTCGATCTGCGATCCGCCATCGGCGACGGGGACAGCGAGGAGCGTGCGGCGGGCGAGGAGCGTGCGGCGGGCGAGGAGCGCGCAGGGGGCGAGCCGCGCACCTTTCGCTCGGTCACCACGATCCGCTTCCGCTGCGCCGAGCCCGGCGCGACCAGCTTCGCGGACCTGATCGCGCCGAGGGTGACCGCCGTCTCACTCAACGGCCGGGACCTGGACCCCGGCGAGGTCTTCGACGGCTCCCGGATCGCCCTGGAGGACCTCGCCGCCGACAACGAGCTGATCGTCGACGCCCAGTGCGCCTACTCCCGTACCGGCGAAGGCCTGCACCGCTTCGTCGACCCCGAGGACGGCGAGGTCTACCTCTACACCCAGTACGAGCCGGCCGACTCCCGCCGCGTCTTCGCCAACTTCGAGCAGCCTGATCTGAAAGCGCCCTTCCGCTTCGAGGTGCGGGCCCCCGAGGGCTGGACGGTGTGGAGCAACGGAGCCGGCGCGGAGTCCGACGGCGCGTGGCGGTTCGCGGAGACGAAGCCGATCTCGACGTACATCACGTGCGTGGCGGCGGGGCCGTACCACTACGTGACGGACTCGTACTCGCGCACCTTCGACGACGGTACGACGCTGGAGATCCCCCTCGGCGCCCTGTGCCGCAAGGGCCTGGCCCCGTACTTCGACTCGGACGACGTCTTCCTGGTCACCAAGCAGGGCCTGGACTTCTTCCACGACCACTTCGACTACCCGTACCCCTTCGGGAAGTACGACCAGGCCTTCGTCCCCGAGTACAACCTCGGCGCGATGGAGAACCCGGGACTGGTCACCTTCCGCGAGGAGTTCATCTTCCGCGGCAAGGTCACGCAGTCCTCGTACGAGGGCCGGGCCAACGTCATCCTGCACGAGATGGCCCACATGTGGTTCGGCGACCTGGTCACCATGGTGTGGTGGGACGACCTGTGGCTCAAGGAGTCCTTCGCCGACTTCATGGGCACCTTCGCGAACGTCGGCGCCACCCGCTTCAAGGACGCCTGGATCACCTTCGCCAACCGCCGCAAGGCCTGGGCGTACCGCGCCGACCAGCTCCCCTCCACCCACCCCATCACCGCCGACATCCGCGACCTCCAGGACGCCAAGCTCAACTTCGACGGCATCACGTACGCCAAGGGGGCTTCGGTTCTGAAGCAGCTCGTGGCGTACGTCGGCCAGGACGCGTTCCTGGAGGGCGCGCGGCGCTACTTCAAGCGGAACGCGTACGGCAACACGCGACTCGGTGACCTCCTGTCCGTGCTGGAGGAGACGAGCGGCCGGGACATGGGCACGTGGGCGCGGTCCTGGCTGCAGACGGCGGGCGTGAACTCCCTTACTCCACAGGTGCTGTTGAACGCGGAGGGACGGGTCGACGAGCTGGCCGTGCTGCAGGAGGCGGCCGAGTCGCACCCCGAACTGCGGCCGCACCGGGTGGCGGTGGGCCTGTACCGGCGCGGCGCTTCCGGTTCCCTGGAGCGGTATGCGCGGGCCGAGGTGGACGTCGACGGTCCGCGGACGGTCGTAGCGGAGCTGGCCGGTGCCGAGGCGCCGGAGCTGGTCCTGGTCAACGACGACGACCTGACGTACTGCAAGACCCGCTTCGACTCGGGCTCTCTGGAGACGCTGCGGGACGGGCTGGGCTCCCTGACCGACCCGCTGGCCCGTGCCCTGTGCTGGTCGGCGCTGTGGAACATGACGCGGGACGCGCTGCTGCCCGCGCGGGACTTCGTGGGTCTGGTGCTGCGGTTCGCGGGGCGCGAGTCGGACATCGGTGTGCTGCAGATGCTGCACGCGTGGGCGAACTCGTCGCTGGTCAACTATGTGGCGCCGCAGTGGCGTCCGACCGGTGGGCAGCTGCTGGCCGAGGGTGCGCTGCGGGAGCTGCGGGCGGCCGAGGCGGGCAGTCAGCACCAGCTGGCGTGGGCGCGTTTCTTCGCGTCGGTCTCCTCCGGCCCGGACGAACTGGCGTTGCTGCGGGGCCTGTTGGAGGGCACCGAGAAGATCGAGGGCCTGGACGTCGACCAGGAGCTGCGCTGGGTGTTCCTGGAGCCGCTCACCGCGCACGGGGCCGCCGACGAGGCCGTACTGGCGGCGGAGCTCGTCCGCGATGACACGGCGTCCGGCAAGCGCCACCAGGTGCGCTGCCTCGCCGCCCGTCCGTCGGCGGCGGTGAAGGCGCAGGGCTGGGCGCAGGTCGTGGAGTCGGACGCGCTCTCCAACGCCCTGGCCGAGTCGACGATCGCGGGCTTCGGCCGGCCGTCCCAGCGCGAGCTGCTCGCGCCGTACACGGAGAAGTACTTCGCGGCGATCGAGCGGGTGTGGGCGTCGCGGTCGATCCAGATCGCGATGAACATCGTCTCGGGCCTGTTCCCCTCCCTCCAGGACTCGCAGGAGACGCTGGACGCGACCGACGCGTGGCTCGCGGCGCACGAGGACGCGGCGCCGGCGCTGCGGAGGCTGGTGCTGGAGGGGCGGGACGATCTGGCGCGGGCGCTGCGGGGGCAGGCGTGCGATGCGGAGGCCGCTCGGTGAAGGCGAGCTTTGGCCTGAGATTGGGCGCCCGGTAGCCGTTACGGAATTCAGGCAATAGGCACCGTAACCCCTGGTCCACACCCAAACGGACCAGGGGTTTTCCGTCCCTACTCGGCACCCGAACACCCGTCCTTTAGCACTGGCTTGTCCGTATTTGTCGACGGATGTGTAACAGCGGTTAGAGGGCGGTCCGAGTGCGGGAACCTCCGCTCCATGAACCACAACACCCCGGTCCCCCCGCTCACCCCCCGCCCTCTCCGCCACCTCTCCGAGGTGCACCGGCGCGTCATGACGGTCGCCCAACTCCGTGTCCACGGCGTCTCGTCCGCCGAGACGAACGAGCAGTGCCGGCCCGGCGGCCCCTGGCAGCAGATCCTCCCGGGCGTCTTCCTGCTCCACCCGGGCCCGCCGACCAGCGAGGAGCGGCTGCACGCGGTGCTGATGTACGCGGCGAAGGAGCGGCCGGCCGGGGTCCCGTCCCAGCCGAGCGCGGAGGAGCCGCACCGCCCGGTGTACGCGGAGGCGATGATCACGGGCCTCGCGGCCCTGACCCTCCACGGTTTCAGCTCGACCCCACCGCTCCTCTCCCTGGACCGGATCGACGTCCTGGTGCCGCGCCTGCGCCGCCTGCGCACGACGGGCTGCGCACGGATCGTCCGTACGTCGGCCCTGCCGGCGCCTCAGCAGGCCACCGGAGTCCCGGTCGCCCCGGTCCCGCGCGCCCTGGCCGACGCCGTGGCCGAACTGACGGACGCGGGCGCCGTACGCCGCCTGCTGACGGAGGCCGTCCGTGGCGGCCACTGCGAACCGGCATCGGTGGTACGGGAGTTGAGCAACGCCAAGCTGCTGGGCCGCCCGCACGTGGTCGACGCGGTGGACTCCCTGCTGGCCGAGGGCCGCGCGATCGCGGAGGACCGGCTGTACCGGATGGTCCAGGAGCACGGCCTCCCGGACCCGGTGTGGAACGTGGACCTTCGCCTTCCCGGCGGCCCGCACCTCGGCGGCCTGGACGCGTACTGGCCCGAGCAGGCGGTCGCCGTGGAGCTCGACACCCGGGCCCCCCGCCAGGACGAGGACGCCCTGTGGTCGGAGTACGCCCGCAAGCGCGAGCACCTGGAGCGGCTCGGCATCACGGTCGTCCACATCACCCCGAAGAAGCTCCGGGACTCCCTTGAGCAGCAGGCGGCCGTCGTCCGTACGGCACTCATGGCGTCGGGAGACCGAGATCCCGCCGCGTACGTCGTGGTGCTGCCCCGGTAGTGACGGACCGGGGTGGGATCAGGAGGGGAGAGGAGGGGCCGCCGTGTTGGGGGATACGGCGGCCCCTCCTCATGTCCGCTCTTCATGTCCGCTTCGCGGCGACGGCGAGCGTCGAATGGGTGGTCGTGAAGCTGCCGCCCATCGCGTCTACGGCGGCTCCGGCGCCGTCGAGGACTTCCTGCAGCTTGTCCGGTGGGAGCCGGGTGAAGGCACCCTGGGTGGGCATCTGGTCGAGCCACTGCTCCCGGGTGTAGGTGCACTCCCAGTCGTAGCGCCACTGCTCGGATTCACCGAAACCACCGGCCTCGCGGATCCCGACGACGACTTTGGCGAGGCCCGCCTGATAGGTGTCCACGGCCGGCCGCTCCGCCAACGCCCGGAAGTCGAATGGCGAGCCGGGCATGACGCGTTCACAGACATCGGCGACGGCCAGAGTGATCTCGGGCGGAATCTGGAACACATGCCAGAAGGGGGCCAGCAGCCCACCCGGGCGGAGCACCTGCGCGGCCTTGGCCGCTCCCGCGACGGGGTCGATCCAGTGCCAGGCGGTACCGGAGACGACGGCGTCGAAGGTCTTCCGGCCAGGGTCCCAGTCCTCGAAGGTCGCAACCTCGGTCTCGGTGCCGAGCCGCGTTGCGAGGTCGGCCATCCGCGCGTCGGGTTCGACGCCGAGTACGCGGCAGCCGGCGGCCTGGAACTGGCGGGCGGCGATGCCGGTACCGGTGCCTACGTCGAGGAGGTCGGGGCCGGGGCCGCGGCCGACGATCCGCTCGATCAGAGCGCCGGGATACGGGGGCCGGGCACGGTCATAGCGCTCGGCGTCGGTGCCGAAGGACTCGGCGACCTGCCGGTGCCGATGAGGGTCGTTCCCAGAAGGACGGTCGGGCTCGGACGCTAGAGTGGGCATGCGCCCACTCTAATGGGCGCACGCCCACTCTTGAAAGGTGAACGCCACATGCCACCAACCGGCGTGGCCATGCGCGACGCACGCCAGCAGCTCTTCGACGCCGCGGAGCGCATCCTGCTCCGGGACGGCCCGAACGCCCTGACCAGCAGGGCGGTCACGACGGAGGCGGGCTGCGCGAAGGGGGTCCTGCACCGGCATTTCGCGGACTTCGACGCGTTCTTGACCGAGCTGGTCCTGGACCGCGTCGGGCGGGTCGGCGTGCAGTCGGCCGCCCTGCTGGACGCGGCCGGTACGGGCACGGTGACCGACCACCTCGTATCCGCACTGACGGAACTCTTCAGCTCGGTCGCGGTGGCGATCGTAGGCCTCCTCACCTTCCGCGACGACCTGCGCACCCGCCTCCGCGCCTCGGGCCAGACCGGCGTCCCGATCCTGACGGAGGCGACGGCGATGATCGCGTCCTACCTGGCTGCGGAGCGGGAGTTGGGGCGGGTCGCGGGCGACGCGGACGTGGAGACACTGGCACTGACGCTGATCGGGTCGGGGCATCTGCTGTTCGCGGGGCGGGAGGGCAGCGTGCCGGAGGGGGAAGCCGTACGGAAGGTGGTGGGGTCGGTGATGGGCGGAGCCCTGACGACTTAAGTAAGACGCAATCTACGTAAGATTGAAGCTACGTTTGTTGGGCGGTCTCGCTGATGGAGTTCCAAGGCCGTACAGCCGACCTCAAGCTGTTCTCCCGGGACGCCTGGCGCTGGTCACGCGAGGGACGGCCACCGATCGGCGGCCCACTCCAGCCATCCCGACCAGCCAGGAGGCGGACCGCCGACGTCACGTCCCGCGAGTTCCGTGGCATCGGGCTCCTCGAACCGCGTCCTCCACTGCGGGAGATCCAACTCGCTGATCGGGAAGGTCTGTTCCGGGGTGGTGGACTGGCGATGAGCGATCCGCGCGCGTTGGGTCTCATGGTCCACCGGCACGTAAACGAGGTGACAGACCGCGCCCACGGACTTCACCATCCACCGGATCGCGGACCTCTCGTCACGAGACCAGCATCCGAAATCCAGGATGACGTTGGTTCCGAGCCTCAGCGCCTCCAAGGCAAGCCAGAGCAGCCGTCCTTCCAGCACATCGCGCTTCCCGTCGGCCCCCGACTCGCCGAACAACGGAATCATCCACTCATCAGGCGTCAGCCGCAGCGCACTGTGCCCCTCGGCCAGCTGCCCAGCCCTTGTGGTCTTTCCGGCCCCTGGCAGGCCCACCATCAGAAAGAGCGTGGTCACACCTGGATCGTGTCAGGGACGCCAGGTGGAGGACGAATGCTTTTTCGGCGGTCAAGCCTTGCCGACGGGCAACGTCTACTACTACTTCAAGACGAAGGACGACCTGGCCGTCACGGCTCTCAGCAGTCGAACTCCGGAATCAGCTCCCCCACCAACCGCATGCTCCGCAGCACGCTCTCGTGCGGCAGCGCGCCCACCTGCTGGAAGCACATCAGCCGGTCTACGCCCAGGTCGGCGTAGGCCCGGAGCTTCTTGCGGCAGGTCTCGGGGCTGCCGACGATCAGGGAGTCCTGTTCCGAGAGGGCCTGGTACACCTCGTCGTCGGGGACCTGTTCGCCCTGCAGAATGCGGCCGATGACCAGAGCGGCGGGGCTCGGGCCGGCTCCCGACGTGGCCTCCGTGCGGAGGAACTCACCCGCGAGGCCGCCGCCCGACGGGTCGTTCATCAAGGCCTGTTCGCGGGCCATCGTCTCCATGAAGGCATCGGCCGCCTCGAAGAAGGTGAGGGCGCGGGCCGTGTACCAGGCCGCCGCAGCCGCCGCTCCGCCCCTCATCGCCTCCTCGTCCGTCTCCGCGCAGTGAACGAACGTGAAGAAGGCGATCTGGTCGTTGACGACGGAGCCGACCGGAGCGTCGCAGGCCGCTGCCGCCTCGCGGTAGAGGGAGACCAGGCGCGCCACCCGCTCCCGTGGCTCCCACAGCGTCATCCCCAGGACCCCGACCCCGCGCCGTCCCGCCTCCTCGAAGGACGCCGGGCTCGACGCCGCCTGCCAGAGCGGGGGGTGCGGGCGCTGGTACGGGGACGGGACCACTCGTACTCCGCCGCTCGCCGTCGTGTCTCCCGTCCACATCTTCGGTACGGCTTCGAAGGCGTCCTGGGTCCGGTCCCGTACCGTCGCCGGGTCGGCGCCGAAGAGGCGCCACTCGGGCGGGACGGAGCGGGTCAGGCCCAGTTCTGCACGGCCGCCGCTCAACTGGTCCAGCATCGCGGCCCGTTCGGCTATGCGGACGGGGTGGTTGATCTCCCGGGGAGCCAGTACGGCGGCGTGGCCCAGGCGGATCCGCGAGGTCCGCTGGGAGAGTGCCGCCAGCAGCAGCTCGGGGGCGGAGGAGAGACTGAACTCCTCCGCGCCGTGGTGCTCGACCTGCCACCAGCAGCCGTAGCCCAACTCGTCGGCGAGCACCGCCTGTTCGATCGCCTGGCTGATGCGCCGGTGCTCGTGGTTCTCACCCTGCCAGGGGCGCGGGTTCTGGATCTCGCTGAAGATGTCGACCTTCATGGGTAAGTTCTCCTTGCTCCGAGCGCAGCTCTCTCACCCATGATCGCCCGTCCCCCACTCAGAACGGCTCCGGTGACGTCCGTCTCGTCGCCGCCCCCGTGTGCACCCGCTCCAGCAGGGCCGCGTACGACGCGATCATCCTTGTACGGCTGAAGCGTTCGCGGTTCGCGGCAAAGGAAGGGGCCAAGGCCTCGCGTCGACCGACCGCCTCCGACCACGCCTCCGCGATCGCCTCGGGGTCCGGCGGGGTCACCAGGCCGTGGCCCGCCACGATCGCCGCGCTGTCCCCGACGTCCGTCGCCACCGGTACCGCGCCGCACATCATCCCCTCGATCAGGCACAGGGGGGCCGCCTCGCCCCAGGAGGAGGTCAGGGCGACGACGTCGGAGGCTGCGTACAGGGTCTCCATGTCGCGTCGTACGCCGAGGAGTCGGAGGCGGTCCGCCAGACGCCCCTGCTCCGGACCGAACGCCGCGCCGATGTCGGCCGTCAGCCCGGGATTCGCCTCCGTCATCCCCGCCCCGCACATCAGCACCTGCCCGTCCGGCACCCGTGCCAGCCATGCCCGGGCGGCGCTCAGCAGCAGCGGGACGTTCTTCATCGCGTCGTAGCGGGCGGCGAAGACGACCACCGGAGCCGCGGCCGGGATGCCGAGCTCCGTGCGCAGCCCCACCCGCCGCGCCGCGTCCGGGCGGAAGCGGAAGAGGTCGACCCCGTTCGGGATGACGTGGAGCAGCTCGGCCGGGATGCCGGCGGCCCGGTACGCGGCCCGGGTCGACTCGGCGCAGCAGACGCAGGCCGCGACCGTGCCGTCGGCGATGGCGGCCTTGAGGTCGTCGAGGGCCCGGCCCTGGTTCTCGGGGTCCGAGCGGTGCAGGCAGACCACGACCGGGCGGCGCGGCAGGCCCGCCTGGTTGAGGAGGGCGAGGGGCTGTTCCTTGAGCGAGAGGATGACGTCGGCGCCGGCCATCGCCCGGGCTGTTTCGGCCAGCTCCGGTCCGGTGAAGTCGGCCGAAACGCCGGTGCCGAAGAACGTGCGGCCGAGGGAGGTGACACCTACCCCGGATGCGGTGAGCGCCCGGTAGCAGGCGTCGTCCTCCATCCGCTGGCGGGTGGCCTCCCGGTGCACCTCGCCGTACAGGCTCAGCACCTGATGGTGCTGCCCGCCCTCCCGTAGGCCCAGAACGATGTCACTGTGCACGATCCGGGCCCCTCCGGAGAAGAAGCCCTCGTAGACCGACACCACACGCAGCTCGTGCCTCGCACGCACACGACCACCCGCCTTGCACCCAGATCGAGCCATCCCCGTGAAGTGCGGGTTAGCCGATATGAGGCGGTACGGACATTACGTGCGAATGAACTGGGTGCTTCGGATCTGGGTCGGCGCAATGACACCGACACACACGTCTACTTGCCGCAGAATTCCGCTTCGAGCACCGCGTCACTGTCCCCCGACCAGTCGCCGTTGAAGTTGAGGGCGACGGAGTGACGACCGTCCGCCGTGGTCGCGGCCACGGAGTTGGAGCCGTGGATGCCGCCATCATGACCCCACACATGGACCCCGCAGCTGAGCTCGCGGTCGATCAGACCGAGGCCGTAGCCGGCGTTCGGGTACTCCTCGGCCGACACCGTGGTCTTCATCTCCTTCAGCTGCTTCGCCGGGAGCAGGTCGCCCCTCAGCAGCGCCCGGTAGAAGCGGTTCAGGTCGGCCGAGTCGGAGATCATCTCGCCCGCCGAGGACGCGAGCGAGGGATTCAACTTCGTGACGTCGTACGTCGGACCCGTCGCCGTCTCCGCCAGCTTGGAGTAGGCCCGGCTGCTGGGCTGCGGGACGGTCACGCGGGTGCCGGGGACCGAGGTGGCGTCCAGGTGCAGGGGGTCGATGACGCGCCGGCGGATCTCCTCGGCGTAGGTCCGGCCGGTGACCTTCTCGATCACCATCCCCGCCAGGACGTAGTTCGTGTTGGAGTAGTTCCAGGACGTACCCGGTGCGAAGTCCGGCTTGTGGGCCATGGCGATCGCGACGAGCTGCTCGGGCGACTTGGTGTCGTAACGGTGCTCGAAGAAGCCGTCCTTGAGGAAGTACGTCCGCCCGAACGTCTCGTCGGCCGTGTAGTTGAAGACACCGCTCGTGTGGTTCAGGAGCTGGCGGACGGTCATCGTGCTGCCGTCGTGTCCGTTGCCGTCGACAACGCCCGGCAGCCACTTCTCCACCGTGTCATCGAGGGACAGCCGTCCCTCCGCCTCCAGTTGGAGCAGGACCGTGGCGACGAAGGTCTTGGTGATGCTGCCTACCCGGTAGCGGTCCTCCGTCGAACGCTGTGCGCCCGTACGGAGGTTGCCCACACCCGCGGTCGTCCGCCAGGTGCCGTGCCCGTCCTTCGCCGTCAGCGTCACCCCGGGCACGCCGTCCTTCACCGCGGCCTCGACGGCCCGGCGGGTCGCGTCGTGGCCGCCTTCAGCAGACCCGGCGGCGAACGCCGGGGCCGCCAGGGCGGCCGCCAGCGCCACGGCTGTCGCCGCCACCAGGGTCGTACGTACACGCACCGTCATGTCTTCCCCCATCTCCGCACGCTCGGCGAGCGTGATCGGCGGGAGAGACACCGGAGAGAAACAGAAGGTTGATGCCCTGTACGGCAGTTGAGCCGGTTTCAGCCCTTCTTCAGCACCAGTTCCGTGTTCCGGTCCTTCGCGTCGCCGCCCAGGTCGTCCCGCGCCCCGGGGGCGTTGAAGGACAGCTCCCGGTAGAGGGCCGCGAGGCCCGTCTGGGAGAGGTCGGAGAAGTCCGTGCGGTGCGGGGCCGAGGACTCGATGCAGGTGGTGAAGAGGGAGAGCGTGCCGTCCTTGTTGTCCACCACCTCGATGACACGGGCGAGTTGGGGGTAGTCGACGTGGGAGGCGGTGGAGATCTCCCAGAAGGAGCGGCCGTCCGGGGCGGAGTGCGCGGTGATGTCGTTGCGGTGGATGTGGCCGTTCACCCAGGCGAGAACGTTGCGGTGGCTGCCGAGGAGGGCGATGACGTCCTCACCGCTGTGGCGGCGCTCGTTCGGACGGGCCGGGTCGGGGCGGGTGTTGTCCATCGACTTGCTGGTGTGGTGGCTGAAGATGATCGCGTACGAGTCCTTGTTCTCGCGCAGCGTCCGGTCCAGCCACCTCAACTGGGCGGATCCGATGGACCCTTGGTAGTGGCCGCCCGCGTCGGTGGTGTCGATGCTGATGCCGATGACGTCGTCGGCGATACGGAAGCTGTAGTACTGGGTGCCCGCGTCGAGGTTCGCGGTGGAGTAGCCGTGACCGACCGGGCCGAGGCCCCGGTAGGCCGGGTCCAGGTGGGCCTGCACGTACTCGCGGGCGGTGAACGGGGCGCGGTTCTCGTCGGGCGTGACCGAGCGCATGTCCCGGGTGTGGGCCTTGAGGAAGTCACGGAAGGCGTGGCCCTGGGGGTCACTGGCGCCCTTGATCGCGTTCTGGAGCTTCTTCGCCTCGGACGCGGACACCGACATGAGCTTCTTGCCGCCGACGGCGAACTCGGCGAGCCAGGAGTCGCCGTGGCCGTAGCAGCCGAGCGGCATGGCGTCGTGGTTGCCGACCGTGGAGTACCAGGGGATGTTGAGGCCCGGGCTGTTCAACTCCCGGACGGCGGCGGCGAGATAGCCCTCCAGCTGCGGGAAGCCGAGCTGCTTGTCGGCGTCGCGCGCGGACGAGTCGGGCTGCCAGTACTGCTTGATGCCGCTGTTCTGGACGCCCTCGTAGCGGCGCGGGTCACCGGAGTTGGGGGTGACGCGGCCGCCGCTCATGATGGTGAGGAACCAGTCGAGCTCGGTCTTGGCGTTGTTGTCCGTGTTGTCGCCGGTCGTCATGGCGAAGTGGAGCGGGGCGCCGGTGACGGGGGCGCCGCTCAGCGCGTTGACCCGCTCGACGAGCGAGATCGCGCCCGGCACGGTCAGCGCCTCGTGCGGCCGCCAGGCGTGCACGTCGGTGGAGCGCAGGAACTCCAGCCGCATCGGGTGCTGACTGTCGATCAGATGCAGGTCGGTGAGCTGCACGAAGGCTGCCAGCGCGGTACGGCGGCCCGCGCGGCCGCTCTTGGGGGTGGCCAGCTCGGAGCGGACCTTGCGCTGCCAGCCGGGGCCGTCACCGAGGCGCCGGAAGCCTGAACCGGTGCGCGGGGCGGCGACCGTGGCGACGGTGGTGCCGCGGGTGTAGGGGACCTGCGGTGCGACGACCGGGGCCTTGCGGGACTGGGCGATCGGCGCCTCGGCGGGGCGGGTGGCGGCGTCGGTGGTGGTCGCGGCCTGGCTGTCGGTGGGCCGCAGGGCGTATCCGATGCCTGCGGAGAGGGACACCGCCCCGGTGGCGGCGAGGACGGTACGGCGGTTGACCCCCAGCGCGTTGCTGGCGACAGAGCGTATGCGCGACATGGCGCGATCTCCCCGAGTGCGAACTGCGTCGGCAGTGGTCACGGGAGGCCGGTCTCACGAACTTCCCGCTCACTTGGATCGTTGGCACCGGGGATGACCTGCGCGTGAACGAGGCGGCAACGCGCAACGCCGATCACCGTACGTGGATCTTGGCCTACCCTGCGCGTCCAGGGACCGCCCCCGGGCGGCCGGGGGGCGGTTACTCCATGTTCATCTAACGGGGTATGGCAGCTATTCCCCGACCCGATCGGCGTCCTCGGGCCGCCCCGTGACCGGCCGCTCGCGCCACAGCCGCAGGCCGTAGTCGACCAACGGCACCCGGTTCAGCCCGGGTACGGCGTCCAGGTCGTGCCACGCCGCCATGTCCGTGGATCCGCCGATCTCGTGGCGCAGTTCGCCACCGGTGACCCGGCCCTCGTACACGAGCCCCACACCGTGCTGGTCGACGGTGCGGCCGAAGCGGCGGCGGAAGGTGAGCCGGTTGGAGCGCACCCCGAGCAGCCCGGTGACCTCGATGTCGTAGCCCGTCTCCTCGTCCACCTCCCGCAGCACGGTGTCGTACGGGTCCTCGCCGTGCTCCATGCCGCCGCCGGGCAGGGTCCACTCGGGCCGGCCGTCGTCGTCGATCCAGCGGGCGAGCAGGATCTGTCCGTCGCGCACGCATATGGCGTAGGCCGCCACCCTCAGTTTCCGTCGCACAGAGGGACGTTAGCCCAGGACGGCAACCACTCACGTAGTCTTAACAGGTTAGGCCTGAGGAGAGGAGCGCCCCATGCCGTCGGTGACCCCCGACCCCCGCCCGCTCATCGGCGAGCCCCTCGCGCTCGACCTGCTCAACACGCGGTGGATGGAGGAGGGGAGGATCCGGGACCTCCTCGCCGACCTCGGCGGGCTCGCCGTATGGCTCGACTCGACCGGACTGAGCGGCGGATACGCCCCGGACACCCGGCTCCTGCGTCACACCCTCCAGGCCCGCGACGCACTGGCGGCCACCGTGGACGGGTCGCTCGCGGAGGGGGCGCCCCTCGTCGACGCCGTCCTCGCGCACGGCCGTATCCGCGCCACCCTCACCGCGACGGGCCCCGGCGAGATCCCCGAGTTCGGCAACCCCGCGTGGGGGCCCGCCTGGCTCGCCGCCCGCAACTACCTGGAGCTGTTGGCCACCGCGCCCGACCGAATCCGTACCTGTGCGCACGAATCGTGCATTCTGCACTTCTTCGACACCTCACGGAACGGCACGCGCCGCTGGTGCTCGATGGCGACCTGCGGCAACCGCGCAAAGGCGTCCCGGCATTACGCGCGCTCGAAGGACGCCTGAGCCCGGGGCCCGAGCTGTCCGTTTCGGGGCTCATGTCCCTAAAGCGCATAGCGGGTTTTCCCCATCCGCCCATATCGATTCGGTCAACTCTCCCTAAACATCCTTCCCATGCGTAAAGCTGAGCGATCATCCGGGACCGCATTCCGGATCAGTGCGGCCAGGACCGATCAGCCCCGGCCGCTCACCCGTACGTTCCTTTACCTACAAGGGATGCCGATGACCCTCACCCCCCAGCGCGAACCGATATCGGGCGCGAGACGCGTGGCCCGCATAGCCGTGGCCGCCGGACTGGTGGCCGCGCTCTCCGCGGCGGGGCCGATACCCATGGCCTTCTCCGCCGCCGCCGACACCACTCCCGTCGCGGCCGACCCGGGCGTCAAGTCCGCCCACGACAAGCTCGGTTCGGACGATGCCGACGCGCTCGCCGAGGCCAAGGCCGACGGCGACAAGAACGTCACGCTGATGGTCGCCACCGCCCCCGGCAGGACCGAGCAGGTCGCCGAGGAGCTGGACGCGGTCAAGGGCGGCTCGGTGGGCCGTACGTACGACAAGCTCGGCTACGTCCGGGCGACCGTCCCCACCTCGAAGGCGGACTCGGCCATCGCGGCCGCCGCGAAGCTCTCCTCCGTGCACGGCATCGACCTGCGCCAGGAGATCCCGCTGGACGACCCGAGCACGAGCAGCTCCGCCAAGTCCGCGTCGGCGACGGCCACTTACTCCGCGCCGGACAAGAACACCCCCGCCGAGAACCCGTACAACCCGTCCTTCGAGACGGGCGCCGTCGACTTCGTGAAGAAGAACCCGAAGGCGGACGGCCGCGGCATCACCATCGGCATCCTCGACTCGGGCGTGGACCTGGGTCACCCGGCGCTGCAGAAGACCACCACCGGTGAGCGGAAGATCGTCGACTGGGTGACGGCGACCGACCCGATCGTCGACGGTGACGCCACCTGGCGCCCGATGGTCACCTCGGTCGCCGGCCCGAGCTTCACCTACGGCGGCCAGACCTGGACGGCGCCCGCCGGGTCGTACGAGGTCAGCCTGTTCCGCGAGTCCGCGACCACGGGCGGCGACGCCAAGGGCGACGCGAACCGCGACGGCGACACCACCGACACCTGGGGCGTGCTGTACGACGCCGCCTCCGGGACGGTCCGCGTCGACCTGAACAACAACTTCGACTTCGGCGACGACACTCCGCTGAAGCCGTACAAGGACGGCTTCCAGGTCGGCTACTTCGGCACCGACGACCCGTCGACCGACGTCGTCGAGCGCCAGCCGTTCGTCGTGGAGATCCGCAAGGACGTCCCGATGGACCCGTACGGCGGCGACTGGGTCGGCAAGACGGCCGACTTCGTCAACATCGGTGTCATCGAGTCCGAGCACGGCACGCACGTCGCCGGCATCACCGCCGCCAACAGCCTGTTCGGCGGCAAGATGAACGGCGCGGCCCCGGGCGCGAAGCTCGTCTCCTCCCGTGCCTGCACCTGGACCGGCGGCTGCACCAACGTCGCGCTCACCGAGGGCATGATCGACCTCGTCGTGAACCGCGGCGTCGACATCGTCAACATGTCGATCGGTGGCCTGCCCGCGCTGAACGACGGCAACAACGCGCGCGCCGAGCTGTACACGCGCCTCATCGACACCTACGGCGTGGAGCTCGTCATCTCGGCCGGCAACTCCGGCCCGGGTGCGAACACCATCGGTGACCCCGGCCTCGCCGACAAGGTCATCTCGGTCGGCGCCACCATCTCCAAGGCGACCTGGGCCGCCAACTACGGCTCGGCCGTGTCGAAGTCGTACGCGATGATGCCCTTCTCCTCACGCGGTCCGCGTGAGGACGGCGGCTTCACGCCGACCCTGTCCGCGCCGGGCGCCGCCATCAACACCACGCAGACCTGGCTGCCGGGCTCCCCGGTCGCCGAGGCGGGCTACACGCTGCCGGCCGGCTACTCGATGCTCCAGGGCACCTCGATGGCCTCCCCGCAGGCCGCGGGCGCGTCCGCGCTGCTGCTGAGCGCCGCCAAGCAGAAGGGCATCGACCTCACGCCGTCGAAGCTCCGCACGGCACTCACCTCCACCGCCGACCACATCAAGGGCACGCAGGCGTACGAGGAGGGGGCGGGCCTCATCAACATCGTGGACGCCTGGGACTCCATCAAGGACGGCGCCACCGCCCACGACTACACCGTGAAGGCGCCGGTCGACACCGCGATCGACCAGTTCCTGAAGACTCCGGGCTACGGCACCGGCATCTACGACCGTGAGGGCGGCCTGAAGGCCGGCGTCAAGAAGTCGTACGAGGTCACGATCACGCGTACGTCCGGCGCCGACAAGGCGATCCGGCACGAGCTGCACTTCGAGAACAACGCCGCCGACACCTTCAAGATCGTCGGCTCGGACGAGATCAGCCTCGGGCTGAACAAGCCGGTCACCGTCAAGGTCGCCGCGAAGTCGCCCACGGCCGGTCTCAAGAGCGCCATCCTCGAGGTCGACGACCCGAAGACCGAGGGGATCGACAAGCAGATCCTCACGACCGTCGTGGTCTCGGCGCCGGTGAAGTACACCTACACCGCGTCCAACACCGTCCAGCGCAACAGCACGCAGTCGTACTTCGTGACCGTCCCCGAGGGCGCCAAGTCCCTCGAGGTCGCGATCGGCGGGCTGAAGGACAAGAGCCAGACGCGGTTCATCGCGATCCACCCGTACGGCGTTCCGGTCGACAACACCGGCACCCCGTACTGCTACAACAACTACCTCGACGGCAACGGCTGCACGCCCGACGTGCGTTCGTACGCCGACCCGCAGGCCGGTGTCTGGGAGATCGAGGTCGAGTCGCGCCGTACGTCGCCGCTGCTCGACAACCCGTACAAGCTGGACGTCGCCGTCTACGGCGCGGCCTTCGACCCGGAGGTCGTGACCGTCCCCGAGGCCAAGGTCGGCACCCCGGTCGAGGCCTCCTGGAAGGTGACGAACAACTTCGCCGCGATCGACGGCAAGCTGGTCGGCGGCCCGCTCGGCTCGTCCAAGACGGACCGCCCGACGATCGCCGACGCCGCCACCCAGACCACCACGGTCGAGGTGCCGGAAGGCGCGGCCTCGCTCGACGTGGCCATCGGCAACGTCTCCGACGCCTCCGCCGACCTCGACCTGACCGTGTACGACTCGACGGGCGCCGTGGTCGGCCAGTCCGCCGACGGCGACTCGGAGGAGACGGTCTCCGTCGCCTCGCCCGCCGCCGGTACCTACACGATCGAGGTCGTGGGCTACTCGGTCCCGGCCGGCTCCACCGAGTACGACTACCAGGACGTCTTCTTCTCCTCGTCCCTGGGCACGGTCACCGTCGACGAGTCGACGCCGGTGAAGCTCGCCACGGGCGACTCGACGACCGTCTCCGCCAGCGTCACCGCCGCGGCGGCCGCTCCGGAGGGCCGTGAGTTCTTCGGTCAGGTCCAGCTCGTGAACGCGAAGGGCACGGTCGCGGGCCTCGGCAGCGTGAAGATCGAGAAGGTCACTCCGTAGTCACTCCGATACGGCGGTGGGGCGGGCGTTCGTCTGGTGACGGGCGCCCGCCCTTCGTCATGTGCGGAGTCAGCCGGGGCCGTCGCACTTGATGCCCTGGGCTCCGGGCAGGGCGTCCTCGACGTCCCGGCGCCCCTCCGCGAGGTCGTCCCCGCTGTAGCTCTCGGGGCCCTCCCCGGGCAGGCTCGAGACCAGGACGAGCATGCGCACCCCGGTCTTGTAGTACGCCGGGACGTTCGCCCCCTCCTCGGTGAACGTCAGCCGCCGCTCGCCGCTCGCCGGCTTGTAGTAACGGTCCACGTCCAGCGTGACCCGGTACCGGTCCCCGCCCACCGGGTCGACCCGCTCCACCGTGCCCTCGGCCACGGCACTGGAGCAGGCGATGAGGCCCTCGTAGGTGAGCAGGGACTGGGACCCTCCGTCCAAGGTGCCGTTGTGGGCCACGAGATACATGGTCCCCGTGCCCAGCAGGCCGACGACCACGGAGGCCGCGAGGGCGAACAGGGGCCAGCGGCGTTTCCTTCGTGTGGGCGGAGGTTCCGGCTGTGGGCGTGCCGCCCGCGCCAACCCGTCCCCGATCCACCGCAGTTGATCCCGTACGGCGGCCATGTCGCGTTCCGCGGCCTCGCCGCCCGGCCCGGGTGAGGGCTCGCCCAGCAGGACCGCCATCAGCTCGTCGTCCGGCGCTTCCTTGTCCACCCTCACACCGTCTCTTCCACGTGCAGCCGCTCGCGCAGAAGCTTCGCCGCCGCGTACAGCCTGCTCTTGACCGTGCCCAGCGGGACGCCGAGTTGCTCGGCGATCTGCGGGACCGTGAGGTCCGCGTAGTAGCGCAGGACCAGCACCTGCCGCTGGGCGGCGGGCAGGGCGTCGAGTCCCTCGGCGACGGCGAGAGCCTGCACGCTGTTCTCCGGGCCGTCCTGGACCTGGTCGTCCGGTGGGCTCAGCAGGGTGAGGCGTGCGCTGACGCGCTCCTGCCGGTGCCGGCCGCGGTGCCAGTCCACGGCGAGGTTCGAGGCCACCACCGCGGCCCACGCCCCCACGTCCCGCGGCGGGTCCTCGCCCCGGGCCCGGCGCTCCAGCAGACGCAGCCGCACCTGCTGGAGCCCGTCCTGGAGCTCGTCCTGCGGCACCCCGCCGAGGGCCAGGACAGCACGGACCCGGTCGGCCTGCGCAGCGTTCAACGGGTCCACCCGTCGTCCCCCTCAGTCGTGTTTCTCCTATGACGTGGGGGCGGCGCGGATCGTTCGATCACTCACAGGTGAGCTCGCGCGACTCGGGCAGCGAGGCGGTGACCCAGGCCCGATCGCGGGCGACCTCCTTCTCACCCACGGCCCAGTGGTCGGGGACGGTCGAGTCCTTCCGTACGCCGAACAGGACTCGGTCGCCCTTCTCGATGCGGGTGACCTCGTACCGGCCGATCACATAGGTCAGTTCGTCCTTGCCCGTGTCGGGCTTGAAGTAGCGGGTCACCTGCACGGTGACCTTCAGCAGTTCCGCGTCGGGGAGCGTCTCGACGTGGGTGACCTCGCCCTCGGCGACCGTGCGGGCGCAGGCGAGGTACCGCGGGCTGCCGAAGAGGACGCCGGAATCCGCCTTGGAGGCCCCCGCGTCACTGTCTCCCGAGCTCATGGCACCGTCCCCGCCCTGCGCGATCAGCCACCCGAAGCCCGTCACCACGGCCGCGACAGCGGTCACGGCGAGGGTGCCGAAGGCGAAGGTGCGTGCGCGGCGGCGGACGCGGGACGGCCGTACCGGGGCGGGCTTCGCGGCCGCCGGTGGTTCGGAGAGCGCGTCGCCGATGAGGCCCAGCTGCTCGCGCAGCAGCGCGACGTCGGCGACGGCGGACCGGTGCTCGGCGAGGAAGGCGCGGTCCTCGCGGGCCTCGTCCGTGAGCGGCTCGTCGGTGATCGCGGCCATCAGGGCGTCGAGACCGTTGTTCTCGGCGGTCACGTCACACCACCTCGTCCTCGTGCAGGCGGGCGCGCAGGGCCCGTACCGCCGAGTGCAGGCGGCTCTTGACCGTGCCCTCGGGAACGCCCAGCTCCTGGGCGATCGAAGCGACCGGCAGATCGGCGTAGAAACGCAGGACGAGGACCTGACGCTGGGCGTCGGGCAGCTCGTCCAGTCCCTGGGCGACGGCGAGGGAGAGCACGCTGGAGTCCTCGCCCGACGGGTATTCCAGGTGGCGCAGGGAGGCTAGACGCTCGCCGATCCGCTCCTGACGGCGCTTGGCGCGGTGCCAGTCCATGGCCAGGTTGGAGGCGACCACGGCCGCCCACGCGGAGACGTCGCGCGGCGCCTCGTACCCCTTCGCCGCGCGCTCCAGCAGCCGCAGCCGGACCTGCTGCACCCCGTCCGGCAGGTCCCCCTGCGGCACCCCGCCCAGCGCGAGCACCGCCCGCACCCGACGTTCCTGCGCCGCGTCCAGTGGGTCCCCGTTTTCGTCCCCCTGGCCGCGGCGGGCCTTTCTGCGCAGCACAGACACCCCTCCCCCTCACCGCGTTTCTTCTACGACGCCGCAGCGCGCGGAAACGTTCGGCGGGCCGTCGGGGAATTATGCAGAGGTGTACGTCACACCGGCGCGCGGGGCAGCACAGCTTGCGGTACGGAGGGGCCGTAGGGCGAATATCTCCAGCTCAGCGGGGGTGGGGGCGTGAAACCGCAACTGATGATCAGCGTCCGACGTCCCACACCGCGGGCATGGCGTGCAAAGAATTGGACAGGCGGACCGGGGTCAGCCGCATCATGGGAAGAGCCGCACGCATGCAAGAACACGTAGAAGGAGTCGCCGTGAGGGTCGGAATCGTCGGAGCCACCGGTCAGGTCGGCACGGTCATGCGCAGGATCCTCAAGGAGCGCGCCTTCCCGGTGACCGAGCTGCGCCTGTTCGCCTCGGCGCGCTCGGCGGGGTCGGTCCTGGACGGCGTGACGGTGGAGGACGCGTCGACCGCCGACTACACCGGCCTGGACATCGTGCTCTTCTCCGCGGGCGGCGCGACCTCGAAGGCGCTGGCCGAGAAGGTGGCCTCGCAGGGTGCGGTCGTGATCGACAACTCGTCGGCCTGGCGCAGGGACCCGGAGGTCCCCCTGGTCGTCTCCGAGGTGAACCCGCACGCCATCGCGAACCGCCCCAAGGGCATCATCGCCAACCCGAACTGCACCACGATGGCCGCGATGCCGGTCCTCAAGCCGCTGCACGCGGAGGCCGGCCTGGAGGCGCTCGTCGTCGCCACCTACCAGGCGGTGTCCGGCTCGGGTGTCGCCGGTGTGGCGGAGCTGCACGGGCAGGCGCAGAAGGTCATCGCGGACGCGGACAAGCTGACGCACGACGGCTCGGCGGTCGACTTCCCGGAGCCGCAGGTCTACAAGCGCCCGATCGCCTTCAACGTGCTCCCCCTCGCCGGTTCCATCGTCGACGACGGCCTCAACGAGACCGACGAGGAGCAGAAGCTCCGCAACGAGTCCCGCAAGATCCTCGAGATCCCCGAGCTCAAGGTCTCCGGCACCTGCGTCCGCGTCCCGGTCTTCTCCGGGCACTCCCTCCAGGTCAACGCCCGCTTCGCGCGGCCCCTGTCCCCGGAGCGCGCGACGGAGCTGCTGTCCGACGCCGAGGGCGTCGTCCTCACGGACATCCCTACGCCTCTCCAGGCGGCCGGCAAGGACGCGTCGTACGTCGGGCGCATCCGCGGCGACGAGACGGTGGACAACGGTCTTGCCCTCTTCGTCTCCAACGACAACCTCCGCAAGGGGGCTGCGCTGAACGCGGTGCAGATCGCGGAGCTGGTGGCGCAGGAGCTCGCCGCCAAGTAAGCCGTACGGCACCGAAGGGGGCGGTCGCTTTGGTGGCCGCCCCCTTCTGCACGCCCGGAGGATTTCGCCCCCGCCGCCGCTTCCCTTCCCGTCCCTGGGGGCTGCCGCCCCCAGACCCCCGCTTCGGCCCGAAGGGCCTCGTCCTCAAACGCCGGACGGGCTGAAAGATCCGGACGGGCTGAAAGATCAAGCCCCGGCCGACAAAATCCAGCCCCTCCGGCGTTTGAGGAGCGGGGGTCCAGGGGGCGGAGCCCCCTGGGAGCGGGGTCGAAGGGGCGGCAGCCCCTGGAGGACGGGACGGGTAGGGGCGGCGGGGGCGAGGAGGCTCAGTCCCTGCGCACCTCGTACAGGAAGCACCCGTACTCCACCGCTCGGACGTGGACGAGCGCCACGGCGGGGTCGTCGAGCGCGCTGCGGAAGGCCGCGTCGAAGTCCCCGGCCGCTTCGACCAACTGCCCGCCCAGGATGCGCCCCTCAGCGGAGTAACGGCGGACGGTGCGGTGGCCGTTGGTGAAGGGGTGACCGTCTCCGGCCGGGCCCGCGCACTCCTCGGCGTGGATGAAGACCGGGCCCTGTTCGTCGTAGGCGCCGGGGTCGGTGTCCGTTTCCGCCGCCCAGCGGCGGAGCGGGGCGTACGAGACCAGGGCGATCCGCTCCCCCGGCGCGCTGCGGCGCAGGCAGCACCTCAACGGTGCCCCGCCCTCCTCGTCGGTCACGGGAACCATCTCGCGTCCCGCGTCGTCAGCTGAACGCAACTCCTTCAGGACGGACGGGTCGATGGGTCGTGCGGTGTACGTCGTCATACGTCCCAGGCTGGCGCGGAGGGGCCCGGATGACCGGCGGGATACGGACATGGCGTCCTCGGCGGCACCTCTCGACGCCCGTCCGGGCGATCCCAGCCCGTCCGGCGTGTGAGGGCGAGGCCCTTCGGGCCGAAGCGGGGGTCCGGGGGCGGCAGCCCCCAGGACACCAGCCTCGACGAACCCGCAGATGACTCGGCCGAACCGTCGGAGACATTCCGTGGAAGGATGACCGCACCGCCGAAACCACACATAACGAGGAGATGACCGCGTGCCTGGCACAAACCTGACTCGCGACGAGGCACAGCAGCGGGCGAAGCTGCTCAGCGTTGACTCGTACGAGATCGATCTCGACCTCTCCGGCGCGCAGGAGGGCGGTACCTACCGGTCCGTGACCACGGTGCGCTTCGACGTCGCCGAGAACGGCGCCGAGTCCTTCATCGACCTGGTGGCCCCGACGGTCCACGAGGTGACGCTCAACGGGGACCCGCTCGACCCGGCTGACGTCTTCAAGGACTCCAGGATCGCCCTCCCGGGCCTCCTGGCGGGCCGCAACGTGCTCCGTGTGGTCGCGGACGCCGCGTACACCAACACCGGCGAGGGACTGCACCGCTTCGTCGACCCGGTGGACCAGCAGGCCTACCTCTACACCCAGTTCGAGGTCCCGGACGCCCGGCGGGTGTTCGCGTCGTTCGAGCAGCCGGATCTCAAGGCGACCTTCCAGTTCACCGTGAAGGCACCGTCCGGCTGGACCGTCATCTCCAACTCCCCGACGCCCCAGCCCAAGGACGACACCTGGGTCTTCGAGCCGACGCCGAGGATCTCGACGTACATCACGGCGCTCATCGTCGGGCCGTACCACTCCGTCCACAGCGTGTACGAGAAGGACGGCCAGTCCGTGCCGCTCGGCATCTACTGCCGGCCCTCGCTCGCCGAGCACCTCGACTCGGACGCGATCTTCGAGGTCACGCGACAGGGCTTCGAGTGGTTCCAGGAGAAGTTCGACTACGCGTACCCGTTCAAGAAGTACGACCAGCTGTTCGTGCCGGAGTTCAACGCGGGCGCGATGGAGAACGCCGGTGCGGTGACCATCCGCGACCAGTACGTGTTCCGGTCGAAGGTCACGGACGCCGCGTACGAGATGCGCGCCGCCACCATCCTGCACGAGCTCGCCCACATGTGGTTCGGCGACCTGGTCACCATGGAGTGGTGGAACGACCTGTGGCTGAACGAGTCGTTCGCCACCTACGCCGAGGCCGCCTGCCAGGCCTACGCCCCGCAGTCGCGCTGGCCGCACTCCTGGACCACCTTCGCCAACTCCATGAAGACGTGGGCGTACCGCCAGGACCAGCTGCCCTCCACGCACCCGATCATGGCCGAGATCCGGGATCTCGACGATGTGCTGGTGAACTTCGACGGCATCACCTACGCCAAGGGCGCCAGCGTGCTGAAGCAGCTCGTCGCCTACGTCGGCGAGGACGAGTTCTTCGGCGGCGTACAGGCGTACTTCAAGCGGCACGCGTTCGGTAACACCCAACTGTCCGACCTGCTGGGCGCGCTGGAGGAGACCTCCGGCCGCGACCTGAAGAACTGGTCGGAGAAGTGGCTCCAGACCGCGGGCATCAACATCCTGCGTCCCGAGATCGAGACGGACGCGGAGGGGGTGATCACCTCCTTCGCCATCCGCCAGGAGGCCCCGGCCCTGCCGACGGGCGCGAAGGGTGAGCCGACCCTGCGGCCGCACCGTATCGCCGTCGGTCTCTACGAACTCGACGACGACAGCGGCAGGTTGCTCCGCGACGAGCGCATCGAGCTGGACGTCGACGGCGAACTGACCGCCGTACCGCAGCTGGTCGGCAAGCGTCGTCCGGCGATCGTGCTGCTCAACGACGACGACCTGTCGTACGCGAAGGTCCGCCTCGACGAGCAGTCACTGGCCTTCGTCACCGAGCACCTCGGCGACTTCGAGTCGTCGCTGCCGCGCGCGCTGTGCTGGGCGTCGGCGTGGGACATGACCCGGGACGCGGAACTCGCGACCCGTGACTACCTCTCCCTCGTCCTGTCCGGCATCGGCAAGGAGTCGGACATCGGTGTCGTGCAGTCCCTGCACCGCCAGGTGAAGCTGGCGATCGAGCTGTACGCCGACCCGGCCGCCCGCGAGGCCCTGCTGACCCGTTGGACGGACGCCACGCTCGCGCACCTGCACGCGGCCGAGGCGGGCGGCGACCACCAGCTGGCGTGGGCGCGGGCGTTCGCGGCCACGGCCCGTACGCCGGAGCAGCTGGACCTCCTGGAAGCGCTCCTTGAGGGCACGCAGACGATCGAGGGCCTGGCCGTCGACACCGAGCTGCGCTGGGCGTTCGTGGAGCGGCTCGCGGTGGTCGGCCGGTTCGACGAGGCGGAGATCGCCGGCGAGTACGAGCGGGACAAGACGGCGGCGGGCGAGCGGCACGCGGCCACCGCCCGCGCAGCCCGTCCGACGGAGGAGGCGAAGGCGGAGGCCTGGGCGTCGGTCATCGACTCCGACAAGCTCCCGAACGCCGTCCAGGAGGCCGTCATCGGAGGCTTCGTCCAGACCGACCAGCGCGAGCTGCTGGCGTCGTACACGGACAAGTACTTCGAGGTCGTCAAGGAGATCTGGGACGCCCGGTCGCACGAGATCGCCCAGCAGATCGCCATCGGGCTGTACCCGTCGCTGCAGGTCTCGCAGGAGACCCTGGACAAGACGGACGCGTGGCTGGCCTCCGCCGAGCCCAACGCGGCCCTGCGGCGGCTCGTCTCCGAGTCCCGCTCGGGCGTGGAGCGCGCGCTGAAGGCACAGGCGGCGGACGCGCAGGCGGCCGGCGTGTAGCGGTTGGCGTTGGCGGGTGACGTCGGCATCAGCGTTGGCGGGTGACGTCGGCGTCGGCGTTGGCGGGTGACGTCGGCGTTGGCGGGTGACGTCGGCGTCGGCGGGTGACGCCGGTGGGTGGATGAGTGGCTGAGCCAGTCGTCCACCCACCGGCTCAACCACCTGCTGGCTCAGCCACCCAGCGGCTCAGCCACGCGCTGGCCCAGCCACGCACTGGCCCAGCCACTCGCCGCGTGGCTGGCTGGCTGGCTGGCTGGCTAAGTGGACGATTGGCTCAGCCACCCGCCCCATCCGCCCCGCACACCAGCCGGGCGGTGTTCACCATCGTCCGCACATGGAGCCCGGTCTGCGCGGACACGGGCACCCACCGCAGGTCGTAGGACTTCTCCAACTCCTGCACCCACTCCCGCACCAGGTCCGCGAGGATCTCGGCGGTGCCGGGGTCGGTGCGGGCCAGGGCCCGGCCCATCATGGCCGCCACGCGCAGCGGGATACGGCGGGCGGAGATACCGAGGGTCGCGAAGTGGCCCTGGAACCGGCTCGGTTCCTCCGCGGCCCAGCTCGCGACGATCGACGGCGCCACGGCGATCAGCTCGCGTGCGGCGTCACGCAGGGGCGCCAGATCCTCGGGCACGTCGGCGGACAGCCGTTCGCCGAGTACGGCCGTGAGCTCCCCGGTCCGGTCCAGCAGCACCTCGGCCACCCGCGCGGCCTCCCGGCCCGGGTCGGCGACGGGCCGCGCGTCGCTCACCGCGGGGACGGCCCAGGCGGGCGCCTCGACGAGGGCGGTGAGGGTGCCGTAGCGACGGGGATACAGCCAGGTGCTCTCGGCGACGAAGCCGCTGGGATCGCGTTCGTCCTCGCTGCGGTCGCCGGGCAGGAGGAGGACTCCGGGTGGGGCCAGGTACCAGTCGGGGCCGTCGACGGGGTGGACGTCGAGGGGGATGCGCAAGCGTGCCGCCGTCTGTCTGAAGGCGTGGGCGGCGCCGGGCATCTCACGCGTCAGCATCAGGAAGGCGCCGCCGAACTCGATGCCGTGCAGGGTGAATTGAGCGACCGGTCTCAGCTCGTCGAGGAGTCGTACGAGCGCGGCCGATTCGGGGAGTGGGGCCCGTTTCTCGGCGGGGGTGGGCAGGGACTCCGGCTGGCGGGCGAACGCGGGCCGGTAGAAGGCGCGGTGGCACTCCTCCAGGGAGGGTTCGGGTTCCTCCGGGTCCCAGCCCTGTGCGAGGTGGGCGCCGTCCGGGTCGAGGCAGAGCAGGAAGTGCCAGGTGCAGTCGAGGCGTTCGAGCTCCGCGGGTCTGCGGGCCAGCAGTGCGGCGAGGCGGAGTGCGGAGGCGCCGCCCACCGGTTCGTTGGCGTGCGCACCGGCGACGGTGAGGATCTGCCGGTCACCGCGGCCGGCGGACAGCAGCCACAACGGCCGCCCCGCCCGGCTCTCTCCGACGGAGCGCAGCCGCAGCACACCGGGCGCCGCGCGGACCAGCGTGCGGGCCCTCCGCTCCAGTTCGCCCACTGCCGGATAGAGCGGTGTCCGCACGCTGGTCCTCCGAACGCTGGTCATCCTGACTCCGGACGCCCTTACTCCGGGCGTCCGATCAAGCACCCTGGGAGTTACTGTCCCCAGTGGTCTCTTTCTTGTCCAGAGGGCGAATCACGTTCTCCGTGGGCAGATCAACTCCTCCTCTTCGTACGGGCATTGACCTTTCCGAAGCGATCGGTGACGGCTCTTGTCAAGAGCCGTGCTGCCAACGGGGAGGGACTCCATCGACTGCTCCCCCCTGGTGGGAGGGGATTCCTGGCTCAGGCTGCCTCCTGGAGCGACGCTGGACCCCGGACACACGGCCGCCGAGCGCCTCGACGCGACCGCGGTCGTCGTCCCGCTCGGCGGCGTCCACGCGCTGTGGGCCCGCACGTGGTGGCGTAACCGACGGCTCAACCGACGGCTCAACCGACGGCTCAGCCCTGGAACATCCCGCCCGTCGCGTTGACGAAGGTGCCGGTGATACCGGCCGCGTGGTCGGAGGCGAGGAAGACGGCGGTGGCGGCGACCTCGGCGAGGGTGGGGTTGCGGCGGGTCAGGCGCAGGCCGGCGAGGTGGTCGATGATGCCCTGGACGGCGGCGTCGTCGAGGTCGGGGTTGACCGCGGCGAGCTTCTCGCGGGTGAGGGTCTCCGGCACCCCGGCGGCCCAGATCCCCACCGCCCGCACGCCCCGCGGCCCCAGTTCGATCGCCAGGTTCCGCACGAGGGTGTCGGTCGCCGCGTCCGCCGCGCCCGTGCCGCCCATCATCGGACTGCCGTGCGCGGAACCGCTGTTGAGGGCGAGGACGACGCCCGAGCCGCGTTCGGCCATACGGCGGCCGGCGGCACGGGCGGTGAGGAAGTTGGCCCGGGTGCCGTTGAGCACCGGGCGCAGGAAGTCGTCGATGGACATGTCGGTGAGCGGGGTGCCCTGGACGTCGCCGCGGGTGACGAGGTTGAACGAGATGTCGATGTCCCCGACCCGCGAGGCGTGCGCCTCCACGGCCGCCTCGTCCAACGCGTCCACGACGGCCGTCCCGGCCTGTCCGCCGGCCGCCTCGATGTCCTTCGCCACGGCGTCCAGCGTGGCCTGGGTGCGCCCGACGAGGTGGACACGGGCGCCCTCCCGGGCGAAGGCGCGGGCGACGGCGCCGCCGATCGATCCGCCGGCGCCGTAGATGATCGCGGTCTTGTCGGTGAGCAGCATGGCGGGCTCCTTGGAGGTAGGTCGTACGTGGTGTCCATGCAGACGTACGACCGCCCGGGCGCTCATCGGTCACAGGCGCAGCGGCAGCCCGAACGCCGGGAAGAGGTGCGGCTCGAAGGAGGTGATCTCCACGATCCGGTCGCCCTCGAGGCGCAGGACGTCGAGGACCTGGGCGCGGTAGACGTTCGTGCCGGGCCTGCGGACGTAACCTCCGGCCGCGAGCTGCCCGTTGGCCCGGGCGGGGAGGTGGCGCCAGTGCCCGAGGAACATCGGTGAGCCGGGATCGAGACTGACCCGGATGAAGTCGAGGAGTGCGTCCCGGCCGACGAACCAGAAGGGGTTGGGCGGCATCGTGAGGACGACGTCCTCGGCGAGAACGCCGGCCATGGCGTCGAAGTCGAGGTGTTCGGCGGCGGCCATGTACCGCTTGAGGACGGCTCGTTGGCTCTCCGTCGGCTCGGTGGCCGTCCAGTCGGCGCGCTGCCGGGGCAGGTGTTCGCGCAGGGTGGGCCGGGCCCGCTGCAGGGCGCTGTTGACCGAGGCCACGGTCGTCTCCAGGGCCTCGGCCGTCTCGGCGGCGGTCAGCCCGAGCACGTCCCGCAGGATCAGCGCGGCGCGCTGACGGGCCGGGAGATGCTGGATCGCGGCGAGGAAGACGAGTTCGAGGGTCTCCCGGGAGACGGCGGCGGATTCCGGCTGCTCCCCCTCTACAACAGGCAGCTCGTCGTCGGGATAGGGCTGCAACCAGGTGACACGGCCCGGCGGCTCACCGCTCCCGTGTCGCATCCCCGGCACCGGTTCGTACCGCTGCGGACGCCGCGCGGTACGCCGCTGGAAGTCCAGGCAGGCGTTGGTGGCGATCCGGTACAGCCAGGTCCGCGCACTCGCCCGCCCCTGGAAACCGTCCCGCGCCCGCCAGGCCCGCAGAAAGGCCTCCTGCACGAGGTCCTCGGCGTCGTCGTACGACCCGGTCATGCGGTAGCAGTGCACCTGGATCTCACGGCGGTGCTGCTCGGTGAGGGCGGCGAAGTCGGTCTCGGTGAGTTCCGTAACGCGGGCGGGCGTGACGGATTCCCCGGCTTCCTCGGCGGTGGTCTTCCGCGCCGTACGAGCGACGCGCCGCAACCGTGCGACGGAGTCGGAGAGTTCGTTGACCGTGGAGTAGAGGGCCTCGGCAGGCTGCGGCACCAGCCGCCCGGCCTGCCGCCCGATGTCGTCGATCAGCCCCTGCACACTGAAGCCGTCACCGCCGCCCTGCCGTTCCCGGTAGGCCTTCTGCCGACAGGCCGCGGAGCAGTAGACGGAGCTACGGCCCGTGCGGCCGGCCCGCGCCGCGAGCGGCTTTCCGCACACCGGACAGCCGTCGTGGGTCATGTCGCCCACCATTGTTCGATCTCCAGGATCCGCGCGGCGATCTTCGAAAGGTCCTGCTGCCTGTCGATGCGGGCATACGTCTCGGCCAACCGGCTCAGCACCTGGAGAAACAGGGATCGTCCGGCGAGCCGCGCGGCCTCGAGGCTCTGCCTCAGGGTGTGGAGCGCGGGTTCCGAACGGCCTGCGTGGCTCAGGATTCTGGCGAGGTTGGCGAGGCTCAGGGCCTTGGCGGCGGGCTCGGTCATCCGGCCGACGGCGGCGAGCGCGGGCTCCGAGTGCTCCACGGCCTCGTCGACCAGGCCGGCGAAGGCCAGCTCCTTCACCAGGAAGACCAGCGTCCTGGCCTTGGCCGCGGTGTCGGACATGTCGTCGGCAGCGACTCGTACCCGGTCGATCAGGTCGAGGACCTGAGGCCTCGGGGCGGTACGCGCGCAGGCGCCGACGACAGTCACCAGCGCCCTGGCCCTGCGATGGGGGTTGTCGATGCCGCCGCCGATCTCCTGAGCGCGTCGGACGCATGCCGTGGCCTGCTCAGGGCGGCCGGCCTCGGCAAAGACCCCGCTCAGGGCGGCGAGCGCGGTCGTCTTGATCAGCGGATCGTCGATCTCCTCGACGAGTCCCAGCACGACTTCGGGGTCTCCGGTCCGGGCCAGAGCGTGTGCCGCGTTGGCGACGACCTGTCCCTTGCGACGCCCGCCCCGCATGTCGGCTACGAGGTCGAGGGCGCTCGTGGCGGCAGCCGTGGCGTCCTCGGTCCTGCCCGAATCGGCCCAGCCGCGAGCGATGGTCGACAGCACCTGGGCTCTGCGCTTGGGGTCCTTGACCCGCTGGGCGGCCGTCAGGCTCTGTTCGGGCAGTCCGGCCTCGATGCACGCGCTCGCGGCGTTGGCCAGGGCCCCGTCCCGGAGGTGGTCCTGATCGACCCCGTCGGCGATGTCGTAGGCCTGTTGCGCGATGCTCGCTGCCTCGGCCGCCTTGCCCATCCGGATCAGAGCCGTGACCACACCGGTGAGGGCCTCGACCCGGCGCGAGGGCTGCTCGACGAGCTTCCCCGCGTCGAGAGCCCGCTCCATGGTGAACTCAGCCTGTTCCGTCGTCCCGGCCACGCCGAGTTCTGCGGCGATCCGTGCGAGGGCCTCGACCTTCCAGCGGGTGTCCTCCAGCGGCCGGGCAACTCCGAGTGCCTGTTCGGCGACACGCAGCGCCTGCTGGGGCCGGTCGGCCTTCGCCAGCACATCAGCCACCATCACCAGCGTCTCGGCACGCAGCCGGTTGTCATCGACGGCCCCGGCCACCCGTGCGGCGGCGTCGGCGCTGTCGGCCCTCGCCAGCACACCGGCCGCCCTGGCCAGCGCCTCACCCCGGAGCCGGCTGTCCGCCATCCCGGCGGCCGCGGCGAACACATCCTCGACGTGGCCCGACTCCGCACGCACGCTCATCACTCGGGCGAGAAGGTTGTCCCTCTTCTCCGCGTGCTCCAGAGCGCGTACCGCTCTCAGCATCTGTTCGCCGGCGCCGGCGGTCGCCAGCAGCAGCGCCAGGGCCTTGACTATCTCGCACTTGGACAAGAACCAGTACGAATCGATCGCTACATGACGTACAGAGAGTTCGACCGACGGTTCGATGGCCGACCAGGGTTCGCCCTCCGGTACCGGCACGAACTGGAGCGCACCGATCGCGCGCTCCGCGACGGTCGGCCAGTGCTCGGTCAGACCGGCCGCCATGAGCGTCTGCGTGATCGCGACGAGAGCCCATGCCTTCACCCGGATGTCATCGATCGCGTCCGCTTCAGCGACGGCCCGGTCCGCCGCCCGAGCCGCCCACTCGTCCTGGCCGACCGCCGCCAGTGCCTGAGCCGTCTCGGCCAGGATGTCGACCCGCTCCTTCCCCGCTTCGACCTCGTCGGCCAGGGCCAACGACTGCTCGACGAGTCCTGTCTGAGCCATCGTGAGCGCCAGGCGCCTGCTCGCCCGACCACGCCCACCGTGGTCCGGGACATAGGAGTAGTAGGGGGCAGATGCCCTGTCCGGAATCCGGCGCAGCAGAGCGACGGCCTCCCCCGCCGCTTCTGCGGCCCTCTCGGTCCGCCCGCCCTGTGCCAACGCAGCCACCACACGAGCGAGCGAATCGACCTTCCGCCCCGGATCCTCGATGCCATCGGCCGCCCGCCATGCCTGCTCGGGAAGTCCCGCATCCACGAACGCCAGCGCCAGACGGTGGGCGAGAGAGGAGCGGGAGGAGAAATCATCGAAGGCGAAATGATCGAAGGCGACACGACCGCCCGCCACGGCCGGCAGATCGTGCACAACGGCGAAGACCCGCTCCGTCACCACGTCCGCGGCCCCGGCCCGGCCCGCCGCTGCGGACACACCGGCCATCCGGGTCAGCAACTCGACTCTCCACCAACCGTCTCCGGCCACGTCCGCCACCGCGACCGCCAGATCGACCAGCCCTGCCTGAGCGAGCGCCAGTGCGAGGCCGGCGAGAGCGACCTGTGCTCGGTACCTACCTGGATCGGGCCGGAGTCCGACGATGTCCGGGTCGTACGCTTGGCGGAACGCGCGCGCTTCCGGAGATCCAGGATCGCGTAGCCACTCGGAAATCCCCCGCACCTCAGCGACGGCCCGCACCTCCTCCGCGAGGGCCCGCTCCGCCGCCCTGGCCGCCGATTCGGTCCGCCCTGCCGCCGCCAGCGCCGCGGCCGCGTGGGCGAGCACCTCGATCCGCGGACCGGCGTCCTCCGCTCCACCTGCCTGCGCGACTGCCTCCTCGGCTGCGATCGCCACCCGTTCGGCGTGTCCGCGCGGCAGCACCCCGGCCATCCGAGCGAGAGTCTCGGCCCTCTCCCCGAGGTCCTCGATGTCGAGCACGCAGGCGACGGCCTTCTCAGCCTCATCCCCGGCCTGCTCGTCATAGCCGCCGTCGGCGAGCGCGGATGCCACGAAGGCGAGCGTCGTAGCCCTCTCGCTCAGGCCGGCCAGCGCGTCCGCAGCCCTACTCGCGTGCTCACCCCGTCCGGCCTTCGCGAACAGGTCGGCCGCCTTCATCAGGGTCTGACTTCGCCGTCCCCGCTCCTCGATCGCCACAGCGGCCGCCAGAACGTGCTCCGCCGCCTGCTCGGACAGCTCTTCCCTCACCAGGACGTCGATCACGTCGGCCAAAGTCCCGTCCCGACGCCAGTACTCCTCGATCGCCAGGGCCGCGCGCACCGCGTATTTCCCCTGGCCGCTCCCTGCCAGCAGGAGGGCCGTCTTCTCGAGTGCCAAGCTCCTGCGCTCGTCGTCCTCGATCGCTCGGGCCGTCCGCAGCGCCTGCTCACCCCGGCCGGCCTCCGCCAGCGTGATGGCCAACCGGAAGGTCGCCGCCGGCTCAGCGGCACCCCCCGTCGCATTCGCCCCCGCGAGAACCTTCCCGCCCGCGTCTGCGGCCCGCCTCGCCCCCGTCGCCCTGGCCAGCAGATCAGCCTTCCGCGTGGAGTCCTCCACGGCCTTGGCGGCCAGCAGCGCCTGGTCGGCCGCCGCACCGGCCTCACGCGACTGACCTGATCGCAGTGCCGCACCGGAGACGGCCAGGTACGCCAGGCACCTGGCCTTGGGATCCCCGAGCAGCGCGGCGTAGTCCTCCGCAGTGGTGAACTGTCCCCCGGCCGTCAGGATCGCCAGCAGTTCCGGCGGAACATGGCCCGCCAGAGACCCCAAGGTGGCGTACACGAGCGAGCAGCAGGTCTCCTGGACGAGGTCCGGAGGCGTCATGGAGCCCGCCGCGTCGAGGGCGAGCAGCACGTCCTGGGCGAACGACCGGTGCGAGTGCGTGCGGCCTGCCTTCAGTTCCATCCAGCGCTGGTCGACCAGCCGGAACAGCTCCTCGCTCCGGTTCGCCTCCCTCAGGTGCGCGGCATACCGGGCCAGCAGATAGTCCGGCGTGTCCTCCGGCCAGTCGGCGGCGGCGAATCCCGCACCCCAGTCGAGAACCCGGTCCCGGAACATCTGTTGCTCGCCGGGACCGAACTGTCCGGACACCACGGACCGCAGTTCGAGGTGCATCAGTTCCAGCCGGTCGCGTCCGATGAGGAATCGCTCGATCGGCTGGATCGCCACTCTGACCTGGCGCAGCGGCAGTCCGAGCACGGCGGCCATCTCGCCGACGGTCATGGCCCCGTGCGCCACCAGCAGCAGCCCGAGCACCTGCCAGGTGGTCTCCGCCTCGGCCCGGGAGTCGAGCTGCTCGAACTGCTTCTGGAAGTACTCCTTGACCCCTTGCGGGCGGTCCCGCTCCAGGTCGGCCAGGGCCCGTTCACCGTCAACGGCCACGTCCTGGCCCACGAAGCGGGCCAGCAGGGGTTCCCCTCGGGAGATGCTCAGTACCCGGTCGGCCAGCGCTGCCGCGGTCGCGTCGGAACATCCCTCCACCTTCAGCAGGAGCTGAATGTCCGCCAGTTCGAGCGTGTTGAGGCGAATGACGGCCGCCTGTCGCAGCGGGTGTTCCAGCGGCACCTGGGTCAGCGGTTCCGGGTTCGGCCGGGACGTGACGACGACTCCGACGTGTTCGCCGAGCGTGGCGGGGAGCAGTTTGGCGATGTTCATCGCGCCGCGCGCCATCTCGTCGAGCCCGTCGACGAGGAGAAGCAGCGGCCGTTCCGGTCGAGCCGCCTTCGCGGCCCTCTCCCACAGCCACAGCAGCTGGCTGCGCTGGGACTCCAGATCGGTCGGTACGCCGCCCCGTTCACCGAGCAGATCCAGCAACTGCGAGTTGACGGCCTGCAGGAACGAGTCCGGCGACGCCCGGCCGGTCTCCTCCCTGATGAAGAAGTAGACGATGTCGGGGCCCGCATCACCCCAGAAACCCGCCCGCCGACGGCTCAGCAACTGCGCGACGAGTGCGGTCTTCCCGTAGCCCGGCGGCGCCTCCACCAGGAGGTAGGAGGGCCACGAGCGCCGGGAGAACGCGCGGATGCCGGCGAGTTCCGCCTCCCGCCCGACGAAGACCCGGTTGTAGAAGGTGACGAACGGGCCGACTTCCCGTGCGTAGGGGAGACGGGGATAGGCGGGCCCTTCGTACACGTACAGGTCCCGTCCGGCCACGTTCCGTCCGACCTGCACGGTGTCCCGGCCGCTGCTGAGTCCTGTGCCGACGGACTCGTTCCGTGCCCTGGGCTCCGGATCACCACTGCCGTGCATGAGGGAGCCTGTCGCTAGTCGGAGTCCGTTTCACTCTGCCGTTCGGGCGGTGTGCCGATCGCCATGTCCCGACCGGCGACGTAACGGCCGTACTGGATGAAGTCCCGTCCGGCTGTCGCGCCCGAATCCACCGCCGTGACCCTGGCACCGGCACCTTCCGCCTCGGCCACCAGGCGCTCGACCTCGGCGGCGAACGCGGGGTCGTCTTCCAGCTCCTCCGCCAGGGCGGCGCTCAGCGCCTGCCGACGGCTCTCACTGTCCGGCCTGTCCTCCGCACCCTCCAGCACGTTTCCGGAGTAACTGCCGGGAGCGAGCTTGTTCTTGACGGCCTGGTACAGCCGCTGAACCTTCGGAAACGCCGAGTCCGACAGGGCGTCAGCCGTACGTTCCGTCACCCGACCGGCCAGTTGATGAAGATAGGGAAGAAGCACAGCCACAGCAGCGGTGGCCAGAGCGGCTGGGTCCAAGGTGGAGGCCTTTCACTGCGAATCGTCCGGTTGTGGTCAAAAGTCTGGCAGCTGCCGTGTGCCCACACCAGGGAATCGTCGCAAACGTCCCGCGCCTTCAGGAGATTCGCGGCACCGACACGTGGACGGCCGACCGCGCGGACGACGCGTCGGCCAGTCGCCGCAGCTCCCCGAGCACGACGTCCACGACCGGTGCGTCCTCGGCCCCCTTCCGTACGGCCGCGACCACATGCCGAACCGGCCGGTCCGCCCCCAGCTCCCGCATCACGACCCCCTCCCTGCCCACCGCCGCCAGCCGCGGCACCAGCGCCACGCCCATCCCCGCCTCGACCATCGCGAGGATCGCCGTCCACCCGGCCGCCGAATGCCCCTGCCTCGGGCTGAACCCCGCCGCCTCGCACGCGCCGCGCGTGATGTCCGACCACGGGCCGCTGCCCCCGAAGATCCAGTCCTCCCCGGCAAGATCGGCCAGCCGCAGCCCCTCGACGGCCGCCAGCTCGTGCCCCGGCGGCAGTGCGACGTCCAGTGGATCGGCGAGCAGCGGCACCCGGGTGAAGCGCGCGTCGCCGACTGCGGGCGCCTGGGCGGCGAGGGACAGCGCGAGGTCCACCTCGCCGGAGGCGAGCAGCTCGTACGCCTCCCCCGCCTCCGCCTCCCGCACCCGCACGGTCACGCCGGGGTGCGTGACGCGCAGCGCCCGCACGGCCGGTACGACGAGGGCGGGTACGGCGGTCGAGAAGGCCCCGACCCGCACCTCGCCGACCTCGCCGTGCACGTACGCCGCCAACTCGGCGTCCGCCCGCTCCAGTTGCTCGAAGACGGCCTCGGCGTGCCGCAGCACGAGCCGCGCCGCGTCCGTCAGCCGCACTCGTCGCCCCTGTGCCTCCAGCAGCGGAACCCCCAGCTGCTTGGCGAGGTTCGTCAGCTGCTGCGACACGGCCGACGGAGTCATCCGCAGCGCCTCGGCAGTCGCCGTCACGGTGCCCTGCTCGCGCAGCGCCCGCAGGATCTGCAGCTTCCGGATGTCCCAGTCGACCATGGCGGCAACCTATCCGGCGGCGCCCAGCATCACGCCGCCGAGGATCAGCGCCATGCACAGCAACTGCGTCGGGCCGACCGTCTCGCCGAGCACCGCCCAGGACAGCAGGGCCACGCAGAGCGGCTGGAGGTAGTACACGACTCCGGCACGCGACGGACCGACCAGGGAGATCGCCCGGTTCCAGGCGAAGAAGGCCACGGCCGAGGAGAAGACACCGACATACACGAGAGGCAGCACCGTCCCGGCCTCCGGTGTGAAGCCGCCCTGGACGGTGAGGCTCACGGCCTGGGCGGGCAGGAGCAGGGCCGTGCCCAGCAGGAAGGTGGTGAACAGGAAGGCCGTACCGCCGAGTTCGGCGGGGCGCCGCCGCAGCAGCGCGCTGTACGAGCCGAAGCAGCAGGCCGCGGCGATCATCCAGAGGTCGCCGGACACGAAGCCGGCACCGCCTCCCATCAGCAGCAGTACGCCCGCGCAGGCGATCAGCAGCCCGGCGATACGGCGCCCGCCGAGCCGTACGCCGCTCGCCCGCTCGAACACTGCCATCAGCACCGGCGAAGCAGCCATGATCATGCCCATGTTGGCGGCCGGGGTGGTCAAGCCGGCCTGGTTGACGAGGGTGTTGTAGACGGTCACGCCGAGGAGGGAGGCGAGAAGCACGAAGCCGAGGTGACGCCGTATCAACTTCCGTTGCCGCCAGGCCTGTCGGGCTCCGAAGGGCGCCACCGCCACGAGCGCCACCAGCCACCTCCAGAACGCCTGTTGCACCGGCGGCACGCTGTCGTGCAGGGCGCGGGAGGTGACGAAGCTGCCGGACCAGACGACGGTGGCGAGGGCGGCGAGGGCCAGCCCGAGGAACGGGATGCTGCGGGTCGTAGGGGCGGTCCGGTCGAGGACGGCGGTCACGGAGGTCCTTTCACTGGTCGGTGATCTCGGTGGATCTACCGTCGCAGCGCCGCACCTGTCACGTCCATCGAATCTTTTCGAGCATTCCTTTTAGCAAAGATGAACGATCGCGTGGGTGTGCGTGGCCTGAACTGCCCCACCACCGTCGCCCCGAACGCCACCGCCATCCCCGCCATCTGCACCGGCGTCAGCGCCTGTCCGAGCGCCGCCCAGCCGACGACTGCCGCAGTCAGCGGCGACAGCGGGCCCAGGAACGTGACCTGCGTCGCCGTGAGCCGCCCGATGCCGCGGAACCAGAGCCAGTACGCCACCGCCGTGTTCGCCAGCGCGAGGTAGAGATAGCCGCCGACCGCCCGGCCGTCCAGCGCGGGCGGCGCGCCCTCGACCAGGAAGGCGAGGGGCGCGATGAGCAGGCCGCCGGCGGTCAGTTGCCAGGCGGTGAGCGCTAGCGGGCCCACACCCTCCGGGCGACCCCACCGCTTGGTGAGCACGGTGCCGGTGGACATCGAGGCGGCCGAGGCGAAGGCCGCCAGCACGCCCACGGGGTCGAGCACCCCGGCCGCCTTCAGTACGACGAGACTGACGCCGAACGCCGCCACGATCCCGGTGACCACACTCCGGGCCGTGGGCCGCTGCCCCAGCAGCCCCGCCGACAGGCCCACGACGATCAGCGGCCCGACCGACCCGACGACCGCCGCCATCCCGCCCGGCAGCCGGTACGCCGACAGGAACAGCAGCGGGAAGAAGGCGCCGATGTTCAGCGCCCCGAGCACTGCCGCCTTCCCCCACCAGGCACCCCGCGGCAGCACCCGGGCCAGGGCCAGCAGGACGAGGCCCGCGGGCAGCGCGCGCATCAGGCCGGTGAACAGGGGGCGGTCGGCCGGGAGGAGCTCGGTGGTGACGGCGTAGGTGGTGCCCCAGGAGACGGGGGCGAGGGCGGTGAGCAGAACGGTCGCGGACCGCTTCATGGCCGACACCCTTCATCCGTGATTGCTTGGCAATAAGTAGCTTAGCTCTAAGCTACTTACAGTCAAGTCACTTTCTTGCGGGCAGCCGGAGCCCCGGCGGATACTCGTCGCATGAGTGCACAGCACGGGGACCCCGTCGACTCGATCATCGAGCAGTGGGCGGCCGTGCGGCCCGACCTCGACACCCGGGCGATGGAGGTCTTCGGGCGGATCTTCCGCCTCTCGCGCGCGATGGGCGACCGCATGGAGAAGGCGTACGCCCCCTACGGCATCTCACGCGGCGAGTTCGACGTCCTGGCGACCCTGCGCCGCTCCGGCGAGCCCCACACCCTCTCCCCCCGCCAGCTCTCGGGGACGCTGATGCTCACCACCGGCGGCATGACCGGCCGCCTCGACAAACTGGAACGGGCCGGCCTGCTGCGCCGCTCCCCCGACCCCCACGACCGGCGCGGCCTCCAAGTGACGCTCACCGAGAAGGGGTTGCACCTCATCGACGAGGCGGTCGGCGCCGGCCTCGCCGTCCAGACGGAGGCCCTGTCCGCCCTCGACGACGAACAGGCCGACCGACTGGCCGACCTGTTGCGGGAGTTGTTCGCGGGGACACCCGAACCCCGTTGATTTCAGGGGCGGTTCACCCCACGTGCGCGGCGAGCGCGGCCTCGATCGCCCCCACGTCCGCGGAGTCCGCCGCCCAGGCCACGTATCCGTCGGGCCGCACCAGTACGGTCGTACGGCGGTCGCCCGCCCAGCGTTCCACGGTCAGCCGGTCCTTGTGGGCGCCCTGGTCGTCGTAGGCCTCGGGGGTGATCAGCACGAACCGGCCGCCGCGCAGGGCCTCGTAGAGGCGGCCGTCGTCGGCGAGGGCGACGTCCGGGACGCGGGTACCGGTCAGGCGGTGGGCGCCGCGCGGGGCTCCGTAGCGGAAACCGATGCCGGTGACCTGGCCGATCATCCTGCGGCGGGCCGGGGCGACCCGGTCGAGGACCGTGGTGAGCGCCGCCCGCAGCGCCAGTTCCCAGGGGCGCTTGGCCATGGCGAGGCGGACGATGCCGCCGCTGCTGCGGAGGACGGACCTGCCGACGGGGTGGCGCTCGGCCTGGTAGGTGTCGAGGAGTCCGGGGGCCGCGTGGCCGTGGATCACCTGGGCCAGCTTCCAGCTCAGGTTGGCCGCGTCCTGCAGGCCGGTGTTCATGCCCTGGCCGCCGGCCGGGGTGTGGACGTGCGCGGCGTCCCCGGCGAGGAAGACGCGGCCCACGCGGTAGGCGGGCGCCTGGCGTTCATCGCTGTGGAAACGGGACATCCAGCGGGCGTCGTACATCCCGAAGTCCTTGCCGAGGGCGAGACGGGCGATCTCCTTGATCTCGTCGAGGTCGAGGGGCTCGCTGTCCGGGACGTCGTGGGCGCGGTTCCAGCCGATCACCCGGTAGTAGCCGTCGCCGAAGGGCGCGATGAAGGCGAAGGCGTCGCCGGCGGTGTTCACGGTGAGCAGCGACTCGGGCTCCTCGGCGAGCCGCACGTCCGCGAGGACGACGGACTTGATGACGGACCGGCCGGGGAAGGGCAGCCCGATCGCCTCGCGTACGCCACTGCGCATGCCGTCGGCGCCGACGACGTACGCGGCGTGGAGGGACTCCGTGGTGTCGCCGGGGCCGCGGACCTCGAGGGTCACGCCGCCCGCGTCCTGCGACAGACCGGTCAGCTCGGTCTCGTACCGGAAGGCGACACCGGCGTCCACGGCCCGCCGCTCCAGGACCTTCTCGACCTCGTACTGCGGGATGACGAGCAGGTGCCGGAAACGGGAGGGGAGGGTGTCGAGCCGGATGGTGAGCCGGCCGAAGAGGCGCAGCCTGTCGAGAGGCCGGCCGGCCGCCTCCAGGCCGTCGGCGAGGGCCCGGGCGTCGAGCTGCTCCAGGGTGCGGGCGTGCAGCACGAAGGCGCGGGAGATGTTGCTGATCTTGTGGGCGCGCTTCTCGACGACGGTGACGGGGACGCCGGCGGCGGCGAGGTCACCGGCCAGGAGGAGGCCGGTGGGGCCGGAGCCGACGATGATCACGGAGTTCGGGGTGGTGCGGTCGGTGCCCGTGCTGCCAGTCGTTCCAGTCGTGCCGCTCATGGTGGCCTCCTGTTACCAACGCCTGTTTGCCAACGCTTGTTGGCGAGACTAGAGGCGCCCGGCAAACGAGTCAACACTTGTTGGCCTACGCATGTTGGCCTACGCTTGTTGGCATGAACGGCAGTGTCAGCAGCACCACAGACCCCGGCTCCGGCGCCCGCCGCCGCTCCGCCGCCACCCGTGACGCCATCCTCACCGCGGCCCGCGAACGCTTCGCGACCGACGGGTACGAGCGGGCCACCATCCGCGCCATCGCCAAGGACGCGAACATCGACCCGTCGATGGTGATGCGCTACTACGGCAACAAGGAGGGCCTCTTCGCGGCGGCCGTCTCCGTGGATCTGCAACTGCCGGACCTCGCCGCACTGCCCCGGGACGACATCGGCCGGGCGCTCGTGACGCACTTCCTGTCCGTGTGGGAGGAGAACGAGGTGCTCACCGCCCTGCTCCGGGTCGGCGTGACCAACCAGGCCGGGGCCGAGCGCACCCAGGGCGTCTTCCGGGACCAGGTGCTGCCGGTCGCCCGCCAGGTGTGCCCGGACCCCGAGCAGATCCCGGCGCGGGCCGCGCTCGTGGCGACGCAGCTGCTCGGGCTGGCGCTCACCCGCTATGTTCTGCGGTTCCCGCCGACCGTGGCGCTGCACCGCGACGAGATCGTGGCGTGGCTGGCGCCCACGCTGCAGCGGTACCTGACCGCGCCGAGCCCTTAGGACCTGTCCGGGACGCACCGAGGGCGCCGGCCTCGCCCACGTACGGCGGATGCGCGTACGTACGGCGGGGCCGGCGCCCCGGAGAAGCGTGCTTCGGTCAGGCCTTCGAGCCGGCCTTGGTCTTGCTCTTGGTGCCGGGGATCTGCACCCGGTGCGACGGGTGCGACTTGTCCAGGACCAGCACCAGACCCGCGATGACCGCGAACAGGGCGAGCGGGGCCACGACAAAGAGCCCCAGCGTCTCGATGACGCTCAGGCCCGTGCCGGGGTCGTCGCCGTCGTCGCGGGTCAGCGCGGAGGCGGGGGACGACATGAGCAGCATCATCAGCGTCGTACCGGCGACCAGGGCGCCGGCGCGCAGGGCGTTCTTCTTGTCCACGGTGCCAAAGTAGCGAACGCCGGTTCGGGGCGCGCGTTCGGGGTGCCGTATGAGGCGCCCGAGGGCCCGGAAGGCACGACCCGCACGGCCTATCCCGCCCGCAGCACCTCCACCAGCGCGTGCAGCCGGGGCGACGCCGCCAGCTCCTCCAGCGTCACCGGTCGCCCCTCCGCGTCGGCGATCGGCAGCCGCCAGTTCGGGTACTGGTCCCACGTCCCCGGCAGGTTCTGCGGGCGGCGGTCGCCGACGGTGTCCGGGAGCCAGATGCCGGTCATCCGGGCGGGTGTGTGCTGCAGGAAGCGGTGGACGGCCTGGATCTCGGCCTCCTCCGAGGGCATGTTGATGCCGCCGCCGGTGCCCTGCAGAAGGCCGAGCCGGGCGAGCAGCTCCAGCCACTCCCCCGTGTCCGCCGACGCCTCCGCCCGTTCCTCCTCCAGGGGGCGGGTCAACAGGCCGAGGCTGTCGCGGAGTTCGACGTGTTCGCCGGTGAGACGGGCGGCGGTGGGCGGGAGGTCGTGGGTGGTGGCGGTGGCCAGGCAGTCGGCGCGCCAGCGGTCGGGGGGCAGGGGGCGGCCGTCGCCCTCCCAGTCCCGTTCGAACCACAGGACCGACGTGCCGAGCACCCCGCGCTCGCGCAGCGTCTCGCGTACGCCGGGTTCGACGGTGCCCAGGTCCTCGCCGATCACCACCGCCCCGGCCCGCGAGGCCTCCAGCACGAGGACGGCGAGCATGGCCTCGGCGTCGTAGCGGACGTAGGTGCCTTCGGTGGGCGGGTGTCCCTGCGGGACCCACCACAGGCGGAACAGGCCCATGACGTGGTCGATGCGCAGGGCGCCGGCGTACCGGAAGAGGGCTTTCAGCAGCTGTCGGTACGGCGCGTAGCCCGACTCGGCCAGCCGGTCCGGCCGCCACGGCGGCAGACCCCAGTCCTGCCCGCGTGCGTTGAAGGCGTCCGGCGGGGCGCCCACCGACATCCCGGCGGCGAAGTAGGCCTGTTGGGCCCAGGCGTCGGCGCCCCCTGGGTGCACGCCGACCGCCAGGTCGTGGACGACGCCCACCGGCATCCCTGCCTCGCGCGCCGCGCGCTGGGCGGCGGTGAGCTGGGTGTCGGTGAGCCAGGCGAGGCGGGTCCAGAAGTCGACGCGGTCCATCAACTCCCCGCGGGCCCGGGCGGTTTCGGGTGATCGTGGGTCACGCAGACCGGCCGGCCACCGGTACCAGTCGGAGCCGTGCACCTCGGCGAGCGCGCACCAGGTGGCGTGGTCCTCCAGGGCCTCGCCCTCCTCGGCGAGGTAGTCGACGTAGGCGGCGCGCCGGCCCGGCCCGAGGGGCACCTCCCGTACGAGTTCCAGGGCTTCGCGCTTGAGCTCCCACACGGCGTCCCGGTCGATCAACCCGCCCTTCTCCAGCACCGATGCGCGCAGCCCGTCGGCCCGCTCCAGCACCGCGCGCACCCGCTCGCGGTCCGCGACATGGGCGTACTCGGGGATGTCCTCGACCCGCAGATGGACCGGGTCGGGGAAGCGGCGCGAGGACGGCCGGTAGGGCGAGGGGTCGGTGGGGGCGCCGGGTACGGCCGCGTGCAGCGGGTTGACCTGGACGAAGCCGGCGCCGAGGGCGCGGCCGGCCCAGGAGGCCAGTTCGGCGAGGTCACCGAGGTCGCCCATGCCCCAGGAGCGCTGCGAGAGCAGGGAGTAGAGCTGGACGAGGAGTCCGTACGAGCGTCCGGGCGGCGTGGGCAGCCGGGGCGGGGCGACGATCAAGTGGGCCTCGGCGGTGCGGCCGTCGGGTGCGGTGGCCGTCAACCGGTGGACGCCGGGCGGGAGTTGGTCGGCGGCGGCGCGGGTCTCGCCCTGTTCGGTGGTGATGCGCAGGCGCGTGCCCTCGGGCAGGGAGCCGGCGAAGGCGGGCGGGCTGCCGCTCCAGCACACCACCGTCGGCGGCAGCAGCCGCTCGCGCAGCTCGCGCTCACGGGCGGCCAGCGCGGCTTCCGGGGCGCTCGCGTCGACGCCGAGGGCGGCCAGGGCCAGCGTGACGGCGGTGGCGGAGGCCGCGACCGTACGGTCCGGGGAAGGGCTGTAGGAGGTGGCGACGCCGTACGACTCGGCGAGCCGGCGCAAGTCCTCTCCGAGAGGCGCCGCCATCTACGGCTCCAGGTGGGCGTCGGACTCGCTGGTCAGCGGGGCGGCGTCGGCGAGCGGGGGCTCGCTGGTGAGGGGCTCGGCGTCGGGCAGGGGCGGCTCGCTGGTGAGCGGGGCCTCGGAGCAGGCGCCCTCGGAGCTGAAGACGCAGAAGTGCGTTCCGGGTTCGGCGGTCCCGGGTTCAGCGGGCGCCTCGGGTTTGGAGAGGGCCGAGAGCAGAAGGTGTGCCGATGCGGCCACGGGGGTCTCCTTGTCGTGGACGGCGATGTGCGGGTTATCGCAGCCCTACCCAGTGGGCGCGGTGGCAGACGTACGGGAAGGGAGAACGTGCTTTTCGTCATGTTCCGTTCCGGCGGCACCGGCCGCCACTTCGCCCTCGGACACCCTTGCCCTCGCCGACACCTCACCGATTTCTCGCCGATCACTATTCACTCAGTACATGTACTCAGTGCATACTGATTCCATGAGCACCCGCCACATCCTGCTGGGGCTGCTCGCCGGAGGGCCGAGCCATGGCTACGACCTCAAGCGACGCCACGACGAACGCTTCCCGCAGGCCCGTCCGCTGGCCTACGGGCAGGTCTACACGACCCTGCAACGACTGGTCCGGGACGGCCTCGCGCAGATCGAGGGCACCGACTCGGACGGCGGCCCGGAACGGACGACGTACCGCTCGACGGACGAGGGGGCACGTGAACTGGCCGCGTGGGCAAGGGAGATCGCTCCTCCCGCGCCCTTCGTGACGAACGAGATCTTCGCCAAGGTCGTCGTCTCGATCCTGGCCGACGGCGATCCGGACGCCTACCTCCGGGCCCAGCGGGCCGCCCACATGGAGCGCATGAGGGAGCTCACGGCGGTCAAGACCGCCAAGGGAGCCGACCTCGCGACCGTCCTGTCGGCGGACTTCGCCCTCAACCACCTCGACGCCGACCTCCGTTGGATGACCACGACGGCGGCCCGGCTCACCACTCTGACCGCGGAGGTCGACGCGACATGAGCAACAAGGGGGAAGCCGTGACCAGCACAGTGCCGCTGCTCGCGGCCCGTGACCTCGTCAAGGCCCACGGCAGGACCGAGGCCCTGCGCGGCGCCTCGGTCGAACTCCGCGCCGGCGAGATCCTCGCCGTCACCGGTGCCAGCGGCAGCGGGAAGTCGACGCTGCTGCACTGCCTGGCCGGGATCGTCCGCCCGGATGCCGGCTCGGTGACCTACGGCGGTGAGCGCCTCGACACGCTCCCCGAGAAGCGGCTGAGCGAGCTGCGCCGCAGCGAGTTCGGCGTGGTCTTCCAGTTCGGGCAGCTGATCCCCGAGCTGACCGCGCTCGACAACGTGGCGCTGCCGCTGCTGCTCGCGGGCACCTCCCGGAGGGACGCCCACGCGAAGGCCGGCGAGTGGCTGGAGCGGTTCGGGGTGCGCGGGCAGGCGGACCTCAGGCCCGGCGAGATGAGCGGCGGCCAGGCCCAGCGGACCTCGCTGGCCCGCGCCCTGATCACCGGCCCGAAGGTCGTCTTCGCGGACGAGCCGACGGGCGCGCTGGACTCCCTGGCGAGCGAGCAGGTGATGACGGCCCTGGTCCACACGGCCCGCGAGTCCGGTACGGCGGTCCTGCTGATCACGCACGACGCCCAGGTGGCGGCGTACGCGGACCGCGAGCTGCGGCTCACCGACGGGACCGTGGCGCCGCTGGGGGTGACGGCATGAGGGCCGACCTCCGGATGGCCTGGCTGCTCACCCGCGGGTCGAACCGGCGTGAGTGGTGGCGGGTCGGGCTCACGGCGGCGGGCGCGGCGCTCGCGACCGGGTTCGCGCTGGCGGCCGTGGCGCTGGCCGCCGTCCATGGCCAGTACCAGGTGTCCGTCGGCGCCGGTCTGCTGGACGAGCCCGGCACGCGCTCCGGAGTGATCGTCATCCTGCTGCTCCTGCTGGTCCCGGTCCTCGGCTTCCTCGGCCAGTGCGCCCGGATCGGCGCCGTGCACCGCGACCGGCGGCTGGCCGGGCTGCGGCTGGCCGGGGCGACGGCCTGGCAGGTGCGTCGGATCGCGGCGCTGGAGACGGGGCTGGCCTGTCTGCTGGGCTCGGTGCTCGCCACCGCCGTGGCCGTCCCGGTCCTGCTGAACCTGTGGGAACACCCTGCCGCCGCTGCCTGGACCGGCATGGTGCTGGTCACCGTGGGCGTACCGGTACTGGGGGCGACGGCGAGCGCGCTGGCGCTGCGCCGGGTGGTGGCCTCGCCGCTCGGCCGGACGCGCCGGGTACGTCCGCAGTCGGGGCGGGTGCCCGGGCTGCTGTTCCTGGGAGGGGCGCTGCTCTTGTCGGTGGTGGCGCTGGCCGCCGTGGCCGGCATCTCCAACGGTCTGCCGTTCAGCGGCGGCCTGTACGGGTCGGTGCCGCTGGTCGTGGCCGGTGGGATCCTCGCGGTCGGAGCGGGCGCGGTGTGGCTCGCAGGGGGCACGGCCCAGCTGATGGGCCTGTGGTTCGCGCGCCGGGCGCGGACGGCGGCGACGCTGATCGCGGCGGAACGGCTGCGCGAGGACCCGTGGGCGGCGGCTCGCACGAACGCGGCCGTTCTGCTGGTGACGGTCGTGGGCACGGGCTTCGTGGGGGTACGGCAGGTGCTGCTCGCCGATCTGCACGGCATGCGCCGCGCGGGCTCGCTCGGCATGGACCTGACCTACTACACGACCGGACTCGACCTGACGGCTGCCGCGATCCTCGTCGCCCTCGCGATCATCCTGTCCGGCCTCGCCGTCGGCACCGCCGAAGCCCTGGCCACCCGGCGCCGGGGCCTGGCCGCGCAGACCGCCGCCGGGGTGCCCCACACGGTGCTGAGCCGGGCGCTGCTCCTGGAGACGGCGCTGCCGCTGCTCCCGGCGGTCGTGCTGGCGGGTACCGGCGGCATGGCGATCGGCGCCTGGTACGCCTCGGTCACCACGGAGTACACCACCCCGGACGTGCCGTACGTGGCCCTGCTGGTGCCGGTGGCGGTCTACGCCGCCTGCCTGCTGGCCGCCGCGACCTCACTCCCCCTGCTGCGCCGCTCGGTCCGCCCGGCGGAGCTGCGGTACGCGTGAGCACCCCCGCATGACCGCCGTATGACCACATGACCGTCCGGCCCCGGAGACACGGGGGGCCTCCGGGGCCGGACAAGCCGCATGTGGGCACTGTGCGGGAACACAAAAGCCCGGATCGTCGTCAGGCAGAGATGCCGTCGATCCGGGCCATCGCGTCTTCCGCGCCGTACGGTTGCAAGTACGGCAACCAGCGCGGATCCCTGTGCCCGGTCCCGATGATGCGCCAGGCCAGGCCGGAGGGCGGAGCGGGTTTATGGCGCAGCCGCCATCCGATTTCGAACAGGTGTCGGTCGGCCTTCACGTGGTTGCAGCGGCGGCAGGACGCCACCACGTTGTCCCAGACGTGTTTGCCCCCGCGGCTGCGCGGGATGACGTGGTCGACGCTGGTTGCGACGCCACCGCAGTACATGCACCGGCCCCCGTCGCGCGCGAAGAGCGCCCTACGGGTCAGAGGAACGGGCCCCCGATAGGGAACCCGGACGAATCGCTTGAGCCGGACCACGCTGGGTGCGGGGACTGTGACGGTTGCGCTGTGCATGAAGGCGCCGGATTCCTCCAGGGAGACCGCTTTGTTCTCCAGGACGAGGACGAGCGCGCGGCGGAGCGGTACGACGCCGAGTGGCTCGTACGACGCGTTGAGGACCAGGACATGCGGCACGGATGGCCTCCTTGTACGCCGGCGGCGCGTGGCTCGCGCCGGGACGATTCGTAGTCAGTCTCTCCTCATGCCTGGTGGAAGCGCCACCATGTGCTGGTAACGGGCTGGGAGTGTTTTCGACCACACCTTTCTTCATCCCCAGGTGAGCGCGGTCTCTCCCCCGAACATTGCAACGATCCACACACGATGCACCGTTAGTGTGGTGGGTCTGCCGCCCGGTGACCTTTCCGTGACCTCGCGACCTTTGACCGCCGTACCGGGAGGCAGACGCAGCACCTGGAGGTACCTGCCGTGTCCTTGCCCGCCGTCCTACTGGCCGCCTCGTCGGCGTCGCCGTCGCCGTCCCCCTCGGACACGTCGACCCCGGCCGTCCCGTCGCTCCAGGACGCCCAGGAGAGCGCGACGAACGCCGCCAGCTGGGTCGAGCAGAACTGGTCCACCTGGCTCGCGATCGGACTGAGGGTCCTGCTGATCCTGGTGATCGCGGCGGTGCTCAGATTCGTGGTGCGGCGGTCCATCACCAAGCTGATAGACCGCATGAACCGCACGGTCCAGGCGGTCGACGGCACCGCGATCGGCGGCCTGCTGGTCAATGTCGAGCGCCGCCGTCAGCGCTCCCAGGCGATCGGCTCGGTGCTGCGCTCGGTGGCGAGCTTCATCATCGTGGGCACCGCGGCCCTGATGATCCTCGGCACCTTCGAGATCAACCTGGCCCCGCTGCTCGCCTCCGCCGGTGTCGCGGGCGTGGCGATCGGTTTCGGCGCCCGCAACCTCGTCACGGACTTCCTCTCCGGCGTCTTCATGATCCTCGAGGACCAGTACGGCGTCGGCGACACGATCGACGCGGGCGTGGCCTCCGGCGAGGTCATCGAGGTGGGCCTGCGCGTGACCAAGCTCCGCGGCGACAACGGCGAGATCTGGTACGTCCGCAACGGCGAGGTCAAGCGCATCGGCAACCTCTCCCAGGGCTGGGCGACGGCCGGCGTCGACGTCACCGTCCGCTCCGGCGAGGACCTCGACAAGGTGAAGCGCACCCTCAGCGAGGTCGCCGAGCGCATGAGCAAGGAAGAGCCCTGGAACGAGCTCCTCTGGGGCCCGATCGAGGTACTCGGCCTGGACAGCGTGCTCCTGGACTCGATGGTGGTGCGGGTGTCGGCCAAGACGATGCCCGGCAAGGCCCTCACCGTCGAACGCGAACTCCGCTGGCGCATCAAGCACGCCTTCGACGCGGCCGACATCCGCATCGTCGGCGGCGTGGCAGCCGTGGCCGAGGAGGACCCGGACGCGGACCCGACGGCGGGGGTGGCGGCACCGTCGGTGTACTCCAACTCGGCGTCGCCTCAGGCCCAGGCGGCCACGCCGCTCACTCCGCCGGGGACAGTGAAGTAGGGCGTACGACGGCTGAGGGGGGCAGCTCCGTTCTCAGCCGTCGGCCCAGTCCACCGCCACGTAGGTGATGCCCCTCACGCCTGCCTCGTCCAGGACTTGTCCGACCCGCTCGCCCACGCACACGATGGTGATGCCGCCCGGGACGCGGAAGACACGGGAGGCGAGAGCGTCCGCCACGCTCCGGCGGACGGCAGGGAAGCGCAGCGCGTCGCCCGCACCGCGCTCCCACTCGAGCTCGAGTTCCACCAAGCAGGCCGTCAGAGCGTTCCGTACCTTTCCCATCCGGCGAGTTGGTCGACTGCGGCCGTTCGGTTGTCAGCTGTTCGCGGGGCGTTCGAGCGCCACCTTGGGCAGTCGCCGGGCGAGGGGGCCGGGCAGCCACCAGGCCCATTTGCCGAGCAGCTGCATGGCGGCAGGGACGATCAGGCAGCGGATGACCAGCGCGTCCACCAGGATCGCCACGGCGAGGCCCAGCCCGAACTGCTGGAGCATCCGGTCGGGGCTCAGCATGAAGGCGCCGAACACCACGATCATGATGGCCCCGGCCGCCGTGATCACCTTGCCGGTGGTGGCCAGTCCTTCCCGCACGGCGAGGGAGTGGTCCTTCGTACGCTCCCACTCCTCGTGGATCCGTGAGACCAGGAACACCTCGTAGTCCATGGACAGTCCGAACACGATGGCGAAGATCAGCACGGGGAGGAAGGCTTCGATCGGCCCCTGCTGCACCCCGAACCAGCCGTACTGGAACACCAGGGTCATGGCGCCGAGCGCGGCGGAGATCGAGAGCAGGTTCAGCAGGGCTGCCTTGACGGGGATCCACACCGACCGGAAGACCAGCATCAGCAGCAGCGACGACATCCCGACGACGACGGCGACGAACAGCGGGAGCCGCTGCGAGACCGTGTCCGCGAAGTCCTGGGAGGCGGCGGTGGACCCGCCGACCAGGATCTCGGCACCGGTGTCGCGCTCCAGTCCCGGGGCCACCTCATCGCGCAGGTGGTGCACGAGATCGGTGGTTCCCTCGTCCTGCGGCGCCGTCTTCGGGTAGACGATCACGGTGGACAGGGTGCCGTCCCCGGAGGGCATCGCGGGGCTGACCATGGCCACGCCCTCGGCTTCGGCCAGCTCGGACCGGACGCCCTGGCCGGCGGCCTCGTCGCCCTGCACCAAGACGATCAGCGGACCGTTGAAGCCCGGGCCGAAGCCCTCGGCGAGCAGGTCGTACGCCTGCCTGGAGGTCGTGGTCCTCGGATCGTTGCCCGCGTCGGCGAAGCCGAGGCGCATGCCCAACGCCGGTGCGGACAGGGCCAGCAGGGCGAGGACGGCGACCAGCAGCGAAGGCAGCGGACGGCGCTGCACGGCTGCGGCCAGGGCCCGCCAGCGGCGGCCTTCGACCTTGCCCTTGGCCGTGGCCTTGGCCGCGTGCCGCAGTACGTGGCGCTGGATGCGCTTGCCGAAGAGCGCCAGGAGTGCGGGCAGCAGGACCAGCGAGGCGGCCATGGTGGTCAGCACGGTCAGTGCCAGGGCGAGGGCCACGCCCTGCAGGGAGCCGAGGCCGAGCGCGACCAGGCCCAGCAGGGCGATGATCACGGTGCAGCCGGCGAAGAAGACCGTACGGCCGGCGGCGTCCAGGGCCCTGCGGCCGGCTTCGGCCGGGTCGGCGCCGTCGGTGAGTTCGTGCCGGTAGCGGTAGAAGATCAGCAGGGCGTAGTCGACACCGACGCCGAGTCCGACAAGCATCGTGATGGGCGGTGTGAAATCGGCGACGGTGAACACGTGCGAGGCGAGCACGATCAGGCCGGTGGCGGCGCCGACCGCGAAGAGGGCAGTGATCAGCGGCACGGCGGCCGCCACCACGGAGCCGAAGAGCAGCCCGAGGATGACCACGGCGGCCAGAATGCCGGCGAGTTCCGCGGTCGGGCTTCCCTTCTCCTCGGCGCCGCGCACCGCATCGCCGCCGAGCTCGATCTGCAGCCCGTCCGTCTCTGCACTCTTGGCAGTGTCGATGATCGCGGTGACGTCCTCCTTGGGCACGGCCTCGGCCTTGCCGTCGAGAGTGACGGTGGCGTAGCCGATCGTGCCGTCCTCGGACACGGCGGAGGTGTCGGTGTACGGGCTGCGTACATCGGCGACGCCCGGCAGTCCCTTCACCTCGGCCAGCATCTTCTCGACGGCGGCCTTGCGGCCGGCCCCGTCGATGCCTCGGCTGTCCTTGAGCACGATGTCGACGCTGTCGCCGGCCTGGGCGGAACCGTGCTTCGTGAACAGGTCGGTGGCGGCCTGGGAGTCGGTGCCCGGCAGGGCGAAGTTGTTCTTGTACGCGGAGCCCGCGGCCCCGGAACCCAGCGTGACGGCGGCCAGGACGGCGACCCAGATCAGCAGGGCGGCCCAGCGGTGACGCTGCGCCCAGCCGGCCAGGGAACCGAATCGGCCGCCGCGCGGCTGGTCCGGCCGGCCCGGTGCGGGCGGGGCAATGGACGCGGCTGCGCCGCGAGTTGAAGACATGGGTGACTACCTCGGATTCGAGCGTGAGTGGCCTGGCCTGAGAACCGCGCCCACCACAGCGCCGCACAGCGTGGGTACGACGATCGCCAGGGCGGCGAACACGCCGCCGACCTCCAAGGCCACGGCCCCGGCGGTCGTGACCAGCAGAATTCCGGCGGCAGCCCCGACGAGTGCGCCGACGAACGCGGTCGTGGCTCGTCCGCTGAAGGGAGATGCGTTCATGCCCTCGATCGTGCACGCGTGAGGGGAGCCGAATCGTCGGCCTGCGGCTGACACCGGGCGTACCCCAGCGGATGCAGGCCGCCGCCGCGTCGTACCCCAGGGGTACTGCGGGGCATACGGCCGATGGTCCGCCGTCCGCCCGCCGGCCGGCCTATTCCGCCAGCCAGCCGGGGCTGACCATTCCGGACTCGTACGCCAGCACCACGACCTGCGACCTGTCCCGCGCCCCCAGCTTCGACAGGATCCGGCTGACATGGGTCTTCGCCGTCGACGGTGACAGCACCAGCCGCGCCGCGATCTCGTCGTTCGTGAGCCCCGCGGCCACCAACTGCATGACCTCACGCTCCCGTTCGGTGAGGACATCGAGCCGGGGATCGGGCTCCGGGCCCTTCACCCGGCCCGCGAACTCGGCGATGAGCCGCCGGGTGACCGACGGACTGATCAGGGCATCGCCCCGGGCGGCGACCCGCACCGCCTGCAGCAGTTCCTCCGGCTCGGTGTCCTTCACCAGAAAGCCCGTCGCCCCGGCGCGCAGCGCCCCGTACACGTAGTCGTCCAGATCGAAGGTCGTCAGGATGACCACCTTGACCGACGCCAGCCGCTCATCCCCGGCGATCTCCCGGGAGGCTTCCAGACCGTCCATCCCCGGCATCCGGATGTCCATCAGGACCACGTCCGGCCCGAGCTCGCGGCAGGCGGAGACCGCGGCCTGTCCGTCCGCGGCCTCTCCCACCACCTCGATGTCGTCCTGGTCCTCCAGGATCGACCGGAACCCGGCCCGGACGAGCCGCTGGTCGTCCGCCAGCAGGACCCTGATCATCGGTCACTCCGCTCCGTCGGCTCTCCAGTGGTCCCGTACGGTAGCCGGGCCCGCACCGCGAATCCGCCCTCCGGCCGCGGGCCCGCCGTCAGCTCGCCGCCCAGGGCCCGCGCCCGCTCTGTCATGCCGGTGATCCCGCTGCCGCCACCCGCCCCGGCCGGGCGGGCCGCCGCACCCCGGCCGTCGTCCTCGACGGTCAGGGCCAACTCCCCTTTCCCGTAGGCGAGTCGGACCGTGACCTGTCCGGCGCCGCTGTGCCTGGCGGCGTTGGTCAGCGACTCCTGCACGATCCGGTACGCGGCCAGGTCGACCGGGGCGGACAGTGAGCGTTCAGCCCCCGTCCGCTCGATCCGCACCGACAGCCCCGCCAGCTTCGCGGAGGCCACCAGCTCGTCCGCCCGGGCCAGCCCCGGCGCGGGTGCCGTGGGCGCCTGCTCGTCGACGCGGCGGAGCACGCCGAGGGTGGCCCGGAGCTCCCGCAGGGTCTCCCGGCTGCTCGCCTTGATCGCGCCGAGCGCCTCCTCGGCCTGGGCAGGGTCCTTCTTCAGCCGGTACAGCGCCGCGCCCGCCTGCACGTTGATCATCGAAATGTTGTGTCCGATCACATCGTGCAGCTCGCGGGCGATGCGCAGTCGCTCCTCGGTGGCCCGCAGCCGCGCCTCCTCCTCGGCGAAGGCCACCCTGCTGTGCCGCACGCTGCCGAGGGCCACGACGGCGACCAGCCAGCCGGTGAGCATGAACACCGCTGTGCCGTTGACATCACTGCTGCCCGCGAGCGTGCCCGCGGCCATACCGATCACCATGGCCGCGGCCATGCCGATGGCCGCCCGCATCCGGCCCTGGGCCGCGAGGGCGTACAACGCCACGATCGGAACGATGATCAGCGGGCCGTCGATATCGCTCAGCAGGTAGTAGGCGCCCGTGGCCAGCACCGTGAACCAGCCCGCCGTCACCGGATACCGGCGCCGGAACAGCAGCGCCCCGCACACCGCCGTGATCAACAGCCAGGACGCGATCTGCGAGGGCACCGAGTCCCCGCCATGGTTCAGCCGCTGCCCCTCGGCACCGAGCGCCACCACCACGAACACCCCGCCGGCCAGCACGGCGTCGGCGCGGGCACCACGGGGCAGCCGGAAACGGGTCTGGTCGCATGGGGGCACGCGTCCATTCTGCCCGCGACGGCGATCAAAGGAGGACGGAGCCATCAGCGATGTGCGCCCGTGAGTTCGGGTCGGTCACGGCGTGCGGGCTCGCGCCGGCGCAGGCGTTGCAGGCATCGGCCGGCTGCCGGGTTCGGCCGTGAACTGCCGGGACGAGGAGGGCTGTTGACGCCCTCAGCTCCGCCCGCAGGCCAAGTCGTAGGCATCCTGGATCCAGGTCTCCCCCAGTGACGCGCCGCCTTCCTTCACGGGGTCCCGGCCGCACTGCAATGAGGCGCCGCTGCCGCCGCCGTACGCCGTGACGCTGCCGTAGACGGGGGTGGCGTCGGATCCGGGGCAGTCGACGGTGAAGGCGGCGCGGAGGACGCGGGCGCTCCGCGCGGAGACGAAGCGGCCGGCTCCGTCGTGGTCGACTTCCACGCCACCCTTCGGCGCCTGCTCGGCCAGCGCCTTCTCGCTCGTCTTCATGACGAACGACGTGTCGTAGTCATGGCGCTCGGCGAACGACGCGAAGACGCGCCGGGCAGGGACACTGCCGTCACTCACGTCGACCCGTGGTGCGAAAGTCCGCACGGTGACGAGGGGGAACAGGACCTCGCCGTCCGTCTCGCGGACCCGGACGGCCGGGGAGACCGCGATCAGCTCCCTCTCCTTCGTCGTCCTGCCCCACCGTATGACCCCGTCCGCACACGAAGACGCGCTCGGGGACGCCGACTTCCCGGTCCGCGCCTCCGCCCGCGCACCGCCCGCGTCACACGCCCCCACCGCCACGCACACCAGCAGCGCGAGCCAGGCCGGCCGTACCGTCGCCCCCACCCGAACTCCCCGCCCACCAGCGCCGAAACTCTCATCGTCTTCACACGATGATCGCATTCCGGGCACGTCTGTGATCGTCTAGGGTCACCTTCACAGCGGGCCCTTGTTCTGGAGCTCAACGCCCAGGGGCCCGCTTCGAATGTGGGGAAACACATGAGGAAGCTCGCCATAGGCACCGCCCTGTCCGGTGCCCTGGCTCTGACCGGTCTGGTCGCGCCCGCCGCCTCGGCGGCCGAGTCGACGGGCCTGGTCTTCACCGACGTCACGGTGAACAGCGGCAAGGCCATCGTCGTCGGCACCACCGCCACCGTGAAGGTTCCGGTGACGTACACACTGACCCGGCCGGCCGACCTGACGATCGACTACGAGAACACCTTCGCGGGCGTCATGCTCTACCGCGGCACGCTCGACTCGATGGAGAACGAGATCGAGCCCGAGAGCGCGCCCAGCTGCACCACGACCGCGACGACGGACACCACGGTGACCGAGGCGTGCACGGAGACGCTGAACATCGACCCGCGGGACTACCTGTACGAGGCCGCGGACGCCGGCACCTGGAAGGCGGGCGGCTTCTACTGCCACCTCGACCAGGACACCGACGCCTCCGACGAGCACATCAGCTTCGACTACGGCTTCGAGGCGTGGGGCGGCCTCGGCACGGCCAGGATCCAGCGTGCCGCCAAGCTCACCGTCAACGCGTCGCCCGAGCCGGTGAAGAAGGGCAGGACCATCACGGTCACCGGCACCCTGACCCGGGCCAACTGGGCGACGGGCACGTACTCCGGCTACACCTCGCAGTCGGTCACGCTGCAGTTCAAGGCCAAGGGCGCGGACACCTACAGCACCGTCAAGACGGTCACCTCCGGCACCGGCGGCGCCCTCAAGACGACGACCAAGGCCACCAAGGACGGTTCCTACCGCTACGTCTTCGCGGGTACGTCCACCACCGCCGCGAAGTCGGCGACCGGCGACTACGTCGACGTGAAGTAACGCCGGACCCCTACCGCCGCCCCCGCAGGTAACGACTCTGTTGCCTGCGGGGGCGTTTTGTTCGTCCCCTCTTGACGGCCCGGTGGTCCAGACCTATGTTCCCTGCATCCGATAGGAAACCTTCCTAACAGTGCGGGGAGAGAGGTAGACATGGCAGGCACCCCACGCGTTCTGCGCGCCATGAACGACCGGGCCGCCCTGGACCTCCTCCTGGAGCACGGGCCGCTCTCCCGCACCCGGATCGGCAAGCTCACCGGCCTCTCGAAGCCGACCGCTTCGCAGCTGCTGGCCCGCCTGGAGGCCTCGGGACTCGTCCTCGCCACCGGCACCAGCGAAGGCCGGCCCGGCCCCAACGCCCAGCTGTACGAGGTGAATCCGGCCGCCGCGTACGCCGCGGGGCTCGACGTCACCCCCGAGCGCATCCTCGCCGCCGTCGCCGACATCACCGGCCGCACGGTGGGGACGTACGAACTCCCGACCCCAGGAAGGCGGCCCACCCAGCCCGTCGTCCAACAGGTCACCGACGCCCTCGACGGTGCGGTGAAGGCCGCGGGGCTCGCCCGCGGCGACGTCCACCGGCTCGTCCTCGGCACACCCGGCGCCTTCGACCCCAACACGGGCCGACTGCGCTACGCCTCCCACCTCCCGGGCTGGCACACCCCGACCCTCCTCGACGACCTCGCCGCCGCCCTGCCGATGCCGGTGGAGTACGAGAACGACGTCAACCTCGTCGCCGTGGCCGAGCAGCGGCTCGGGGCGGCCCGGGGGCACGAGGACTTCGTGCTGCTGTGGAACGAAGGCGGACTCGGTGCCGCCCTCGTCCTCGGCGGACGGCTGCACCGCGGCTGGACCGGCGGCGCGGGAGAGGTGGGTTTCCTGCCGGTCCCGGGCGCGCCCCTGGTCCGCCAGGTGACCAAAGCCAACAGTGGCGGCTTCCAGGAGCTGGCGGGCTCGCAGGCCATCCCGCAGCTCGCCCGCAAGCTCGGCATCCAGGGGATCCCCTCGGGGCCGTACGCCGAAGTGGCCGCCGCCCTTGTCGAGCGGGCCGCCTCCGAGGACACCGCCCCGCACCGGCTCCTCCTGGAGACCTACGCGACCCACCTCGCCACCGGTCTCGCCTCCCTCGTCTCCGTCCTCGACCCCGAACTCGTCGTCCTCAGCGGCGCCTCGCTCGCCTCGGGCGGCGAGCCGCTGCGGGCCCTCGTCCAGGCAGAACTGGAAGAGCTGGCCGCCTCCCGGCCCCGGCTCGTCGTCGGCGACGTCCGTGAACACCCCGTGCTGCGCGGCGCGTTGGAGAGCGCGCTCGCGGCCACCCGCGACGAGGTCTTCGACACCTCGCGCTGAGCCCACCCCCCTCGCCCCTGCCCCCTCACCACCCCCTGCCCTGCCCTAGGGAGATCCAGCCATGCCCACAGCTGCCCGAAACGCGGCTTTCGCCCTCATAGCCTCCGCCGCTCTCCTCACCACCGCCTGTACCGGCCAGTCGAGTTCCGGCGCCGACGACGACGCCTCGAAAGAGACGACCATCAACTTCTGGCACGCCTGGAGCGCGCCCGCCGAGGTGAAGGCCGTCAAGTCGCTGGTCGCCGGCTTCGAGAAGGCGCACCCCAACATCCACGTCAACGTCGTCGGCAACATGACCGACGACAAGATCAACCAGGCGCTGCGCGCGGGCGGTTCGAAGGCGCCCGACGTGATCTCGTCCTTCACCACCAGCGGCGTCGGCAAGTTCTGCTCGTCGGGCGCGCTCGTCGACCTCAACCCCCTCTTCGAGAAGTCGGGCATCGACCCGGAGGCGACCTTCCCGAAGGCGATGAACGAGTACACCCAGTTCGACGGCAACCGCTGCTCCGTGCCGCTGCTGGGCGACGCGTACGGCCTCTACTACAACAAGACGGCGTTCGAGAAGGCCGGCATCACCACCCCGCCCAAGACCTGGTCCGAATTCGAGGCCGACGCCAAGAAGTTGACGATCACTCAGGGCAGCTCGTACAAGCAGCTCGGCTTCATGCCGAACTACCACGGCTGGGAGTCCACCACCGAGCACTACCTCGGACAGTTCTCGCCGACGTACTTCGACAAGGACGGCAAGTCGACCGTCGCGACGGACCCGGCCGTCACCGCCGGCTTCACCCTGCAGAAGAAGCTCGTCGACGAACTCGGCGGCTACAAGAAGCTGGAAACCTTCCGTGCCACCCTCGGCGACGAGTGGGGCCCCAAGCACCCCTTCCAGACCGGCCAGGTCGCCATGCAGCTCGACGGTGAGTGGCGCCTGGGCATGGCCGTGGACGCCAAGACCGACTTCGAGATCGGCGTCGCCCCGCTGCCCGTCCCCGACGACCAGGCCGACCAGTACGGGAAGGGCTACATCACCGGCACCATCGCCGGCATCGCCGCCACCAGCACGAAGCAGAACGCGGCCTGGGAGCTGGTGAAGTACATGACCACGGACACCGACGCGGTCGTCTCCTTCTCCAACGCCATCCACAACGTGCCGTCCACGCTCGCCGCCCTCAAGTCCCCGAAGCTGAAGTACGACCCGCGCTTCAAGACGTTCCTCGAGATCGCCTCGAACCCGAACTCGACCTCGGCCCCCGCGTCGATCAATGGCGGCGTGTACCTCGCCACGCTCCAGAACTTCGGCTACGAGTACGAGAGCGGCAAGGCCACCGACCTGCAGAAGGGCCTTCAGGAGACGGCCAAGCAGATCGACACGGACATCGCGCAGGCGAAGTGACGATGAGCACCATCACGTTGGCGTCGAAGCGCCGCCGGTCTGGCCTCGCTGCGAAGCAGCGGAAACAAGCACTGCGGAACCTCGCCTTCATGTCGCCCTGGCTGATCGGCTTCGCGGTCTTCTTCGCGTACCCGATGATCTCGACGGTCTACTTCTCGTTCATGCACTACGACGGCTTCAAGCCGCCGACCTGGAGCGGAACGAAGAACTGGACGTACGTCTTCGAGCACTACCCCTACTTCTGGCCCGCCCTGCGCAACACCCTGTGGCTGGTCGTCATCATGGTCACCCTCCGGGTCCTCTTCGGTCTCGGCATCGGCCTCCTGATCACCAAGATCAAGACGGGCACGGGTGTCTTCCGCACCCTCTTCTACCTGCCCTACCTCGCCCCGCCCGTGGCGGCCACCATGGCCTTCGCGTTTCTGTTGAACCCCGGTACGGGCCCGGTCAACTCGATCCTGGAGAAGATCGGCATCCCGGCGCCCGGCTGGTTCAACGACCCCACCTGGTCCAAGCCGGCCCTCACCCTCCTCGCCCTGTGGGGCATCGGCGACCTGATGGTCATCTTCATGGCCGCGCTGCTCGACGTGCCGAAAGAGCAGTACGAGGCCGCCGAGTTGGACGGGGCGTCGGCCTGGCAGCGGTTCCGGTTCGTCACGCTGCCGAACATCTCGCCCATCGTGATGTTCGCCGTCGTCACGGGCGTGATCCAGACCATGCAGTACTACACACAGCCACTCATCGCCGGAAAGGTCGCCTCGGGTGTGATCCAGGGCGCGGGCACGCAGTTCGAGCCCGGCTATCCGGAGAAGTCCACGCTCACCCTCCCCCAGCTCGTCTACAACCTCGGCTTCCAGCGCTTCGACTACGGCTCCGCGTGTGTCGTCGCCCTCGTCCTCTTCGCCCTGTCGATGCTGTTCACCGCGTTCCTGATGCGGCGCCGGGGCGGTCTCATCCAGGCAGGTGACTGACCATGACTCAAGTACTGGACAGGCCGGTGGAGTTGAAGACCTCGGCCTCGCCCGCCGAACGGACCGCCCGCCGTAAGGCGTTCCTGGAGTGGGTCGCGATCCACTCCCTCGGCATCGCCGCCGCGCTCTTCTTCACGCTCCCCTTCGTGTTCGTGTTCCTGACCTCGCTGATGAGCGACTCCCAGGCCCTCAGCCGAGATCTGATCCCACACACCTGGGAGTGGGCCAACTACAAGAAGGTCTTCGACACTCCGGGCTTCCTGACCTGGTGGAAGAACACGCTGATCTACGCCGGTCTCGGCACCGTCCTGACCGTCGTGTCGTCGATCCCGGTCGCGTACGCACTCGCCAAGTTCCGCTTCCGGGGCCGCAACCTGTCCCTGATGCTGGTGATCGCGATGATGATGCTGCCCCCGCAGGTGGTCGTCATCCCGATGTACCTGTTCTGGGCGAAGCAGCTGGACCTGTCCGGCACGCTGTGGCCGATGATCATCCCGATGGCGTTCGGCGACGCGTTCTCCATCTTCCTGCTGCGCCAGTTCCTGATGACCATCCCGAACGAGTACCTGGACGCGGCGAAGGTCGACGGCTGCGGCGACCTGCGCACGCTGCTCAAGGTCGTCCTGCCCATGGCCAAGCCGGGCATCGCCGCCGTCGCCCTCTTCCAGTTCTTCTACGCCTGGAACGACTACTTCGGGCCGCAGATCTACGCCTCGGAGAACCCGGGTGCCTGGACCCTGTCCTACGGCCTGGAGTCGTTCAAGGGCATGCACCACACCGACTGGAACCTCACCATGGCCGCGACCGTGCTGGTCATGGCCCCCGTGATCCTCGTGTTCTTCTTCGCCCAGAGGGCGTTCGTCGAGGGCGTCACGCTCACCGGAGTGAAGGGTTGAACTCCATATGAAACTCACCGTGGTCGGCGGAGGCTCGACCTACACCCCCGAACTCATCGACGGCTTCGCGCGCCTGAGGGACAGCCTGCCCGTCGAGGAGCTGGTCCTCGTCGACCCGGCGGCCGAGCGGCTGGAGCTGGTGGGCGGGCTGGCCCGCCGTATCTTCGCCAAGCAGGGTCACCAGGGCCGGATCTCGGTCACCGACGACCTGGACGCGGGCGTCGACGGCGCCGACGCGGTCCTGCTGCAACTCCGCGTCGGCGGTCAGGCCGCCCGCGAGCAGGACGAGACCTGGCCCCTGGAGTGCGGCTGCGTCGGCCAGGAGACGACCGGTGCGGGGGGCCTGGCCAAGGCACTGCGGACGGTTCCGGTGGTCCTCGACATCGCGGAACGGGTCCGCCGTACGAATCCGGACGCCTGGATCATCGACTTCACCAACCCGGTCGGGATCGTGACGCGTGCCCTGCTGCAGGCCGGCCACAAGGCGGTCGGGCTGTGCAACGTGGCGATCGGCTTCCAGCGGAAGTTCGCGGGCCTGCTCGGCGTGACGCCCTCCGAGGTCCACCTGGACCACGTGGGCCTCAACCACCTCACCTGGGAGACCGGCGTACGGCTGGGCGGTCCCGAGGGCGAGGACGTGCTGCCCGAGCTGCTCGCGGAGCACGGCGAGGCGATCGCCGCCGACCTGCGGGTGCCGCGCGCCCTGGTGGACCGCCTCGGGGTGGTCCCGTCGTACTACCTGCGCTACTTCTACGCGCACGACGAGGTCGTACGGGAGCTGCGCACCAAGCCGTCCCGGGCGGCCGAGGTCGCCGAGATGGAACGGGAGTTGCTGAAGATGTACGGCGATCCCGAGCTGGACGAGAAGCCGGAGCTGCTCGCCAAGCGGGGCGGGGCCTACTACTCGGAGGCGGCGGTCGACCTGGCCGCCGGGCTGCTGGGCGGAGGGGGGAGCCCGTACCAGGTGGTGAACACCTACAACCGGGGGACGCTGCCCTTCCTGCCCGACGACGCGGTGATCGAGGTGCAGGCGGCGGTGGGGCCGAAGGGCCCGACCCCGCTGTCGGTGCCGGCCGTGGATCCCCTGTTCGCGGGGCTGATGGCGAACGTGACGGCGTACGAGGACCTGGCTCTGGAGGCGGCGTTGCGCGGCGGCCGTGAGCGGGTGTTCAAGGCGCTGCTCGCGCACCCGCTGATCGGCCAGTACGAGTACGCCGACGCCCTCACCGACCGACTGATCGCACACAACCGGGAGCACCTCGCGTGGGCCTGACCGCATGTGTCCTCGCCGTCGACGCGGGCAACAGCAAGACCGACGTCGCGGTCGTGGCGGCCGACGGAAACGTCCTCGCCACGGCCCGCGGCGGCGGGTTCCGGCCCCCGGTGGTGGGCGTCGAGGCGGCGGTCGACAAGGTCGCCGACGCGGTCGGGCGGGCCTTCGCCGCGGCGGGGGTGACCTCGGTGGACCACGTCTCGGCCTGTCTGGCCAACGCCGACTTCCCCGTGGAGGAGGAGCAGTTGGCGGCCGCGCTGCACGCGCGCGCGTGGGGCGCGAGTGTGGAGGTCCGCAACGACACCTTCGCCATCCTGCGCGCGGGCGTCACCGAGCCGCGGGGTGTCGCCGTGGTGTGCGGCGCGGGCATCAACTGCGTCGGCATGCGCCCCGACGGCCACACCGCCCGCTTCCCCGCCCTCGGCCGTATCTCCGGTGACTGGGGCGGCGGCTGGGGCCTGGCGGAGGAGGCCCTGTGGCACGCGGCCCGCGCGGAGGACGGCCGCGGCGTTCCCACGGCCCTCGCGCACGCCCTGCCCGCCCACTTCGGCCTGTCCTCCATGTACGCCCTCATCGAGGCCCTGCACCTGGACCACGTGCCGACCGCCCGCCGCCACGAACTGACCCCGGTCCTGTTCACCACGGCGGCCGCCGGCGACCCCGTGGCCCGTTCGATCGTCGACCGCCTGGCCGACGAGGTGGTGACCATGGCGACCGTGGCACTGACCCGCCTCGACCTGCTGGACGAGGAGACACCGGTGCTGCTGGGCGGCGGCGTCCTGGCCGCGCGGCAGCCCCAACTGGACGATGGCGTACGGGAGTTGCTGGCGGTCCGCGCCCCCAAGGCCGTACCGCAGGTGGTGACGGCCCCTCCGGTGCTGGGGGCGGCGCTGCTGGGGCTGGACCGGACGGGTGCGGCCCCGGAGGTGCACGAGCGGGTACGGGCGTACTACGAGGGCTGACCTCACGGGAACCGAACAGATTCCAGCGGCGTATTGATGGGCAGGGGGTGGTGCGGGGCGCTGTCGTGCCGGTGTCGGTGCGCCGGTGCACTGCGATCCGATCAAGATCCAGCGAAGGCCGGTGCGGTTGTCAGTCCCGGCAGCGATACTTGTGGCGTTGGATGACCATGGGGGAGGTCAACAGTGACACAGCCGACGAAGAGCAGTGCGGCGCCACCGGGTTCCGGCGTGCCCACGATGCCGGTCGTGCCGCCGCAGGCGTCCGGGCCGGTGTCCGACCCGCCGCCCGGCGCGGCTCCCGCTCGCCGTACGGCCTTCGCCGAGGGCGTCGACCAGGTGCGCGCGGCCGCCACCACCGAGCCGGGGCGGCTGCGCATCATCGGCGCGCTGCTCGCCCTGCTGGTCGTCGCCTTCGGTGCCGTGACCGCCTGGCAGATGACGGACCGGGCCGCGGCCGCCGACGACGTGCTGAACAAGAGCCAGCCGCTCAGCAGCGCCGCGGCCGACATCTACCGCTCGCTCGCCGACGCCAACACCGCGGCCTCCAGCGGCTTCCTGGCCGGCGGCCAGGAGACGGCCGCCTCCCGCGAGCGGTACGAACAGGACATCGACAACGCCGCGGCCGGCCTGGTCCAGGCCGCCGCGAACTCCGACCCCGACTCCGCCGCGGCCAAGACCGTCACCAAGCTCAACCGGATGCTGCCGGAGTACAAGGGCCTGGTGGAGCGGGCCCGGACGTACAACCGCCAGGGCTTCCCGGTCGGTGGCGCCTACCTGCGCTACGCGAACGAGAAGATGCAGGAGGACATGCTCCCGGAGGCCGAGAACCTCTACAAGAGCGAGAACCAGCGGCTGCGCGCCGACTACGCGGACGCGACGCCCTACCCGTGGGCCGCGATCGCGCTCGGCGTCCTCGCGCTCGCCGGGCTCGCCTGGGCCCAGCACCGCAACTACCAGCGCACCAACCGGGTTCTCAACCACGGCCTGGTCGCCGCCACGGCGACGGCCACGGTGGTCCTGCTGTGGCTGGTCGTCGGCCACAGCGTCGCGCGCGCGGGCCTCAACGAGTCCTACAACCACGGCGTCCGCTCGCTGAACGTGCTGCACGACGCCCGCATCGCCTCCCTCAAGGCCCGCGGCAACGAGAACCTGACCCTGGTGGCCCGCGGCGCCGAGACGGTCACCGAGAAGAACGCCAAGGGCGAGGAAGTCACCTACGACGCCTACGACTTCGACTTCCAGAAGGACATGGACACCCTCGGCAAGGGCCTGGCGGAGGCCGAGAAGCTCGCCGACGACAGCACCGGCGAGAAGCCGGTCACGGCGGCCGTCGGCAACATGAAGGTGTGGAAGGAACGCCACGCCGCGGCTCGCAACGACGACGAGAACGGCAACTACGAAGCGGCGTTGCAGCGGGTCATCGGCTCCAAGGACGCGACCGGCGAGTGTTTCGACAGCGTCGACAAGAATCTCGACAACGCACTCAAGCACGAGAAGATCGAGTTCGAGCAGGCGGCCGGTGACGGCCTCGACGCGCTGACGGGACTGTCGGTGGGGGCCGCCCTCTTCGCCGTTCTGGGCGCGGCGGGCGCGGTACTGGGTATCGGGCGCAGGCTGTCGGAGTACCGGTGAGAGGGGGCGTGACGATGCGTGGACGACGTTTGCGGGCCAGTCTGAGGGGCTGGGGCGGTGTGGGTGCCATGGCGGTCGTCTGCGCCCTGGCCGCGGCCTTCGCGATGCTGCTGCCGCTGACGCAGCCGCACGGCGACGGCAGTACCGGCACCGGAGGGCCGGGCCTGACCCACGCCGCCCAGGTGGCGGCCGACGACCCCTGCACCGACCCGGCGATCCAGAACGCCCCGGAGAAGCAGACCCTGTCCCCGTCGAGCGCGGACGGGACGACGATCGACAAGATCAAGGCCCGCCAGGGCGACAAGCGCAAGCTGATCGTCGGCGTCGACCAGAACAGCTACCGCTGGGGCTACCGCAACCCCAACGGCGGCAAGAACGCCGACCTCGAGGGCTTCGACATCGACCTGGTGCACCGGATCGCCGAGGACATACTCGGCGACCCGAACGCGGTCCAGTTCAAGGCGGTCCCCACCAACCAGCGCATCCCCGCGATCCAGAAGGACCGCGTGGACATGGTGGTCCGCACGATGACGATCAACTGCGACCGCCTGTCCGACGTGGCCTTCTCCGCCCCGTACTTCAAGACGGGCCAGCAGGTCCTCGCCCCCAAGTCCTCCACCATCACGGGCTACAACGACACGCTCGCGAACAAGAAGATCTGCACGGCGGAAGGTTCGACGGCCTACACCAAGCTGGACGACGACAAGAAGGCGGGCAAGCTCGTCTCCTCCGCCGACATCTCCACGACCGTGCCCAACCAACTCGACTGCCTGGTACGGCTGCAGCTCGGCGAGGTCGACGCCGTGGTCACCGACGGCGCCCTCGCCGCGAGCCAGGCCGCACAGGACCCGACGGTCCAGCTCAAGGGCGAGCCCTTCACCACCGAGTACTACGGCGTGGCGATGAAGAAGGACGCCGACGATCTGGTACGCCGGGTCAACCAGATCCTGGTGGACTACCGCAAGGACACCACGGACGGCTGGCAGGCGTCGTACGACAAGTGGCTGTCGGCGACACTGGACAAGGACTCGACGCAGTCGGAGCCGCCCCCACCGGAGTATCTGCGCACGAGCTGACGGACCGGCAGTCAACCGGCCATCCACTATCCGGAACGAACCAGCAGCGAGAGGTGATCGATGGGCGTCACGGGACCCCCCGGGCCGGTGATGGACCGGGACGAGGTGGACCGTGCGCTGGCGCGGCTCGGCGCGGAGCACGAGGCGATCGAGACCTCGCTCCTCGCCCTGCAGGACCACGCGGGCCGCAGACTCCTCGAAGGCGCCGACCTCACCGGCACGACGAAGGAGCGCTGGACGTCCACCGAGGCGTCGATCACCCTGCTGTGGGCGTACTTCGACGCGTACTCCGACGCGCTGCGCGCCGCCCGGGAGATCCGCTCCCGGCGCCGCTGGTCCAGCCGCGAGGATCTGGTGGAGCTCACCGAGCTGCTGCGCGGCGACTCCGTCACCATCGCCGGCTCCGCGACCGCCACGGCCAACGCGCCGACGCTGCACGGTGGTTCGGGCAAGCTGAGCGAGCAGTTCTCGCTGGTCACGCTCGTGGAGCGGATGAACGAGTTGTACGCGATCTCGCTGGACATGGTCGTCGCCGCCGACGCGGTGTGGTCGGCGCTGCCCGCGCGGATCGATTTACTGGCCGCGGAGCTCCAGCGCACCCGGCAGCTCGCGCACTCGGCCGGTGTGCGTCCCGGTGAGCACCCGGCGGGCGACGACCTGGAGCGCATCACGCGCATACTGACGTCCCTGCGTGCGCAGGTGGTGTCCGATCCGCTGGCCTTCTGGGTGCCCGCGCAGGGGAGTTCGGCCCCGGGCGGCGGGAAGCCGGACACCTCGAAGTACGACCGGGAGGCGCGCGCCCTCGACGAGGTACGCCGGGAGATCGACGCCGTGCTGACCGTCCGGCAGGACGCGGAGGCACGGCTGGTGAAGTTGCGCGACGTACTCAGCCGCGCGGACCGCACGCTCGCCGAGGCACGCAGCGCGCGCGGCGAGGTCCTCGCGAAGATCGCCGCCACGGAGGTGCCGGTCGTCAGCGGCCCGCCGACCGTGCTGCAGGAGCAGCTGGCGACGGCCGCCGAGTACCGCAGACACGCCCAGTGGCACCGCCTCTCGCCACTCCTGGAGTCGCTGGAGGCGAAGGCGGAGGACGAACTGCTGCGCGCCCGCGAGTCGTTGAGCGAGGTCACCCAGCCGCTCGCGGTCCGCGCGGAGCTGCGCGGCCGTCTCGACGCGTACAAGGCGAAGGTCGCCCGGCACGGCCTCGCGGAGGACCCGTTCCTCATCGAGCGGTACGACGCGGCGCGGCGGATGCTGTGGAGCGCGCCCTGCGACCTGCGCGTCGCCGAACAGGCCGTGCTGCGTTTCCAGCACGCGGCCGCCGAACTGCTGGGCGCCCCGCGGGTTCCGCAGCAGGGTGGGCCGGAGGACCGGAGGGGACCCGGCGCATGAGTGACAAGGGGGAAGCGGCGTCATGAGCCAGACGAGTCAGGCAGAGCAGACCTGCCAGCGGCCCGACTGCGACGGGTCGTACGAAGACGTGGGCGGCGGCGAGCTGTACTGCGACACCTGCGGACTGGCCCCGGTCGTCTCCTCGACCGGCATGGTCGGATCCCCGCCCACCGGCATCACCGCCGGCGGCAGGGGCTCGCGGGGTTCGGGCAGCAGCAGTTCTCGTTCCAGCAGCCGCAGTTCGCGTACGACCTCGCAGTCGTCGAAGTCACGGCGCTCGGTGTCGGGACGCCTGTCGCGCGCGGTCTCGGGCAAGTCCACGAGCCGTTCGGTGTCGGTGCGCAGCTCCGGTTCGTCCGCCGGTTCGTCCGGCCGCGGCCGACTCGGCGTCGGCCTGGTCCAGGTGCCGGGGGTGCCGCGGCCCGATCCGCGCGAGATGGTCCTGGAGAACCCCGAGGTGCCCGAGCGGAAGCGGTTCTGCTCGCGCTCCGACTGCGGGGCGCAGGTGGGGCGTTCGCGCGGGGAGCGGCCCGGCCGCACCGAGGGTTTCTGCACCAAGTGCGGCCACCCGTACTCCTTCGTGCCGAAGCTGAAGTCCGGCGACGTCGTGCACGGGCAGTACGAGGTCGCGGGCTGTCTGGCGCACGGCGGCCTGGGCTGGGTCTACCTCGCCGTGGACCGCGCGGTGTCCGACCGCTGGGTGGTCCTCAAGGGCCTGCTGGACACCGGCGACCAGGACGCGATGGCCGCGGCGATCTCCGAGCGGCGCTTCCTGGCCGAGATCGAGCACGCCAACATCGTGCGGATCTACAACTTCGTGGAACACCTCGACCAGCGCACCGGCTCGCTCGACGGCTACATCGTCATGGAGTACGTCGGCGGCAAGTCCCTGAAGGAGATCGCCAACGACCGCCGTACGACCGGCGGCAAGCGCGACCCGCTGCCGGTGGAGCAGGCGTGCGCGTACGGCATCGAGGCCCTCGAGGCCCTCGGCCACCTGCACAGCCGCAACCTGCTGTACTGCGACTTCAAGGTCGACAACGCCATCCAGACCGAGGACCAGCTCAAGCTCATCGACATGGGCGCGGTGCGCAGGATGGACGACGAGGAGTCGGCCATCTACGGCACGGTCGGTTACCAGGCCCCGGAGGTCGCCGAGGTCGGCCCGTCGGTGGCGTCCGACCTGTACACGGTCGCCCGCACGCTCGCGGTCATGACCTTCGACTTCCAGGGCTACACGAACGTCTTCGTGGACTCCCTGCCCGACCCCGACAACATCGAGGTCTTCCGCCAGTACGAGTCCTTCTACCGGCTGTTGGTCCGCGCGACGGATCCCGACCCGGCCCGCCGCTTCGCCTCCGCTCAGGAGATGGCGGAGCAGCTGACCGGCGTACTGCGCGAGGTCGTGTCCCTGCAGACGGGCAAGGCCCGGCCTGCCCTCTCCACCCTCTTCGGCCCCGAAGTCCGGGTCACGGACACGGAGTTGTTCCCGAAGCTGGACGGTGAGGTGTCGCGGCTGGGGGCGCGGGTGGTGCGTACGGGACGCCGGGGCGCCGCTGTCGCCGAACTGCCCGTCGGCGCGGCCGCGACCGGTTCCAACGGCTCCAACGGCTCCAACGGCTTCGGTACGGCGAGCATCGTCAAGCCCGTCAACGCCCCCGCCGCCGCCCTCGCGCTTCCGGTGCCCCACGTCGACCCCTCCGACCCCAACGCCGGTTTCCTGGCCGGGCTGATGACGACCGCGGCGACCGAGCTGCTCGGAGCCATCGCGGCCGCACCGGCGCCGTCGACGGAGACCCGGCTGCGGCAGGTGCGGGCCTGGCTGGAGAACGGCGAGGCGCAGACCGCGCACGAGACGCTGCTCCGGCTGGAGGGCGAGCGGCCCGACGACTGGCGGGTCGTCTGGTACCGGGGCGTCGCCGCGCTGGTCACCGGCGACCACGAGGCCGCCGCCCTCGCCTTCGACGCGATCTACGACGCCTTCCCGGGCGAGCCCGCCCCCAAGCTGGCCCTCGGCCTGTGCGCGGAGGTGCTGGGGCAGCTCGACAACGGCGCCGAGTACTACCGCCTGGTGTGGTCGACCGACCCGAGCTATGTGAGCGCCGCGTTCGGCCTGGCGCGTGTGCAGCTCGCGACCGGGGACCGCCGTAGCGCCGTGGACACGCTGGAGTCGGTGCCGGAGTCCTCCATCCACTACACGGCCGCGCGCGTGGCGGCCGTCCGGGCGCGGCTGCGTCAACGCACCGCGGTCGCCTCCGACGTACCCTTCCTGGACGACCTGACCGCCGCCGCCGGGCAGGTCGAGGCGCTGGACGCATACGGTCTGGACCCGGCGCGCCGCGAGCAGTTGTCGGCGGAAGTCCTCGGTAGTGCGCTGGACTGGATACTCTCCGGTGGCCAGGGTTCCGCCCCTCCCGCCGCCGGAGGACGGGTGCTGCTCGGCAGCGGCCTGGACGAGCGGGGACTGCGTTTCGGACTGGAGCGCTCGTACCGCACGCTGGCCCGGCTCGCGCGCGGCGGCGAGGAGAGGATCGACCTGGTGGAACGTGCCAATCGTTACCGCCCCCGGACGTGGGTGTAGTTGATGTCGCAGATGCCCCAGCTGTCCGCGTGCCCGAGCTGCGAGGAGCCCCTCGAGTCGGGTGACCGTTACTGCGGTGCGTGCGGATACGACCTGTCCGCCGTGCCGGCACGGCCGGACGACAACCCGACGATCGCCATGAACGGCTCGGCGCCCCCACCCGCGGGCTCGGCCGGCGTGGACTGGCCCGGCGGCTCCGGCCTGCCCGGCCCCGTACACCTGCCGACGGATCTGCCGGGCACGGACTCGGGCGGCCACGAACTGCCGTCGGCCCTCCCGCAGTCGACGCCCACCGGCTCACCGGTCTCCCCCGTCTCCGGCGTCCGGTTCGACCGCCCTCCGGAGCCCGAGGAGTACCCGTTGCAGGCACCGGACCCGCGGGTGACCGCCGACCTCCCGACCCCGGCCGAGGGCACTGCACTGTCGGCGGTCTGCGTGGCCTGCCGGGCGGGCCGGGTCGACCAGGACGGCTACTGCGAGAACTGCGGGCACGCCCAGCCGCGCGAGCGCGACCACATGGAGCAGGAGGCCGGCCCGGCCGCCGCGGTCAGCGACCGTGGGCTGCGCCACCACCGCAACGAGGACGCGTTCGGCCTCGGCAACGCCGTACTGCCGGACGGCTCCCCCGCGATCGTGGCGATCGTCTGCGACGGCGTGTCCTCCGCGACCCGTCCCGACGACGCCTCGCTGGCCGCGTCCCGGGTGGCGAGCGAGTCCCTCCTGGCCGCCCTGCCGCACGGCACGCACCCGCAACAGGCGATGCACGAGGCGATCGTCGCCGCCTCGCACGCGGTCAACGCACTGGCCGAGGAGCCCGCCACGGCCCGCGAGCACGCCCCGCACCAGAACGCCCCCGCGTGCACCCTGGTCGGCGCGGTCGTGACACCGAGTCTGCTGGTCGTCGGCTGGGTCGGCGACAGCCGTGTCTACTGGGTCCCGGCGGACCGCAGTTCACCCCCGGCCCGGCTCACCGAGGACGACTCGTGGGCCGCGCAGATGGTCGCCGCGGGCCTGATGAACGAGGCGGAGGCGTACGCCGACGAGCGGGCCCACGCGATCACGGGCTGGCTCGGCGCGGACGCGTACGAACTGGAGCCGCACACCGCTTCCTTCAAACCGGACCGGCCTGGTGTGGTGGTGGTGTGCAGCGACGGCCTGTGGAACTACGCGGAGGCGGCCGAGGAGATGGCCGAGGCCCTGCCCCTCGACGCCGCCGTGCGCCCCCTGCACAGCGCCAGGGTTCTGCTCGGCCACGCCCTGGACGGCGGGGGCCACGACAACGTAACAGTGGCCGTCGTGCCGTTCCCGGCACCTCCGTTGGGGGCAGGATCGGCCTGAGGCCGTAAGAGAACGGGGAGGCGACGGACCGGAGGGGACCGGTCCGTCCACAGCCATCGCCTCGCGATTGCGGGGTGTTCCGAGGGGGATTTGAGTAGGTATGGCCAATTTCTCGAAGTCGAACGTGCCGCAGTTCTCGGTCGACGTCTACCAGAACGAGTACCTGCCGGAGGGCGGCCGCGAGGTCAGCGCGATCGTCACGGTGACCGCCAGCGGCGGCGGCACGATCGGAACCGCGGTCGCGTCGCCCCACCTCTACTCGCCGGGGCAGGGCCCGTCCGCGGCCGTGGCGATCATGGTCGACTGTTCGGGCTCGATGGACTACCCGCCGACCAAGATGCGCAACGCCCGCGACGCCACGTCCGCCGCGATCGACACCCTGCGCGACGGCGTGCACTTCGCGGTGATCGGCGGCACACACGTGGCGAAGGAGGTGTATCCCGGCAACGGCCACCTCGCGGTCGCCGACGCCACCACCCGCGACCAGGCCAAACAGGCCCTGCGCAGGCTCAGCGCCGGCGGCGGTACGGCCATCGGCACCTGGCTGCGCCTCGCCGACCGCCTGCTGTCCTCCGCGGACGTCGCCATCCGCCACGGCATCCTGCTCACCGACGGCCGCAACGAACACGAGTCGCCGGAGGACCTCAAGGCCTCCCTCGACGCGAGTGCCGGACGGTTCACCTGTGACGCCCGGGGCGTGGGCACCGACTGGGAAGTGAAAGAAGTCACAGGGATCGCCTCCGCCCTGCTCGGCACCGCCGACATCGTCGCCGACCCGGCCGGCCTCGCCGCCGACTTCACGCAGATGATGGAGACGGCGATGGGCAAGGAGGTCGCGGACGTCGCCCTGCGCCTGTGGACGCCGGTGGGCACCGCGGTGAAGTTCGTCAAGCAGGTCGCGCCCACCGTCGAGGAGCTCACCGACCGCCGCACCGAGGCCGGCCCGCGCGCCGGGGACTACCCCACCGGGTCCTGGGGAGACGAGTCCCGTGACTACCACGTCTGCGTCGAGGTCCCGGTCGCCAACATCGGCCAGGAGATGCTCGCCGCCCGGGTCTCCCTCGTCGTCCCGCAACCCGACGGCAGCACACAGAACCTGGGCGCCCAGGGCCTCGTACGGGCCGTGTGGACCGACGACATGGTGGCGTCGACGTCGATCAACCCCCAAGTCGCCCACTACACCGGCCAGGCAGAACTGGCACAAGTCATCCAACAAGGGCTCGATCTGCGTAAAGCGGGCGATATGGATGGAGCAACGGCCAAACTGGGCCGGGCCGTTCAGCTCGCGAGTGACTCAGGGAACGCCGATACCGCGAAACTGCTTGCGAAGGTGGTGGACGTGGTCGATGCCGCGACAGGTACTGTGCGGTTGAAGGCGAAGGTCGCGGAGGCCGACGAGATGACTCTCGAGACACGGTCCACAAAGACTGTTCGTGTAAAGAAGTGACCTAGTAGGACCCTAGTAGGACACCGAAGGAGAGGGGGAAGCGCCGACATGCCGACCTGCCCGAACGGACACCAGTCGGGTTCCGACGACTGGTGCGAGGTCTGCGGTCACCGCATGGCCGGTGCCGTGCCTCCGCCCCCTCCGCCGCCGCCCCCCGGCGGTGGCGGCTACGGCTTCCCGCCGCCTCCGGGCGCGCCCGGCCAGCCCGGCGGACATCCCGGCGGCCAGCCCGGTGGGCGTCCGCACCTGTCCGCCGTGCCGGATCACGAGCCGGAGCTGTGCCCGCAGTGCCGCACGCCCCGTGAGGGCGGTGCGCCGTTCTGCGAGGAGTGCCGGTGGAACTTCCTCACCAACACGGCGACCTCGTACACCCCGGCCGCGCCGCGCCCGCAGGCGCCCGGACCCGGCCTGCCCTCGCACTTCCAGCAGGGGCCGCCGCCGGGCCCGCCGCCCGGACCGTCCTACGGCGGCGGTGACTCGTACGAGTACCAGGGCTCGCGTCCCTCGCAGGTGAACCGTCCCGCCGAGCCGATCCCGCCGTTCGGCTCCGAGCCGTCGGGGCCCTCGGGTCAGGGCGGGCCGCCTTCCGGCTTCCCCGGCGATCCGTCGCGGCCGCCCGGTGGACCCGGTGCGCCGGGTGGGCCCGGTCCTTCCGGCTTCCCCGGAGACCCGTCCCGGCCCAATTTCGGTGCCGACCCCTCACACCCCGGGCAGCAGCCCGGTCCCTCCGGCTTCCCCGGAGACCCGTCCGGCTACCCCGGGAACCCCTCGCGTCCTGGTCCGCCCGGCCAGCCCAACTTCGGCGACCCCTCCCGCCCGGTTCCGCCGCCGCCCGGGCCGACCCCGCAGGCCGGGCCCGGTCATGGTCCCGGCCCCGGTGCCACGAGTGGCGGTCCGCAGGCGTTCCAGCAGCAGGGCGCGCCCGCCTACCCGCAGGAGCGCCAGCAGCCCGGCGGTCCGTCCTTCGGCGGCGGCACCGACGACTGGGTGATCTCCCCGCCGTCGTCCACCGCACCCGGCGGTCCCGGTGGCGGCCCGGGCGGCCCCGGCGGTGGCTACGGCTACCCCCAGCAGGGCTCCACCCAGGCCCCGCCCGCCCCGCCCGGCCCGTCCTTCCAGCAGGGCCCGGCGACCTGGATCGCGACGATCGGTCCGGACCGCGACTACTTCATGGCGATGATGCAGCGCTCGGGGCCCGAGGCCGCGGGCCTGAACCTGCCCGCGTACTCCCCCGAGCAGCAGCGCACGCTGACCGGCAACCAGGTCACCATCGGTCGCCGTCGGCACTCCACCGGCGACACCCCCGACGTCGACCTGTCGGTGCCGCCGGAGGACCCGGGCGTCTCGCACCAGCACGCGGTGCTGGTGCAGCAGCCGGACGGCTCCTGGGCGGTCGTCGACCAGAACTCGACGAACGGCACGACGGTCAACGGCGGCGAGGAGCCGATCCAGCCGTTCGTGCCGGTGCCGCTGCAGGACGGGGACCGGGTGCACGTGGGCGCCTGGACGACGATCACGGTTCGTCGGGGCTGATCCGCAGGTTCATCGGAGGGGCCAGGCATACGGCCCCTCCGGCTCGTCCAGCCACGCCCACTCGCTCTCTCCGCGGACCGTGATGCCGTAGCGCTCCCGCCGCGGTTGTCCCTCGCGCTCCCACAGTGCGTACGCCTCCTGCGGTTCGAGGCTGCCGTGGGTCAGGGCCAACAGGAAGCGGAACAGCTCGCTCTCCCGGGCCCGGCGCGGCACCCCGCCGAGGTGCGCGGGCTCGGCGTCGGACCGCTCGCTGCCGCGCAGCGGGACGAAGTAGGCGGGCGTGTGCAGGAAGCGTCCCTCGGCGTGGCCGGTGTCCTGCCCCGTGTCGTGCACGGTCAGGGCGATCAGGCCGGTGGCGAGCGGGGTCAGGATGCGCGCGCCGGGGCGGCACTGGGCGAGCCAGGCGCGCGGGATCGAGGGCAGGGTGCAGGTGGCGATGATCCGGTCGAAGGGGGCGCGTTCCGGAACCCCGCGGGCTCCGTCGCCGGTGACGACGACGGGGCGGTAGCCGGCGGCGGCCAGATGCCTCCGTGCCGCCTCGGTGATGTCCGTATCCAGGTCGATGGTGGTGACGAGGTCGTCGTTCCCGAGCCGGTGGGCGAGCAGGGCCGCGTTGTAGCCCGTGCCCGCGCCGATCTCCAGGACTCGGTCGCCGTCCCGCACCCGCAGTTCGGTCAGCATCATCGCCATGAGCGAGGGCTGGCTGCTGGAGGAGACCAGCTCGCCGTCGCGCAGCCGGGTGGCCAGCGGGGCGTCGACGTACGCCCCACGCACCCAGGCTTCGCGCGTGCGCGGGTCGGCGCTCTCGCCCCACCGCCGCTCATGGCCGCCCATGACGCCGACGTAGTAGTACGGCACGAACAGGTGCCGCGGCACCTGTTCGAAGGCCTCCCGCCACACCGGGTCGGCGGCCCAGGCCCCGCTCGCGTCGATCTCCCGCACCAGCGCCGCCCGTGCCGAGGCGGCGAGGGCGTCCAGGTCCTTGTCCAGAGCGTGCGCGCTCATACGTCCACTGTGCACCCTCTGCAGGCGTGGTCCTAAGCGTCTCTGATCAGTTCAGCGATCCCATGCAAGACGTAGCGTCTGGCATGGAGTGTGCCCATCGTGGCGGGGTGGCGTGGGCGTGCAGGTGGAATCCTGCGCCCAGTGCCGCTCCTCGTGGCCGGTGACCGGTGGTGGGTGTGCTGATCGTCGTCACGCCCTGATGCCGGTGGGCTGCGCGGGGCAGCCACCTCCGGCCCGTAGATGCGTGCCCCTCCGGACGCTTGCCCGCCGGACCCGAAGGGCCGGTGGGGGAGGGTGCCCTGCGTCGCCTGGGCGCCGGGCGTGTGGAACGAGGCCGGGTGGGTCCGGTCTTGGACCGGTCCCTCCGGCTGGTTTTCGTGGTGGTCGGGGTGACCACGGCTTTGGTTTCGAGCTCGTCCACCACCGAGCGGATCACCATGGAACCGTCGGTACGGTCCACCACAGTCTTCGTCTGGTGGGTCAGGCCGCGTGCGGCGATACGCTGCCACGCCCCGGTGTCGCGGTCGCCCTGCCAGCCGCAATCCGGGTTGGGGCAGATGGCCCATTTCCAGCCGGGTGCGGTGGGTCGGTCGGGGGCTTTGCGGTGCCGTAGCGGAACGAGACAGCGCGGGCAGTGCCGGGACGTGCCCCGGGCTGGGACGGCCACCACGGCGATACCGGTTTCAGCGGCCAGGTGCCGCATCCGTTCCACAACCTTGCCGCGTACCTGCTGGGACAGGCGGGTGTTCAGGGTGCGGCTCATGCCCCGTGCCTCCATCGAGCGGAGGTCCTCGACGTAGATCACGCTCGCGCCTGCGGTGATGGCCTGGTCGACCGCCCAGCGGGCCGCAGCCCACGCCAGGGCGTCGTTGAGGTTGGAGCGGCGGCCGGAGACGTACCGGATCTCCTCGGCGAGCACATGCTGTCTGCCCGTCAACGGATGCTGCGCATCCCCGGCCATGAGGCGCTCGTAGTGGCCGGTCTTGGCGTGCAGGTGCTCGCTCTCGCGCCGCAGCCGGTGCTGTTTGGCCAGCACACCGGCCGCGCGGAACATGCTCCCGGCGCCAAGAGCGCTGATCTTGCCGTTATCGTGCAGCCGGACCGCGCCCGCGCTGAGCAGCGTGTTCAGGCCCCAGTCCACACCGAGGGCGACAGCGTGCCCACTGCGCCGGGCCGTGGGCACGGCATGGGTGTAGGCCAGATCGGCCCGCACCCGGCCCTGGTGGACGCGGAGCGTGGGCAGGTGCAGCACCGCGCCGGGCGGGATCGTGGGCGGGAGCGTGATGGGGCAGGCCACCCAGGCCCAGTCCTGGTAGGAGCGCGGGTCCGGGCGCACGGGCAGCTGCAGCCGCAGCAGCGCCCGGCCCGGATCGTCACCGCGTGCGATCGACGCCTGCTGCCCGTCACAAGCCGACAGCAGCAGCATCCGCGCGCCGTGGGGTGCGGCCTCCAGCTCGAACACGTCGGCCGGCCGTCGGCCGTGCCTCTTGACGTAGGCGACGACCTGCCGGGTACGGGAGTTGATGACGCTGGAGGGCAGGTGCCGCCCGTCGGGGACGGCCTCACGGACGGCGTCCCACTCGCCCGGGGTACGCCTGCCCGGCTCGGCAGGCCAGGTCTTGATGACTCCGGCGGTCAGGTCGGTCCGCCACTTCACCGACCGCAAGGTGCGCCCGGCCTGCTCCTGGGCCATGCGCACGATCCGGTCGTTGACGCGGATACCCGCGGCCGGTGCGGCTGCCCAGCCGAGACGCCGCAGTGCCATCCATGCGTTGGACGGCAGCGACTGGCCCCCGGCGTCCACCCCGGAGGCGAGCCTGTCCACGTCGGCGTCATTCCAGTGCGTGGCCAGCAGCTCGGTGGCCATGCCGTTCACCAGATCGGCAGCCCAGCCGACCCGTTGCGTCAGCGCAGCGGTCGGCAGCACCTCGCCCGTCTTCTCCACCACACCCGCACGTAGCGAACCACGGGCACAGGCGGTACGGGCCGTCTCGCCCTCACCAAGCGGTAGCTTTCGGCTCACCGCTGCCCCCTTCCCCGCCCGTGGTCCTGTCATCCGATCAACGACACCCTTACGAAAAGGTCACACATTCGATCTACGCATTCGCATACGACACCGACAACGCCGGTACCGGACACCCGGCATGACACTGACGGAGACGACGCATCGCAACACTCGTGCGCGGGCTGCCCGAGGGCGTACGGCGAGGCCATCGCCGACCACCTCGTACGGGCGGGTCTGAGCCGATGGGCGACATCGATGCGATCGCCTCCACGCAGCGACGGCGGGTGCTGGCCGTGGTCCGGACGTTCCCGGAACTCACAGGGACGGAGCTACTCGCCGTGACGGATTCGGCGTACGTGCGGAGCTGGCTGTCGACGGTGCTGCGGTTGCCGCGTGAGTGCCATCAGGCGCGTGTGGAGGACGGGCGGTACTACGCCACCTGACCTGGGGTGGCCCTTTGCCGGCTCGACTTCTTTAAAATCAGCCTCCGCCGCAGTGCGCAGCCGTCACAATCCCGTGCATGACACTCGCCGACTGGCTCAAGTTCACGCCCGGTTGGCTGGCCTTCCTATGGGCCGTCGGCAACGGCGTGTGGAAGGGGTGGTGGGTACGCCGTCATCACCTCGCCCTGGGTCCTGAGGCTGAGGAATTGCGCACGCAACTCACCGAGTTCCGCGCCCTCCTGGAAGAGGTGGCGTCCGGAGGCGTCCGCTCGGACTGGTTCATGCATAAGGACCGGCGAGAAGCCGCCCGGGCCCTGCGGGACTCCGCCGAACGCCGAGGTGACGCGGCGCTCAAGCTGGCCATGACACGCGTAGCCGACACATGGGACAGGATCTTCGCGCTCGCGCCTCCGCCCCGGGTCATGTTCAGGTATGCGTATGACGTGCGCGAGACCCGAAGCGGTGCGAGCACGGTCGCCCGACGGCGGGAAGAGGCTCTCCGCGACGCAGGTGACATTGAGCGGGTTCAGAAGATGGCCGCCCTGGCACACGAAGCACTGCTCGACGTGCAGACAGCGCTGTCCCGCCTGGTCGAGCTGGAGCGACGCACTGTCGGCCGAGGGTAGCCCCCTCAGCGCTACTGCGCGTCGTAGGCGATCGCATCGGGGTTGGTCTTGAGCCAGTGGTCACAGACCGTCCATCTGACGCGCGGGCTACCCTCGTCCCGCAGGATCACTTCGGCCACGAGGTCCCGGCTACAGGACGTCCGGCCGTGCGCGCTGCACAAGGTTCCGTCACGCTGCGGCTGCGGCCTGTCCCACTGCTCGATGCTCACGATCTCGGACTTCATGGCGGGACACGGTAGCCGGGACACGAGCGGACAGGACAACATCCCGGACACGTCCCGGGCCACTGGACAGGGCACTATCCCGCCCGGACAGGACGGCGGGTGCCGGACACAGGACGAGTTGTGTCCGGCCTGGCCAGTCCGTGGCTGTCCGGGCGGGTGTCAGCTCGGGGCACCCGAGTGCGCGCTCCGGTGGCCGGGTTCGACCTACTGCGGCGGCACCTCGTCGAGAACCGTGCCTTTCTTTCTGTGCTCCTCCGGCAAGCGCACTACCTTCAGGCCCAGTTGATTGGCGCGCAGGCGCATGCCGACGTCATCGGTCAACACCCGGGCTCCCGTGTCCGGGTGGAGGTTGTCCAGGTCGGCGGCGCAGCGCAGGATCGACAAGTCAGCGTCACCACCACGGTCATCGGTGCCTACCCACGCCTCCAGCGTGACGCCTTCGCGCAGACTCACGGGCTGCCCGGGCTGGCTGTCCCTGAAAATGCGCTCCAGGTAGCGGATGGCGGTGGCGGCCTTCCTCGCGAGGTCGCCTTGGCCGTACTTCTGCTTGTCCAGTTCGTCGATCACCCGCAGCGGAACCACAAGCCGGGTCAGCGGGATCTTCTCGTCCCGGGCCTTGAAGACGTCGCGCCACCGAATGTCGCCGGGCTGCTGCCAGTGGTTGAGCATGTTGGTGTCGTAGACGACGGGCAGACCAGGCCGGGCTACGAGCTTCTTCAACTCGTCCAGTTCGGCGCGCGCTTGCTCCAGGAGCTTTACCTGGTTCTCGATCTCAGTGGTGAGCGCCTGGTTCTCCGCACGCTGGGCTCGCATCACGATCCGTGCCACGTCAGGGTCATAGATGACGCCGAGCTCTGGACGTCCACCACCGATCGGCAGCAGGTTCCAGTAAGCCGTGGAGTGCAGGCCGGCAGCGAGATCCGGGGCGGCGAAGGCCTGTTTGAGCGTGGGGTAGGTGTCATGGATTGCATCGGTGTAGGCACGGTAGAGGTCTTGCACGCCACGCGCGTTGCCCCACGTCGTCTCCGCACGGCGCAGCACGTCGTCGGCGTAGTCCAGGGTGATCCCCGGGTTCAATCTCATGCAGAGATCCTGACAGGGGGAAAGCCGCGCGCCGAGCGAAATATGTCGGGGCACCAAGGCGGTTGCCCTGTGTTCGGTGACTCATCGTGTCCCGACGGTGTCAGCGCTGACGGCGGCGGGCATCGTCCTGCCGTCCCTGGGGGCGGACACGGCGTCGCCCTCACTGAACCTGATCACCCTGGGCCGGGTGCGCGCTGACGTCGCGCTGCGGCGGGCCGACGTGCTCCTGCGAGGGTGCGCATGAACGGGTACGCGCCGGAGATCGGCGACCTGGTGTGCGACGAGGCGACGCGCAAGGTCGGCGAGGCCAAGGGACACGAGGGGCCGTACTGGCAGGTCCGGCCCGATCGGCGAGGGGCGGGAATGGGACGCACGGGCCCCTCCAGCCGCTACGGCAGCGGAGAAGCTGTCGGCAGGCGTGGCCCTGACCAACGCCCGCAGCCGGGGTGAGGCGTTGTGAGCGCGCCCACGACGCGCATCCCGCCCCTGTCTGCGGAATGCACGCTCGCCCAGCGGCTGGACTTCAAGGGTCTGCACCGTGAGTGCACCCAGACCGAGGACGTACCTCTGCCGCACTCGTACGGCATCCTCCTGGTACAGCGCCACGGCGCGAAGGGGTAGCCCAACAGCACGGAGCCCGGCCGGTGTTCCCCCCTGGCCGAGTGTCGTTGTGCGTGACAGCCGATGGCCTTCCGTTGTCAGCGGCGGCTGTCACAATTCCGTGCATGAGTGATGAGCTGCCGTCGCCCGACATGTCCATCGTCCTGGACGCCCCGCAGAACAGCGCCATCGTCGGCGAGTGGCTGCTGGGTACCAGCGCCCTGCTCATGCAGCATCAAGGGGATGTCCGCGCTGCCGAGTTGATCGCGGATGTGACCTCGCTAGAGGTGCGGCTCTGGAACACGCAGTTCGACGAAGAGGGCTACCGGGTCATTCTCGTGGTGGAGCCCAGCCTGTACCCCCGCTACGACGAGGCGGCGCTCAAGAACATCGGGAGCGCCATGCGCTTGGTTCTCGGGCCAGCGGGCAAGGACGTAGACGAGATCCATGTCCGCCCGGAGATTCCACGGCTCGCCGCTGGCTGGCGGGAACAGGTGAAGACGGCCAACGGCCCGAAGCCCAGCAACCAAGGCCGCAAGCCCCGACTTGAGCCCCGCCACCCGGTTGAGGACCAGCTCCACTTCACGAACCAATGGGAACGCGACGTCTACCGGGTGCTCAAGAAGCGGCAGGCCACCCTGCCGGACAGTGAGACCATCGGGATCATGCCCCTCGGCGGCATACGGGTTCGCCTTCGCACCCTCGAACCCGATCTCCTGATCACGTATTGCGGGTACGTCGGTGTCATCGAGATCGATGGCCCGCAGCACAGAGGCCACGCCGGTGTTGACCACAGCCGTACCCGGCAGCTCCTGCATGCCGGGGTGAAGGTCGTCGACCGGCTGAACGTGGAGGAAGTTAGCAGCCTGGCGGAGGTCGAGAAGTTCGTGGATGACTTCCTGACCCAGCTCGGGCGGCGGTAGACAGCACGGGGACCGGCCGGTGCAGCTTCCCGGCCGGGCTCCGTCGTGTGCGTGTGTGTCAGGCGGCGGTGACCCACTTGATCCGTTCGGTCACCGGGTCCCGCCAGCCCTGCCGACGGCGTGATGCGTACCTGACCTAGCAGTTCGGGCGTGAACAGCAGCGCAGCGACGGCACGATGACGCTGGACGTCGGCCGCCTTCCACCAGAGCACCAGGTCCGTCCCGGGGGCAGGCGGAAGGACTTCCGTCAGCGGGACGGGCGCGGTGAGCTTGGACAGCTTGGCCTCCAGGGCGGCGATGTCCGTCTCCGACTCCTCCATGTCGGCGGTGCGGGCCAGCCGGGCGCGAGCTGCCTGGGTCGGGGAGCGTCTTCCAGCTCCTTCAACTCGCCACGGAGCCCGTCCAGTTCGGTCCGGGTCGCCTGCCCTCCGAACCGGACTCCGGACGGCGGCGCAGGGCGGGACAGGTTCGCGAGGTTCACGCCCAGCTCTGGCGCCGTGGGCTCACCGGTCTCCGGGTCGGTGGGCTCCAGGTCTCCGATGACGAGGCCCGTTTACGGGGTCCGGGTACTGTCGGACGCAGCGGGGGCACCCGTCGATGCCGACCCGATGTCCTTGTACGGGTCGCCCCACACCCACGGGCCATAGTCCAGTTCGGCAATCAGGTTGTCGGTGTGCTGGTCGCTGACGCTGCGCGCGGTACGGCCTCTGCCCCTAGACACCCACAGATACTCGCATGTGGTCCGTATTGTTACCTATGCAGCTATCTATTCAGCTATGACAACTATTGAAAATTCTCCTCACACTCTGTGCACTTACACCCACAATTCTGGTACCTACGGACCGTACTTATCCTGAGTCACCCCGTCTGAGACCATGGAAAGCGTGAAAGAGATTCGGCGCGGCACGCTTCAGGAGCAGACCTTCTACGAGCAGGTCGGCGGGGAAGAGACCTTCCGTCGCCTGGTCCACCGTTTCTACGAGGGAGTCGCCGAGGACCCGATCCTCAAGCCCATGTACCCCGAGGAGGACCTGGGCCCGGCCGAGGAGCGCCTCACGCTGTTCCTGATCCAGTACTGGGGCGGCCCGACGACGTACAGCGACAACCGCGGACACCCCCGGCTGCGGATGCGCCACGCCCCCTTCCAGGTCGACCGGGCGGCGCACGACGCCTGGCTGAAGCACATGCGCGACGCCGTCGACGAGCTCGGCCTGTCCGAGGAGCACGAGACGCAGCTGTGGAACTACCTGACGTACGCGGCGGCCTCGATGGTGAACACCGCCGACTGACGTTCGAGTTCCGGGACCGAGTCCCGGATTCCGGTCGTTTTCCGGTGATACGACGTCGGAATCCGATCACAATCCGGTCAAGCCCCGTTCTGAAGCGCTTACCCGCGGCCCGTCCCCTCTGACAGCATCGCCGGGAGGTCTGGACAACACGGCGGGGGGCCGGGTGACGGGGTTCGGGGGAATCACGAGGTTCGTCGTCCTGCGTGCGCGGGCGCACCGCCTCCTGCTCGCCGCCGCGCTGCTCACCGTTCTGCTGACCACGGCGGTCCTGGCGACCCTCACCGCGTACTCGGGCGCGATCGGTGACGCGTCCCTGCGCCACTCCCTGCGGGACCCCCGCAACGCCGCCGACACCGCGCTGATCGTCAAGGCCGACGTGCCCGCCGAGGAGCGGGCGGCCGCCGACACCGCCGTACGCAACCGGGCCCGGAAGACCTTCGACGGGCTGCCGGTGACCGTGCGGACCCTGATGCGGTCGGGGCCCTACGCGCTGCCGCGCTCGCTCCAGCCCGAGGCCGAGCGCTCCGGGGACCCGGATCTGACCTACTTCGCGGCGCTGGACCGGACGCAGGTGCGGCTCGTCGACGGGCGGCTGCCCCAACCGGCGGACGAGGTCGTCGAGGTGGCCCTCCCGCAGACCGCCGCCCGCGCCCTCGGCCTCGAACCCGGCGACCGTCTCACCGTCACCGACCGCCTCCGCGGGCCGGACGTGCGCGTCACGGTCACCGGCCTGTACCGGCCCGCGAGCGCGGACGCCCCGTACTGGCAGCTCGACGACCTGCGCGGCCGCGGGATCAACAAGCTCGACTTCACGACGTACGGCCCCCTGCTGACCGATCCCGCCGTGCCGGCCGGAGGGACGGTGAGCGTCGGGCCGTCCGCCTGGCTCGCGTCGGCCGACTTCTCGACGCTGACGACCGCGCGCATCGACGCCCTGCGCGAGTCGGCCCGCACCGGGAACGCGGCGCTGCGCAAGGAGACTTCGCTCGGCGGGGCGACGGTCGCGGCCACCGCCCTGCCCGAGGTGCTGGACCGGCTGGACCGCTCCCTGCTCGTCTCCCGCTCCACGCTGCTGATCGTCGCCCTCCAGCTGGTGCTGCTCGCGGGCTGTGCCCTGCTGCTGGTGGCCGGGCTGCTGAGCGCCGAACGCACGGGAGAGACCCGGCTGTTGAGGGCGCGCGGTGCCTCCCGAGCCCGGGTCGCGGGCCTCGCCGCGCTGGAGGCGCTGCTGCTCGCCGTACCCGCACTGCTCTGCGCTCCCCTGCTGGCGGGACCGCTGACCCGGCTGCTGGCCGGGCAGGGGCCGTTGGCCAGGATCGGGCTGCGCCTGGAGGTGCCGGCCGGCGGGCGGCTCGGGGTGTGGCTGGTGGCGGCGGGAGTGGCGCTCGGGTGTGCGCTGGCGGTGACGCTGCCCGCGCTGACGTCCTCGTTCACGCGGGGCCGGGCCGGGGCGCTGCCCGCTGCGGTGCGCGGGGGCGCGGACGTGGGGCTGCTGGCGGTGGCCGGTGTCGCGTACTGGCAGCTCAACCGCCAGACCTCGGGCGCCGTGACCGGCGACAGCTCGGGCTCCCTCGGCGTCGACCCGCTCCTGGTCGCGGCGCCCGCGCTCGCGCTGCTGGCCGGGACCGTGCTGACGCTGCGGCTGCTGCCGCCGATGGCGCGGCTCGCCGAACGCCGGGCGGCCGGCGGGCGCGGGCTGACCGCGGCGCTGGCGGGCTGGCAGATCGCCCGCCGCCCGATGCGCGGCGCGGGCCCGGTGCTGCTGCTGGTCCTGGCCGTGGCGCTGGGCATGCTGGCGATCGGGCAGGGCGTCTCCTGGGACCGTTCGCAGGCCGACCAGGCGGACTTCCGGGCGGGTGCGCCGGTGCGCGTACTCGCCGCCGGGGACGCCGGATTGGGCCGCACCGACGAGTACGCCGCCGTCCCGCACGTACGCGCGGTCGCCCCCGCCGTCCGTACGACGCTGCCGCTGTCCGGCGACCGGGAGGCGACGGTGCTGGCGCTGGACACCGCGCACGGGGCGGGCGCGGTGCTGATGCGCGACGACCTGTCCGCCGTACCGGTACGGCCGCTGCTCACGGGACTCGGCCCCAAGGGCGCTGCGGCGGGCGCGGAGGTGCCCGCGGACACGGCCCGTCTACGGCTGAAGGCCACCCTGCGCGGCTCTGTGCCGAGCACGACGGCGGAGGTGACCGCCACCCTGCAGGACCGCTACGGCACCCCCTACCGGGTCCCGGCCGGCCAACTCCCCGCCGACGGCCGCGCTCACACACTGGATCTCGGCATCTCCTCGGGCCCGCTGACGCTCACCGCCCTGGAACTGGTCGTGGACCAGCCGCGCGGCCGTGCCGAGCAACACCGCTTCTCCGTCGACGAGTTGACGGCCACCGGAACCGACGGGACGGTACGGCGGCTGTCGCTGCCCGCCGCCTGGACGGCCGTGTCGCAGCTCTCCGGGGAGACGTCATCGGCGTACGAGGACGCGAAACCGGTGAAGCCGAAGGTGAGTTCACCGTCCGGACGGCCGACGGTCGAGTACGGCACGGGGTACATCCCGACCGAAGAGACCTGGATCGTCTCGTCGTTGACGGTGCGACTGCGGGTCGAGCAGCCCAAGAACGCGGGGATCACGGCCGTCGCGACCGACCGCTTCCTCGACTCGGCGGGTGCCGGCACCGGGCAGAGCGTGGATGTGACGTTCGGCGGCCGGACCGTGCCGGTGCGGATCGTGCGCTCCGTACGGGAGTTGCCGACCACGTCCGGGAACGGCGGGGCCCTGCTGGTCGATCTGCGGTCCGTGAACCGGGTGTTGGAGGCACGGTACGGCGAAGGCATCGCGCCCACCGAGTGGTGGCTGCGGACCGCGCCGGGTGCGGCGGACCGGGTGGCGGCGGCGCTGCGGGCCCGGCCCGACATGGATCCCGCGCAGGTCGTGGTGCGGGACGAGATCGCCGAGCAGCTGCGCGACGACCCGTTCGGCGCGGGCCCCGAGGCCGCGTTCGCCGCGGCGGCCGGGGTGGCGGCGGCACTGGCCGCCGTCGGGTTCGCGGTGAGCGCGGCGGGGTCCCTGCGGGAGCGGGGCGCCGAGTTCGCCGTACTGCGCGCCCTGGGCGCCCCGCGTCGCCGCCTCGCCCGCACGGTCGCCGTCGAGCAGGGCGTCCTGGTGGGGCTGGCACTGCTGGTGGGGGCGGCGCTGGGGACCGTGCTGACGCGGGCGGTGATCCCGCTCATCGTGCTGACCAGCGAGGCGACCAGACCGGTGCCGCCGGTGCTGGTCGAGCTTCCGGTCGCGCATGTGGCCGTACTGCTGGCGGCGGTGGCGCTGACGCCGCTCCTCGTGACGGCGGCGCTGGCGTGGCGGCGGGCGGATCCGGCTCGGGCGTTGCGTGAGGGGGGTGAGTGAACATCAGGAGAGCCAGCGGGGGGACCCCGATCCGGGCGCCCTGGGTCCGTACCCGGCTGCGCACCGCCCCCGGCGCCGCGTGCGCCATCGCGCTGCTGGTCGCGCTGACCGCGTGCCTGGCCGCCGCGTTTCCGCGGGCGGTCGACCGGTACGAGGACGCCGGTCTGCGCCGGGCCGCCGAGCAGGCCCGCCCCGACCGGACGAGCGTCGAAGCGTACGCCCCGATGCCCACCATGACTCTGCCGGAGCGTCTGCGGGAGGACGCTCTGCGCCCCGACGCCCTGGGCAGGCAGTACGCCAAGGTCCTCGCCGCGGTCCCCCGGCCCCTCGTCGCCGACCGCGGCGAGTCGACGTACGGCGTGCGCACCACCACGGGCATGACGGCGTCCGACCCCTGGCTGCCGGCGCCCACCGGGATGCCCGCGCGCGTGACCCTCATCGCCCAGCACGGCCTCGCCGACCACGCGGACGCGAAGGCGGGACGCCTCCCGAGGGCCGACGGCCAGGTGACCGCAACGACGGCCGAGGTGGAGGCCGCGGTCACCGCCGAGACCGCCAAGTCCCTCCACATCAAGGTCGGTTCGGTGATCCACGTACCCGGCCCCGAAGGCGCGGCGCTCGCCGTACGCGTCACCGGCATCGTCACCCCGCACGACCCGCAGGGCGCCTACTGGTCCACCCGGCCCGTCCTGCGCACCCCGTCCCTGGTCCGCCTGCCGGCCCCCTCCGTGGACATGTACTGGCTCGGCGCCCTGCTGATCGCCCCCGAGGCGGCCCCGGTCATGCTGGCCATGCCCCGCGGAACCCCGGAACGTTACTGGCAGTTGGCACCTTCCGAGGAGTCCCTCCACGCCCGCGACACGGGCGCCCTGAGCTCCGCGATCGCCTCCCTGGAGTCCGGCCCGGCGCTGCGGGAGGTGCGCTCGGCGGTCGATGAGGAGACGGGCGTGATGACCGACGCGGAGACGGACGTGATGACCGACCTCGACGAGGTCCTCATCGCCTACACCGGGCTCCGCGAGGGCGTCACCCCGCTCGTCGCGGTCGCCGCGTTCGGCACCGGCACGGTCGCCGCCGTGGTGCTTCTGATGGCGGGCGGCCTCACCGCCGACCGCCGCCGCGCCGAACTCGCCCTGCTGCGCGCCCGCGGCGCCTCCCTGCGGGGCCTGGCCGCCCGGCTGTGCGCCGAGACGGCGATCGTGGCGGTCCCCGCGGGTGCCCTCGGCCTCACCATCGCACTGCTCACGTTCCCCGGCGCCCGCGCGGCCTACGCGATCGCGGCGGCCGCGGCGGTCACCGTGGCCGCCTGCGCCGCCCTGCCCGTGCGGGCAGCGGCCGCGCACCGGGTGGTACGCGTCCACGCCGGCCGCGAGGACGTGTCGTCCGTACGCCCGTCCCGGCGCCGTACGATCGCGGAGCTCACGCTGCTGGTGCTGGCGGCGGGAGCGGTGGAGACACTGCGGCGGCGTGGCGCATCAGGTTCCTCGAGCGACCAACTCATCTCGCTGGCACCGGTGTTGGTGGGCGTGATCGCGGCTCTCGTCCTGGTCCGCCTCTATCCGCTCCCGCTGCGCGGACTGGCCCGCCCGGCCGCCCGCCTGCGCGGCGCGGTGGGCCACCTCTCACTGGCCCGCGCGGGCCGCACCTCGGCCTCCGCGGTCCTGCCCCTGCTCGCCCTGCTGACCGCCCTGACCACGGCGGCCTTCGGCGGCTCGGTCCTCGCGGGCGTACACGAGGCCCGCGATCACGCGGCCCTCCTCGCCGTCGGCGCCGACGCCCGCATCGAGACGAGCGCGCCGCTGCCGTCGGCGGTTCCGGACCGGGTCCGCCGGTCCCCCGGTGTCGGTGGGCTGGCCGAACTGAGCATCACGTACGAGGCGAAGCCGGCGGACGGCCGGCAGTCGGTGCCGCTGGTGGGGGTCGACCCCGGTGACTATGCGGCGTTGACGGGACGGACGGGGCTCGGGGCCGTCACGGAGGGGGAGTTGAAGGCGCCCGCCACCGGTGACGTCCTCCCGGCCCTGGCCTCCCCGGCCACCGCCCGGACCTACGGCACCCGCCCCTTCCCCGTCCTCCTGCCGGACGGCACCACGGTCACCGTCCGGATCGCCGTCGTCCGCGACCGCACCCCGGCGGTGCCCGGCACGGACTTCCTGGTCGTGGACGTCAGCGGCCTCAGCTCCGCCGCCGCCCGCCCGACGGCCCTGGCGGTGACGGGTGACCGGCTGGACGCGGCCGCCCTGCGGAAGGCCGCGCCCGACTCCGCGTCCGTGCGGCTACGGTCCGAGGAGCGAGCGCGCTACGTCGACTCCCCCCTCCAGTCCGGCGCCGAACGCATCTACACCACGGCCGTGGCAGCCGGCACCGGCTACGCCGTCCTGGCTCTCCTCCTCGCCCTCCTCCGCACCTCCCCCGAACGCACGGCCCTGCTGGCCCGCCTCCGCACGATGGGCCTGACCCGCGCCCAGGGCCGCCGCCTGCTGGTCCTCGAGTCCCTGCCCCAGGCGGTCCTGGCCGCGGCGGGCGGCGCGCTGACGGGTTGGGCGACCATCCGCCTCCTCTCCCCCGGCATCGACCTTTCGACGATCGCCCTCGCCTCGGCCGAATCCCCTTCTGGGGCAGCCGAGTTGCGCACGGACGCGCTGTCGCTTGCGGTACCTGCGGTTTCGGTGCTGGTGCTGGCGGTGGGGGTCGGGGTGGGGCAGGCGTGGTGGTCGGGGAGACGGGGGTCGGTGAAGGAGTTGAGGGCGGGGGATGCACGATGAGCGGCTTCAGCAGCCGCTCCAGCTGCCGCAGCCGCCATAGCTGCCCCAGCAGTCACGACCGCCCCAACCATCACGGCCGCCGTAGCCGCCACAGCCGCCCCAATTGCCGCAGCTGCGGGCAGTCGTGCCGCTGGGGCGGCTCCCGACCCAAAGAGAGCGGCACCCCGCAGCGCCGGGCTGCGCACCCAGCCCCGCCCAGCCCCCACCCCGCGCCACCGCCCAACGCCCCCCGCTCAGCGAACCCCGCATAGGAGGCCGCCCATGACCACCAACCCCACCCTCGCCGACCTGGCCCACCGCGCGACCACCGCCCGCAACCGCCCCTCCTACGGCCACGACGCCCTGATCACCTGCGACCGCCTCGTCCGCATCTTCACGACGGACGGCGTGGAGGTGCAAGCCCTACAGAGCCTCGACCTCCTCGTCCGAGAGGGCGAACTCCTCGCCCTGGTAGGCGCATCCGGCAGCGGCAAATCCACCCTCATGAACATCCTCGCCGGCCTCGACACCCCCACCGCAGGCGCGGCCCGCGTGGCCGACCACGACCTCCTCACCATGACCGCCAAGGACCGCCTCACCTACCGCCGCAAGACCGTCGGCTTCGTCTGGCAGCAGACCTCCCGCAACCTCCTCCCCTACCTGACCGCCGCCCAGAACATCACTCTCCCGATGCAGCTGACCGGCACCCGCGCCCGCCGGACCCGCCGAGCCGGCTCCGAACGAGCCCTGGAACTCCTGGAGTTGATGGGCATCGCCGACTGCCGCGACCGTCGCCCCCACCAGATGTCCGGCGGCCAGCAACAACGCGTCGCCATAGCGGTCGCCCTCGCCAACAACCCCGCGGTCCTGCTCGCCGACGAACCCACCGGCGAGCTCGACTCCCACACCGCGGAGCAGATCTTCGCCGCGTTCCGCACCGCGAACGAACACCTGGGCACGACCATCGTCATCGTCACCCACGACCAGGCGGTCGCAAGCCAGGTCCGCCGCACGGTCGCCATCCGCGACGGCCGTACCTCCACGGAGGTCCTGCGCCGAAGCGAGATCGACGCGACCACCGGCCACGAGACGGTGGTCGCCCGCGAGTACGCCATGCTCGACCGCGCCGGCCGCCTCCAGCTCCCCGCCGAGTACACCGAGGCCCTGGGCATGCGGGACCGCGTTGCCCTGGAACTGGAGCAGGACCACATCGCCGTATGGCCGGACGACAGCGAGCACAGCCGCTGACGCGCCGATCCCCCAGTGATCACCTGCCGTAACCAAACAGAAATGCGGCAGAGGTATTGACGCGCCCCGAAACCCGCTGCCATGGTTACCGACATCGAGACATCAGATGTCTGACGTCAGATATCTGAGCCCCTCGCTGAGCCCCCGCCTTCAACCCGTACGGTGGCTCCAGACCCGCACCCGCCCGACGGAGGCTCGAAGATGTCGCTCTCCGAAGACCTCGCCGAGCGCCTGCTCAGCGCGATCATCGACGGCACGTACCCGCCGGACGCCGCCCTCCCCCCGGAGGCCGAGCTCGCCGAGCAGGCCTCGGTGAGCAGGCTGACGGTCCGCGAGGCGGTCAAGCAACTGCGCGCGCAGAACGTCGTACGAGTGGTCCGCGGCCGTGGCACCTACGTGAACCCGCCGGACCGCTGGACGGCCCTGGAGCCTGTGGTCCGAGCCGCCTCGCGCTCCGCCCACACGTCACTCTCCGAGCAGCTCATCGAGGCCCGCCGTCTCATCGAGAACGGCGCCACCGAGCTGGCCGCGCTGCGCCGCACGGAGAGCGACCTCGCGGAACTGCGCGAACACCTCGCCACGATGCGGGAGGCCGCCGACGAGGCCGACACGGAGAAGTTCGTCCAGGCCGACATCGACTTCCACGCCACGGTGATGCGGGCGACGGCCAACCTCTTCGTCCCCCTCCTCTTCGAACCCTTCGGTCCCCTCCTCATCGAGGGCCGCCGCGAGACCTCCGCGGTCCCCCAGATCCGTATCAACGCGATCGCCCACCACGAGGAAGTCCTCGCCGCCCTGGAATCCGGCAACCCGGACAAGGCCCGCGAGGCGATGAACGCCCACATGAACCAGACGGCGACGGACTACCGCACCCACGTAGTGAAGTCGACCGACTAGCAGCAGCCCGCAGTACCGCTCAGCCTTCCGCACACCCCAGGGGCCGCCGTACCGCCGGTCCCTTCCCCCGCCGTACCCCCGTCCCAGGAATCGCCATGTCCCTACCCCGTCACGCCCTCCCCGAGTCCGAAGTGCTCCAGAATGTCCCACCGCTCAGGACCGTCGCCCCCTCCGAAGTGGCGGCCCGCATGGAGTCGGCCCCCCGCCTGGCCGTCCTGGACGACGACCCCACCGGCACCCAGACCGTCAAGGACATCCCCGTCCTCACCACCTGGACGGTGGACGACCTCCGCTGGGCCCTCCGCCAGAACAGCCCCGCCTTCTTCGTCCTCACCAACACCCGCAGCCTCGCCCCCCAGGACGCCGCCACCCGCAACCGCGAGATCGTCCGCGCCCTCCACCAGGCCTCCGAGGCCGAGAACATCCCGTACGTCATCGCCTCCCGCGGCGACTCGACCCTCCGAGGCCACTTCCCCCTCGAAACCGACGTCCTGGCCGAGGAGTTGACGGCGACCGGTGCCGCCCCCGACGGAGTCGTCCTCGTCCCGGCGTACATCGAGGCGGGCCGCCTCACCGTCGACTCGACGCACTGGATGCGCACCCCGGACGGCCTGCTCCCGGTCGGCGAGAGCGAGTTCGCGAAGGACGCCACCTTCGGCTACACCTCCTCCGCCCTCCCCGACTGGGTCGAGGAGAAGACGAAGGGCCGCATCCCCGCCGACAAGGTCCTCCGCATCACCCTCACCGACCTGCGCACCGGCGGCCCCGCCCACGTAGCCGAACAGCTCCGCACTCTCCACGACGCCGCCACCGCCGTAGTGGACACGGTCTGCGACGACGACCTCCGCGTCCTGGCCCTCGCCGCGGCCGAGGCAGAGACACAGGGCACCCGCCTCCTCTACCGCGTCGGCCCCTCCTTCGTCCGCGCCCGCTCCGGCCAGCCGGCCCACCCCCCGCTCACCGCCCCCGAACTCACCCCCCTGCGCGCAACCGCCCCCCACGGCCTGATAGTCGTCGGCTCCCATGTCTCCCTGACCACCCGCCAGTTGAACCGCCTGCGCGAGAGCACGACAGACCTCGCCGAGTACGAACTCGACGTGGCCAGGCTCCTCGACCCGGCCCGCCGCGAGGCGCACATCCACGAAACAGCCGGCACCGCGGCGACCGCCATGGCAACGGCCGACACCGTCATCCGCACCACCCGCACGGTGGTCACCGCATCCGACCCCGACGAGAGCCTCGCGATCTCCCGCAGCGTCTCCGCCGCCCTGGTCGAGACGGTCCGTCTGATCACGGCGGCCCGCCGCCCGGCGTTCGTCATCGCCAAGGGCGGCATCACCTCCAGCGACACCGCCACCCACGGCCTGGAGATCCGCCGCGCCTGGGCCCGCGGCACCCTGCTCCCCGGCATCGTCTCCCTCTGGCAGCCCGTCGACGGCCCGGCCGCCGGCATCCCCTACATCGTGTTCGCCGGAAACGTCGGCGGCGACGACGCCCTCGCCGACGCCCTCGCCCTCCTGAGGAGCGCCGCCTGATGCTGCTGACGGGACCCGAGGGCCTGAAGGCCCTGACGACGGCGTACGAGAACGGCCGCGCCCTGCCCGGCTTCGTCGCGTACAACCTGGAGACGGTGCAGGGCATAGTCGCCGCCGCGGAAGCGAACCCCGACCACCCGGTCCTCATCCAGGCGGGCGCCGGCCCCTTCAAGCACGCGGGCCGCGAACCCCTGATGCGCCTGGCGCTCGACGCGGCGACGGCCTCCTCCGCCGCCCTGGGCGTCCACCTGGACCACAGCCGCGACCTCGACGAGATCACCGCCTGCCTGAGGGCGGGCTACACCTCGGTCATGGTCGACGGCTCCCACCTCTCCTTCGCCGAGAACATCGCCCTTACCCGCGAGGCCGTACGCCGGGCCCGCGACCACGGCGCCTGGGTGGAGGCCGAGTTGGGCGCCCTCGCGGGCGACGAGGACGTCTCGACGAACGCGACGGCGACGGCCACCGCGATGACCGACCCCGCCCAGGCAGCGGAGTTCGTGGCCGAAACCGCCGTGGACGCACTGGCGGTGGCAGTCGGCAACGTCCACGGCTTCACGGCCACCCCGGTACGCCTGGACCTGGACCGCCTGTCCGCGATCCATACGACAGTCCCCGTCCCCCTGGTCCTCCACGGCGCCAGCGGCCTCCCCGAGGACCAACTCCTCGGCTCCCTGGCCCGAGGCGTCGCCAAGATCAACGTCAACGCCGAACTCCGCCGCGCCTACCTCCAGGCGGTGAGCGCCCAACTCCCCACGGCACTCCCGGGTTCGGACGTGGTGAGCCTGTGGTCGGCGGGCCGGGACGCCGTCACGAAAGCCGCCTCCCGAATCATCACCCAGCTCACGCAGACCAAGCTGCCCTAGCTGCGGGCGGTCGTGCCGCTGGGGCAGCGCCCCGAAGGGGCGCGGGGAACTGCGCGACCAGCCACGACGGCGCCGCAGACACCTGACTGCGCGATGCGGCCCTGCCAACCGTGGCGCCCCATCTGCCGTCGCTGCGAGCAACCGCGCCGCTGGGGCGGCTCCCGACCCACAGAAGCGGCACCCCACCGGCGCCGGCGAGCGACCCCGCCCCCGCCCCAACTCCGCGCTCCTCACCGAAAACAGCACCCCCAAGAACCCCCACCGCTCCCCAACTCCCGCTCCCCAGAAAGGCCCCCGATGACCCCCCGTCCCCACACCGCAGTGATCGGCCTGGGCGCCATGGGCCTCCCCATGGCCACCCGCCTCGCCGCGCACTTCCCCGTCACGGCCTTCGACGTGGCCGAAGACCGCCTCGCCCAGCTCACCGCCGCCGGCGGCACGGCAGCCCACACCCCCGCCGACGCCGCCCGCAACGCCGACGTCGTCCTCCTCGCCGTACGCGACCAGACCCAGGTCGAAGCCGCCCTCTTCGCCAAGGACGGCGCAGCCGAAACCCTCCGCCCCGGCGCGACAGTCATCCTCACCAGCACCGTCGGCCCGGAAGCCGCCCGCACCACAGCCGCCCGCCTCGCAGAACACGGCATCCTCACGGTCGACGCCCCCGTCAGCGGCGGCCCGGTCCGCGCCGGCGACGGCGACCTCCTGATCGTCGTGGGCGCGGACGACAAGGCCCTCGACCTGGCCCGCCCGGTCCTGGACCTGCTGGCCTCCACCCTCACCGTCGTAGGCCCACGCCCCGGCGACGGCCAGGCCCTCAAGGCCATCAACCAGCTCCTCGCGGGAGTCCACATCGCCGCCGCGGCAGAAGCGATCGCCCTCGCCCGCGGCCTCGGCCTCGACCCGGCCACGGTCGTCGAGAGCCTCCGCCACGGCGCCGCCGGTTCGTTCATGTTCGCCGACCGCGGCCCCCGCATGGTCGAGACGTACGAGAACGACGCCGCCCCCGAGGTGAAGTCCCGCCTCGACATCTTCGTGAAGGACATGGGCATCGTCACCGGCATCGCGAGGGACGCCCACGTCCCGGTCCCGCTCGCCTCCGCCGCCCAACAGCTCTACCTCCTCGGCGAGGCGACCGGCCTGGCCGCCCAGGACGACTCCTCGGTCGTCACTGTCCTGTCCCCGAAGTCCCCGAAGCCCCCGAAGCCCCCGAAGCCCGAGCAGACCCCGCAGACCCCGCAGACCCCCAACTCCCCATCCCAGAACGGAGCGTGACGATGAGCCACACCACTCTCCTCCTCATAGCCGCCGCCGGCGTCGCCACCCTCCTGCTCCTCATCCTCCGCGCCAAGGTCCAGCCCTTCGTCGCCCTGGTCGTCGTCTCCATCGGCGTCGCGCTCGCCGCGGGCGTCCCGGCCGCGGACCTGGTGAAGACCATCGAGGACGGCATGGGCGGCACCCTCGGTCACATCGCCACGATCATCGCCCTGGGCGCGATGATCGGCCGGATCATCGAACTCTCCGGCGGAGCAGCCTCGTTCGCCCACTCCCTCATCGACCGCTTCGGCTCCAAGCGCACCCCGCTCGCGCTCACCGTCGCCGGTTTCGTCCTCGGCATCCCGGTCTTCTTCGAGGTCGGCCTGATCATCCTGATGCCGATCGCGTACGGCGTCGCCCGCGCCTCCGGCAAGCCTCTCCTCGTCTACGCCCTTCCGATGGGCGCGGCCATGCTCACCGTGCACGCCTTCCTGCCCCCGCACCCGGGCGCGGTCGCCGTCACCCAGGCCATCGGCGCCGACCAGGGCCTGGTCCTGCTCCTGGGCATCCCGGTCACCGCGGTCGTCATCCTGCTCGGCTACCTGGTCTCCCGCCGGATGACCCGCCGCGAGTACCCGATGGACCCGGCGGTGTACGCGGAGGTCTACGGCGAGGAGCCCACCCCCGGGACCTCCGGGACCCCTGGGGCCCCTTCAACTCCCGCCGCCCGTCCGGCAGATGACAGCCAGGGCACCGCCGTACTCACGAAGCCCGCGCAGCGGACGACCACGGACCCGGCCCCACCCGCCCCCGCCCCCTCCTTCGGCATGGTCCTGGCC
>NZ_JOEY01000030.1 GCF_000718165.1 Streptomyces fulvoviolaceus | reverse complement strand
GCCGCCGGCCTTCTCGATCTCGGCGGCGAGGTCGTCGAGACGGTCCTTGCGGCGGGCCACCAGCACGACGGAGGCCTTGTGCTCGGCGAGTCGACGGGCTGTGGCTGCGCCGATACCGCTGCTCGCTCCGGTGACCAGCGCTACGGTGCCGGTCAGTTTCGATGCCATGAGGGTTGTCCTTTCCGCTGGACGTACGGGTTGCATAGACCCGGCGGGATCATGACTCCGGAAAAGAGTTTCGGTTCGTACTTTTCTGTTCGATCGATCGACGGGCACAGAGGTAACAGTGCCGTCGACTCCTGAACACGACAATGGGAGAGATCTTTCCTGGTATAAAACCCTGCCCCCCACGAACTGGCTGTGCGTTTCCATCGCGTCGCGTCAGGCGTCTGCAGCCAGTGGCATTGAGAGATGCGTTTCATTCAGCGGCCGTATTTCTCGGTTTGTCACTGGCAGGGAGCTGATGCTTGATTCTGCAGATGACGTGGGCGCCCCGTTTCTGACTGGCTGCTCTTGCAGTGTCACACGCTCCGCAGGCCCCGGCGAAGAGGAAACGCCCTGCCAGGAACGGATGTTCCAGGTATAAATCTCTACCCCTCAGCGGAGCTGTGCCCAGGCAACTTACGCAGTACCGTGGCCCGCATGAGCAGGGACGCACACCTCAACGAGCTGGGTGAATTCCTCAAGGCGCGGCGCGCCGAGCTGAGCCCCCTTGCGATGGGTCTGCCTGAAAGCGGGGCCCTGCGGAGAGTCCCGGGCCTGCGCCGCGAGGAAGTGGCGCAGCTGGCCTCGATCAGTACCGTGTACTACACGCGCCTGGAACAGGGCCGTATCGAAGCCTCCACTCCGGTCCTGATCACTTTGGCCCGGGTACTGCGTCTGGATGAAGACCAGCACGACTATCTGCTCGAACTGGCGGGGAAGGAAAATGCGCGGCCGCGCCGACGTGCAGCGCAGGAGGTCCGGCCGTCGATGCGACGACTTCTCGACAATCTCACCGATACCCCTGCTCTCGTTCTCGGCCGGTGCATGGACATTCTCGCCTGGAATCCGCTCGCTGCCGCCTTGATGACGGATTTCTCCCAGATCCCGGAAGAGCAGCGCAATTCTGTGAGACTGGTTTTCACTGACCCGGCGATGCGAGATCTGTATGCGGACTGGGAAGATGTCGCCCGCACCAATGTGGCCTTCTTGCGCATGGAAGCCGCGCAGAATCCCGACGATCCCCGCCTGAACGCACTCGTCGACGAGCTCTCCGTACAGGATCGTCAGTTCCGGCAGTGGTGGGGTGCCCACCAGGTGGCTCATCACGCCATGGGCACCAAGGCCTTCCGGCATCCTGTGGCCGGTGACCTCACCCTCGACTGGGAAACCCTCGCCTGCCCCACCGATCCTGACCAGCAGCTCACCGTCCTGAGTGCGGAACCCGGCACGCCCTCCCACGAGAGACTGCGCTTCCTCGCCTCCTGGTCCGCCACCCACCAGCCGAGCGCCGAGACCGCCCGCTGACGCTGGGTACCATGCCGTCGCGAGCCGCCTCTGGTAGCCAACATCCACAGCACGCGGCTACTTGGGCCGTGTCCCGATCAGTCACGCCGGTCGTTCCTCACGCGGCTGTCCGTACGGCCGATGCGAGGGCGCCGGGGGTGGGGTGGTGGATGGGTCCGGTGCTGCGGGTCAGGGGTAGGCCGGTGCCGTGGTTGGCGTGGGCGATGATCTCGGCGGTGATGGAGAGGGCTGTTTCCTCGGGGGTGTGGGCGCCGAGGTCTAGGCCGATGGGGGAGCGTAGGTGCGCGAGCCGGTCCTCGTGTACGCCCGCCTCTCGCAATGCCTCCATGCGGTGGTCGTGGGTGCGGCGGGAGCCCATCGCACCGATGTAGCCGACCGGAAGGTCGAGGGCCAGCCGCAGGAGGGGAATGTCGAACTTGGCGTCGTGGGTGAGGACGCAGACGGCGGTCCGGGCGTCCACCTCGGTGTCCGCCAGATACCGGTGCGGCCAGTCGACGACGACCTCGTCGGCGTACGGGAAGCGGGCGGGAGTGGCGAAGGTGGGGCGGGCGTCGCAGACGGTGACCCGGTAACCGAGGAAGCTGCCGGCCTGGCTGAGTGAGGCGGCGAAGTCGGTGGCGCCGAAGATGAGCATGCGGGGGCGGGGCGCGTGGGTGTGGACGAGGACGGAGAGTCTCTCGGGGCAGGTGTTGGCGTCGCCGCCGACCTCGGTCCGGGCGGTGCGGCCGGCGCGCAGCAGTGCGCGGGCTTGTGTTGCTACCGCCCGGTCTTCGCGCTCGCTGCCCAATGTTCCGTTGTATGCGCTGCCGTCGCCGAGAAGGGTGAGGGTGCGGCCGAGGAGTGCTTCGGGGCCGTTCACGACCTGGGCCACAGCGACGGGGCGCCCCTGCACGATCGCGTCGAGGACATCGGTGAGATGTGACCGGTCCGCTGGATCGACGCGCTGGACGAGGACGTCGATTTCGCCGCCGCAGGTGAGGCCCACGGCGAAGGCGTCGTCGTCGGAGTAGCCGAAGCGGGCCCGTGCGGGGGTTGCGCCGTCCGTCAGTACTTGTTGGCACAGTTCGTAGACGGCTCCTTCGACGCAGCCGCCGGAGATGCTGCCGACCACTGTGCCGTCGGCGTCGACGGCGAGCGCGGTGCCGACTGGCAGGGGTGCGCTGCCGCTGACCTGGATGACGGTGGCGAGGGCGAAGGGGCGGGCCTCGCGGCACCAGTCGTAGAGCGTGTCCGCGATGTTCAGCATGGGCGGGTCTCCGGGTGGGGCGACGTGGGATGACGGCTTGGGGGCGGGCCGCCGCGGTGTCGCCCGGGGGAGAGCGACACCGCGGCGGCCCCGGAGGTCCGGCGGCTGGGCATGATCAGCCGCCGGACGGTCGAGTGAGCACCTGGGTGCTCAGAGCATGGCTTCAACGGTGATGGGCAGTTCGCGGACGCGGCGGCCGGTGGCGTTGAAGACCGCGTTGGCGATTGCGGGCGCCACGCCGATGTAGACGATCTCGCCGAGTCCCTTGACGCCGATGGGGTCGGCCTTCAGGTCCTCACCGCCGTCGAGGAAGATCCCCCGCAGGTCGGGGATGTCGGCGTTGACGGGGACGAGGTAGTTGGCGAGGTCGGCGTTGACGATGCGGCCGTCGCGGTGGTCGGTGGCGGTGTGTTCCAGCAGTGCCGCGCCGATGCCGCCGACCATGCCGCCCAGCGCCTGGCTGTCGGCGAGCTTGGGGCTGATGATGCGGCCGGCGTCGAAGACACCCAGCATTCGCCGCACCCGCACCAGGCCGAGGCGGGCGTCGACGGCGACCTCGGCGAAGATCGCGCCGTAGGTGTACATGGAGTGCCGGGACTCACTGGGGGTCCAGGACCCGAGGACTTCGAGGTGGGTGCGGTTGTTGCGGGCCAGGAGCTGCCGGTAGGTCTCCCCGCGCGCGGGGTCGTTGCTCCGGTGCAGGCGTCCGGCGCGGACCACGATGTCGTCGGCGTCGGCGCCGTACAGCGGCGAGTCCTTGTCCTCGACGGCCAGTTTGATCGCTTGCAGACGTACTTTGTCGCAGCCGTCCTGGACGGCGGAGCCGACGTTGATCATGGTCTGCGAGCCACCGTGGGGCGGTGCTGTCGGCATGGTGGAGTCGCCGAGCTGGAAGGTTACGTTCCGCATGGTCAGGCCGAGGGCGTCCGCCGCGACCTGGCTCTGGGAGGTGTAGGTGCCCGGTCCCATGTCGCTGGTCGCGGACTGGATCAGGGCGGTGCCGTCGGCGTTCAGCCTGACCCGGGCCTGGGCCCCGCTCCGCAGGACGTCGTAGGTGCCGACGGCCATGCCGGTGCCGATCAGCCAGTCGCCGTCGCGGGTGGAGCGCGGCCTGGGGTTGCGCCGGTGCCAGCCGAACTCGCGGGCGCCGACGGTGTAGCACTCGCGCAGCCGCCGGGTGGAGAACGGCAGTTGGTTGGACGGGTCCTCCTCCGGTTCGTTGCGCCGGCGCAGCTCGATGGGGTCGATGCCCAGTTCGTGGGCGAGTTCGTCCATCGCCGACTCGAGGGCGAAGGAGGCGGTGGCGAAACCGGGACCTCGCATCCACACCGGCGTGTTCACGTCCAGCGGCACCGTCCGGTAGTCCTGGCGGACGTGGGGCGCCTTGTAGACCATCTGCCCGGCGTGCAGGACGCCCTCGGTGAAGTTCTCGTACGACGAGGTCTCGGCCTTGAGGTGCTGCACCATGGCGCTCACCCGTCCGCGCCGGTCGCTGCCGAGGCGCACCCGGTACTCGTACGAGGGCCGGTAGCCCACCCCGAAGTACAGCTGCCTGCGGGACAGCACGAGCTTGACCGGGCGGCCCGTCTCGCGGGCGGCGAGGGCCGTGGTGGCGATGTGCGGCCAGGCGCGCATCGCGTTGCCGAACGAGCCGCCGACGAACGGCGCGATGATGCGCACCGAGTCGATCGGGATGCCGAACTGGGCGGCGACGTCCTTCTGTATACCGATGGGCCACTGGGTCTTGTCCCACAGGGTGAGCTTGTCGCCGTCCCAGCGGGCGATGGTGGCGTGCGGCTCCATCGCGTTGTGATGGGCGCGGGCCTGCTGGTAGGTCGCATCCACCTGTACGGCGGCGGATGCGAACGCCTTGTCCGCGTCGCCCCGCGCGTAGGTGACGGGCTCGCCGGCCGGCGCGGAGGCCATGTCGGTCGACGACTGCTCGGCGTCGTAGCGGACCTTCACCAGCTCCGCAGCGTGCTGGGCGACCTCCAGCGTGGTGGCGACCACGACGGCGACCGGCTGACCCCGGAAGAGAACCTTGTCGTCCTGGAAGACCCGCAGCTGTTTGTTGCCCGGCGGATCGTACGTCTCCGGATTGCCGCGATAGGCCAGTTTGGGCGAGTTGAGGTGACTGATCACCTTGATGACGCCGGGCTGGGCGAGGGCGGCACGGGTGTCGATACCGGTGATGCGTCCGCGGCCGATGGCGCTGTCGACGATGACGGCGTGGACGACGCCTTCGATGTCGTGCTCGGCGGCGTACGTCGCCTTCCCGGTCACCTTCAGCCGGCCGTCCACGCGGGACAACGGCGCTCCGACGGCCGATTGGGGCTGCGGGCTCACTTGGTACCTCCTACGATGCGCAGCTGGCGTTCCACGGTGCGCTGGAGCAACTCGACCTTGAAGCGGTTGTGGTCCAGCGGGCGGGCCCCGTCGGCCGCCTGCTTCGCGGCCTCGGCCCACAAGGACTGCGAGGGCCGCTCGCCCAAGAGGTGCTGCTCGACGCCGGGAAGCTTCCACGGCACGGTGCCCACGCCACCGGCGGCCACCTTCGCCTCCCGGATCACCCCGCCCCGTACGTGCAGCGCGACGGCCGCCGAGGTCAGGGCGAACTCGTACGACTGCCGGTCACGCACCTTCAGATAGCCCGACTTCAGCGGGCGGGGAAGGGCGGGGATCTCCACCGCGGTGATCAACTCACCCTGGCGGAGGGCCTGTTCGCGGTTCGGGGTGCTGCCGGGCCGCAGCAGGAAGTCGGCGAACGGAACAGTGCGTTCCCCATCCGGGCCCAGCAGGTGCACGCTGGCCTCCAGCGCCGCGAAGGCCACCGCGACATCGGAGGGGTGGGTGGCCACACAGGCGTCGGAGGTGCCCAGGATCGCGTGGGTGCGGTTGACGCCCTCCCGTGCCGCACAGCCCGAGCCCGGCTCACGCTTGTTGCAGGCGGCCGTCAGGTCACGGAAGTACGTGCAGCGGGTGCGCTGCATGATGTTGCCGCCGATGGTGGCCATGTTGCGCAGCTGGGCGGAGGCGCTGAGTTCCAGCGCCTGTGAGATCACGGGGTAGAGGGTGCGGACCTTGGGGTGGGCGGCGGCCTCGGCCATCCGCACCAGCGCGCCGATCCGCAGCCCGCCGCGCTCGGCGACCGTGACCTCGCGCAAGGGCAGGCCAGTGATGTCGACCAGCGTCTCGGGTCGTTCGACGGTCTCACGCATCAGGTCAACGAGGGTGGTGCCGCCGGCGATGTACCGCCCGCCGTGCCGCCCGGCGTTGAGTGCCTCGCGGGTGTCAGAGACCTTGGTGAAGGAGAAGGGATACATGGAGGGCGGTCCTCATTTCCCGCGTGCGGTCTGCTCGACCGCGCGCACGATCTTGACGTAGCAGCCGCAGCGGCAGATGTTGCCGCTCATCCACTCCCGGATCTCGTCCTTGGAGCCGGTGTGGCCCTCCTGGATGCAGCCGACGCCGGACATGATCTGGCCGGGCGTGCAGTAGCCGCACTGGAAGGCGTCCTGCTCGACGAACGCCGCCTGCAGCGGGTGCAGTTCGCCGTCCGCGCCACCCGGAGCGAGGCCTTCGATGGTGGTGACCTCGGCGCCCTCCAGGCGTACGGCCAGTGTCAGGCAAGAGTTGACCCGCTGCCCGTCGACCAGGACCGTGCAGGCTCCGCAGGCACCGGCGTTGCAGCCCTTCTTGGTGCCGGGCAGGTCCAGGCGCTCGCGCAGCAGGTCCAGCAGCGAGGTCCGGTTGTCGACCGTGACAGTGTGCCGCTTGCCGTTGACCGTCAGCCTGACACGGCTGCTCGGCGGCGCCTCGGCCGCGGCCGCCTCCTGGGCGCCGAGCAGCGGGCTTGCGATCAGGCCGCCGGCCACGACAGCACCGCCGACCACGGTGGTCGTCGCGATGAACGTGCGCCGGGACGGATCTGAGGAGGATTCGGTGGTGGGAGGAACGGCTGACTCGGTGAGTTCAGTGGACATGCGTACGCTTTCGGTCGGCGGAAGGTCAATTGCCTTGCTCGTCTGGGTGCCGGGAGGCAGTACCGCGTCGTCATCGCCGGGGTGAATCCGGCGGTGTTAGTCAGTCGTGATGAAGGACGCGGCGCAGAGTTTCGGGGAATTCACCCAGCTCGCCGCGGTGCGCGTGGCTGGTCATGCCCGTCAGTTTGCCATCACTTGGCAGAGGTGTGGGGGGTAGAGTTTTCTGCCTGGTTGCCTGACTCCCGGGATGGAATCCTGCACGTTCTGTGGACGGGAGCGACGGTTGAAATGTCGGAAATAAGGTCGCGGTGTGAACGGCTTGCGGGTATCCGTCGAACGGGCCGGATAGTTTTCTGACTTCTTTCGTATTCCGTGGGGTGCGTCGGGTTCAATCTCGCTTTTCGAGGGTTCGGTTGGCTTGTTGTTTCATTCGACTGGTCCCTTGGGAGTCCGTAGAGATTGTCAGTCGAGTCGGATCGCTGAACGTATGCATCAAGGCCGCGGGCTGGCGCGATCCGCCTGAAAGCTGCAGGAGTGTGGGAAGCCGACGGACCCGGGACGCCGCAGGTTCTGGGTGACCCGGCCGATGAGATGTGCGGAAGTCATCTCCCTGACGGTGAACTATGGAATCGGGGAGATGTAATCCCGCCAGAGTGGCTAACCGTGGCAGGCGGGAGCTGTTTGGATGGCCGTCACCGCTGAACTTGTGCCTCGGTCAGCGTATTTCTTGACCAACCACTCCGACATGGCATTCGCTGCCCAGAACCGCATCGAACCCGATCCCGGCGGTTTACGTCAACGGCACCACCAAGGTGGCGCCGACGGCCCCGTCCACCGCCACCACGTTGCGCGGCAAACGGCTGCACAGTACTGAGCCTTCGCCAACTTGAAGTTGCAGTTCAAAGGGCTGGTGTGACCGGTTCTCGGCGTGCTCACGCTGGTCGTGGGTGACTGCCTGAGGAGTAGATCGTCGGTCTGGCTCTACCCACGAGATTTCGACAGAACTGGGCGTCGGGGAGGGCTCGGGCCGCGATGCCGGTTCTCGGAGGTCCGGACGAATCCTGAGCGGGTACACCGTGTCTATCCCCGAAGGTGGGGCCGTGCCGTAGTAACAGGGGGGATCCGCGAGGATGTCCGTCATGACCATTGACCAGGGCCTCGCTCCCCTTCGCCCGGCGCGGTCTGCGTCCGTGGTGCTCGGTGTGGGGGTGGCCATCGGTGTTCTGGGCGGGATGATCGGTCTGGGCGGGGCCGAATTCCGCTTGCCGCTGTTGATCAGCCTCTTCGGGTTCGCCGCGATCTCGGCCGTCATTCTGAACAAGGCGATGAGCCTGGTCGTGGTCCTGGTCGCGCTGCCCGCCCGGCTGGCAGCGGTCCCGGCCGCTGAGGTGGCCGCACGTTGGCCGGTTGCGGTCAATCTGCTGGCCGGCAGCCTGATTGGGGCCTGGGCCGGGGCGGCTTGGGCGGTGCGCATGCGCAGCAGCACCCTCTACAAGGTACTGGCGGCGCTGATGGTGCTCATGGCTGCGGCCCTGGTGGTCACGCACATCACCGTCCTGAGCACACTCGCGCTGCCGCTGTGGGCGCAGGTGCCCTGCGGCGTCGTGGCCGGGTTCGGTATCGGGGTGGTCGCGGCGATCATGGGTGTGGCCGGAGGGGAACTGCTGATCCCGACGATCGTGCTGCTGTTCGGCCAGGACATCAAGATCGCCGGGAGTCTCTCCCTGCTGGTGTCACTGCCGACGATGCTGGTGGCCTTCGCCCGCTACAGCCGCGACGGCAGCTTCGCCGTCCTCGGCGCCAACCTCCGCTTCACCGTGGTGATGGCCGCTGGCTCGATCGCCGGCGCGGTCCTGGGTGGGCTGCTTCTCGGGGTGTTCCCGGACCTGGTGCTCATCCCCGTGCTGGCCATGATCCTGCTCGTTTCCGCGGTCAAACTCGCCCGTCACGACTGACCGTGCCGGGACGGCTCAAAGATCAATCCCGCCGGACCTTCAGCGGGTCCCTCCCGTTCCCGTGAAACGCGCCAACGGAACACCTCCGTCAGTGATTGACTTCGAGGTTCGTCAGAACCAGCAGGGCGCGCAGAAAGTGGGTGGCGCGGGCGAGATCGGTGCGGAGCTTGGTGAGGATCCGCCGGTTCTTGAGGTGGGCGAAGCGGTGTTCGATCGGTGCGCGTCCGGTGGCGAGGACGCGGGTGGTGTCATTCTGGCCCAGGGTGATCTTGTGGGCGCGGGTGGCTGTGAAGCCGGTGACGACCACGGGGTCGCGTACGTCGTTGTCCAGGCCGCGAAGCCGAGGTCCGTCGGCGTCCCGAGGCCGGCGGCGCGCAGGTGGGCCAGGACATGGTCGTGGCGGGCGGCGGTGACGTCGTGGGTTCGGCCGGGCCGGGCGGCGGCGCGCGGTGCGGGATCAGCATCACCGCTCGACCATCCACCTGCCGAGGCGCCGGCGCGGTTGAGGCGCGTTCGGTGGCGAGCTATTCGCTCACCCGTGCAAGGACCCTCTCGGCGACGGCGAGTTCGTCTCGCTCGGCCGCACCTCCGCCAACTCCTTGGCCAGCTGTTCTTCGAGTTCGTCCAGTTCCGCGCGCCGCGCGGTGATCCATTCTAGCAGTTTCGGGATCCATGCATCGGATCGTAGAAGGCCGCCCGGCCACAGCGAGCAAGAACCGGCAAGCTGAGCCCTGACGGTGATCTACTCCTCAGACAGTCGCCCACGACCAGCGTGAGCGCACCGAGAACCGGGCACACCAGCCCTTTGACCTGCGACTTCAAGTTGGCGAAGGCTCACTCACTGATCACGGCCTCGCGGAATCCCGTGCTGCGTAACTGCAGTGCGGAACATCAACCTTGGTGCGGTGTCGTGAACGGAGTACCCAGGTAGAAAACTCTCCCTCCCAGGTGGCGGGCGTTCGGTGTCAAGCTACTGACCGCGCTGCGTCCCGCTCATCCCTGGGTTCCGTGGACTGCCGGCACGCTGCGTCGTGGGTCACAGGACACGGTCGGTATCGGCCGTAGTGGGACTCTTCCGTCCCGACGAATGCTCCAAGGGAAGGCTCTGCTCGGCCGTGGTCATCATCTTCATGCTCGTCAGACTCGCCGTGCTGGTGGCGTTCGGAGCCCTCCACTGGTACGCGTGGCGTCGTCTCGTACGCGACACGACACGCCTGGGCTCTCTCCAGCGGCGTGCGGGAACCATCGTCTTCGTGGCCGGGCCTCTACTGACCGGCGGCGCCTTGGTGGCCGAGAACCCATGGGTCCCGTTCTGGCTTGAGCAGTTCCTGTCCTGGCCCGGATACCTGTGGATGGTCTTGTTCCTGTACCTGCTGCTCGCACTGCTGGCGGGCGAGGCCGTCCGGCCCCTACTGCGACGGTGGCTCGCGCGACGGGACGCCGGAACAGACAGGCAGGAGCGGGCACATCCGTCCGGGCGGCCCGTGAGCGGCCGGCCAGGGGAGCCCGGGGCGCCGCGGGGCGAGGAACTCGTCGCCGTCGGCCGGCCGCGATCCCTGACGGAGGAGCCCGGCGTCTCCGGCGGCGCACGGGACATGCCGGAGGCCGTCGCCGTGGACGAGCATCCGCGTGCTCCGGAACCCGGGCTCTCGTCAACCAGACCCACGGGCCCCTCCCGCCGCCTCTTCGTCTCCCGCGTCGTGGGCGGCGCTGCGGCGGCAGTCTCCGTCGGCACCGTCGGCTACGGGACCTACGGAGTGCTCCGTGGCCCCAAGGTGAAGCGCCTCACCATCCCCCTGGCCAGACTGCCCCGCAGCGCACACGGGTTCCGGATCGCCGTCGTCAGCGACATCCACCTTGGCCCGGTTCTGGGCCGTGGGTTCGCCCAGCGGGTCGTCGACACGATCAACGCGACGCAGCCCGACCTGATCGCCGTTGTGGGAGACCTTGTGGACGGCAGCGTCGAGGACCTCGGTCCGGCCGTCCAGCCGCTCGCCCAGCTCCGGGCGCGCCACGGGGCGTACTTCGTGACCGGCAATCACGAATACTTCTCCGGCTACGCCGAGCAGTGGGTCGAGAAGGTACGCGACTTGGGGCTGAACCCACTGGAGAACGCCCGCACGGAGCTGCCCGGCTTCGACCTGGCGGGCGTCAACGACATCCGCGGCGAGAGCGAGGGCCAGGGCCCCGACTTCACCAAGGCCCTTGGCGGCCGCGACCGCTCCCGCGCCGCGGTCCTACTGGCCCACCAGCCGATCGTCATCCACGACGCCGTGCGCCACGGCGTCGATCTGCAACTCTCCGGCCACACCCACGGCGGCCAGCTGTGGCCCGGCAACCTCATCGCCGAGCTGGCGAACCCGACGCTCGCCGGCCTCGAACGCTACGGAGACACCCAGCTTTACGTGAGTCGCGGTGCCGGAGCCTGGGGACCGCCGGTCCGCGTGGGCGCCCCGTCCGACATCACGGTGGTCGAACTGGCCTCGAAGCAGGCCTAGTGCACACGAACGTTGTCGCGTGTCCTTTCCTGGAACTGCGCGGAATCGACGACCAGCGTGGCGGCCATGGCTTTGGCATGCGCCTCTCCTGTTCGGCGTCGTGCCGGAGGTCGGCATGCTGGCAGCCCGATCCGTGCCATCTCGTCCCTGGGCTTCATCACGTACTACGTGTAGATCACCTACGTTCCCGACCTCTGTGGGCGAGGTCGCCCACTGGCTATATATAAGGGATGTATAGGACAATTGTTCCTATGGCTGTGGCCGCCTGGTGGGCAGTTCCGCTCAGGGCAGGAGTGACATGGACGCGTTCGCAGATCACCCTCGCGATCGGCCGTTCCTGGAGCGAGCCGATCGGCAGGTAGATGCAGCCCTGGGGCAGGCTCTGCTCGCCCAGGACCAGCTCTGGGTCACTATCCACGATCTCGACCTGCGGATTACGCAGACCAACTTCACGGCGTGGGCGCTTGATGCGCCGCCTGTGCCTCCAGACAGTGCGCTGCACTCAATCCTGGCCGAGCCGTCGGTCGGCCAGGTCGAGGAGCTGCTGCGGCGGGTCCTGGAGACAGGTGCGCCCGATTCTCTGCAGGGCCTGCACCTACGCTTGGCACATGCGCCCGGGCGGGTATGGGAGCTGTCCGTCTCGGCCTTCCGCCTGATCGATTCCCGAGGCCGCTCTGTGGGCGTCGCCGCACTGTACTCGGACGCTACGACGGGTCGTGAGGACCTGACCCACCGGGCGATGCGCCACGAGGCCTCGTTGCGCATCGGCCGCTCACTAGATGTGGTGCGCACAGCGCAGGACCTGGCGGACGTACTCGTCCCGACCATGGGTGACCTGGCGGCCGTGACTCTCGCGGAGGCAGTCCTCGACGGCAACGAGCCTGCCAGGGCGGTCGGCGGCGGTGAGCTGCATATGCGCCAGGTTGCGGTGGCGTCGGCGGACGGGCACTGGCCCGACCATCTGCTTCAGGCCGGGGCCCGGTGGCCGAGGCTCCCGGATTCACAGGCGCTGTGGGACGTCCAGCGCGGCGGCGTCGTCGCCGTCATCGGCCGGGAGCAGATGATCGCATTGTCAGGGCTGAGCGGCGATCCCGCGCTGATACGGCTCTTGGTGCCTCTCGACGTGCACGCCTGTCTGGTGGCGCCGCTGTCCGCGCGCGGGCTTCTCCTCGGAAGCGTCCTGGTCTGGCGCACCCGGTCTTCGTCGGCCTTCGAACAAGAGGACGCCGAAATGCTGCGGGAGATCGTCACCCGCGGCGCGCTTAGTGTCGACAACGCCCGTCGCTACGCGCGCGAGCACCGCACGGCCACTGTGCTGCAACAGCGCCTGCTCCCACGCGCGACGAGCGATGTCCCGGCGGTGGAGACAGCCGGGAGCTATGTGCCCGCCGGGGGCGGCGCCGAAGTGGGCGGCGACTGGTTCGACGTGATACCTCTGCCGTCGCTGCGTGTCGCGATGGTCGTGGGTGACGTCATCGGACATGGCCTGCACGCCACAGCGACCATGGGGCAGCTGCGCAGCGCGGTGCGGACGCTCGCCGACCTCGAACTGGCCCCCGACGAACTCCTCACCCATGCCGACGATCTTGTGCAGAAGCTCGCTGAAGAGGCTGCCGACGACCAGCGCGACACGATCGGCGCCACCTGTCTCTACGCGGTGTACGACCCGGTCAGTCAGCAGTGTGCCCTGGCCAGCGCCGGACATCCGCCACCCGTCCTGATTCGCCCCGACGGCTCATCGGAGACACTCGCGATCGCTCCGGGGCCGCCGCTCGGCGTCGGCGGCATGCCGTTCGAAATCACCCGCGTCCGGCTGGAGCCGGACAGCGTCCTCGCCCTGTACACCGACGGGCTGACCCGGCTCGACGGCGACGACCCAGAGGGTGCCACGGCTCGACTGGTGGACGCGCTCGCGACATTCTGCCGCAGCGAGTCGCCGAAGCCCTCTCTCGGGGATGTCGGTCGCACGTTGCTCGCTGAGGTCACCGAACCGGAGCCTCGGGACGACGCGACTCTGCTGCTCGCCCGCGTCCGGGCTGTGCGGCAGGACGCGACAGCGGTATGGGAGTTCCCCGCCGACCCTGCTGCGGTGGCCGATGCCCGGAAGGCGGTCACTCGACAGCTCTCCGCTTGGCAGCTGGACGACCTCGCCTTCGCCACGGAGCTCATCGTCAGCGAATTGGTCACCAACGCCGTCCGCTACGCAGGCGGGCCCATCTCCCTGCGTCTCATCCAGGACACGGACCTGGTCTGCGAAGTGTCCGACCCCAGCAACACACAGCCCCGGCTGCGCAGGGCCCGCACGACCGACGAAGGCGGCCGTGGGCTGTTCCTCGTCGCCCAGCTGGCCCGACGCTGGGGCAGCCGGTACGGCCAGTCGGGCAAGACGGTCTGGGCGGAGCAGACCATTCCGTAGAAGCACCTGCCCGCCGCCGCGCCTTGCTGGGTGGGCTCCCGCTTCGCCCCACGCTGTGTCCCGGGACTGAGTAGGCCTGCGTAGTTTTCGATCACATCACGCGGGCCCCTAGGACAGCTACTGCGGCTCAGCGCACCTCAGCACCGTCAGCCGCGAAAGGGTACTCGGCGGGGAGGGGTCTGAAACCACCACTCCGGGGTGGAATGCATGATGGCGACGGCGCCGGCCTCGATGTCGCGTGGTGGTGGTCGGCGCAGCCAGGCTCCGACGGCTCCGACGGCTCCCTGGGCGCTGAAGGCGACGTGGATGTCGGTGGCCAGGGCGAGTGCCGCGGGGTCGTCCGCGAGTTCCGCGTAGCCGGGGATGATCTCGGGGTGGCTTGTGACATGGGCTCGCAGGCCGACTTCGAAGTGCTGGCCCAGTACGTCGCCGATGACGGGGTCGAAGCGCGTGGTCTGGGCCTGTTCGTAGATCCGTGAGTGGCGGGCGACGTGCCGGAACAGGCCTCGCGCGCTCTCGCTGACGGCCGCGCGGATATCGGGCTCGACCGTCCCCTCGACCGTTTCGATGAAGGCGTTCGTGATCTCGTCGATCTCCTCTCCGAGGAAGAGGCACAACAGCTCCACCGGGGTCGGCGCGTGGTTGTAGACGGTGGTCCGGGTGACCCCGGCGCGCCGCGCCACGTCGGCCACCGACACCTCGCCGATCGGGCGCTCCGAGGCGAGCTCCATGATCGCTTCCCCCAGCCTGTCCCGGGTTCTTCGTGTGCGCGGATCCACAGGACCTCCTTCCTGGTCAGAGCCTAACCGGTCACATCTATTAAGCATGTGTCCAATAGTTGGGTTAGGGTTGGCGCGAGCCTCCGGAACAGCAGCAAGCACACAGGAGAAGCAGTCATGGCACGTCTGAATGGCAAGGTCGCCGTCATCACCGGCGGGGCACGCGGTATGGGAGCCACGCATGCTCGGCGCTTCGTCGAGGAGGGGGCATCCGTCGTGATCACGGATGTCATCAAGGACGAGGGCAGCGCACTCGCCGCCGAGCTGGGCGAGCACGCGCGCTTCCTCGCCCACGACGTCACCGACGCAGCCGGCTGGGACGAGGTCGTCGCGGCCGCGGAGGACACCTTCGGTCCCGTTGATGTGCTGGTCAACAATGCCGGGATTCAGAAGACTGGCCCCCTGTTGGACCTCTCCGAGGCCGACTACCGCAAGGTGATCGACGTCAACCAGGTCAGCGTCTTCCTCGGTATGCGGGCGGTCATACCCTCCATGCGGCGAGCCGGGGGTGGGTCGATCGTCAACATCTCCTCCCTCGCCGGCCTGATCGGCAGTCCCATGACCGTCGCGTACGCCGCCTCGAAGTTCGCCGTGCGCGGCATGACCAAGGCGGCTGCGGCCGAGTTCGGACCCGAGGGGATACGGGTCAACTCCGTACACCCGGGCTTCATCCGGACGCCGATGGTGGTGGATCTGCCGGACGACCACCCCGTGATCCAGAGCGCCCCCCTGGGCCGCATCGCGGACCCGAGCGAGGTCACCGCGCTGGTGCTCTACCTGGCCTCCGACGAGTCCAGCTTCTCCACCGGATCCGAGTTCGTCGTGGACGGCGGCTACAGCGCCGTGTGATCGCCCGAAGCGATCGGTGAAGGTCGGCGATCCCCCAGGGCTTTGGTGTGGCCGAGGCGTTGTGGAACTCGCCGACCTTCTCGCCGTCCAACGATGGAAGAACTGGGTATGAAAAGCCGCGTCGGTGAAGCGAGCCGTCGCGATTGCGGGGGATGAAGGAGGCGACGCTACGGCGTCGTGACCTTCTTCCCGTGCCGACGGAACGCCATGGAGTCCAGGGCGATCTGGATGTAGCGCCTGGCGACCTCGGCCTCGCTGAGTGGACCCTCCGGCCGGTACCAGACGGCGACGGCCTGGCACATCGACAGGATGGCCCGGACGGTCTCCACCGGATAGGGGGTGGTGAACACACCTTCCTCGATGCCGTCGAGGGCGGCACGGCGCAGCATCACGGCGAGTTCGTCCCGGTGTGAGAGGTAGCGCTCACGATTCTCGGGCTCCAGATTGCGGACCTCCGCGTCGAGGAACGCCAGCCGCCGTCGGTGGGTCATGTAGAGGGTGAAGCACTCCACGATGTTCGCCACCTGGTCCTCCGGCCGCTCGCCGGCTTCGTCGAGGGCGTGTTGGCAGCGGACCAGGATGTCGTGCATCGAACCCATGAGCAGCGTGACGAGCAGATCCTGCTTGCTGCCGTGGTGGTAGTACAGAGTGGGAAGGGTTACGCCGACCCGGTTCGCGATGGCCCGTACTGAGCCGCCGTGGTAGCCGTGAGCACCGAACTCCTCAAGGGCAGCTTCGAGGAAGGGCGAGAGGCTGAGCTCTTCGAAGTGGCGCCAGTCGGCTCCGGGATCCGGCTCGAAGCCGAGCGGAGTCTCCTCGCGTCGCATTCGATTCGGCTGCTTCGCCCGCGACGTCTGCCGTGCCACGTACCTCTCCCTTGTAGCTGTCCCCTGCACAGACCGTGCTGTACCCCCGCTGGGGAGGTTACAGGCAGCACCGGTAGCCCGTGGTCTGCGGCCGCATGACCAGGTGGGCCGTGCTGCCTCCTGGCCGGTACGTCGGACAATCGTGTGGGTGGCTCGGCACGCGCGGTACGACACGGGACGGCCGTGCGCTCGGAGTCCGCCTGGCAGCCCGATCTACCTCGCGTTGGATCGTCGGCCGCAGCGACACCGGCTATGTCGCCGACCGTGGATGCGTCGAGGGCGTTCAGCGGCCGAGCCAGCGTGGCGGGCGCTTTTCGAGGAAGGCCCGCGGACCTTCCAGCGCGTCCGCGCTGGCGTTGATCAACGCCCATTCGTGGTCGTTCTCGGCCCAGGCCATGGACTCCCAATCGGAACCGAGGTCAGGGGAGGCGTGGACGAGCCGCTTGACGGCGCCGAGCGCCATCGGTGCACCGACGGCGATCGCTTCGGCCAGTTCCAGGGCAGCCTCCACGGACTTGCCGGCAGGCGTCACCTTGTTGACAAGGCCCCACCGGGCCGCGGTCGCCGCGGTGATCGGCTCGCCGGTGAAGAGCATCTCCAGCGCTACGTTCCGGGGAATCACGCGCGGCAGCCGGATGGCCCCACCGGCTCCCGGGATGAGACCCCGACGCACTTCCGGAAGCCCGATCACCGCGTTCTCGTCGGCGACGGCTAGATCACACGCCAGGGCGATCTCGGCGCCACCGCCCAGCGCGAGGCCGTTGATTGCCGCTATCAGCGGTTTGTCCACCCAATGGCTCACCACACCGCCGAATCCCCACTCCTCGTTGCCAGGGGCCATGACCGGAAGACCTGCGGCGGCGGCCTTGAGGTCCATCCCGGCGCAAAACGCGCGGCCCGCTCCGGTCAGCACGGCAACCCGGAGTTCAGGGTCCGCTGCGAACTCATCCAGCGCGGCACCGACTGCGGAGGAGAGCTCCGCATTCACTGCATTGAGGGCTTTAGGGCGATTGAGAGTGATAACTGCGATAGGGCCGTTACGTTCCAGGACCGCTGCGGCGGCGTTCTCGGCGAACTGCTCTGTGGTCATCGCGCCTTCCAGATTCTGATGATTTCGGATTATTCGGTTTCACAGGCGTGCTTGGCGATCATTGCTCCGTGGCCGCCGAACTCCGCTTCACGCGGCGGCAGGGCTCGTGGCCGGCGGCAGAGAACCGCTCACAGCCGGCCGCTGCTGCTCAGCTCGGCCTGATCAGCGGTCGGCTGATGATCTCCTTCATGATCTCGGTGGTGCCGCCGTAGATGGACTGGACCCGGCCGTCGAGGAACGCCTGGGCAATCGGATACTCGGCCATGTAGCCGTAGCCACCGTGGAGTTGCAGGCCGCGGTCGGTGATCCGCTGCTGCAGTTCGGTCGCCCACCACTTCGCCTTGGCCGCGTCCTCCACGGTGAGCTGGTTCGCGTTCAGGGCGAGCATCGCCCGGTCGATGAAGGCCTGGCTGACATCCAACTCGGTCCGCATCTCGGCGAGGGCGAACGCGGTGTTCTGGAAGGTGGCGATCGGCCGACCGAAGGCCGTGCGCTCCCGTACGTACTCCAGGGTCCATCCGAACGCGGCCTCGGCGGCGGCCTGGGCGCTCATCGCGATGGCGAGGCGCTCGCGTGGCAGGCACCGCATCAGGTGGCGCAGCCCGCTACCTGGCTCGCCGAGCAGGTTGGCGGCGGGTACTCGGGCGTCGCGGAAGAACAGCTCGGCCGTGTCCTGGCCGTGCAGGCCGATCTTCTCCAGCTTGCGGCCACGGTCGAAGCCCGGGGTGTTCCGTTCCACCACGAACAGACTGATCCCCCGGGACCCCGCGGACGGCTCGGTGCGCGCCGCGACGATGACCAGGTCGGCCTGGATTCCGTTGGTGATGAAGGTCTTGGTTCCGTTGAGGAGCCAGTGGTCGCCCTCGCGCACGGCGGTCGTACGCATGCCCTGCAGGTCGCTTCCCGCGTCGGGCTCGGTCATGGCGATGGCGGAGATCAGCTCGCCGGCGGCGAGCCCCGGCAGCCAGCGCTGTTTCTGCTCCTCGTTGCCGAGTTCGAGGAAGTACGGCATGGCGATGTCCTCGGTGAGGCTGAAGCCCAACTGGACCGACGCTGCGCCGACAGCGGCCAGTTCCTCCATCACCACCGAGCGGAAACGGATGTCGCTCTCACCGCCGCCGCCGTACTCCTCGGGTACGCCCAGCCCGATGATCCCCTGGCGGGCCGCCACCTGCCACACCTGGCGGTCGACCAGCCGCTGTTCCTCCCATTTCTGACGGTGGGGCACGATTTCACGCTCGACGAATTTCCGGACGCTGGCGCGGAAGTCCTCGTGGTCCGGGGTGTACAGGCCGCGTTCCATGCGGGCCCTACCTTTCAGTAGTGGACGGGGTCTCACGGGAGGATGGGAACTCAAGGGGAACGCCGGGGCGACGGCGGGAGCGAACAGTTAGCCGCTCGTCCGCGGCCCCGTGAAGCCTCCACGCACTTGGCGCCAAGGCCCGGGCCGGCCCCGCGCTCACTTTCCCGCGAAGCGGGGGAGGCGCTTCTCACGGAAGGCGGCGACGCCTTCTGCGAAGTCTGAGGTGGTGAACAGATAGGACTGTCCCTCGCGTTCGACGGCGAGTGCGTGTTCCAACTGCGCCAGTGATGACGCGTTGAGGGCATGTTTCGTCCGGGCGTACGCCGCTGTGGGTCCTTCCGCGAGCTGCGTGGCCAACCGTTCGATCTCGGTCTCGAAGGTGTTGTCGGGCACGGCGTGGGTGATCAGGCCCCACTCGGCAGCGAGGGAGGCGGGGACGCGTTCGCCGAGCATGGTCATGCGGATGGCGCGGGCCCGGCCGATGGCCGCCGGTACGAGTGCGGTCGCGCCGCCGTCGGGCATGAGACCCACGCGGGTGAAGGCGAGCAGGAAGTAGGCCGATTTCTGGGCGACAACGAGGTCCGCGGCGAGGGCGAGGGAGCAGCCGACCCCCACCGCGGGGCCGTTGACCGCTGCCAGTACCGGCTTGGGTACCTGTCGCAGGGCCAGCGTGAGGCGGTTGGCCGCGTCGATGGTGCCGGTGCCGGGCACCTCCTCGGCCTCGTTGCCAGCGAGGTCGGCGCCGGCGCTGAACGCGCGTCCCGCGCCGCCGAGCACCACGACACGTACGCCGGAGTCCTCCCCGGCGGCCTCGACCGCTTCGGCGGTGAGCGTCAGCATCTCGGTGGTGAGGGCGTTCAGACGGTCGGGTCGGTTCAGGGTGATCCGCAGTACGGATTCGTCGTGCTCGACCAGGATCGGGGCAGTCATCGGTGTCCCCCAGTGGGTTGGCCGGTCCGGGAGGACCGGGGGTGGTGGGTGGCGGTCACCGCCGGTGGCTCCGTTGGCTCGGCTCCGCAGGTGGCTCGGCCGGTAGGCCGTCCGCGCTGACAGGCCGCCGAACCGAGGGGTACGGCTGCTTCCGGGAGCTCGCGAAGGGAGGAGCGCACAGGCCTACCGAGAGAGGGACCCACCGGCGTGCCAGGGGAAGGAGCCGCACCCCGGCGCGGCCGGTGCGCGACCGCCGCGGGGACGATCCGTTGCGCGAGCCGGTCTGCCCACTCCGTGAACTGCTGAATGAAAAGGTGCTGTCCATCGCCATCGTGTCGGTCGTACCGGCGGCTTGTACGCGTCATGGAGTTCCTCTCAGGCTTCCCAGTCGGCGAGTACGGCCTGTGTGTCCGCCCCGGGCACCCCGGCGGGGGAGGGCGTGTCCGGAACGGTCCGGGAGAAGCGTGGCGCCGGTGCGGCCTGCCACATCCCGTCGATCTCCATGAGCGTGCCGCGCGAGGCCAGATGCGGGTGGAGCGGGACTTCCTCGGGCTCCAAGACCGGGGTGACACACGAGTCGGTGCCGTCGAAGACCTTGGCCCACTCGTCGCGGGGCCGGGCGAGGAACGCCTCGGCGATCCGGGCCCGCAGTATGGGCCACTTGTCCCGGTCCCACTGATCGGGCAGAGCGGACGGGTCGAGTCCGAGCCCAGCGAGGAAGGCCCTGTAGAACTCCGGCTCGATGGCGCCCACGGCGACATGGCGGCCGTCCTGGCAGGTGTAGGTGTCGTAGAACGGAGCGCCGCCGTCGAGCAGGTTGACGCCCCGTTCGTCGGACCAGGTGCCCTGGCCGCGCATCGTCCACATCATCTGGAGCAGCACGCTGGTGCCGTCGACCATCGCCGCGTCCACGACCTGGCCCTCGCCCGAGCGTTCCCGTTCCCACAGCGCGGCAAGAACGCCGGTCAGCAGGAACATCGAGCCGCCGCCGAAGTCGCCGACGAGGTTGAGCGGGGGCACGGGCCGCTCGCCGCGCCGTCCGATGGCGTGCAGGGCGCCGGTGAGGCTGATGTAGTTGATGTCGTGCCCGGCGCGCTGGGCCATCGGCCCTTCCTGGCCCCACCCGGTCATCCGCCCGTACACGAGACGGGAGTTGACCCGGTGGCAGTCCTCCGGACCGACCCCGAGGCGCTCGGCGACCCCGGGCCGGAATCCTTCGATGAGCACGTCGGCCCGCTCCACCAGACGCAGCACCACGTCACGGCCCCGCGGTGTTTTGAGGTCGGCCGCCACTGACCTGCGCCCACGCAGCAGGTGGTCGGGCTTGCCGCTGGTGAGGTCGAGCGTTCCTTGCGGGCGTTCGACGCGTACGACGTCGGCGCCGAGGTCGGCCAGGATCATCGCCGCGTGCGGACCGGGTCCGATCCCGCCGAGCTCCACGACGCGCAGTCCTGTCAACGGTCCCGTCATGCCCGATCACCTCAGCCGAGGCCGGCGAGCCGCGTGACGAACGCGCGGGCCCGGGCGGGGTCGTAGGAGCGGGCGATCTGCATCTTCTCGGCTTCCAACGAGCCTTCGGCATGAGTCGCCAGCACGGCCTGGTAGCCGCCGTAGTCACGAGCGGTCAGATCGCCGATGAAGTTGAGCATCCGCAGTCGCTGCTCGGCGGGGACGGCGGCGGCGTAGTACTTCTCGAGTACCGCGCGGATGTCAGGGTCGTCCCAGTCCTCGCCGCCGGGGCCCGTGATCAGCAGACCGCCGGAGAGGTCCATCAGTTTGGCGACGGCGTCGTGGTAGCCGTGGGCGAAGGTGTACTTGGCGGTGTTGACCGCGAGCGGGTCGGGCTGCTGGATTCCGTGCTGCCCCGGCCGCGACCGGACCGCGGCAAGCTCGGCGAGTCCGCGGACGGTCTCGGCGTAGGCGATCAACTGGGCGATCTTGTCCCGGACGTGGCCGGCTCGGCTGATGCCGTTGTACTCGGCGATGAGCGAGGCCGCCCCGACGAGGATGTCCAGCAGCGGCAGCTTGTAGTTGATGGCGGTGAAGCGGTGGTAGTCGACGAACGCGATCGCCAGCGGGCCGGCCAGCTCTGGGCGGCGGTCGAGGAAGACGCGCTCCTTGGGCACCCGTACGTTGTCGAACACCGTCAGGCTTTCGAGCAGCTTGTGCTTCGACGACAGCGGGAACTCGAAGTCGTTTCGCTCCCCGGCCGAGTACGGCGAGACGTACAGGTGCAGGCCGGGTGTGTCGATCGGGATGGCGAACGAGATCGCGTAGTCCCGGTCCTCCGGCCCCATGGCGCGGGTGGGGAGCACGATCAGTTCGTCGGCGTTCGCCGAGAAGGAGGTGTGGCACTTGGCCCCGCGCACCGTGATCGACTCAGCGTCCTCGTCGACGACGTGGAGGTAGAGGTCGGGGTCGGCCTGCTGGTGCGGGGGAAGTGAACGGTCACCCTTGACGTCCGTCTGCGCCACCGCGAGCGCCAGGTCCTCGTCGCACACGCGCTGGTGATACGCCCGCGCCTTCTCCAGGTCGACGCCGTCCAGCGACCGCAGCAGGGCGAACAAGGCGTCGCTGCCCACCTCCTTGAGCACGATCGTGCCGGCTCCGAGAGTGGACACGGTCTCGATGAGCTCACCCCGGGCGCGCAGTTCCTCCGCGTTCCGCGGAACCTGGTAGAAGGCCGAGTAGGCACCGGTGGGCCCCTGGGCGACGGCGAGTTCCGGGTGGGAGTCGGCGATGCCGTAGCAGAGTGCCGAGTGGTCGACCGCGGCGGACAGCTCGGGATCGTGGACGACGTCGGGGACGCGGCGGCCGCGGTAGAAGACGGACCTGCCGTCGCGCAGCCCTTCGCGGTACTCCTTGACGGTACGCAAGGTCATTGGATCGCTCTTTCTGAGTCGAGGAGAAAGGTTGCTTGCGGAGGGGATCGCCTAGAGGCGTTCGATGACGGTGGCGTTGGCCAGACCGCCGCCCTCGCACATCGTCTGCAGGCCGTACCGGCCTCCGGTGGCCTGGAGGTGGTGCACCAGCGTGGTGAGCAGCCGGGTGCCGGAGGCGCCCAGAGGGTGGCCGAGGGCGATGGCCCCACCGCGTGGGTTGAGGCGTTCGGGGTCGGCGCCGAACTCGCGCTGCCACGCCAGTGGTACCGGCGCGAAGGCCTCGTTGACCTCGTAGGCGTCGATCGCGTCCAGCGACAGGCCGGAGCGTTCGAGCACCATGTGGGTCGCCGGGATCACGCCGGTCAGCATCAGCAGAGGGTCGCTGCCGGTGACGGCGAAGGTGTGGAAACGAGCCTTGGGACGCAGCCCCAGAGCCTCGGCCCGTTCCTCGCTCATGATCAGCACGGCTGACGCGCCGTCGGTGAGGGGAGAGGAGTTGCCGGGGGTGACCTGCCAGGTGATCTCCGGGAAGCGCGCACTCAGCGTCTCGTCGCGGAACGCGGGCTTGAGGCCGGCCAGCCCCTGGGGCGTGGTCCCGACGCGTACCGTCTCGTCCGCGGTGACGTTGCCCTTGTCCGTCGGGACCGGGACGATCTCGGCGGCGAATCCACCGGAGGCGGCGGTGGCCCAGGCACGGGCGTGCGAGCGGGCCGCGTACTCGTCGAGCGTGTCGCGGTCCAGCTTCCAGCGTGCCGCGATCAGTTCGGCCGCCACCCCCTGGTTGACCAGTCCCTCGGGGTAGCGGGCCGCGACGGCCGGCCCGAAGGGGTCGCGGCCGAGCGCGGCGCTGCCCATGGGGACCCGGCTCATCGACTCCACACCACAGGCGATGGCGATGTCATACGCGCCGGCCAGCACACCCTGCGCGGCGAAGTGGGCCGCCTGCTGGCTGGAGCCGCACTGCCGGTCGACGGTGGTCGCCGGTACGTGCTCGGGAAAGCCGGCGCCCAGGACCGCGCTGCGGGTGATGTTCGCCGTCTGCTCGCCCGCCTGGCCGACGCATCCGCCGATGACGTCGTCGACGAGGCCCGGGTCGATGCCCGTGCGGTCGACGAGTGTCCGCAAGGTGTGGGACAGCAGGGCGGCCGGGTGGATCGCTGAGAGTTGGCCGCCCGGTTTGCCCCTGCCGGACGGCGTGCGAACGGCGTCCACGATGACTGCACTGGTCATGGTCGTTCCTCGGTGCCAGGGCGGCGGGCGGATGCCGGTGCCGCCGACATATCTAACGATCGATATACGGGTCGGAGCCTGTCAAGGCTTCCGGGTTCGACGAGACATCCATCACGATACTATCTATCGATCGATATAGAACGTCTAGTGTGCCGGGAGCATTGCAGGAACGGAAAGGAACCTTGCCATGGTGCGTACACGGTTCTGTGACGTGTTCGGAGTGGAGTATCCGATCGTCCAGGGCGGAATGCAGTGGGTGGGCCGGGCCGAGCTGGTCTCGGCGGTGGCCAACGCCGGAGGACTGGGCTTCATCACGGCGCTGACCCAGCCGACGCCGGAGGATCTGGCCAAGGAGATCGCCCGCTGCAGGGAGATGACGGACAGGCCCTTCGGAGTGAATCTGACGATCCTGCCCTCGATCAGCCCGCCGCCCTACGCGGAGTACCGGGACGTGATCGTCGAGGCGGGCGTGCCCGTGGTGGAGACGGCCGGGGCCAATCCTGCCGAGCACCTGCCGGTGTTCCACAAGGGCGGGGTCAAGGTCCTGCACAAGTGCACCAGTGTCCGCCACGCCGTGAAGGCGCAGGAGCTGGGCGTGGACGGGATCTCGATCGACGGCTTCGAGTGCGCCGGGCATCCCGGGGAGGACGACATCCCCGGACTGGTGCTGATTCCCGCGGCGGCGAAGGAGATCACCATCCCGATGATCGCCTCCGGCGGGTTCGCCGACGCCCGCGGGCTGGTCGCGGCACTCGCCCTGGGCGCGGACGGGATCAACATGGGCACCCGGTTCCTGGCCACCGCCGAATCGCCCGTCCACGAGAACGTCAAGCGGCGCCTGGTGGCGGCGACCGAGCGGGACACCGACCTGATCTTCCGGCCGCTGGGCAACACGGCGCGGGTGGCCCGCAACGCGGTCAGCGAGCAGGTCGTCTCGATCCTCGACGAGGGCGGGAAGTTCGAGGACGTACGGGAACTGGTGGCCGGCGTACGCGGCCGGAAGGTGTACGAAGTCGGCGATGTCGATCTGGGCATCTGGACCGCCGGAATGGTCCAGGGACTCATCCACGACGTCCCGACCGTCGCCGAGCTGATCGCCCGCATCGTGAGCGAGGCACACGCACTCATCAAGGGCCGACTCGTCGGCGTACTGGCGTAGCGACGAAGGAGAGAGAAGAGATGGACATCAGCAACGCGGTCGCCCTGGTGACCGGTGGAGCTTCGGGACTGGGGCTCGCGACCGTACGTGAACTGCACGCGCAGGGTGCGAACGTTCTCATCGTCGACCTGCCGTCCTCCGACGGCCACGCTGTCGCCAAGGAGCTGGGCGCGCGAGCCGCCTTCGCCCCGGCCGACGTGACCAGCGAATCGGACGTGGCGGCGGCAGTCGAGGCCGCCGGTGAACTCGGCCCCCTGCGCATCGCGGTCAACTGCGCCGGCATCGCGAACGGCATCAGGACGGTCGGCAAGAAGGGCGCGTTCCCGCTCGCCGACTTCACCAGGGTCATCAACATCAACCTGATCGGTACCTTCAACGTGATCAGGCTGGTCGCTGAGCGCATGGCCGCGACCGAACCCGTGGGCGAGGAACGCGGCGTGATCGTCAACACCGCCTCCGTGGCCGCCTTCGACGGCCAGATGGGACAGGCGGCCTACTCCGCCTCCAAGGGAGGCATCGTCGGGATGACCCTGCCGATCGCCCGTGATCTCGCGAGCCTGAAGATCAGGGTGGTCACCATCGCTCCCGGGCTGTTCCACACGCCGCTGTTCGACAGCCTGCCCGAGGAGGCGGTGAAGTCACTGGGTGCCCAGGTGCCGCATCCGTCGCGGCTGGGCTACCCGGGGGAGTACGCCGCGCTGGCGCGCCATATCGTCGAGAACCCGATGCTGAACGGCGAGACCATCCGCCTCGACGGCGCCATCCGCATGGCACCCCGCTGACGGGACGTCAGGGCGGCGGTTCAAGCGGCCGCTGCCCTGCATAGGTATCGAACGTCTTCGAACGGACGGTCACGCCGACCTGAGAAGATGGCCCCATGGCACGCACCCTGCTCACGCGACGGGAATTCTTCGAAGCCGCGAGTTCGATCCTGGCCGACGAGGGGGTCGACGGGCTCAACGCCGTCGCTCTCTGCGCGCGTCTCGGTGTCACCCGCGGCTCGTTCTACCATCACTTCGACAGCCTCGCGGTATTCAAGGACGCCTACCTCGACCACTGGGAGAACGTCGTCAGTCAGGAGCGACTCGACCTCGTGGACCGAGAGTTGGGGTTCGACGCGCGCAGCGACGTGTCGATCCGGAACGCGGAGAGCGCCGAATTCCGCACCGAGATGGCGTTTCGGGCCTGGGCGGTGTCCGACTCCGCGGTCCGGGACATGCTGCAGCGGATCGACCGCCGCTCGGTCGAGGTCGTACGAACGTCGCTCCTGAGAGCGGGAATGACCTCCCGGCAGTCGACGGTGTACGCCAACATGGCGGTCTCGATCTACGCGGGACTGGGCGGCCGCGAACAGGGCGGTGACGCCCGGCTGATCCGGGAGATGTTCAACGAACTGAGGTGGGCGGCGCTGCAACGCGTCGCGTCCAACTGACGAGCAGGGGGCGGCTGCCACCGGATGGCGGCAGCCGCCCCCTGCTTCGGCTTCGTACCGGAGTCGGCTACTTCTTGCCGAAGTCGGTCGGCTTGCTCGCGTCGTGCGAGTCGAAGGTCGCGCTCCGCAGGCCCTGCTTCTCGGCCAGCACCGCGGTCACGCGGTGGAACATGTTCTGGAACGGGTCGCCCTCGGCCGCTCGCGCCCGCATCCGCCGCTGCTGTCCCGGCCTGCGGTCTGCCCAGCTGGTGAGCCGTACGAGCGCCCCGCCCACGGTGCGGTACACCGTGCCGTACCTCCGCAGCTGCGAGCGGCTGAACCCGGACGTCCCGGCGGTCTGGTATCCGACGGGGTCGCCCCCGATGTCGACGATCATGCCGCAGTAGAGCGGGAAGAACGTCTTGTCCACGAGACGGTTCACCAGCCCGGAGTCCGAACTGGTGAACGCTTCGCGGGTGTACCTGAGCAGTCTCTCCGCGATCGCCTCGGACCACTGGCTGGGCTTGCCGAGGGTCGACAGGATGTAGTCGAACTGCTGGATCGCCTCGATGGCGTTGCGGGGCAGGATGTCCGCTGAAACCCCGAAGCGGTACGCGGTGTAGCTCCAGTACATGTTGACGGCCTCAAGGTCCGCCATTGTCACGCGAGCGCCCAGCAAGGCGTCGACGAGCAGGTTGACGACACCATAGGCCGGCACCCCCAGCGACATGTCGGTGTTGGAGATGGGGTCGCCGTGGTGGGCGTAGCCGTCCGCTCCCCACCTCCGCCGCAGGCCGTGCCGTACCTGCGCGTGCATGAGGCGCACGCGGACCGTCGTCTTGAACGTGTCCGAGAAGCGGTCCAGGGCGTCCGGCAGGGGTACCTTGCGGAAGAAGTCCTGGGTCTCCAGCTCCCGGCGGTAGAGGTCGCGCTCGACCCGGCCGGTGGCACCTGTGGCGGAGGACACCGCCTCGCCGTACGCCGTCATGATGACGTTCACGATGCCGCCGCCGAGCTTTCCGAACGGCGTGCCGTTGGCCATCAACACGCGGCCCCGCTCGTACAGTTCGGCGTCGAACCAGTCGGGCCTGCCGCAGAGCTGCTCGAACAGTGCGGTGAGTTCCTCGGGGGGAGAGTCGACCGTCTCGATGCCGTGCTCCAGAACGGTGTCGAGGAGCGACCTGAACTTCTCCGCGCCGACCCGCCGCGAGAGTTCCGCGACGGCGTCCATGAGCTCGTCGCCCTGCCAGAGGTGGTCCTGGAGGCGGCGGATGAGGGGGGTCTCCTCCGGGACCTCACGCACCTTGATCCAGGGGGAGAAGAGGCGCCGGCGCATGTGAAGCCACTCGGGGCTGTTCCCGGCCCGGGGCGGCGCGGGTCGCAGTTCCATGCCGGGGCGGTAGTAGTAGTCGTACGGGTGCTGTCGGCTGTCGCTGTGCGCGGTGGTGGCGATTGTCTCGGTCATCGTGTTTTCCCTTGTCACGCGTTCAGCCAACGGGCGCTTGCGTAGATGGACTTGTACTCCAGGTAGCTGTCGAGTCCTTCCGGGCCGAACTCGCGGCCGATGCCGCTGTCCTTCATGCCGCCGAAGGGTGCTCCCAGGTCGGTGCTGTAGTAGTTCACGCCGACCGTGCCGGTCCGGATGCGTCGCGCGATGCCGATGCCGCGCTCCTCGTCGGCGGTCCATACGGATCCGGCGAGGCCGTAGTTGCTGTCGTTGGCGATCCTGACCGCGTCCTCGTCCGTGTCGAACGGCATGACGGCGATGACCGGGCCGAAGACCTCCTCCTGGGCGAGGGGGCTGTGGTTGTCGACGTCGGCGAACACGGTCGGTGCCACGAACCAGCCGCGGTCCTGGCCGGCTACCCGTCCGCCGCCCGCCACCAGGCGGGAATCGGCCTTGGCCTGCTCGATGTAGCCGAGGACCCGCTGCTGGTGACGCTCGCCGGCCATGGGGCCGCACTGGACCGTCTCGTCCAGCGGGTTCCCCACTCGCAGCCCGGTGGCGTAGGCCGCCAGGGCATCGACCACCTCGGCGTAACGCGAGCGATCCACCAGCACGCGCGACTGTGTCGTGCACGTCTGGCTGTTGTTCTGGAAACTGGACGACGACAGACCGCCGAGGAAGGTGTCGAGGTCGCCGTCCCGCAGGAAGACGGAAGCGGACTTGCCGCCCAGTTCGAGCGTGCACCGGCGGATCAGCCGGCCGCACTCGGCGCCGACGACGCGGCCGGCCTCCGTCGAACCCGTGAACGCGATCTTGTCGATCTCGGGGTGGCGGACCAGGGCCATGCCGGCCTCACGATCGGCCAGGACGATGTTGAGGACACCGTCCGGAAGGCCGGCCTCGACCGCGGCGTCCGCGAGGAGGTAGCTGTCCAGCGCGGTGTCCGGGGACGGCTTGAGAACGAGGGTGCAGCCGGCCGCCAGCGCCGGCGCGACCTTGGACATGGCCAGGGCCAGCGGGTAGTTCCAGGGCACGATCGCGCCCACGACACCGACCGGCTCGCGCCGCACGATCGTCGAGCCCAGCGCCGCCGGCCGCGCCGCCTCCAGCGGAGTCTTCTCGATCAGATCGGCGTACATGCGCAGGAGCGCGGCGGGCGCGCCGCCGTTGAACGCACGGGACAGGCCGATCGGCATGCCGTTCTCGCGGCTGACGAGCACGCTCGCCGCCTCGGACCGTGCCTCGAGGGCGTCCGCGAACCGGCGCATGACCGCGGCCCGCTCAGCGGCGGTCGTCGCACCCCACGGCCCGTTCAGGGCGGTGCGGGCGGCGCGGACGGCGCGGTCGACGTCCACCTCGTCGCCCAGTGCCGCGACAGCGATCTGCTCGCCCGTCGCGGCCTCGACGACGCTGTGCCGCCCAGTGCCGTGGGGCGTCTGCCACGCCCCGCCGATGAAGAAGTGGACGCGGTCCGGGATCTCGGTCGCGCTGATGGGTGCGGAATCGATTGTGGTCATCTTTGACCTCCTGTGGAACGCGGCGGCTGCCTGTGGCCCTTCGAGGACCACGGCGCTCGGCCGTTGAGGAAGCGAAGCGAACGCTCTGGCTCGACTTCTATATAACGTTCGCTAACATACAGGCGTGTACGCTCGGCTTAACATACACCGGTGCATGTCTCAGTCAAGGGGTACGGAATGGACGACGGGTCCTTCGAAGTCCTGCTGGCGAAGTCGGGGCGTACCGTGCGGGTGCCACGGGGTGAGTCGGTGCTCGACGTTCTCGAAGCGCACGGGGTGGACGTGCAGTGGCTGTGCCGGTCGGGTATCTGCGGGACCTGTGAGACGGCTGTCCTCGCAGGAGAACCCGAGCACCACGACAGCGTGCTGTCGGGCGCCGAGCGCGCTTCCGGGCGCGTGATGATGGTGTGCGTGTCCCGAAGCCGGTCGGCGAAGCTCGTCCTCGAACTCTGAGCCCGGTGTGAGCCGGAGTCACTGAGACGGCTGGAAGCGCATCAGGTCCAGCGCGAACTGCACGTACTCGGCGGCGACCCCCTCCGGGGAGAGCTCGCCACCGGGCCGGTACCACTGGGAGAGGGCCGTGCACATCGTCACCACGGCGCGGGCCGCCTCGTGGGGGTGCCGGGTCCGGAACAGGCCGGCGGCGACAGCCTCACCGACCTCGTGGTCGACCATCGACTGCTGCTCGGTGCGCAGGCCGGCGATGATCCGGTGACTGTCCGGCTCCAGTGACCGCATCTCGCTGGCGCCGACGAACCCCAGTTCGCGGCGCCGGGTGTGGAACAGGGCGAGGTTCTCGACCAGCAGACAGAACCGCTCGGCGGGACCGCGGCCCTCGGCCCGCGCGGCGCGGGAGCGGCGCAGCAGGTCGGTCATCGTGAGGTCGAGTATCCGCCGCAGCATCTCCTGCTTGCTGGCGTAATGGTGGTAGAGCCCGGCGACCGACATGCCGCAGCGCTGAGCGATGCCGCGCACCGAGGTGCCGTGGTACCCGACCTCCAGGAACTCGGCCAGCGCCGCCTCCAGCACCGGATCGAAGGGGTGTGGCGGGTAGCTGCGCCAGTCCGGGTCCTCCTGGGCGTGCGCGGACCGCGACGTCGCCGTGGCTTGTCGGGGTGTCCGCGTCGGCGGCGCTACCGGTGTGGCGCCGTCGATCAGATCGCCCACGGTGGTCCCGAGCACCCGGGCGATCTCACCGAGTCTGCTGACGGACAGCCCGGTGCGCCCGAGCTCCACCTGGCTCATGGTCGCGGGGCTCACACCGATCCGGCCGGCGAGCGCCCGCAGACTCATCCCGCGGGCCTTCCGGGCCGCTCGCAGTCGGGCGCCCACCTGCTCCTGTGACGAAGTCTCCATTCAGGAATCCTAAACACTTCTTGAGCGGTGAGGGCAAGATCTGGCCCTTGCCCTCTTGCTTTTGCTGCTGAAAGGTTAAGAACATATGTCTGTTCGTGTACCGGCCGAACGATCGCTCGGCATCCGGGCATCGTCCGCTGAGTGGAGCAACCGATGACTTCGATCTACGACCAGCGCCCCTGGCTCGCCCAGTACGACACGGGTCGGCCGCACGACATCGTGCCCGAGTATGCAAACGCGCTGGAGATGTTCACCGCGTCGGTGCGACGCACGCCGGACGCGCCGATCATCCGCTACTTCGACGGTGTCATCACGCTGCGGGAACTGGACGCGCTCTCCGACGAGTTCGCCTGCGGCCTGCTCGCCGCCGGAGTGGCAGGCGGTGACCGGGTCGCGCTCTACCTGCAGAACGTGCCGCAGTACGTCATAGCGCTTCTCGGGGTCTGGAAGACCGGCGGGATCGCGGTGTCGGTGAACCCGATGTACAAGCAGCGCGAGGTGAACGAGCTGCTGCGCGACTCCGGAGCGAGCGCGGTCGTGTGCCTGGAGAACCTGTACGGCAACGTCCGCCCCGTCTTCGACGGCCTGGTGATCACCACCTCGGAGCTGCGCCACCAGAGCCGCAACGACCCGCGTGCCTTCGGGGGCGTCGATTCCGTCGCCTGCCCGGGCGCGCGGGACATGGGTGAACTGATCGCCGGGTTCGCGGGGCAGCGCCCTCCGGCGGTGTCACCGCAATCGGGCGATGTGGCGGTCCTGACGTACACGTCGGGCACCACCGGTCCGCCGAAGGGTGCGTTGATCACCCATGGCAACGTGGTGTTCAACGCACAGACGTACCGGGACTGGATGGGCGTGGGTGCCGACGACGTGGTGTTCGGCGTGGCACCGCTGTTCCACGTCACGGGCCTGATCGGGCACATCGGAGTCTCACTCCTGACGGGCGCGCCCCTGGTGCTCTTCCACCGCTTCGAGCCCACCCTGGCGATCGACATGATCCGTGAGACCGGGGCGACCTTCACGGTCGGTTCGATCACCGTGTTCATCGCGTTGATGAACGCGCCGAATGCCGACCGGGACGCCCTGGCCACGCTCATCAAGGTCTACTCCGGTGGCGCGCCGATCCCCCCGAGCACCGTGAAGGCGTTCGCGGAGCAGTTCGGCCCGTGCATCCGCAACATCTACGGGATGACCGAGACCACCTCTCCTTGCCACGCGGTGCCCCTGCACGCCGACGCCCCGGTGGACCAGGCCTCCGGCGCGCTGTCGGTCGGGGTACCGGTCTTCAACACGGTGGTGCGCATCGTCGGCGAGAACGGCGAGGAACTGCCGCAGGGAGAGGTGGGCGAGATCGTCGTCTCGGGCCCACAGGTCGTGGCAGGGTACTGGAAGAAGCCGGAGGAGACGGCCCGGGCGATCCGAGCCGGCGCGCTGCACACCGGCGACGTGGGCTACATGGACGCCGACGGCTGGTTCTACGTCGTCGACCGTAAGAAGGACCAGATCAACGCCGGCGGGTACAAGGTCTGGCCGCGTGAGGTCGAGGATGTTCTGTACGAGCACGAGGCGGTGCGCGAGGCCGCCGTGGTCGGCGTGCCCGACGCGTACCGCGGCGAGACCGTCAAGGCCTTCGTCAGTCTGAGGCCCGGCAAGGAAGTGACTCCCGAGGAGCTCATCGACTTCTGCAAGGCCCGGCTGGCGGCGTACAAGTATCCGCGTGAGGTGGAGTTTCTCGAGGAACTGCCGAAGACCGGCAGCGGCAAACTGCTGCGGCGTGAGCTGCAGGACCACGGACGACTACGTAGTGGCGCGTGAGCTGGAAGACGCGGACAGCGGACCGTGAGAGTCGGCGGGCCTGCACCGTGACCTTGTCCGAAGCTCCGGGTCGTGAGCTTCATTACTGGAGCCTGTCTTGGTGCGGCAGCAAACATCCACAGTGCGCGGCCACTTGGGCTGGGCCGTACCGGCCAGTCAGGTTGGTTGATCCTTACGCGGCTGCCTGATTGGCCGTTGCGAGGGCGCCGGGGGTGGGGTGCTGCGGGTCAGGGGCAGGCCGGTGCCGTGGTTGGTGTGGGGCGATGATTCGGCAGGCGCGCCGAGTGCCTGTATGCCGCCGGCCGGGTCTTCTGTGTCCCTGCGCATAACGGTGTCGAGACCGTGTACGAGTGACCAGGGCACAGCGAGGCTCAGCTCGGTGGCGCCCCACGGGCGAACCGGCCGTCGTTGGGTTCCGACCATGCCAACGCTGGCGCGATGGCCTCAACGCGGGTGGTTTCGCGGGGGCTGCCATCCATTGTGTTGTGTATTGCCGAAGTAGCTGCCTCCGAACATGCCGACGGATCCGTTCGCCCCGGGGAGTGCCCCACCTGACGACGGTGTCGTATCCGTCGCTTTCCCCGAGGGTGTAAGGCTCCCGGTCACCGTCCCGGGCGAATCGGCCCCTGACGTCCTGGCCGACGACCATGAATCCGCGCTTCGCCCTGCTGACCGGATCGACGGAGGAAAGCGTGCCGGGCTGGTACTTCCCATAGGGCAGACGGACCAGGAGCACCGGTCATGGGCCGCCCGAACCGGGCCGGTAGACATCGGCCCTCAATGGTGCAGCCGCGCAACTTGGCGTGCCTCCCAGAACACCGGTACACCCGGTCGGGGTACCCGGCCTTGGGGCAAGCTCCCCGTATGACATCTTCTCCCTGCCGTACGCGGAGCAATCGCGCTGGCGCACCCAGCGCCGCCCTCAGCATGCCGCCGCTCCGATGGTGGCTGACCTCGCACAGACCGGCTGAGGGCCCTTCAATGTCCGCGGCGAGCTTCTCGCCGACCTCGGCCCGCGGCCGGTGAAGATGACGCTCGCACCTTCTCGTACGGCAGTCTGCATGATGCCCGCGCCGACGCCCTGGCTGCTGCCGTTGACGAGGACGACCTTGTCCTCAAGCAGAGGGGTCTCAAGCAGCCTGCGCCCGCCTCGCGTACGTCGGCATCGACAACCGCGCGGCGGGCGCCACCGCCGCCTACCTGCTCGGCCAGTGGCTCGGCAACCGCCCCGGCAACGTGCTCACCACCATCAGCCGCAGCTCCTTCCTCGGCGAGGAGGAGCGCGAGATGGGCTTCCGCAGCGCCATGCGCCGCGCCTGCCAGATCATCATGCGTGCGCACAAGGCACTGCCCGAGGACGGCCCTTCCCTGCCCTCGGCGATTCAGGTGGTCACGCCGCTCAACATGCCGTCAGGGGCCCCGTCCGTGCCGATCGTCGACTGAATCCGTTGGTGACTACCGAGATTCCGTTTTTTCGACGGACACCCTGACGATCTCATCGATAAGGCGCGTGGGATCGGTCCCGGCCTCGTGTGACCAGTGAAAACGCTAATTACCCGGCCTTGGGTCAAGGCCCCCATGTCGGGGCCGCCGCGCCGACCCAGACATCGAACCGTGCGTGCTCAGCACCACCATGGAGGTGTACGGGGAAGTGGGTTGAGCCGGGTCCACCATGGACCTGGTGGTGCGCCGCGCCTGCGTGGGCAAGGCCGCGCTCTACCGGAGGTGGCCCACCAAAGAGGAGCTCATCGCGCCGCGCTCGAATCCCGCCTGGTGCCGGCCGAACTCCTCGACACCGGATCCCTGCGGGGAGACCTGCTGGTGGTGGCCAAGGGGATGCTCGCGAGGTATTTCGGCTCGGACGGGATCGTCCGCCTGCGCGCGATGATCGAGGCCAAGATCTACCCGGACCTGTTCGGTCAGGCACTGGGGGACCTGGAAAAGGAGGAGACGCGGCTGGAGCGCGAGGTTGTGCCGCCAGCCCTCCAGACGAACAGTGGCCGCTACGCCGAGCGCGTGGTCGGCTTCGTTCTCGGCGCGGCCAGTCACCGGCCCCAAGCCGACGGAACCATCCGCGCGCCTGGAGCCTGCCCCTCCCGCGAATGTCTCCCGTGGGCATCGTGCTGCACCGGAGGCTTCGCCGGCGGCCTTCGTCCCGATCACATGTCTTCCCTTGGCAACGGGCAGGCCGTCATGACGGCCCGCCCGAGCACCGGCGGTCCCATACATGGCACGCGCAACAGCAGCTGGCTGACGTGGGCCGTCTAACCGGCGGTGTCGGCACGCACCGCGTGCAGGAACAGATCCAGGAACTGTTCGCGGACGCCGTACGCGCTGACGCCGCGAAGCCGGGCGATGTGCGTGCTGAAGCCCGCGAGTGAGTTCGCGAAGGTCTCGGCGGCCACGGTTCGGTCAATGCCAGTGCGCAGTTCGCCGCGTTGCTGTGCGTCGTAGAGGACGTCTTCGACGACGGCGAGGGGCTGGTCGATGCAGTCGCGCTGGAACATCGCATAGAGCTCGGGGTAGTCCGGCAGTTCCAGGGAGCAGCGGGCCGCGATCAGCCACCGGGGGCTGTCCAGGGCGTCGGCGGTCTCGTCGAACAGGAGTCGCAGGTCGCGTTCGAGGCTGCCGGTGCGTGGTGAGCGCAGATGGACGCAGAGGGTGGACAGGCCCGCCAGGATCAGGTCGTCCCGCTCGGTCCAGCGGGTGTAGAGGGTTCGCTTGGCGACCTTGGCGCGGGCGGCGACGGAGTTGATCCGGAAGCCGGCGACCCCGGTCTCGGCGAGTTCGTCGACGACCGCCTGGAGGATGCGGTCGTCTGCGCCAGGGTCGCGGGGGCGCCCAGGCTTCGCCGCGACCGGTGATGTGCTTGCCATGTGTGTCTCCCACGTCTGCTCCCGGTCCAGTTTCGCAGGTGGAGCAAGGGAGCAGAGACGGCCGGAGTGGCCGGCCAGTTGTGCAGTGGGGCCTGTGGATGCCGCGTGACCTATTCCACTACCGAAACGGTTTCGTATTCATAGGGCTTCGGGTTACGGTCTTCTCGTACGAAACCGTTTCGTTCGAAGGAGGGGTCAGGGATGACAGCCGTGACTGGACGTACGACCTCGGCTGCTCCGGTGGAACCGCGGCCTGCGACAGGGGTGCGTCGCTCTCGCCTCACCCCTGAGCGCGAGGCCGAGTTGTACGAAGCGGTCCTTGTCCTGCTGCGGGAAGTCGGTTACGACGCAATGACCATGGACGCCATTGCCACGCGCACCCATTGCAGCAAGGCCACCCTCTACCGTCAGTGGACCGGCAAGCCGGAGCTGGTCGCCAAGGCGCTGCGCCACAACAAGGCCGTGGACCTCGCCGACATCGACACCGGCTCCCTGCGCGGTGACTTCCACGAGATGGTGCGGATGGACAACGGGCGGCTGGAGAAGGACTCCGCGCTGATGCGGGGCCTGATCCACGCCGTGAACTCCAACCCCGATCTCCTTGAGGCGTTGCGGCATCTGCTCATCGATCCCGAGCTGACCGGACTCGACGCACTGCTGCGGCGGGCAGTCGGCCGAGCTGAACTCCGTGCGGACACTCCCGCCCTGGAGTACGTCCCCCACATGCTGATCGGCGCCTTTTTCGCCCACCCGTTGACCGAGGCGCAGCCGATCGGTCCACCCTTCCTCCGCCGCTACATCGACGCCGTGGTCCTCCCCGCCCTCGGCCTCTGATCCTCCGTACACCGGCGTACGGCCCCCTCAGAACCTTCTTCAAGCCCTACCTGGCGCACCGCTCACGTCGTCGGGCTGATACCCCATGCCTTCTTTTGCTCCGAACGACCTGACCGGGAGTACGCACTCGTGGCCACCTTCCTCTACAAACTCGGCCGGTTCTCCTACCGCCGTCGACGACTCGTCGCCCTGCTCTGGGTGGCACTGCTCGCCGTCGTCGGAATCGGCGCCGCCAGCGCCAACACCACCGGCAACAACAGCTTCTCCATCCCCGGCACCGAAGCGCAGAAGGCCTTCGACCTGCTGGACGAACGCTTCCCGGACCTGCACGCGGACGGCGCCCAGGCCAACATCGTCTTCCGGGCTCCGGACGGACAGAAGATCACGGCCACCGACAACAAGGCGGCCGTCGAGGAGGCCGTGACCGAGCTCGGCCGCGGAAACAAGCAAGTCACCAGTGTCCTGGACCCGTTCAAGGCTGGCGCGGTCAGCGAGGACGGCACTACCGCCTACATCGCGGCGACGTACTCGGTGCAGTTCAACGAGTTGTCCGACACGTCAAAGGACACCCTCGACACGGTCCTCGAACAGGGCCGCGACGCCGGGCTGACCGTCGAGGCCGGCGGCACCGCGATGGCAGAGGTGCCGGAGACCGGTTCCGCCGAGATCATCGGGCTCGCCATCTCTGCTCTCGTCCTGGTCATCGCCTTCGGCTCGTTGGTCGCAGCCGGACTGCCGCTGCTCACCGCGATCATCGGTGTCGGTGTCGGTGTCGGCTTCATCATGGCGCTCACGGAGGTCCTCGACCTCTCCAGCACCACCCCCACGCTCGCCTCGATGATCGGCCTGGCGGTCGGTATCGACTACGCCCTGTTCATCGTCTCCCGCTATCGGGGCGAACTCGCCGAGGGGCGTGAGCCGCAGGAGGCGGCGGGCCGGGCGGTCGGCACCGCGGGTTCGGCTGTGGTCTTCGCCGGCCTGACGGTCGTGATCGCGCTGGTCGGCTTGTCCGTCGTCGACATTCCCATGCTCACCAAGATGGGGTTCGCCGCCGCGGGCACGGTCGCCATCGCCGTGGTCATCGCCCTCACCCTCATCCCTGCCCTGCTCGGCTTCGCGGGCAGGCGTGTGCTCAGCGGCAAGGCGCGCAAGAGGACCGACCAGGCCGTCGACCAGGACGGCAAGCCGAACATGGGCACCCGCTGGGCCAACTTCGTCATGCGCCGCCCGGTGACAGCGCTGCTGACCGCCGTGGTCGCCCTCGGGGTGATCGCCATCCCCGCCGCGAGCCTGAAGATGGGCCTGCCCGACGACGGCACACAGCCCACCAGCACCACCCAGCGCAGGGCCTACGACATGCTCGCCGACAGCTTCGGCCCCGGCGTCAACGGCCCGCTCCTCGTCACCGTCGACGCCGCGGACGGCGGCAATGTGAAGACCGAGGCTGCACAGGTGAGCAAGACCCTCACCGGGTTGAAGAACGTCTCCGCTGTCACCCCCGCCACGTACGACAAGGCCGGGACGACCGCCATCCTGACGGTCGTCCCGGGTACCGGTCCCGAGAGCACCAGGACCGAGGATCTGCTCGCCGGCATCCGCGACCAAACAGGCGACAACGTCATGGTCACCGGCCTCGCGGCCATGAAGGTCGACGTGTCGCAGAAACTCAACGACGCACTCGTGCCCTACCTCGGGCTCGTCGTCGGACTAGCCTTCGTGCTGCTGATGCTGGTCTTCCGCTCGATCCTGGTTCCGCTCAAGGCGGCGCTCGGCTTCCTGCTCTCGGTGATGGCCGCGCTCGGTGCCGTCGTCGCGGTCTTCCAGTGGGGCTGGCTCGCCGGCCTGATAGGCGTCGAGGAGACCAGCCCGATCATGAGCATGATGCCGATCTTCATGGTGGGCGTCGTCTTCGGCCTAGCCATGGACTACGAGGTCTTCCTGGTCACCCGGATGCGGGAGGCGTACGTCCACGGCGAGAGCCCGGGGCAGGCCATCGTCACCGGCTTCCAGCACGGGGCACGGGTCGTCACCGCCGCCGCACTCATCATGATCAGCGTCTTCGCCGGTTTCATCGGGTCGAACGAGGCGATGGTCAAGATGGTCGGCTTCGGCCTCGCCGTGGCGGTCCTCTTCGACGCCTTCGTCGTCCGCATGACGATCGTCCCGGCCGTGCTCGCCCTGCTCGGGCACCGTGCCTGGTGGCTGCCGAAATGGCTCGCCAAGGCACTGCCCAACGTGGACGTGGAAGGCGAACAACTGACCAAGCACCTGAGCGAATCATCCCAGGACCTGGGTCAGGGCCCGGACGAGAAGCGCGAGTTGACGCGCGTCTGAGTCCCCCACCACTCCGGGGCCGCGCTTGAGCGGCGCACGGCCCCGGACCGCGCCGGCCTGTGGGGACGGGATCGGCGCAACCCATGAGCCCAGCGGTGGCCTCTCAAGGTATGAGGCTGCCGCTGGGCGCCTTCCGTGTCTCGGCCGTGTCGGGAAGGGACGCGCGTCAGTGTGCGGGCAGCACCCCGACGGAGAGGACGCCGCTCATTGCTCAGGACCCCCTTCGATGAGGCGTCGCAGCGACGGCAGCAACGCGTCGATGTCCTGTCCGCTTCGGAACGCGACGACGGTGGTGCCGTCGTCGCCGGTAGCGGGTCGGGACCGAGGCGTGGGGAAGAGTGCGAGCACCTCGCGCATGGCCTCGTCCACCTCGCCGACGGGGTCGGCGGACTCTCCTCGGAGCCAGCGGCGCAGCACATGGTTGTGGGCCGCGACGACGGCCGCGGCCATGAGCTCGGCCCTGAGTGAGGCCGATTCCGCGGTGTCTCCCATCCAGTCCGAGATGAACTCGCGAAACAGCCGCTGGTAGCGAGCCACACTGGCGATCTCGCGGTCGCGGAGTGCGGACACCTTGCTGGTGAGCGCGTACCGCCGACGGGCCAGGTCGCCTTCGTCGATGTAGTGCAGCAAGACGAGGCGGACCGCGTCGGACACGGCGACCAGGGCGGTGCTGTGGTTCGAGGTCGCCAATCGGTCCCGGATGAGGTCGAGCAGACGGTCGTGGTCGGGGAAGATCACGGCTTCCTTGGACCCGTAGTTCCGGAAGAACGTCGTGCGTCCGACACCGGCCCGCTCCGCGATGTCGTCGACCGTCGTCTGCTCGTAGCCGCGCTCGTCGAAGAGTGCGAAGGCGGCGTCGGCGAGTCGGGTCCGTGCGGGTGGCTTGCTCATGAGCGCACATCCTTCCTGGTCTCCGGGCCTGACTGCCAATTTCTCGGGCTTGCCTCAATCGATGGTACTCAGTACCGTCTATAGGGGATCGAGTACCGAATGGAGGTTCCCCGTGGGTGCCGCTTCACGCAGCGAGTCAGATTTGCCGATCCAGCCGCTCTACGATGGCGCCGAACTGGACGGCTTCGACGCGGCAGCCAAGCTGGGCACTCCGGGGCAGTTCCCGTTCACGCGGGGTGTGTACCCGTCGATGTACACGGGGCGTCCCTGGACCATGCGCCAGTACGCTGGGTTCGGCACGGCGAAGGAGTCGAACGAGCGCTACCACGAACTGGTCGGCGCCGGTACGGGCGGCCTGAGCGTGGCGTTCGACCTGCCGACTCAGATGGGTTACGACTCCGACGAGGCCATCGCCCGCGGTGAGGTGGGCAAGGTCGGCGTCGCGATCGACTCGATCGAGGACATGCGGACACTGTTCAGCGGCCTGCCCCTGGACAAGGTGTCGACGTCGATGACGATCAACGCCCCCGCCTCCACCCTGCTGTTGATGTACCAGCTGGTCGCGGCCGAGCAGGGAGTCGCGGGCGACCAGCTGACCGGCACCATCCAGAACGACGTGCTCAAGGAGTACATCGCCCGCGGCACCTACATCTATCCGCCGAAGCAATCACTGCGGTTGATCAGCGACATCTTCGCCTACTGCCACCAGGAGATACCTCGCTGGAACACGATCTCCATCTCCGGCTACCACATGGCCGAGGCCGGGGCGACGCCCGTGCAGGAGATCGCGTTCACCCTCGCCAATGCCAAGGAGTACGTGCGGACCGCGCTTGCCGCAGGCCTGGACATCGACGACTTCGCACCTCGTCTGTCGTTCTTCTTCGTCGCCCGGACCACGCTTCTGGAGGAGATCGCGACGTTCCGTGCGGCACGACGCATCTGGGCCAGGATCATGCGCGACGAGTTCAAGGCCAAGAACCCCAAGTCGCAGATGCTGCGTTTCCACACCCAGACCGCCGGGGTCCAGCTGACGGCACAGCAGCCCGAGGTCAACCTTGTCCGTGTCGCCCTGCAGGGCTTGGGCGCGGTGCTCGGCGGGACCCAGTCACTGCACACCAACTCCTATGACGAGGCCATCGCCCTGCCCACGCAGAAGGCGGCGCGACTCGCCCTGCGCACGCAGCAGATCATCGCCTACGAAACCGATGTGACCGCGACGGTGGACCCCTTCGCCGGGTCGTACGTCATGGAGTCGATGACCGACGACATCGAAGCGGCCGCGCTGGAGCTGATCCAGGCTGTCGAAGACCGGGGCGGCGCTGTGTCGGCCATCGAGCAGGGCTTCCAGAAGGCGGAGATCGAACGCTCCGCCTACCGGATCGCACTGGAGATCGACAAGTCGGAGCGGACCGTGGTCGGAGTGAACAGGTTCGTCCTCGACGAGGAGGAGCCCTACGAGCCACTGCGCGTCGACCCCCAGATCGAGGTCGACCAGTGCGAGCGCCTCGCGGCCCTGCGCAAGGAACGCGACAACGACGCCGTCGACCGTGCCCTCGACGCCGTGCGCGTCGCCGCCCAGGGCACCGACAACGTCCTGGTCCCGATGCGCGAGGCCCTGCGACTGCGCGCCACGGGCGGCGAGGTCTCCCATGCCCTGCGCGACGTATGGGGCGTGTACGTGCCCCTCGACACCTTCTGACCCGCTGATCAACGGGATCAGTTTTCCAGGGCGCGAGTTCCGTGCCCCAGGTAGGAACGGGAGCAAGCGATGACCGCCGAGTTCACTCCAGTGGACGGCATCGACATCCACACGACCGCGGGCAAGCTCGCGGACCTGCAGCACCGCGTCGACGAAGCGACGCACGCCGGCTCCGAACGTGCCGTCGAGAAGCAGCACGCCAAGGGCAAGTTGACGGCCCGTGAGCGCATCGACCTGCTGCTCGACGAGGGCTCCTTCGTGGAGTTGGACGAGTTCGCCCGACACCGCTCCACCAACTTCGGTCTGGAGAACAACCGCCCGTACGGCGACGGGGTCGTCACCGGGTACGGCACGGTCGACGGCCGCCCCGTCGCCGTGTTCTCCCAGGACTTCACCGTCTTCGGCGGCGCCCTGGGCGAGGTCTACGGCCAGAAGATCGTCAAGGTCATGGACTTCGCGCTGAAGACCGGCTGTCCGGTCATCGGCATCAACGACTCGGGTGGTGCGCGGATCCAGGAAGGTGTGGCCTCCCTCGGCGCGTACGGCGAGATCTTCCGCCGTAACACCCACGCGAGCGGTGTCATCCCGCAGATCTCGCTGGTCGTGGGCCCCTGCGCGGGTGGTGCCGTGTACTCGCCCGCCATCACCGACTTCACCGTCATGGTCGACCAGACCTCGCACATGTTCATCACCGGCCCGGACGTCATCAAGACCGTCACCGGTGAGGACGTCGGCTTCGAGGAGCTGGGCGGGGCCAGGACCCACAACTCCGTCTCCGGTGTGGCGCATCACATGGCCGGGGACGAGAAGGACGCCGTCGAGTACGTCAAGCAGCTGCTGTCGTACCTGCCGTCCAACAACCTCTCCGAGGCGCCGGTCTACCCGGAGGAGGCGGACCTCGATCTCACCGACGAGGACCGTGAGCTGGACACGATCGTGCCGGACAGCGCGAACCAGCCGTACGACATGCACACGGTGATCGAACACGTCCTGGACGACGCCGAGTTCTTCGAGACGCAGGCGCTGTTCGCGCCGAACATCCTCACCGGGTACGGCCGTGTGGAGGGGCACCCGGTCGGCATCGTCGCCAACCAGCCGATGCAGTTCGCCGGCTGCCTCGACATCACCGCCTCCGAGAAGGCGGCCCGCTTCGTCCGCACCTGCGACGCCTTCAACATCCCGGTCATCACCTTCGTGGACGTCCCCGGCTTCCTCCCGGGCGTCGACCAGGAGCACGACGGCATCATCCGTCGCGGCGCCAAGCTGATCTACGCCTACGCGGAGGCCACGGTCCCGCTGATCACCGTGATCACCCGCAAGGCCTTCGGCGGTGCCTACGACGTCATGGGCTCCAAGCACCTGGGCGCGGACCTCAACCTCGCCTGGCCGACCGCCCAGATCGCCGTCATGGGCGCCCAGGGCGCGGTCAACATCCTGCACCGCCGCACGATCGCCGAGGCCGAGGCGAACGGTGAGGATCTGGAGACGGTCCGCGCCCGGTTGATCCGCGAGTACGAGGACACCCTCCTCAACCCCTACATCGCGGCCGAGCGCGGCTACATCGACTCCGTGATCCTCCCGTCCGACACCCGCCGCCACGTCGTCCGCGGCCTACGCCAGCTCCGTACCAAGCGCGAGTCCCTGCCCCCGAAGAAGCACGGCAACATCCCGCTATGACAGCCACCGCACCCACCGTGGAAGTCTCGGTGCCCGCATCCGGGACGGGGACCGCCCTGTGCACGATCCGACTGACCCGGGGCACCGTCACCCCTGAAGAGCTGGCTGCTCTGGTGACGGCTCTCCTGGCCGTCCGTCAGACGACCGCCATTTCTGTGCCACGTCGCGGCAGCGAATGGGCCGCCCGCAACCGCCTCCTGAACGTATCGCCGCGACCTGGCCCAGGTGCTTGGTATGCCTCTGTCCTCCCCAGCTGACCATTCCACCGGAGAGATCATGAAAGCCCTGGAAACCCGGAAACATCCCAGCGGCACCGCGACACCGCGTGCCCGGGTCCTGATCGCCAAGCCCGGACTCGACGGCCACGACCGAGGCGCGAAGGTCATCGCCCGGGCGTTGCGTGACGCCGGATACGAAGTCGTCTACACGGGTCTGCATCAGACACCGGAGCAGATCGTCGCCAGCGCCATCGCCGAGGACACGCAGATCGTGGGGCTCTCCATCCTCTCGGGTGCCCACCTGTCGATCGTGGCGAAGGTGATCAGCCTGCTCGCCGAGGAAGACGCCGCCGACATCCGTGTTCTGATCGGCGGCATCATCCCGGACGCGGACGCCCGCGCCCTTGAGGCCATGGGTGTCCACGCCGTCTTCACCCCAGGCGCGGACATGAGCGGGATCGTCGAGACTGTCGACCAGCTCAGCGTCATGATCCACGATGGCGCCTTGGAGTACGTGTGATGAACAAGGTGCTCATCGCCAACCGTGGCGAAATCGCTGTCCGCGTTGCCCGGGCCTGCCGGGATGCCGGGATCGCGAGCGTGGCCGTGTACGCCGAGCCGGACCGGGAGGCTCTGCATGTCCGCGCCGCGGATGAGGCGTTCGCCCTGGGCGGTGACACCCCGGCGACCAGCTATCTCGACATCGCCAAGGTGCTGCAAGCCGCCAAGGACTCCGGAGCGGATGCGATCCACCCCGGATACGGCTTCCTCTCCGAGAACGCCGACTTCGCCCAGGCCGTCCTGGATGCCCAGCTGACCTGGATCGGCCCGCCCCCGCAGGCCATCCGCGACCTCGGCGACAAGGTCGCCGCCCGGCACATCGCCCAGCGCGCCGGTGCGCCGCTGGTCGCCGGCACGCCCGACCCGGTCTCCGGCGCGGACGAGGTCGTCGCGTTCGCCGAGCAGCACGGGCTGCCGATCGCGATCAAGGCCGCCTTCGGCGGTGGCGGACGTGGTCTGAAGGTCGCCCGGACCCTCGAAGAGGTCCCCGAACTCTACGAGTCCGCGGTCCGCGAGGCGGTCGCCGCCTTCGGGCGCGGCGAGTGCTTCGTCGAGCGCTACCTCGACAAGCCCCGCCACGTGGAGACCCAGTGCCTGGCCGACTCCCACGGCAACGTGGTCGTCGTCTCCACGCGTGACTGCTCCCTCCAGCGCCGCCACCAGAAGCTCGTCGAGGAGGCGCCCGCGCCGTTCCTCTCCGAGGCGCAGGTCGCGGAGCTGTACTCCTCCTCCAAGGCGATCCTGAAGGAGGCCGGCTATGTCGGCGCCGGGACCGTCGAGTTCCTGGTCGGCCAGGACGGCACGATCTCCTTCCTGGAGGTCAACACCCGCCTCCAGGTGGAGCACCCGGTCACCGAGGAGGTCGCCGGCATCGACCTCGTGCGCGAGATGTTCCGCATCGCCGACGGCGAGGAACTCGGCTACGGCGACCCCGAACTGCGCGGCCACTCCATCGAGTTCCGCATCAACGGCGAGGACCCGGGCCGCGGCTTCCTGCCCGCCCCCGGCACCGTCACCACCTTCGCCCCGCCCACCGGCCCCGGGGTCCGCCTGGACGCGGGCGTCGAGTCCGGCAGCGTCATTGGCCCGGCCTGGGACTCGCTCCTGGCCAAGCTGATCGTCACCGGCGCCACCCGTGCCCAGGCCATGCAGCGCGCCGCCCGCGCGCTGGCGGAGTTCCAGGTCGAGGGCATGGCCACCGCCATCCCCTTCCACCGAGCCGTGGTCACCGACCCCGCCTTCGCCCCCGAACTCACCGCCTCCGAGGCTCCGTTCACGGTCCACACCCGGTGGATCGAGACGGAGTTCGCCAACGACATCAAGCCCTTCGCCGCTCCCACAGACACCGAGGCGGACGACGACACGGACCGCGAGACGATCGTCGTCGAGGTCGGCGGTAAACGCCTGGAAGTCTCCCTGCCCGTCTCGCTGGGCATGTCCCTGGCCCGCACCGGCCTCGCGGCCGGCGCCAAGCCCAAACGGCGCGCCGCCAAGAAGTCGGGTCCGGTGGCTTCCGGCGACACCCTCGCCTCCCCGATGCAGGGCACCATCGTCAAGGTGGCCGTCGAGGAGGGCCAGGAGGTCAAGGAGGGCGACCTGGTCGTCGTCCTGGAGGCCATGAAGATGGAACAGCCCCTCAACGCCCACAAGGCCGGCACCATCACGGGCCTCGCCGCCGAAGTCGGCGCCTCCCTCACCTCCGGCGCCCCCATCTGCGAAATCAAGGACTGATCCCCACCCGGGCGTCTCGTTTCCTTCGGTCCTCCGCCAGGACAAGGACCGCAGGATCGACCGCATGACCTGGGCTGCGTCACGCGTAACGGGCGTGGATCTCCTTGACTACCCCGCCGCGGGCCTCGGCCGCCGAGAGGTATGGCCCGTCGGTGGCCGGGGCGATGGTGTGTTCGGTGTGGGCGCGCGCATTGTGCCGCAGTTTCGGCGAGTGCCTCATTCGTCCGGTTCGCCAGCGCGGGAGACGATCTTCAGACCGGTGAACGTGGCGTCCGGGCTGACGATCAGAGTCTGTTTTGCTTCGACGGTGTCGAGGGACAGTTGAGGCAGCGTGATGTCCAACGGCAGGAAGTCGGGAATCAGATCGGCCGATAGCGAGATGCGCAGCGGCAGGCCGGCGATGCGTAGGACGCCGCTGAGTGAAGCCATGTACAGGTCCACGTCGTTCACGGTGACATCGAAGCGCAGCGTCAGACCCGGACCGGACTGGGCCGTGGTCAGTTGGTAGTTCGTCAAGGTGATCGACGTCGCGTGCAGCACGAGCACCTTGGTGCGTCCGGTGGGAGTCTCCAGCCAACGGCTGCCCTTGATCTGCAGTGCGTTGGCGTCGAGTCGGTCGGCGCTGATGGTGGGTGCGATGCGGGCGGGCAGTGGACCGTCGTCGGCCTGTTCCGTTGCGGGTGGAACCGGCTGGTAGGTGATGTCACCGGACGCCTTGGGGGCGGGAGTCGACTCGGAGGGCGAAGGAATCGGTTCGTCTGGACCGGGGCTCTTGGCCGGGGTGCCAGGAGCGTCAGCGAGGGACGGGGGAGCGGAAGTGGCTCCCACGTGCGGTGAGGCGGGTGGCGTCTCAGCCGGGTCGGGACTCCTCGGCGGCGCGGAAGCAGCCGCAGTAGCGGAAGTCTGTGACATGTCCCCAAGCGTCATCGGCCCGGTGCATGCGGGCGGAGCCGGACTCCACCAACTCGGCCACGGGATGCCGGACGGCAGGCATGCCTGTGCGTGGGCCGGTGCGGCTGCGATGACGCCCAGTGCCGTGACCGCTGTGGCGGCCGCCGCGCCGCGCAGCAGGCGCCGTCGTGGCTGTGGCTGTCGCATGCTCCCAAGCCGGTGCACGGGCCCCGGGTCTCCGGCGGCTGTGCCGGCGCCCTGTGAGGTGACGGAAATATCGAGGTCCACGACGCGCGTCGGATCAGGCTCGCCCGCGTCCCCGTCCGACGGAGGTTTTTCATCCCTACGCTCGTCGTCCGGGACACCCCACCGCCTTGGTTCGCCGCCGTCCGGCTGGTCCCCGGCTTCGCCGTCGTCCCGGGCACCCTCGGCCGGTGGAATCTCACGCCAGCCGAACGCCATGCTCGATCCGATGATGCCGAGGAGCATCCCGATGCCCAGGCCGCCGAAGTTCGTCGTCGCGAAGGAGATGACGGAGAACGCGGCCGCGACGACGGAGGTGAAGACGCGCTGGACCGGGCGGATCCAGAACACCACGCCCGCCGCGACGAGGATCACGCCGACGGCGACACCTGTTGTGACCGCGGGTCCGCCGGTGAGCATGGCTTTTATCGGTGCCAGCGGCGGCGCGATGATGAACATGCCTCCCGCCATGACGAACAGGCCGGCCCAGAAGGGCCGCGTACGCCGCCAGTGGCGGAAGGCCGCCCGTCGGGTCGTCAGCCGCATGCGACAGATCCGCGCTTGACGTTCAGATCGAGTCCGGAGAGCGTGAAGCTACCACTGGTCAGCGTTTGGGCGGTGGTCTCGAAGTCCTGGAGGGAGAGCGCCGAGGCCTGCAGTCCGAAGCGGCCCTGGGGACCACGTCCGCCTTCCACGGCCCGGGTCAGTCTCGAGGCGTCGACTCCGACCTCGACGTCGGAGAGCTTGCCCTTCTCGCCGAGGACCTGAGTGGCGTCGGCGATGAAGTCGGTGACGGCGACGGGTTCACTGCCTCCTGACTTCAAGGTGAGCGTGACATCTCCGATGAGCGGTATGTGGGCGACCTGAGTCAGGCAGAGTTTCTTCAGCAGTGCCGACTGGAAGCCGAGTCGGATCGTCTCGAGTTCCTTGCCGTCCGCGGACCTGACCGACGCAGGGAAGCCGGCCACCTGGCTGCCGTCGACCTGTGCGGCGGTGACCTTGAACTGCTGGCCCGAGACGCCGATGCTGGCCGCGAGTGCCCCTTCGGCCATGGCGACGGTCATCGCCGCGACCGCGGCGACGGACGGCAACAGCAGGAGACTTGACCGCCTCCACCGGGTGGCGCCCTCGCCCGGGGCCGGACGCCGGGATCGTCTCGTGAAGTTGGACATGGTGCCCTCCTGGAGGGGGAACGGACGGGTGCGGGCGGTGGGCGGAACTTCAGCGCACGGTCGGAGCGGCACTGGCCTTGGCTGCGTACGCGGCGTACATGGCCTCGATGTGCGGGGCATAGCGCTCGTTGATCGGGCCGCGCCGCAGTTTGCGAGTGTGGGTGAGGACCTCGCTTCCCGGCTCCCAGACCTCGGCGAGCACGGTGTGGTCGCGGACCTGCTCGGGTCCGGACAGCGCGGCGTTGGCGCGCTGTACGCCGGCCGTGACGGCCGCGAGCACCGTCGGATGCGCGGGCAGGTCCGCCGGATCGGCGTCCAGGGCATGCTCGGTGGCGAAGACGGTCAGCGCCTCGGGATCCGGCACCAGAAGCGCGGTGACGAATGGCCGGGCGTCACCGATCAGTGCGGCGTGGGCCAGCAGTGGGCAGTGCGACAGGAGGGTGCCCTCGATGGCCGACGGCGACAGGTTCTTGCCGCCGGAGCTGATCATCAGGTCCTTCTTGCGGTCCACGATGGTGACCGCGCCGTCCGGACTCAGCGTCGCGATGTCCCCGGTGTGCAGCCACCCGTCGTTGTCGACGGCGGCGGCGGTCGCCTCCGGGGCGTCCCGGTAGCCGCGCATGACGACTTCGCCGCGCACCAGGAGTTCACCGTCCTTACCGAGTGACACCTCGACGCCCGGGATCGGCCTGCCCACCGAAGCGGCGGATGCCTCGCCCGGCGGAGAGTAGGTCGTCGTGCCGGACAGCTCGGACATGCCCAGCACGTTGCTGACCGGGATTCCGAGACCACGCAGGCCCAGCAGGAGAGCGGGGGCGATGGGAGCCGCGCCCGAGATCGCCACGCGTACCTGGTCCAGTCCCATGCGGGTCCGTAGACCGGTCAGGATGCCGGCGTCGAGCTGCTGCCACATCGCCTTGAGCTCAGGGGTGAGACTTCCCTGGTCGAGCCCGGTCGCGTAACGCAGACCAATATCGAGTACGCCGGTCAGGGCCGCGCGCCGCGCCTCGTTGCCCTCGGTGGCGGCCGCCTCGTTCAGCACCGCGCGTACGGCGTTGTACAGGCGCTGCCACACCTGCGGTACGGCCCCGAACACATGGGGCCGGGCGTCGACGAGCGCTGCCGCGATGTCGCGCGGGTTGCCGACGGTCGTTACCTGCGTGCCCGCGGTCATCTGCGTGTAGTGCGCCGACCACCGGTCCGCGATGTGAGCGGAAGGTAGGAAAGAGACAAAGCGGTCGCCCGGCCGTACTCCGAACAGCTTGTTCGTCGCGGCGCACTCGGCGAGTTCGGCTCGGTGGGTGATCTCGACGCCCTTCGGCCGGCCCGTGGTGCCGGAGGTGTAGATCAGCGTGAGGATGTCGTCGGGCCGCACCGACCGCCAGGTGGCCTCGAAGTCGAATCCGTCGGCGGTGCGCGACGCGACGTCGGCGAGGTCGAGGGTGCCATCGGCGGAGCCGTCGACGGTGATGACGGTGGCACCCGAGGCGGCCGCCGGTGGGGTGACGACGGGCAGGAACAGCTGCTCGGTCACCACGACTCGGGTGCCCGACTCGCTTACGAGCCAGGCGACTTGCTCGGGCGAGGACGTGTTGAACACGGAGAAGGGAACGGCGCCCAGATGCATCGCGGCGGCGTCGACGATGTGGAACTCGGGCCGGTTGCGCAACATGATCGCCACGGTGTCGCGGTGGCCGACGCCCAGCGCGGCCAAGCCTTCGGCCAGCGATCGCACGCGCTGTGCGTAGTCGGTCCAGCTGACCGTCGTCGCGTCGCCTACCGTGCGCAGCGCGATCTCGGTCGGGTAGCGCGCGGCGGTCCGCTGGAACGCTTCGCACATGGTGCGGGGTTCAGGCTTCATCACTCGGTCGTCCTTTGATATCCCTGGGAGTACGGGAGTTGAGCAGACCCGCGACGCGACGCGTCAGGGCGATCGTGATCCGGGTCCGCCGCAGGGTCATGACGTCCATCCCGGGCGTCGAGAAGCGTTTGTGGGTGATGCCGCGCGTGCGGGTGAACTCCCGCAGGCCCTCGGCGCCGTGCACCCGGCCGAAACCGCTGTCCCGGCTGCCGCCCAGCGGCACCCCCGGAATGCCGGCGAAGGACATGACGGCGTTGACGGTGACGACCCCGACATCGAGCCGGGAGGCGATCTCCTGACCGCGTCGGCGGGAAAACACCGCCCCGGCGAGCCCGAACCGGCTCGCGTTGACCAACCGGACCGCCTCGTCGACATCGGCGACGGTGGTGACGGTGACCGTGGGGCCGAAGGTCTCCTCGGCGACGGCCAGACTGTCCTCCGGTGCGTCCAGCAGCACCAGGGGGTCGACATACCGGCCGCGGTCCGCCTGCGGGTTGCCGTGGACGGCCTTCGCGCCGCGCGCGAGCGCGTCGGAGACATGGGCACGCACGATGTCGGCCTGCTGTTGCGTCGTCATGGGGCCGTAGCTGGCGTTGTGGTCGGAACCGGAGTGGACGCCGGCGAGCGCTGCCCGCAGCCTGTCGACGAAGGCGTCGCGGACCGAGGCGACGACGTAGGCGCGCTCGACACCGACGCACGTCTGGCCGCCGTTGCTCATGGATCCCCAGGCGACGGCGTGCGCCGCGGCGTTGAGATCGGCGTCCTCGGCGATCACGACGGCGTCCTTGCCGCCGCACTCGAGGACGACCGGGGTCAAGGACTGCGCACAGGCCGCCATGACCGCCCGTCCGGTGGGAGTCGAACCGGTGAACGCGATCTTGTCGACGCCCGAGTGGCACAGCGCTGCCCCGGTCGAAGCGTCTCCGGTGACGACGGTGAGCAGCCCGTCAGGCGCCGACGGCACAGCCTCGGCGAACGAGCGCGCGAGCCACGCGCCGACGGCCGGGGTGTACTCGCTGGGCTTGAAGACCACCGCGTTCCCAGCCGCCAGCGCATAGGCGATCGAACCCATCGGCGTGTAGAGCGGGTAGTTCCACGGGCCGATCACGCCGATCACCCCGAGCGGCAACCGCTGCACCGTCGCCGAGTGGTTGACCATGAGCAGACCGGTGTTCACACGTCGTGTGCGGAGCACCCGTTCGGCGTTGCGCGCCGCCCAGCGCAGATGCTCCAGTGCCATGACGGTCTCGATCAGGCAGTCGTCCAGGGTCTTGCCGTTCTCGCGGTGCAGGAGATCGGCAAGCTCCTCGCGACGCGACCAGATGGCGCCCGCCCAGTCCAGCAGGTACCTCTCGCGCTCGGCGGGCCGGAGCCCCGTCCACCACACAGCCGCCGTGCGGGCTGTTGCCACTGCGGCGTCGATGTCGGCGGAGGAGCACACGGGGAATTCGGCGACCGTCTTTCCGGTGGCAGGGTCCGTGGAGGTGAAGGTCGCTGTGGCCTGCGCTGCTTCCGTTTCCGCTTCGGCTGAAGTCGTCATCGGGGTACCCCCGTTGCCCGGGTGCCGACGGTCGAATGGTTCGGGCCGGTGGCGTGCGTCGTCTCGAGTACGGCGGCCAGACACGCGGCCGGGTCGTCGGGGAAGGGCAGATGGCCGCAGCCGTCGAGGCTGACATGCCGCGCCCAGGGCACGAGCCATCGGGCGCGGCGCGCCTGGGTGGAGTAGGTGAGTAGCACGTCGCGTGATCCCCAGGCGATCGTCACGGGAATCTCGGTGAGCCGGCCGGGCGTCCCAAGGCGCCAGCGCCCGAATCCGTCGAGCGCCGAGTCCACACCCGCGGCACTCACCAGGCCCTCGACGTCGGCGAGACCGCGGGTCCTGTCGAGTTGGCGAGGCCTGCCGTAGAAGGTGCCGAACAACAGCCCACGGGCGGTGCGAGATCGGGCAAGTGCAGGGAGCAACGGTCGCAGGGGACGGGAGACCGCCCGCATCGTCCGTACCGCCGTCCTGGTCCAGATAAGTCCCGGCCGGCGCCAGAAACCGATGGGCGCGAAGGCTACGACCGATCGCGCGACACCGCGTCGTCCGAGTTCGAGCGCCACCGCGCCACCCATCGAGTTGCCTACGACATGCGGGTGTTGGATCCCGAGCTCCGCAATCAGTTCCTCGATACACGTCGCATACGCTTCGATGCTGCCGTCGGCGCGCGCGTCCGAAGGTGAGTCGCCGAATCCCGGGAAGTCCACGGCCACCACGTCGTGGTGGGCCGCGAGCAGATCGCTGACCGGCGACCACACGCCGCGCCGACTGCCAACACCGTGCAGAAGGATGATGGCCTCGCCGCTGCCGAAACGGTCGTGGACCAACGTCGATTTCGTGGGGCGTTGCGCGAGGCTCCGGGAGTCTCGGGCGGGCGAAAGGGCCGCAGTTGACGGCGGACGACCACGAGACACCGGCAGTCTCCTTCGAAGGATGGGGCTGACGGGCACGGCGCTGCCGGGCGGAGCCGGGCGACGGTGCCACGGGAGAGTGGTGTCACTGTGGGGCGCTTACTGGCGGGTCGTCAATAGAGCGGACAGGGATTGCCGAGACTTCTTGACGGGGCGCCAATAGGGCGCGAGAGTGACGAGCCCACAACGACGTTGTTCCGCCTGGAGTCCTCATGTCCACGGCCCGACCACACCCCACCCCAGCGCCCGAACCGGAGCGCGCGACCCAGTCGGCCAAGCCACCAACGCCAGTGCCCGACAACCGCTTTCACTACGACGTGATCGTCGTCGGCTCCGGCTTCGGCGGCAGTGTCAGCGCCCTGCGTCTCACCGAGAAGGGCTATCGCGTCGGCGTCCTCGAAGCAGGGCGCCGCTTCACAGACGACGAGTTGCCCAAGAACTCCTGGCACGTACGCGACTATCTGTTCAACCCCGCCGCCGGGTGCACCGGAATCTTGCGCATGACGCTGCTGAAGAACGTGCTCGTCCTCAGCGGCGCCGGCGTGGGCGGGGGCTCGCTCGTCTACGCCAACACCCTCTACATGCCGCCGGACAGCTTCTACTCCGACCGCAGTTGGGCGCACATCACCGACTGGAAGAGCGAACTCGCTCCGTACTACGACCAGGCGTCCCGCATGCTCGGCGTCACCAGGAATCCCGCCACGACACCGGCCGACCGCGTCATGCTCGACGTGGCCAAGGACATCGGCGTCGAGCACACCTACACCCCCACTCCCGTCGGGGTGTTCTTCGGCAAGCCGGGCAACGCTCCTGGCACGGATGTCCCGGACCCGTTCTTCGGTGGCGTCGGCCCCAGGCGCCGCAGTTGCACCCACTGCGGCGAATGCATGACGGGATGCCGGCACAACGCCAAGAACACCCTCGTCAAGAACTATCTGTACCTGGCCGAGCAGGCCGGGGCCATCGTCCACCCGCTCACCTCGGTGACCGCAGTGCGTCCGCGCCCCGGCGGCGGCTACGACGTCGAGTGCATCCGCACGGGTGACCGACTGCGCCGCAAGGAGGTCTTCACCGCTGGTCAGGTCGTCCTCTCGGCAGCGGCCCTCGGCACACAGCGGCTGCTCCACGACATGCGCGACCGCGGCGTCCTCCCCGGTGTCTCCCCGCGTCTGGGCTACCTGGCCCGTACCAACTCCGAGGCCGTCCTCGCCGCCCGCACCCCCAGCAGGAAGGCGGACTACACCAAGGGCGTCGCCATCAGCTCGTCCATCCATCCCGATTCCGTCACCCACATAGAACCGGTGAGATATGGGAAAGACAGCAACCTGCTCTCCCTGATCTTCGGCGTGCTCGTCGACGGCGACGGCCGCGGACCCCGCTGGCTCTCCGCGCTGCGCGAAATGGGGAAGATGCGGAAGCACTTGTGGACCATCCACAACCCCCGCCGCTGGTCCGAACAGTCGATCTTCCTGCTCGTCATGCAGACGCTGGACAATTCCGTCACCACCTATACCAGCCGAGGGCTGCTGGGCCGCAGGCGGATGACCACGCGACAGGGCGAAGGCGACCCGAATCCCTCATGGATCCCGGTCGGTCACGATGTCGCACGCCGTGCCGCGGCGAAGATCGGCGGTGTACCGGCCGGAGGGGTCGGCGACTTCTTCGACATCCCGCTCACCGGCCACTTCATCGGCGGCTGCACCATCGGCGATTCCTCCGACACCGGAGTTGTCGACCCCTATCACCGCCTCTACGGGCACCCGGGCCTGCACGTCGTCGACGGATCCACCATCAGTGCCAACCTCGGCGTCAATCCCTCCCTGACCATCACCGCCCAGGCGGAGCGCGCCATGGCCTACTGGCCGAACAAGGGCGAGGCCGATACTCGTCCGCCGCTCGGTGCCGGATTCGAGCGCATCCGTCCGGTCGCGCCCGGCCGTCCAGTCGTACCCGAAGCCGCGCCAGGTGCGCTTCACCTGCCCCTGACAGTCATCGAGCGCCCCGTGGCAAGATGATGCGATGACAGCCAGCACCGAACACGGCGGGCGAGTCCGTACCCGGATGGAGCCCGAAGCGCGCCGGGACCAGATCCTCGTGTGCGCACGCCGGATATTCGGCGAGCGGCCCTACGGGGCCGTGTCTCTCGCCGATGTCGCCCGGGAAGCCGGTGTCGCCCGGGGGCTGGTCGGCCACTACTTCGGCGGAAAGCGCGAGCTCTACCTCGAGGTCGTGCGCGAGATGATCGCTGTCCCGGACTCCGTGCTCGACAGGCTTCCCAAGGGAAGCCTCGAGGAGCGCGTCAGTGGTGTCGTCGACCGCTTCCTCACCGTCGTCTCACGCCACCGCGGTATCTGGCTCGTTACGGTCGACGTCATGTCGCACGGCCACGACCCCGACATCGAGGCCGTCATGCGTGAGTCGGAAGAGGTGACCGTCGACCAACTCCTGCGTGCCCTCGACATCGACCCCGACGCCGAGGGGATCGAATCCCTGCGCGCCATGTCCCGTGCCTTCGGCTCGATGGCGCGGGCCGCGACGAACGAGTGGCTCAACCGCGGCACTCTGACCCGCGACCAGACCGTCTGCCTCCTCGAACGCACCCTCCTCCTGATCGTCCTCGATCTTTACCCTGCCTGTCGGGACGATTGACCGCACTGCGACCAGCCGCCGACCGCGGCAGGGTCGGTGATGCCCTCCGGCGACCGGGGAGCGGCCCGGTGAGTCGTTCGCCGCATCGGACGTACTCGTCGCCAGGGCGATCAGGAACGGGCCGTCCTGAGCCGGGAAAGGCACCATGATGGCCTGACGACCGGCGATGTTGTCGGCGCCGGGGAACCAATGGGTCTGGCGGCCAGCACGGCCTTGGATGACGAGCGCACCCTGCTCCGCGGCGGCTTGATGACGAGCACAGCGTGCATCTCGCTGCCGCTGCCGTGCCGCAGAGCGCCCGGCACGTACGCGTGACCGGGTCTGGGCAGGCTCGCCCACGTGCGACAGGACCCTCACCCGCATTGATGGTCAACTCCATTCCCACGCCTCGGTATTGCCCACCGCCCACAGTCTATTGGCGACCCGTCAATAGTGTGCTAGGTTCCGCCACATCCTGCTCGCGCGGCCCTTGCCGAACATCTCCGCAACCCTCCGGCGCGCGAAGCGGCCGCCCCCGGCCGCCGGCAGACAATCCTCAGCCCCAGGGAGGCTCTCAATGTCCCCACGTGTCATCGTCATTGGCGCAGGCTTCGGCGGAATCGCCGTAGGCATCGGCCTGTTGCAGGCCGGCGTCGAGCATCTCACCGTGCTCGACAAGGGAGACCGCGTCGGAGGTGTCTGGCGCGACAACGACTATCCCGACTGCGCCTGCGACATCCCGGCTGTCCTGTACTCGTTCTCGTTCGCACTCAACCCCGACTGGTCGTGCCGGTTCCCGCCCCGGGCCGAGATCCAGAGCTACTTGGAAGACATCGTCGAGCGGTTTGGACTGCGGCCGCACCTCCGGCTGCGCACCGAAGTGACGGCGGCGACGTTCGACGAGGACACCCAGACGTGGTCGGTCGAAACCGCCTCGGGCGACCGTCTCGAATGTGACGTGCTGGTCAGCGCCGTGGGTCAGTTGGCACGACCTGTCACGCCGCAGATCGACGGCCTCGGGTCGTTCGGCGGCGCGAGTTTCCACTCCGCGGAGTGGGACGAGACCGTGGATCTGGACGGCCGCCGGGTGGCGGTCGTCGGAACGGGCGCCAGTGCCATCCAGATCGTTCCCGCGATCGCCGAACGGGCCGCCCAGGTCACTGTCTTCCAGCGATCGGCCCCTTGGACGCTGCCCAAGCCCAACCGCCGCTACGGGTCCGTCAAGCGGCTGGTCGGCCGCGCTGTCCCGGCCACCCTGAAGGCCGGCCGCGCGGCGACGTGGGCCGTCACCTCGGCGATGAGCCTCGCGGTCACCGGCAACTCGATCGCGGGCGCGCTGTTCACGGCAGTCTCGACGGGCCAGCGACGCCTGCAGGTTCGCGACCGCGCCCTGCGGGAGAAGGTGACACCTGATTACGACATGGGCTGCAAGCGGGTGTTGTTCACCAGCCGCTGGTATCCGGCGTTGGAGCGCAGCACCGTGGACGTCGTCACCGACCCAGTCGAACGCGTCACACCGTCCGGCATCGTCACCGCCGACGGCGTCGAACACCTCGCCGACGTGCTTGTCTTCGGCACGGGATTCGCGGCCACCGAATTCCTCGTCCCGATGACGGTGACCGGCCGCGGCGGGACACAGCTGGCCGAGTACTGGAAAGACGGCGCCCACGCCTACCTCGGCATGACGGTGCCGGACTTCCCTAACCTCTTCCTCGTCTACGGACCCAACACCAACACGGGAAGCACGTCCGTCGTTTACTTCCACGAGGCTCAGGCCCGCTACATCGTGCAGGCCGTACGCCTGCTGTCCGCCATGCGAGGGGGAACGCTGGAGGTACGCGAAGAGGTTGAGGGCGACTTCGACCGGGAACTGCAGACGCGCCTGGGAGGCATGGTGTGGAGCGGCTGTGAGAGCTGGTACCGCACCAGCGGCGGTCGGACCGTGACCAACTGGCCCGGCATGGCGGGGGAGTACCGCCGCCGCACAGCGCGTCTGGACCCGGCGGACTACCTCGTCACCGCGCCCGTGAACCGCTCGGCGCCCGCACCCGCGGCGAAGCCTCGCCGACGCGCGGGCGCTGCGGCCTCGTAGCGGCCGGCCCGGAACACGCCGTCTGTAGGAAGGCAGGTCTCCGTCGCGTCCGTCAGACGTCGGGCGCGACGGAACCGTGAGACACGGTCATCCGGCCCGATGCGCCTGAGCGCCCGTGAACGCGGGCACACTGCGGGCGGCGAATGAACGTATGCCTTCCAGCCCGTCCGCCGACCCCGCGCACTCGGCGATGGAACGCTCCTCCGCATCCAGCGCAGCGCGCAACTCCTCCAGCCTTCCCCGGCCGAGCAGCCGCCGCACTGTCACATGTGCCGTCGCGCTGCCGTGTGCCAGTTCCCGGGCCACGTCCGCCGCCTCGGCCCGGCAGTCCGAGTCGGTTGCGATTCGGCCCACGAGTCCCCATTCCAGTGCCTGCGGGGCGTCGATCACGCGGTTGGTGAGGATGAGTTCGGCCGCTCGGCTGGGCCCGAGCACGCGTGGCAGCAACTCGGTGAGCCCGCCGTCGGGTGACAGCCCGATCCCCGTATAGGCCGAACGCCATCGGGCGCCCGCCGCCCCGACCACGACGTCGGCGCGTAGCCCGAGTGCCATCCCGGCGCCCGCCGACCAGCCCTGCACGGCCGTGACGAGCGGGGCGGGCGCGGTGGCCAGCAGCCATACGGCTTCGTGGAAGGCGCGGGCCACGGCACGCACCGTAGCGGCCGGATCCGTTGCCGCAGCGAATGTTCGGGCGTCGCCGCCCACGCAGAAGTCCGGGTCCTGCGAGGTGAGCAGAACGCAGCGCACACCGGAATCGTGGGCGCCGCGCGCGGCTGCACGCCGCGCCCGCGCCGTGGCGAGGTCGATGGCGTTGAGGCGTTCGGGCGAGGCCAGTTCGACGGTGAGGACGCCGTCGGACAGCGCGGTCAGGACGCGTTCGCCGACGTCGGCGATACCGGGTGTGGACGATTCCGCGTCGTCGTCGGACGAGGAGTGGCATCTGTGGGACGGGCTCGGCTCTGGAGTCATGGACGGCAGGTTAATCATCCTATTGGCGACCAGACAATAATGCTGTCCCACTCTATTGACAGTGCGCCAATAGTGCTGGACGGTACTGCTGTCGACCGCGGAACGATGTCCGGAAGGGGTATTGACGCGTCGTCACATAACCACCACACACATGGGAGTTACGGGTATGGCAATGCCCCAGACGCCCCCTCGGCCCGTTGCCGGGCATGCGGACCGTGCCGAACTCGCGGATCTCCGCGCCCTGGCGCGTACGTTCTTCGAGACAGTCGTCATGCCGCACGAGGAGCGCTTCGAACAACAGGGCCGCCCCGACCGGGAGATGTACCGACGTGCCGGCGAACTCGGCCTGCTGTGTATGTCGGTTCCCACCGAGTACGGCGGCGGGGGAGGAACCTTCGAGCACGAGGCCGTGCTGTTCGAGGAGCAGACCCGGGCGGGCGAGAGCGCCCTGCAACTCGGCGTGGACACCGGGATCGTCCCGCACTACCTCCTGCACTACGCCACACACGAACAGCGCCTGGCCTGGATTCCCAAACTGGCCAGCGGTGAGTGGATCGGTGCGATCGCCATGACGGAACCCGCCACCGGCTCCGACCTCAAGAACATCCGCACCCGTGCCGTCCGTGACGGCGACGAGTACGTCGTCACGGGAGCGAAGACGTTCATCTCCAACGGCGCCACCTGCGATCTCCTCATCATCGCCGCCGTCACGGATCCGGGCGCAGGCGCCCGCGGGATCTCGCTGCTCGTCGCCGAGGTCGACGACGGCCCTGCCGGGTTCCGGCGCGGTCAGGTTCTGAAGAAGATCGGGCAGAAGGGCCAGGACACCGCCGAGTTGTTCTTCGACGGCCTGCGCGTGCCCGCCCGGAATCTGCTGGGAGGTACCCCGGGAAGTGGCTTTGCCCAGCTCATGCGGCAACTACCGCACGAGAGACTCATCGTGGCCACGGCCGCGATGGGAATGATGGAGGCCGCGGTCGAGGCGACGGTGGCCTACACCAAGCAGCGCCAGGCTTTCGGTGGCACCCTCTTCGACCTGCAGAGCACCCGGTTCACCCTCGCCGAGGCCGCCACCACCGTCGCCGTCGCCCGCGCCTTCGTCGACGCCTGCGTCGCCCGGCACGTCCGCGGCGAACTCGATGCCACGACCGCCGCGATGGCCAAGTCCTGGACGTCCGAGCAGCAGTGCCGCGTCGTCGACTCCTGCCTGCAACTGTTCGGCGGCTACGGCTACATGACCGAATACCCCATCGCCCGGATGTTCGTCGACAGCCGGATCCAGAAGATCTACGCCGGTGCCAACGAGGTCATGAAGGACCTCATCGCCCGCAGCCTGTGACGCGGGCCCGCACCTGCTCCTGCTCGGTCGCTCAGCACCTCGAGAGGAACACCTGTGACCGCTGACGCTTTCATCTACGACGCCGTCCGCACCCCACGCGGGCGCGGCAAGGCCGACGGCTCCCTCCACACGGTCAAGCCCGTGTCGCTCGTCGTCGGCCTCATCGACGCCCTGCGCGAACGCAACCCCGGCCTTGACCCCGAGTTCATCGAGGATGTGGTCCTGGGTGTGGTCACCCCCGTCGGCGACCAGGGATCCGACATCGCCAAGACTGCGGCACTGGCGGCCGGACTGCCGGACCACACCGGCGGCGTGCAGCTCAACCGCTTCTGCGCCAGCGGCCTTGAAGCGGTCAACCTCGCCGCGCAGAAGGTACGTTCCGGCTGGGAACGCCTGGTGATCGCCGGCGGCGTCGAGTCGATGTCCCGGGTGCCGATGAGCTCCGACGGCGGAGCGTGGGCGATGGACCCCGAGACGAACTACGACACGCACTTCGTGCCCCAGGGCGTCAGTGCCGACCTCATCGCCACCATCGAGGGATTCACCCGCGACGACGTCGACGGGTACGCCGCGCAGTCCCAGGAACGCGCCGCCAAGGCATGGCTGGGCGGCCTGTTCGACCGGTCCGTGGTGCCCGTCCGGGACCGCAACGGCCTGCTGGTCCTCGACCGTGACGAGCACCTGCGCCCCGACACCACGCCGGAACGCCTCGGCACCTTGCGGCCGTCGTTCGCCACAGCGGGCGAGGCGGCCGGGTTCGACGCCGTCGCGCTGCAGAAGTACCACTGGGTCGAGCGGATCGACCACGTCCACACCCCCGGGAACTCATCAGGCATCGTCGACGGGGCCTCCCTCGTCCTCATCGGCGACGAAAGCGTCGGTGCCGAACTCGGCCTCCAGCCACGGGCCCGGATCGTCGCGACCGCGATCAGCGGGGCCGACTCGACGATCATGCTGACCGGTCCGACACCTGCCACCCGCAAGGTGCTGGCCACCGCGGGGCTGACCGTCGACGACATCGACCTGTTCGAGATCAACGAGGCGTTCGCCGCCGTCGTCCTCAAATACGTACGCGACCTGAAGCTGCCCCTGGAGAAGGTCAACGTCAACGGCGGAGCCATCGCGATGGGCCACCCGCTGGGCGCCACCGGCGCCATGCTCATCGGCACGGTCGTGGACGAGCTGGAGCGGCGCGGTGAGCAACGGGCGCTGGTGACGCTCTGCGTGGGCGGGGGGATGGGCGTCGCCACCGTCATCGAACGCCTCTGACGCCTCTGACGCCGCTCCGTCGTACCAGCCCCCTCCGGCATGCCGCCCCAACGCGCGGCCCATATCACCGAGCAGACCGAGGACCCGGAATGGGTCCGCCACACCAAGGGACCCCGATGACTGAGCCGACACCTTCCTCCACGACCGCATCCACGGCCCTGCCCGACACGATCCACCGCCGGATCGATGCCGACGGGGTCGCCGTCCTGACCCTCGACGACCCCGGCCAGAGCGCGAACACCATGAACGAGGCGTTCGTCCGCTCGTTCGGGACCGCGGTCGACTGGCTGGAAGACGAACGCGAGCGCATCACCGGCGTGATCGTGGCATCGGCGAAGCCGACGTTCTTCGCCGGCGGGGATCTGGCCATGCTCATGGCCGCGACCCGCGCCGACGCCGCGAGGATCGCCGGCCTCCTGGACCACTGCAAGGCACTGATGCGGCGCCTGGAGACGCTGGGCAAACCGGTCGTCGCCGCGATCAACGGCGCCGCCCTCGGCGGAGGCTTCGAGATCGCCCTGGCCTGCCACCACCGGATCGCCCTCGACGCTCCCGGTACGTCCGTGGGACTGCCGGAGGTGACGCTCGGCCTGCTGCCGGGAGCCGGTGGCGTCACCCGCACCGTTCGCATGCTCGGTATCACCGCAGCGTTGCAGCAGGTGCTGCTGACGGGTACGCGCCACGCACCCGCCGACGCGCTCCGGCTCGGCCTCGTCGACGAGATCGCCGCGTCGCCCGAGGAACTCCTCACTCGTGCGAAGGCATGGATCGAGCAGAACCCGGACGCGGCACAACCGTGGGACCGCCCCGGGTTCCGCATCCCTGGTGGAACCCCGGCCCAGGCCTCCTTCGCGGCAAACCTGCCCGCCTTCCCGGCCACGCTGCGGAAGCAGCTCAAGGGCGCGCCGATGCCCGCGCCCAAACACATCCTGGCCGCCGCCGTCGAAGGCGCTCAGGTGGACCTCGTCTCAGCCTTCGCGATCGAGACGCGGTACTGCACCGACCTGGTGTGCGGCCAGACCTCCGCGAACATGATCAAGGCCCTCTTCTTCGACACACAGGCCATCGCCAAGGGCGTCAACCGTCCCCAGGACGTCCCACGGGCGACCGTTCGCAAGGCCGCCGTCATCGGCGCCGGCATGATGGGCGCCGGCATCGCCTACGCCTGTGCCCGCGCCGGCATCGACGTCGTCCTCAAGGACGTGACACCGGAGGCAGCCGCCTCCGGCAAGGCCTACTCCGAGCGGCTGATGGCCAAAGCCCTCGAAAAGGGCCGGACCACGCAGGAGAAGGCCGACGCGCTACTGGCCCGGATCACCCCCACAGCCGATGCCGCCGACCTCGCAGGCGCGGACCTCGTCGTCGAGGCAGTCTTCGAGAGCCCGGAGCTGAAGAAGGCCGTCTTCGCGGAGGTCGAGCAGATCGTCGCTCCGAACGCCTTGCTCGGATCCAACACCTCCACCCTGCCCATCACGCTCCTCGCGGAAGGAGTGCGCCGGGCCGAGGACTTCATCGGACTGCACTTCTTCTCACCGGTGGACAGGATGCCGCTCCTCGAGATCGTCGTGGGAGACAAGACCAGCGACACCGCCCTGGCCCGCGCGATCGACTTCGCGCAGCAGATCCGCAAGACACCCATCGTCGTCAACGACAGCCGTGGGTTCTTCACCAGCCGGGTCATCGGCCGTTTCCTGGACGAGGCCGTCGCGATGGTCGGCGAGGGCATCCCCGCGGCGTCGGTCGAACAGGCCGCCACCCAGGCCGGCTACCCGGTCGGAGCCTTGGCGCTCATGGATGAACTGACGCTCACGCTGCCCCGCAAGATACGCGTCGAGACGCGGCGCGGCGTCGAAGAGACGGGCGGAACCTGGGTCGAGCACCCGGCCGAAGAGGTCATCGACCGCCTCATCGACCAGTACGGACGCACCGGCCGCTCCGGCGGTGCCGGTTTCTACGACTACACGGACGGACGCCGCACCCGCCTTTGGCCCGGACTGGACGAGGCCTTCGAACCCGCGTGCACCCGGCCCCCGCTCAACGACCTGAGCGAACGCATGCTCTTCGCCGAGGCCCTCGACACCGTCCGTTGCCTGGACGAAGGCGTACTCCGCTCCGTCGCCGAAGCCAACGTCGGCTCCATCCTCGGCATCGGCTTCCCCGCCTGGACCGGCGGTGTCGTGCAGTACATCAACCAGTACGCCAGCGGTGTCCCCGGCTTCGTGGCCCGCGCCACCGAGCTCGCCCGTGCCTACGGGGACCGCTTCCTGCCCCCGGCATCTCTGCTGGACCTCGCACGCACCAACGGGAGCCTGCAATGAACACCGCCGCCTCCCAGCCAACCCCACCCACAGCACCTGGCCCTGGCAGCCACACCTGGCGGCTCCTCGGCGACGTACGCAGCCTGCTGCTACTGGGCCACACCGGCCTGCTCCAGGCGATGCACCCCGCCATCGGGTCGGCTCTCATCCATCAATCCGTGGCGTTCAAGGACCCGTGGAACCGGCTGCTCCGCTCGTCCGACCCCATCCTCGCCAGCGTCTACGGTGCCGACGCCGAGACCGTCGCGCACACCGTGCGCGACTACCACACCGGCATCCGAGGCACTGACGGCAACGGCCAACCCTTCCACGCCCTCAACCCAGCACCGTTCGTGTGGGCCCATGCCACATTCATCCACAGCCAGGTTGTGTCCGCGCAGTTCTTCGGCCGACCTCTGACCGCCGTCGAGAAGTTCGAGTTGTACGCGGAGGCGCTGGGATGGTTCCGCCGCTACGGCATGGGACTGCGTGAAGTCCCCAAGGACTGGACCGAGTTCAGCGCCTACCTGAACCGTGTCGTCGACGGGGACCTCACGCATGTGGAAGCAGGCGCGGAGGCCATCCGTTCCCTGTTGGTCGACAGCCCGTCCCCACTGCGCTGGCTGCCGGACCGCCTCTGGCGGCCGGTCGGCCGCCGGCTCGGCCGCCTTGAGGTCTGGGTAGCCGCCGCAACTCTGCCCCCCGTCATCCGGGACCGCATGTGCCTGACGTGGACCACACGCGACGCCGCGCTCTTCGCGGTCTTCCGCCGGCTGATACGCCTCCTGGCGGCCCTCCTCCCGCACGACGCCCGCTACCTGCCCCAGGCCCGTGCCGGCTGGCGCCGCCACCACACCACCCGGCAACCTGCCACCCCGACATCGGTACCCGCTCCAACGCGCCCCGAACGCACGCCAATTCTCTCGGCGCGAGGCCACCACGGGGCTTGATGTCTACGCCGACCGGCGGGGAGAGGCGCCGAGCGCGCGGTTTTCCGCGCTCTCTGAGCCCTGTGGGACCGACTGTAGAAGCACGGTGACGTTGTTGAACAGCAGGGGCCAGAAAGGGAGTTGGGTACGGGCGCCGTGGGTTCCGCAGGCGGCGATGACGGCGTCGAGTGCGGTGACCGCGTTGCCGAGGATCGCCGCCACCGGGTCATCGGTGTCAGGGCCTCGGCGCGGGAGACGATGGCCGGGTCGACGTGGTCCAGGTCGCCGCCGCGGCGGACGGTACCGATCACGGTGGCGCCGCCCCAGCGGCTGAGCTGGGCTCCTGGGGAGCCGATGCCACCGAGGACACCGCGTACGAGGACGAGCCGACCGTCGACGGGACCGTCCGCGAACACGACGCGGTGGGCGGTGATGCCGGGGATACCGAGACTCGCGCCGAGTTCGCCGGAACCCTTGCTCGGGATCCCCGCGAACTCCTCCTCGACGAACCCACCAACCACCTCGACGTCCAGCACCAACTCGATCTCATCGACGGGGTCACCGCAGCGCCCTTCACAGATTGGGAAGTTGACACCTATTTTCACTGTGGCGTCGCAGGCGAAGCACGTGAGCGGATGGAAGCGGTCCGGCGGAGGCCTCTCATCCCTCAGTCCGCGGGCGCAGGCTGCCCCGTGAGGTGACGGTCACGGTTCCGGCTGGGGCACCAAGTCCCGTCGTAAACCACGCCAATATTCCTCGTTATTTCCTGTCAGGAAATAATTCCTTGCCAGGGCCGGAGCATCCAGGCACAAAACTCTCCCCCTCAGCCGCCCTCTGACAATCGCAATTCCCCGATATCCTGATCGTTCATTCGGGCCGGAGAGGATTACTGGCCTGCGCTGAAGCCCGCCACACCGTCGCAGGTGTAGTCCCCGGGCGATGAGGGAGGGGCCCACGTGCTCATCGACACCTACGGCCGAGTGGCCACCGACCTGAGGGTTTCGCTGACCGACCGGTGCAATCTGCGCTGCACCTACTGCATGCCCGAGGAGGGCCTGCAGTGGCTGGCCAAGCCCGACCTGCTCACGGACGACGAGATCGTCCGCCTGATCGGCATCGCCGTCACCTCCCTCGGTATCCAGGAAGTCCGTTTCACCGGCGGTGAGCCCCTGCTGCGCCCCGGCCTCGTCGGCATGGTCGAGCGCGTCGCTGCCCTGGAGCCGCGCCCCCAGATGTCCCTCACCACCAACGGCATAGGCCTCAAGCGCACGGCGGCGGCTCTGAAGGCGGCCGGCCTGGACCGGGTGAACGTCTCCCTCGACACCCTCCGCCCGGATGTCTTCAAGACCCTCGCTCGCCGGGACCGGCACAAGGACGTCATCGAGGGCCTGCACGCCGCCCGCGAGGCGGGCCTGACACCGGTCAAGGTCAATTCGGTCCTGATGCCGGGGCTCAACGAGGACGAGGCTCCGGACCTGCTGGCCTGGGCGGTGGAGCACGACTACGAGCTTCGCTTCATCGAGCAGATGCCCCTGGACGCCCAGCACGGCTGGAAGCGCGACGGCATGGTCACCGCGGGCGACATCCTCGCCTCCCTGCGCACCCGCTTCGACCTCACCCCCGAGGCCGTCGACGAGCGCGGCTCGGCCCCCGCCGAACGCTGGCTGGTGGACGGCGGCCCGCACCGCGTGGGCGTCATCGCCTCCGTCACTCGCCCGTTCTGTGCGGCCTGCGATCGCACCCGCCTGACGGCCGACGGCCAGATCCGCACCTGCCTCTTCGCCCGCGAGGAAACAGACCTCCGTGCGGCGCTCCGCTCCGACGCCCCCGACGAGCAGATCGCCCGCATCTGGCGCGAGGCGATGTGGGGCAAGAAGGCGGGCGCGGGCCTGGACGACCCGACGTTTGTCCAGCCGGACCGGCCGATGTCCGCGATCGGCGGCTGAACGCTTTCGGGGATGTCGTAGCGCGCGCAGGTGTCAGCCCACAGCTTCGCGGGAGGCACGGTACGCAGTGTTGGTGGACCAGCGGGCGGGCCTGTCGATGAACCCCTCGTGCTCTACGCCTACGCTGGGTTGGTTCCAGTCGCGGTTGCCGGCGTGGAACGCCACATCCAACTCGCGGACTGTCTGGGATATGCGACCGTCACGGGCACGGACCACGCAGTGCGCGGCGGCGCGGTGGCCGGGGTCCCGGAGGACTTCAGGGCGACCGGGTAGATGGACTGGGTGACGTGCAGGACGACCCGGTCGATGGTGTAGTCGTAGAGCTGGTCGACGGTGCGGTAGTTGGTCTCCGAGGTGGCGATCCATTCGGTGCCTTGTTGGTCCACCTCGCCGTCCTCGTGGGCAAGTTGGGCGTCCTGCCGCATCCCTGAACGCTTCACGAACTGGGTGCCGGTACCGCGCCGAGTCCGCTGGGGAGGGCTCGACCAGTGCCGAGGAGGACAGTCCTGCGGGTATGGGTGTGGAGCCACTCGGACGATGTCCTGCGTGGTTTGTCGTTCATTTGGCAGTGGCCACGGGTCGGTGATGGGCTGGCTGCGGCCGACGTCCGCACGCGGCAAGCCGACCTGCACGGACTGGGCGTGCCGACGTCTGCGTGAGCGTACTTGGGGACCGTTCTAACAGGCCCCGACCCATTCCTCGGCCCCGTCCGAAAACTTCTGGCGCTTCCAGATGGGCACCTCGTGCTTGAGGTCGTCGATCAGCTGCCGGCAGGCTTCGAATGCCTCTGCCCGATGGGGACAGGAAACTGCGACAACCACGGCCAGGTCGCCAACGGTCAGATCACCGACGCGGTGCACCGCAGCCAGCGCGCGAATCGGGTAGTTCGCGACGACCTTCTCGGCGACGCGGCGCAGTTCGGCGGCGGCGGTCGGGTGGCACGAATAGTTCAGGGCGTCCACGTCCGCACCCCCGTCATGATTGCGTACCGTGCCGACGAACAGCGCCGTGCCACCGGCCGCATCGTCGCCGACCGCCCGGAACACCTCGTCCAGCAGGAGCGGTGTGTCCCGGATCGCGAGGAGCCGAATGGGATCTGGATGCGCCCGCTCGCCAGGATGCTCATGGACATCCTTGGTTGCTACGGCATTCATGCTGTCCCACATCCCCTGACCAGTTCATCAAAGCGGATCCCGCCATCGGCACCCAGATCTCTTGACTTTCGGCCCAGCATCCGGCAATGCGGCCCGGCAGCTTGAAACACCAACTGTCCGTAACCATGCCATCGGATTGACCGCGGTGGGAGGCAGACTTTTCTACCTGGCTGGAACTCTCTCCAGGTGCAATTCTCCTTTCACGACCCGGCAGAGTACGGAGCGGGCAGGTCGACGAAGGTGTGGCCGGGCGCCGCTCTGAATGAGCGAAGGGCTCAACCGGCCAACTGGGGTGCACGTCATGAGGTGCTGAGCCGACACGGTGCAGCCGCACGGGCGGCGCCCGGGAGAGCGCCTGGACGGTTCCGCCTTCCGGACGGCGTACGGCTGAAGAGCTGCCGTAGTCGCTCTCGTCGCGCTGTGTAGACAGTCCCGCAGCGGGACGACACGTCTGCGGAGCTGCTCGGTGCCGGGCGGGTCGAATCACATGGAATTCCCACATTGTGAACAGGTCGTCCCCCTGACGGGGATGAGAGGAGTCCATCGATGAGTGAGCTGTGGCGACCGAGCAGGGGCCGTCAGGGAGCTGACCTGGGTCGGCGCGGGTTCCTCGCGGCGGCAGGGATCGCCGGGTTGACCTTGGCCGGCTGCTCCAACGGCACCCAGGGCCAATCGCGCGGGCCGGCCGCCAACCCGTCTGTGTCTACGAGGCCGCGGGGGTCGGCAGCAGCCGGAGGGTCCGGGGTGCTGATCGCATACTTCAGTCGGACCGGGAACACACGGACGGTGGCCGAGTACGTCGCGGGCGAAGCCAACGCCGACCTGGTCCAGGTCGTGCCTCAGAACCCGTACCCGGAGGACTACGACGCCACGAACGACAGAGCGACCGAGGAGCAGGATTCCGACGCTCGACCCCGGCTGAGTACCCGTGTGGAGAACATGGCCGACTACACGACCGTCCTCCTGGGTTACCCGATCTGGTGGAGCACCATGCCGATGGCCATGTTCACGTTCCTTGAGGAATACGACTTCAACGGCAAGACCATCATCCCCTTCTGTACCCACGAAGGCAGCGGGCTCGCTGGTAGTGAGCGGGACATCGCAAAGCTGTGCCCCGGCGCGCAACTGCGCGACGGCTTGGCCGTCCGCGGACCCGGCGCACAGGACTCGCGTGGGGAGGTGGCATCGTGGGTCGAGGAGTCGAGACTGTCGGCCTGAGGCCTGCTCGCCCAATGCCACGGCGGCGTGGCCGATGGTTGTTCAGGATCGGGCTGGTCGCGGTGATGTTGGCCTTGATGTTGCTCGCGATGGCCCATCAGTGGACTGGGGACCTCTACCACGAGTTGATCGGTGTTGTGCTCTTCGCCGGGGTCCTCATCCACAACGCCATCCATCTGAGGTGGTATGCCAGGCTTCCACGCAACGCCCGCAACCGGCGCCATCGGCTCACCATCCTGGTCAACGTCCTGCTGCTGATCAGCATGACCGTCCTGCTTGGCAGCAGCCTGGTCGTCTCGCGGGAGGTCTTCGCCTTCCTGGGCCTGTCAGGCGGCGCGACTGGCCGACAGGTTCACATCCTCGCGGCGACAGCGACGTTGATCCTGGTGGCCATCCATCTCGGGATGTATTGGCAGACGGTGATGGGGGTGGTCCGCACCATGGTCGGGCGCCTTGCGTCGTCCCGCGCCGCCCTGATGGTCTTGCGCATCCTGGTGGTCGTGGCCGTCGCCTACGGAGTGAAGGCGTCCTTCGAGTTGGACGTCGGTACCAAGCTGGTCGGCTACTACTCCTTCGGATACTGGGACTTCGAGAACGACACGGTCGGGTTCTTCGCCGGCTACGCCTCGATCGTCGCTATGTACGCAGCGCTTGCCCACTACCTGCGCCGCTGGGGCGGCAAACGGCAGAGAGCGAAGTCATCGGTGACGTCGCGTAAGGCGCGGGGGAGGGGGGCCAGTTCTTCAACGTGACGGCCGCCGCCCGGGTTCTGCTGTGGCAAGTCGCCGACACGCACCACCTGCTGGACCTCGTCCGGGCCAACGGCGGCTACACGGCAGCCTCGTCTTCTGCCTAAGCCGCGCTCGTGCCGGTCGTTGCGATCGTCAGTGGGGTGCAGAGATGATCCGTTGGCACGAAGTTCCACGGGATCACTACCGTTGCAAGCCCTTACCGCCGGGAACTCGTCGTAACCCACCGGCTTGCACGAAACCCCGAGGCCGCGATCTCGTAACGCTCGGGGAGGTCCAGCATGAGGAATTCCTGGGTCTCGGCGGAAGTCCGTCAAGCCGGTGGGCCGTGGTGCTGTTCAGCGGCTTGCGCGGATCATCACGGTGAGGACGGGCGAGGCCACTGACGGCTGGCTCTGCCCGAGGTCTTCGTATCCCCACGACTTGTAGAGCGCGTGGACCTTTCCGTCCCCAGCGGCCGGGTTGACCATGAGCGTGACGTACGGCTCGTCACGTGTGGCGAGGAGGGCGTCGTGGATACGCCGGGCAGTGCCGGTCTTCCGCCAGGCCGGCCGGACGCCGATCTCCTTCAGGGCTACGACCGGACGCTCGGTGTACTTCTCGGCCGGCGTCGGGCTGGTGCGCTGCCAGTACCGGTCGCCGTGCTCGATGGTGTTGCCGTAGGCGTAGCCGACGGGATGTCCGTCCGCGTACGCGAGGACAGCCGCGAACCCCGGCTCGGTGCTGTGCCGGTCCAGGCGTTCGCCGAACGCGGTGACAGCGTAGTTCGGCAGGTGGAGGAGTGGGGCGCGCACTTCGGCGTACACGTCGAGGAGGTCGCCGCGGGCGGTGTCGAGGGTGGTGAAGGTGCGCAGTTCGATGGCGGGCGCCGTGGTCATGCGGCCATCCTCCAGGTGGCGGCGTGCTCGGTCCAGGTCTGCACGCTGGAGCTGCCCGGCGCGGTGGCGCGCAGTGCGGCCCCGAACTCCTGCAGCATGCGCGTGACCCGGGCGTGCTGGGTGGCGGCCTCGGCGGGGACCTTCATCGCGGTGGCCGTGGCAGCTTCGGGGGCACCCTGTGCGAGCTGGGCGTGGGCGAGCCGGGTCGTGGTGATGGCCCGGGACCGGATCATGTGGGGTCGGAGGGCGGAAAGGCAGCGGTGGGCGTGGTACTCGGCGGTCGAGTAGTCGCCGAGCGCCAAGTGCGCTGACAGGGCCAGGGAGTCCAGTTCGGCTTGGTCGTAGAAGGCGAGCATCCACACCGGCCGGTAGTCGGCGGGGTCGGCGCGCAGCATGGCGTCCTGGGCCTGCTCGAAGGCACGGCGGGTGCCGGTGCGGTCCTGGGCCGCGCCGTGGATGGCGCCTTGGCGGGCCAGGCCGAGGGATGCGAACAGAGGGTCTCGGCGGGTGAGGTGCAGGTTGCGGGCGACGTCGTTGGCGGCGAAGGCGTCGGCGGGACGGCCCATGTGCCGGTACATGGTGCCTGCGTGGCTCCAGATGCGGAACTTGATCGCCTGGTCGCCGGACATCTCGGCGAGGGCCTGGGCCTCACGCATGTGCCCCTTGGCGATGTCGTAGCGTCGGCCGTCGATGGCGGCCCACATCGCTGAGGAACGGAACGCCGCTGCGGAGGCGTAGAGGCTGCTGCGTACCCGTTGGCTGGCGCTGCCCGCGTTCTGGAGATTCAGGGCCTCGTCGGCGAGCGCGGCGGCCCGCTGCTCGATGCCGAGTTGGCCGCCGTGGCGGTGGTCGCTGGCGATGATCTCGGCGAAGCGCTTCTGTAGACGGTCGACGTCGCTCATGCCGATGCGGCGCGGGGATGCGGTGCCGGGAGCGGCGGCTGCTGCGGCGGCAGCCGCCGCGATGCCTCCGACGAGGGTACGGCGCTTCATGTCGGGGTCCTCCTGCTGCGGTGGGGCTGGGCTGGACGGAGTCCGGCCCCGTGGCACGAACCCTAGAGCGATGGTGGGCAGGCCGCTGACGTCCTCAAGTGCCTTGCGGGTAGCCGATTTGGGCCACGTGATCCGGCCTGCTTTCCAGTCCCGGACCGATGAACCGTCGAGGCCGCCATGTCTCCCGGTCAGTTCCTCTAAGGCCCTGTTCACAGCGTCAGCAAGGCTGTTGGAGCTGTAGCCGTGTTCGGCCATCCACGCCTCAAGAACGGTGTTGCGCGTGGTGTCCATGTCCGCACGGTAGTCCTCACCTCCCCTGGCTCGCCAGGTAAAGAGAAGGTCAAATCACCCTAGGTCCTTCCGATGGACGGACGGCTGATCGCCCTAATCACCTTGCGCGGGAAGGGAGTTGTCTTGTTGCCGGTCGCCCGCTACGCCAACCGTGCGGGCGGCTGTTGACGGCCCGGCCCGCCCCTGAGGTCCCCCGCGGGGGTGGGCCGGGCGCCGAGACGACACGAAGGCTCAACCCCAATGACGAGTCTCATTAAGCCAGTTCAGGCCGCCCCCACCGGCCACCCCGCCTACAGCCAGACCTTCCCGTGCGAGCCGTCCACGGCCAAAATCGGCCGCAAGCTCGTCCGTGACGTCCTCGGCGTATGGCATCTCGACAACCTTGCCGACGTCGCCGCGCTGATCATCTCGGAGCTGATCGCGAACGCCGTCAGGCACACCCCGTGCGACTCGATCCGCCTGATTATTGGGCGGCCGAGCGCGACACGGGTGCGCGTTGGGGTCGTGGACCGGGCGCCATCGCGCAAGCCGGTGCTCGGGCAGGTCGGGGAAGACGACGAGTCAGGCCGTGGCCTGCTCCTGATCGACGGCATCGCCGACCGCTGGGGCTATGACCTGCACGGCCCGGACGAGCGCCCACGGTGCAAAGAGGTCTGGGCCGAACTCTTCATGAAGGGCGACGAGTGAAGCCGGCCGTGGCGACCCCACCCGTGCCGGACGTCGCCCGCCTACGTCCCCGCCAGCAGATGGGCATGGAGTGCGCACGCTGCGCCCGGTACCTGGGAGCAAGCGGCGAGATCTTGGGCGATGTACGTCATCGGGGCCTGCTGTTCCGGCTCTGGGTGTGCGGGCCCACCTGCCGGTCGCCCACCCCTGGCCCGTGGACGGGAGCTGAGACATGACCTCCCGCGTGCATGAGCACTGGGTCACCGGTGACTGCTGGCTCGGGTGCGAGCGCACCGGAGTGCCCGTGATCTGGCTCGGCCCACTGCAATGGGACGGGCAGCACGCCCCGGTCCACGCCTGCAAGCCGTGCCTCGACCGGCTCAAGGCTCAGGCGCTCGCCTACTTCATGGAGCGGCGGCCGGCCGCCGTCTGACCAGACTCCCGCCTTCGGCCGTGCTCACTGTGCCGTACGGCCGGAGGCGGGCACCACCGCACAACAACATCTCAACCACTCAGAGGAGTTGGCATGACACGCAGCACCGTAGTGCCGAGCAGCACTCAAGTGAGCCAGCAGACCCCGAGGACGTCGGACGGCTTCGACCTGGACGTGTCCCTCGTCGAGGTCGCCGACCCCGCGGGCCTGGTCAACCTGACCGACGACAACTGCGGAAGCACCTGCGGCGCCTGCACCACCAACGTCGCCTGACCCGAGGCTCCACGTCGCTCCGGGCTGGTGCCGCCGCGCCCTGTGGCGTGGCGGCACCAGCCGCCCGTCCCTTTACCCACGGAGGTAGTGGTGGCTGCTCCGCGCCCAGCGTTCCGAACCGGCACGACCGCTATCGTACGAGCCGTTGCCCGGCCGACACTGCCGTGTCCTCCGCTTCCGGAGCTCAACGATCACTCTCCCAACGGGTCCGCCACCTGTGTCGCCTGGCTGCGCGAGATCTGGGCGAACGCCGACCTCGCCGAAGCCCTGAAACACGCCAGCCCGTTCCTGGCCGCGCAGGTACGGACCCTGTGCACGGCCGATGAGCCCTCGACGCGAGACGTCCGGCGCGCGGCACTGTCCGTGGCCCGCTACCTGCTGCGCTCCCAGCACCGGGCGACGCCATTCGGGCTCTTCGCCGGTGTTACCGTCGCGGAATTCGGTCCGCAGGCGGGCGCACGCTGGGGTGCGGAGCACGTAGCCATCGGCCATGCGGGCGCAGAGTGGTTGGCCGCCGTCGTCGAGAGGCTGGAGTCCTGCCCCGACCTCCTCGAACGGCTGCCGGTGGTCGTCAACAACACCGTGATGTTCCGCGGGGACCGGCTCATCGTGCCGTTTCAATCCGACGCCCAGGACGATCGGACTCGCGCGGTTGAGGCCTCCCTGGCCCTCACCGAGCCCGTACGCGCGGTCCTCGCCGCAACGCGGACGCCGGTCCGGGGCGGTGTGCTCGCGGACAAGCTCCAGGCGGAGTTCCTCGAGGCCGGACCGGAGAAGGTGCGCCGACTGCTGGTGGAGCTGATCCAGCGGCATGTCCTGATCACGAGCTTGCACACACCCAGCACCGAGACCGACACCCTCGGGTATCTACTCGACCAACTCGACGCAATCGACGCCGACAGCCTCCCCCCGGTCGCGGAGATGCTGCGCGAGCTGCGGGCGATCCGGACCGGCCTCAATGAGTGCACTTCGCGGGGCGGGCGGGACAGCGTCGCAGCGCGGATGAGGGCCCTCGTGCCAGGTCTGCGCCGCCACCCTGTCGCGCTCGACCTGCGCCTGGACGCGCAGCTCGTACTGCCGGACGCGGTCGCCCGCGAGATCGAGCGCGCGGCCCTGGTCCTGACCCGAGTCAGCGCCCGCCCGTACGGCACCGCGGCGTGGAGCGCGTACCACCAGCGGTTCTACGAGCGGTATGGCATCGGCACGATGGTGCCGCTCCAGGAAGTCGTCGCGGACAGCGGTACTGGCTACCCCGAGGGCTACCCAGGCACCCCGCCCGGCGCCCGTCGACCTCGCGTCTCAGCTCGGGATGACGCCCTCGTACGGCTGGCGCAGGCCGCCGCGCTCGACGGCCGCGACGAGGTGGTCCTCACCGACGAGTTGATCGACGCCCTGGACGTAGGGCCCGACGAACCCCGCGTGCCGCCACACCTGGAGGTGGGGGTGCGCGTCCATGCGGCAAGCGTTGGCGAGCTGCAGCGCGGGCAGTTCCGGCTGGAGGTCGTGAGCGTGTCTCGCGGCGCCGGCGTCTCCACAGGCCGGTTCCTCAGAGTCCTGGCCCCCGCCGACCGTGAGGTCCTGGCCGCCGAGCTGGCTGACCTTCCGACCGCTGACAGGAACACCGTGCCCGCGCAGCTGTCCTTTCCGCCGCTCCTGCCCGAGAGCGCTCACGTCACGCGCGCCCCGCGAGTCTTGCCCACCCTGATCAGTCTCCAGGAACACCGAGCCCCCGTCGACGATGTCCTCACACCTGCGGACCTGGCGGTGGGGTGCGACGGCCGCCGCATGTACCTGGCTGCCCCCGAGCGTGGCCAGCGCATCGAGGCCGTCGGGATGCACGCGCTTAACCTCCGCGCGCACACTCCGCCGCTGGTGCGATTCCTCACCGAGTTGTCGCGTGCTCAATGCGCGCAGGTCACCGTCTTCGACTGGGGCGCTGCGGCGGCGATGCCGTTTCTACCGCGCCTGCGGTGCGGGCGCACGGTGCTTGCCCCGGCCCGCTGGCGGCTGGAGGCGCCCGAGCTGCCTGGCCGCGCATGCCCTTGGGCCGAATGGGACGCCGCCCTCACCGACTGGCGGGCCCGGCGGCGGCTATCTCGGCGGGTCTACCTCGTGGAGGACGACCGGCGTCTCTTCCTTGACCTCGACGAGGCCGGCCACCGGACGCTGCTGCGCCAGCACCTCGACCGAGTGGGCCTGGCCGTGCTCGTCGAGGCGGCCGAACCGGGGGCGTTCGGTTGGTGCGACGGTCGCGCCCACGAGGTAGTGGTGCCGCTCCAGGCGATCCGGCCGCTGGCGTGGCCGGCGCTTCCCGCCCCCACCCCGGCTCGCGCCCTCTCCCCAGCCCAGATGCAGACCCCGGCGGCTTCGTCGGTGTTGTTGGCCACCTTGTATGGAGACGCTCGCCGCCAGGACACCCTGCTCTCCTGCCACTTGCCCGATCTGCTCGAACGGCTCGGTGGCCCGCCGTGGTGGTTCATCCGCTTCCGCGACCCCGAGCAGCACTTGCGTCTGCGCATCGCGCTACCCACGCCGGAGGCGTTCGCCGAGACGGCTCGAACCGTGAGCGCGTGGGCCGACGAGCTGCGCGGCGCCGGTCTGCTGGCGGACTTGCGGTACCCCACCTCCTATCGGGAGATGGGCCGTTGGGGATCCGGTCCGGCATGGGACGTGGCCGAGGAATTGTTCCGGGCGGACTCGCGCGCCATCCTGGCCCAGCTCTCGCAGCCGCGGCGCCCACACGAGCGCACGCTGGTGGCCGCACACACTGTCTCTATCGCCTCCGCGTTCCTCGGCAGCACTCAAGCCGGGATGCGCTGGCTGATCGACCACATCCCGCCCACAGCGCCCGTGCCCGTACCGCGCCCGCAGTTCACCGATGCCGTACGTCTGGCCGACCCTGGCGACGACTGGGCGGCACTGCGCGGTACCCACGGAGGAGCGGCGATCGTGTCGGCGTGGGCCGATCGCGACGCGGCGCTCGCCGCCTACCGGCCGCACCTGCCAGGCCCTCACACGCAGGGCATCGCCCTCGACGATGTCCTGACCTCGCTGCTGCACGTCCATTTCGTACGGCACATCGCGGTGAACTTCCCCGAAGAAGAGGTCTGCCTCTACCTCGCTCGCGCTGCCTCCCTGGCCTGGACCGCCCGCACCACTGGGAGGACACCATGACGGCACAGGCCGTGCTGGACCTGGCCGACGCCGTCGCCGAGCAGCTCGCCGACCCCTACACGGCGTACCTTGGGCCAGCGGTCTCTCATCGGCAGCACCTTGCCTATGGCTTGCTCGGCATCGCGCTCCTGCACATCGAGCGGGCTGCGGCCTGCCTGGGGCCGTGGCAGCGCGCCCACGACTGGCTCGCCGCCGCCTCCCGCGAGCCGCTCACCAGCGGTCCCGACAGCCACCCCTTCTACGGGGCGCCCGCCTTCGCGCACGCTCTGGCCTGCGCCGCCGATCACTTGCCCGGCGCCTACCAGCGCGCCCTTGACGCTCTCGACCGACAAATGGCTGACGACGTGAGCCGCCGCGTCGACGCCGCACACCGCCGCATCGACGCCGGACTCCTCCCAGCGCTCGCGGAGTTCGACACCATTCGCGGCCTTAGCGGATACGGCTCCTACCTCCTGCGCCGCAACCCTGGCAGCGCCGCCCTGCGTGCCGTACTCGACTACTGCGTACGCCTCACCCAACCGATCAGACACGACGGCGAGAACTTGCCCGGCTGGTGGACGGGCACGGGGCCCTCGGGCCGCCCGGACGACCGTTTTCGAGGCGGACACGCCAACAACGGCATGGCGCACGGTATCGGCGGCGTGCTCGCGCTCCTGGCGCTGGCCGCCAGGCAGGGCACCTTTGTCGACGGCCACGATGACGCACTGGGCCGGATCCTGGTGTGGCTGGACCGATGCCGAGAGGACACCGGCCGAGGCCCGGCGTGGCCGTACTGGGTCACCCGGGACGAGCTGCGCACCGGCCGCCTCACCTCGTCCACGCCGCGGCGGCCGTCATGGTGCTACGGCACCGCTGGCCTCGCCCGCGCCCAGCAACTCGCCGCGCTCGCCTGCGGCGACGACGGCCGTCAGCTGGACGCCGAGAACGCGCTCGTGGCCGCCCTCACCGACCCCGCTCAGCTCAAGGCCACGACGGACAACGCCCTGTGCCACGGCTTCGCCGGCCTCGCCCACGTCGCCGCCCGCGCGGCCGACGACGCCCACCCCTCGACCGCCGGACAGCTCCGCGCCACGATCCCGGCACTCCTAGCCGCAGTCCAACCGCCGGACACCGACCCCGCACACGCCGCCACGACGCTCATGCAGGACGAGGAGCGCGGCCCCGGCCTCCTCGACGGCGCAGCCGGTATCGCCCTGGCCCTCCTCGCGCCCAGCACCGGCGAACCGCCCCGATCCACCTGGGACGCCTGCCTGCTCATCGCCTGATCCCATCGACCGAAGGACCCCCGCATGCCCCCCGACCGCTCCGACCGCTGGCAGCAACACAACATCACCTTCGCTGACCGCGAGAGCGCCCAGCGCGCCATCGTCGAACGCATCGCCCCTGTCCTCCTCGCCGCCGAAAGGGACGGGCAGCTCACCGGCTGGTGGTTCATGAACAAGCAGCCCTGGCCGCTGCGGTACCGCGCGGACGAGCCTTCACCCGTCGTCGAAGCGCTGCTGAGCGACCTCGTACAGGACGGCATGGCCGTGTCATGGCTGCCCTACATCTACGAACCCGAGACCCACGTCTTCGGCGGAACTCGGGCCATGGACGTCGCCCATGACCTGTTCCACAAGGACAGCCGCCACCTGCTCACCTATCAACCAGGCTCGGAGCAGCTGGGACGCCGGGAAACCGCCGTGCTGCTGGCAAGCGTGATGATGCGGGCGGCCGACCTGGACTGGTTCGAGCAGGGCGACGTATGGGAAAAGGTCGCCGCCCTCCGACCGGCCACCGGCCTTCTACCTCCTGCGCGGGCCGCCGAACTGGCGCCCGCGATGCGGAAGCTGATGGCGGTCGACGCCCATGGCCTGTGCCGCCCGAACGGCCCGCTCGCCGAGCACAACGAGTGGGTCGCCGCTTTCGAGTGGGCGGGCAGCGCGCTCGCCGACCTCGCAGGCCGCGGCGCCCTCACCCGCGGTCTGCGAGCCGTCATTGCCCACCACGTGATCTTTCACGCCAACCGCGCCGGTCTCCTCCGGGACGACCAAAGCGCCATGTCCCACATCGCACGAGAGGTCATCATGGGAACGAGTGACAACACCGCGTCGACCGACGACGCAACGGCCGAGACGGATAGCGTCAGGGCGGTGAACACCGACACGATCGCCACCCCCACGGCTGACGCCGAACGCCTCCGCAACGCCCTGGTCGACCAGCTCCGCGCGGACGGACACGCCCGCACGCCCGCCGTCGAGACCGCGTTGCGGACCGTGCCCCGCCACGTGTTCGTGCCCGAGGCGTCGCTCGAAGACGCCTACGCCAATGCACCAGTGCACATCAAGTACGACACCGACGGCACGTCCATCTCCTGCGCCTCCCAGCCGGGCGTCGTCGCCCTCATGCTGGACCAGCTCGACGCCCAGCCCGGCGAGCGCATCCTCGAACTCGGCGCCGGCACCGGCTACAACGCCGCTCTCCTCGCCCACCTGGTCGGGGAGAGCGGGCACGTGACCATCCTCGATGTCGACGACGACCTTGTGGAGGGCGCTCGCGCACACCTGGCCGCAGCCGGTCTCACCAACGTCGAGGCCGTGACCCGCGACGGGGCCCTCGGCTACGCCGAAGGAGCGCCGTACGACCGGATCATCGCCACCGTGGGCGCTCACGGCGTACCACACGCCTGGATGCAACAGCTCGCCCCCGACGGCCGGCTCCTCGTCCCCCAGCGTCTGAAGGGCACCGTCTCCCGGTCCATCGCCTACGAGCAGCGTGACGGTCGATGGGTGTCTCTCGGCAGCGAGATGAACACCTTCATGCCGCTCCGGCGGGGCATCGCCGACGACGACCGCCGCGTCATCCCGCTCAGCGCAGACGGCACCGTCCGGCTTCAGTTCCCCGCTGGGCAGCACATCGATGCCGATGCGCTCGCCGGAGTCCTGGACCAGCCGCGCACCGAGGAGTGGACCGGCATGATGGTCCGCGCCATGGAATCGCCGGAGTGGATGGAACTTTTCGTCACCTGTTCCCTTTCCGCCGGCCTCATCCGGATGCTGTTCCCCCAGAGCGCCAAGGGCACTCTGCTCACGGAGGACCCCTACCCCTCGTCGACCGCGGCCGTCGACAAGGGCGCCGTCACCTACCTGGCGCGACGCGTGTCGAAGAAGAAGACCCCCGAGGGCGGCAAGCTCTGGGAGTTCGGCGTCATCGGCCACGGCCCCGGCAGCGACGAGCTGGCCGCGAAGGTCGCCGACGCCATCCGCACCTGGGACAGCGCATACCGCGGCCGCGAGGCCACGTTCGAAATCCAGCCCCTCGACGCCCCCGCCATCGAGCAGCGCCCCGGCCTCTTCGCTCTCGACACCCCGCTGAACCGCATCGTCGTCGACTGGCGGTGACGCCCCCTGCGTAGGGGACGGTGCCCGCTGGCGTACGGCTGCTGGCGGGCACCGTCGCCCCAGCACTTCTCACTCACGCCCGGGGGGCCCATGGACCCGCACGGACCCATAGCCCAGCGCTTCCCGCTCGTCGCCCGATTCCGGCCCGCCTGTCTGCCCCTGCCCGAACGCGTGGGCGGCCTCGTCGACCTCGCCGAGACGGCGGTGAACAAGGGCGACCAAGGGCTCGCATCCGCCGTCTACAACCAGGCCGCACTCATCGCCTCCGACCTCGGCCTTCCCGATCTCGCCCGCGAGATGTGTCACCAGCACGCCGCCGCCTACCTCGACGCGTGCCCCCTACCCGGCATGAGCGCAATCCGGGGACTGGAACCGGTCGTCAACCTCGCCCGCCTCCAGATCCGCGCCGGCCACACCGACGAGGGACGCCAGCACCTACTCGACCTGTACAAGGTCGTCGAGGCAGGCACAGCGGCCCGGTTTGAGGGTGTCGCCGTACCGGCGGACCTCACTACGACCGACGAGGACCGCCACGAGGTCCGCGCGTGGCTGTGGCGCGTGCTCCTTGCCGATGGGACCCGCACTCTCACGACCAAGGGACGTTGGGCGGAGGCCAAAGCACATATCGAAGTTCACCACGGAGTAGGCAAACGGATGCTCGATGGGCGCCAAGTCGCCGTACTCGCCACCCTCGTTGCGGGTGACACGAAATGGGCTGCTGCCCTCCTCGCCGACACCGTGCCCGGCGATCCGTGGGAGCAAGCTGTCACGGCTTGCCTCGCCGTCCTGTGCCGCCGAGATGCCGGGCGGCTGGTTGACGGCCACCTGGCGGAATTGGTGACGACCTACTCCGAGCGGAAGGCCGAACCTGGGATGACCGTCTTCGACATCCGGCTCGGCCTGACCATCCTCGACGCGATCGGTTCCGCCGAGGCGCCCGGTGCACACGACATTGTCGAGCAGCTGCACCGCAGGATGAAGGAGGCTGAGGACGGCTACGCGGCCCGCGAGAATCTGCAGCACTCTCTGTTCACCGCGCTTGCCACGGACCGGCAAGCGCAGGACTGCCGCGCTCTGGTTCGCGCCTGCGCCCTCGGGGCAGGGTCCATCCCCGACAAGCTCCATGGAGAACTGGCGGCGGTTTTGCGCGCCAGCGACGGCGTGATCCGGACGAGTCTCGCGCGGCCCTTCGACCCCGGACATACACCCTATATGAAGAGAGCCTGATGGCCGCCCGCTGGCGGCTCGTTGTGCGGCTGAGGTACGCACGGACGCCGCGGACCCGGTGATCGGCGACACCGCCCAGAATGCCCATGCGGTCGTGATCAGCGCTGCCGCGTCGGCTGCGGCTCGCCGCTGCGGCGCAGGATGCGGGTGCTGCCGAGGTCGGCGGTGGCACGGGAGCGGGTGGCGCGCTCGAAGACGGCTGCGACCTGTTCGAGTTCGGCCTTGACCGGGTGCCGTGACCGGTAGTAGGTCCAGTGCGGAGCCGAGCGCGACCAGTTGTCTTTGGGCCGTCGGGACATCCCCGTGGGTGAGGTGGTGGGCCAGGATGCGGCCGAGCTCGTGCCCGCCGCTTCCCGGTCGGCGGCGTAACCGAGGGCGTGCATGCACACACAGTCGGGCCCCGAGCAGGGAGCAAGTTGTCTGCCGGAAACCTTCATGTCCTTTGACATCGAAGTTAGTCGGGTGCAGTGCGCTGACCTGGGGCGACTAGGTTGGATGTCAAGGGGGAGGCTGACCGCTTCTTGCGCTGTCTGCCGGATCGCGTGTAGTCGATGTAGTGGCGGATGCTGTGGTATTTGACCAGGTAGTCGTGGTCGTCCATGAGCTCGATCCAGATCTGCCTCTTGTTCAGCCCTCTGCTGATCATGTTCTCGATCAGGTCGGCGAGTTCGCCGGTGATGGGGTCGGCCAGCTGTCCCGTCTCTGTGGTGGTCAGGCGTGGGGTCTCCAGGGCGAAGCGGATATCCCAGCAGCGGAGGTTGTAGCGCTTGGCGAGCGTGTGGATCCGTGTGCCTTTCAGGGCTTCTTGGGCGATGCGGTGCGCCAGGTCCTGGCGCCGGGCGAAGGGATTCTTCCTGGGCAGGCGGCGGCGTGGCCTGTTGGCGCCGCCCAGGGCGCTGGCGTCGGCCAGGGCGCGTTCGAGTGCCTCGGGCGAGTGGCCTGCGACCGTGGCGAGGTGTTCGAGGAGCGGCCTGGCGAACCACTGCGGTGGGCCGGAGAGATAGCAGTGCAGGAAGCTGGGCTTGAGATGGTTGGCGCGGGCCAGGCGCCGGATGTATGAGTCGGAGGATTCTCCTAGGCAGGGGCGGAGGCGGACCGGTAGGGGTGCATACCGGGCCGGCAGTTCGCTGTTCATCGGCATGTTGCGGTCTTCGTGGCCATCGAGGCGGTGGTGTGGGCAGTGTGGTCGAGCGGAATGGCCTGCAGACTCTTCTTGGTGATCTTCTCGGTGCCGGTGAGGATGGCGTCGATCGCGGCTCCGCGGATGGCGTGTGAGAGGGATCCGATCATGCCGCCGGTGTGGTCGTGGAGGAATCGGTCCAGGCTGGTCAGCGTGCCGGGGCGGTGGTCGTGGAGCCGGAGGGTGTCTTCCATGGTGGCGACCAGGCCCTTCCATTCGCTGTTGTAGGGGAAGGGGCGGGAGGGGATCAGGGTGAAGCGGCCGGCGATCTGGGCGCCGCGTGTCCCGGTCAGCAGGCTGGATTCGGCGATGTCGATGCCGGCATAGATGAAGGTGGCGGGCAGGCGCTCGGAGAAGTACTTGAGGGTGTCGGCGACTTCGGCGCCGTGGCGGCTGGTGAGTGAGATGTTGTGGAGCTCGTCGACCAGCACCAGACCGGTGCGCGTGTCGGTGCAGACACCGACCACGGCCTCGATGATGTCGGTCATGTTCGAGCGGGCCCGCACCGGCAGGCCCAGGAAGCGAGCGAACTCGGTGCCGATCATGCGGGCCGTCGCGGCCGGCGGGACGGTGACGTAGACGACCGGGATGCGGTCGGTGACGTGTGGGTGCCGGGCCCGGTCAAGGAGTTCGTGGGAGCGTCCCAACTGGGTGATGGCGATGGTCTTTCCGGTGCCCGCGGGGCCGGAAACGATCAGCCCGCGGCGGGCGCTGATCGCGTGGCGGTTGAGCAGGACCAGCCGACGGCCGCAGATCGCCGTCTTCTCGACGAACGAGGTGGCGATCGTGAGCATGCGGGCGTGATGGTCCAGGCGGTCTTCGTCGTAGAGGTCCCGCTCGGATACTGGCATCTGCTGCCAAGCGCTCCGGGAGGCCAGGTCCGGGGGTGCGGGCGGCCCGTCGATGAACCTGTGCCATCCAGTCAGGGTGTTCAGCTGTCGGTCGGCCTCGGCGTCGGCCTCCCGCAAGACGGCTTGCCGGGCTGTCGGCTTGGAGAGGGTCACGGGCGCCTCCAGGGGTTGGCGAGCGGGTCGAACAGACCTAGCGGGATGACCTTGGCCGGCGAGGTCTCGGTGTCCTCATCCGTTGGTTCGCGGTCGGTCGGCGGATCGGGGATCTCCCGGCCTGGGGCGGTCGCCCGGGTGCGGGCGGCAATCCGGCGATCTTTCTGAGACCGTTTGGCCGGAGGGTCCTTCTCATCCTGGGGGCCATCGTGGGCGCGCTGGAGCAGGGCGGCCGCCGCATCCGCGATCTGTGCCTCGTTGCCGTCCTGGACCTGTTGGCGGGCGTGGTCCCAGGCCATTTCGCCGAACGGGACGCCGACGCGGTGCAGGTGCCGCCAGAACACCGTGATCCACCGGTCCCTGTCGCCGCGGCGGTCGCGTACCCAGATCCGGGAGACGTCGTAGGGGTCGTGGTGGATCTCCCACAAGCCGTTCTTCTCTGCGATGCCGGAGCGCTGACGGCGCAGCGGGTTCAACTCCGGGCTGTCGTAGGTGCGGTGGTTGATCTTGATGCCGTAGGCGTTGATCGCCTGCCACCGTTCCGGCAGCAACTCGACGTAGTCCTCACCGCTCAGCGCGGCCGGGACGTAGCCGCTCGACTCCAGCAGCATCGCGTACTTCTCGTTCGGCGAGAACGCCCGCCTCGGTGCGTCGGGGTCGCGCAGGGCGTCGTGCGGCCGGTTCTGCCAGACGGCGACGATCCACTCGTCCAGCAGTTCCTGCAGCTCGGGCAGCGACCACAGTGGTCCGTCCTCCAAGTGCCGGCCGCGGCGGTCCACCGACCGGCCGGTGTAGCCCGCGACGAACTGCGCGAACAGCGTCGCCACCGACCCCAGGGTCTTCTCGATCACTCCTTTCTCGAAGGGCGACGCCTTGTGTGTCGGCTGCAGCGTGATGCCCAGAAAGCGGCAGGAAGCGCGGAAGTTGTTCGAGATGAACAGCTTTCCGTGGTCGCAGACGACCGTCTCCGGAACGATCACCGGCCTCGCCGCCGCATGCTCCAGCCGCTCGTCCAGGGCCAGCAGTCGGCGGTGCGGCAGTACCGACCGGGACATGCGCAGCGACTCCGACCAGCCCGGACGCATCATGTCCGGCGTGATGCTGCGGGCCACCAGGGCGGAGGCGTCGGCCGCCTTGGTCGTCGGCCGCAGCACCGCCGCAGTGATCGACCTGGAAGCGATATCGACCAGCGCGGTCAACTCGACCTTCTCCGCGATGCCGTCGTCCAGCCTGACCAGGACATCCAGCGGACTGGAGTCGATCTGCATCAGCTCGCCCGGCGCGATGGCCGGGACTTCCCCGAACGGGCCGGCCGGACGCGCATGCAGCGAGCGGCGCGTAGTGGCAGAGCCGGTCGCATGTGTCCCGGCGGCCAGTTTGTCGAACAGCCGGTAGAGCGTGCGCTCGTGGGGCAGCTCGATGCCGTCGCCATCCTCGCCGGATGCCAGGATCTGCTTGGTCCGCCAGATGGTGAATCGGACTGTCCTTGAGGAGGCATCGGTCGTCTCGGCGATCGCTTGCCGCATCGCGTCGACCACCGCCGGGGCGATCTGGCCGAAGGGAGGCAGCTGCTTGGCCGAGCGGCCGTCGGCCAGCCCAACCAGCCCGTCGCGGTGATAACGCTGGCGCCGCTGCTTGACGCCGCTGGCCGTCATCCGGTGGCCCGCCGCCGTCAGCTCGGCCGCCTTGGCCCGCTCGCGTTCGGCCAGCGAGTGCAGCCTGGGGTCGAACTCCGGCCGCGGCACCGCCCCTTGGGGAGCATCCGGCGGCAGACCATGCAGTACCTCCAAGATGTGCCCCTCCCACCAACGGGCCTGGTCAGCAGCCGTCTTGGGGAACTCCGCGATCCGGGCAGTCGGCGGAACCCGCCGCCCCTCCTCCGTCATCCGGCACCCCCACCGGCCAGGCGCACGACCGTGCGCGGCCCCAGCAGTTCGACCGCCATCCCCTCGGCGGACAACTCCTGCTGCCACAGAAGGTGGAACAACACGGGCAGCGTCGCCAGCCGGTCGCCGGCGCTGTCGGCCCCGGCCACGAGCGGTCCCGGTTGCGAGAAAACCTCCATCAGCCGGGCCGCGACCGGATGTTGCCGGCAGCGGGGGTGACGGTAACGCGACAGCCACCGCACGTTCGCCAGCAGCACCGTCTCCGGGGTCCCCACCCGCTCGAAGCCCCACCCGGCCTCGGCGCAGGCCCGGCGCGTCACCTCGAACGCTTCGGCATCGCGCGGTGCGATGCAGTCGTCGGCGCGGACGTCGACAACCATGGCCGAGCCATCCGCGCGGCGCACGAAGAAGTCCGGGGCATGCCGACGCTCACGCGTCCCGTCGTGCCAGTGCAGCCAGAACGGCTGGGAGGCAACACCCACCACAGCCGGGTCAAAATCCATGAGCACGAGGCGGTCCCGCTCCAGCCACGACTCGAAACCGACATGCTGCCGCGTCGTCGCCGCCCAGTACCAGCCCGGGAAATAGCGCCCTCCTGGCGGCCACCGAAACGGCCGTACCGGACGAGCATCCTCGAACCTGACCGACACACAGTCCAACAGCGGACGCCGCAGACGCTCGCGCTTGCCCACCACACTCGACACCTCGACGTACGGCGCCGTCCCTTCCGACCCAGCCGATACCGACATACGACACCCCCAGCCTGCTCACCCCTCACGACTAGATTCACTGTCAAAGAAGCCGAAACGACTGGGTTCGCTGTCAAACGCCTCGATTGGATGACAAAGCGACTGGGTTCGCTGTCAAAGGACACTTCAGCTCACGGCAGACGGGAAAGAGCCCCAACGGACTGGAACCTCCTCCGGGATCATGTCAACGTACAACGAGCTGGGAAACGCCAGGTCAGCAAAGGGATGTGGGCCTCTGAGTCGAACCGGCAGACGGTCGGCCGTCCCCAGTCCGCAGCCCGCGCCACTCGGTCTCCTGAACGAGCGCAGCCCCAAGGAGGTCCACCTGCAGATTCCCGCAATCCGATCTGCCCGTCTTCCCCGCCCCCATCCTCATGGCGCTTGGCGCCTTGAGCGTGTCGTGGCCAGCAACCTCGACCGCCTCACCGGCGACGGGCTACTGGGGCTTGCCACTGATGGAGTGACCCCTGCTCTCTGCTCGTACCGTCTGGCCGCCTGACCGAGGCGAAGAAAGGGATGAGGGGCAGGCTCCCGTAGTGCAGCGCGATACATAGCAGACGATCCCCGGTTACCGAAACCGGGGATCGTGCGGAGCATTAATGGTGTTCGCACCCGGCTGTGCTTGGCGGTGGAGCCGTAGCGAATAGTGCCGCCAGTTTGCCTACCCCGATCGGTAGACGCGGCGTTGTGAAGTCATGTCCGCCTGTTCGAGGAGTGTGAGTATTCTGTCCGATCCCATCAAGAAACTTCCGCCGAACTCGAAGGGGAAGGTTCGATACCGGTTTGTTGTCGACGCAGGAATCGACCCCGAAACTGGGAAGCGTAAGCAGTTGAGGCGCACCTTTGACTCGTTGAAGGGGGCCAGGGCTGAGTACGCGAACATAACCAATCGGCGGCATGATGGGTCGCTTGTACCGCCCAACAAGATCACAGTGAATGAGTGGCTCGACCGATGGCTGGCCATGAAATCGGAGGACCTCGAAGAAACCACCATCTACAACTACGGGATCACCCTGGACCGAGTTCGAGGGAGGCTCGGCAATATCCGTCTCCAGGACCTTACTGAAGAGCACGTGGAAGAGTGGAGGGACTGGGCGCTGGCGCATGGCCGCGTGCGCGGTAAAAGGGCCGGGACGCCACTCAGTGTCACGAGTGTGGATATGAGCCTCGCTCGGCTGAAGGAAGCGCTGGGGAGAGCCGTTACCCGGCGGTTGGTGTACGTCAATGTCGCTGCGCACGTGACCATTCCCCGGAGAGCGCGCAAGGAAGAGCGGAAGACTAAAGAGGAGGTGCCGCCCTGGAACGTCCAGGAGGTTCAGAAATTCATCCATGGAATTAGGGGTGAGCGTCTCTATGCTGCGCTTCTTCTTTCGCTGATGGGGCTTCGTCCAGCTGAAGTCTGCGGCCTCCGGTGGGAAGACCTTGACTTGGAGAACGCCACGATCGTCATTGCCAACACGCGCACGATGATGGGCAACCGGTACGTGGTGGAGAAGGACACCAAGTCTCTTGCGGGTGAGCGGGATCTGCCGCTGCCGGCGCTGGTGCTGGGAGCCCTCAAGGCGTTCCGGGCTCTCCAAGCCGAGGAGAGGCTCGCTCTGGGGGAGGCATACACGGTGTCGGGCTACGTGCTGGCACATGAGGCGGGCGACGCCTTCACGATCAAGCAGCTTCGCCGACGCGCGTACCGGCTTATGGAGCTCCTCGGGCTCCGTCGCGTCAGGCTCTACGACGCACGCTCGTCGTGCTTCACCTTCCTGGCCAACAACGGCGTCCCGGACCACATCCTCGCGCGATGGGCCGGACATGCGAATGTAAAGACGACCAAGCGGTGGTACGTCAAGCCGGATGTAGAAGATCTTCGCGGAGCCGCCACCACTTGGGATGGCCTGCACGGGGGTGCGGCAGAGGGGCAAGAGTGAGCCAGGCGGACTATGAGCCGAGCGACTTGCGCGTCGTATGGCCTGCAGGATTGGGGCGAGGTGGCTTCGGAGTCCGCTTGCTGGTTTTGGACCGGTGGCTGTGACTGAGAGCATCCGGCTACGGCCAAGCCGTCTACCAAGCGTTCACCGTGTGGTGTTTAAGCTGCTGTTGGGCGGGATTTCGGAAGGTTTCCAGGTGGATCACGCCGAGCCTCGTTCGTGCCACCACACTCGATGCTGCTTCCTGAACCGCCTGGAGGCCTTGATCAAAGAGGAAAGCGTTGCTCGTAGCGACTGAAGGAGGGCACGCGCCCGCAGGGCCCACTGCCGACACGGCCACGAGTACATGCCGGAGAATGTGTACCTGGGTTCTCGTCGGCAGGACCGGAGCGGGGCAAGGCCCGCTAGGTCCACCCCGGCGATGTGACATCTTGTGACAGATGAGAGGCTCAGACGGGTGAGCGAGACACCACCGAACACCCTGCAATACCGCCTTGACGGGCCAGAAGAGGCCCCTGTCCTGATCTTGGGCCCATCCCTGGGTACCACATGGCACATGTGGGACCGGCAGGTCCCGGAGCTGGCCAAGCAGTGGCGTGTCTTCCGGTTCGACCTGCCGGGGCACGGCGGCGCGCCCGCGTACCCGGCGGGCTCGGTCGGCGACCTCACCGCCCGGCTGCTCGCCACGCTCGACGGGCTCGGCGTGCAGCGCTTCGGCTACGCGGGCTGTGCGTTCGGCGGCGCGATCGGCATGGAGCTGGCGCTGCGCCACCCGGAGCGGATCGCCTCGCTCGCGCTGATCGCCGCCTCGCCCCGGTTCGGCACGCCCGACGAGTTCCGGCAGCGCGGGGTGATCGTCCGGACGAACGGGCTCGACCCGATCGCCCGCAGCTCGCCCGACCGCTGGTTCACCGGCGGGTTCGCCGCCGCCCAGCCCGCGATCACCGAGTGGGCCGTGCAGATGGTCCGAACGACCGATCCCGGCTGCTACATCGCGGCCTGCGAGGCCCTCGCCGCCTTCGACGTACGGGCCGAGCTCGCCGGTGTCGCCGTCCCGACCCTCGTCCTCGTCGGCTCGGACGACCAGGTCACCGGACCGGCCGAGGCCCGCACTCTGGTCGCGAGCATCCCGGACGCCCGCCTGGCCGTCGTACCCGGCGCCTCCCACCTGGTGCCGGTCGAGCAGCCCGCGGCCGTCACCGACCTCCTCGTGCGGCACTTCTCCACCGCCTGGCAGCCCGCCTTCGACTCCTCCACCGGCCAGATGGCGATCCCCGCGGCTCCGGTCAAGCCGGTCCTGCCCGCCACCCCGCCGCAGCCCGCGCCGATCGCCGAGATCGCCCCGGCCGTCGTGGAACCGCAGGTCACAGGGAGACCCGACCCGTACGACGCCGGCCTCAAGGTGCGCCGCGAGGTGCTCGGCGACGCGCACGTCGACCGGGCGCTGGCGCAGGCCGACGAGTTCTCGGGCGACTTCCAGGAGTTCATCACCCGCTACGCCTGGGGCGAGATCTGGGACCGGCCCGGCCTCGACCGGCGTTCGCGCAGCTGTGTCACGCTCACGGCCCTGGTCGCGGGCGGTCACCTGGAGGAGCTCGCCTTCCACGTCCGCGCCGCCCTGCGCAACGGCCTCACTCCCGGCGAGATCAAGGAGGTGCTGCTGCAGGCGGCCGTCTACTGCGGCGTCCCGGCGGCCAACAGCGCCTTCAAGGTGGCCCAGCAGATCATCCGCGAGGAGACGACCCCGACGGAGTGATCGTCAGCCGAGCAGCGAGAGCACCAGGCTGAGCCACCCGGGCTGCCCTGCGAAGGGGCAGGATGGGGGCCATGAAGCTCACGAAGAAGTCGCACTCCTGCGTCCGTCTCGAGAAGGACGGACAGACGCTCGTCCTCGACCCCGGAGGGTTCAGCGAGGAGGACGCCGCCGTCGGCGCGGACGCGATCCTCGTCACGCACGAGCACCCCGACCACTTCAACGAGGAGCGGCTGCGGGCCGCCCTGGAGGCCAACCCGGCGGCCGCGGTCTGGACACTGAGGTCGGTCGCCGAGAAGCTCTCGGCGGCGTTCCCGGGCCGTGTGCACACCGTCGGCCACGGCGACACCTTCACCGCCGCCGGCTTCGACGTCCAGGTCCACGGCGAGCTGCACGCGGTGATCCACCCGGACATCCCGCGCATCACCAACGTCGGCTACCTGATCGACGGCGGCAGGATCTTCCACCCCGGCGACGCCCTCACCGTCCCCGACCACGCCGTCGAGACGCTGATGCTCCCGGTCATGGCCCCCTGGAGCAAGATCTCCGAGGTCATCGACTACGTCCGCGAGGTCAAGCCGCAGCGCGCCTACGACATCCACGACGCCCTGCTCACCGACCTCGCCCGCCCGATCTACGACAACCAGATCGGCGCGCTGGGCGGCTCGGAGCACCTGCGGCTGGCGCCGGGCGAGGCCACGGTCCTGTGAGTGTCAGAGCCGCCCGGTAAGTTGTGGGGCATGCGTATCGCCACCTGGAACGTGAACTCGATCACCGCCCGTCTCCCGAGGCTGCTGGCCTGGCTGGAGAGCAGCGGCACCGACGTGCTCTGCCTCCAGGAGGCCAAGCTCGCCGAGGAGCAGTTCCCGTTCGACCAGCTGCGCGAGGCGGGCTACGAGGCGGCGGTCAACGCGACCGGCAGGTGGAACGGCGTGGCGGTGCTCTCCCGCGTCGGCCTCGAGGACGTCGTCAAGGGCCTGCCCGGCGGCCCCGGCTACGACGGCGCGGAGGAGCCCCGGGCCGTCTCGGCGACCTGCGGCCCGGTCCGCGTCTGGTCGGTGTACGTGCCGAACGGCCGCGAGGTCGACCACGCGCACTACGCCTACAAGCTTCAGTGGTTCGAGGCCCTCAAGGCGGCCGTCGCGGGCGACGCGGCCGGCGGTCGCCCGTTCGCCGTCCTGGGCGACTACAACGTGGCCCCGACGGACGACGACGTCTACGACGTGGCCGCCTTCGAGGGCCTCACCCACGTCACCCCGGCCGAGCGCGCCGCCCTCGCCTCCCTGCGCGAGGCCGGTCTCTCGGACGTGGTCCCGCGCCCCCTCAAGTACGACCACCCGTACACCTACTGGGACTACCGCCAGCTCGCCTTCCCCAAGAACCGCGGCATGCGCATCGACCTGGTCTACGGCAACGAGCCCTTCGCGAAGGCCGTCACCGACGCGTACGTCGACCGCGAGGAGCGCAAGGGCAAGGGCGCGTCGGACCACGCGCCGGTCGTGGTCGACCTGGACGTGTAGGCAAGGCCCGCAATGACCAGCCCGTCCGGCGTTTGAGGACGAGGCCGTTCGGGCCGATGGGGGTCTGGGGCGCAGCCCCAGGCGGTCACGGCACCAGCGCCCGCAGATCCACCGACTCGGCCAGCGCAGCGAGACCCGCGTCCCCCGGGTGCAGATGGTCCCCGCTGTCGTACGCGGGCAGCATTCGTGCGGGGTGCGCGGGATCCCGTACCGCGTCGTCGAAGTCCAGTACGCCGTCGAACTCGGCGGCGTCCCGGATCCAGGCGTTGACCGCGATCCGCTCGGCGTCGACGGCCTCCGTACACCGGGCCTCGCCCTCGCACGGCAGGATCGTCGCCGCGAGCATCCGCAGCCCGCGCGCGTGCCCCCGGTCCGCGAGCTCCCGCAGCCCGGCGATCAGCTCCTGGGCCGACGTGCCCCACCGCACGTCGTTGACGCCCTGGAACACCACCGCCGTACGCGCCGATGTCTGGGCGAGCACATCCCGGTCGAAGCGGTTCAGGGCGCTGACCCCGCCGTGGTCCGTGGAGACCCCGTCGCCGGGATACCGGTCGGTGACCACACGGTTCGCGGAGATCCCCTGGTTGAGCACCCCATAGTGCGGGACCACATCCTGCGCCCGTAGACGTGTAGCCAGCACATCGGGCCAGCGCCGGTTCGCGTCCATCGTGGACCGGTCCCCGTCGGTGATCGAGTCCCCGAGCACCACCACGGACCCCGGCCCGCCGCCCACGTCCACACCGGTCAGCAGTGGCCAACTGGTCAGGACAGTGGCGTACGCCGTCGGGGAGCCGTCCGCCGTATGGTCGCCCGGCTCGCTCACGTACGACCGCTGCACCGCGAGCCGGTGGACGGGAGCCGCCGGCACCGTGTCGGGCAGGTGGAAGCTCACCAGCAGATTGGCGTCCGGAGGCACCTCGAAGCCGAGTGGATCGCTGAACGCCTGTGCCCCCGCCGGGATTTCGACACCGGCGGCTCTCCGGAAGGACAGCGCCACCGGCACATCCTGCGCCGTCGCGCCCTCCGCCTGCACCGCCACGGTCGCGCTTCCGATCCGTACCGGCACCGCCGCGAAGGTGTTGTCGAAGCGCAGCCGCAGCCGCGCCCCGCCCACCGAGGTGTGCACCACGAGCCGCAGCGTGCGGTCGGTCCGCGGCCCCAGGGCGGGGTAACCCGACGTGGAGGCGGCCCAACTCCCCGTCCAACTCGGCGAGGTGGCTCGCACGGACAGCGCGAACACATGCAGATCGGGCGCGTGCGGCAGCCGTACGGAGGCGACCTCGCGGCCCGGCACCAGCGGCACCGTCACGACGTACAGCCGTGCCTGCTCGGCGAGTTGACCCCCGGACGTGTTGATGTGCGGCAGTGCGACCGCCTTCGTGCCGAGCGGGCCCCGGCGCCAGTCGGATGCGGTCAGCCGGTACGGGGAGTGGGTGCCGTCGGCGTACGACACCGTCCCCGTCCCACCGACCTCGTCTCCGCCCGTGCCCGCCACCAGGAGGGCGAGCGCGTCACCGCGGCCGCTCAGACGGACGTCCTGCCCGGCGGACCGCACATTGTCCGGCGTGCCCGGCCGTCGGTCCGGCAGCCGCAGCCGTGCCCCCTGCACGGTGAGGACTCGGCCGGGCGTCCAGCCCGCGGCCGTGAGATCCCGTGCCGACAGGGAGGCGCCCGAGCCGTCGAAGTCCGCCTCGCCCGGCCGGGCGTCGTCGCTGACCGCTGTGGTGTCGAAGAGCCGCTCCAACGGGAGCGGCTTGCCCGGCTGGTGGGGGAGAGACGTCTTCGCGGGGGCCGCCGATGCGGAGCACCCCGGCACGAAGGCCGCGAACAGGGCGAGGGCGACCGCACAACCTCGGACACGTCGGTGCACAGACGGCTCCTTCTGTTCACGAGGGGACGAAAGGCGCATCGTGAAACTAAGGAGACAGAGGCGACACGTCAACGAGCCATGCGCAAACCCGCCATGAAGTCGGCCTGAAACGACAGCCCGCGCGCCTGTAGTGCGTACGGCAGTGTGAGTGACACGCTGGGCGTATGAAGATCCCTTTTCTGGGCGGCCGGCGTGAGAAGCCGGGGGCGCGCGACCCCGAGGGCATCGCCGAACTCCTCTCCGAATGCGAGCTGCTGCGCTCCCAGGCGTCCCGGTCGGGTGTCCAACTCGACGACACGGCCGCCTCGTTGGAGGCACTGGACCAGCTGGTGCCGCGCTGGCGGGACGACGAGGAGGTCCTGCCCTGGCTGGGGAACGACGCGGGGCTCTACCTCGGCACGGTCATCGTGCGCACCGTCCCCGGCGCCGCCTGGGACCTCAGGTCGGACGGCCAGCCCGTGATCCGGCTCGCCTCCGGCCGCGAGTTCGACGTCGTGGCCTCCGGTCACGAGTGGGCCGCCAGCGGGGTGCCCGAGCTCTCGCAGCTCTATGCCGAGCTCGCGGAGGAGTGAGCCCCTGAAGCGCCGACTCCCGGTACGACGTAAATACGGCTAATGCCCGAAAAGTGCGTGTCGTGCCTTAACCGCGATCTTGCCCCGATAAGTTGCGGCAACCACGACACAGCTGAGAGTGAGTAGGGCTGGGCATGGCCGTCGATCCGTTGATCGAACTGCGTGACGTCAACAAGTACTACGGGGAGCTGCATGTCCTGCAGGACATCAACCTCACCGTCGGCAAGGGGGAGGTGGTCGTGGTCATCGGCCCTTCGGGGTCGGGGAAGTCGACACTGTGCAGGGCGATCAACCGGCTGGAGACCATCCGCTCCGGTTCCATCACGCTGGACGGGCAGCCGCTGCCGGAGGAGGGCAAGGCCCTCGCGCGGCTGCGCGCCGAGGTCGGCATGGTCTTCCAGTCCTTCAACCTCTTCGCCCACAAGACGGTCCTGCAGAACATCTCGCTGGCCCAGGTCAAAGTCCGGGGGCGCAAGAAGGAGCAGGCCGACAAGCACTCCCGCGCTCTCCTCGACCGGGTGGGCCTCGCCGACCAGGCCGACAAGTACCCGGCACAGCTCTCCGGCGGCCAGCAGCAGCGCGTGGCCATCGCCCGCGCCCTCGCCATGGAGCCCAAGGCCCTGCTGTTCGACGAGCCGACCTCGGCCCTCGACCCGGAGATGATCAACGAGGTCCTGGAGGTCATGCGGCAACTCGCGCAGGAAGGCATGACCATGGTCGTCGTCACCCACGAGATGGGCTTCGCCCGCTCGGCCGCCAACCGCGTCGTGTTCATGGCCGACGGCCGCATCGTCGAGGACCGCACCCCCGAGGAGTTCTTCACCAACCCGAACAGCGAGCGGGCCAAGGACTTCCTCTCCAAGATCCTCAAGCACTGAACGGGGGAGTGCGAACCGTGTTCCGTACCACCCGTGTGTGCCCAACTCCGCCCGAGGCCGCCCGATGACGGTCGTCGGCCCGGGCGGCTGGATCCTGCCGGCGACGATCTTCTTCGTCTTCGTGGCCGGCACGCTCATCGCGTCGAACCTCGACTACGATGTGCCGTTCATCCCCGGGACGCTGCTGCCTGGTGGGGGTCCCCCCACGGCCCCGGAAAGACCGTAGGGGGGTGGCAGCTCACAGAGCCATACCCGCCCGGCGCCGGCCGGAGATCACTGTTCGCGCAGCGGAATCGACACGTACGACGGGTCGTTCGCAGGCGAGGAGAAGGTCAGCTGCGCGCCGGACGGGTTGTGCTCGATGTAGAGCGGGTCGACCGTGTCGACCACCAGGGCCAGCCGGTGCCCTGCCGGGACGTCGTAGGCCGTGGAGTACAGCTCCAGGTCGACGTCGAACGGCTTCCCGGGTGTCTGCCCGTGGAAGGTGTACGGCGCGTTGCTGACCAGCTTGCCGAGGCCGAGCGGCCCCACGTCGTAGAGGTACGCGACGAGGGTGCCGCTCTCCTTGGTCGGGGTGAGGGTGGTGTGCAACTTCGCGGTGCCGCGCACCTGCTGGGCGGTCGTGTACTTCTCCGACTGCCATACGCCGGCCCAGCGGCGGGGGAGCAGGGGGATCGAGGCGACCGGCGGCAGCTGGGCGATCTGGTCGAGGATGCTGGACAGGAAGACGATCCCGCCGTCCGCGCCCGAGTCGACGTTGGTGTGGATCGTGGTGGTGCCCGCTAGGGCGATCTTCTTCCGTGTCTCGCCGACCGACTTCCAGTCCGGATAGCCCTCGTAGCCGCCCGTGGAGCGGGACTTGAGCTGGACCGGCTGCTCGCGATCGATGCCGTTGTCCTCGCCCTTGAGGTAGTGGTCGAACCAGCGCTCGGTGTCGGTCCACACGTCGTTGGGCAGGCCGAACAGGCCGGTCAGCTCGGCCGTGGCGTGGTCGCCGGGGCGGAACTCCAGTCGCTTCGGGCCGGTGAGCTTCTCGTAGAAGTCCGCGTACTGGTTGGGCGGGAAGATCGTGTCGCCCCAGGCGTTGGCCATCATGACCGCTGCGCCGTTCTTGTTCAGCTGGTCCACGTATGTGGTGGCCGAACGTTTCTTCCCCCAATCGAGCATGTCCTGTTCCTTCGACAGGTTCGATGCGTAGAAGTCGTCGAAGATCTGCCGGAGTTCGGCGCTCTGGCGGCCGGTGACGAGGCTCGCGCCGTCCAGGAGGGCGGCGGCCTGGACGTGCTGGGTGCGGCCGGAGTAGATCGAGTCGATCAGGTCGGCCCAGCCGCTGAGGGCGGCGACCGCCTTGACGCGCTTGTCGTGCGCGGCGGTGAGCAGGCTGATGCCGGCGCCGTACGAGACGCCCCCCATGCCGATCTTCTGCGCGTCGGCCGGGGTGTTGGCGAGCGCCCAGTCGATGACCTTGGACGCGTCGGCTATGTCGGGCGGGCCGGCCACTTCTATCTCCCCGCCGGACTGCCAGAAGCCGCGGACGTTGTAACTGACCACGACATAGCCGGAGTTCGCCAGCTTCTGGGCCTGGGCGAGGTACTCGACCTGGGGCAGGCCCCAGCTCGTGGGGAGCACGAGCAGCGGGTAGCGGTGCGTGCCGTCGGCCCCGGCGGGCGTGATGACGTTGGCCTTGAGGACCGTGCCGCCGTCCCCGCTGATGTCGACGAACCGGATGCCGGTCGCGGCCTGGGCGGTGGGGGCGAGTCCGAGGATGCCCCCGGCGATCAGGGTCGCGGAGACGGCGCCCACGGCGGTCGTACGCAGGGCCTTGCGAGGGTGTCCCACGGGTCACTCCCTACTCGTGTCAATGCAAAGTGACCCGACGGTAACCTCGCCTCCTTACCGGAGGTAACCCGTCGGTAAGTTACGTGGGAGTAACGATTGTTGTCGTGTGAATGAATTCAGGTGGCGCGGTGGGAGTTCTGGGGAGCCGCGGGTGTGGGCAGGGGTGTCTGTGCAGCTCGTGTCACGTCGGCGACGAGCTCGACGACGTCCGGGCCGTACGCCTGTGAGTTGACCACCTTCAGCAGCAGCACGAAGGAGTTGTTGCCGTGCTTGCGGGACAGCCGCTCGTGGTTGCGGGCGAGATAGCGGGTCAGGGCCTGGTTGGTGATCGCGGTCTGGCCGCAGAAGAGGAAGACGGGGCGGGCGCCGTTGCTCTGGTCGACGGTGAGCCGGGCGAGGATGGCGTACTCGGACCTGCCGACCTCCACGCGGTAGCGCTCGGAGCCGACCAGGAAGGCGCCGCGGTCCGGGCTCGGTTCGGCGTCCACGTTCACCCGTACACCGGGCAGCAGCGAGACCAGGTGTGCTGCCATACGGCGGTTCGACGCCGGGCCGCCCACGCAGAACTCGGTGCGCTCGCCGAAGCCCTGGCGGGCCATGTCGTGCGGGATGACCTGGGCGTGGGCGTTGCAGTCCTTGATCAGCGCGGCGAGTTCGAGCAGCGCGAACACGTCGTGGCGCATCACCGCCAGGTCGGGTCCGGCCGCGCCGCGGTTCACCACCAGCAGCGACTCGGAGTTGTCGGGCAGCCCGAAGAAGGCCTGCTTGCGGCGGAGCTTCCGCTTCCACAGGTAGGTCCGGGCCAGCCAGCCGAGTGCGGCGCTGATGCCGGCGGCCAGCACGCCCAGGACGATGTTGCGCACGTCGTCATTCATGGGCGCGCATGGTATCGGGCCGACGCCTCTGGTACGTACCGGTGTTCGAAGTGTGGCGTTCGTATGACACCTGCCCGGAAGGGGGCTGTCGGGGCCCCGGCGATGTGGTTACGCTGCGCGGACGGTCCTTGACTGGAGGTACGAATGCGTCGGCCTGTCGCACGGAAACTGTCGGTGCTGGCGGTCTCGGCCGCCGTGGTGTCGGTGGGGGCGGCAGCGCCACCTGCCGCACAGGGCACTGCCGTTGAGAAGGTTCCCGTGGCCGTCGGCTACGGCGGCGCGGTCGCCAGCGTCGACACCGACGCCTCCGCCGCCGGCATCGAGGTCCTGAGGAAGGGCGGCAACGCCGTCGACGCGGCCGTCGCCACCGCCGCCGCGCTCGGCGTCACCGAGCCCTACTCCTCCGGCATCGGCGGAGGCGGCTACTTCGTCTACTACGACGCCAAGTCCCGTACGGTGCACACGATCGACGGCCGTGAGACGGCACCGCTGACCGCGGACTCGAACCTGTTCGTCGAGAACGGCGCACCGCTCGCCTTCGCCGACGCCGTCAGCAGCGGCCTGAGCGTCGGCACGCCGGGTACGCCCGCCACCTGGGCGACGGCGCTCGACAAGTGGGGCAGCAAGAGACTCGGCAGCGTCCTGAAGCCCGCCGAACGGATCGCCCGCGACGGCTTCACCGTCGACGACACCTTCCGCACGCAGACCGCCTCCAACGAGACCCGGTTCCGCTACTTCCCGGACACCGCGAAGCTGTTCCTGCCGGGCGGGCAGCTCCCGGTCGTGGGCTCCACCTTCAAGAACCCCGACCTCGCCGACACCTACGCGGAGTTGGGCAAGAAGGGCGTCGACGCGATCTACCGCGGCGACCTCGGTGAGGACATCGTCGACACGGTCAACAACCCGCCGGTGGAGGCGAGTTCCGGCTGGAACGCCCGCCCGGGCGAGCTGTCCGACAAGGACCTTGCGGCCTACCGCGCCAAGCTCCAGGCGCCCACCAAGACCTCGTACCGCGGTCTCGGCGTCTACTCCATCGCGCCCTCCTCGTCCGGCGGCACGACCGTCGGCGAGGCCCTCAACATCCTTGAGAAGACGGACCTTTCGAAGGCGAGCGAGGTCCAGTATCTGCACCGCTACATCGAGGCGAGCCGGATCGCGTTCGCGGACCGGGGGCGCTGGGTCGGCGACCCCGCCTTCGAGGACGTCCCGACGAAGGAGCTGCTGTCGCAGAAGTACGCCGACTCGCGGGCCTGCCTCATCAAGGACGACGCGGTGCTGACCAGCCCGGTGGCGCCCGGGGATCCGCGTAGCCCTTCGGCGTGCTCGGAAGGGGGTACGGCGGCTCCGACCACGTACGAAGGTGAGAACACCACCCATCTGACGGTGGCCGACAAGTGGGGGAACGTCGTCTCCTACACGCTCACGATCGAGCAGACCGGCGGCAGTGCGATCACTGTGCCCGGCCGTGGGTTCATCCTCAACAACGAGCTGACGGACTTCTCCTTCGCCCCGGCCAACCCGGCCGTGCACGACCCGAACCTGCCGGGGCCGGGGAAGCGGCCGCGGTCGTCGATCTCGCCGACGATCGTGCTGGACCGGCACAACAAGCCGGTCGTGGCACTTGGTTCGCCCGGTGGGGCGACCATCATCACCACCGTGCTTCAGGTGCTGACCGAGTTCGTGGACCGTGGGTTGCCGCTCGTCGACGCGATCGCTGCGCCGCGGGCGAGTCAGCGGAATGCCGCGCAGACGGAGTTGGAACCCGGGCTCTACAACAGTGACTTGAGGACACAGCTGGAGGCCATCGGGCATTCGTTCAAGCTCAACGCCGAGATCGGGGCGGCGACTGGTGTGCAGCGGTTGCCGGGTGGGAAGTGGTTGGCTGCCGCCGAGACCGTACGGCGGGGTGGCGGGTCTGCGCAGGTGGTGTACCCGGCGCCGTAGCTGTCCGCGGGTGAGTGGGGGCTGGTCGCGCCCGCGCGGCGGAGCCGCATAGCGATACAGCCCCGCGCCCCTATCGGGGCGCTTCAGGCGCCGTCGGTTGAAATGTCAGGCGGTCGGCCTTCACGTCGACCGTCACCCGGGTGCCCTCGTCGATCGTGCCGTCCAGGAGCAGACGCGACAGCTGGTTGTCGACCTCCCGCTGGATCGTGCGGCGCAGCGGACGCGCGCCGTACTCCGGCTGGTAGCCGCGTTCGGCGAGCCAGTCGACGGCCCGGTCGGTGAAGTCGACCGTGATGCCCTGGGCGTGGGTCAGGCGGCGGGTCCTTTCCAGCAACAGCTGGGTGATCTCACGCAGTTGGCCGGAGGCGAGTTGGCGGAAGGCGACGATCTCGTCGATGCGGTTGAGGAACTCGGGCCGGAAGTGCTCGCGCAGCGGACGCAGGATCTGCTCGCGCCGGGCCTCCTCGTCCGCGTTGGCGCCGCCAGGACCGAAACCGATGCCGACGCCGCGCCGGCTGATCGCCTCGGAGCCGAGGTTACTGGTCATGACGATGACGGTGTTGGTGAAGTCGACGGTCCGGCCCTGGGCGTCGGTGAGCCGCCCGTCGTCGAGGACCTGGAGCAGGATGTTGAAGACGTCCGGGTGCGCCTTCTCCACCTCGTCGAGCAGGAGGAGGGAGTACGGGTGCCGGCGGACGACCTCGGTGAGCTGGCCGGCCTCCTCGTGGCCGACGTATCCGGGCGGGGCGCCGACCAGGCGGCTGACCGTGTGCCGTTCCTGGTACTCGCTCATGTCCAGGCGGACCATGCGCTCCTCGCTGCCGAACAGGGCCTCGGCGAGCGCGCGGGCCAGCTCGGTCTTGCCGACGCCGGTGGGGCCGAGGAAGAGGAAGCTGCCGATCGGCCGGTCGGGGCTCGCGAGCCCGGCGCGGGAACGCAGCACCGCGTCGGCGACCACCCGGACCGCCTCCTCCTGCCCGACGACCCGCCGGTGCAGATGCTCCTCCAGGCCGAGCAGCCGGTCCTTCTCCTCCTGGGTGAGGCTGCTGACCGGGATGCCGGTCTGCCGGGACACGACTTCGGCGATGGCCTCCGCCGTCACCTCCAGTCCCATTCCCTCGTCGGCCTCGCCGCCCCCGCCGGCCTCGCCGATCCGATGCTTCAACTCGCCGATACGGTCGCGCAGTTGCATGGCCTGCTCGTACTGCTCGTCCGCGACGGCCTGGTCCTTGTCCCGGACGAGCTGCTCGACCTCGCGCTCCATGGCGCGTACGTCCGTGCCCTTGGTCCGCGCCCGCAGCCGTACCCGCGCCCCGGCCTGGTCGATCAGGTCGATCGCCTTGTCCGGGAGGCGGCGGTCGGTGAGATAGCGATCGGAGAGTTCCACGGCGGCCACCAGGGCCTCGTCGGTGTAGCGGACCTGGTGGTGGGCCTCGTAGCGGTCGCGCAGCCCGCGCAGGATCTCGAGCGCGTCCGCGGCGGTGGGCTCCGGCACCAGGATCGGCTGGAAGCGGCGGGCCAGGGCCGCGTCCTTCTCGATCCGGCGGAACTCCTCCAGCGTGGTCGCACCCACGATGTGCAGCTCGCCGCGGGCCAGGGCGGGCTTGAGGATGTTGCCGGCGTCCATGGAACCGCCCTCACTGCCGCCTCCGGCGCCCACGACGGTGTGCAACTCGTCGATGAAGACGATCAGTTGGTCGGAGTGGGCGCGGATCTCGTCCACGATGGTGTTCAGCCGCTCCTCGAAGTCACCGCGGTAGCGGGTGCCGGCGACCACACCGGTGAGGTCCAGGGCGACGACCCGCCGCCCGACGAGCACGTCCGGCACGTCGCTCTCGGAGATGCGCTGCGCGAGCCCCTCCACGATGGCCGTCTTGCCGACGCCCGCGTCGCCGATGAGCACCGGGTTGTTCTTGCCGCGCCGGGAGAGCACCTCGATGGTCTGCTCGATCTCCTCCTCCCGCCCGATCACCGGGTCGATACGGCCCTGACGGGCCAGGTCGGTGAGATCGCGGCCGTACTTGTCCAGGGTGGGCGTACCCGTGTCGCGGGGCCCTTCGGCGCGAGGCTGCCCGGCGTCCGGTGCCGTCTCGGGCGGGAGGCCGGTGGGGGCGAAGTGGGCCGAGCTGAGGATGTGCCCGGCGGCCGAGTCGGGGTTCGCGGCCAGGGCGCTGAGCACGTGCTCCGGGCCGATGTAACCGGCGCCGCGCGCCCGGGCCAGGTCGTGCGCGTCCAGCAGGGCGCGTTTGGCGGCCGGGGTCAGGGACAGCGAGGTCGGCGGCGGGACCTCGCCCGGCGGGTGCTGGACCGGGCCGGAGCGCTCGTCGATCTCGGTGGCGAGGGAGTCGGGATCCGCGCCGGCGCGGCTGAGCAGACTCCGGGTCGGCTCGGCGGACAGCGCGGCCCGCAGCAGGTGCTGGGTGTCCAGGTCCCGGCTGCCGTGCTCGGCGGCGTACTGGGCGGCACCCCGGACCAGCTCCCGGGCGGGCTGGGTCAGGAGCTGGCCGATGTTGATCTGCCGGGGTCCGGGACGTGGGCCGCCGAAGAAGCGGGCGAGGAATTCTCCGAAGGGGTCGTAGCCCTCCGGTCCGCTGAAACCGCTGGTCATGGCCGTTCCCATCCGGCGTCCCTGCGCGGGCCCGGGGACGCGCTCGCTGATCGACGTGCCGGAGTCGGGTAACCGGGCGGGAGTCGGTTACACCTGTGGCTCCTGCTCGGCCAGGCGGCCCACCTGTGCGGCGGGCCAGGTGTACTCGATCTCGTCCAGCACGAGTCCCGGAGCGAGCCGCAGCGGGCGTTCGGCCGTGCGCAGGCCGCCCTGGCGCTCGTAGAACACGATCGCACGATCGTTGCCCCGCAGCACCTCCAGGAAGACGTCCCGGCCGGGGTACTCGGTGGCCGCCCAGGCGAAGCCGCGGCGCAGCAGCCGTCGGCCGAGGCCGGTGCCCACGCGGTCCGGGCGGACGTGCAGATTGTCCACGTGGACACGGCGGTCCTCGGTGCACAGGTGAAGGAACCCGCACACCTCGCCGTCCTCCTCGGCGGTCAGCAGCAGGCGGTCCGCGCCGAGGGCGGACGTCCGCGTCCGCCACTTCTCCCGGTGCTCCTCGGCCAACGGGCCCTGCAGATACGCGGCCGGCATGAGCGTGGCGTACGCGCTGCGCCAGCTGGCCGTGTGCAGGGCGGCGATCCGGTCGGCGTCGGCCGGGGTGCCCTTCCTGATGAGCATGGGTCAGGGTAACTCGGCTGCCTGGCACGCCACTTGGTGGGCGGTCAGTCCTGCCGCGCCGTCAGGATCCGGGGCCCCGCCTCCGTGATCGCCACCGTGTGCTCGGCGTGCGCCGCGCGCGAACCGTCGTTCGTCCGCAGGGTCCAGCCGTCCGGGGCCGCGTGGTAGTCGTCCGTGCCGCCGCCGATCAGCATGGGCTCGATCGCGAGGACCATGCCGTGCCGCAGGGGGAGCCCCCGACCGGGGCGGCCCTCGTTCGGCACCCCCGGGTCCTCGTGCATACGGCGTCCGATGCCATGTCCGCCGAAGCCGTCCGGGATGCCGTATCCGCCGTCCCGGCACACCGTGCCGATCGCGTGCGCGATGTCGCCGATGCGGTTGCCGACGACCGCCGCCTCGATGCCTGCCGCCAGTGCCCGCTCGGCGGTCTCGATCAGCCGTACGTCGGCCGCGCGCGGCCTGCCCACGACGAAGCTGATCGCCGAGTCGCCCACCCAGCCGCCCAGTTCGGCACCGAAGTCCATCGAGACGAGGTCGCCGTCGCGCAGCCGGTAGCCGGTCGGGATGCCGTGCACGATGGCGTCGTTCACGGAGGCGCAGATGACCGCGGGGAAGGGGGTGGGGGCGAAGGATGGCCGGTAGCCGAGGAAGGGCGAGGACGCCCCCGCCGCCCGCAGCACGTCGTGTGCCACCTCGTCCAGCTCCAGCAGGGAAACGCCCACGTCAGCGGCTTTTCGTACGGCCGTCAGGGCGCGCCCGACGACCTGTCCCGCCTCGTACATGGCGTCGATCGATGTGTCTGTTTTCAGTTCCACCATGCCAATTACTATACCGGTATTAGAATGACGGCATGGTACGCAACCCCCTGACCCCCGAAGAGCGCGAACGCGGCGAGCGGCTCGGGCGGCTGCTCCGCGAGGCTCGCGGCGGTCGCAGCATGACGGAGATCGCGGCGAGCGCCGGTATCTCCGCGGAAACGCTCCGCAAGATCGAGACGGGGCGCGCCCCGACGCCGGCCTTCTTCACGGTGGCGGCGCTGGCCGGGGCGCTGGGGCTGTCCATGGACGACCTCCTGGTCAGGTGTGCGGCGGTGCCCGTCTGAACCTGCTTTCCAGGGGCGGGAGTTCGGCATTTCGGTGCGGGGATTCCAGCAGGTGAAAAAGGTCTTGCCGTCTACGCGCGTAGTCACTAATCTCCCGTCATGTCGATCACGAACACCCTTCAGTCCGTGCTCGCGAGGGGGGAATCCCGTGGGGGCGAGTGACGGCCCACTGGTCCCGGGCGCCCGCACGAAGGGGCGCCCGCAGCGCACCGTACGGCTGCTGTGCACCGACTTCGGCGGCACCCTGCTCGACTCGCGGGGCGGTATCGGCCGGCGCACCATGGGCGCGCTGGCCGAGGCGGCGCGGGCCGGGCTCACCGTGGTCGGCGTCACCGGGCGGCCGGTGCAGGACGCGCTCGACATCACCCGGCGCCACGGCCTCACCGGGCCCGTCGTGTGCAGCAGCGGCGCGGTGATCGTGGACGGCAGGACGGGAGACATCCAGGACTGTCATGGCTTCGCGCCGGCCCGGGCGACGGAGATCCTCAACACCCTGCGCACCATGGTCCCCGGGCTCGCCCTGGGCGTCGACTCCGTGACCGGGCTGCGTCTGGAGCCGGAGTTCACGCGGCTCGTGCCCGATCCGTGGGCCCACGCGGTCATGCCGACGGGCGGCTCCCCGCAAGATCACGACCCGGTGGTGAAGATCCTCGCCGCTCATCCCGAACAGTCCGTGGACGAACTGGCCGACACGCTCGCCGAGTTGATCGGCTCGGCCGCTCGGATCACCAGATCCACGGGCCACTTCCTCGAACTGTCCGCCCCGGGCGTCGACAAGGGCGAGGCGCTGCGCCGCCTGGCGCGACGCCTCGGCATCCCCCTCGAACACACCGCGGCCGTCGGCGACATGCCCGACGACGTCCCCATGCTGCACGCGGCGGGCCTCGCGGCCGCGGTGGCCGGTGCCCACGAGGACGCCCTGCGGGCCGCCGACATCGTGCTGCCCGGCAACGACGACGAGGGAGTGGCCACCCTCATCCGGATGCTGCTGCCCCGTACCGCCACAGGAGAACCGTGCTGTATCTGAGGCTGCTCCAACGCCCGTATGTCACACGGCTGTTGACGGGCTCCCTGATCGGACGCATGCCCGGTGCCATGGCCGCCCTCGCCATCGCGCTGTCCGTTCGCGAGGCCGGGGCCGGCTACCGGCTCGTCGGCGTGGCCACGGGCGTCTTCGCCGTGGCCGGGGCGATCGGCGGCCCGCTGCTCGGCCGGGTCGTCGACCGCACCGGCCAGCCGCGGGTGCTCGTCGTGTCCGCGGTGGTCTCCGGGCTGGGGTACGCGCTGCTCGCGCTCGCCCCGGGATCGGCGTACGCCATCCTCGCCGGCGCCGTGATCGCTGGTGCCGCCGCGCCGCCCCTGGAGCCGTGCCTGCGCGCCCTGTGGCCCGCGCTGGTGGACGAGGACCAGCTGGAGTCGGCGTACGCCGTGGACGCCGGGGCGCAGGAGGTCATCTTCATCGCCGGTCCGCTGGCGGTGGCCGGCGTGGCCGCGCTCGGGCCCGCGCCGCTCGCGCTGTGGCTCGCCGCCGTACTCGGACTGTCCGGGGCCCTGGTCATGGCCACCGCCGAGCCCTCCCGCGCCTGGCGGACGGAGGCCCGCGACGCGCACTGGCTCGGCCCGCTGCGCAGCCCCGCCCTGCTCCTGCTGCTCCTCGCCCTGTTCGGGGCCGGCTGGGCGGTGGGCACCTTCAACGTCTTCAGCGTGGCCTACGCCGAACAGCACACGGTGCCCGGCGGCGCGGGCACGCTCATGGCCCTGTCGGCGTTCGGCGCGCTGCTCGGCGCGGTGACGTACGGCGCGCTCCGCTGGAGTGCCGCCGCACCGCTCAAGGCCGTCGTGCTGTGCGCCGGGATGGCGGCCGCGTACTGGCTGGTGGCGCTGGTGCCGGGCCCCCTGGGTGCCTGTCTGGTCGCGGTCGGCACGGGCGTGTTCTTCGCCCCGCTGCTGACGGTGTCCTTCGGGATGGTCGGCGCACTCGCCCCCGAGGGGACGGTGACCGAGGCCTTCGCCTGGCTGGTGACCCTGATCGGTGCCGGGATCGCGGCCGGCTCCGCCGTGTCCGGCCTGCTGCTCGCGGACTCCACGCTGACGGCGGCCGCGGGGCTCGGTGCGTGCGGGGTCACGGTGGGTGCCGTACTGCTGGCCCTGTCCCGGGGGCGCCTGTCCCGGCCGGTCCCGGCCCATGAGACGGTGAGGGCCGACTGAACCGCGCTGCGCACAACCCGGCACCACCGACTTCGAGATCATTGCGCCCGGCTCGAAAAGCCTCTGTAGCCGCGTCGTAACACAACTGGTGTTTTCTACGGACCGGAGTATTCCGGTCTGGGCGGGAGCTGAGCAATGGCTGTGGATCAACTCCCGGGGCGTGTGCGGGAGTTCGCGAACTACCTGAACGGACTGCTGGCGCGCCTTGACCACGGCGGCGGCTGGTGCGCGGTGTTCTGGCAGCGCGACCCGGACGGTATGCAGGCCTGCCTCGACGGACGTGAAGTGCCGCCCTGGGACGTCGTGGAGGCGCTCCTCCAGGACCTCGCCGTGGGATACGGCCCCGAGACCGCCCGCGCGGAGGCGGAACAGGTCCGCCATCTGCACGGCGCCGCGCTCGCCGCCCACGACGCCCGTCCCGGCGGCCGCGACGCCCTCGGGGACCGCTTCGACGTCATGCTCCGCGAACAGCGCTACGCCACCGAGCGACAGGCCGAACTGGGCCGTCTGCTGGCCTCCGCCACCACCCAGGAGGAGGTCGACGTGATCCGCCTCGACCTCGCCTGGGCCCGCGACGACCATGAACGCGCGACCCGCCGCTGCACCGAACTCCAGGCGCGGATGGCGGAGTTGGACCGCCGGTCGGTGGGCGGCCAGGTGCAGGCGATCCGGCGGGGACAGGGCGGGGACGGCTCATTCGGCCGCGGCGCCCACGGGAGCGACACACACGGCACCGGATTCCCCAGCATGCCGCAGCAGCGCGACACCGGGTCGGTGGCCGCCGGGGAAGCCACCCGTCCCGCATACGTCCCCGAGCCCCAGGCCCCGCAACAGCCCGAACCCGCCGCCCCACCGCCGGAGACACCGGCTCCCAAGCAGAAGAAGCGCCGCCGGGGCAGTGCCCGCTTCGCCGGGATGGTCGAGGAGGAGGCGGCCCCGGTCGTCGTACCGCCGACCGCCGTACCGGATCTGCCCGCGGCACCCGTCGCCGGTCGGCGCAGTCCGCGCGGGGCCCGCTTCGCCGGTGCCGCCGAGACGACCGAGCAGCCGGAACCGCAGGCCGAGGCGCCGGACGCGGCGGCCGGGCGGGAGACCGTCGAGACCGTCAGGGCGCTCGTGCGGCTGCGCGGCGAGGGCCGTAGCGGCGAGGCGCACGCCCTGCTGGTCGAGATCGCCTACTGGCCCGCCGCCCGCTTCCCGCTGCTCGCCGCCGAACTGCAACACGCCGGGCTCACCTCCGACTGGGCGACCCTGCTGTGGGAGGCCGCCTCGCTGCCCGCCGGGCAGCTCGTGGCCGCGGCGGACGCACTGGTCGCGGCCGGACGCGTCGACGACGGGGAGCAGATCCTGCGGCAGGGCGTCGCACGGCCCGCCGTCGAGATCGGGGAGGCCGTGCTCGGGCTGGTCGCCGGGGGCCGCCGTCGCGAGGTCAGCGCGCTCCTCGACGCCTACGTCCGCGTCCGCACCCCGGAGGAGGCCGCCCGCAGCGTCGCCCCCGACCCGCAGACGCTCGTACCCCTCCTGCTGGAGGCCGCCCGGGGTGCCTCCGAGGAGCGCCACTGGGACCTGGTCCACGCTCTCCGGGTGGCGGGCTTCACCGCGTGAGCGCTTCGCTGGATGTGGGGTCCATCGGCTGCGGCTGGTGGGGGTGGTCGCGCCCACGCGGCGGTAGCCGCATATCGACACAGCCCCGCGCCCCTTTGGGGCGCTGCCGAGCCGGACGGGACATTGCCAAACCCGCCTGACCGGCCCTGCGGCTCGCCCACGAGAGTGTGAAACGTGATCGACTCCGCGGGTTAACGACGATGGTCTTGGCAAGCCTCTCGGGGAGGCTTACGTTCATCCCTCTACGGCCTTCATCTACGGGCGTAGAGGCTCTGACGTCCCGCCGAAGGAGCAGCTCATGGCCAACGTCGTACGCGCAGCTCTGGTCCAGGCCACCTGGACCGGCGACACCGAGTCCATGGTGGCGAAACACGAGGAGCACGCCCGCGAGGCCGCCCGCCAGGGCGCGAAGATCATCGGGTTCCAGGAAGTGTTCAACGCCCCCTACTTCTGTCAGGTCCAGGAACCGGAGCACTACCGCTGGGCCGAGCCGGTGCCCGACGGGCCGACCACCCGTCGTATGCAAGAGCTCGCGCGCGAGACCGGCATGGTGATCGTCGTGCCGGTGTTCGAGGTCGAGCAGTCCGGCTTCTACTACAACACCGCGGCCGTGATCGATGCCGACGGCACCTTCCTCGGCAAGTACCGCAAGCATCACATCCCGCAGGTCAAGGGCTTCTGGGAGAAGTACTACTTCAAGCCGGGCAACGTCGGCTGGCCCGTCTTCGACACCGCCGTCGGCAAGGTCGGCGTCTACATCTGCTACGACCGCCACTTCCCGGAGGGCTGGCGCCAGCTCGGCCTGAACGGCGCCCAGCTCGTCTACAACCCGTCGGCCACCCACCGGGGACTCTCGTCCCACCTGTGGCGCCTCGAACAGCCCGCGGCCGCCGTCGCCAACGAGTACTTCATCGCCGCGATCAACCGGGTCGGCGTCGAGGAGTACGGGGACAACGACTTCTACGGGACGTCGTACTTCGTCGACCCGCGCGGACAGTTCGTGGGCGACACCGCCGGCGACAAGGAAGAGGAACTGCTCGTCCGCGACCTCGACTTCGACCTCATCGAAGAGGTACGGCAGCAGTGGGCGTTCTACCGTGACCGGCGCCCCGACGCGTACGAAGGGCTGGTGCAGCCGTGACCAAGGACCTGCTGGGCCGCCACCGGGCCGTCCTGCCCGACTGGCTCGCCCTCTACTACGAGGACCCGCTGGAGATCACGCACGGCGAGGGCCGGTACGTGTGGGACGCCGAGGGCAACAAGTACCTCGACTTCTTCGGCGGCATCCTGACGACGATGACCGCGCACGCGCTGCCCGAGGTGACGAAGGCGGTGAGCGAGCAGGCCGGGAGGATCATCCACTCGTCCACGCTCTATCTCAACCGGCCCATGGTCGAACTGGCTGAGAGGATCAGCCAGTTGTCCGGAATCCCGGACGCCCGCGTCTTCTTCACCACCTCCGGCACCGAGGCCAACGACACGGCCCTGCTGCTGGCGACGACGTACCGCCGCAGCAACACCATCCTGGCGATGCGCAACAGCTACCACGGCCGCTCCTTCAGCGCGGTGGGCATCACCGGCAACCGCGGCTGGTCGCCCACGTCCTTGTCACCGCTCCAGACGCTGTACGTCCATGGAGGCGTGCGGACGCGCGGCCCGTACGCGTCCTTGAGCGACGCGGAGTTCATCGCGGCCTGCGTCGACGACCTCACGGACCTCCTCGGTCACACCCGCCCGCCCGCCGCCCTCATCGCCGAACCCATCCAGGGCGTCGGCGGCTTCACCTCCCCGCCCGACGGGCTGTACGCGGCCTTCCGCGAGGTGCTCCAGGAGCGCGGCATCCTGTGGATCGCCGACGAGGTACAGACCGGCTGGGGCCGCACCGGCGACCACTTCTGGGGCTGGCAGGCGCACGATGCCTCAGGTCCGCCCGACATCCTCACCTTCGCCAAGGGCATCGGCAACGGCATGTCCATCGGTGGGGTCGTCGCCCGCGGCGAGATCATGAACTGCCTGGACTCCAACAGCATTTCGACGTTCGGCGGCACCCAGATCACCATGGCGGCGGGCCTCGCGAACCTGACGTACCTCCTGGAACACGACCTCCAGGGCAACGCCCGGCGCGTCGGCGGACTGCTCATCGAGCGGCTGCGGGCCGTCGCCGCGCAGATTCCTGGCGTACGGGAGGTCCGCGGGCGTGGACTGATGATCGGCGTCGAGCTGGTCAAACCCGGCACCGACCAGGCCGATCCCGAGGCCGCGTCCGCCGTGCTCGAAGAGGCCCGCGCGGGCGGGCTCCTCCTCGGCAAGGGCGGTGGCCACAACACCAGCGCCCTGCGCGTCGCCCCGCCCCTGTCCCTCACCGTCGCGGAGGCGGAGGAGGGCGCCGCGATCCTCGAACACGCTCTGAGGAGCATCCAGTAGCAGCAGCCTGAGCACGTCCGAGTAAGGGAAACACCGCCATGACCACCACCCTGGAGCCGACCCTCTCGGTCCGGCAGGTCCTCGCGCTGGAACGGGTCCTCGCCGGGGAGCCCGAGGTGGTGGCCGGCGCGGCCCAGCTCGACCGGGCCGTGCGCTGGGTGCACGTCGCCGAGGCCGCCGATGTCGGCGTCATGCTCAGCGGCGGCGAGATGGTGCTCACCACCGGAGTGCTGCTCGCCGGCGACGAGGGCGCGCAGGCCGAGTACATCCAGTCCCTGCACCGCGCGGAGGCCTCCGCCGTCGTCCTCGGACTCGGTCGTGCCTTCCCCGCCCCGCCGGACGTGATGCGCCGGGCGGCCGAGCGGTGCGGGCTGCCGATGGTCGTCCTGCACCGGCCCTTCCCCTTCGCCGAGCTGACGGAGGAGGTCCAAGGGTGGCTCGTGCGGCGGAAGTTCGCCGCCGTCAGCATGTCCGAGGCCGTACGGTCCGCACTCACCGGACTCATCACGGCGGGCGCCCCGCTGCAGCGTCTGCTCGACGAGGTCGCCCAGCACAGCGGCTGCCCCGTCGTCGTCACCAACCTCGCCCACCGCGTCCTCGCCACGGCGGGGGAGCGGCCGGCCGTGGACGACGTGCTGCGCGACTGGGAGCGCATCTCCCGACAGGCCGGCGGCAGCGAGGGCGACGGCTGGATCCGCGCGGAGCTGACGGGACGTGGCGAGCGGTGGGGCCGGATCATGCTGTGCGGCTACCGCGGCGACACCGCCACCGGGCGCCTGCTCGCCGACCGCGCCGCCGAGGCCCTCGTCCTGCACCGCATGCTCGGCGGCAACTCCGCGCACACCTGGGAGGAGCAGTCCGCGCAGAGCCTGCTGACCGACCTGGTCAGCGGGGTCGTACCGGCGCGGCAGCTGCTGCCACGCGCGCGTGCGGCCGGACTGCCGGTCAACCGGCGCACCTTCGTCCCGCTCGTCGTACGCGACGGAGATCCGGCCCAACTCGACCGTGTGCTCAGGATGTTGGGCCTGCCCGGGATCGTCGCCGAGCTCGCCGACGGCGCCACCGCCGTGCTGCTGAGCCTGGCCCGGGACCAGGACGCCTCGGTGCTCGCGGCGAACTTCGCGGCCCGGGTGCGCTCGGAGGCCGTGGGGTCGGCCGTGGCCGCGGCCGATCCCCGCATCGCCTGGGACGACGTGCCCGCCGGGCTGCGCGAGGCCCAGCACGTCGCGGACGCCGTGGCCGACTCCTCGGCAGTCCTCGATCTCCCGGCGGTCGTACGCCTCAAGGACGTACACCTGCGGGGCCTGATCCGGCTGCTGCGCGACGACCCGCACGTGCAGTCCTTCGCGGAGCGGGAGCTGGACGGGCTGCTCTGCGGCGCCGGCGAGGACCTGCTCGCCGTACTGCGCACCTATCTGGCCAGCGGCCGCAACAAGTCCCGCACCGCCCAGCTCCACCACGTCTCGCGGCCCGCGCTCTATCGGCGGCTGGAGGCGATACAGGCCCGGCTCGGCGTCGACCTCGACGACTTCGAACAGGCCGCCTCGGTGCACATCGCGCTCCTCGCGCATGACGCGCAACAGGGTTGAAACATGGAACGACCTGGGAAAACGGCGGTGAAACATGGGCCCACGACAGGGTGACACCGTGGCACGCCGCACGCCCGTAGACGTGACACCGTGCAACTCAAAGCCTGCTTTCGGACTTTCTAGCCTTCTCGCACACCGAGTGACCGGAGGTCCCGATGAGCAGGGTGATTCGCGCCGCCATCTTCCAGACTGCCTGGACGGGCGACAAGGAGTCGATGATCCAGGTACACGAGCAGGCGGTGCGCGACGCCGCGGCCCAGGGTGCCCAAGTCATGTGCTTCCAGGAGCTGTTCTACGGGCCGTACTTCTGCCAGGTCCAGGACAAGGCGTTCTACGAGTACGCCGAGCAGATCCCGGACGGCCCGATCGTCAAGCGCTTCCAGGCGCTGGCCAAGGAACTGGGCATCGTCCTCGTCCTGCCGATGTACGAGGAGGAGCAGCCGGGCGTCCTCTACAACACGGCCGCCGTGATCGACGCGGACGGCTCGTTCCTCGGCAAGTACCGCAAGCACCACATCCCACAGGTGCCGGGCTTCTGGGAGAAGTTCTACTTCCGCCCGGGCAACCTCGGCTGGCCGATCTTCGACACCAAGGTCGGCAGGATCGGCGTCTACATCTGCTACGACCGCCACTTCCCCGAGGGCTGGCGGGCGTTGGGCCTCGCGGGTGCCGAGATCGTCTTCAACCCGTCGGCCACCTCGCGCGGTCTGTCCGCCTACCTGTGGCAGCTGGAGCAGCCGGCCGCGGCCGTCGCCAACGAGTACTTCGTCGGCGCGATCAACCGGGTCGGTGTCGAGGAGCTGGGCGACAACGACTTCTACGGGACGACCTACTTCGTCGACCCGGAGGCCCAGTTCGTGGGCGAGGTGGCCAGCGACAAGGAGACCGAGCTCGTGGTCCGCGACCTCGACCTCAACAAGCTGCGCGAAGTGCGCGACCGCTGGCAGTTCTACCGGGACCGCCGTCCCGACGCGTACGAGCCGCTGACCGCTCCGTAGCCACCCGTGACCACCGCCGGTCCGGTGCACGGGGGCCGGACCGGCGGTACCGATCGACCTGCACGTCACCAGTGTTGAGCACGGTAGGAGAGGGAGCATGAGTAGTCGTACCGTCATCCGCGGTGGTCTCGTCATCACCGCGTCCGACGAGTTGCACGCCGACGTCCTGATCGAGGACGGCCGCATCGCCGCCCTCGCCGCGAGCGGTACCCCGGCCGCCGAGGCCTGGACGGCCGAGCGCACCATCGACGCCACCGGGAAGTACGTCATCCCGGGCGGCGTCGACGCCCACACCCACATGGAGCTGCCGTTCGGCGGCACCTTCGCAGCCGACACCTTCGAGACCGGCACCCGGGCGGCCGCCTGGGGCGGTACGACGACGATCGTCGACTTCGCCGTGCAGAGTGTCGGCCACTCCCTGCGCGAGGGCCTGGACGCCTGGCACGCGAAGGCGGAGGGCAACTGCGCGATCGACTACGGCTTCCACATGATCGTCTCCGATGTGAACCAGGAGACGCTCAAGGAGATGGACCTGCTGGTCGAGGAGGGCGTGACCAGCTTCAAGCAGTTCATGGCCTACCCCGGGGTCTTCTACTCCGACGACGGCCAGATCCTGCGCGCCATGCAGCGCTCCGCCGAGAACGGCGGCCTGATCATGATGCACGCGGAGAACGGCATCGCGATCGACGTGCTGGTCGAGCAGGCGCTGGCGCGTGGCGAGACCGACCCGCGCTACCACGGGGAGGTGCGGAAGGCGCTGCTGGAGGCCGAGGCCACCCACCGCGCGATCAAGCTCGCCCAGGTCGCCGGCGCACCCCTCTACGTCGTCCACGTCTCGGCGATGGAGGCAGTCGCCGAGCTGGCCAGGGCGCGCGACGAGGGGCTCAACGTCTTCGGCGAGACCTGCCCGCAGTACCTGTTCCTGTCGACGGACAACCTCGCGGAGCCGGACTTCGAGGGCTCGAAGTACGTGTGCAGCACGCCGCTTCGCCCCAAGGAGCACCAGGCCAAGCTGTGGCAGGGCCTGAGGACGAACGACCTCCAGGTCGTCTCCACCGACCACTGCCCCTTCTGCTTCGTGGGCCAGAAGGAGCTCGGCCGCGGCGACTTCTCGAAGATCCCCAACGGCCTTCCCGGCGTCGAGAACCGCATGGACCTCCTCCACCAGGCCGTCGTCGACGGGCACATCTCGCGCCGCCGCTGGATCGAGATCGCCTGCGCCACCCCGGCCCGGATGTTCGGCATGTACCCGAAGAAGGGCACCATCGCCCCGGGCGCCGACGCGGACGTCGTCATCTACGACCCGCACGCCGAGCAGATCATCTCCGCCGAGACCCACCACATGAACGTCGACTACTCGGCGTACGAGGGCAAGCGCCTCACCGGCCGCGTCGAGACGGTCCTCTCGCGGGGCGAACTCGTCATCACCGAGCGGGAGTACACCGGCCACGCCGGCCACGGCACGTACACCCCGCGCTCCACCTGTCAGTACCTCAACTAGGAGTGGCGCACATGGACTTCGGACTCGTCCTGCAGACCGACCCGCCGGCCTCGAAGGTCGTCAGCCTGATGAAGCGGGCCGAGCGCAACGGCTTCACGTACGGCTGGACCTTCGACTCCGCCGTGCTGTGGCAGGAGCCGTTCGTGATCTACAGCCAGATCCTGGCGAACACCTCCAAGCTGACGGTCGGCCCGATGGTCACCAACCCGGGCACCCGCACCTGGGAGGTCACCGCCTCCACCTTCGCCACCCTCAACGACATGTTCGGCAACCGCACGGTGTGCGGCATCGGCCGCGGCGACTCCGCGATGCGCGTCGCGGGCCGCACCCCGAACACGCTGGCCCGGATCAGCGAGGCCATGAAGGTCATCAGGGCGCTCGGCTCGGGCAAGGAGGCGGACCTCGGGGGCACGGTCATCAAGTTCCCCTGGATCAAGGAGGACGCCGAACTCCCCGTCTGGATGGCCGCGTACGGCCCGAAGGCGCTGAAGATGACCGGCGAGGAGGCCGACGGCTTCATCCTCCAGCTCTCTGATCTTTATTTGACGGAGTACATGGTCAAGGCCGTCAAGGACGCGGCAGTCGCTGTCGGCCGGGACCCCTCCGAGGTGAAGATCTGCGTCGCCGCCCCCGCCTACGTCACCGAGGACGACTCGCCCGAGGCGCTCGCCCACGCGCGTGAGCAGTGCCGGTGGTTCGGCGGGATGGTCGGCAACCACGTGGCCGACCTGGTGTCGAAGTACGGCGAGCACTCCGCGGCCGTGCCCGAGGAACTCACGGACTACATCAAGGCCCGCGAGGGGTACGACTACTCCCACCACGGGCGCGCCGACAACCCCGACACCGCCTTCGTGCCCGACGAGATCGTCGACCGGTTCTGCATCATCGGCCCGGTCGAGAAGCACATCGAGAAGCTGAACGCGCTGCGTGAGCTGGGCGTCGACCAGTTCGCCGTCTACGACATGCACGACGCGCAGGAAGCGACCATCGACGCGTACGGCACGAAGGTGATCCCGGCCCTCAACGGCTGACCTGTTCCCGAGCCGACCCACCGCTCAACTCCCCATCCCCCCACTCCTGTTCTCCCCTCCCCGGCCGTCCCCGGGGAGGGGACCGGAGCCCGCACGGCCTTTCCGGACCCACCCCTCATTGATTGGCCTGCCCATGACCGACACCGCTCCCACGGCCATACCGCCGTCCTCTCAAGTCACCCTCGCCGACGGCCGGGTGGAGCTCGCTCCGGACGCTCCTGTCCCGAGCGGCCCCTACGCCAACGAGGACCTGCTGCCGGTTCCGGTGGAGAAGCGCACCTGGACCACGTACAACTTCTCCGCGCTGTGGGTCGGTATGGCCCACAACACGGCTTCCTGGACCCTGGCCTCCGGTCTGATCGCCGTCGGCATGGACTGGAAGCAGGCGGTGTTCACCATCGCCCTGGCCAATGTGATCGTGCTGGTCCCGATGCTGCTCACCGGGCACGCGGGACCGAAGTACGGCATCCCCTTCCCGGTCTTCGCCCGCGCCTCCTTCGGTATCCGCGGCGCCAACCTCCCCGCTGTCGTACGGGCGTTGGTGGCGTGCGGCTGGTTCGGCATCCAGACCTGGATCGGCGGCGAGGCGATCTACTTCCTCGCCGGCAAGCTCATCGGCAACGGGTGGAGCGACGCCGGGAAGGTCGGCGGCTACGCCTGGACCATGTGGCTGTCGTTCGCGATCTTCTGGGCGATCCAGGTCGCGATCATCTACCGGGGCATGGAGACGATCCGCCGCTTCGAGAACTGGGCGGCGCCCTTCGTCATCGTCGGCGCGCTCGTGATGCTGATCTGGATGAGCAACAAGGCCGGCGGCTTCGGCCCGCTGCTCGACCAGCCCTCCAAGCTCGGCTGGGGCGGCGACTTCTGGAAGCTGTTCTGGCCCGCCCTCATGGGCATGATCGGCTTCTGGTCCACTCTGTCCCTGAACATCCCGGACTTCACGCGGTACGGCAAGAGCCAGAAGGCGCAGACGTGGGGCCAGGCGCTCGGCCTGCCCACCACCATGACGCTCTTCGCGCTGCTGTCGGTGATGGTCACCTCCGGTTCGCAGGCGGTCTACGGCGAGACGATCTGGGACCCGGTACAGCTCGCCGCCAAGACGGACAACGTCGTGGGCCTGCTGTTCGCGCTGGTCACCGTGCTGGTGGCGACCCTGTCCGTGAACGTCGCGGCCAACCTGGTCTCCCCGGCCTTCGACTTCTCCAACATCGCGCCCCGGAAGATCACGTTCCGGGCCGGTGCGCTCGCCACCTGCGTCCTCGGTGTGCTGATCTTCCCGTGGAAGCTGTACTCCGACCCGCAGGGCTACATCTTCACCTGGCTCGGCCTGGTCGGCGGTCTGCTCGGCACGGTCGCCGGCATCCTCATCGCCGACTACTGGATCCTGCGCCGCGGCAAGCTCGACCTCGTCGACCTGTACCGCACGGGCGGCCGCTACTGGTACGACGGCGGCTGGAACTGGCGGGCCGTGGTGGCCTTCGTGGTCGGCGGCGTCCTCGCGATCGGCGGCGCCAGCTTCAAGCCGCTGATCGACGGGCGCCCGATCCCGGCGCTGGAGTCGCTGGCCGACTACGGCTGGGCGGTGGGCCTGGGCACGTCGATGGTGCTGTACGTGGTGCTGATGCTGGCGCGCGGAAAGGACCGCCTCGAAGCGTGACGCAGTACTGCTGGAGGGCGGTCAGGTCTTCTGACCGCCCTCCAGTGCTGCCACGGCCTCCTTGGCGGCCTTGATGGCGCCCTTGTTGATCTCGTCCGTGCTGGGCGCCTTCTTGGACTCGAAGTCACTGCCGTTGTAGGTGATGGTGACCAGCGCGTTGGACGCCTGGACCACCACGACGCCCTCGCGGGTCTGCTGCTTGTCCTCGGTGGTGAGGTTCACGACGGAGTAGGCCGCGTCGCCGAGGCCGGGCACGTCCCCGCCGCCGCTCTTCTCCGTGATCGTCTCCTTGTACGACTTGGCCGCCGCCTCGTCCGAGTCCGTGATCTCGTAGGACACGTCGAGCCAGCGGTAGTCGTAGCCCTTGAGCGCGTTCCAGGAGCAGGTGCGGCGCAGCTTCGTGTCCGTCGACGGGATCTCCTTGCCGGCCGTCTTGGCGCCCGGCACCAGCGACTTGACCGTCGCCGTGGCCACGCTGCCGCACGGGGCGGGAGAAGCGGCGTACGCCTTCGACGCCGCCGCGGTCGACGCGCCGGAGGGTGACTTGCTCGCGCTCTGCGGCGCCGACTCCTTGTCGGCGGCCGGCGTCGCGGCCGGACCTGACGTCAGCGCCCATCCCGCCGCGGCGAGCACGACGACGGGCGAGATGCGTGCGGTGAGGGCGAGCGGCAAAGGAAAGGAACGCACGGCGCACTTTTCGTGGGGGACGGTGCGGAGGGGGTCCGCACTGCGGACGGGACGCCAGTTTCACACGAGTCCCTGTGGGGCGGAAGTATGAACTCGCTCCGTACCTGTGCGGTGACTGTCGTTCGCTGTTGATGCGCCATGTGTCCCTTTATGTCCGTGAGATGGGTTCGGCGGGGAGATTCAACGCCGACTCGATGCGGTCCACGGCCGCGAACGCCCCGTACGCCACGAGGCGCACCAGACAGTGGTCGGTGTGCTCGGGCCGTCGCCAGGCCGCCACGTCCTCGTCCGTGATGCGGTACGGCGCGAGGGCGGCCAGCAGCGCGAGGCGCGCCCCGGGACGCTCCCGGCGGTCGGGGAAGCCGTCCAAGGCGATCAGCGGGTGCGCTCCGTCCCAGTCCCACAGGGTTTGCTCCACGACGTCCTGGTCGTCGGCGTCGAGGAGGCCGGCGCTCCCCGCCAGGGCCGCCCTGAGCAGCGCCGCGTACGCGAGGCCGACGGGCGTGCCGTCCGCCCACGCGGGGGCTTCACCGGGGTCGGGGTGGTCGAGCAGCGCGAGGGCCTCGCCGGGCCGGGTGGGGCGGCGGACGGTTCGGCCGAGGGTGCGGCCCGCGAGACTGCGTACCGCCCGGAAGCGCTGGGCGTTGCCCGGCAGGAGGTTCTCGGTCAGCAGGGCCGACACGATCCGGTTGATGAAGTGGAAGGCGAGCGCGGTGCCCAGGTAGCCGGGGGCGTGCTCGCGGGGGAAGGGATACGGCTCGGCGGCGAGGCCGCCCGGCACGCGCGTGTGCCTGCCCCAGGCCAGCACGCGCGCGTGCTCCTCGTTCTCCGGCTGCTCCCCGCGGGCGAGGCGTTCGGCGAGCGCGTGGTCGCCGGTGGCGTGCAGCAGCACCGTGTGCGCGTCCACGCAGAACGGGCACTGGTTCGCGAGCGACACCCCGAGCGCCGCGAGTTCCTTGCCGGTACGGCTGCCCGGGCCGGCGATGAGTGACTCGCGCATCAGCGCCCAGGTGGGGGCGAGGAGTTCCGGCGCGGAGGAGAGGACCACGAACGTGACCGGTTCGCTGATGCCGAAATCGCGGGCGATCTGCTCGTAGACCTCGGCTGTGCGACCGGTGGCCGCCTTGGGCGGCAGGGGCTCGGTGTAGCGGAATGGTGTGGTCATGGGCAGCAGCCTGCGCCTCGCGGGTACCCATGGTCGTCGTACGGCCGAAGGGAGTTGGGGCTGCGTCGGCGGGGCGGGACGGGCCCGGGAAGTACTGCGTGGGGAGTAGTCCGGGAGTTGTCCACAGGGCTGACGCCGGTGTCGGTGCGGCCGTCTAGTGTGCGGGCATGAGCGGGCACTCGGTCGACTCGGCCACACGCAGGCGTCTCGCCGACGCGACCCTCGCGGTCGTGATCGGCGCCCTCGTCGTGACCGTGGCGGCCTTCGACGCGGACACGGCCGCCGTCGACTACACGCTCGTCGCCCTCGCCTCGGCCGCCCTGGCGTTCTACCAGAAGGCTCCGAGAGCGGTCCTCGCCGTGGCCACGGCGAGCGGCGCGGCCTACGTCCTGCACGCCCACCCGGGGCCGATCGCCGGCCTGCCCGTCCTCGCCGCCATGCACACGGCGGCCCGCGCGGGACACCGCGGTTGGGCGGCCGCGGCGGGCGGATTGTTCCTGGCGGCGTACCTCGCGACGGGACCGACGACCCAACAGGTGGTCGAGAGGACCGCGCTGCTCGCGGGCTGGTTCCTGTGCGCGGTGGTGACGGGCCTCGCCGACCGCAACTGGCAGGCGTATCTGCGCCAGACCGAACAGCGCGCCCTGGAGGCCGAGCGCACCCGGGAGGAGGCCGCGCTGCGCCGCGCGGGCGAGGAACGCCTGCGCATAGCCCGGGAGTTGCACGACTCCCTCACCCACAGCATCTCGATCGTCAAGCTCCAGGCCGGTGTCGCCGTGCATCTCGCCCGCAAGCGGGGCGAGGAGGTGCCGCCCGCCCTGCTCGCCATCCAGGAGGCGGGCGGCGAGGCGATGCGTGAACTGCGCGCCACGCTGGAGATCCTGCGCACCGACGAGCCGACCGGCACACCCGCGCTGCTCGTGGAGCGGGCCCGGGCGGCGGGCCTCGCGGTCGACCTGACGGTGACGGGCGAGGAGCATCCGCTGCCGGCGACCCTCGACCGGGCGGTGTACCGCATCGTCCAGGAGGCGCTGACGAACGCGGCACGGCACGCCGGGCAGGCCAAGGTCGATGTCCAACTCCGCTATGGCAAAGAGGAGTTGACGGTATGTGTGGACGACGACGGGAGCGCCGAACCGGACCGTGCGCCGATGCCCGGCATCGGCCTCACCGGCATGCGTGAACGCGTCACTGCCCTGGGCGGCACGCTGCACACCGGCCCCCGCGCGGAGGGCGGCTTCTCGGTGCGGGCGCAGCTGCCGTTGGGGGAGGCGGGATGATCCGGGTCGCACTGGTGGACGACCAGGCGCTGATGCGCGCCGGGTTCCGTGCCCTTCTCGACGCCGAGGACGGCATCGAGGTGGTCGGGGAGGCGGCGGACGGGGAGCGGGGCGTGGAGCTGGTGCGCGCGCACGTGCCCGACATCGCGTTGATCGACGTACAGATGCCGGTGATGACGGGCATCGAGGCGACCCGCCGGATCGCCGCGGACCCGGCGCTCGACGCCGTCCGTGTCGTGATCCTCACCAACTACGGCCTCGACGAGTACGTCTTCGAGGCCCTGCGGGCGGGCGCGAGCGGCTTCCTCCTGAAGGACACCGAACCGGCCGACCTGCTCCAGGCCATCGAAGTGGTGGCCCGGGGCGAGGCACTGCTCTCCCCGTCCATCACCCGCACCCTGATCGGCGAGTTCGTCGCGCGCCCGCCGGACCGGGCCACCGCCCCCGGCCTGGAGTGCCTCACCCGCCGCGAACGCGAGGTCACCGCCCTGGCCGCCCGCGGCCTCACCAACGAGGAGATCGCCGACCACATGGTCATCAGCCCCTTCACGGCGAAGACCCACATCAGCCGCGCGATGACGAAGCTGGGGGCGCGGGACCGGGCGCAATTGGTGGTGTTCGCCTATGAGTCGGGGCTGGTGCGGGCGCGCGGCAATTGAGTTGCCTGTCACGGGCGGCGATCAGCACCCTGGAGCGATGACCGAGACGAGACAGCACGTGCGTGAGGAGATCCTCGCCTACTACGCCCAGGGCAAGGAGGACGCCCGCCTCAGAGAGGGTGGCGCCCCCGCCGGGCGCCTGGAGTTCTGGCGTACGCAGGACGTGCTGCGACGGCTGCTGCCCGCGGCTCCCGCGCGCGTGCTGGACAGCGGCGGCGGCAGCGGGGTGCATGCGGAGTGGCTCGCGCGGGACGGATACGAGGTCGAACTCGTCGATCCCGTACCGCTCCATGTCGAGCAGGCGGCCCGGATCCCCGGTGTGCGCGCACGGTCCGGGGACGCCCGCTCGCTGCCCGCGGACGACTCCGCGTACGACGTCGTACTGCTGCTCGGTCCGCTGTACCACCTGCCCGAACGAGCGGACCGGGTAAGGGCGTTGGGGGAGGCGTACCGGGTGGTGCGGCCGGGTGGACTGGTGGTCGCGGCCACCATCAACCGGTTCGCGGGACTGCACGACGTACTGCGTGAGGAGCGCTACTTCGACCCGGCGCAACGCGCCCGGACCGACGCGGTCGGCCACCACGGTCGGCACGGTACCGAGGGCGGACTGTTCACCACCGCCTACTTCGCCCAACCGGACGAGCCACCGGCGGAGTTCACCGATGCGGGGCTCGCGGTCGAGGGTCAGTACGGCCTTGAGGGCGTCGCCTGGCTCATGGGCGGTGTGGAGGACTGGCTGGACGACCCGGAGCGCCGCGAGGCGGTCCTGGCGGCGAGTCGGCGCATCGAGTCCGAACCGACACTGTTGGGCGCGAGTGGACATCTGCTCACCTCGGGCAGACGCCCTTTGTAGGTCCGTACGATCATGAGGTCGTCGCCGTGCAGTGAGGAGCCCCCCGTGTTCACCACTCGACCCACCCTCCAAGGCACCTTCGGCATGGTGTCCTCCACCCACTGGCTGGCCTCCCAGTCGGCGATGGCGGTCCTGGAGGACGGCGGCAACGCGTACGACGCGGCGGTGGCGGGTGCCTTCGTGCTGCATGTCGTCGAACCGCATCTCAACGGGCCCGCGGGTGAGGTGCCGATCCTGCTCGCGCCCGCGGGCGGCGAGGTACGGGTGCTGTGCGGACAGGGCGTCGCGCCGGCCGGGGCGACGGTCGCGCACTACCGGGGACTGGGGCTGGATCTCGTACCCGGCACCGGCCCCCTCGCCGCCGCCGTCCCCGGCGCGTTCGACGCCTGGATGCTGCTCCTGAGGGACCACGGCACGAAGCCCCTCGCCGACGTCCTCAAGTACGCCATCGGGTACGCCGAACACGGGCACGCGCCCGTGGAGAACGTCGGCGCGACCGTCGAGACCGTACGGGAGCTCTTCGAGACCGAGTGGACCTCGTCGGCGGACGTGTACCTGCCCGGCGGCAAGGCACCCCGGCCCGGCGAGCTGTTCCGCAACCCCGCCCTCGCCGCCACCTGGAAGCGGCTGCTCGCCGAGACCGCCGACGCGGGGGACCGGGAGGCGCGGATCGAGTCCGCCCGGGAGGTGTGGCGCACCGGGTTCATCGCCGAGGCGCTGGTACGGCAGGCTCAGCGGCCCACGCTGGACACCAGCGGCGAACGCCACACCGGCACGCTGACGGCCGCCGACCTCGCCGGCTGGTCCGCGACCTACGAGACCCCGGCGACGTACGACTGGAACGGCTGGACCCTGTGCAAGGCCGGCCCCTGGAGCCAGGGCCCGGTGCTCCTTCAGCAGCTGGCGCTGCTCCCGCCCGAGCTTCCGCGGTACGGCTCCGCCGACTACGTCCACCTGCTGATCGAGGGCTGCAAGCTCGCCATGGCCGACCGGGAGGCCTGGTACGGGGACGCGGGCGAAGTTCCTCTTGGCGAGCTGCTGTCGGCGGAGTACAACGCCGGGCGACGCGAGCTCGTCGGTGACAAGGCCTCGTACGACCTGCGGCCCGGCAGTCCCGGCGGGCGCGCCCCGCGACTGTGCGCGCACGCGCGCGTGGTGGCCACGGACGACCCTGGGTTCAACCCCTTGGGAGCAGGGGAGCCCACGGTCGCGAAGCACCCCGGCGCGCCGGTGCCGGGTGAGCCCGACGTCACCGCGGACGGCCTTACCCGTGGCGACACCTGCCACCTCGACGTCGTCGACCGCTGGGGCAACATGGTCGCCGCCACGCCCAGCGGGGGCTGGCTGCAGTCCAACCCGGTCGTGCCCGAACTGGGCTTCCCGCTCGGCACCCGGCTGCAGATGTCGTGGTTGGAGGAGGGCCTGCCGAACTCCCTCACCCCGGGCCGTCGCCCCCGCACCACCCTCACCCCCTCGATCGCCCTGCGCGACGGCGTGCCGGTCATGGCCTTCGGTACGCCGGGCGGGGACCAGCAGGACCAGTGGCAGCTGCACTTCTTCCTGGGCGTCGCCCTGCGCGCGCAGGTGCGCGGCGGCCTCGACCTCCAGGGTGCGATCGACGCCCCGAACTGGCACAACGACAGCTTCCCGGGCTCCTTCTATCCGCGCGGCATGCGGCCGGGGAGCGTCACGGTGGAGGCCCGCACGAGCGCCGAGGTCGTCGAGGAGCTGCGGCGGCGCGGGCACGACGTGACCGTGGGCGACGCGTGGTCGGAGGGCCGGCTGTGCGCGGTCGCGCGGGACCCGGGGACCGGGATTCTGTCGGCGGCCGCGAATCCGCGAGGCATGCAGGGGTATGCCGTGGGTCGCTGACCCCAGATCCCCATGTTCATGGTGATTCCACCCACGGTCCACCGGCCGGGTGGGGTTTGTCAGTGGCGCGTGCTCTTATGGAGTCATGATCGGAGACACGGAAACCATCGACGAGTTTCTCACCCAGCACGCAGCCGACGTGGAAGCAGCGGTCCGCAAGGCGGCCGCGGCCGAGATCATGCCGCGCTTCCGCCGGCTCGCCACCCACGAGGTCGACCAGAAGAGCGGCCCGCACGACCTGGTGACGGACGCCGACCGCCAGGCCGAGCTGTATCTCACCGAGGCGCTCGGCGCCCTCCTGCCCGGCTCCGTCGTGGTCGGCGAGGAGGCGGTGCACGCCAACCCGGCGTCGTACGAGGCGATACAGGGCGACAAGCCGGTCTGGATCGTCGATCCCGTCGACGGGACACGGCAGTTCGTGCACGGCGACCCGGGATTCTGCACGCTGGTCGCGCTCGCGCAGGGCGGAGTCCTGCTCGGCTCGTGGACGTACGCACCCGCCCGCGACCAGCTGGCCACGGCGATCCGGGGCCGGGGCGCGTTCCTCGACGGCGAGCGGCTGCACGCCGGTCCGCCCGAGCCGGGCCGTGACCTGGAAGTCGCCACGTCCCACCCGGACTACACCACCGACGAGCAGAAGCGCGCCCTGGTGGGCCTGTGGACGGACGGTGTCGCACCGCGTGCCTGCGGATCGGCCGGACTGGAGTATCTCGCCGTCGCCCGTGGGGAGTTGGACGCCACCGCGTTCTCGTGGGAGGCGGCCTGGGACCACGCGGCGGGCCTGCTGCTGGTCGAGGAGGCGGGCGGAGCCCACCTGACGCTCACGGGCGAGCCGTTCCGCATCACGGGCGGTAACGCCCTGCCGTTCACCGCGGCCCGGGACGCGGCCACGGCGCGCCGGGTGACGGGACTGCTGGCGGGCGGCGCCTGACCCGAAAGGGGGTCAAGGGAGAAGAGACCACCCGAGGCCGGGCGTTGTCGTTCCCCGGGCATATCCTGATCCTCTGGCCATCGGCTGACGAAGGGGTCCGAAGGTGCCGTCGATGCTCGATGCGGTCGTAGTGGGTGCGGGACCGAACGGCCTGACGGCTGCCGTGGAGCTGGCCCGTCGGGGCTTCTCCGTGGCCGTCTTCGAGGCGCGGGACACCGTGGGCGGGGGAGCCCGCACCGAGGAGCTCACCCTGCCGGGCTTCCTGCACGACCCGTGTTCCGCGGCGCACCCGCTCGGCATCAACTCGCCCGCGTTCCGGGCCCTGCCCCTTGAGCGGTACGGCCTGGAGTGGCTGCACGCCGAGCTACCCATGGCCCACCCCTTCACCGACGGCACCGCCGCCGTGCTGTCCCGGTCGGTGGCCGAGACCGCCGCCTCCTTCGGACCGCGCGACGCGGGGGCGTACCGCAGGCTGGTCGAGCCGTTCCTGCCCAAGTGGGACGCCTTGGTCCGCGACTTCATGGCCCTGCCGCTCACCGCGCTGCCCCGCGACCCGGTGACCCTCGCCCGCTTCGGCCTCGTCGGGCTGCCCCCGGCGACCTGGCTGATGCGCCGCTTCCGCGACGAGCGGGCGAAGACCCTGTTCGCCGGCCTCGTCGCGCATGTCATGGCCCCGCTCAGCGGCTTCGCCACCGGCGCCATCGGCCTGGTCTTCGCCCTCGCCGCCCACGCCCGCGGCTGGCCCGTGGCCCGCGGTGGCTCGCAGTCCATCTCCGACGCGCTCACCGCCTACCTCAAGGACCTCGGCGGCACCGTCCACACCGACTACGAGGTCAAGCGCCTCGACGACCTGCCGCCCGCGCGCGCGTACATCTTCGACACCTCGCCGACCGCACTGGCGAGGATCGCGGGCTTCGGCGACTACTACGCGGGCTACCGGTACGGCCCGGGCGTCTTCAAGATCGACTACGCGCTGGACGGCCCCGTGCCGTGGACCGCCAAGGAGGCCCGCAACGCCGGCACCGTGCAGATCGGCGCCGACAGCGCGGAGATCGGCACCGCCCTGCGGGCGGCGTCGCGGGAGGGCCGGGCGCCCGAGAAGCCGTTCATGATCACGGTGCAGCCCAGTGTCGTCGACCCCACCCGGGCCCCGGCCGGAAAGCACGTCTTCTGGGCGTACGGCCATGTCCCCAGCGGCTGGACCGGAGACCTCACCGACGCCATGGAGCGCCAACTGGAGCGCTTCGCCCCGGGGTTCCGCGACCGCGTCCTCGCCCGCGCGACCGCCGGCCCGCCCGAGCTCGCCGCCCGGAACGCCAACTACATCGGCGGCGACATCGCCTCCGGCGCGGTGACCGGACTGCAGATCATGCTGCGCCCCAAGCTGTCCCTGTTCCCGTACGGCACCCCGCACCCGGCCGTCTTCATCTGCTCGTCGGCCACCCCGCCCGGGCCCGGTGTGCACGGCATGTCGGGGCACAACGCGGCCAAGGCGGTATGGCGCAGGCTGAGGCAGACATGACCGCCATCACCCTCGTCCAGGGCGACATCACGCGCGTCAGCGCCGACGCCATCGTCAACGCGGCGAACTCCTCCCTGCTCGGCGGCGGAGGCGTGGACGGCGCGATCCACCGCCGCGGCGGTCCCGCGATCCTCGCCGACTGCCGCAAGCTCCGCGCCTCGCACTACGGCAAGGGCCTGCCGACCGGCAAGGCGGTCGCCACCACCGCGGGTGAGCTGGACGCGCGCTGGGTGATCCACACCGTCGGTCCCCGGTACAGCCTCGACGAGGACCGCTCGGAGCTGCTGGCCTCCTGTTATCGGGAGTCGCTGCGGGTCGCCGACGAGCTGGGCGCCCGGACCGTCGCCTTCCCGGCGGTCTCCGCGGGCATCTACGGCTGGCCGATGGACGACGCCGCCCGGATCGCGGTGGAGACGGTGCGGGCCACGGAGACCGCGGTCGAGGAGGTCAGCTTCGTGCTGTTCGACGAGAAGGCGTACGAGGCGTTCGCCGGGCAGCTGGGCTGACGGAGTCACCGGCCCGCACCCGGTCGCAGTCACGGGCCCGCACCCTCGCGCGGGCCTGGGCCCACACCCTCGCAAAGGCACCGTCCCGCACCTTGCCGGAGTCACGTCCCGCACTTTGCCGGAGTCACGTCCCGCACCTTGCCGGAGTCACGTCCCGCACCCTGCCCGAGTCACGACCCGCACCCTGACGGACGAACCCGTCCAGGGCACCGAAAGCGGGGGCATCCGCGGGGAAATGGCCTGGTCAGAGGCGCTGCGGTGTCGGGAGGGGCCGGGCAGGAGCCGCGCGATCGGTTGCGGTGGATCGAGGCGCTTCACACGGTGGGCCCAACGAAGCGACTTCGAAAGGAACGTGCATGCGCCCCCTCGTCTCCCGCGGTCTCCTCCTGCCGCCCCTGCTCTGCGCCGCGCTGGTCCTCGTCCCGGCCGGCACCGCAGCCGCCGCAGTCGACGCAGGCCAAAGAGCTCAGGACCACAGCGTGGCGCAGCTCGCCGCCTGGCCCGGCTCCGACGCGGACGCGCTCGTGGAGCACCTCGGCGTGCCGGACAGTGCGGAGCACAGCGGCGACGTACTCGCACCCCTGCTGGACGCCGTGACCGCCATCGCCGAACACGCGGGCGGCCATCTCGACGCGGCGGAGGCGGCCGGGTACGCGAGGTCCGTGGAGACGGCGAACGCCACGGTCCAGGAGCAGCTGCGGACCATGGGCGGCACCGCCACGGACAGCACGCAGCGGTCCGTGGCACCGGCGGCCGACCCGGTCTCGGACCTCCTGGCCACGGTCCAGTCCGCGGTCGACGGACTGCTCGGCGCACTGACCTCGCTCGATCTGTCGTCCGTGCTGGGCACGGTCACGGGCCTGCTGTCCACGGTCGTCGGAGCGGTCACCGGCCTCCTCGGTGGCGGACTGCCCTCGCTGCCGGCCGCGCAGGTGCCGGCCACCTGAGCCGACCCACCCACGGCGCCCCCTCGTGCATGCACGCACGAGGGGGCGCTGTTCGTTTCCCGGCCGAAGCCTTCCCGGCCAAAGTCCGACGGCAATGTTGATTCAGTTGTGGCCGAGTCCTAGTGTGACGAGCCGTTGTTCGGTAACTCAACAACACCGAACAGAAGTTGACGCGCCCTCAGTACGTACACCGCACTGTCGTCCCGAGGAAGGCCACCGTCATGCCGCACTCGTTCGTGTCCCGCGCCGTCAGCCGCCGCCGTCTCCTGGAAGCCTCGGCCGCCGTCCTCGGCGGACTCGCCCTCGCCGCTCCGCCCAGGACGGCCCGCGCGGCGGACGGCACTCCGGAGTGGAACGGCCACATCAACGTCTTCCGGCTGGGGACCGAGCCCCCGCACACCACGCTCACGCCGTACGCGAACGTAGGACAGGCGCTGGCCGGCGACCGCTCCCGCTCGCCGTACAGACTGAGCCTCGACGGCAGATGGAAGTTCGCCTACGCCGAGCGCCCCGACGACCGGGACACCGACTTCTACCGCACCGACGTCGACGACGGCGACTGGGACAGCATCCCCGTCCCCTCCGCCTGGCAGCTGCACGGCTACGACTCCCCGATCTACGTCAACATCACGTACCCGTGGTGGGGCCCCAACGGCCGGGGCGAGGAGGCACAGCCGCCGGCCGCCCCCACCCGGTACAACCCCGTGGGCCAGTACCGGCGTACCTTCACGGTGCCGCGCGACTGGGCCGGGCGGCGGACGTTCCTGCACTTCGAGGGCGTCAAGTCCGCCCACTACGTATGGATCAACGGGGAGTTGGTCGGCTACCACGAGGACTCCTACGACCCCGCCGAGTACGACATCACCCCGCACCTCAGGCCGGGCACCAACCACATCGCCGTCGAGGTCTACCGCTACTCCGACGGCGACTGGCTGGAGGACCAGGACATGATCCGGCTGAGCGGCATCTTCCGCTCGGTCCACCTGTACTCCACGCCCGCCGTGCACCTGCGCGACTTCAAGCTGGACACCCCGCTGAGCGACGACTACACGGCGGCCGAGCTGTCGTTCACCGCGAGCGTGCGCGACCAAGGCGGCGGCAACGAAGGCCAGTACTCGGTGGAGACCCAGCTCTACGACGCCGACGGCCACGCGGTCTGGTCCCGTCCCCTGCAGCAGAGCATGGCCCTCGACTCCGGCGCCGAGACGACCGTACAGGCCGCGAAAGCCGTACCCGCTCCGAAGCTGTGGTCGGCCGAGCACCCCAACCTCTACACGGCCGTGCTCCGTCTGCGCGACCCGGCCGGCAAGGTGATCGAGACCCTCTCCCACCGGGTCGGCCTGCGCGAGTTCGCGCTCAAGGACGGGCTGATGCGCATCAACGGCAGACCGGTCTCCTTCCGGGGTACCAACCGGCACGAGATGCACCCGGTCCACGGCTCGGCCCTCACCCGCGCGGACATGGTCGAGGACATCGGGATCATCAAGCGGCTGAACATCAACACCGTCCGGACCTCGCACTATCCCAACAACCCGCTGTGGCTGGAACTCGCCGACGAGTACGGCCTGTACCTCGTCGACGAGACCAACCTCGAGACCCACGGCATCCGGAGCGAGTACCCCGGCAACCACGCCGACTGGACCGAGGCGTGCGTGGCGCGCGCCCAGAACATGGTCCACCGCGACAAGAACCACGCCTCGGTGGTCATCTGGTCGCTCGGCAACGAAGCGGGCGGCGGCAGCACCTTCAACGCCATGTACGACTGGATCCGCTCCTACGATCCCACCCGCGTCATCCAGTACGAGGGCGACGACCGCCCGGGGATCAGCGACATCCGTTCCGAGATGTACGACAGCCCCTCGCGCGTCGAGGCACGGGCGAAGGACACGAGCGACACCCGGCCGTACGTGATGATCGAGTACTCCCACGCGATGGGGAACTCCAACGGCAACTTCAAGAAGTACTGGGACATCGTCCGCCGCTACGACGTGCTGCAGGGTGGCTGGATCTGGGACTTCGTCGACCAGGCCCTGAGCTGGCCCACCCCGACCCGCAAACTGCTCACCGAGTCCGGGCCCGCCGCACTCAGCGGCGAAGTCATAGCCCCCGGCGGCACCTTCACCCGCGACGAGGGCGTCTCGGGCGGCACCGTCTTCGCCCGCGACCCGAGCCTCGACCTCACCGGCTCGCTGACCCTGGAGGCCTGGGTCACCCCCCACTTCACCGGATACCACCAGCCCGTCCTCGCCAAGGGCGACACCCAGTACGCCCTCAAGCAGACGGACAAGACTCTGGAGTTCTTCATCTACGGCGGTGGCCAGTGGATCACCGTGAACTGGGCGCTGCCGGACGACTGGACCGGCCGCGAGCATCACATCGCGGGCGTCTTCGACGCGGACGCCGGCACGCTCACGCTCCATGTCGACGGCGTCGCGAGGGCCACCCGGACCACCACCCGGCGGCCCGCCGGCAACACCGCGTCCCTCTCGCTCGCCACCGACGTGGACAACCCGACCCGCGAGTTCAGCGGCACCATCCGGCGGGCCCGCGTGTACGCCCGGGCGCTCGGCGCCGCCGAGCTGGCCTCCGACAGCCGTGGCCCCGGCGACGACGGCGTGCGGTTCTGGTTCGACGCCGCCACCGTCGGCCTCACCGAGAAGCGGCCGCGCGACAGGACGTTCTTCGCGTACGGCGGCGACTGGGGCGACAACCCCAACGACGGGGCCTTCTCCGGGGACGGCATCGTCACCGCCGACCGTGGCGGCACCGGCAAGTCCGTCGAGGTCAAACAGATCTACCAGGCGATCAACGCGGCCTGGGCGTCGGGCGGCGCGGTCACGCTCACCAACGAGTACCTGTTCACCAACCTCCGCGAATTCGACGGCAGTTGGGCGCTCATCGAGGACGGAGAGGTCGTTCGGCGCGGGAGGTTGACCCGCGACCAGCTGGACCTCGCGCCGCTGTCGAGCAAGGACATCACCGTGCCGTACAAGCTGCCGGACGATCCGGCGCTCGGCGCGGAGTACTTCCTCCAACTCTCCTTCACCATCCGGGAGTCCACCCCCTGGGCGAAGGCCGGCTTCGAGCTGGCCAAGCAGCAACTCGCCGTCGACGCGGGCAGCCCGGCGGTGACACCCGTACCGCTGGAGAGCGTGCCGGGGCTGACGTACGAAGACGCGGTAGGCCAAGTCACCGTCAACGGCGAGGGTTTCTCCGTCGTCGTCGACAAGAAGAGCGGCACCATCACGTCGTACGAGGCTCACGGAGCCCGTCTGATCACCGACGGTCCCGTGCCGAACTTCTGGCGGGCGCCCACCGACAACGACCGCGGCAACGGCCAGCACACCCGCAACCAGACCTGGCGCGACGCCGGCACGAACCGCACGGTGACGGACGTGAGCGTGCGCGCCCTGCGGGACAAGGCCGTCGAGATCAAGGTCAGCGGCACCCTGCCGACGACCACCGAGTCGACGTACACCACCATCTTCACCGTCTTCGGCAACGGCGAGATCAAGGTCGACAACACCCTGCACCCGGGGGCGAGTTCACTGCCGTACATCCCCGAGGTCGGCACCCTGCTGTTCCTGCCCCGCCGCCTCGACCGCCTGCACTACTACGGCCGTGGTCCCGAGGAGAACATGTGGGACCGCAACAACGGCACCGACGTGGGCCTGTACTCCGGCACCGTCTCCGGGCAGTGGACCTCCTATCTGCGCCCGCAGGAGAACGGCAACAAGACCGACGTCCGCTGGGCCGCCCTGACCGGCCGCGACGGCGTCGGACTGCTCGTCTCCGGTGAACCGCTCCTCGAGGTCAACGCCTCGCACTTCACCCCGGAGGACCTGTCGGTCGGGGCCCGCCACGACTACCAGATCACCCCGCGCGACGCGGTCGTCCTGCGGCTGAACCACCGGCAGATGGGCGTCGGCGGCGACAACAGCTGGGGCGCGCACACGCACGACGAGTACAAGCTGTTCGCCGACCGCGACTACTCCTACACCTATCGACTGCGGCCGTTGACCGACGTCGACGAGGCGACGGCGGCCTCGCGGCGGCCGACGGCGGGGGAGTTCGGCGGGTAGGGCTCGCGGGGGCGGGCTCCTGGGCGGGGCCGCCCGGGCGGCTCACTCGGTGGTGTCGCTGAGCCCCAGTCGCAGGTGCTCCACGTGGTAGACGGCCTGGTCGAGGAGCTCGGCGACATGGTGGTCGTGCAGGGCGTACACGACCGACCGGCCGCGGCGCTCGCCCACCACCAGGCCGAGATTGCGCAGCAGGCGCAGCTGGTGCGAGCACGCGGACTGTTCCATGCCCACCTCGGCGGCCAACTCCGTTGCGGGCAGCGGTCCTTCGCGCAGTCGCGCCAGGATCAGCAGCCGGGAGGGCGTGGAGAGGGCCTGGAGCGTGGTGGCCACCTTGGCGACGTTGGCCGCGTCCAGGCGTACGCGCTCTTCGGCGGTGGTGGTGACGGCTCCATGACCCATGGGGGTATCTTACTCACCGTACATGAACAGATGAATGAGTCTTCATGTGTTCCTGTATGGTGTGGCGGGTGTCCACGACCCTTGCCCCCACCCCTGTCCCCGCTCCCGCCCGGTCCGCACCCCGCCGCCGCACCGGCGTCCTCGCGCTGCCCGAGGCGCGCTGGGCGCTCGCGGCGACCGTCGCCTTCCTGCTGGGTCTCGCCCTGGATCTCGGCGGCATGCCGTCCTGGGTGTACGGACCCCTGTACGCGATCGCCTACCTCGCCGGTGGCTGGGAACCGGCCCTCGAAGGGCTGCGGGCGCTGCGCGAGAAGACGCTGGACGTCGACCTGCTGATGATCGTCGCGGCGCTGGGCGCGGCGGCGATCGGGCAGGTCCTGGACGGTGCCCTGCTGATCGTCATCTTCGCCACGTCCGGGGCCCTGGAGGCGCTGGCGACGGCCCGGACCGCCGACTCGGTAAGGGGACTGCTCGACCTCGCGCCCGCCACGGCGACCCGGCTGACCGGGAGCGGCAGCGGTAGCGGCGGCCGCAGCGGCTTCGGCTTCGGTGAGGCCGGCGAGGAGACGGTCCCGATCTCCGAACTCGCCCTCGGTGACGTCCTGTTGGTCCGGCCGGGGGAGCGGATCGGTGCCGACGGCCGGGTGCTGGACGGGGCGAGCGAGGCCGACCAGGCCACCATCACCGGCGAACCCCTCCCCGTCCCCAAGGGCCCCGGCGACGAGGTCTTCGCGGGCACCCTCAACGGCACCGGCGTCCTGCGCGTCCGCGTCGAGCGCGACCCCGCCGACTCCGTGATCGCCCGGATCGTGACCCTGGTCGAGGAGGCCTCGCGCACCAAGGCGCCGACGCAGCTGTTCATCGAGAAGGTCGAGCAGCGCTACGCGGTCGCCGTGGTGGCTGCCACGCTCGCCGTCTTCGGTATCCCGCTCGCCTTCGGCGCCGGCCTCACGGACGCGCTGCTGCGGGCCATGACCTTCATGATCGTCGCCTCGCCGTGCGCGGTCGTCCTCGCGACCATGCCGCCCCTGCTGTCCGCCATCGCCAACGCCGGCCGACACGGCGTCCTGGTCAAGTCGGCCGTCGCGATGGAACGCCTCGGCGAGATCGACACCACCGCCCTCGACAAGACCGGCACGCTGACCGAGGGTGCGCCCGAGGTGACGGACGTACGGCCGCTGCCGGGCTGTGGCCTGGATCCGGACGCGCTCCTGGCGCTGGCCGCGGCGGCCGAGCATTCCAGCGAGCATCCGCTGGCGCGGGCGATCGTGGCTTCCGCCCGGGTTCGGGGGCTGCGGATCGCGGCGGCGGAGGACTTCGCCGCGATGCCGGGGCGTGGCGTCACGGCGGTGGTCGAGGGGCGGGTGGTGGGTGTCGGTCGCGTGGACGGGGTCGGTCGCGCGGGCGTCGAGGGGCAGGTTGTGGGTGTCAGCCGCGCGGGCGTCGAGGGGCAAGGCGTGGGTGTCGGTCGCGCGGGTGTCGAGAGCGACGGGACGGTCGTTCTGGTGACCCGTGACGACGAGGCGGTGGGCACCCTCACCCTCACCGACCGGCTCCGCCCCGATGCCCCCGCGACCACCGCCGCGCTCACCGCCCTGACCGGCACCGCCCCCGTCCTGCTCACCGGCGACAACGCGCGCGCCGCGGCCCGCGTGGCCGAGGCCACCGGCCTCACGGACGTCCGCGCGGACCTGCTGCCCGAGGACAAGGTGAACGCCGTACGGGAGCTGCAGGACGCGGGTCGCAAGGTGCTGTTCGTCGGTGACGGCGTCAACGACGCCCCCGCCCTGGCCGCCGCCCACTCCGGCATCGCGATGGGCCGCGCGGGTTCCGACCTGGCGCTGGAGACGGCGGACGCCGTCATCGTGCGCGACGAGCTCGCGACCGTTCCGGCGGTGGTACGGCTGTCCCGTGCGGCCCGCCGGCTGGTGTTGCAGAATCTGGTGATCGCGGGCACGTTCATCACCGGGCTCGTGCTCTGGGACCTGGTCGGTCACCTCCCCCTCCCGCTAGGCGTCGCGGGGCACGAGGGCTCGACGGTGCTGGTCGGCCTCAACGGGCTGCGGCTGCTGCGGGAGTCCGCATGGCGACCGGGACAGGCCCTGAGCAGGCCGAGCGAAGTCCGCTGCGGTTTCGGCAGCGCCCCTTAAGGGGCCGCGGGGCTGTATCGACATGCGGCTCCTCCGCGGGGCGCGACCAGCCACGACGGCGCCGCGGACGATCGACGGCACATCGCGGCCCCGCGGCGGACCGCATATCGACACAGCCCGCGGAGCGCCAAGGCACGTGAGGTTGATGTCGGATTCTCGCCAGCCCGTGTCCGGCACGTGGTCGATGCTGGACCCATGCAGATGGGGATGTACACCGACACCGAGCGCTGTGTGCGCGCCGTGCAGTCCAAGGACGCGCGGTTCGACGGATGGTTCTTCACGGCCGTCCTGACGACCCGCATCTACTGCCGGCCCAGCTGCCCGGTCGTACCGCCCAAGCCCGAGAACATGACCTTCTACCCGAGCGCGGCGGCTTGCCAGCAGGCGGGATTCCGAGCCTGCAAGCGCTGCCGGCCCGACACCAGCCCCGGCTCCCCGGAGTGGAACCAGCGCGCCGACCTCGTGGCCCGCGCGATGCGGCTGATGGCCGACGGCGTGGTCGACCGCGAGGGCGTGCCGGGCCTCGCCGCCCGGCTCGGCTACAGCACCCGCCAGATCGAACGCCAGCTCCTCGCCGAACTGGGCGCGGGCCCCCTCGCTCTCGCCCGCGCCCAGCGCGCCCAGACGGCCAGGATCCTCATCGAGACGACCCCGCTCCCGATGGCGGACATCGCCTTCGCGGCCGGCTTCTCCGCGATCCGCACCTTCAACGACACCGTGCGCGAGGTCTTCGCCCTCTCGCCCAGCGAACTGAGGGGCCGGGTGCCGAGGAAGAACCACCAGGCCACCCCGGGCGCGCTCGCCCTCCGCCTGCCCTTCCGCGCACCCCTCAACCCCGACAACCTCTTCGGCCACCTCGCGGCGACCGCCGTCCCGGGCGTGGAGGAGTGGCGGGACGGTGCCTACCGACGCACGCTCCGACTGCCGTACGGACACGGCATCGTGGCCCTCACCCCGCAGCCCGACCACATCGCCTGCCGCCTCACCCTCAGCGATCTGCGCGACCTGACCGTCGCCATCAGCCGCTGCCGCCGCATGCTCGACCTGGACGCCGACCCGGTGGCGGTCGACGACCAGCTGCGCACGGATCCGCTGCTCGCGCCTCTGATCGACAAGGCTCCCGGGCGGCGCGTCCCGCGCACCGTGGACGAGGCGGAGTTCGCGGTCAGGGCCGTGCTCGGCCAGCAGGTCTCCACGGCCGCGGCCCGCACGCACGCGGCCCGACTGGTGACGGCCCACGGCGAACAGGTGGACGACCCCGAGGGCGGTCTCACCCACCTCTTCCCGTCCCCCGAGGCGCTCGCCGCCCTCGACCCCGCCTCACTCGCCATGCCCCGCACGCGCCGCACGACCTTCACCACCCTGGTGAACCAACTGGCGGACGGATCCCTCCAGTTGGGAGTGGAGAGCGACTGGTCGGAGACCCGGGCCCGGCTCCTCGACCTCCCCGGCTTCGGCCCCTGGACGGTCGACGTCATCGCCATGCGCGCCCTCGGCGACCCCGACGCCTTCCTCCCGAGCGACCTCGGCATCCGCAAGGCCGCCCAGGAGTTGGGCCTGCCGTCGACGCCGGCGGCCCTCACGGCCCGAGCCGCGGCCTGGCGGCCCTGGCGCGCGTACGCCGTCCAGTACCTGTGGGCGACCGACAGCCACCCGATCAACTTCCTGCCCGTGTAAGGACGTTCAGTTCGATGAAGACGAAAATGAAGATGAAGCGGCACACAGTGATCGACAGCCCGTACGGTCCGCTGACCCTCGTCGCCGACGACGGCGTCCTGTGCGGCCTCTACATGACGGAACAACGCCACCGCCCACCGGAGGAGACTTTCGGCAACCGCGACGACTCCCTCTTCGGGGAGACCGAGGAACAACTACGGGCCTACTTCGCGAACGAGTTGAAGGAGTTCACGCTCGAACTGCGCCTGCACGGAACGATGTTCCAGCGCACCGTCTGGCAGCAGCTCCAGAAGATCCCCTACGGCGAGACCCGCACCTACGGCGAACTCGCCGACGCCCTGGGCAACCCCAAGGCCTCCCGCGCGGTGGGCCTCGCCAACGGCAAGAACCCGATCGGCATCATCGTCCCCTGCCACCGCGTCGTGGGCGCCGACGGCAGCCTGACGGGTTACGGCGGCGGACTGGAGCGCAAGCAGCGGCTGCTGGACTTCGAGACGGGGACGGCGCTGTTCTAGGCGCTGTTTCTCGGATCCCCTTACGTGGGTGGGGTGTTGGGGTCAGGCTGGCTGCATGGGACGTGGTGACCTGACGAACGCGGAGTGGGATCGAC
>NZ_JOEY01000029.1 GCF_000718165.1 Streptomyces fulvoviolaceus | reverse complement strand
GGTGGGGGTTGGCGCGGGCGCGGGCGCGGGTGCGGGTGCGGGTGCGGGTGCGGGTGCGGGCTGTGGAGGCTGCTCGTGCTGACCGGCGCCAGCACCGGGAGGACCGGAGACCGGACCTGCGGGCGCGGTCGGAGCAGCAGACGGCACCGAGTCCGCCGTAGCCCCTGCTCCGCCCTGGCCACTCACCGGCGCCCCCGAACCCCGCACCGCGGCCCGAGCCGCGGCCACCCCGCCCCCCGGCGGAACCGGAGCAGCAGCCACCGCCGCTCCTCCGTGTGCCTCGGGCCCGGGTACGTACCCCACCGAAGGAGCACCGCCGCCCGCCGAGAAGTTGACGCCCCGCTCGATGCGGTCGAGGCGGGCCATCACGGACCGCTCGTCCCCGTACGCGGCGGGGAGCATCACGCGCGCGCAGATGAGTTCCAGCTGGAGACGGGGCGAGGTGGCGCCGCGCATCTCGGTCAGACCGGTGTTGACGAGGTCGGCGGCGCGGCTGAGTTCGGCGGCGCCGAAGGTGCCGGCCTGGGCCTGCATCCGCTCGATGACGTCGGCCGGAGCGTCGATGAGCCCCTTGTCGGCGGCGTCCGGGACGGCGGCGAGGATCACCAGGTCCCGCAGCCGCTCCAGCAGGTCGGCGACGAAGCGCCGGGGGTCGTTGCCCCCCTCGATGACGTGGTCGACGACCTCGAAGGCGGCGGCCCCGTCACCGGTGGCGAAGGCCTCGACGACGGAGTCGAGGAGCGAGCTGTCGGTGTACCCGAGCAGGGAGGTGGCCATGGCATACGTCACACCCTCCTCCTTCGCCCCGGCGAGCAGCTGGTCCATGACGGACATGGAGTCACGCACGGACCCCTGCCCGGCCCGCACGACCAGCGGCAGCACACCCTCCTCGACGGCCATGTTCTCGTGACCGCAGACCTCGCCGAGGTACTCGCGCAGGGTCCCGGGAGGCACGAGCCGGAAGGGATAGTGATGCGTTCGTGACCGGATGGTCCCGATGACCTTCTCGGGCTCGGTGGTCGCGAAGATGAACTTCAGATGCTCCGGGGGCTCCTCGACGACCTTCAGCAGGGCGTTGAAGCCGGCCGACGTGACCATGTGGGCCTCGTCGATGATGTAGATCTTGTACCGGCTGCTCGCGGGCCCGAAGAAGGCCTTCTCACGCAGCTCACGGGCGTCGTCCACACCACCGTGGGAAGCGGCGTCGATCTCGATGACGTCGATGGAACCGGGCCCGTTGCGCGCCAGGTCACGGCACGACAGGCACTCTCCGCACGGCGTCGGCGTGGGCCCCTGCTCGCAGTTCAGGCACCGCGCCAGGATGCGCGCGCTGGTCGTCTTGCCGCAGCCGCGCGGACCACTGAACAGGTACGCGTGATTGACCCGGTTGTTCCGCAGCGCCTGCTGCAGCGGGTCGGTCACATGCTCCTGCCCGATGACCTCGGCGAACGACTCCGGGCGATAGCGGCGGTACAGCGCGAGAGACGACACGCATACGAGGTTATAGGCGCCCACTGACAACCAGGTCCGCCTGAACCCGCCCGGGAACGCAAGCGCCCCCCACGCACCCGCCAGAGCCAACCTACCCTTGCTGCCTTCCGGCCCTGGGGGAGTTCAGTCAGATAGCGCCGCGTGAGGGGCTGCGCCAACAGTACCCGATGCCGGCCAGGGGGAACGAGTTCGCGAGCACTCCTCAACGTCTTGTATTGTTTGCGGCGGAGGATTCGCCTAGTGGCCTAGGGCGCACGCTTGGAAAGCGTGTTGGGGGCAACCCCTCACGAGTTCGAATCTCGTATCCTCCGCCAGTGCCTCACCGGGCACGATGTCGAAGGGCCCCACCGTTCGCGGTGGGGCCCTTCGTCGTTGTCCGGCATTGGTGCCGCTGTCGGTGAAGCGCCGACAGCGGATCAGAGCGACAGCGCGATCACGACAAGGCCAGGACGGTTCGCGCGAATGCCATCGGAGGGGGCGGCGGCGTCCCACCACGGCGCGAAGCCGCCACCCACCCTCCGCCCCGCCCTTGCTTCACCTATCGAAATTCGATAGATTCCCATCGTGAATCGATGGAAGGATGGGTCGTGGGAAAGCTGACAGTGCGTGCGCTGCGCGCCGTGCTCGCGGTGGTGCTCGCCGGCACCGTGTTCGTGCAGGCATTGATGGTGTGGGCGTTGGTCAGCGGGAGCGACCCTGAGGACGGGTCGCTCCCGCTGACCCCGCTGCGCGTGATCATGATCCTGGGCATGATGTCGGCGCAGGTAGCCCTGGTCTGCGTATGGCGGCTGGTGACGATGGTGCGACGCGGAACCGTGTTCTCCCACGCCGCCTTCCGGTACGTGGACGGCGTGATCGGCGCGATCGTGGCGGCTGCCCTCGTGTGGTTCACGGTCACGGCCATCAATGCGCCGGGCCAGCGGGACGACCCGGGCGTCACCGTCATCATGGGCGGGATCGGCCTGGCCATCCTGGGGGTCGCGCTCATCGTGCTCGTGCTGCGGATGCTGCTAGCCCAGGCCGTCGCGCGCGACGTCGAAGCAGCGCAGATGCAGGCCGAGTTGGACGAGGTGATCTGATGCCGATCACCGTCGACATCGACGTGATGCTGGCCAGACGGAAGATGTCCGTGGGCGAGCTCGCGGACCGGGTAGGGATCACGCCCGCCAACCTGGCGGTACTCAAGAACGGCCGCGCCAAGGCGGTACGCTTCGCGACGCTCGCCGCGCTCTGCGAGGTGCTCAAGTGTCAGCCGGGCGACCTGCTGCGCTGGGAGGCCGAGGACGCCGCCGGCGGATGACGTGCCCCAGGGCAGGCGTGAAAACGCCTGGCACCACCGGCCCGTGACACGGCATGTGGGCCGCGTGGACATGGATCGCCGATCACCCGCAGCACCGTCCCGACCCCGTTGAGCAGCCGTTGAGCAGCCGTTGAGCAGATTCCGGTCGACCTGCACCGCACCGTCCCTGCCGACGCTCGCGACCTGCGAGCGTGCCCCCACCGCAAGACCCCGTCCTTGCAGCGCGGAAAGGGCCGGGCATCGCCGCCGACCTCCGGCACAACGCCCGCGACGCCAGCCGACCGCTCGCCCTCCTCGGACTCACGTGATCACGAAACGGACGTCACCGTTCGCGGTGGGGCCCTTCGACCTCGCCCGGCTCAGTCGGGTCGCTGGGTGCGGTGCTCGTGAGTGAGGCCGTCCGGGCGGGTGGGCGTGCGTGGTTCGAGAGGGAGGACCAGGGTCCGTAGTGTCGCGGGGTCCGACGGGCGGCGGATCGCCCCGATGTCCTGCCATCCCCACGACAGGAAGGCGTCTAAGGCCACGGCGTCGGTCTGGTCCACAGTCGTCGCGCCGAGCGAGGCGTGGTCGTGGGTGAGCAGCCGTTCCTGGAGCTTGCGGGCGAGGTCTTCCTGGTCGTCCGTATGGGGGTGCACCACGATCTCGGTGATCGCGAAGACGTGTCCGGAGGCGGTGAGCTGTTCGACGCTCTGCGGGAGGGGCCCGTCGAACCCCTGCCACCATGTCCCCTGGCGCGGTACCGGGAAACCGTAGGCGCACCCGACGAAGGCCGTGTCCTCCGCGATCAGCAGCGAGAACCCGAGCCGCCGGACGTCACCGGCGAGCCGCCCCAGGAACGCCTCCCGGCCCCGGTGCTCCTCGCCCGCCTCTGCCCGGGAGGACTCCACGTACAGGTCGGCCAGGTCCTCCCGCACGGTCTCGACCTGCCAGCGGTTCAGCCGGCGCAGGCGTACCCCGCTCACGGTGGACGGTGTGCCTCCAGCACGCTGCGACGGGGCCGTCACAGCGCACCGCCCGCGGCGACGGGAACCCGGTCACGCAGCAGGAAACCGGTGCCGGTGATCTCGATGACGCGGGCCATGCCCCACGGCGGGTAGTGCAGTCGCAGGGTCATCCCGGCATCGGCAGCCGGCCGGGATGCCGCGAGGAAGGCGTCGAGTCCGCCGGCGTCGCAGAAGGTGACCGTCGTGAGGTCGACGTCGGCGGTGCGGATGCCGTCGTGCAGGCATGCCGCCAGGGCGGTGCGGACGAGCGGGGCTGTGGCCCGGTCGATCTCTCCCGCGAGGGTGATCAGAGCGCGGGTGCCGCGGTCGTGCCGGTAGACGTTCAGCTGGGGAAGGGGCATGGTTCCTCGGTTCGGACGACCCGTCCCCGTCCGGATGTTCCGCCGAGACGGGGGCGCGGTGGCGGAGTGAACGGCCGGTCCGGCAGACCGCGTTCGCGAACGCGGCACAGGAAGACCCCGGCCTGTCAGGTGCGGTGCTGCGGCCGGGGTCACGGGCTGCGGGGGTGCGGTAAGTGCCGGTCGGTCACACGGCTCTCTTGCGGATGTGGCGCCGCGTCCGCCCGTGCCCGCGCGGCTTCCGTGGCGCCGGGCCCGGGAGAGGCGTTCCGGAGCGGCCGTAGTGGAAGGAACCGGTGGTGTCGCTGCCCTGCGACTTGAGCTGGTGGAGGAAGAACAACCCGAGGGCGATCACCACCAGGATCACGACCACCGTCACGAACGTCTCCATGGTCCTCACCTCCCCATCGGCTGATACGGCAGCGCGGCGGTGACGGCCGGTATCCGTGGACGTACGGCCCGATCGCGGGCCTCGTGCCCGCCTTCGGAGTCCCAGACCGCCTCCACTGACCGGTCGGTCTCGGACACCGTCCGCAGGCGGGCCGCCTCCTCCATCAACCGGCTCGCGGTCGACGTGCCCAGCGGGTCGCTCGCGGCGGCCATCAGCCAGGCGGCTGTGACGGGGGGCGTCTGCGGCGGGACCACCAGGAGGTTCCAGCGGCCCAGGTGGTACGAGAGCAGCAGCAGTTCGTGCGGGTCCTGCTCGGGGAGGAACCAGCCCACCTTCACCACGTGCCCGGCGACGGGCACCTTGCGCGGGACGACCGGCCAGTGGGTGGGATTCACCGTGATCCGGGTGATCCGGCCCCACAGCGGATCCAGTACGGCGGTCAGGGAAGGGAGTTCCGCTGCCATGTCGCGGGAGCGGGGCCACCAGGCACCGTCCAGCAGAGCCGGGGCGGGACCGACGGGAGCCAGGGACAGACGGAGAGAGGAGGAGGACCGGTCTTCGAGTGTCGGCGCGGAGGAAACGGTCGCAGTCATGACGCGAGCCCTGCCCCGGGCCGGCCGCAACCGGCCCGGCATATTGGATCGCCGAGGACGACACGGGCGTGGAAGCCGGTGCGCGAAGTGTCCTCGGTACTTCGAGCCTACTCCTCGGACAAGCCGAACGGACCGTGCGGCCAAGGGATCTCGTCCCCTCCGCCACGGCCCGTCGGCACCCCGTCAGAAGCGGGACTGCAGCCAATCCCACGCAGGCCACCGCCGCCGGGCGTCGTCCGGCACGACCGGTGCGTCCGGCAGCGCGGACAGGGCACCGGCCTTGGCGTACCAGTCGTCGAACACGCCGCGGAGCAACGGGTGGGGCCGGGCCGGCAGTGAGCGCCTCACGGAAGCCACGACATCCTCCTCACGCATCTGTGGATGGGTACTTACCGAAGCTAACGAGAAATGGCTCGCTGCTACTGTCCAATGCCATGCCGGTTTCACAGACCAATCTGGCAGGGGATCTCCTGCTCCACCTGGGCCGGCCCGGCGACGGACCGCTGCACGAGCGGGTGAAGCGGGCACTGCGCGCGGCGATCAGGGACGGCCGTATCGAGGTCGGCACCGCGCTGCCGCCCAGCCGGCAGCTCGCCGCCGACCTCGGGTGTTCGCGCTGGGCGGTGACCGAGGCGTACGGCCAACTCGTCGCCGAGGGATACCTGGAGGCCCGGACCGGCTCCGCCACCCGGGTGCGCTGGTCCAACGCCCCCGACGCCGACTCCCGGCGCCGCGCGGCACGCCAGGACCCCGTGGCCCGCTTCGACCTCGCACCCGGCCTGCCGGACCTGCGCGCGTTTCCGCGCCGACGGTGGGCCGACGCCGTCCGCGCCCAGGTGACGACCGCGGCGTTCACGGAGTTCGGCTATCCGCCGCCCGGCGGTCACCTCCGGCTCAGGCGGCTGCTCGCCGAGTACCTGCATCGCTCCCGTGGCGTCTCCGCGACCCCGCAGGACGTGACGGTGTGCACGAGCGTGACCGACGGAGTACGGCGCATCTGCCACGCCCTGCGCGCCGACGGCATCACCGCCGTCGGCGTCGAGGAGCCGGGCTGGACCCGGCTGCGCGAGGTGATCGGCGCCGCGGGCCTGGAACCGGTGCCCCTCCGCGCGGACGGCGGCGGCCTGCGCACCGACGAGCTCGCCGGGCACCCGGGCCTGCGGGCCGTACTGACGGCTCCGGCGCACCAGTTCCCCCTGGGTACCGTGCTCGTCCCCGAGCGGCGGGCCGCCCTGCTGCACTGGGCCCGCCAGGTGGACGGCGTCGTACTGGAGGACGACTACGACGCGGAGTTCCGCTACGACCGTCGTCCGGTCGCCGCCGTTCAGGGCATGGACCCGTCCCGGGTCGTCCTGTTCAAGTCGCTCAGCAAGATCCTGTCCCCGGCGCTCGGCATCGGGTGGATGGTGGCACCGCCCCGCTGGACCGAGCACCTGCACCGGGCCGACCAGGCGGCGACGCAGCCCTCGACCCTCGACCAGCTCGCCTTCGCCGCACTGCTCGAATCAGGCGCCTACGACCGTCATCTCCGGGCCTGCCGCAAGCGCTACCGCAACCGTCGCGACACCCTCGTCCAGGCCCTCGCCGACCAGCTGCCCGGCACCCCTGTCTCCGGCATCGCGGCCGGCCTCCACCTGATCCTCCGCCTGCCCGCCACCGTGGACACCGCGGCCGTGGTCAGAGCGGCGGCCGCCCGCTCGCTGCGCGTCGCCGACCTGGCCGCCTACCACGCCACCGAGGACCACGCCGATCACGGCCTGGTCCTCGGGTACGGCAACCTCGCCGACAGCGCGGTGCACGAAGCGGTCCGTCATCTCCGCGAGGCGATCGAGGAGGGTCGGGAGGGGACTCGGGAGGGCAGTCGATAGGACACGTTCACTCGGTTGTCGGACGCCCTACCCCACGATCCTCACCGTCTTCGACTCACTCACCTGGTCGATCTCCGACACCCTGATCGTCGCCTTCATCGTCCAGTCGCCGGCGAGGGGGAGCGTGAGGGAGTTCGTGGCCCAGTAGCCGCCCTTGTCCTTCAGTTCGGCGTCGATCGGGCCCAGGTCCTTGGCCGGGAGAGTGAAGGAGAGGCGGAGTTCGGGGACGATGGCGAAGCCGCCGTCGCGGGTGAGGACGACGGCCTCGACCGAGTTCTCGCCGGTGCGGGCCGGGTCGATGGTGATCTGCACCCTGCCGCTGGCGGACCCCACGGAGAAGGGGATGTTAGTGACGGAGGCCACGGCAGGCCCGGCCGCCGGAGCCGACTCGGCCGCCTCGGCCTGCGCCCTGCCCGGCAGGGTGCCGCTCAGCACCGTGCTGATCACCAACACCACGACGCCGACGGCGACTTCGGTCAGGACGAAACGGCGCAGGTTGCGCTGGTGGGGGTGCGAAGTCTGCGACGGAACGACCGGCTCCGCGGGAGGCTGCGGCGGGCCGCCCACCGTCTCCGGCACCCGTTCCCGTACGACCGTCTCGGCCTCCGCCGCCACCAGCCTCGCCGTCCACCGCCGTGAGCAGGCCGCCGCCGTCAGCACCAGCGCCACCGCGGCCAGCTTGGCGACCAGGAGACGGCCGTACGTCGTGTCGGTGAAGGCGTTCCAGGAGCCGAGGCCCCGCCAGGACTGGTAGACGCCGGTGACGACGAGGACGGTGACGGAGGTGAAGGCCAGCCGAGAGAAGCGGGTGACGACAAAGAGCGGCATGGCAGACGTGCGGTACAGCGTCGTCACCAGGGCCGTGAGGCCGCCCAGCCAGACCGCCATCGCCAGGACGTGCAGGGCGGCCGAGGTCATCGCCACCGGCACCTGGATCCCGGCGGACGCGTGCTCGGCGGCTGCCCAGGTCAGCGCCAGGGCCACCGCGAGCGCGGTGCCCGTCGCCAGCCACCCGCGCGACCAGGACTCCCGCCGCAGCAGTCGTACGAGGAAGAGGGCCGTCAGCGCCAGCAGGGCCAGGCGGATCAGCAGGACCGCGCCCGGGCGGCCGGTCAGCGTGCGTTCGAAGGCCGAGGCATCGAAAGTCGGCGCCGTCCCGGTCTCGTACGGCGCCCGCAGCACCAGTAGGACGAGCGTCGAGCCGAGCAGCGTCCACCAGCCCGCCCACAGGAGCCTGCGCAGCCGGTGCGGCTCCGGGGGACGGCAGGCCGTGACGAAGACCGCCGTGCCGATGAGCAGGGCCGCGGCGAGGTAGGCGAGGTAGCGGGCGATCTTGTAGAGGCCGGCCGTGGCCGGGTTCTCGACCGGGCCCGTGTCCACCACCGCCGCGGCCGGGGAGGGTTTGCCGACGGAGAAGGTGAAGGCGCCCGAGACCGGGTGGCTGTCGGCGGACACCACGCGCCAGCCCACCGTGTACGTGCCCTGGGCCAGCTTCGCGGGCAGTGTCACCCGGGCCGTGTCCGAGCTGTCCGGCGCGTGTTCGGCGTCGCCGACGCCCGACACGCGCCGGCCGTCGGGGCCCAGGACGCGGAAGGAGTCGTCGAGCAGGCCGACGGACTCGGTGAAGGTCAGGGTGAGGTGGCGGGGGGCGGACTTGACGACGCTTCCGTCCTCGGGGTCGGTCCCTCGGAGGGCTGCGTGGGCCGACGCCGTTCCCGCGCCGCCGAGGACGAGCAGGACCAGCACGGTGCCCAACAGCACCAGCCCTTGAAGCCCGCGGAAGCTTCGGGGTCCGAGGGGGCTGCGAGCACCGACGGAGCCTCGGTGCCCGGGGAAGCCGAGGGGGCCGAGGAAGGCGTGGGGGCCGAGGATGCCGACGGAGTCCCGGTGGTCGAGGGAACCTTGAGAGCCGAAGAAGCCGCCGGAGTCCCCGTCGTCGAGGGAACCTTGAGAGCCGAAGAAGCCGCCGGAGTCCCCGTCGTCGAGGGAACCTTGAGAGCCGAAGAAGCCGCCGGAGTCCCGGAAGCCGAAGAAGCCGCGAAGACCGCCGGAGTCCCGACGGCGGATAAGGCCTCGGGGGCCTCGGACATCTCGGCTTCCACTGCGCTCACCGTCACACCTCACGTCAGTTCTCCGTCGTCGGACTTGCCGCCTCCCGGATAGGTACGGAGGAGGATCTCGGAACACTCACCGCGGCTGCCACACCCCCGTGCCGCTCACCACGTCGGCCGCGCCGACACCCCTCCGTCCACGACCAGGTCCTGCCCGGTGACCCAGGACGCGAGCGGCGAGGCCAGGAACACGCAGGCGTCGCCCACGTCCTCCGGCCGCCCCAGCCTGCCCAGGGGCGCCGCGGCACGCCACCGCCGCACCCCCTCCGGCCAGGCCTCCTCCAGCCCGTCCCGGTCGATCAGCCCGGGCGAGACCGTGTTGACGCGGATGCCGAGCGGGCCGTACTCCAGGGCCGCCGCCCGCGCGTGCATCACGACGGCCGCCTTGGACGCCGAGTAGTGGGCGTGGTCGGGGGCCGGGTGGCTCGCCTCGACGGACGCGATGTGGGTGATGGAACCGCCCGGCTGCATCACCTCCGCCGCCGCCTGCGTGCACGCGAACACGCTCGTCAGATTGGTGTCCACGACCGCCCGCCACTCCGCCGCCGTCATCCCGGGCAGCGCCCGCGTCGGCTGCACCCCCGCGTTGTTGACCAGCGCCGTCAGCCGCCCGCCGCCCCACTCGGCCGCCTCGCCCACCAGCCGGTGACAGGCGCCCTCGTCGGTCAGGTCCGCTTGCAGAACGACGGCCCGGGCGCCCAAGTCCCGTACGGCGGAGGCCACTTCACGCGCCGCCGCCACCGCCGTACGACAGTGCACCGCGACCGCCGCCCCCTCCTCGGCGAACCGCACCGCGATCCCCCGCCCGATGCCGCCGCCCGCGCCCGTGACCAGGGCGACCTGTCCTTCGAGGAGTCTCATGGACGGCACAGTCCCGCGATCCGGTCGGCCTCGCCCGGATAACGCGCCGCCAGCGAGAGCGCGTCCCCGTGCTCGTAGTCCCCGTAGGTGAAGCCGGGGGCCATGGTGCAGCCGAAGAACGTCCAGGCGCCGCGGCTCCTGGCCCCCATCCACGTCCCCGCGGGCACGGTGAACTGGGGGTGCTGGCCGGCGAGTATGTCCGGCCCCAGGACGGGGGTCGCGGTCGTGCCGTCCGGGGCGAGGAGCAGAAGGTCCAGGGGGGCGCCGAGGTAGTAGTGCCAGACCTCGTCGCCGGTGAGGCGGTGCAGGGCGGAGAAGTCGTCGGCGGTCAGCAGGGCGACTATGGCGGTGCCCGCCGGCCGGCCGTCCGCGCGCGAAGGGCCCGCCCAGGTCTGGCGGAACAGGCCGCCCTCGCGCGGTATCGGTTCCAGTCCGTAGTGGGCGACGAGGTCATCCGGGGTCACGCCGGGAAGGCTACCTCCCTTGTCAGAAAGGCCAGTTGGGCGTGCTTCTCGGGCAGGAAGACATCCGGGATGTCGATCTCCGGCAGGACGACCTTCTCGCCGGCCGCGAAGCCCTGCCCGAGGAAGCGGGCGACGGCCTTCTCGTTGCGTACGTCGGGGTCGACCACGACGCGCTTCCGGTCCAGGCCCACCAGGACGTACGACGTGACGGCGGTCAGCAGCGCCGACGACCAGCCGGACCGCGCGCCGCCCGCCCCCGCGGGGGCGAGGAGGAGGTGGATGCCGATGTCACCCGGCTCGACCTCGTAGCACTCGCTGACGCGGTCGGCCTCCGGCTCGTAGGTCTGGAGCAGGCCGGCCGGTTCGCCGTCCTTCTCCAGCAGGAAGGCGTGGTGGGTGTCGAGGGTGTCCATGTGGGCGTAGATCTCGGCCACTTGCTCCCGCGTGAGGCCGTTCATGCCCCAGAAGGAGGCGCGCTCCTCGCTCACCCAGCCGTGCACCGCTTCGGCGTCGGCCTTCGCATCGAGGGTGCGGATGCGGACGGTGCCGAAGCCGTCGACGTCCTCCGCATGGACGTAGGTGTCAGACATCGCTCTCCTTGCTGAACTGGTCGAAGTCGGTGACGACCGGGACGAGATCTCCCCTGAGCCACAAGGGCAGTTGATCACGGTTGTGCGGCGAGCCGGGCAGGCCCGAGGCGCCGAACGGCACCACCCAGAGGCTGTCCTCGCGCCGGGCCAGGTCCCACACGTAACGGGCGGCCGGACCGCGCGCGGCCATGTCGCTCCAGCCCGGCACGGCCGTGGTGCACAGCACGCAGTCGTGGTCGCCGGACAGTTCTGGCCGCTCCTCCGCGGTATCGGGCAACGCCCGCCAGGAGAACAGGCGGTGCGTCTCGCCCCACCTCGGCACAGGCTCCTCTGCGGCCACCTCCTCCACGGCCACCCGGACGGCCTCCGCACGATCGATGCCGTACAACTCCTCGGCCCGCAGCAGGTGTTCGAGGGCGAAGCCGATGCGCGGGACGAGGTTGAGCCAGGGGAGGAGGACCTCCGGGTAGGCGGGCGCGGTGGTCAGCGCGGCGAACGCCGGGTGCGCCGCGAGCTGTCGTACGACGGCACTGCGCACCGCCGCGTACAGCGCCGCGTCCGTGCTGTCCGCGTCCATACGGCGGTCCCAGCGCAGGAGGGTGTCCTTCAGGCGGTCACCCTCGGGGCTGAGGTCCTCCAGAGCGGCCACGCACGCCAACAGGGGCCCGGCGGAAGCCAGTTGTGTGTCCATGTGGATCACCGGCATGTCGGCGGGCGACCAGTGGTCCTTCTCCGTGAGGAGGGCCGTGATGCGGTCGGCGCGGTGCGGCGGGGCGAACTCGACGCCGAGGGGGGTGGCCGGGCCGCGCTGGTTGGCCATCACGGCGATGCCGTCGGTGAGGCCGGCGCGGGGCGTCTCGTGCCATCCCCGCCACTCGTGACCGGGCTCCCAGGCGGGGACCAGCCGGGTGCGGTTTGCCTCGGAGCGGACCGGCACGCGGCCGGCGACGCGGTGCAGCAGGCCGCCCTCGGTGTCGGCGGCCTGGACGACGTTCACGGGCTCGGCCCACACGTCGAAGGCACGGTCCACGTCGGCGACCCGGCGGGCGCGGAGAAGGGGAAGGAGGGCGCTGAAGCCGAGGTCCTCGGTGACGCGAGGCGGGTAGCGGAGGCTGACGGCGAGCGGGGTGCCGTCGTCGAGGCCTTCCGGGCCGCCGGCGATGACCGGCCCCCGCTCCGTCTCGATCACCTCGACCTCGACGGTCTCCTCCCCCGCGGAACCCGCCACCTCCACGGTCTCGGTGTGCCGGGACGCCCGCCGCCAGACCCCGTCCGGGCCGAGGGCCTCGACGCCGACGCCGGTGCGCCGCAGCCGTTCCCGGTAGAGGTCCTGGTAGTCGGCCATGGCGTTGGTGATGGCCCAGGCGACCGTGCCGGTGTGGCCGAAGTGGGCGATGCCGGGGATGCCGGGGACGGCGAGGCCGACGACGTCGAACTCGGGGCAGGAGAGGTGGATCTGCTGGTAGACGCCGGGGTCCTCGATGAAGCGGTGCGGGTCGCCGGCGATGACGGCCTGCCCGGTCGTGGTGCGCTCCCCGCTCACCAGCCAGCCGTTGCTGCCGGAGGTGCCGGGCCCGTCGGTGGCGAACAGGCCGACGGCCTCGGGGCCCAGGTGCCGTACGGCCTGCTCGCGCCAGAGCTTGGCCGGGAAGCCGGCGAAGAGGATGTGGGTGGCGAGCCAGACGCCGAGCGGGGTCCAGGGCTGCCAGCGGCCGGGGGTGAGGCCGACACGGGCGAACTCCGGGGCGGCGCTGTCGGCGGCCAGCTCCTCGTTGACGCCGTCGACGTAGGCCCGGACCCAGTCGGCCGTCTCCGGGTCCCGTCGCTCCAGGGCTTCGAAGGAACGTTTCGCCGTGTCGTCGAGGCGGGCCCGTCTCGCGAAGGCGTCCCAGGCGAGGGCGTCGGTGCCGAGGAAGGAGGCCGAGGTGCCCTGCGCGCGGTGCCGCTCGACCTCCAGCTGCCAGGCCCGGTCGCGGGCGGTCACGCGGCCCTGGACACGGGCGAGTTCACGCGCGCTGCCCGCGCGGAGGTGGGGTATCCCCCAGGCGTCACGATGGATCTCGCTGACCACCCTGCACCCCCTCTTTCTTTTAGGTTAGGCTTACCTAACTAGAAGCAGATTGGTGAGGAAATCGTACGCGAGGGGTGAAAGCGCGATGGGGCAGGGTCACGGCTGGGAGGGCGCGGTCCTCAAACTGCTGCGCGCGAAGGACTTCGTGTTCACCGTGACCGGCGCGGAGGACGCCACCGGGCAGTACCGGCGCGTCCGCCTCACCGACGGCGGCATGCTCGCGGAGACCGGCGTCCACCCGACCATGTGGGTCCGGCTCTGGTTCAGCAACGCGGGCCGGCCGCACCAGCGCGCCTACACCCTGGTCGACCCGGACCCCGAGGCCGACACCTTCAGCCTGGAGTTCGCCCTGCACGAGGGGTGCGCCAGCGACTGGGCGCGGACGGCACAGCCCGGCGACACGATCGAGGCGACCGTCCACGGCACGGGCTTCGACCGGCCCGACCCCGGCCCCTCACACGTCGTCGCGATCGGCGACCCGGCCTCCCTGCCCGCCATCAACTCCCTGCTCGGCGCGCTGGATCCGGCCCCGGCGACCGTCTGGTTCGAGGGCGGCGGCGACGACCTCCCCTTCCGCGCCGACCCGGCCCGGCACACGGCAGGGCCTCAGGTGCGCCGGGTGCTCCGGCTCGATTCCGGCGCCCACCTGGTCGCCCAGGTGAAGGCGGACCTGCCCGACCTGCTGAAGGCCCACCCGGACGCGTACGTCTGGATCGGCTGCGACACGCGGACGACCCGGGCGTTGTCGTCGTACGTCCGCAAGGAGCTCGGCATGCCCAAGGAGCGGGTGCACGCGCTGGGGTACTGGCGGGCCTCCTGAGGCTCAATTCAAGTGTGGGTACAACCCTTTGAGTGGCCTGTGGGTCCACTGGGACGCCTGTTTCCTGAGTCGAGGAGTCCCGTTGCGCAGAGCAGTCATGGCGGCCGCCGTGCTCACCGCGTCCGTCGCCGTCACGCTCACCCCCGTCACGTCGTCCGCCGCCGCGCCGTACAAGGGCGCCAACACGGCCGCCGTACAGGACGACTTCAACGGGGACGGGTACCGGGACCTGGCGGTCGGCGCGCCGGGCGCGGCCAACGGCAGTGTGGCGGAGGCCGGTTCGGTGGTCGTGCTGTACGGCTCCAAGTCGTCGGTGAGCGCCACGCGGCGCACGGTCGTCACCCAGAACACCTCCGGCATCCCCGGCACCGCCGAGCTGGGCGACGAGTTCGGTACGGCGGTCACCAGCGCCGACCTCGACCGCGACGGGTACGCCGACCTGATCGTCGGCGCGCCGGGCGAGGACGTCGGCAGCAAGCGGAGCCGGGGCACCGTGACCGTGGTCTGGGGCGGCTCCGGCGGGCTGAAGGGCGCCACCGCGTTCGCCCCGCCCGCCGGCTTCGGCGACGGCATGACGTACTGCGGCTTCGGGATGTCCCTGGCCACGGGCGACATGGACGGCGACGGCGCTCCCGAGCTCACCGTCGGCTCCCGCTGCGAGGGCGCCTCCTACACGGGCCCGTTCAAGCGCACCGGCACGGCGGCCTCCACCTATCGCGAGCCGCGCATGGGCATGGCCCTCGGGGTCGTCATGGGCGACGTCAACGGCGACGGCCGGGCCGAGCGGTTCTGGCTGCCCGGCCCCACCGACGGCGACGGGCGCGGCCCGGTGTGGCTCGACCGGCGCGGCACCTCCGTCGACGAGACCATGGACAACTGGCCCCTGAAGCTGCCGTACGCCGACGGCCACACCGGACAGATCGGCGACGTCAACGGCGACGGATACGGCGACCTGATCACCGGCATCGCGGACGACTCCGCCGGTGCCGCGCGCAAGGGCGGTGAGATCCAGGTCCTGTACGGCAGCGCCCAGGGCATCACTGCCGGCCAGAAGCCGAAGGTCTTCCACCAGGCCACCGGGGGCGTCCCCGGCACCGCCGAGAAGGGCGACCGGTTCGGCTGGTCGCTGGGCATCGGGGACGTCGACGGCGACGGATACGCCGACGTCCTGGTCGGCTCCCCCGGCGAGGGCGTCGGCACGCGCGCGTGGGCGGGTACGGCCGTCCTGCTGCGCGGTTCCGCCGCCGGTCCGACCACCGCGAAGGCCGCCGCCTACACCCAGAACACGGCGAGCGTGCCCGACACCGCCGAGGCGGGCGACGAGTTCGGCGCCGCCGTCCACCTCACCGACCTGACCGGGGACGGCAGGGCCGAGGCCGTCGTCGGCGTGCCCGGCGAGAACACCGACGGCCTGCTGTGGACCGCCCGCGGCGCGAGCACCGGGCCCGTCAAGGGCGGCTCGTTCGACATCCCGGGCAAGAGCGCCGGCATCACCGTGCGCAACGGCGACGCCCGCTTCGGCGCCGCGCTGCCCGGCGTCCACGTGGAGCTCTGACGCCGGCCGGGGCATGATCGGGGTCATGGACGTCACCCTTCACCTCGCCCAGGACCCCGAGGCCGACGAGCTCCTCGGGCGCTCCCCGCTCGCCGCGCTGGTCGGGATGCTGCTGGACCAGCAGGTTCCGATGGAGTGGGCGTTCAAGGGCCCCCGCACCATCGCCGACCGGCTCGGTGCCGACGACCTGGACGCACACGAGATCGCCGTGACGGACCCGGAGGCCTTCGCCGCCCTGCTCTCCGAGAAGCCGGCCGTGCACCGCTACCCAGGGTCGATGGCCAAGCGCGTCCAGCAGCTGTGCCAGTACCTCGTCGAGCACTACGACGGTCGGGCCGAGCTCGTCTGGAAGGGCGTCGACGACGGCCGTGAGCTGCTCAGGCGCCTCGAGGCACTGCCCGGCTTCGGCAAGCAGAAGGCCCAGATCTTCCTGGCCCTGCTCGGCAAGCAGCTCGGCGTGCAGCCCAAGGGCTGGCGCGAGGCCACCGGGGCGTACGGCGAGCCGAAGTCCTTCCGCTCCGTCGCCGACATCACCGGGCCCGAGTCACTGACCAAGGTGCGGGCGCACAAGCAGGAGATGAAGGCGGCGGCGAAGGCGGCCAAGGCCAAGTAGAAGTCAGTCGGCCGGCCCGTCCCAGGTGGCGGGCCGCTCACGGCCGGTCCAAGCATGGACCATGACCGAGGCACCGACCGGCTCCTCCTGGGGCCCGGAGTACGACGACCGCAAGGTCCACTCCGCCACCGGACACGCGCCGGGCCCGCACGAACCGGAGCCGCCCTTCGAGGGCCCCCTGCACGCCCTCTCCCGCGCCGCCTGGCAGGTCGTGCTGCTCACGGGCGTCGCGTCCCTGATCCTCGGTGTCCTGGTCCTCGTCTGGCCGGGCGCCTCACTCTTCGCGGCCGGCGTCCTCTTCGGCCTCTACCTCGTCCTCAGCGGCGTCTTCCAGCTCGTCTCCGCCTTCGGCACCCACAAGACGACCTCGCTGCGGGTCCTCGCCTTCATCAGCGGCGCCCTGTCGATCCTGCTGGGCCTGTTCTGCTTCCGCGGCCCCATGCAGTCGATCCTGCTGCTCGCCCTGTGGATCGGCATCGGCTGGCTGATCCGCGGCATCACCCAGACCCTGGCCGCCTTCTCCGACCACTCGATGCCCGCGCGGGGCTGGCAGATCTTCCTCGGGATCGTCACCTTCGTCGGCGGCGTCGTGCTGATCGACTCGCCGTTCGAGTCGGTCGCCGTACTCACCCTGGTCGGCGGCATCTGGCTGGTCGTCGTCGGCGTCGTCGAGATCGTCACCGCGCTGACGATGCGCGGCCGCGCCCAGCAGGTCCCGCGCACGCTGTGAACGCCGTCAGCACCGGGGCCCGCGGCTACGCCGAGCGAGCGGAGTTCGCCTCCGAGGCGATGAACGCCGTGGGGCCGACGGGGAGATGACCCCCGTGAGCACCGCACGAGGCCTCCCGCGCATCCGCACCTGGCTGCGGGCCCTCGTGCTGCTCGTCGCCCTGCTGGTGCCGGGCGCGCACACCGGCGTCCACACGGCACCCGCCCTGCCCGTCTCCGGCGAGACGATCGAGTACGACGTCCTCGACACCGTTCTCAGGCCTGTGGCCCGCAGCGCCGCCCGGGCCGCCGTACCCCTGCGCCCCGCACCCCGCCCCGACCCGGCGCCCGGCGTCCCGGAGGGCCGCCCCCTCCCCGCGCCGCCGGGGCCGCCGTACACCCTGCTCGCCCTGCGCACGGTGGTCCTGCGCTGCTGACCCGACCGGCACCCCTCCGGTCCATCGGTACGACGCAAGGAACACAGACATGCCCGTTGACCCGTACGCGATCCTGCGCGCGCTGCTGCGCGCCGAAGCCGCCCGCAACACACCGAAACCGCAGATGAAGGACGACAGGCCGCAGCCGCCCCCGAAGGAACGGGGCCGCTGACCGGTCGGCGGAGGCGGGGCCCCGGTGGCTACCGTCTCCGCCGCGCCGTCCCGAAGACCGAGCGGGTGATCTCACGCCCGATCTGGGTGCCCAGGGAACGGGCGAGGGACTTGATCATGCCGCTGCCCACGACCTGCTCCACGACGGAGGGGTCGTCCTTGGGCTTCGGCGCCTTCTGCTGCTTCATCTCGTCGGGCCCTTTGGCCCCGCGCGCCTCGCTGAGCTTCTCGTACGCCGACTCTCTGTCCACAGCCTGTGCGTAACGGCCGTGGAGCTGCGAGGACCTGACCGCCTCGTCGAGGGCGGCGGCGTCGATCGGGCCCATCAGGGACTCGGGGGCGCGCAGCCGGGTCGCGGCGACGGGTGTCGGGGCGCCCTTCTCGCTGAGGACGGTGACCACGGCCTCGCCCGTGCCGAGCCCGGTGAGCAGCTCCTCCAGATCGTAGGCGGAGTTGGGGAAGGTCTTCACGGTCGCCTTCAACGCCTTCTGGTCATCCGGCGTGAAAGCCCTGAGCGCGTGCTGGACGCGGTTGCCGAGTTGGGCGAGGACGTCGGCGGGTACGTCCTTCGGAGTCTGAGTCACGAAGAAGACGCCGACTCCTTTCGAGCGAATCAGGCGGACGGTCTGCGTGATCGAGTCGAGGAAGGCCTTGGACGCCCCGTTGAACAGCAGATGCGCCTCGTCGAAGAAGAAGACGAGCTTCGGCTTGTCGGCGTCACCGACCTCGGGGAGGTCGTGGAAGAGGTCGGCGAGCAGCCACATCAGGAAGGTCGAGAAGAGCTGCGGTTTGTCCTGCACCGCGGGCAGTTCGAGGACCGACACGATCCCACGGCCGTCCCCGGCCGTGCGCGGCAGCTCGCTCGTGTCGAACTCCGGCTCCCCGAAGAAGTCGGCCATGCCCTGCGCCTCGAAGGCGGTGAGGGAGCGGAGGATCACGCCGGCCGTGGCGGTGGACAGCCCGCCGATGTTCTTGAGTTCCGCCTTGCCCTCGTCGGAGGTCAGGAAGGCGACGACCGCCCTGAGGTCCTTGAGGTCGATCAGCTCCAGGCCCTTCTGGTCCGCGTAGTGGAAGATCAGGCCGAGGGACTGCTCCTGGGTCTGGTTGAGCTGCAGCACCTTGGACAGCAGGACCGGGCCGAAGCTGGTGATCGTGGCCCGGACGGGGATGCCGTGGCCGAGGCCGCCGAGGGCGTAGAACTCGGCGGGGAAGCCGGTGGCCGTCCACTGCTGGTGCACGTCCGAGGCCCTGGCCTGCACCTTCTCGTTCGGCTGCCCCGGCGCCGAGATCCCGGACACGTCACCCTTGATGTCCGCCAGGAACACGGGCACGCCCTGCGCCGAGAGCTGCTCGGCGATCAGTTGGAGCGTCTTGGTCTTGCCGGTGCCGGTGGCGCCCGCGACCAGGCCGTGCCGGTTGAGCATGGGCAGGGGGATCCGGATCTGCGCGTCCGGGAGGCAGGTACCGTCCCAGAGCAGGGCGCCCAGATCGAGGGCGGGGCCGGTGAAGGCGTAGCCGGAGGCGATCTCCAGGGCCGGCCGGGGCAGGGCGGGAGCGCTTCCGGGGGCCTCGGGGGCGGCGGGGGCGGGTTTTGCCTCCGGCATGGACCCGGGCTTCATGCCCGTCGGGGGACCGGTCATGGCCCCGGGCACGGTCTCTCGGTCGCTCATGTCAGACCCCTGCTCCCTTTTTGCACCTTTTACGGCATCTTTTCCAGCCTCGCACTCCGTCGCCATGGCTGCGCCCGGAAGGTCTTGACCGGTAGGCTTTCCGTGTGATCTTCAAGCGCATCGGAAACGGCCGGCCGTACCCCGACCACGGCCGGGAAAGCACCCGGCAGTGGGCGGACGTCGCGCCGCGCCCGGTCCGCCTCGATCAGCTCGTGACGACCAAGGGCCAGCTCGACCTGGAAACCCTGCTCGCCGAGGACTCGACGTTCTACGGCGACCTCTTCGCGCACGTCGTGAAGTGGCAGGGCGACCTCTATCTCGAGGACGGCCTCCACCGCGCGGTGCGGGCGGCCCTGCAGCAGCGCCAGGTGCTGCACGCACGCGTGCTCGAGCTGGACTGAGTCGGGACCGAGTGACGCCCTTGTGAAGGGTTGACCCTTTCGGGTTCTCCTGCGCGGCGTCCAATGATCATTTAGTAGGCATCACCGCTCAGGCGCACTACGCTGCGCCCATGAGCATGCTGACTCCCCCCGGCATGGGCCGTAAGTACCGGATCACGGGAGACAAGTACCCCCGGATGCGACGGCCCCGGCGACGCGGCAGGCTCGTGTTCGGTCTGGTGGCCTCCGTCGCCGCGCTGAGTCTGATCGGCTGGGGCACCCTGCAGCTCATCGACGTCTTCACCGGCGGCGGCGAGAAGGCCGCGGCGGCCGGACCCAAGGCGGACTGCGTCTCGAAGGCGAGCCCTTCCGCGAGCGCGAGTGCGGCGGCCCTGCCCAAGCCCGGCCAGATCACCGTCAACGTCTACAACGCCACGCCCACCAGCGGCCTCGCGAAGAAGACCGCCGACGAGCTGAAGAAGCGCGGCTTCAAGATCGGCGACGTGGGCAACGCGACCAAGGAGTTCGACAAGAAGGTCAAGGGCACGGGGCTGCTGCTCGGCCGCACGTCCGCCGTCAGCATGTCGCTGCCGGTCCTCGGCACGCAGCTCGCCGGGGCCGAGGCCCGCGCCGACAGCCGTAAGGGCGCCGATGTCGACCTGGTCATCGGCACGGGGTTCAAGGGGCTCACGAAGAAGGCGGCCGCCGACAAGGCGCTGGCCGCGCTGACCAACCCCCAGCCGACGCCGACTTCCTCTAAGCAGAGCTGCTGAGAAGCGCGCCTTGGCGCCGTAGGGCGCCTGTTGTTTTGCGGGTGCGCGTCCGTTGTGGCCGGTCGCGCCCACGCGGCGGAGCCGCACATCGACACAGCGCCGCGTCCCTGGGGGGTTTGCCCCCAGGGCGTTTACTCTGCGGCGCCGTACAGGCGGTCGCCCGCATCCCCCAGCCCCGGCACGATGTAGCCGTGCTCGTTGAGGTGGTCGTCGACCGCTGCCGTGACCACCGTGACCGGGGTGCCCGCGAGCTCGCGCTCCATGATCTCCACGCCCTCCGGGGCGGCCAGCAGGACCACCGCGGTGACGTCGTCCGCGCCGCGCTTGATCAGCTCGCGGATCGCCGCGACCAGGGTGCCGCCGGTGGCGAGCATCGGGTCGAGGACGTACACCTGGCGGCCGGAGAGGTCCTCCGGCATGCGCGTGGCGTACGTGGAGGCCTGGAGCGTCTCCTCGTCGCGGATCATGCCCATGAAGCCCACCTCGGCGGTCGGCAGCAGCCGGACCATGCCCTCCAGCATGCCGAGGCCGGCGCGCAGGATCGGCACGACCAGCGGGCGCGGGTAGGAGAGCTTGACGCCCGTGGTCCGCGCGACCGGCGTCGTGATGTCGACCTGTTCGGTGCGCACGTCACGCGTGGCCTCGTAGGCGAGCAGGGTGACCAGCTCGTCGGCGAGACGGCGGAACGTCGCGGAGTCGGTGCGCTGGTCGCGCAGGGTGGTGAGCTTGTGGGCGACCAGGGGGTGGTCGACGACGTGGAGGCGCATGTCCACAACAGTAGCCGGGCCCCGTGACTGCTCGCGCTGGCATCAAACCGCCCGTCCGAGGGAAAGTGGGAGGGACGGACCGGGGTGGTGTGCCTATGCCTGACCAGGAGTCCCGAGCGGACGCGTCACAGCGGGAGACCGACGCCGAGCGCAGGCGTCGCAGAGCCCAGTTCCTGCGCGACCTGGCCGAGGCCCGTGAGCTGCGCGACCGCGTCCAGCCCAGGCGCGCCAAGACCGCCCGCCTCCGTCACGCCATGCGCATGCGCACCTTCCGCTGGTAGCAACACGCGGGCTCCGGCCCTTTCTTGACCTTCCCGAGAATGCCCATGTGCGTACACCGCGCCGACGGCGGACTACGATCCCGCTGGTGGACGATCAAAACAGGCGGACACAGGGTGCCGAAGACGTCCCCTGAACGCCTTGTTTCTGCCACGATTCCGAGTGGGCGGGGCTTGGAGCACAGCTCTCCCCGCCCGAAACCTCCGCCGGGGGGACCCCCAACCGGCACGCCTATGACCAGTGGGAGAGTCACGGTGTACTTCGCCGCACTGCTCGCGCGCACCGAAGACGGGTGGGAAGCGAGCGACACAGAGCTCGACGATGTGGAGACCCTGTCGGATCTGGCCGATCTCGCCCGGGAATCCGCTCCCGACGAGGACACGGTGCTCGTGCTCATCGAGCAGGAGGACGCGTGGTTCGGCGTCGTCCGCATCGACGGCGAGGAAGACCCTCGCATCTATGTCTCCGACGCCGCAGCCGCCGCCCGCAGCTCGTACGGCGAGATCCTGCTCACCGACGAACTGCTCGGAAGAGATCCGGATGACGACGACGCCGACCTGGACGCCCTCGATCTCGACGGCACCGAGGACGGTGAGGACGAGGAGGAGGAAGACGACGACGACACCACGAGCGGCGGCTCCGCCGAGGCCGTGCCGCACGGTCCGGTCGGCGACGCCGCGGTCCTCGACGACCTGGGCGTCAGCGAGAAGGAGCTGAAGTCGCTGTCCCAGGACGCGCTCACCGAGATCGCCGAGGCCCTCGGTGCCTCGGAGGTCCTGGAGACCGTCCGCTGACCGCGACCGCCCCGGAAACCCCGGACCCGGTACGCGACCGCTGGCGGGCCGCGATGCGGCTCGCCCTGGACGAGGCCGGACGGGCCGGCGCGGACGTGCCCGTGGGCGCCGTCGTGCTGTCCCCGGACGGCACGACCGTGCTCGCGGCCGCGCACAACGAACGCGAGGCCACCGGCGACCCGACCGCGCACGCGGAGGTCCTCGCGCTGCGGCGGGCCGCCGCACAGGCTGGAGAGTGGCGGCTGACCGGCTGCACGCTGGTCGTCACGCTGGAGCCCTGCACGATGTGCGCGGGTGCCCTCGTGCAGTCCCGGGTCGACCGTGTCGTCTACGGCGCCCGGGACGAGAAGGCGGGCGCGGCCGGCTCCCTCTGGGACGTCGTCCGCGACCGGCGGCTCAACCACCGTCCCGAGGTGATCGAGGGCGTGCTCGCGGACGAGTGCGCCGGGCTCCTCACGGAGTTCTTCCGGAACCGCTGACGGAATCGCTGACGGAACCGCCGAGGAGACGGTCGCCGGGGCCGTCGCCGGAGCGGCGAATACCGATTTCGGAGCACGCCCCACCTTGTTGTAAGGTCTCTCTCGGTAGCGTGTCCGAGCGGCCGAAGGAGCTCGCCTCGAAAGCGAGTGTGGCGCAAGTCACCGAGGGTTCAAATCCCTCCGCTACCGCTTCAGAAGGGCCCCGTCGAGAGACGGGGCCCTTCTTGCGTCCGGACCCTCAAGTACGCGCCGCTGACGGGGGAAACCGTGGCGCGCACCCCGCAGTGGGGTCCGGTCCTGCCCGGGGATTCCAAAGGACCTGGACCTGCGGGCCGTTGGTCCTTAAATGATCCATGAAGTTACACTCACCGCCCAGAACAGGCCGCAGTTTCGGCCAACAACGGACACAGCAGGCACAGGGGAGGCCGCGGTGGCGGTGAATTCGAAGAAGGTCGCCGTCTACGTGGTCGTGGTCTTCGTGCTCTACGTGATCATCACGGACCCGGGCAAGGCCGCCGACTACGTCCAGATAGGGTTCGAGGGCATATCGGACGCCGCCAAGGCCATCGGCGACTTCTTCACGTGGCTCGCCGACGGGGCGAAGTAGCTAGGAGCGCTCATGATCCGCCATCTGGTCCTCTTCAAGCTCAACGAAGGCGTCGAGCGCGACGACCCCCGGGTGGTGGCGGGCGAGGCGGCCTTCCGGGGCCTCGGTGACCGGATCGAGGACCTGCGCTTCTGGGAGCTCGGCTGGAACATCAGCGACCGGCCCATCGCGTACGACTTCGCGATCAACTCGGCGGTCGAGGACGCGGACGCCCTGAAGCGGTACATCGAGCACCCGGCGCACCAGGCGGGCGTCGCCCTGTGGCGGGAGTTCGCCACCTGGGTGGTCGCCGACTACGAGGTCTGAGCGCCGCGCATTCGAGCCCCCTGCCGGAACGGCAGGGGGCTTTTCCGCGCCTTGTGCCCCAACTTGCCCCTCAACACGGCGTAACACGGCGTTATGCGGTGCTTGCACACAGTGCACATGTCTTGTGATGCTATGACCGCTTTTGAAGGATGAGTTGACCGACAGGTCGACCGATGGGTGACCGATGAAGAGGTGGCGTTGACCGTGTCGGCCAGTACTGCGCCGCCCCAGGAAGCCGTGGCAGCCACGGAAACCGCACCGGCCGCACCGGCCGCACCACGCAGCCGCGGCGCCGACACCCGGGCTCTCACCCAGGTGCTCTTCGCCCAGCTCAAGGGGCTCCAGCCGGGCACGCCGGAGCACAACCGGGTGCGCGGGGCGCTCATCGAGGCCAACCTCCCGCTGGTGCGCTACGCGGCCGCCCGCTTCCGCTCCCGCAACGAGCCGATGGAGGACGTGGTCCAGGTCGGCACCATCGGGCTGATCAACGCGATCGACCGGTTCGACCCGGAGCGGGGCGTGCAGTTCCCGACCTTCGCGATGCCGACGGTCATCGGCGAGATCAAGCGGTACTTCCGCGACAACGTCCGTACGGTGCACGTCCCGCGCCGGCTGCACGAGCTGTGGGTGCAGGTCAACGGCGCCACCGAGGACCTGACGACCTCCTTCGGGCGCACCCCGACGACCGCCGAGATCGCCGAGCGGCTGCGCATCACCGAGGACGAGGTGCTGTCCTGCATCGAGGCCGGGCGGTCGTACCACGCGACCTCCCTGGAGGCCGCCCAGGAGGGCGACGGGCTGCCGGGGCTGCTGGACCGGCTCGGCTACGAGGACCCGGCCCTGGACGGCGTCGAGCACCGCGATCTCGTACGTCACCTGCTGGTCCAACTCCCGGAACGGGAGCAGCGCATTCTCCTGCTGCGCTACTACAGCAATCTCACCCAGTCGCAGATCAGCGCGGAACTCGGCGTCTCCCAGATGCACGTCTCCCGGCTGCTCGCGCGCAGCTTCCAGCGGCTGCGGTCCGCGAACCGGATCGAGGCGTAGGAACCGGCCCCAGGCGCGAGTCCGGGCGGGATCTCCCCGTAACCGCAAGCGTGAGCGAGGGATAACCGGGGAGAGGTAATCGCTCACCAGGGCGGTTCCCGACGCTTCTGCGCCGAAATACCGTCAGACCCCCTTTATCCAGGGCGGATTCGGGTCTCACATGTCGACATGTCACTACAGCGTGTTGCCGACATGTGACATTCTGCGGGAAGAGCGTTTGCCGGGGCTTCGGCTCCGGTATTCAGGTGGAGGCTGACGTTGCTCGACCGAGCGTCGGCCGTACCGTCCCGCGACCCAAAGGGGGTGGCATGTCCGCAGACCAGGGCAGCTCGAAGGTGCTCACGCTCACGAAGAGCGAGGCTGCGCCCGCGCTCGACGACGTAACGGCTGTCGAGGCCGCACCGGCCCCGGCCATCCCGGTCTCCTCCGGAGCCATCGACACCCGCACCCTGTCCCGCTCCCTCTTCCTGCGGCTCGCCGCACTCGACGAGAACAGCCCCGAGCGCGCGTACGTCCGGGACACCCTCATCGAGCTCAACCTCCCGCTGGTGCGCTACGCGGCCGCCCGCTTCCGCTCCCGCAACGAGCCGATGGAGGACATCGTCCAGGTCGGCACCATCGGCCTGATCAAGGCGATCGACCGCTTCGACTGCGAACGCGGCGTGGAGTTCCCGACGTTCGCGATGCCGACCGTGGTCGGCGAGATCAAGCGGTTCTTCCGCGACACCTCGTGGTCGGTGCGCGTCCCGCGCCGCCTGCAGGAGCTGCGCCTGGCCCTCACCAAGGCCAGCGACGAGCTCTCCCAGAAGCTGGACCGCTCCCCGACCGTCCCCGAACTCGCCCAGGTACTGGGCGTGTCGGAGGAGGACGTCGTCGACGGCCTCGCGGTCGGCAACGCGTACACGGCCTCCTCGCTCGACTCCCCGGCTCCCGAGGACGACGGCGGCGAGGGCTCCCTCGCGGACCGCCTCGGCTACGAGGACACCGCCCTGGAGGGCGTCGAGTACCGCGAGTCCCTGAAGCCCCTGCTGGCCAAACTCCCGCCCCGCGAGCGGCAGATCATCATGCTGCGCTTCTTCGCCAACATGACCCAGTCGCAGATCGGCGAGGAGGTCGGCATCTCCCAGATGCACGTCTCCCGGCTGCTGACCCGGACGCTGGCGACGCTGCGGGAGGGGCTCATCTCGGACTGAGGGCCCAGTAGAGGCCTGAGGGTTCCTATTTGACGGAGTGTCAGCCACCATGGCGCGATGCTTCGAGCGACACGTTCCAGTGCGACGCATGGCCGTCGGGGCGCCTTGATCGGCGCGTCGGCGGCCGTCGTCTGTCTGGGCGGGGTGCTGGCCGCGTGCGCGGGCGGCGGGGGTGGTGACGGGTATGTCGCCACGGGGTCGGCCGGTGGCCCGTCCCGATCCTCCGGTACGGCGGTGGCGCCGACGGGGGGTGTGACGCTGGTGCCGCTCGACGGGACGCCGTCAGCGGCCGACCCACCTGCGGCCGACTCACCTGCGGCCGACTCCCCTTCGGCAGGCGGAACTTCGGCTCGGCTCCCGGAGAGCGCACCGCCGCCGCCCGGCACGAGCAGCGGCGCAAGCCCTGCGGCGGACGGCGCCAAGTCCAGTCGTACGCCTGCGACTTCCCCGTCCTCCACGACACCCGGCGGCCCCGCCGCGCTCACCTGGGCCGAGCCGACCCGGGAGCCCGCGGACGAGCGCTGGTGCGAGGACGTGACCCTTGCCTTCCACAACACCGGTGGCTCCGCGGTGCGTTCGGGCACCGTCACCTTCGGCACCCACGTCATCGGCGCCCTCGGTATCGACTGGGCGACCGTCGAGTCCGAGGAGAAGCTCCCGGTCCCGATCGGCGCCGGCGCGCGGAGGACGAAGACCTGGACGGTGTGCGTGGACGCGTGGCGAGTGCCGATCGGGATGCATGTGGAGACGCGGGACGTGACGGTGGAGTGGGAGTGACGGGGGCCGTGGAAGGCTCGCCGCATGGACTACGCGTGCGACGCTCCGCCCGCCGACCGGGAGCTTCTCGACTTCGCCGTCCGCCCGGCGGGCCGGGCCGGCCGGATGTCCGCGCGGGGCTTCTTCGGGGACGGCTGGAGCAGCCGTCGTAAGGAAGACGGCACGGAGGTCACCGAAGTCGACCTGGCCGTCGAGGAGTTGGTCAGGGCCGAGCTGGGGCGCCGGGTGCCCGAGGACGGGCTCTTCGGCGAGGAGGGCGGCTCGACCGCCGGGTCGTCCGGGCGGCGGTGGATCGTCGACCCCGTCAACGGGACCGCGAACTTCACCCGCCGGGTGCCGCTGTTCACGAACGACCTCGCCCACGAGGACGAGCACGGGCCGGCCATCGGCGTCATCAACATGCCCCTGAGCCGGCGGGTGATCGCGGCCGGGCGGGGCCTGGGCTGCCGGGTGCTGGACGGCGCAGAACCGGACCTGCGGTCGGGGCGCCCCGGCCGGGTCAGCACGCGGACCCGGCTCGGCGGCGCGCGCACGCAGATGCACAACCCGGGCGGTTGGCCGGAGGAACTCCTCACGGCCCTGCACCGCCGGGTGCTGCTGACGCCCTCGACCGGCGCCGTCGCGGCCCTGGTGACGGGGCATGCCGACGCCTGGGTCGTCGCGGGGCCGCCGATGGGTCACGAGGACGTGGCTCCGCTGCCCGTCATCGTCGCGGAGGCGGGCGGCCGGGTGACCGACCTCGGGGGCGCGTCGGTGCTGGCGGGTGACATGACAGTGCTGGTCACCAACGGGCACCTGCACGACGCGTTCCTGGAGCTCGTCAGGGGCCTGCCTCGCCGCCGCGACCTGCGTGTCCTCGAGGAGGACCTCGGCGACGGCCTCGACGACGACGCCGACTGAGCCCTACTTCAGCGCCAGCCAGGCCACCGCCGCCACGATCGCCACCGCGACGATCACTCCGATGATGAGGCCGACGCGGGGACCGCCGGAAGCCGCCTGCTGCTGTTGGCCCTGAGGGGCCTCGTCGACGAACGCGCGGAACATCTGGGTGTTGCCGGCGGGGTCGTGGTTGCCCTGGGGGCCCTGGGTGTTAGCCATGCCCCGAGACACTAGCGAATCCGGGGGTGGGGCCCAAGTAGGGGCCGGTTCCCTGCACCACCTCTCCCCACCTGCACATTTACAGTCGCAATACTTGCCTTTGCCAAGTTTTTATACCGCACCTACCCCGTTTTATTTGCCTGTAGCAACCAAGCGCTTCTATGGTTGCCCTAAGCAACGAATACGGGAGGTGTGATGGCCGAGCAGGCGCAATACGAGGAACTGATGCGTCAGTTCAGCGCCTTCGGTGCCGTGCGGAGGGAGATGGGACGGATCCTGCCGTCCGAGTGCCCCGGCGGTTCCGCCGCCGTACTGACGCTTCTCGGCCGGCACGGCGACATGCGCATGAGCAAGCTGGCGGAGCTGCTCGCCGTGGACATGTCCGTGACCAGCCGGCATGTCACGCACGTCGCGGAGCGCGGGTGGATCCAGCGCTCCCCCGACCCGGCGGACAAGCGCTCGCGCATCCTGCACCTCACCCCCGAGGGCCAGGCGCAGCTCGACCGGATGATGCGGCAGACCTGCCGGATGCTCGCCGAGCGGCTGAGCCACTGGAGCGACGACGAGGTGGCCCAGCTGACCGCCCTCATGGCGCGGCTCAGGGCGAGCTTCGACGACGGCCGCACCCCGCACCCGGAGCCCCGGCCGCCCACCGCCCCCGTACTCGATCAGTCCACCCGTACACCCGCAATCACCAAGTAAGAGAAGGAAGCCCATGGCAACGACCACACCAGCCGGTGTGCGGGCTCATGCGAAGCACGGCGGAGGGTCCGCCGACGCCGCCGCTCCCATGACGCACCGGCAGATCATGGAGGCGATCTCCGGGCTGCTGCTCGGCATGTTCGTCGCGATCCTGTCGTCGACGATCGTCACCAACGCCCTGCCCGAGATCATCGGCGACCTGGGCGGCGGCCAGTCCGCCTACACCTGGGTCGTCACCGCCGCGCTGCTCTCCATGACCGCGGCCACGCCCCTGTGGGGCAAGCTCTCCGACCTGTACAGCAAGAAGGCGCTCGTACAGATAGCCCTGGTCATCTATGTGCTGGGCTCCGCCGCCGCCGGTCTCTCGCAGAACGCCGGCATGCTGATCGCCTGCCGGGTGATCCAGGGCATCGGCGTCGGCGGTCTCTCCGCCCTCGCGCAGATCGTGATGGCCGCGATGATCTCCCCGCGTGAGCGCGGGCGTTACTCCGGCTACCTCGGCGCGACCTTCGCGGTCGCCACCGTCGGCGGTCCGCTGCTCGGCGGTGTCATCACCGACACGAGCTGGCTCGGCTGGCGCTGGTGCTTCTACGTCGGTGTGCCGTTCGCGGTCATCGCGCTGATCGTGCTGCAGAAGACCCTGCACCTGCCCGTCGTGAAGCGCCAGGTGAAGGTCGACTGGGCCGGCGCGTTCTTCATCTCCGCAGCGGTCTCGCTGCTGCTGGTCTGGGTCACCTTCGCCGGTGACAAGTACGACTGGGTGTCGTGGCAGACGTACGCGATGGTCGGTGGCTCGGTCCTGCTCGGGCTGATCTTCGTGCTCGTCGAGTCCAAGGCCAGTGAGCCGATCATCCCGCTGCGGCTGTTCCGCAACCGGACCATCACCCTCTCCTCGCTCGCCTCGATGTTCGTGGGCGTCGCGATGTTCTCCGGCACGGTCTTCTTCAGCCAGTACTTCCAGCTGGCCCGGGACAAGTCCCCGACGATGTCGGGCGTCATGACGATCCCGATGATCGGCGGCCTGTTCGTCTCCTCCACCGTGTCCGGGCAGTTCATCACCCGCACCGGTAAGTGGAAGGCCTGGCTGGTCAGCGGTGGCGTGCTCATCACGGCGGGCCTGGGCCTGCTGGGCACCATCCGCTACGACACGGAGTACTGGAAGACCGCGGTCTTCATGGCCCTCCTGGGCCTCGGCGTCGGCATGATGATGCAGAACCTGGTGCTGTCCACGCAGAACCAGGTCGACCCGTCCGACCTCGGTTCGGCCAGCTCCACGGTCACCTTCTTCCGGTCCCTCGGCGGTGCGATGGGCGTCTCGGCGCTCGGCGCCGTCATGGCCCACCGCATCACCGACTACGCCCAGGACGGCATCGCCGGCCTCGGCCCCAAGTACGCCTCCCTCGCGTCCGGTTCGAGCTCCACCGGCGAGATCCCGGACATGGACAAGCTGCCCGCGCCGCTGCGCACGGTCATGGAGAGCGCGTACGGCCACGGCATCGCGGACGTGTTCCTGATCGCGGCGGCCCTGGCGCTGCTCGCCTTCCTCATCACGCTGTTCATCAAGGAGGTCCCGCTGAAGACGAAGGGTGCGATGGCGCAGGCGGCCGAGGCGACGGCGGCTCCGGCCGAGGCCGAGGTTCCGGCTGCCGCTCAGGAGCACGTCCCGAGCTGGGCCGTGGCCTCCTCCGACACGGAGACCGCCCCCGACGGCACGCAGAAGCTGTCCGCCGTCGCCACGATCGCCCGCCCGGAGGCTTCTTCGGAGGGCTCCGGCGGCATCCCGGTCCACGGCTTCGTCCGCGGCGCCGAGAGCGCGCCCGTGCCGCAGGCCGCGGTCACGCTGATCTCGCTGGCGGGACGGCAGCTGGGCAGGTCGGTCACGCAGGCCGACGGTTCCTACGCCTTCGAGGCGCCGAGCGTCGGGTCGTACGTCCTGATCGCCTCCGCGGACGGGTTCCAGCCGCAGGCGTCCACCGTGATCGTCAACGGCGAGCCGGTGTCGTACGACATCCTGCTCAGCGGCACCAGCGGGCTGAACGGTCTGGTGCGGGCCGCGCAGACCGGCGAGCCCGTCAAGGACGCGATGGTGATCGTCACCGATGTGCGGGGCGATCTGCTGGCCACCGGGACCACCGGTGAGCAGGGCGAGTTCGGCTTCGCCGAGCTGGTGCCGGGTGCCGTGACCGTCGCGGTGAACGCCGCCGGGTACCGGCCGCGCGCGCTGCCCGTCGAGGTCGGCGGCACCGGTGTCACCCGTATCGAGGTCGACCTCGACTCGGGCGCCCAGCTCCAGGGTGTCGTCAAGGCGCCGCACGGTCCGCTGGCCGACGCTCGGGTCACGCTCGTGGACGCCGCGGGCAACGTGGTCGGCACCGCCACCACCGGGACGGACGGGGCGTACGCCTTCACCGACCTGGACGGCGGCGAGTACACGGTCATCGCGACGGGCTACCCGCCGGTGGCCACCGCCCTGACGGTGAACGGCCGCGGAGTCGACGACCACGACATCGAACTCGGCCACCCCGGCGAGTAGTTCGAACCCCGGCCCGTGGTGCAGGGCGCGCGCCCTGAGCGGAGGTGCGCGCCCTGCACCACGGGCCGGTTTCTTCAGAGGAGTTTGGTGAGATGGGACTGACCGCGAAGATCCGTACGCGGGACGGGTGGGCCGTGTCGCACGCGGTCGTCACGGTGACCGACATGACCGGCTCGCAGGTGCTGCGGGCCGAGGCGGACGCCGAGGGGGCGGTGCGGGACGCGGAGCCGCTGGCCCCGGGGGCGTACACCGTCATCGTCACCGCCGTCGGGTACGCGCCCGCCGCCGCCGGCGCGATCGTCACGGCGAGCGGCCGGGCCGAGGTCGGCACGATCACGCTGGCCCGGCAGGGCGGGGCCGAGCTGCCGCCGCCCGGGCCGTGGACCGTCGATCCGGCGCACTCCACGGTGGGCGCCGTGGCCCAGCACCTGGGGATCTCCAGCGTGCACGGCCGGTTCACCGAGTTCGACGCCTCGATCGAGGTCGCGCCGGACGACGTGACCAAGTCCCGGGTGGATGCGGTGATCCGGGCCGCCTCCATCGACACGGGCAACGCCATGCGGGACGGCCACCTGAAGTCCGCGGACTTCCTGGACGTCGAGCGGTACCCCGAGATCACCTACCGCTCGACGGGCCTGACGGTCGCCGGTACGGACCGCTGGACGGTGCACGGCGAACTGGGCCTGCACGGTGTCGTACGGCCCGTGGATCTGGACCTGGCCTACCTCGGCACCGGCGCCGACCCCTGGGGCGGGACCCGGGCCGCCTTCCGCGCGACCACGCAGCTGCGGCGCGAGGACTTCGCCATGAACTACAACCAGGTCGTGCAGGCCGGCATCGCGGCCATCGGTACGACCCTCAAGGTCGAGCTGGACATCCAGGCGGTGCAGGGGGAGTCGCTGCCGCCGGCGGCGTAAGCACGGCAGGGACAGGCTGAGCCGACCCCGGACGCCTAGGCTGACGCCCATGGCACCGAACATCGCGAAGAACACCGCCGTATCACTGGACGAGTTGCTGGACTTCGTACGACCCCGTCATCGCGCCATCCTGCTGACCCGCCGGGCCGACGGCAGCCCCCAGGGGTCGCCGCTGACCTGCGGGGTCGACGACTCGGGGCGGATCGTCGTCTCGACGTACCCCGAGCGGGCGAAGACGCGGAACGCGAAGCGGGACGAGCGGGTCAGCCTGATCGTCCTGAGCGACGACTGGAACGGGCCGTGGGTGCAGGTGGACGGCACCGCGGAGGTCATCGACTCGCCCGAGTCCGTCGAGCCGCTCGTGGAGTACTACCGGAACATCGCCGGGGAGCATCCGGACTGGGACGAGTACCGGACGGCGATGATGAAGCAGGGCAAGTCGATCATTCGGGTCACGCCGGAGAAGTGGGGTCCGGTGGCGACGGGAGGCTTTCCGGCACGGCTCGCCTGAGAGTTCAGCCCCTTTTCACCATCGCCTCGATGCCCGCCACCAGCAGGTCCAGGGCGAAGGTGAAGTCCCGGTTCAGCATTTCCTCGACCGTGTCGCCGCCGCGGGCCGCCATGAGCTCCTTGGACTCCTCGATGACCTCGGCGGTCGTCGGGGACTCGTTCACCGTGCTCATGGCGTGCCGGAAGTAGTCGTCCGGTGTCATACCGGTGTCGGCGACCCGGGTGAAGAAGTGGCCCTCGATCGTGCCGTAGCCGTACACGAACTGGAAGACGGCCGAGATCGCCCCCGTCAGGCCGCGGGTCGGCAGCCCGGTGCGCCGGATGACCCGCTGTACGACACGGGAGAAGGCGAGCGAGTTCGGGCCGATGTTGAGGAACGTGCCCGCGAGGGGCGACAGCCAGGGGTGCCGTACCAGCAGGGACCGGTACTCCGTGGCCAGCATGCGCAGCTGCTCGCGCCAGTCCTCACCGTCGGCCTCCGGGTCGGGCAGGCGTAGTTCGCCGAAGGCCGCGTCCAGGGCGAGTTCGAGGAGGTCGTCCTTGGTGTCGACGTACCAGTAGACGGACATCGCGGTGACGTTCAGCTCGGCTGCCAGGCGCCGCATGGAGAACTTGGCCAGTCCCTCGGCGTCCAGCAGCCGCACGGTCACCTCGGTGATCCGGTCCCGGTCGAGCCCGGACGGCTGCCCGCCACTACGGCCACTCCGGCGCGCCTTGCCTTCCAGCCAGACACTGGTCCGCTTGGCTGCCTCGCCCATGGCGCACCTTCCTAGAACCTTTCAATTCCGGTCATGTTAGGCGCCCCTTCAGGGGCGCGGGGCTGTGACATCTGCGGCTCCGCCGCGTGGGCGCGACCAGCCACGACCAACCTGCAGCCGCGAGACGACAGAACCTCCCGAGCTCCTAGGCGGATTCTGCCCTCTCCGCCCGCCGCAACAACGCCGCCGCGACCAACCCACCCAGCAGCACAGCCACCGCCCCCACCAACAAACTGGTCTCCAGCCCGGAGGAGTACGCATCGGTGATACGCGCCTTCTCCTCCGCCGACCCCGCCTCCGCCAACGCCCCCGGCAGGGACACCGCCGCCACCGGAATCAACGCCGCGAACCGTGAGCTCAGCACCGCGCCGAGCACCGCAACGCCCAGCCCCTGCCCGAACTCCGCCACCGTCCCGTTGATCCCCGCTCCGATCCCCGCCTTCTCCGGCGGAATCGAGCTCATGATCGCGTGCGCCATCGCCGGGTTGGCGATCGCCGCTCCCGCGCCGATGAGCAGCAGCCCCAGCAGCGTCCCGGCGTAACCGCCGGAAGCGAACATCGCGATGGATATCAAGCCGCCTGCCATCAGGGCCATGCCCAGTCCTATGGCGGCCGGGTTCCCCAGCTTGGCCGCTCCCTTCGCCGCCAGACCGGAGAAGTTCAGCGCCACGATCGCGAGCGCGAGCGGCGCCGTACGCACACCCGCCTCCAAGGGGCCGTACCCGAGGACGAACTGCATGTGCTGGGTGAGCAGGAAGAGCGACCCGCCCATCCCGAAGGTGATCAGCACCGCGCCCGCGATCGCTCCCGTGAACCGCTGGTTCCTGAAGAAGTGCAGGTCGAGCATGGGGAACGGAATCCGGCTCTCCCAGTACGCGAACCCCGCCAGCACCATGACCGCGACGGCCGCCGGCACCAGTACCCGGCCCGAGGTCCAGCCGTGGTCGGGCCCGGAAATGATCGCGAACACCAGGGAGGCCATGCCGATCGTCGACAGCAGGGCGCCGAGCAGGTCGGGCCGGTCGCCCCTCGGGTTCTTGGACTCGGGGACCAGAGTGATGGCGGCCACCAGGCCGATCGCCGCGACCGGCAGGTTGATCAGGAAGATCGCGCCCCACCAGAAGTGGTCCAGCATGAAGCCGCCGAGCAGCGGGCCGCACGCGAACCCGAGCGCGTTGACCGCGGCCCAGATACCGATCGCCTTGGCGTGCTCCTCGGGCGCGAAGATCTGCATCACCACGGCGAGCGTGGTCGTCAGCAGCAGCGCGCCGCCGACGCCCATGCCGGCCCGCGCGGCGATCAACTGGCCCGTGCTGTCGGCCAGTCCGGCCGTCAGCGAGCCCGCACCGAACAGGGTCAGGCCCGCTATCAGCATCTTCTTGCGGCCGTAGCGGTCGGCGGCGCTGCCCGCGCTGAGCAGCAGTCCGGACTGCACCAGTGAGTACGCGTTGATCATCCACTGGATGTCCGAGGTGGCCGCGCCCAGTTCACGCGTGAGCGAGGGGATCGCGACGTTCAGGACGGTGTTGTCGAGCACCACGGTGAGCTGGGCGAGGCAGATGACGCCGAGGATGAGCCAGCGTTGGGGGTGGCCTTGGGAAACGGTGACGGGCGCGGGAGCGGACATGCTGTACACCGTAGAACAGTTCCCATACGGCGTACAACAGAGATACGAAGAAGGGCGGCGACCGAAGTCGCCGCCCTTCCCCCGTCGATCAACCGTCGGTCGACGTCAGCTGCTCGCCTTCTGCGTGAGGTCGTAGAAGGTGGACGAACCGACCGTCACCTTCTTGAAGTTGGCCTCGACCCAGGAGGTGATCTGCGAGGACGTGCCCTCGCTGCTGCTGCCGCCCATGCCGCCGCTGCTGCCGGAGGAGATGAAGTAGTGGATCTTGCCGTCCGCCACGTACTCCTTGAACTGCGCCAGCGTCGGGGACGGGTCGGTGCCGTTGAAGCCGCCGATCGCCATGACCGACTCGTCGGTGGCGAGCTGGTAGCTCGCGGCGTTCTGGGCGCCGATCGCGGCCGCGGCCCACGTGTACTTGTCGGCGTCGGCCTCCAGCAGCTTCTTGGCCTCGTCGGTGACGGTGGCGCCGTTGAGCAGACCGCCGGCACCGCCTCCGCCGCCCATGCCGCCGCCTTCACCCATGCCGCCCTGCTGGTTCTGGCCCTGGGTGTTTCCGTTGCCCTGGGTGTTGCCGTTCTGGCCCGGCATACCGCCGCCGAAGCCGCCGGTGCCGCCGGTGCCGCCGGGCATGCCGCCGCCCTGCTGGCCCTGGCCCTGCGTGTTGCCGTTGCCGTTCTGCTGGTTCTGGCCGGGCATACCGCCGCCCATGCCGCCACCGGGACCGCCGCCCCGGCCACCGCCGCCGCCCATCATGCTCGCGCCCGACGGACCCGCCGTGGGAATGGAGCCGGTGTGCGCGGAGTTCACCGTGCTCAGCGTGTACGCCGTCGGGCCGGCCAGGGAGGCCACGATTCCCAGGCCCACCGCGGCGAGCGCCAGCTGCCGGCCGAGCTTGGCCACGAAGATCAGGCCGAACGCGGCGGTCAGGCCGCCGACGAGGACGAACCACTTCAGCCAGGGCAGGTAGTCGGGAGTGCGGTTGAGGAGGACGTATCCCCAGGCCGAGGCCGCGACGACGGAGGCCGCGAGGGTGAGCGAGGCCCACATCTCGCCGCGCTTCTTCCACAGGACGTCCGCGCCCATGCCGACCACGGCCGCGATGTAGGGGGCGAGGGCGATCGTGTAGTACTGGTGGAAGATGCCCGCCATGTAGCTGAAGACGACCAAGGTGATCAGCAGCGAGCCGCCCCACACAAGGAACGAACCGCGGGTCACCGACGTCCGCTTGAGCTTGCGCGTCGCCACCAGGCCCGCGACCAGCAGGATCAGCGCGGCCGGCAGCAGCCAGGAGATCTGAGCGCCGATCTCGGAGTTGAACATCCGGTCCCAGCCGGTCTCGCCCCACTGCCCGGTGCCGGTGCCGCCACCGCCGCCGCCGACGCTGCCGGTCTCCTCGCCGTTGAGGCGGCCGAGACCGTTGTAGCCGAAGGTCAGCTCAAGGAAGCTGTTGTTCTGCGAACCGCCGATGTAGGGGCGGGAGGACGCCGGCCACAGCTCGACGATCGCGACCCACCAGCCGCCGGAGACGATCAGCGCGAGCGTGCCCGCGGCCAGCTGTCCGAAGCGCTTCTTCAGCGACACCGGGGCGACGACCGCGTACACGATGGCCAGGGACGGAAGGATCAGGAAGGCCTGCAGGGTCTTGCCGAGGAAGGCGAAACCGATCGCCACACCGGCGTACACCAGCCACTTCGTCTTGCCGTCCTCGACGGCGCGGACGACGAAGTAGCAGGCCAGCGCCATCAGCAGGGCCAGCATCGCGTCCGGGTTGTTGAACCGGAACATCAGCGCCGCGACGGGAGTGAGCGCGAGCACGGCGCCCGCGATCAGACCGGCCCCGGGGCTGAACCGGCGGCGCACCGAGGCGTAGACGACCGCGACCGTGCCGACGCCCATGAGGACCTCGGGGCCGAGGATCGTCCACGAGTTCAGGCCGAAGATCCTGGCCGCGATCTCCATCGGCCACAGGAAGGCCGAGGGCTTGTCGACGGTGATGGCGTTGCCCGCGTCCAGCGAGCCGAAGAACATCGCCTTCCAGCTCTTGGTGCCGGCCTGGACGGCCGCCGAGTAGAAGGAGTTGGCGTAGCCGGAGGCGCTCAGGTTGTAGAAGTAGAGCGCCGCGGTGGCGAGGAGCATGCCCCAGAACGCCGGGCGCACCCAGCGGGGGTCCTCGGGCCGGCCGCGCCACAGTCTCTGCACGAACGGCTGCTTGGGCTCACCGGCCTCGGGGGCCGGCGGGGCGGACGGAGCGGACGGAGTCACGGGCTCCTGTACCGCCGTATCGAAGTGCGTGGTCATCAGGAGTCCCTCGGATCGGTGTCGGTCGGGCGCACCGGCTGCAGCTGCATGGTGGCGTCCGCCCACGTGCGGTCCGCGGCTTCACCGGCGCGGAACTGGGTCGTATCGAACTGGGCCGAATCGAACTGCGTCGTCTCGTACGAGGCACCGGGCCCCGTGGCGTACTGGTTGACCATCGGACGCTGCGGCAGCGGCTGGTTGCCGTGCTGCTGCTGTGTCCTGGTCGAGTAGGTGGGCGACGAGAGGTTGTTGCCGGCGACGACGGTCGACGGCTGGTCGTCGCGCCGGTCGGGGAACACCCAGGCCCGGAAGAGCAGGAAGCGCAGCACCGTCGCCGCGAGGTTGGCGGCGATGAGCACCGCCAGTTCGGTGGAGTGCGCGGGGTCGCTGCTGGCCGCGTTCAGCGCGGCGAGCGAACCGCTGGTCAGCGCGAGGCCGATACCGAAGACGACCAGGCCCTGCGCCTGGTGCTTGACGGCGCTGCCCCGGCCGCGCACCCCGAAGGTCAGTCGTCGGTTGGCGGCCGTGTTGGCGACCGCCGAGACCAGCAGCGCGAGCGCGTTGGCGATCTGCGCGCCGGAGAAGCCGCGGAAGGCGCTGTAGAGCACCAGGTAGAACAGGGTGGACAGACCGCCGACGACACAGAAGCCGACGAGCTGGCGGGCCAGCCCCTTCGGTACGTCCTTGATCTCGCGGTCGCGCGGATCGTCGCCGAAGGGACGGGTGATCCGGTCCAGCGGCAGCGAACCGGAGGCCAGGGCCTTGCCCACGCGCCACACCCCCTTGAGGTCCTCGGTCGCGGTCTTCACGATGTGAACGGTGGAGTCCGGGTCGTCGACCCAGTCGACGGGCACCTCGTGGATACGGAGCCCCGCGCGCTCGGCGATCACCAGCATCTCGGTGTCGAAGAACCAGTCGGTGTCCTCGACCATCGGCAGCAGCACCTGGGCCACGTCACGGCGGATCGCCTTGAAGCCGCACTGCGCGTCCGAGAAGCGGGCCTGCAGCGAGCCGCGCAGGATGAGGTTGTAGGCCCGGCTGATGAACTCGCGCTTCGGCCCGCGCACCACGCGGGAGCTGCGGGCCAGCCGGGAACCGATCGCCAGGTCGGAGTGACCGGAGATCAGCGGCGCCACCAGCGGCAGCAGCGCGTTGAGGTCGGTGGACAGGTCGACGTCCATGTACGCGAGGACCGGGGCGTCCGAGGCGGACCAGACGGTCCGCAGCGCCCGGCCGCGACCCTTCTGCTCCAGCCGGAAGGCCTTCACCTCGGGGATCTCCGCCTCCAGCCGCTGGGACACCAGGGGAGTGGTGTCCGTCGACGCGTTGTCCGCGATCGTGATGCGGAACGCGTACGGGAACGTGCGCTTGAGGTGCTCGTGCAGTCTCAGCACACACGGCTGGAGGTCCTTCTCCTCGTTGTAGACGGGGATCACTACGTCCAGGACAGGCGTACCGGCGTCTCCGGCCGGGAGGTGCTCCCGCGCCGGCAAGTTGCCGGGAGAAAGGTCGGTTCGCATGACATCGACTCTGGTCAAGCGCCCTGTTGCACCCATATGGCAGCGCTGTGCTGTGCCTGTGAGTACGATTGCCAATTCGTTTCGGGGGCCGGGTGGGGCAACTGCGGGCCAACAGCGGGCAAGTGCACGGTAAAGACCGTGCGTCCGGGAACGCTGTCGACGGTCACGGCACCGCCGTGCGCGGTCGCGACGGCCTGAACGATCGCCAGGCCGAGGCCCGTCGAGCCGGAGGCACGGGAGCGCGAGGAATCGCCGCGCGCGAACCGTTCGAAGACGTGCGGAAGCAAATCGTCAGGGATGCCCTGGCCGTTGTCCTCGACGTCCACGCACATCCAGGGACCGCGCCGCTGTACACGTGCGGTGACGGTCGTACCGGGCGGGGTGTGCTTGCGGGCGTTGCCGAGCAGGTTGATGAGCACCTGCTGGAGCCGGGCCGCGTCCCCGGAGACGATGGCCGGTTCGTCGGGCAGGTCGAGCCGCCAGTTGTGCTCCATGCCGGCCGCGCGGGCGTCGCTGATGGTGTCCACGACGAGCGGGATGAGGTCGGTCTGCTCGAACTGCAGCGGCCGCCCGGCGTCCAGACGCGCGAGCAGCAGCAGGTCCTCGACGAGCAACGTCATCCGGCCCGCCTCGGACTCGATACGGCCGAGAGCGTGCCGGGTGTCGGGGCCGACGTCCTCTCTGCCGCGTCTGGTGAGCTCGGCGTACCCCCGGATGGAGGCGAGGGGGGTCCTGAGTTCATGGCTGGCGTCGGCGACGAACTGCCGTACCCGCATCTCGCTCTGCTGGCGGGAGTGCAGGGCGCCGTGGACGTGGTCCAGCATGCGGTTGAGCGCGGCGCCGACCTGGCCGACCTCGGTGTGCGGGTCGGTCTCGGACTCGGGCACCCGCTCGCTGAGGTTGACCTCGCCGGTGTGGAGGGGGAGTTCGGAGACGCGGGTCGCCGTGGCGGCGACCCGGCGGAGGGGGCGGGTGGCAAGGCCGACCAGCACGTAGCCGGCGATGACGGCGGCGCCGAGACCGGCGGCGGTGACGCTGACCTCGACGAGGATCAGGGTGTCGATGGTGGCGTCGACGTCCGCGGTGGGGATGGCGACGTAGTAGGCGGAGGTGTCGTTGGTGGCATACCGGACGAGGTAGTTGCCGATGCCGGGGAGCTCGACCCTGTGCTCTTTCTGATCCTTGGGGACGTCGTTGAGCACCGTGAGCTGGGCGTCCGTGAGCTCCACGGCCGTCATCTGGTAGTCGCTGGACTTGTCACCGCGCTTGGCGTCGGTGATCTTGCCCTTCTCCACCTTGGCCGCGACCGTGCCGTCCGGCCCCGGGCCCGTGACGAAGGTGGCAGGGGTGGCCGCTTTGTCCTTGGCCGCACTGCTCTGGTCGGTGTCTCCACCACCGGCCCCGGCGGCGGGCGGCTGCTTGAAGTCGTCGCGTGGCGCCACCCGCGCCGAGACCTCGTTCAGCTTGCCTTCCAGCTGCTCGTACAGATGCGACCGCAACGCCAGTGTCGTCACGGTGCCGATCACCGCACAGACCACCGCGATCAGCACCACGGACGCGACGACGAGCCGCGTCCGCAGGGTGCGGGGCTTACCCGCGCGCGTCTGCTTGCGCGGCCGTCGTCGCCCGCTCATGAGGCCGCGGGCTTGATCAGGTAGCCGGCACCACGCCGGGTGTGGATCATCGGCTCACGACCCGCGTCGATCTTGCGGCGCAGGTACGAGATGTAGAGCTCGACGACATTGGCCTGCCCTCCGAAGTCGTACGACCACACGCGGTCGAGGATCTGAGCCTTGCTGAGCACTCGCCGAGGATTACGCATGAGGAAGCGCAGAAGCTCAAACTCGGTCGCGGTGAGGTGGATGCCCTCCCCGGCCCGCGAGACCTCGTGGCTGTCCTCGTCGAGAGTGAGGTCACCGACGACGAGCACGGAGTCGGAGCGGCGGTCGGCGGCACCGGAGCGGCGGATGAGCCCGCGCAGTCGCGCGACGACTTCCTCGAGGCTGAACGGCTTGGTGACGTAGTCGTCGCCACCGGCGGTGAGGCCGGCGATACGGTCCTCGACGGCGTCCTTGGCGGTGAGGAAGAGGACGGGGACGTCCGGGAGGTCACGGCGCAGCCGACCCAGGACGGCGAGACCGTCCATGTCGGGCAGCATCATGTCCAGGACGACGGCGTCGGGCCGGAACTCACGCGCGGTCTGGACGGCACCCTGGCCGTCCCCCGCGCTACGGATCTGCCAGCCCTCATAGCGGAGGGCCATGGACAGCAGTTCGGTGATCGACAGCTCGTCGTCCACCACAAGCACGCGGACGGGGCTCCCGTCCGGCCTCAGCAGTTCGGTGCGCCCCTGGGGCGAGGTCGTGGTCATGGTGAACACCATGTCGGGGTCCCCTGAGAACACCCTTTCGGAAATCTGTGATTTTCCTGAGAAACGCACAGGAGACTCTCAGGGAGTCCCTGGGGAACTCCTTGTTCGGTGGGACGGACGGGACGTCCGAGCAGGTCGGGCCCTGGGTCGGGCCCTGGGTCGACTCACGGCCCGGCCTCCGCACGCTCATAGCTGCGACTGTGCTCCACCTTGGCGATGTGCAGCGAGTACCGCTCGTACCAGTGCTCCCGCCCGTACGCCTTGGCAGCCCGGTGCTCCGCGTCCCCCCGCCACGCCTCTATCCCGGCCAGGTCCCGGAAGTAGGCGATGGTGACGGACAGCCCACCGGGCGTACGCGCCGAGTCCTCACCGAGAAACCCGGGGATCCGCTGCACGAGCTCCCCCATGCGCGCGGCGGTGTCGGCGTACCCGTCGTCTCCGTCGTCTCCGCCGTCTCCCTCGTCGTGCTCGGCGCGCACGGAGGTGAAGACGACGGCGTAGTACGGAGGTTCATGGGCGGCGACAGGTGCGATACGGCGATCACTCATGTCACCCACGATCGACTCAGCAGCCACACACCGTCCAGACCACTTACCGAAAGGGATCCTTAAGGGATCCAACTCTTGACCGTTCCCCCTCCGTCCGGTGCATCAGAACAACCCGTCCTGGACCCCTGTCGCCCCCTTGAACTCCCGTATGGGCACGGAGATTTCGGCGTTGCCGGCAGGAACCAGCTCCCACCCGGTCATCAACCGTGTGTCCAGTACGACGACCCCCTTGCCGTCCGTCTCCAGGTGCAGGTCGGGCCCCGCGGCCGCCACCAGTCGTCCCCCGACCGCACCGCCCGCGACGAGCTCGCTCACCGCGCCGACGGCGGTGGGCAGCCCGGCGAGCCCGAAGACCTCGACGTGATCGACCGGTCCGTACGGCGCCTGCTCCAGCGACTCGGGCCACCTGCCCAGTGCCACCGCCCGCTCATGCAATTCCGCGATCTCGGCCGCCCGCTCCGCCGCCGACGCCGGCAACGCGGACCGCACCGCCCGCTTGTCGCCGTAGGGAATCCGGTCGGGCACCCCGAGGGCGGCCCGCAGCAGCTCCTCGGTGCGGCGCGCGGCCATGAGGGGGCCGGTGCCGAGCCAGGTGAAGCAGACGGCGCCCTGTTCAAGCAGCCGGGCGGAACCCCGCTCTTCGGCGGTGATCCCGACTTTCACCATCCCCGGCCCGAACCACGCCAGATATACGCGGTAGGGCCGAGGATCGTCCGCGATCGTGTCCGCGGCCACGGAGTGCGCCCGGTCCAGCCGCCCGCACTCCTCGCACCGCGCCCCCGTGCTCCGCCCCGACACCGCCGCCCGCACCGGACACGCATGCCCCCGCGCTCCCACACACGTCCGCACACCCCCTTCCGCGACCCCGAAGGCCACCCGCTTCCCCCAGGTCAGCGCACTGCGCCGCCCGCCGTCCCACACCAGCACGGGGCCGTCCGCCGACCATCGCAGCCCCGAGCACTTCCACGCCTGTGCCATCCCTCACGAGATTAGAGGGCACCACTGACAACGGCGGCTTCAGCTCCCGGAGCCGGCCGCTGTCTGCAGTACGGCGGCGATGTCCCCGTACGCCTGCCGACGCCCGACACGCTCCTCGGCATGCCGGCGGAGGTGGGGGAGGAGCGTGGGCCGTACGACGGCCCCCCGCCCCACCAGGTACCGCACCATTCCCCCGTACCCGAAACAGGCCGCCCACTCCAGCGCGGTCCCGCGGTTCAGCTCCGCCTCGAGGTCGGCCCCACGGTCCAACAGCAGTTCCACGGCGGCCGGTTGCCCCTCCGCCGTCCCGGTCGCCGCCGGCACCAGGGGCACCTGACGCAGCCGGTCCCGCTCGTCCGGGTGGACGCCACGGTCGAGGAGGGCTTCGAGAACCCCGGTGTGCCCGTGGAGCGCCGCGCAGGACAACGAGGTCATCTCCCCGTACTCGCCCACCCGCTGCCGCGGATCCGCCCCGCGTCGAGGAGCGGGCCCACCACCCCGGCGTGCCCCGCGCGCACGGCCGCCGCCAGGGCCGTACGCCGGTGGATGTCGTCCGCGTCGGCGTCGACGCCGTCCCCCAACATCCGTTCCACGACGGCCGGTTCGCCGTCCCCCGCCGCGTTCACGAACCGCTCCGCCGCCTCCACGGAAGCGATTGTCCCCGGCGTCGCCGGCCTGTCCTCGGGGGTGACCCACCCCTTGAGGGTGTAGCCAGCCCTACCTCGGTTTCGGGAGGGCGCTCCATCGTTCCGCGGCCCGCCCGACGGCATCGTTGATCTCGGCTGATCCGGGAGCTGATCCCGGCTGAAGTTCGACTGAAGCCCCACTGAAGCTCGGTCGGTGTCAGCTCTGGATCCAAGAAGTTCGAGACCGCCCGGAAGGAAACCACCATGGAGTCGCTCCTCACGTCGAAGCCGCAGCCGCAGCCGGCTCGCGAGACGCGACGCACGGACGGTGCGGCCCCGGGGCCGGTCGCCTCCTTCATCCGCTTCGTCATCTGCGGTGGCGGTGTCGGCGTCCTCTCCAGCGCCGCCGTACCGTTGGTGGCGCTGGCGATGCCCTGGGCGGTCGCGAACGCGGTGATCACCGTCGCCTCCACCATCCTGTGCACCGAGCTGCACGCCCTCTTCACCTTCGGCACCGGCCGCCGCCCCGGCCTGCGCCGACACCTCCAGTCCGCGGGCTCGGCCACCGCCGCCTACGTCGTGACCTGCGCCGCGATGTTCATCCTCCACGCGGTCCAGTCCTCGCCCAGCATGCTCACGGAACAGGCGGTCTACCTCAGCGCGTCGGGCCTGGCCGGCATAGGCCGCTTCCTGGTCCTGCGGATGTTCGTGTTCGCGGGCAGCCGCAAGAACCGCACGACGCCGACCACCCCGAACACGACGTCCACCGAGACGACACCGACGACCCCCCTTTCCCCGACGACGGCAACGGCCACGCCCACCACTTGGCTCGACTCTCCCCTGCTGACCCGGCCGGTGGTGGGCGCAGCCTGCTGATCGAGGAGCAGTCAGCGCGCAAGGACCTCCCAGATGGAGTCGAACCACGCCTGCATGCTCTGCACGAACACGGTTCCCTGGGAGTCGGGTTGATGGTCCTTGACGTGGAGCGTGAGCCCTGCGCCCGGGCCGAACACGTCAGTCGCCTCGATCTCCCGGCCGTCGTCCAGCACGATGGACCGCTGGGGAACCTGATAGGGGCCGTACAGCGCCTCAACGCCGTTGACCAGGTACAGCTTGAACATCGGCACAATGTGTACGTGCCGGATCTCCACGTCCACCTCGGGCACAAGTCCCCTGGCATCCAGCTCACTCAGCAAAGTACGCAGCGCTGCGGTGTGCCGACGCGTGACACCCAGCATCCGCTCTCTGAGGCCATCGTCGTGAGCACCGTCCTCGGTCCGCCAGTACGGCGTCTCAAGCGACTCGGAGGGAAGCAGCAGCCGTATGGCGATGCGCTGGGGAGCGATCTCCTGAGCAAGGATCCGCTCCGCCTGAAGCCGAAGGTGCCCGTCCAGGGCTTCCGTCGTCAGCGAGAAGACGTCCATGGTCACTTCCGCCCGCTCGAAGGCGCGACAGATGACCGTCCCGAGCGTCACGATGCGGTCGTGCTCCGCGCTGCTCCCCAGCTCAGGCACCCCCCGCGCCCCGATCACCCGCGCGCCGACCCCCTGACGGATCGCGATCAACCCTTCGGCCTTCAGCTCTCCGAGCACCCGCTGGACGGTGTCTCTGGACACATCGAACTCCGCGGCAAGCTCACGCTGGCTCGGCAGGATCCCGTTCAGCGGATATCGGCCGTCTCCAATACGAGCCCGCAGCTCGCCCAGGACGCGCTCAAGCTCCCTGCCGCCACCGTTCCCTCGACTCACACCGCGCTCGTACCGCCCACCCGAGCCGAACAAACCCCTCCGGTGCCGTCCTCCGTCCCCGAGCCGTAGGAAGCTAGCCCCATGTCACCCCACCTGCGAGTCAAGGACTTCGACCACCTCGTCCTCAACGTCCAGGACGTCGAACGCGCCCTGGAGTTCTACTGCGGCCCCCTCGGCCTGGAGCCCGTCCGTGTGGACGAGTGGCGGGCCGGCAAGGTGTCGTTCCCGTCCGTGCGGGTCACGCCCACCACGATCATCGACCTGCTCGACCGCCCCCGCTCCGAGTCGAACGTCGACCACATCTGCCTGGTCGTCGAGCCACTCGACTGGCACGAGGTCATCGCCTCCGGCACCTTCACCGTGCTCGAAGGCCCGGTCGGCCGCTTCGGCGCCCGAGGCGAGGCCCAGTCGGTCTACGTGCAGGACCCGGACGGCAACACCGTAGAACTGCGCTGGTATCCACAGGACGTGGACCACTGAACGTGCCGCGCCACCCCTACTGGGACCCGCTCCCCACGGCCCGCCGCCTCGTCACCGCCACGTCTCCGACAAGGCCCGTCTTCTCCGGCGTATGGACGGAAAGGAACTGGCGCAACGTCCCCGGCCCCTTCTACGGCGCCGCCACCGACTCCATGATGCTGGGCCGCGACGACGCCCCGCACCACATCTGCTACGACGACGACCTGGGCGGCGGATTCGGGTCGGAGTTCGTCTACCGCCAGCCCGCGAACGAGACGGAGACCGAGGCGTTGGTCTCCGCGGCCACCATGGAGTTGTACGAGGGATACGGCTGGGACGGCGACGACCACTGGACCGCCGACACCGTCCGCGCATGGTGGCGCGACCGCGGCCGGGTCCGCGAGTGGGCGCTGGCCATCGCGGCCGACTGGGGCGCCGACACGCACCGCGACTGGGGCTTCAACGGCACGGCGGAGTACCGGGGCCACTACCAGGACGCCGCCCAGGGCCACCGGGACTTCGTGGCCCATATCGACGACGGCGGACTGGAGCGGTACCTGCGCGACTACGTCTTCTGGCTCGACCACCGCCGCGCGCGCCGCCGTTGGGAATCCCTTCCTGCTCTCTAGCAGCTGAGGGCTAGGCTCGAAACAGATCTGTGTTGTCGAAGGACGGGGGTTCCACGGCATGAGCGGGACAGTCACCGCGGTCAGCAGCAACGGCGAGTACTCCTTCACCAAGCCGAACCGGGACAGCATCACGCTGCTCGCCGGCCTCGGCGTGGAGGGCGACATCCACGCCGGCGTCACGGTCAAGCACCGCTCCCGCGTCGCCCAGGACCCCACCCAGCCGAACCTCCGGCAGGTCCACCTCATCCACGAGGAGCTCTTCACCGAGGTGGGCCTGCAGGGCTTCGAGGTCACCCCGGGCCAACTCGGCGAGAACATCACCACCCGAGGCATCGACCTCCTCGCCCTCCCGGTCGGCACCCTCCTCCGCATAGGCCCGGACGCAGTCCTGGAGGTGACCGGGCTGCGCAACCCGTGCCTCCAGATCGACGCCTTCCAGACCGGTCTCCTGAAACAGGTCGTCCGGCGGGACGAGTCCGGCAACCTCGTCCGCAAGGCCGGAATCATGAGCATCGTGAAGGAAGGCGGCGAGATCCGCCCCGGCGACACGATCAAGACGGAGCTTCCCAGCGGCCCGCACCGGCCCCTGGACCGGGTCTGACGCTCCGGGAGGGGGGAGAGCAACCCACCCGGGGTGCAGCCACCTACACCCGCGAATGGGTGGGGAGCGCCATGGTTGCGGCAAGCGGCCGGCGGCATCGTAGTACCCAACGGACAACGGATCCCCGAGGTTCACCCCCCCTCCTCCGGAAGGAACTCCCATGAAGCCGCTGCAGTCCTCGAAGACAAGCACCACCATGGACGCCCGCACCGAGACCCCCCGCGACCACGACCTCGCCCCGCTCCTCAACGCCTGGGACCAGGCCCACCCCGCCGTCACCGACCCCGACTGGCGCCACCTCCTGGACGAGATCGCCCACCCCGGCACCACGGAGGCGTTCCACCACCTGGCCATGGCCGCATGACCCCGTACGTCTCTGCCGTACCCCCACCACATCCAGAACCCGACGCAAGAGGCCCCGGAGCTCCCCTCTCCTGGGCCTCTTGTCTGTGTGCACGTCAGCCCTGGCAGCCGCAGCCGCTCGCGGACTTGGACCCGGCAGGCCAAAACGTCGACGCGGTAACCGCCCCATCCGGGACAGGATCGAACAACGGGCACGCGCCCTGCTCACCGAGCTCGCTATCCGAACGACAAGATGACGGCCCACACCCTGACAGCGCCCGTCCGCCACAACGCAAGAGGCCCCGGATCTCTCCGGGGCCTCTCACCAATGTGCACTCGGCAGGATTCGAACCTGCAACCTTCTGATCCGTAGTCAGATGCTCTATCCGTTAAGCTACGAGTGCTTGTTTTGTTTTCTCGCCGTTCCTTGCCCGTCCGGGCCGCTCGCGGCGACAGGAAGAACATTACATGACTGCCGCCGCCATGTGAAATCCGTTTGCCATACCGCTTGTGACCTGCGGAAACATGCCTACAGGGCACCCTGAACGACGAAGCCCCGGTCGGGTGGACCGGGGCTTCGGTGATCACGCGCGGAGGCGGAGGGATTTGAACCCTCGATGGGATTGAAGTCCCAAACCGCATTAGCAGTGCGGCGCCATAGACCGGACTAGGCGACGCCTCCAGCACAACCGCTCGCGTGCGCGAGTGGTGCGTGCAGATGATGACACAGTCGAGCGCGGTGTCACCAATCGCCTCCCACGGTACTAGGCGGGCAGGCCGCAGGGCAAAGTCGTTCGGCGCGCACGAGACGGTTTCGCAACGTCCGGCCGTCCTCCGCGTTAGTCAGGTCATGTTGCAGGTCATGTCGTACGTCACCCGGCTCGGCCGGTTCGCGCGGTTCGCCCCGCTCGCCCCGCTCGCCCCCCTCCTCGTCCTCACCGCCGCCCCCTCCGCCGCCGCCCACACCGGCAGTGACCACCTCACCGTCACCGTCCAGGACGCGGGCACCGGCGCCGACGGGACCTACGAGCTGGACTGTCACCCCGGCCACGGCAGCCACCCCGACGTCTCCGGTGCCTGTGCCGCGCTCGACCGGAACACCCAGTGGGGGCGGGACACCTTCGCCCCCGTGCCGAATAACAGCATCTGCACGATGCAGTACGGCGGACCCGCCACCGCGCATGTCACGGGCACGTGGGCCGGGCGGCCCGTCGACGCGCGGTTCGACCGGAGCGACGGGTGTGACATCGCGCGTTGGGACCGGTTCGTGCCGCTGCTGCCCGAGCTGGGCGCACCCAGGGCATAAAGATCGTCATGCGTACGCTCACACGTTCTACTTCACTTCGTCGTGCGACCTCCCTCTCATCCGGCACCCCCCGCACAACCGCTGCGCTTAGACTCCCTCGCGTGACACGTCGCGGGCCGGTTGGCAAGATGGCCCGAGCGGTCGGCAAGGTGCGGTAACAGGGAGGAAGCGTCTCGTGAGCAGCAGGCCATCCCGAGGCGCTGCTCGCCTCGCAGCCATACTCGACGCGCTTCCCGATGCGTTGGTGCTGGTCAACGCCAATGGGACCGTCGTGAACGCCAACACCATCGCGCTCGAAGCCTTCGAAGCGCCCGGTACGGCACTGGTGGGGCGTGGGCTGCTCGATCTGCTGCCGCAGTTCGACTCCCGGCTCATCCCGGGGTCGATGCGGCGGCCCGACCACATGGATCCGCGCGGGCAGACCAAGCCGACCCGGATGATCGCGCGCCGGACCGACGGGAGCGAGTTCCCGGTCGAGGTCACCAGCGCGAACCTGGAGAACGGGCAGCAGGCCTACGACGGTTACGGCTACGGCAGCGACGAGCTGCTGATGCTCGTCGTACGCGACCTGACCGGGACCGTGGACACCGAGGCCGAACTGGCGCGTTCGCAGCGGCAGACCGAGATGATCCTGCGGGCCGCGTCCGAGGGCGTGGTCGGGACCGACACCGACGGGCGGATCGTGCTCGTCAATCCGGCCGCCGCTCAGATACTGGGTTATCGGGCCAGTGATCTCGGCGGGCGCGAGCTGCACGACCTCATCCTGCACTCCCGTGGTGACGGCACGCCGTTCCCGTACGAGGAGTCGCCGCTCGCCGACACCCTGCGCTCCGGGCGCAAGCACCGGGTGCGCGGGCAGGTGCTGTGGTCGAAGAAGGGCGAGAAGCTCCCGGCCGACCTGACGACCGCGCCGGTACGCGACGGCGACCAGCTCGTCGGCGCCGTGCTGACCTTCACCGACCGGCGGCCGTACGACTCGCTCGCCGAGGAGAAGGCCGCGGCGGACGAGCGGCACGCGAAGGAGTTGGAGCGGCTCGCCGAGGAGCACGCCTCCGAGCTGACCTCGCTGCGCCAGAAGCACGTGGCCGAGCTCGAGGACCTCCAGGAGCAGCACGACGAGGAACTCGGCGCCAACGAGGAGCGGTACGCGGCGCTCGGGGAGCGGGAGAAGGACCGGTTCGAGGCCCTGGCCGGCCGCCACGACCAGCTGCTCACGCTGCTCGGGCGCTCGCTGCGCGGGCCCCTCGACGAGCTGCGCCGCGAACTGTCCGCCCTCGCCGCGGACGACGCCGGGCAGCTGTGGCCCGAGGCCAACCAGGTGCTGCACCACCTGTCGGCCGGCTACTCGCGCATCACCCACCTCATCGACAACGTCCTCGGCTACCAGCGGCTCGACGCGGGCACCGACAACGTGGTCCGTACGAAGGTGATGCTCGACGCCGTCGTCGCCGCCGGTGTGGACGGCGCGGTGGAGCTCATCGGGCCCGGGCGCGTGCAGTTCGCCGTCCACGCGCCGCCCATCGAGGCCGAGGTCGACGCGCAGCGCCTCGCGACCGCGCTCGCGCATCTCGTCGCGGACGTGGCCGGAGTCGACGCCACCGGCAACTCGCCCGTGTCCGCGGGCGGTTACATGGACAACACCGTCGTGGTCGCGGCGGCGCAGCGCGGGGAAGTCGTACGCATCGAGGTGCGCGGGCCGTACGCCGGGGGAGACCCGGTGCACGAGCCGATCGTGCGCGGGATCGTGCGCGCCCACGGCGGTGTACTGCAGACGCACGACGTGCCGGGCATGAGCGGCAACGCGTATGTGCTGGAAGTGCCGATCGGCGGTGGGGCGGGGGCCGTTACGCCGCCCGGCCCGGCCGCGCTGGAGGCCGGCCCCGCCGCCCCCGCTGCAGCCGTCGTGCCCGAGCAGAGCCCCGGTGGCGGGCGGCGGCGGGCCCGGCGGTCCTCCGTGGACGCCTTCCTGGAGAGCGAGGTGCCAGGCGGCGAGTCCGATGAGTCCGGTGTGTCCGCTACCGAGGGGTCCGCGCCCACCGGGCGGCGCAGGCGGCGTGCGGCGGCGGAGCAGGAGCCCGTGTCCGTGCCGGCCCAGGCCTCCGGCGAGGACGGCGAGGGCTCGGGCGGTACCGGGCGGCGCCGCGGGCGGCCCGCCGAGGGCGCCGAGGGTGCCGCTCCCGAGGACGCCGATGTGTCCGAGGGTGCCGTCATGACCGCCGCCGAGCATGCCGCGGGGACCGCGGCCGTGGCGACCGGCCTGGGCGGGACCGTTCCGCCGCAGGGCGTGCCCGCGCCCGGCGGACGGCGTGCCCGGCGCGACGACGGCGAACAGCACGCGCTGCCGCCCGCGTTGCCCGCGGCTTCCGCCGAGTCGGGACAGGGCGCGTCCGGTCAGGACTCCGAGCAGGCGGGCGGGCGCCGGCGGCGTGCCCTGGCCGCCGCGTCGGAGCGTGCCGCCGCGCAGGAGGCGGGGCCCCGTACGGTGTTCGCTCTGCCGCCCGCCGACGCGGACCGGCCGTCCGACGACGCGGACGAGGCGGGACAGGTGCCCGTGCCGGTTCCTGGGCAGGCTGCCGCTCCGGCCAACGGGCTCTTGCAGGTACCCGGCCAGGCCGTCCCCGTCGACGACGGCCGGCACGACGCCGTACCGCACGACCAGTCCGCCGACCACACCCCGCCGCAGCCGCACCCCGCGAACGCGCCGACGGGCCGCCGTCGGCGGGCCGTGGGCCAGCCGGCGGAGGATGTTCAGGTGGCGGCTCCGGGGCAGTCGGCTCCCGTCCCGGCGCAGGGCACCGCCCCCGCGCAGCCCGTGCCCCAGCCCCTCCCGGCGGAGGCACCCGCCGCCCCCCAGCCGTGGCCCGCCGCGGACGGCACCACCGGCGCCGGAACCCCCGAACCGCCGAAGCCGGCCGCTCCTCAGCCCGCGCCGGCCCCGGAGCCCAAGGCACCGGCCGCACAGCCCCGAGCCGCGCAGCCGCTCCCTGCCGAGGCCACCGCAGCCGCCGCGCCCCCCGCGGCCCCCGCACCGGCGCTCGACCCGAACTCCACCCAGGGCCGCGCGATCAGCGTCCGGACCCTGGGCCAGGGCGTCCCGTTCACCCGCCAGGCGGCCCAGGTCCAGCAGCCGTCGTCGGCCACGCCTCCCCCGCACGCACCGGGCGGCGGAGGCCGGCGCCGCAAGCTCGGCACGCGGCCCGACCCCGCCACCGCCGGAACCCCGGAGCAGACGGCACGCCCGCACCCCACGGCCGAGCAGGCCCAGCCGCAGCCCCAGCCATCGCTCGCCGGCCAGTCCCGGCTCGCGCAGGCCACCGAGGCGACCGGGCGGTCGTACGCCATAGGGGCACCGGACGAGAACGCGGCCGAAGGACCCGAGCCGCTGGACGGTCCCGGCGGGGCGGTCGAGATCCCCGACACCCCGCGGCCCCAGCCGATGGACGACGAGCTGCCGCCCGAGCCGCTCGACAACCCGCGGCGGCTGCTGGTGTGGCCGGCGCCGGACGTCACCACCCAGCAGGCGCTCAGCGACCGCGGCTACCGGCCGGTCATCGTGCACTCGCGCGAGGAGGTCGACGCGCAGATCGCCGCCTTCCCGGCCGCGCTGTTCGTGGACCCGCTGACCGGGCCGATCACGCGGACCGCGCTGCAGTCGCTGCGGCAGGCCGCGGTGGCCGCCGAGGTGCCGGTGATGGTGACGGCGGGACTCGGACAGGCCTCGCGGGAGGCGGCGTACGGCGCCGATCCCGCCGTACTCCTCAAGGCACTGGCGCCTCGGGACACCGAGCAGCACCCGCCGCGCGTGCTGCTGATCGAGGAGCACGCGGAGATCGCGCTGGCGCTGACGGCGACGCTGGAGCGGCGCGGGATGCAGGTGGCGCGGGCCGCGAGCGACGCGGACGCGGTGACGCTGGCCTCGCAGCTGCGGCCGAACCTGGTGGTGATGGACCTGATGCAGGTGCACCGGCGCCAGGCCGGGATCGTCGACTGGCTGCGGGCGAACGGGCAGCTCAACCGGACCCCGCTCGTCGTCTACACGGCCGCCGTCGACCAGGCCGACCTGCCGCGGCTGGCGTCCGGCGAGACGGTGCTGTTCCTCGCGGAGCGGTCGACCAGTCCCGAGGTGCAGAGCCGGATCGTGGACCTGCTCTCGCGGATCGGGACGAATTAGCTCCGCTGGTTGTGCGGTTCGTTCGCCGCGGGCCGGTGGGGGCTGGTCGCTCCCCCATCGCGGCGGAGCCGCATATCGATACAGCCCCGCGCCCCTTACGGGGCGCGGTTCCGCACCTGATTTCACCAGGTCCGCTTGGCTACGGCTCAGAGCTTGGTGACGTCCAGGGCGCCCTCGGCGTACTGCCTGCGCAGCACCTTCTTGTCGAACTTGCCCACGCTCGTCTTCGGGACGGACTCGATGATCGTCCAGCGCTCCGGGAGCTGCCACTTGGCGACGTGGCCGTCGTCGGCGAGGAAGGCGCGCAGGGACTCGAAGTCGGCGGTGGAGCCCTCCTTCAACACGACGGTGGCGAGCGGGCGTTCGCCCCACTTGTCGTCGGGGACGGCCACCACGGCTGCTTCGGCGACGTCGGGGTGCGCCATCAGCGCGTTCTCCAGGTCCACCGACGAGATCCACTCGCCGCCGGACTTGATGACGTCCTTGGCGCGGTCGGTGAGGGTGAGGAAGCCCTCGGGGGAGATCGTGCCGACGTCGCCGGTCTTGAGCCAGCCGTCCTCGCTGAACTTGTCGGCGGGGCGCAGGGGTTCGGCGTCGGGGCCGTTGTAGTAGGCGCCGGCGATCCAGTTGCCGCGGACCTCCAGCTCTCCGGCCGACTCGCCGTCCCAGGGCAGGCGTTCGCCGCCGGGGCCGGTGAGGCGGGCCTCGACACCGGTCGGGAAGCGGCCCTGGGTGAGGCGGTACGCGAACTCCCCCTCGGTACCGACCGCGTGGGCCGGCGGACGGGCGATCGTGCCGAGCGGGGAGGTCTCCGTCATGCCCCAGGCGTGGCAGACGCGCATGCCCAGCTTGTCGAAGGCCGCCATGAGGGCGGGCGGGCAGGCCGAGCCGCCGATGGTGACCTGGGTGAGGGAACTGACGTCGCGGGGCTTGGCGGTGAGCTCGGCGAGCAGGCCCTGCCAGATGGTGGGGACGGCGGCCGCGTGCGTCGGCTTCTCACCCTCGATCATCTCGGCGAGCGGGGCGGGCTGCAGGAACCGGTCCGGCATCAGCATGTTGACGCCGGTCATGAAGGTGGCGTGCGGCAGGCCCCAGGCGTTGACGTGGAACTGCGGGACCACGATGAGCGAGGTGTCCTGGTCGGTCAGGCCCATCGACTGGGCCATGTTGACCTGCATCGAGTGCAGGTAGATCGAACGGTGGCTGTAGACCACGCCCTTGGGGTCGCCCGTGGTGCCGGAGGTGTAACACATGGCGGCGGCCTGGCGTTCGTCCAGCTCGGGCCAGTCGTACGTGGTCGGCTTGCCGGCGATCAGGTCCTCGTACTCGTGCACGCGCGCGTGGCCGTCGGCGAGGGGCGAGCGGTCGCCCGGGCCGGTGACGACGACGTGCTCGACCGTCTTGAGGTGCGGGAGCAGCGGGGCGAGCAGGGGGATCAGCGAACCGTTGACGATCACGACCCGGTCGGCGGCGTGGTTGACGATCCACGCGAGCTGCTCGGGCGGGAGGCGGAGGTTGAGGGTGTGGAGGACCGCGCCCATGGAGGGGATCGCGAAGTAGGCCTCGACGTGCTCGGAGTTGTTCCAGGCGAGCGTCGCCACCCGCTCGCTCTCGACGACCCCGAGATCCTCGCGCAGGGCGTGCGCCAGCTGGGCGGCGCGGGCTCCGATCTCGGCGAAGGAGCGCCGGTGCGGCTCGCTCTCCCCGGTCCAGGTGGTCACCTGTGATGTGCCGTGGATCGTCGACCCGTGGGTCAGGATCCTCGAGATCAGCAGCGGTACGTCCTGCATCGTGCTCAGCACGGCGTCCTCCCGGGGGCGACATTGCCTACGCGGTAGTAAGGGTTGCGCTGATTCTGCGCACATACCGCGCGGTATGTCACTAGGACCGGGTGATCGATCACGTCACGTTGCGTTCACAGAGCCCAGCCGCTAGGTCTATCGGGCGAGCACCAGCTCAGGATCCTCGCGCAGTTTCCCCAGCGCCCGCGACACCGCCGACTTCACGGTCCCCACGGACACCCCGAGCACCTCGGCCGTCTGGACCTCGCTGAGGTCCTCGTAGTACCTGAGGACGACCATCGCCCGCTGCCGCGCGGGCAGCTTGCTGATCGCCCGCCACATCGCGTCGTGCAGCGCCTGCTGCTCGGCAGGGTCGTCGCCGCCGGGTGCGGGGTCGGGCTCGGGGATCTCGTCGGTCGCGAACTCGTCGACCTTGCGCTTGCGCCACTGCGAGGTCCGGGTGTTCAGCAGGGCCCGGCGCACATAGCCGTCGAGGGCCCGGTGGTCCTCGATGCGCTCCCAGGCGACGTACGTCTTGGTCAGGGCGGTCTGCAGCAGGTCCTCCGCGTCGCTCGGGTTCGCGGTCAGCGACCGGGCGGTACGCAGCAGCACCGGCTGGCGTGCCTTCACGTACGAGGCGAACGAGGGGTACGGAAGGGTCTGCGTCGCCGGTCCGGCGGCCTTCGAAGCGCTGGTGCAGACGAGTGTGGTCATGGGTTCCACGCTAGGAGCGGGGCCCCTTCCTGCGGATCGGCCGCAGGTCCCGAAGACGAGTCCGCCTCAGGTTGTAGTAGTGGGGCTGGCTGCACCTCCTGAAGGTGGACGAACGCGTCCGGGGTACTGCGGGTTAACCCCTGAGGGTCATACGTCGGTGGTCAGGATCAGGCCGGAGGTCGGCACTCCCGTCCCCGCCGTCACCAGTACGCGCTCCGTCCCCGGTACCTGGTTCACCGCCGTCCCCCGCAGCTGCCGTACCGCTTCCGCGATGCCGTTCATGCCGTGCAGGTAGGCCTCCCCGAGCTGGCCGCCGTGGGTGTTGAGGGGCAGCTCCGCCAGGCGTACGAAATCCGCCGCCTCCCCCTTCCCGCAGAACCCGAACTCCTCCAGCTGCATCAGCACGAACGGGGTGAAGTGGTCGTACAGGATCCCTACGTCGATGTCGCCGGGCCGGAGCCCGGACGTGCGCCACAGCTGCCGTGCGACCACGCCCATCTCCGGGAGGCCGGTCAGGTCGTCACGGTAGAAGCTCGTCATCTGCTCCTGGGCCCGGCCGGCACCCTGGGCGGCCGCCGCGACGACGGCGGGCGGGTGGGGGAGGTCGCGGGCGCGCTCGGGCGAGGTGACGACGATCGCCTGGCCGCCGTCGGTCTCCTGGCAGCAGTCCAGGAGTCTGAGCGGCTCGACGATCCAGCGGGAGGCGGCGTGGTCGGCGAGGGTGAGGGGGCGGTCGTGGAAGTAGGCGGCCGGGTTGGTCGCCGCGTACCCGCGGTCCGTCACCGCCACGTGCCCGAACGCCTCCGGCGTCAGACCGTACGTGTGCAGATAGCGCTGGGCCGCCATCGCCACCCAGGACGCCGGCGTGAGCAGCCCGAAGGGGAGGGACCAGCCGAGCGCGACCCCCTCGGCGGAGGGTTCGCGGTGCTGCACGCCCGAGCCGAAGCGGCGCCCCGAGCGCTCGTTGAAGGCCCGGTAGCAGACCACGACCTCCGCGACGCCGGTCGCCACCGCGAGCGCGGCCTGCTGGACCGTCGCGCAGGCCGCGCCGCCGCCGTAGTGGACGCGGGAGAAGAAGGACAGCTCGCCGATCCCGCAGGCCTGGGCGACGGTGATCTCCGGGCTGGTGTCCATCGTGAACGTGACCATCCCGTCCACGTCGGCGGGCGTCAGCCCCGCGTCGTCGAGGGCCGCCCGCACCGCCTCCGCCGCCAGCCTGAGCTCGCTGCGCCCCGAGTCCTTGGAGAACTCCGTGGCCCCGATGCCGACGATCGCCGCCCGTCCGCCGAGCACGTCACGCGCGCGTGCGCTCATCTCGCGCTCCCCTGAGACACGGTGACCGTCCCCGTCACGTGGTTGCCGATGCCATTGGCCCCGATGACCCGGACCGTCACGGTGTCACCGTCCACGTCTTCGATGGTGCCGGTCAACACCATCGTGTCCCCGGGGTAGTTGGGCGCGCCCAGCCTGATGGCCACCTTCTTGAGTACGGCCGCCGGCCCGAAGTGGTCCGTGATGTAGCGGCCCACCAGGCCGTTCGTCGTCAGGATGTTCATGAAGATGTCGGGGGAGCCTTTGCGGCGGGCGAGTTCGGCGTCGTGATGCACGTCCTGGTAGTCGCGGGACGCGATCGCTCCGGCGACGATCAGGGTGCGGGTGACCGGGATGGTGAGGGGCGGAATCTCGTCGCCGGCCTTCATACGGCGGCCTCCTCGGCGACGCGGAAGACGGGCAGCACCAACTCGTCGTCGTACGACTGGAATTCGAGCCGCACCGGCATACCGATCCGCACCTTCTCGTACGGCGTCCCGATCACGTTGCTGATCATCCGCACGCCCTCCGCGAGCTCGATCAACGCGACCGCGTACGGCGGGTCGAAGGCGGGGAAGGGCGGGTGGTGCATGACGACGTACGAGTAGACGGTGCCCTCGCCGGTCGCCTCGACCGTGTCCCAGTCAGGGGCGCCGCAGGAGGCGCAGCCGGGGAGCCACGGGAAGCGGAGGGTGGCACAGGCGGTGCAGCGCTGGATGAGGAGCTTGTGCTGCTCCACGCCCTTCCAGAAGCCGGCGTTGTCGCGGTTGACGACGGGGCGGGGGCGCGGGGGCTTCTTCTCCGGGCGGCGTGCGGGGGCGTACTTGAGGATGCGGAAGCGGTGGATGCCGACGAGGTCGGGGCCGACGCGCAGTTCGGTGCGGGTGGTGACGAAGTGGCCCGTGCCCAGCTTGGTCGTCTTGCGGGCGGACACCGACTCGATGACCGTGTCGAAGGTGATCTCGTCGCCGGGGCGCAGGGGGCGGACGTACTCCTGCTCGCAGTCGGTGGCGACGACCGAGGTGCAGCCGGACTCGTCGAGGAGGGCGAGGAGTTCGTCGTAGGCCTGGGTTCTGGTGTCGTGGCCGGTCAGGCCGCCCATGGTCCACACCTGGAGCATGGTGGGCGGGGCGACGGCGTCAGGGCCCGTGTACGCCGGGTTGGTGTCGCCCAGGGCCTCGCACCAGTGGCGGATCATGGGGGCGTTGACGGGGTCCTTGCCGGTGCGGGCGACGGCGGCGGGGCATCCTTCGTAGGACTTCAGCCGTGCGAGCAGGTCATCGCTCACGGCCGTACTCCTCTCGCGGTCCTCACGGTCCTCACGGTCGAGGGTTTCTGACTGTCCGTCAGATATGACGGGATGTCAAGGTCACCGCCAGGCACGTGAAAACGCCTGCGCGGCGGCACCGAAGCGCCGCCGCGCAGACGTGTCACACCCCCACAGACACACCCCGGAGTCGAGGGCCGCGCGGCCCTCTCAGATCACCACCACAGCGGGGTGAAGTTGACGGAGGTGTTGTCGTTCCCCTGGTTGATGGCCGTGAACGCGGAGCCGTTGACCTGGGCGGTGTTGCTCTGGTTCGAGGCGCCGGAGCCGATCGCCTGCTGCTGGGTGGTGGACGAGTTGCCGTAGTTGTCGTGCCCGACGCCGCTGTTGCCGACGGTCGCCACACCCGCGTTCGATCCGTCGTCCGCGAAGGCGCCGTTGTCCGCCGCCGCGACGCCGGTGAAGAGCGCGGCGGCGAGCGGGAGGGCGGAGACGGCGGCGATGACGCGGGCGGTACGGATGCTTGCCATGTTTGTTCCTCCAGAACCAAGTAACGGCTTGCTTCAAGCCGTCCCGTTGAATCAAGTACGGCTTGTCCCAAGGCGGTTGGCCGACCGCCTCGGTCGTGCTGTGTTCGTTGTGCTCGACGTCGCGAGATCAGAGTTGCCCACCGAATCCCCGGCGAACCAGGCCGGAAGTGGCGATTCCCCCTGAAGCGTGATGACTTGTCGATAAACCCCTTTCGCGACCTCAAGCGGCAGGTCAGGGCGGTGAGGGTGCATCAGGATCAAGCGGGACAAGAGCTGAAGCGTTCCGGCACATTTCCAGCCAATTCATCCGGCCCGGCGAGTCGTGGGCACCTCCCCTTCCCTTTTTCGAACACTCGTACGAACATAGAGGTATGGCCACCACAGACCGGCAGGCCACGACGCTGGCCCTCGCACACGCCCTGTCAGCCGCCGAGCGCGGACTGGCCGTCATCCCCCTGTCCCGGACGAAGCTCCCGGCCCTGCGCTCCCCCCACCGCGACGAACCCACGCCCCCGCCCTGCCACGGCGAGTGCGGCCGCCTCGGCCACGGGGTCTACGACGCCTCGACGGCCCCGTCGCGCATCCGCGAGCTGTTCGCGGCGGCCCCCTGGGCGACCGGCTACGGCATCGCGTGCGGCCTCCCGCCCCACCACCTGATCGGCATCGACCTGGACACCAAGTCGGGCACGGACTCCTCGGCGGCCCTGCGCGAACTGGCCCTGCGCCATCTGTTCACGATCCCCGACACGGTCGTCGTGCTCACCCCCAGCGGCGGCCGCCACCTGTGGCTGAGCGGCCCGCCGGACGTCGTGGTCCCCAACTCCGCCGGTCGCCTGGCCCCCGGCATCGACATCCGGGGCGCCGGCGGCTACCTCGTCGGTCCCGGCTCGCGCACGGACCACGGCGTCTACGGCACGGCACCGGGCACCGCGCACCTGGCCCCGGCCGCTTGCCCACCCGCGCTGCTGCACCTGCTGCTGCCCCCGCCCCGTACCCACTTCCCGGGCGCCCCGTCGGCCGGGAGCCACGGCCAGGGTCTCGTCCAGTTCGTCCTCGCCGCGCACGAGGGCCAGCGCAACACCCGCCTGTTCTGGGCGGCCTGCCGCGCCTACGAGGACGGCATCGGCCCCGCCCTCGTCGATCCCCTGGTCGAGGCGGCCCTCAACACGGGGCTCACCGAGCGCGAGGCGCGGGCGACGATCGCGTCGGCGGCGCGGATGACGGGGCATCGGCCGTGAGGAGAGGAGCCACGCACACCAGGGGAGCTCGATGCAAGACCGTTTCAGAGTGCCGACGATGGCACTGGCCCGGGTCGTCCTCAACTCGGGACGCCACCTCGACCTGACCGAACTGCGGTTCTCCTCGACGTACGGCGGGATGCCGGACGGCTATCCCTGCAGACCGGTCAACGAGCTGAAGATCAAAGGCCTGTTGAGCTCGGCCGATCAGGCTTCCCCCGCCACACCGGTACACCTCGTCCAACCCGTGCGCGAGTACCCCGACCAGTACGCCGGCGCCTTCGGCCCGGTGGAGATGCTCCCGCCGGTGGCCTGCGTCGGCACGTTCCGCTCCACACCCCTCGACCCGAACCTGTACGGCTCCCACCTCACGGTCGTCTGGTTCCAGTCCAGCGCGTGGGTGCCGTCGGGCTGCGACGCGGAATCCGGGCTGCGGGAGGTGGCGTGGGAGGAATTGGCGTGTGACTACGAGCTGTGATGTGCCAGGCTCGCCCGATGACCGCCGACCCCCGCCGCGATCTCCTGCGCCACCAATTCGACCTGACCTGGGCCCTGTTCGAGTACCACCTCGACCGCCTCACCCCCGAGGACTTCCTCTGGGAACCGGCGCCCCTGTGCTGGACGGTACGCCGCACCCCCGACGACACGTGGCTCCCCGACTGGTCGGACACCGAGCCCGATCCCGTCCCCGTGCCCACCATCGCCTGGCTGAGCTGGCACATCGGCTGGTGGTGGGGGGTGGCCCTGGATCACGTGGAGGGCCGGCCACCGCGTGACCGAGCAGGCGTGGACTGGCCGGGCCCCGGGAAACCGACGGTCGACTGGCTGCGGGCCCTGCGCACAGCCTGGCTGACGGCCACGGACCGCCTCGCCGACCCCGACCTGGACGCCACGGCCCCGTTCCCCTGGCCGAACGACCCGACGTACACCGTCGCCGACATGCTGGCCTGGGCGAATGCGGAGCTGATGAAGAACGCGGCGGAGATCGGTCAGGTGCGGTTGCTGCGTGGGGCGTTGGGAGAACAGTGACCGGCCGGCTCCCTCTGGACGAACAACTCGCCGCCCTGAAGGCCGCGTTGTCCCGCAACGAGGTCCTGCTGGAGGCCCTGCGGCGGACCGCGTCACTGGACCTGCCCGGCTGGTACGTGACGGCGGGCTGTCTGTTCCAGACCGTGTGGAACGTGGTCACGGACCGGCCTGCCGCCGGCGGGATCAAGGACTACGACGTCTTCTACTTCGACGACGGTGACCTGTCGTGGGAGGCCGAGGACGCGGTGATCAGGGCGGGAGAGGAAGCCTTCGCCGGTCTGCCGGCCGAGGTGGAGATCCGCAACGAGGCCCGTGTCCACCTCTGGTACGAGCGGAAGTTCGGCGTCCCGTGCGCCCCGTACACCTCCACGGAGGCGGCCATCGACAGCTTCGCCGCGACGACCTGTTGCGTGGGGGTACGCCTGGAGTCCGGGGGCCGGTGGCGGGTCTACGCGCCGCACGGCCTCTCCGACGTGTTCAACCTCGTCGTACGCCCGAATCCGGTGCTCGCTCCGCGGGAGGTCTACGAGGCCAAGGCGAAGCGGTGGCGTGAGGAGTGGCCCGAGCTGACCGTGCTGGACTGGCCCGGGGGCCCTTCTCAGGACTGATACGGCTGCTGCTGCGGCTGCCCGTGCATCTGGCCGCCCTGTCCGCCCGTGGCCTGCGCCTGCAGCTGCTCCGCCTGCTCCTTGGTCAGCTTCGACTCCGCTCCGCAGAACGTGCACTGCGTCGTGTGCTTCGTCGAGATCGGGAACAGCGGCACGAAGAACAGCGTGAACTTCGTGACGCGCTTCCTGAGCGTGTGCGCGGCGGGGTTGCCGCACTGGCCGCACACCAGGGTGAGTATCGCGAGCTGGTACAGGTAGCCCTTGGTACCGAAGATGATCACGTCGTGGTCCTTCCCTCCGCCAGTCATCAGCCGTGATCGGCGACTCTACCCACTCCGCGCGGAAGGGGTGCCTCCGGACGAGAGACACCCCTTCACCGGCTCAGCCTCCGCTGCCGCCGCCCCTGCACCGCTGGGTCGCGCTGCAGCCCCGGTTGTAGTTGTTCGCCGGGATCGGGGGAACGTTCAGGTCCGTGTTGAAGGAGAAGTGGGCGGCCTGGTCGCTGACCGGGTTGTAGCGGAAGTTGGGGTCGTAGTTGGGGTTCGCCACCCAGCGGTCGTAGCGGAAGGTGATGCTCTGCGGCATGAGGATCTGGCCGGCGGCCCGCCCCGTCATCCGGTAGATGTGGACGCCGGTGATCGCCTGGGGCGGGATCCTGCGGAAGAAGGCCCACTCGTCCTGGCTCGCGTAGTGATCGTGCAGATCACTGTTCCCCCGGAGCTGCTCGGGAACGTGCAGGACGACGTTCGCGAAGTGCGGGTTGATCGTGTAGACGTAGCTCAGAGCGGTGACGGCCGAGTGCTCGCAGCTTTCGACCACCGAGGGTCCGATGAACGGGATGTTCTGGAGGATGGTCCAGCCCACTCCCTGGCAACGCGGCTGGCTGGCGGCGGCGGCGAGGTTGAGCATCCCCTGGCTCCGCGCGAACTGCTCCGCCACCGACCGCGTACCCGACGTGGACACGTAGCCGCTGTTCCCGGCCCGGTCGCCGCGGACATGGGACTGGATGTCGTAGTTCGTTCCCCGGGACACGAAGCCGTTCGCCCAGATGTCGTTCACCGACCGGGAGTCTCCGCGGTAGACCACACCGGGCAGCGAACCCTGGGACACCGCGTCGCCGGGCTCGTCCTCCGCACTGGCGGAACCGGTGGTGGACACGAGCGCGCCGGTGGTGAGCAGCACCACGAGCAACATCTGGAAGACGAGGAGTACCGGCCTCGGCAGCCGGTGTCGCGTCCCTGGACCGGCGATCACGCGGTACGGGGACGAGCCGGGCGTGGGTACGGGCTCGGGTGCCGACGGCTGGGGCGTTCCCTGCTCGGGGACCGCCACTGTGTGTGAGTGGGGCATGCGCAGTTCTCCAGTGCTCGGTCTGCCGGGGTCCGGCCTGACATGACCGAGGCTGACAAACCGAAAGTTGATTCCCCACCCCCTTTCATCAGCGAAATCAATCCCGTGAGCAGACGACAGAAGGGGCGCCTCTCAAGGAGAGGCGCCCCTTCTGATCAACACGTCCATGCCCTGCGGAGGCGGTGAGATTCGAACTCACGGTGACATCGCTGCCACGACGGTTTTCAAGACCGTTCCCTTAGGCCGCTCGGGCACGCCTCCCCGCGCCGCCGGTGACCGGCGGCGCGGGGACAAGACTAACGGGTGGCCACGCGCGCGCGTGGGTCAGCTGTCGCCCGTGCGGGAGCCCAGGGTGAGTTCGACCGTGTTGGTCTTGCCGTCGCGCTCGTAGGTGATCTTGACCTTGTCGCCGGGCTGGTGGGTCCAGATCTCGCCGATGAGGGTGGGGCCGGAGTCGATCACCGAGTCGTCGAGCTTGGTGATGACGTCGCCGGGCTTGAGGCCGGCCTTGGCGGCGGGGCCGCCCGACTCGACAGCGTCGGCACCGCTGGCGCCCTGTTCGGTGATCTTCGCGCCGCCCGTGGATTCCTCCAGGGACACCGACGCGCCGATCTTCGCGTAGACCGGCTTGCCGGTCTTGATCAGCTGCTGGGCGACGTACTTGGCCTGGTTGATCGGGATGGCGAAGCCGAGGCCGATCGAGCCGGACTGGCTGGTGCCGCCGAGGCCGCCGCTACTGCTGGACTGGATCGCCGAGTTGATGCCGATCACGTTGCCCTGCGCGTCCAGCAACGGGCCGCCGGAGTTGCCCGGGTTGATCGACGCGTCCGTCTGCAGCGCGCTCATGTAGGAGGCGTTCGAACCGCTCCCGTCGCTCGACGCCACCGGGCGGTTCTTCGCGCTGATGATGCCCGTCGTGACGGTGTTGGACAGGCCGAAGGGGGCGCCGATCGCGATCGTGGAGTCGCCGACCGCCACCTGGTCCGAGTTGCCCAGGGTGAGCGGCTTGAGGTCGCTCGGCGCGTTCTTGAGCTTGATGACCGCGACGTCGTAGCCCTGCGCGTGGCCGACGACCTCCGCGTCGTACTTCTTGCCGCTCGGGAAAGTGGCGGTCAGCTTGCCGCCGTCGACCGCGTCGGCCACCACGTGGTTGTTGGTGACGATGTGGCCCTGGGTGTCGAAGACGAAGCCGGTGCCGGTGCCGCCCTCGCCGCTGGTGGACTCGGCCTCGATGGTGACCGTGCTGGGCAGGGCCTTCGCGGCGACGCCCGCGACGGTGCCCGCGTCGCGCTTGACGCTGCCGCCGCTGTCGGAGGCGGAGAGGGTGGTCGAGGAGCCGCCGTCGTCGTTGTTCTTGGCCAGGGTGTAGCCGAGGCCGCCGCCCAGGCCGCCGGCGACCAGCGCGGCCACGAGGATCGCGGCGACGAGACCGCCGCGCCCGCTGCGGGGCTTCGGCGCGGGCTGCTGGTAGGTGGCACCCCAGGCGGTGCCGTCGCCGCCGGAGCCGCCGTCGGCGTACGACGGGACGACCGGGGGCGGCCAAGCACCCTCAGAGCCGGGGGCGGTGTCTTCGGGACCGGGGCCACTGCCCTGGGCCGTCGCGGCATAGGCAGGCGCTCCGGCGTGCACCAGTTCCTGCTCCTGTGCGCCGGGGGCGCCCGGAGGCACCGGCGGGAGCGGGGTCGTCGGCGCGCCCGCTTCGGGGGCGGAGGGTGCCGAGGGAGCGGGAGCGTCCACCGGCACGGGGGGTGCAGACGGGGCCGGGGGTACCGCGGTGCCCTCGTTCTCGGTGCTCACAGCTTTTCTCCTCGGTCCACGGCTGTCGTTTGTCGGTCGCACTCGGTCACGCTGGTCGGTGTCCGGCGCGAGTCAGCTGTGCATGTCCTTTTGTATGCCGTCAGCTTTTCCTACGGGGCGTCAGGGCACCATAAGCGGTCCCTGTGGGTCTTCGGTCGTTCTTTATATAGGCCATGCGAGACAAATGAGGCGCAATCCATATGTCTCCGTTCGCACGCGTACCCCCGTGCGGTGGCACCATGACGCGGTGACCCTCGCACGGCAGCACCGGATCCAAGTCGTCGCCCACCGCGGAGCCTCCGAAGACGCTCCCGAGCACACCCTGGCCGCGTACAAGAAGGCGATCGAGGACGGTGCGGACGCCCTCGAATGCGATGTGCGCCTGACGGCGGACGGACACCTCGTCTGTGTCCACGACCGCCGTGTCAACCGTACGTCCAACGGCCGCGGGGCCGTCTCGGCGCTGGAGCTCGCCGATCTCGCCGCCCTTGACTTCGGTTCACGCAAGACGCGGGAGTTCTGGCGCACGCGCGACGAGGAGCCCGACTGGGAGTTCCGGCCCGAGGACCGCGAGGACACCTCCGTACTGACCCTGGAGCGGCTGCTGGAGCTCGTCGCGGACGCGGGGCGGCGGGTGGAGATGGCCATCGAGACCAAGCACCCGACGCGCTGGGCGGGGCAGGTGGAGGAGCGGCTGCTGGTGCTCCTGAAGCGGTTCGGGCTGGACGCGCCGACCTCGGACGCGGAGTCTCCCGTCAGAGTCATGAGCTTCTCGGCGCGCTCACTGCATCGCGTGCGTGCCGCCTCGCCGACGCTGCCGACGGTCTACCTGCTGCAGTTCGTCTCGCCCCGGCTGCGGGACGGGCGGCTGCCGGCGGGGGTGCGGATCGCCGGGCCGTCGATCCGGATCGTGCGCAATCACCCGGCGTACATCGAGCGCCTGAAGCGGGCCGGCCACCAGGTGCACGTGTGGACCGTGAACGAGCCCCAGGATGTGGATCTCTGCGTCGACCTGGGCGTCGACGCCATCATCACCAACCGTCCGCGCGCGGTGCTGGACCAGCTCGGCCGCTGACACCTCGCCCGACATCTCGCCGTAACAGGGTGTGCTCCGGCGCGTTCGGACCGTATTCGATCGTTACGAATGCGTCAGCGGACGCGGATTGGCCGGTTTCCGGTACAGGCCAATGGGGCATCCACACGGTGGCGTGGGGCAAAGGAGGTCTCGGGGGTGGCGTTGGTGGTGGCACAGGAGGTGCCCACGTCGTCGAGCATGGCCGTACCCCATGGCCCTGCGGGCGTGGGGAAAGCGAGACACCGCATGCGCGTGCAGCTGCGCAGGGGCGGGGTGGCGGATTCGGTCATCGACGACGCCGTACTGATTCTTTCCGAACTCTTGAGCAATGCGTGCAAGCACGGCCGGCCGCTGGGCGACGCCCTGGCCGGGGACGGCGACGTCCGCGCCGCATGGCGTGTGGACGCGGGCGGCAGGCTCACGGTCGAGGTGACGGACGGCGGCGGGCCCACCCGCCCGGCTCCGGCCACGCCCTCGGTCACCGCGCACGGCGGCCGCGGGCTGAACATCATCACCGCGCTGGCCGACGACTGGGGTGTCCGGGACGACGCTCAGGGTGAGGTCACGGTGTGGGTGGTCGTCCACGCCGATGTCCATGACCCGGACACGGGTTACCGCCGAGGCGACTTCGCTACGCGCGTCGCGGCTCCGTCGGTGTCTGCGATATCCAACCTGGACTTCGCGGACGCGTTCGACGACATGGACTAGCTGCGCCGCTGGGGGTGCCGCGACATGCCGTCCGGCGTCTGCGGGCTCGTTGTAGCTGGTCGCGCGGTTCCCCGCACCCCTGAAAGGGCGCTGCCGGACCGCCACGCTTTGTCCACAGGCTCCCATCGACCAAGTCACGAACGGCTAGGCTCGCGCCCGTACGAGACGAGCCGTAACCGGGAGACAGCCACGATGGCCAAGAAGCGACCCCAGACGAAGGCCCAGCGGCCGCAGATCACCGACGGTGAGGTCCCGGTCGTCGGCGCCCGTGAGCCCTGCCCGTGCGGCAGTGGCCGCCGCTACAAGGCCTGCCACGGCCGGGCCGCCGCACAGGCCGCGACCGAGCTGGTGCACCGCCCGTTCGAGGGGCTGCCGGGCGAGGGCGACTGGGTGGCGCTGCGCGAGCTGGTGCCGGCCGCCACTGTCGAACTGACGCTGAAGGACGGCCTCCCCGAGGGCGTCCCGTCGGTCACGCTGGCCACGGTGCTGCCGATGGCCTGGCCCGCCCTGCGCCGCGACGACGGCTCGGTGCTGCTCGGCCTGCAGAACGACACGGCGTCCGGAGACATCAGCCGCGACCTCGCCGACACCCTCCAGCGCGCGCTCACCGCGAATCCGGGCACCCCGGTCGAGGGCCGCCGTGCGCCCGCCGACGGTCCGCGGCTGCAGGATCTGCTCGCCCCCGAAGGCGCGTTCGAGCCAGTTGTGCACGAGGGCTTCGAGTTCTGGGTGCCGGACGCGGAGAACGCCACGCCGGAGGTGACCGCCTCCCTGGAGCGGGCCAACGCCGCGGCCATCCCGACCGTGCGGCTGACCGGCGTGGACGCCGCGTACTGGTGCGAGACGCCGGACAAGAACCACCTGCGCTGGGTCATGCCGTATCCCGAGGAGCAGCTTCTGGACGCCCTCGCGCGGCTGCACGCGGCCGGAAAGTCGAGCCTCGGCGAAGGCACCCGCCTCGTGGGCTCGTTCCGCGCTCACGGGCTCACCGTCCCGGTCTGGGACCTGCCCAGCGCGATCACCGCGGAGGACATCGAGAAGCCGGCCGCCGAGTTCGCCGAGCGCCTCGCCGGCGCCCTGGCCACGGACGGACCGCTGACCGCCGACGAGCGCCGTGCCCGCGGCGGCCTGACCAACCGGCAGGTCACTCTCAGCTGACATCCGCTGTGCGGCTGACCGGTCGGTCAGCCGCACAGGCCCCTTCCGGAACAGGTGACTCCGCTCACAACTCCCGCTCGGAACAAGCGAATCGGTGTCCGAATCGGTGTCCGAATCGGCCAGGGAGCACCGACCCGGAATTTGCGAACAGCCGATCTCTTGTTACCGTTCGAGTAGCCCGGTTGCTGGTGCATCCCCCGTCGCCAGCAACCGGGTCTTTCTGTGTCCGGCACTCCTTTACGGAACGCCGCGGGTCGTCAACTGCCCGTAGGCGCCGAGGAGTTGCTTCCGGCTCGCAGCAGCAGCGGCCCGCTTCCGGCTCGCGCCGCGAACTCCGCGACCGCCGAGTAACCGTCGAGCTCTCCCTGGGTGCGTTTCCTGGGCGTCTCGCAACTGGCCGGCTCGTCCTCCGCCCCCACGGCACAGCGCATCTGCACGGTGCGGCCGCCCGGCGCCATGAGGCTCAGGACGGAGTCCAGCGCCCCGCCGGTCGCGTTGCGGTAGTAAGTACGCGCCCAGGTCTGCTCACCCTGCGTGAGGACACAGGTCTGCGCCTCGATGCCGTCGGGGGAGGTGAGTTCGGGTCCGCAGCGGGCGGCGGTGGCGAGTCCCAGGCCCAGCAGCAGCCGGGAGGAGCGGGTGGGATCGACGGAGGGTGCCTTGGCATCCTCGGGAGCGGAAGGCCGTACCGAATCAGACGTGCGTACGGCGGCACGACCACCCCCGTCGCCCACCTGCCCCGCGGACGCCACGGCCAGCGGGAGCGCGACCGCGCATGCCACGACGCCCGACAGGGCGAGCAGACGAACTCTTCGGGGGTCTGGGGGTCGTCCCCCAGAATGTCGCAGCATGTACCGGAAGATAACTACCGGGAGCGGGCGGCCGGTTCCGCCCGCGCCCGACACCCCTACAACTCGGGTGCGCTCACACCCGTACGAGTGAGGGCTTCGACGACGGCGTCCACCACGGCCTCCACGTCGGGCACCCAGGGGGCGGCCGAGCCGGGCAGCGGAGCGCGCTCCCAGCGGATCTCTCCGTGGCCGGTCTCGGACGGGGGCAGGGCGAGGTAGCCGCCCTCGCCGTGGAAGCGGAGGGAACCCGGGACGAAGTCCTTGGCGTACAGCAGTTCGCCCAACTGCTCCATGGAGTACGGCTTCACGAGCAGCGCCCAGCGGGTGGGCGAGGCGACGACCGGGCCGAGGCGCATGCCCTTGCGGTCGAGTGCGGCCAGGGCGCGCGCGGCCGGGAGGGCCGGCAGGCTGACCGCACAGGGTGCCTGGCCTCCGGTGGCCAGAATGATCGGCGCGGCAGGGCGGTTGGTCCACCACCAGCGCACCATGCGCTCGTCGGCGGTGGCCGCGAGGAGGCCGGGGTCGAAGGGGTGTGCGCCGGGGACCACGCACTCCGGGTCGGGGCAGCCGCAGCGGGCCCGCCCCTGCGGGTCCGGTGCCACGCCCGGGAGTACCGGCCACTGCCATTCGGTCGCGATGGTCAGGGCCGCGCTGATCAACTCAGGCCTTCCGTCGCTGCGCTGGGACAGGAGCCTGCGTCGCTTTCCGAGGATCTCGCGCATGAGCGCTCGTTCCTTTCCGTTGCACCGCTGGCAACACCGTGGGCCACATCACACCATGTGTCGATCACTTCACTGTGCGTACCTTTTGGCGCATCACACCCTTGTCCGAGACAAGGGGAACCCCTATGGGTCGAGCCTTGGCTGCGTCCGCGGCAGCCTGACCCACACTGCGTCTATCAAAAGCATGGGCGTGGCGTGGGGGTGGCGAAGTCTGGCGTTTTGCCGTCCCGCGTATTTCTCTTCGCCTCCGCCACGGGAGGATGGGGCGCGGTCGTCGGTGGCTAAGACGCCCGGGTCCGCCGCCAGGTTCCGGGTGGCGGTCAACCACCCCTGGCCTTCTCCGAGTACGTACCCATCACGACCGCTGTGACGCTCTGTGGAGCAAGGCCAGTCGACCGCAATAAGCCCTAACCCGAGGCAGTTTTAAGCCAACTTTGCCTTTCTGCACGAACGGCACTGGTTACCCATGGACACCAGGAATCCCGGCAGGACAATGCTGGACATCCCCTCACGAGTGCGTGTACATGTGGAGACACTGCTAGCGGCGCAGAATGACATGGGGGTTTGCGATGCTTTTGAGCAATACGCACCGGTCGGAAAGCCGGACGCCATGAACGCCCCTCACCCTCCGAAAGTGGCTGGAATCGATTCAACGGTTCCCGCACCCGCACACACTGTCGCGCCCGCGCCTGTCGCCCCGGGTACCTCGCCGAACGCCCCCGGCGCACTTCTTCAGGACCGTCTCGCCGGCTGGGTCTCGGACCTCACGACGCTTCACGAACTCACCGAACGCCTCGCGCGCACGGATGCACTTCCCGACGCACTCCAGGAACTGCTGCGCGCCGGAGCCGCCCTGGTGGGCGCCCGGCGCGGACTCGTCGTCCTGGAACCGGGCGACGGACTGGGACCGGACACCACCATCGGGCTGGGCCTCGCCCGCGCGGATCTCGGACACATCGAGACCGTGCCGCGCAGTGCGATGTCGTACGGCCGGATCCTCGACGGACTGCCCGGCGGCGACGGCGAGATCGCGCAGCCCGACCTGTTCTCCGAGGACGGGCTGGACCCCCGGCACCGCGAGGTGGCCGCCCGCCTCGGCTACGCCGCGAGCTACGCCCTCCCCCTGTCCGCCGAGGGCGCGGGCCGGCTCGGCGCCGCCGTGTGGCTCTACGACGAGCCCGCCGAGCCCGTCGAGCGCCAGCGCCACCTCGTCGGCCTGTACGCCCGTTACGCCACCGAGCACCTGGCCCGGCTTCTCGAGGTCGAGCGCACGCGCGCGTGCATGGCGACGATGCGGGAGGAGCTGCTGCCGTCCCGGCTCCCCCGCGTCGCCGGAGTGCGGCTCGCCGCCCGGCACCGCACCGGCCCGCGCGGTGGCGGCGACTGGTACGACGCACTGCCGCTGCCGGACGCCGCGCTCGGGCTCGCGGTGGGTTCGGTGACCGGCTCCGGGCCGAGCGCCATCGCCGCGATGGGACGGCTGAGAGCCAGCCTGCGGGCGTACGCCGTGATGGAGGGCGAGGACCCCGTCGCGGTCCTGTCCGACCTGGAACTGCTGCTCAGGCTCACCGAGCCGGCCCGCTCGGCCACCGCCCTGTTCGCCTACTGCGAGCCCGCGCTGCGCAAGATCACGCTGGCCGGTGCCGGGCACAGCCCGCCGCTGTTGATCGGCGAGCGGCGCACGGAGTTCGTGGAGACGTCCGTGTCGGCGCCGCTGGGCATGCTCGCGTGCTGGGAGGCGCCGAGCGTGGAGCTGTGCGCGGAACCGGGAGAGACGGTTCTGCTGTACACCGACGGGCTGCTGCACCGCACCGGCGACGCCACGGACCGCGCCTTCGCGCGGCTGCACGCGGCGGCGGCGAGCGTGCCGAAGTCGCTGCGGCACGACCCGGACGCGGTCGCCGATCACGTCCTGCGGACGGTGCTGCCGGGCGGGCTGGACGAGGCGGACTCCGAGGAGGACGTGGTGCTGCTCGCCGCACACTTCGAGTGACGCCGTATAGCGGTGTGTAACAGGTCTTCCGGCCCTGGGCCCCCTTCCGTACGACCGTACGATGGAGGGGGTCCAATGCCGTATCTAGGAGGATGACCGTGGCCGACGAGCTCACCCCGGAGACCCCGGAGACTGAGTCTGAGGAGCCGATCAAGAAGCGCAAGAACGGCCTGTACCCGGGCGTGTCCGACGAGCTGGCCGAGAACATGAAGTCCGGCTGGGCCGACACCGAGCTGCACGACCTGCAGCCGATCCCGCAGGCCACCGAGACCGCGGCCCGCCGTGCGGCGCTGTCGGCTCGCTTCCCGGGCGACCGTCTGGTGATCCCGGCGGGCAACCTCAAAACCCGCTCGAACGACACGGAGTACGCCTTCCGCGCGTCCGTCGAGTACGCGTACCTCACCGGCAACCAGACCGAGGACGGCGTGCTCGTCCTGGAGCCGGTCGCCTCCGGCGGTCACAAGGAGACTCTGTACCTCCTGCCGCGCTCCGACCGCGAGAACGGCGAGTTCTGGCTCTCCGGGCAGGGCGAGCTGTGGGTCGGCCGCCGGCACTCACTCGTCGAGTCCGAGAAGCTGTACGGCATCCCCGTCTCCGACGTGCGCGAACTCGCGGACGCGCTGCGCGAGGCCACCGGTCCGGTGCGGGTCGTGCGTGGGTACGACGCCGGCATCGAGGCCGCGCTGACCGACAAGGTCACCGCCGAGCGGGACGAGGAGCTGCGGGTCTTCCTGTCCGAGGCGCGGCTGGTCAAGGACGAGTTCGAGATCGGTGAGCTGCAGAAGGCGGTCGACTCGACGGTTCGTGGTTTCGAGGACGTGGTGAAGGTCCTCGACAAGGCCGAGGCCACCTCCGAGCGGTACATCGAGGGCACGTTCTTCCTCCGTGCGCGGGTCGAGGGCAACGACGTCGGCTACGGCTCCATCTGCGCGGCCGGGCCGCACGCCTGCACGCTGCACTGGGTACGGAACGACGGGCCGGTCCGGTCCGGAGATCTGCTGCTGCTCGACGCGGGCGTCGAGACGCTCACGTACTACACCGCCGACGTCACGCGGACGCTGCCGATCAACGGCACGTACAGCGAGGTCCAGAAGCGGGTCTACGACGCGGTGTACGACGCCCAGGAGGCCGGGATCGCGGCGGTGCAGCCGGGCGGCAAGTACCGGGACTTCCACGACGCGGCGCAGCGGGTGCTGACCGAGCGGCTTGTGGAGTGGGGGCTGGTCGAGGGGCCGGTCGAGCGGGTGCTGGAGCTTGGGTTGCAGCGACGGTGGACTCTGCACGGGACGGGTCACATGCTCGGCATGGACGTTCATGACTGCGCTGCCGCGCGGGTGGAGTCGTATGTCGATGGCACGCTGGAGCCGGGGATGGTTCTTACCGTCGAGCCCGGGCTGTACTTCCAGGCCGATGACCTGACCGTGCCTGAGGAGTACCGGGGTATCGGTGTGCGGATCGAGGACGACATCCTCGTGACGGAGGACGGGAACCGGAATCTGTCGGCCGGTTTGCCTCGCCGGTCTGACGAGGTCGAGGCTTGGATGGCTTCGCTGAAGGGTTGAGTTTCGGCTGCGGGTGAGTCGTGGCTGGTCGCGCCCACGCGGCGGAGCCGCAAATGTCACAGCCCCGCGCCCCTGAAGGCGTTGGTGTGGACCTGCATCTTGAGCCCGCCGTCGGTGAAGGGCGCCGCGGCGGGCTTGAGCGTGCCCTGCGCGACGCCGTTCGCGATGGGCGGCTTGCTCCTGGGGCTCGGTTGCCTGCCACTCGGCGGCTTGCTGAGGAGTTGGGGGTCTCTCGGGGGACCGTGAAGGCTGCTTACGACCAGCTTGTTGCCGAGGGGTACCTGACCGCTCAGCAAGGGTCGGGTACCCGCGTCGCCCCGCTGCCCTCCCTCGACACCGAACCGCCGGAGGCGTCCGTACGCGCGCGTGCGCCTCGGTTCGATCTGCGGCCGGGGAGTCCGGACGTGGGGGTGTTTCCGGCGGCCGCCTGGCTGCGGGCGCTGCGGCGGGCCGTCGCTACGGCGCCCTCCGCCGCGTACGTTCGCGGTGGACGCGGTGAGCTTCCTGGTGTGCGCGGGGCTGCTGCTGAGGTTGCCTGCCGTGGCACCCGTCGCGGCTGTGCAGAAGGCCCGCCTCGGCGTCCTGCGCGACCGGCCGTACGCCCTCGTCACGCTGCTCAACACCGTCCTGCTGCTGCGGATGCCGTGGCTGAGCCTCGGGATTCCACTGTGGATCGCCTGGGGGTACCTCCCACGCCCTTTAGGCAGTGGGGGAGGACCGAGGCCCCCACCTGGCTGGTCTCCGCGCTGTTCGTCCTCAACACCGGGGCCGTGATGCTGTTCCAGGTGCGGATGGCCCGCGGGGTCACGGGGCTGGCGTCGGCCACGCGCGCGGTGCGGCGCTCCGGCTGGGTGATGCTGGCCGCGTGCGCGGTGTTCGCTCTGTCGGCGGGCGCCTCGCCATGGGTGGCCGTGGGTGCGCTGGTCGCCGGTGCGGTGCTGCAGGTCGTCGCGGAGATGGGGCAGTCGGCGGGGTCCTGGCAGCTGTCCTTCGACCTGGCGCCGGCCGATCGCGTCGGCGAGTACCAGGGGTTCTTCGGAACGGGCGTCACCGTGGCCCGCACCCTCGGGCCACTCGTCCTGACGACGCTGCTGGTGGAGTGGGGCACGCCCGGATGGCTGCTGCTGGGCGGGGCGACGCTCGTGGCGTCGTACGCGATGGGGCCGGCGACCCGTCGGGCCGCCGGCCGTACCTCAGGTCTCAGGCAGCAGCCCGTGCCCGTGAGCTGACCGTCGCCGGGAGCGAGTCCAGGAACAGGGCCCCCGCGAGCAGCCCCGCGCTGCCGCGGGGGCTCCACGCGCGCGTGTGCAGGTCGGCGTCGAGGGCGAGCAGGGCGTCCCGGCCGGCCTCCGTCGCCGTACCGCCCGCTTCCAGTACTCCGCGGGCGCCCGCCTGGACGTGGCGCAGGCCGAGCGGGCCCGCGGTGTGCAGGAGTTCCGTGTCCTGGAGCGTGGACATCACGGTGATCAGGGCGTCCAGTTGGGCGTCCGGTTCGGCGGCGCCGGCCTTGCGGGCGGTGGCGAGGGCGTCCAACGCCCGCCGGACGTGCGGGAATCCGGCCCTGGCCTCGCCGCGGGCACCGGCGGCGCCGTACTTCGCGGACACCGAGGAACCCCGGGAGGGCCTGCGCGGGGCGCGCTTGTCGGTGTGCGCGGCGATCTTCTTGGCGGCCGCGGCGACGTCCTTCGCCCCGGCCCGCGGTTCGAGCGCGGCCGCGGCGACCAGCAGACCGAGGGTCCACAGGGCGCCGCGGTGACCGCCGCCGGCGAGCCCGACCGAGTGTTCGGTGCAGCGTCCGATCGCGCCCAGCTCCGCGCGCAGCTGCGGGGTGGGTTCGCCGGTACGGCGGGCGGCGGCGGCCATCGCCGTGAGGCCGGGCGCGAGCGCCTTGGCCGACCAGCGCAGGGAGCAGTGGTCCTTGCGGGTGGCGCGGGCGCCGAGGTCACGCGGATCGGGCAGGCCCGGCTTGGGAGCCAGGGCCAGCTGTCCGGTCAGCGCGCTCACGGCGGCCTGCGCCAGTGCCTCGTCCTCGCGGCTGCTCATGGCCGTACCTTACGAGGAGGCCGAGGCCGAGGCCGAGGCGCTGGCACTGTCGGTCGGCGGCTCGCCCGTGGGAGCGCCGCTCGGCGGGGTGCCGCCACCGCCGCCGCCCGCGCCGGTGCTCTCGGCGTCGGGGTCGACGCCCAGGGTGATGGAGCCCTTGTAGCCCTTGGACGGGTCCTTCTTGTGGACGGCCTTGAGGGTCAGCAGGCCGCTGGAGGTGCCGCCGCCGTCGTAGACCATGTCGTCGGCCAGCTCGGTGTAGGTGCCGGAGTGCTGGGAGTACGGCTCCAGCGTGAAGATCTCCTCGGCGACGTCGTCCGGGAAGAACAGCTGGCCGGTGTAGTTGACCTTGCCGCCCTCGTAGGTGCCGTCCTCCTTCTCGCCGCCGGTGTGGACCTTGAGGTGGATGTGGCAGGTGCGGGGCGTGTACCAGCCCGGGAAGATCGTCTCGAACTTGACGACACCGTTCTCGTTGGCGATCTGGTAGCCGCGCAGGTAGGTGTTGTCGTTGGCGGTCGAGCCGTCCTCGCTCTCCGCGGGCGCGGAGCCGCCGGGGTTGGCGGTGGTGTAGCCGGAGTAGTAGCCCCAGGCGTCGCAGTGCCAGATCTCGACGGCCGCGCCGGAGACCGGGGTACAGCCGTCGGTGGCGTCGACGACGGTGAGGCGCAGCGTCAGCGGGACGCCGCTCTTGCCCTCGGTGATGTCTTTTCTGACCAGGGCGCCGTCGAGGTAGTACGGACCCTCGGTGACGCTCGTCATGAGCGTCATGCACTCGCTGCTGGTGCTCGTGGCCGATGCCGTGGCCGACGCCTCGGTGGTGGCATCGGCCGTGTCGGCGAAGGCCGACTGGTACCCGGCGACGGCGAGACCACCGGCCGCGACCGTGCCGCCGGTCACCGCGATCGCGCGGCGCCGGCTGATGCTCTTGTCCTTGTGGTTTCCCGTCATGGTCATGAAATTAGAAAGGGCGCCCGTCAGGACCTTGAGCGTGTGCTGTGTGCAGGCTGAGGATGCTGAAAAAGCTGAAACCGGCGCCTTGGGCGGGCGCACGGGGGTGCGGCCGTGACACGCGCGGGTGAACTCCGCGCGGGCGCCGCCGTTTTAACCCCCGGATATGGTAACGATTTGATAACCCGCCCTTGAGTGTGGAAACCGGTCGGGTATCCCTTGAATCCCTATAAGAACGACTCCCGTACCGAAAAAACCCACGCCAGACACTCCCTCGGGAACAAGGAGTCGCAGCCGTATGGTCATATGCACAACTCCCCTTGCCCAGAAGCGGAGTTGAACGACCGCCGTGCACCTCACCGGCCGCTCGGCCCGTGTGGTTTCATGGCTGCCCCACTCCCAGTTACGAGCGTGTTCGCCACGCGGAACGCTCCAGGTGTCCGTAATATCCGTTTTGCCTGGACTTACGGAAGATCGAGGTTCGCCATGAACGCGCCCACCACCGCCTCGGCCGAAGAGCCGGGGAAGCCGCAGACCGCCGGACCCGAGCGGGTCCCGCTGGTGCGGCTCGCCGCCCGCGCGGACGGTCTCGGCTCCGGTGCCCTCACCCGTGTCGTGTCGCACGGCACCCCGGGCCGCGGGCCCGCCCGGGTCTCGGTCGCAGCGTTCCAGTCGGCGGTCTGACCGCCGGCCCCCGGGCAGGCAACCGCACCGTGCGCTCATGGACCCGTCGCCGCACCCCCTGAGTCAGTTCGTACTGAAGATGCACAGCCGCTGTGATCTCGCCTGTGATCACTGCTATGTGTTCGAACATGCGGACCAGAGTTGGCGAGGCCGTCCCCAGGTGATCTCCGGTGAGATCCTGGACCTCACCGCCCGGCGCATCTCCGAGCACGCCCGCGCCCATCGGCTCGACACCGTTCACGTCGTCCTGCACGGCGGGGAGCCCCTCCTCGCCGGACGGGCGCGACTGCGCCGGGCGGCGGAGAACTTACAGACCGCCCTGTCCGGCGTCAGCGCCCTCGATCTACGCATCCACACCAACGGCGTCACCCTCGACGAGAAGTTCTGCGACCTGTTCGCGGAGTTCGACATCAAGGTCGGTATCTCGCTCGACGGCGACCGCGCCGCCAACGACCTGCACCGCCGCTATCGCAACGGCCGCAGCAGCCACGACCAGGTGCTGCGCGCGATCGCCCTGCTGAACCGCCCCCGCTACCGGCACCTCTTCGCCGGCCTGCTCTGCACGATCGACCTGCGCAACGACCCCATCGCCGTCTACGACGCCCTGGCCGAACTCGCGCCGCCGCGCATCGACTTCCTGCTCCCCCACGCCACCTGGGAAGAGCCACCGGCACGCCCCGCCGACAGCATGTCGTACGGCGACTGGCTGCTGACCGTCCATGATCGCTGGACCGCGGCGGGCCGGCCCATGGGGGTACGGGTGCTCGACTCCGTGCTGCGCACCCTGCGCGGGGCGAACAGTCTCACCGAGTCCCTCGGACTGGCGCCGGTGGAGCTGGCGGTCATCGAGACCGACGGCTCGCTCGAGCAGGCGGACTCGCTGAAGACGGCGTACGACGGAGCACCCGGCACCGGCATGAACGTCACCGCCGACTCGCTGGACGCGATGGCCGCGCACCCCGGCATCGTGGCCCGGCAGCTGGGGCTGGAGGGGCTGTGCGACACCTGCCGCGCCTGTGAGGTCGTCCAGTCGTGCGGCGGCGGGTTGTATGCGCACCGCTACCGCTCCGGGAGCGGTGCCGGCGAGTTCATGAACCCGTCCGTGTACTGCGCCGACCTGAAACAGCTCATCACCGGGATCCGCGACAGGGAGGCCCAGAGGATGTCCGTGCCCCGACTCCCCCTGGAAGACGCGCACCTCGGCGAACTCGCCGCCGGCTTCGGCGGCGCCGACGCCGTGGAGGCGCTGGCCCGGCACGAGCTGACCGTCAACCGCGAACTCCTCGCCGCCGTATGGCACGACAGTCCGCACGACGCGACCGGTACGGCGGCCTGGGAGACCCTGGCGGTCCTCGATGCCGAGGCGCCCGAGTCGGTGGACGCGGTGCTGGCCCACCCCTACCTGCGGCCCTGGGCGCAGCGGGCCCTGGCCGGCGACGCGGAAGCCGGTCCGATCGCGATGCGCGGGGTGGCGGAGCTCGCCGCGGCGGTGCTGCTGCGGTCCGGGCGGGCGGGCACGGTCACCGTGCCGACCGGCTCCGGGGTGCTGCGGCTGCCGACGCTGGGCGCGCTGGTGGTGGGCGAGGCGGGCGAGGCGCGGGTCACCGCGGGCGGGGACGAGGGCTTCAGGGTCCGGGTCTCGGGGCGGGAGCACCTCGTGGGCCGCAAGGCCGGTTCGGATCAGGCGTGGCTGACCCGGCACCGGTTCGAACTGTCCGGCTGGGCCGTCACCCTGGAGGACACGGACCCCTGGCGGGACGCCCACGGGTATCCCGTGCGGGCCCGGCTGTCCGCCGCGGCGGCCGAGGAGTGGCGGAGCGATCTCGCCGCCGCGTGGGAGTGGATCCGGCGCGAACTGCCCGCGTACGCGCCAGGACTCGCCGCGGGGCTGAGTGTCGTCACCCCGCTGCGGGAGGCCGCCACAGGCGCGGACATCAGCTCGGCGGCGCGGGACGCCTTCGGCGCGGTCGCCATCGCGCGGCCCGGGGAGCCTCAGACCCTGGCGTGTCTGCTGGTGCACGAGTTCCAGCACGTCAAGCTGGGCGCCGTACTCGATCTGACGGATCTTTACGACCCCGGCTGCGAGCGGCTGTTCTACGCGCCTTGGCGTCCGGATCCGCGGCCGTTGGAGGGGCTGCTGCAGGGGACGTACGCGCACATCGCCGTGGTGGACTACTGGCGCGCGCGGCGGCGGACCGCGGCAGGCGGTGCCGAGGCGCATGCCGCCGAGGTGCAGTTCGCCCGGTGGCGCGAGCAGACCGTGGAGGCGGTGCGGACGCTGGCCGGCTCCGGGGCCCTGACGGAGCTGGGGGAGCGGTTCGTGACGGCCATGGGGGAGACCGTTTCGCCGCGGCTGACGGATCCGGTGAGCGCCGGTGCTCTGGCCGAGGCCCGCAGGACGGCGGCGGACCACAAGGGGCTCGCCACGCAATAGGGGCGCCCGGAACGGCGCTGAGAACCGGTCGTGGTGACGCGACCCGATCCACCTGGCGTATAGATTCCGCCCGCCACACAGCGCGAGCCCTGGAGTCCTCGTGTCCTCTCCCGCACCCCACCCCGGTCCGCAGCCGACAGGGCCCACCCCCGATCCCCGTCCGCCGCACGAGGATCCGCCCGTTCCGCGCAGCAAGCGCAAGCACTACGCGCTGGTCGCGGTGCTCTGTTCGATTCTCGGCGGCCTCATCACGGGCATCTTCGGCTACGCCGTCGGCCACCTGAAGTTCTACCCGGCAGTGGGCCTGGGCGCGGGCGCGGCGTTCGGCCTGCTGGCCGCCATCTTCATCGTCATGTCGTTCATCCTCCGCGACTGACGCTCCGTCACCTCACCCTTCCCGCTGTCAACTTCGCTGCACTGTTCCGCAGTTGAGGCTGCCGTTCCTACACTGGATCGTCATCGGCGGCGTATCGGGGGGTATTCGTGCGAGTGGATGCGGAAGACCCCAGGAGCGGACGGCCGTACTTCTTCCTCAGTTATGCGCACACGCCGCCGAACGCCTCCGAAGTCGCCGGCCCCAACCCGTGGGTGAAGAAGCTGTACGACGACCTGTGCAAGCACATCCTGGAGATGACGTCATTACAGGTGGGCGAGAAGGCCGGGTTCCTGGACCAGGAAATAGCGCTGGGAACGCGGTGGACGGACAAGCTGTCGGAGAATCTGGCCCGGTGCCAGGTGTTCGTGCCGCTGTACTCGCCCCGGTACTTCATCAGCGAACAGTGCGGCCGTGAGTGGTGGGCGTTCTCCCAGCGGGAGATCTACCGCCGGGCCCTGCGCGGGAAGTCACACGAGAGCGCCATCGTCCCGGCGTTATGGGTCCCCGTCGAACTCGCCCAACTGCCCCAGGTGGCAAAGGACTTGCAGTTCCACCACACGGAGTTCGGGGACGACTACGCGGCGGAGGGGTTCTACGGACTGACCAAGCTCAGCTACCTCAACGAGCAGTACGAACGCGCCGTGTACCGGCTGGCCCAGCGGATCGTGCGCGCCAGCAGGGCCATCGACCTGGAGGAAGGGCAGATCTTCCGGCAGTACGAGTCGCTACCCAGCGCCTTCGGCGACGCCGCGCACCCTCCCGAGTTCGACGTCACGGTGATCGCCCCCTCCCGGTCGGACCTGCCCCCGGGGCGGGTGCCCGACTCCTACGGGGACACGCCGGCCGAGTGGAACCCGTACCACCCCGTGTCGACCCGCCCCATCGCGGAGCACGCCGCCGACCTCGTGCGGGCCATGAACTTCCAGGTCACCGTCAGCGACTTCGAGAACGACGCCGACCGCCTCCTCTCCGCCGGCCCGCCCACCGCCCCCGTCCTGCTGCTGCTCGACCGGTGGGCCCTGCACTCCCCGCGCGTCACCCAGCTCCTGGCGCAGCTGGGCGAGCAGCAGCGGCCCTGGATCAGCGTGATGATCCCCCAGTACAAGGACGACGCGATCCCCCCGGACCGGGAGCGGCAGCTGCAGGAACTCACCGACCGGTCCCTGGCCGCACGGCAGACCGTCGGCTCGGGCCACCGGTCGCACAGCGGTGGCATCCGCACCCTGGAAGCCTTCCAGGCCGAACTCCACAAGGCCGTACGACAGGCAGTGACCTACTACGAGGCCCACGCGAAGACCTACCCGCCGCCGGGGGCGCCCACCGATCCTCCATGGCTGCCCAGGCTGGGAAATCCCGTCTGAGCACAATGCCGGGAGACCCGGCGGGCACGGCACGAGGGAAGAGCAAGGCCGACACAGCGGAGGGCTCCATGACCGAGAACCGCAAGGGTTCAGTGATCACCTTCTACTCGTACAAGGGCGGGACCGGCCGGACCATGGCGCTCGCCAACGTGGCCTGGATCCTGGCCGCCAACGGGTATCGCGTGCTCGCCGTCGACTGGGACCTCGAGGCCCCGGGCCTGCACCGGTTCTTCCACCCGTTCCTCAAGCCCTCCTTACTGCGGGCCACCCCCGGCCTGATCAACCTGATCGACGACTACCGCCGCGAGGCACTGCGCGACCTCCCCGACCGCGAGCCGGACTGGCACCGCCGCTACGCCCGCGTCCGCCCCCATGCCATCTCCCTGGACTGGACCTTCCCGAGGCCGGGCAGCCTGGACTTCCTGTCGGCCGGCATGCAGCACCGCGACTACCCGATCGTCGGCAACATGGACTGGGACAGCTTCTACAGCAGCTACGGCGGCGGGCAGTTCTTCGACGCGATGCGCTCGGACATGGAGCGGTACTACGACTACACACTGATCGACAGCCGTACCGGCCACAGCGACCTCGCCGACATCTGCACCGTGCAGATGCCCAGCACCCTGGTGGTCTGCTACACCCTCAGCGACCAGAGCATCGACGGCGCCGCCGCGGTCGCCCAGGACATCGAGGAGCGCTACGGCGACAAGGGGATCCGCATCCTCCCGGTCGCCATGCGCATCGACGACGGCGAGAAGGACAAGGTCGACGCGGGACGGGCGCTGGCCCGGGAACGCTTCGAAGGCCTGCCCAGCGGCCTGGACGCCGAGGAACTCGACGCCTACTGGGGCGCGGTGGAGATCCCCTACCGCCCCTACTACGCCTACGAGGAGATCCTCGCCCCCTTCGGCGACCCGCCCAAGGTCGCCAGCTCCATGCTGACCGCCTGCGAACGGCTGACCTCCGTCGTCACCGCGGGCCGGGTGGCCTCCCTGCCGCCCCTCAACGACGTCAAACGCAACCAGTACGTCACGGCCTACACCCGCCGCCGCCCCCTGCCGCCGTCGAAGCTGCTGCTGCAGTACGTCTCCGAGGACCGGATGTGGGTGGACTGGCTGGAGTCGGTGCTGCGCGAGGCGCGGTTCGACGTGGTCTCCCAGGACGTGCGGGCGATGACGACCCTGGAGGTCGGCGGCGAGGCCGTCTCCGGCGGCTCGCACCGGGTGCTCGCCGTGGTCTCCCCCACCTTCCTCAGCTCCCGCACGGCCATGGCGGCCTGGGAGGCCACGGTGCACTTCGGCGGTTCGCAGAAGCACCAGCCGGTCGCCCTGCGGGTCGGGGACGTGCAACAGATCCCGAACGCGAGCCGGGGCGGCACCATAGATCTGGCCCGGCTGGACGAGGAGACGGCGACGACCGTGCTGCTCACCGGTCTGGGCCGCCCCGGATCGCCCCAGACGGTCGCCCGCCAGCACGGCACACGCTTCCCGAACACCAGCACCAGCGTGTCCAACGTCCAGCCCCGCTACCCGTTCTTCACCGGCCGCTCGCCGATCCTGGAGCAGGTGCGCAGCCAGTTCGTGGCCGCCGCCACCGGACAGCGGCTGCCCCAGGTGCTGCACGGTCTCGGCGGCGTGGGAAAGACCCATCTGGCCCGCGAGTACGCCAACCGCTTCAAGGCCGACTACGACCTGGTGTGGTGGGTCGACGCCGAACAGCCCGACCTGGTCGCGCCCAAGCTCGCCGACCTCGGCCGGCGGCTCGACCCGAGCATCGGCGACGACGTGTCCGAGGCCGTCGAGGCCGCGCTCCAGGCGCTCAGGGCCGCCCGCCCGTACAAGCGCTGGCTGCTGGTCTTCGACAACGTCGAGGACCTGGACCAGGTGATCAACCGGTTCGGCGAGCTGACCGGCCCGATCCCGGACGAGGTCTACGGCCATCTCCTGGTCACCACCCGCACCAAGCCGACCTCCACCCAGGTGCGGCCGCTGCAGGTCGACGTCTTCACCCGGGAGGAGAGCGTCGAGCACCTGACCCGGCGGGTTCCGGGACTGAGCGAGGAGGACGCGGCCCTGGTCGCCGACGCGGTCGGCGACCTGCCCCTGGCGATCGAGGTCGCGGCGGGCTGGCTGGAGACGACCGCGACGCCCGTCGGCGAGTACATCGAGCAGCTGCGCGAGCAGAGCACCAGGGTGCTGTCGGTGCCGGCCGCCGTCGACGCCGTGGAGTACCCGTCCTCCGTGGGCGCCACCTGGAACATCTCGATCGCCCGGCTGCGCCATGAATCCCCCGCGGCGGCCCGGCTGCTCGAACTGTGCAGCTTCCTGTCCGCCGAGCCGATCTCCATGGCCCTCGTCGGCAGCGACCCCATGATCAAGGCACTGCTGCCCTACGACAAGGACCTGCGCGCCCGGTACATGCTCGGCAAGGTCACCCAGGCGCTGCGCAAGTTCGCGCTGGCCAAGGTCGACTCCACCGACAACTCCATCCAGGTGCACCGGCTGGTCCAGGCCGCGGTGCGCGACAGCATGGCCCCGGAGGTGGCCGAGGACACCGTCCACGAGGTGCACCGCATCCTCGCCGCCGTACGGCCGCCCGAGGGCGCGGTGGACGACCCCGCCAAGTGGGACGAGTTCGAGGTGATCTGGCCGCATCTGGTCCCCTCCAACATCCGCGAGTGCGCGGAGGAGGAGCCCCGGCAGCTGATGGTGGACCGGATGCGCTATCTGTGGAAGCGCGGCGAACTCCATGTCGCCCGCACCCTGGGCACGCAGCTCAACGAGTTCTGGAGCACCGAGTTCCCGGACTCCAACGACGAGCAGATCCTCAACCTCCGTTTCGAGCTGGCCAACATCCTGCGCTCCCAGGGCGAGTACCAGGCCGCCCGCAAGATGGACGAGGACACCCTGGTCTCACAGCGCCGGCTCCTCGGCGAGGGCCACCCCTCCCTGCTCATCACCTCCGGCAGTGTGGCCGCCGACCTGCGGGCGCTCGGCCGCTTCAACGAGGCACTGCAGCTGGACCAGCGGATCTACAGCGGATTCCGCGAGATCCTCGGCGAGGACGATTCCCGGACCCTGCGCTCCGCCAACAACCTCGCCATCGACCACCGCCTCACCGGGGACAGCGAGGCCGCTCTGCAGCTCGACGAGGACACCGTGCGCCGCCGTACCGCGCTGGACGGCCCGCTGCACCCGTACACGCTCACCACCCGCAGCCACTACGCCCGCGACCTGAGGGAGCTCGGCGAGTACGACGACTCGGTGGAGATCCTGCGCGAGGTCAGGGACAACTTCGGGCAGGTGCTCAACCCGTACGTTCCGGAGGTGCTGCGGGTCGACAAGAGCCTCGCCGTGTCCCTGCGCAGGGCGGGCCGGCTCGAGGAGGCGCTGCGGCTGAGCGAGCAGACCTGGGAGACCCACACCCGCTACCGCGACCGGTACGGCCGCTCCATTCCCGAGGAACTGGCCTGCGCGCTCAATCTCGCCGCCGACTACTTCGCCACCGACCCCGAGCAGGGGGCCCGGCGGGCCGTGCAGCAGATCGCGGAGGTACAGGCGGGCTACCGGAACTCCTTCGGTCCCGAACACCCGTTCACCATGTTCTGCCTCAACAACCTGGCGACCTACCACCGGGCCCTCGGCGAGCCGGAGCAGGCCGCGGTACTGGCCGAACAGGCCCGCGCCAGCCTCGCGGCGGCCCTCGGCGACGAACACCCGTCCACCCTCAGCACGGGGACCACCCTCGCCAACGCCCTGGCCGACCTCGGTCGCCTCGATGAGGCCGAGCGCTGGGAGCGGCTGGCCGTGACCGGCCTGCGGGGGCGGCTCGGCGCCACCCATCCCGACACGCTGAGCAGCATGGCCAACCTCGCGATCACCCTCCGCGAGCTGGGCCGGGACAAGGAGGCCACCCAGCTCCATCAGGAGGCGGAGACCGAACTGATCCAACGCCTGGGCGAGACTCACCCCTTGAGCGCGGCGGCGGTCGGGTGGCTGCGGATCGACCGGGATCTGGAGCCGCAGCAGGTGTGACCGGGCGGGTGGTGCTCATCCGTGGTGCTCATCCGTGGCGCTCAGCCGTCGTACTCATCCGTCATGCCCATTCGTCGGGCTCGTCCGTCGGGCTCGTCCGTCGGGCTCACCCGTCGTGCCGGGAGGCCCATCCGATGATGCGGGTCATCACGCGCAGCGCTCCGAAGTGGGCGGCGTGGCGTTCGACCTCGACGCGGGCCCCGGGGATGTTGCGGCCGAGCCAGCGGGTGTGTTCCACCGGGGCGAAGATGTCCTCCTCGCCGTGCCAGAGGAAGACGGGGGCGGTGATGCCCGACGGCTCGAAGCCCCAGCCGGTGCTGAACGCCATGACGTCGTCCACCCAGCCGTCGGCGGAACTGCGCAGTCCCTCGGCGAAGTTGCGCTCCAGCATGGCCCGGATGCCGGCGTCCGCGATGATCCAGCGGTCGGACTCGGGCAGTCCGCTGCGCATCTCGGCGATGGAGGCCGCCGGATCGGCGCGGATCGTCAGTGTGCGGCGCCCCAGCGTGGCGGTGAGGCGGTGCCGGCCCGCGGCCGCGTTGACGTACGCGTGGACGTTGGCCTCGGTCATACCGTCGAACCAGTCGAGGTCGGCGGCGTCCGGAGGGGCGAGCCCGACCAGTGAGCCGGCCCGTGCCGTGCGCTCCGGAAGCAGCGCCGCACAGGCGAGCGCGTGCGGGGCGCCGCCCGAGCGGCCCACCACCCCGAACCTGCCGATCCCGAGGGCGTCGGCGATCAGGCGGACGTCCTCGGCCGCCGCGCTCACCGAACGGCCCGGACTGCGGTCCGAACCTCCGTATCCCGGCCGGTCGAACGTGATCAGCCGGACCCTCATGCGGTAGAGAACCGACGGCCGCGGCGCGGGTCCGAGTCTGCTGCCGGGGGTGCCGTGCAGCAGGAACACCGGACGGCCCTGCGGATCACCCCGCTCCTCGACCGACAGCCGCCGTCCGTCCCCCGCCAGTACCGTCCACGCCATGGTCAGTCCCCCCGTGGCCCGACGTCACGCCGATTTCCCGTCCGGTCAGTATGCAGACCGGAATCTCAGGAGTCATGACGTCGGCGGAAAGGGCGTCGGGTGGGAGGGGGCGTCAGACGGAAAGGGTCTCCGGCTGAAAGAGCGTCACACCGCCACCAGAGGGGCGTCCTTCTTCCACTTCAGGATCTTGTCGAAGCTCACCACCGCGCCCCGGCGGCCGGGCTTGTTGCCGATGTGGACGTGATCGGCGAGTTCCTGGATGAGACAGAGTCCGCGGCCGTTCTCGGCACTGCTGGGAGCGGGGCGGACGGGCTGGGCGCGGGTGAATCCGGGGCCGGAGTCGGCGACTTCGATACGACACTTCTCGCCGTCGAGGTAGGCGGTGACTCTGTAGGCCTCCGAGTACGTCGCCGAGGCGCCGTCGGACGCCATGTCCCCGCCGTGCTCCACGGCGTTCGCGCACGCCTCGCTGAGCGCCAGGGAGAGGTCGTACGACACGTCGGGGTCGACCCCCGCGGTCTCCATGGTGCCGAGCAGCAGGCGCCGGGCGAGCGGAACGCTCGCGGCGTCGCGCCTCAGATGGAGTGACCACCAGATGCTCATGCTCCAGCCTCCTGGCCGCGGCTCGACATACCGTTACGTATTGCCGCCCAGGCCCGTGTGTAAGCACACAGTTGACGTGATGCCGCCCATATGGGGGATGCGCCGGTGGCGATGATCGGTGTATGTGGGGCAGCTGGCAACAGAAGGTGACGTTCCGGTCGTACATCGCGTACGTCATCTTGTGGACCTGCCGTATGAGGCCCATAAGCCCAGTGCGATGATGAGCCCGCCATGACTGCCCCCCACGCGTGCACGGCGCGTTCCGGAAGAGACTTCCGGATACTGCGGGCCGCGGTGTTCGCCGCGGTCTGCGTCGTGCTGGCCGCGGCCGGTCACACCCTCGCCTCGTGCGCCACGGTTCCGCTGTGGTCGCTGGCCGCGGGATTCCTGGGGACCGTCCTGGTCGTGGCACCGCTCGCCGGACGCGCCCGCTCGCTGACCGCGATCGCCCCCCTGCTCGCCGTCGGACAGACCGCGCTGCACGTGGTGTTCGGACTGGGGCAGCACGGGACGTCGGCGAGTGCGATGTCCACGGGCTCCGCGAGTGCGATGTTCACCGGCTCCGCGGCCTCGGCGTCCGACGCCTCGCTGGTCGAGCAGGCCACGCGGCTCGCGTGCGGGGCCACCGCGGCGGCGATCAGCCCCGCGCAGGCCCAGAAGATCCTCGTCGAGGCACGGCTCCACCCCGCTGCGAGCTCCGCGCACCACCCGACGGACGCCATGGCCACCGGCTCCTCCGCCTCCCTGCTGCCGTCCCTGCCGATGCTGCTCGGGCACGTCCTCGCCGCCGTCGCCGCCGGATGGCTGCTGCGCCGGGGGGATCTGGCGCTGCTGCGGCTCGTCGAACTGTCCGCGTACTCGGCGCATTCGGTCGCGGAGGGGGCGCTCGTACGATCCCTGCGCGGGGCGCTCGCGCTGGTGCGCGCCCTGCGTGCCGGGCTGCCGGGGGCGCCCGAGGCCGGTCCGCGCCTCGCGCGCACCGCTCTGCTCGCGCCGCCGAAGCCCCGTACCACCGCACTCCAGCACACGGTGATCAGGCGCGGCCCGCCCGCCGCCGCACTCGTCCTCGCTGCCTGACACGACGCGACCGCACTCCCGTGCATGGAGGGGCCGCCGTCGTGCGGCACGCGCGTGTGCGCACAGCACACCCCCTCTTCAGCACCGGAATCCGTTTCGAAGTGGAGTGCTCTTCCATGAAGGTTTCTCGTCTCGCCGCCACCGGCGCCCTCGCCGCCTCGGCCGTGGTCGTCCTGTCCTCGCCCGCGTTCGCCCACGTCAGCGTCTCGCCCGAGGGCACCGCCGCCAAGGGCGGTTACGCCGTCATCGACTTCAAGGTGCCCAACGAGCGCGACAACGCCTCGACCACCAAGCTCGAGGTCAACTTCCCCACCGACCACCCGCTGGCCTCGGTGATGACGCAGCCGATCGCCGGCTGGGACGTCAAGGTCACCAAGTCCAAGCTCGACAAGCCGCTCGAGCTGCACGGCGAGCAGATCTCCGAGGCCGTCACCAAGGTCACCTGGACCGCGACCGGCGACGGCATCGAGCCCGGCTCCTTCGAGAAGTTCCCGCTCTCCGTCGGCGCGCTGCCCGAGGACACCGACGAACTCGTCTTCAAGGCGATCCAGACGTACTCCAACAAGGACGTCGTCCGCTGGATCGAGGAGCAGAAGGAGGGCGAGGAGGAGCCCGAGACACCGGCCCCGGTGCTCACCCTGTCCGCCGCCTCGGAGGACGGGCACCACGGCTCCACGGAAGAGGCTTCCGACGAGACCGAGGCAGCAGCAGCCACCACGACCGCCCCCGCCGACAGCAGCGACACCACCGCGCGCGTGCTCGGCGTGGTCGGCATCGTCGTCGGCGTGGTGGGCGTGGGGTACGGCGTGCTCGCCGGCCGTCGGCGCACCAACGCCTGACCCGTTTGTCCGCGGTGCGCGCACCGGGTCGACCCCGGTGCGCGCCGGCACCACCACATCTGGGACATTTTTCTATGCGCAAGAAGACGTTCGCCGCGGCCGCGCTGCTCGCCGCCGCCACCCTGACCCTCTCCGCCTGCGGCAGCGGTGACGACAGCGGCTCACCGGTCACCGTGGTGTCCGAGGAAGCCGGCTCCGACAAGGCCGCCACCGTTCTCGACCAGCCGTTCGAGAAGCCGGACCTGGTGCTCACCGACACCCAGGGCGAGAAGTACGACCTCCGCAAGGAGACCAAGGGCAAGCCGACGCTGATCTACTTCGGCTACACGCACTGCCCCGACATCTGCCCGCTGACGATGAACAACATCGCCGTCGCCAAGAAGCAGCTGCCCAAGTCCGAGCAGGACAAGCTGACCGTCGTGTTCGTCACCACCGACCCGGACCGCGACACCCCCACCGAGCTCGGCAAGTGGCTCAAGGGCATCGACACCCAGTTCGTCGGCCTGACCGGCGACTTCTCCACCATCCAGGCGAGCGCCCGCACCCTCGGCATCTCCATCGAGCCGACGCACAAGGACAAGAAGACCGGCAAGACCGTCTCGGTGCACGGCACCCAGGTCGTCGCGTTCTCCCCGAAGACCGACGCGGGGTACGTCCTCTACGGCGAGGACGCCACCGTCGACGACTACACCAAGGACCTCCCCAAGATCATCAAGGGGGCGAACCCGTGAGGCGCCCGGTTCTGCCTCTGGTGGTGCTGACCGGGGCCCTGGCCCTGACCGGCTGTTCGGACTCCGACAGCGGCGGCATCTCCGTCTCCGGCGCCTACATCCCACAGCCGGTCTCCGCCGACATGGCGGCCGGCTTCCTGACCATCGCCAACGACAGCGGTACGAAGGACGAGCTGACCTCGGTCACCAGCGACGACGGCGAGGTCACCATGCACGAGACGGTCGGCGGTGCGATGGAGGAGGTCTCTCGACTTTCCCTCCCCGCACACGGTCAACTCGTGTTCAAAAGCGGCGGCAACCATCTGATGTTCGACAAGCTGAAGAGCAAGCCGAAACAGGGTCAGACGGTCTCCGTCGAACTCCACTTCACCAAGTCCGACCCCGTCGTCGTGAAGATGCCGGTGAAGTCGGCGACATACGTCCCGAAGACCGGACACTGAGGGAGGGACCACCTTGACGCAGACCATCGCCCCCCGCGTCCGGACCCTGGTACTGCTGCTCCTGGCCGCGACCGGCCTGCTGCTCGCCACCGCCGGACCCGCCTCCGCGCACGCCGCGCTCACCGGCAGCGCCCCCCAGCAGGGGGTGGTGGTCGACAAGGCACCCACCCAGGTCTCGCTGACCTTCTCCGAGAAGGTCGCCCTGTCGAGCGACTCGCTGCGCGTCCTCGACCCCAAGGGCAAGGCCGTCCAGCAGGGCAAGCCGACCAACCTGAGCGGCACTACGTACGCCGTGCAACTCCACAGCGGCCTGCCCGACGGCACCTACACCGTCACCTACCAGGTCGTCTCCGCCGACAGCCACCCCGTCGCCGGCGCCTACACCTTCTCCGTCGGCGCCCCCTCCACCACCTCCGTCTCGGTCTCCTCCGGAGACACCGCGGGCGGCGGGGTCGTCGGCTGGCTGTACGGATTCGGGCGGTACATGTCGTACGCCGGTTTCATCGTCCTGGTCGGCGGGGCCGCCTTCGTCCTCGCCTGCTGGCAGCGCGGCTCCGGTGTGCGGGTCATGCAGCGGTTCGTCGTCTCCGGCTGGCTGACGATCACCGCGGCCACCCTCCTGCTGCTGCTCCTGCGCGGCTCCTACACCGGCTCCGGCAAGGTCGGCGACATCTTCGACCTGAACCTGCTCGGAGACGTGCTGCAGACCAAGACGGGCGCCGCGCTGGTGTCCCGGCTGCTGCTGCTCGCCGCCGCCGCCCTGTTCATCGCCGTGCTCTTCGGGGCGTACGACAAGCGGGAGGACGAGGAGAAGCGGGACCTGACCTTCGGGCTCGCGGTCGGCGGTACGGTCGTCGCCGCCGGGCTCGCGGCGAGCTGGGCCATGGCCGAGCACGCCTCGACCGGGCTGCAGCCGGGCATCGCGATGCCCGTCGACGTCGTCCACCTGCTGGCCGTCGCGGCCTGGCTGGGCGGGCTGTCCGCACTCCTCGTGGCCCTGTACCGCTCGGACACCCCGATCGAGGCCACTGCCGTACGACGTTTCTCGACCGTCGCCTTCGGCAGCGTCGTCGCGCTGGTCGTGACCGGCGTCTACCAGTCGTGGCGCCAGCTGGGCTCCTGGTCGGCGTTCACCGAGACCCGGTACGGACAGCTGCTGCTGGTCAAGATCGGGCTCGTGGCGCTGCTGGTCGGCATCGCGTACATCTCGCGGCGCTGGACCTCGCAGCTGGCGGACACCGTGGTCCAGCGGAGCAAGCAGGCGCCGCAGAAGGAGCGGGTCGCCGCCGGCGGTGCGAAGGGCTCGAGCAGTGCCAAGCGCGCCACCCAACTCGCCAGGCAGCGCGCCGCGATGGACGCGGCACAGCAGAAGCGGACGCGGGACGCCGACCCGAACCGGTTCGGGCTGCGCCGCTCGGTGCTCGCCGAGGCGGGCGTCGCCGTCGTCCTGCTGGCCGTGACAACCGTGCTGACGCAGACCGAGCCGGGGCGCACGGAGGAGGACGCGAAGGCGGCCACGTCGTCATCCTCGTCCTCCTCGTCCTCCGCATCCGGGGACGCGTCCTCCGGGGCGCTGACCCTGGACATGTCCTTCGACACCGGCGGCGAGGACGGCAAGGGCGTCGTGACCGTCGACCTCGACCCCGCGCGCGTGGGCGGCAACGAGATGCACGTCTACGTCCAGCGCCCCAACGGCCGCGCCTTCGACGTCCCCGAGGTGAAGGTCGCCTTCACCCTGGAGTCCAAGAAGATCGGGCCGCTGCCCGTCAACCCCGACCGCATCGCCACCGGACACTGGTCGGCAACCGGCGTGCAGATCCCCATGGCGGGCGACTGGAAGGTCGCCGTGACCGTGCGCACCTCCGACATCGACCAGACGACCGTCTCCAAGAACGCGCAGATCGGCTGAACCGCACCATGGCTGAACAGTCCATTCCGGAGACTCGAACTCCCCTCGTGGAGGGGGGCGCCTCCGCTTCGGGGGAAAGCCCCTCCGTCGAGGGCCTCTCGCGGCGGAAGCTGCTCGGCACCGCCGGTGCCACCGGGCTCGTCCTCGGCGCGGCGGGCGGGGCCGTGGGCTATGCCGCCCGGCCCGCCGAGGCCACCCCGCTCACCTCGCTGGGCGCCGATGAAGCGATGTTTCACGGGAAACATCAGGCCGGCATCACCGAGGGCCTCCAGGCCCACGGCCATGTCGTCGCCTTCGACCTGGCGGCGGGCGCGGGCCGCAAGGAGGCGGCAGCACTGCTGCGCCGCTGGTCGGAGACGGCCCGGCGGCTGATGGCGGGCGAGAGCATGACGCAGGACGACACAGACGTCGCCCGGGACGCCGGCCCGTCCTCACTGACGATCACCTTCGGCTTCGGCCACAGTTTCTTCGCCCGCACCGGGCTGGAGAAGCAGCGCCCGGTCGCCCTCGACCCGCTGCCCGACTTCTCCTCCGACCACCTCGACAAGGCCCGCAGCAACGGCGACCTGTGGGTGCAGATCGGCGCCAATGACGCCCTGGTCGCCTTCCACGCCCTGCGCGCGATCCAGAAGGACGCGGGCAGCGCGGCGAAGATCCGCTGGCAGATGAACGGCTTCAACCGCTCACCGGGCGCCACCGCCCACCCCATGACGGCCCGCAACCTGATGGGTCAGATGGACGGCACGCGCAATCCGAAGCCGACGGAGTCCGACTTCGACGAGCGCATCTTCGTCCCCGCCTCGGGGGATCCGTCGTGGATGGCGAACGGCTCCTACGCCGTCGTACGGCGGATCCGCATGCTCCTCGACGACTGGGAGAAGCTCTCGGTCAAGGCCCAGGAGCAGGTCGTCGGGCGCCGCAAGTCCGACGGGGCGGCGCTGTCCGGGGGCACCGAGACCACCGCGATGGACCTGGAGAAGACGGACGCCAAGGGCAACCTGGTGGTCCCCATCAACGCCCATGCCCGGATCACCCGGCCCGACCAGAACGGGGGCGCGGCGATGCTCCGGCGCCCCTTCTCCTATCACGACGGCTTCGACGCGGACGGCGTGCCCGACGCCGGCCTCCTCTTCATCTGCTGGCAGGCCGACCCGCTGCGCGGCTTCGTCACCGTCCAGCGCAAGCTCGACCGCGGGGACGCCCTGTCCCAGTACATCCGCCACGAGGCGAGCGGCCTGTTCGCGGTGCCGGGCGGGGCGGCGGAGGGGGAGTACGTGGGGCAGCGGCTGCTGGAGGGGTGACCCCGACCCCGGTCGCTCTGTCGGGTGGCTGCCGTGAGACGTGTGGGCCGGGTTCCGCAAGGCCCATTAGGGTGAGGTCATGCCAGCGAGTTACGCGTATCTCGGCCCCGAGGGCACCTTCACCGAAGTCGCCCTGCGCACGCTTCCCGAGGCGGCCACGCGGGAGCTGATCCCGTACGTGTCCGTGCAGTCCGCGCTCGACGCGGTGCGCACCGGCGAGGCCGAGGCCGCGTTCGTGCCGATCGAGAACTCCGTCGAGGGCGGCATCACGACGACGCTCGACGAGCTGGTCGCCGGCGCGCCGCTGATGATCTACCGCGAGGTGCTGCTGTCGATCACCTTCGCGCTGTTGGTCCGGCCGGGCACCAAGCTGTCGGACATCAAGACGGTCTCCGCGCACCCGGCCGCCCAGCCGCAGGTCCGCAACTGGCTCAAGAGGAACCTCCCCGACGCCCACTGGGAGTCGGCCGCCTCGAACGCGGACGCCGCCCGCCTCGTCCAGGAGGGCCAGTACGACGCCGCCTTCGCGGGCGAGTTCGCGGCCGCCCGCTACGGCCTCGAGGCCCTGGAGACCGGGATCCACGACGCGGAGAACGCCCAGACCCGGTTCGTGCTGGTCGGCCGGCCCGCCCGGCCCGCCGCCCCGACCGGCGCCGACAAGACCTCCGTCGTCCTGTGGCAGCGCGACGACCACCCCGGCGGCCTGCGCGACCTCCTCGGCGAGTTCGCCACCCGGGGCATCAACCTGATGCTGCTGCAGTCCCGGCCCACCGGCGCGGGCATCGGCAACTACTGCTTCTGCATCGACGCCGAGGGCCACATCTCCGACCGCCGGGTCTCCGAGGCCCTGATGGGGCTCAAGCGGATCTGCCTGGAGGTGCGCTACCTCGGCTCGTACCCCCGTGCGGACGTGGGAGTCGAGGACGTGCGCACGCCGCGGCTCGGAACCTCGGACGAGGAGTTCGTGACGGCGGCGGACTGGGTGGCGCGGTGCCAGGACGGGCGTTTCTAGCAGGTTTCCGACCGCGCCTACCTGCATATTTTAGTTATCCACAGAAGTTATCCACAGGTTGGCTTCTCGACCTGGGGACAAGTCGACAACGAAGTGCCACTCAGTCGACAAATCGGCCTACAGCCCTCAAGTTCGTCCACAACCCCGTAGGTCACTCTTCGTCCACGCGTTTCCCTGCCGCCATCCTTTGGAGCGACGCATTTCCACCCGAAAGTGGGTGTGACGCCGGTTTGGGACGGGAATTCTTCGCTCCACACACCCGACTCGGAATGATCACTTCCGACGTCCACAGATCTTTCGCACACCCTGTGGATAACTTTTCTGGGCTGTGGATTTCTGTGGACGAAGAGCACCTCAAGTCCCGCTCCGCACAAGGGAATCGAGTCAACCAGGCGCCCACCGCATACCCCGTCCCAGGGAGTGAGACGCTTTTTATTGACACGCTCGGCAATTGCCGCATAACGGAACGTAAGCCGCTATTCGGTGCACCGCGGAATAGTGAGTCGTGAGCCGTCACCCCGCACCGGTAGCCTTGACCGCGTGATTGACCTTCGCCTGCTCCGTGAGGACCCCGACCGAGTGCGCGCGTCGCAGCGCGCCCGTGGAGAGGACGTCGCGCTCGTCGACGCCCTCCTGTCTGCCGACGAGCGGCGCAGGTCGTCCGGCGTCCGCTTCGACGAGCTGCGTTCCGAGCAGAAGGCGCTCGGCAAGCTCATCCCCAAGGCCTCGGGTGACGAGAAGGCCGAGCTGCTGAAGAAGACGGGGCAGCTGGCCGCCGACGTCAAGGCTGCCGACGCCGAGCAGCACGAGGCGGACGAGGAGACCAAGCGGCTCGCGCTGCAGCTCGGCAATCTCGTCCACCCCGACGTCCCGGTCGGCGGCGAGGAGGACTTCGTCGTCCTCGAGACGCACGGCACCATCCGCGACTTCGGCGCCGAGGGCTTCGAGCCCAAGGACCACCTGGAGCTCGGTGAGGCGCTGGGCGCCATCGACGTCGAGCGCGGCGCCAAGGTGTCCGGCTCGCGCTTCTACTACCTGACGGGTGTCGGCGCGCTGCTGGAGCTCGCCCTCGTCAACGCGGCGATCGCGCAGGCCACCGAGGCCGGCTTCATCCCGATGCTGACCCCGGCGCTGGTCCGCCCGCGCGCCATGGAGGGCACCGGCTTCCTCGGCCAGGCCGCGGAGAACGTGTACCACCTGGAGAAGGACGACTACTACCTGGTCGGCACCTCCGAGGTCCCGCTCGCCGCGTACCACATGGACGAGATCCTCGACGCCGACAAGCTGCCCCTGCGCTACGCCGGCTTCTCGCCGTGCTTCCGCCGCGAGGCCGGGACGTACGGCAAGGACACCCGCGGCATCTTCCGGGTGCACCAGTTCGACAAGGTCGAGATGTTCTCGTACGTCACTCCCGAGGACGCCGAGAACGAGCACAAGCGGCTCCTGGAGTGGGAGAAGCAGTGGCTGACCGGCCTCGAGCTGCCGTTCCAGGTCATCGACGTGGCCTCGGGCGACCTCGGCGCGTCGGCGTCCCGCAAGTACGACTGCGAGGCGTGGATCCCGACCCAGGGCAAGTACCGCGAGCTGACGTCGGCCTCCAACTGCGACAGCTTCCAGGCCCGCCGACTCTCGGTGCGCCAGCGCGACGGCAAGAAGGTCCAGCCGCTCGCGACGCTCAACGGCACGCTGTGCGCCGTACCGCGCACGATCGTGGCGATCCTGGAGAACCACCAGCTGGCCGACGGGTCCGTGCGGGTGCCGGAGATGCTGCGGCCGTACCTGGGCGGGCGTGAGGTCCTGGAGCCGATCGCCACGTGAGCCAGTCCTTTCCCTACCGTCTGATCGCGACCGACCTCGACGGAACGCTCCTGCGCTCCGACGAGTCGGTCTCGCAGCGCACCCGTGACGCGCTCGCCGCGGCCACCGCGGCGGGCGCCGCCCACATCGTCGTGACGGGCCGCGCGGCCCCATGGACGCGGCACATCCTCGACGACCTCGGCTACGACGGTCTCGCGGTCTGCGCCCAGGGCGCACAGGTCTACGACGCCGGCGAGCATCGCCTGCTGACCTCGGTGACTCTGGACCGGCAGCTGGCCGGGGTGGCGCTGGCCAAGATCGAGGCGGAGGTGGGCCCGCTGTTCCTGGCCGCCAGCCGTGACGGTCTGGACGGCGAGGTGCTGGTGGGGCCGGGTTACGCGCTGGCCGGCGAGCTGCCCACGACCCCGTTCACCGAGGCGTCCGACCTGTGGACCGCCCCGCTGAACAAGATCTACATACAGCATCCGGAGCTGTCGGACGACGAGCTGGCGGAGGCCTCACGGCAGGCGGCGGGCGGTTTCGTGACCGTCGCGATGGCGGGCGCGGGCATCGTGGAGCTGCTTCCCCTCGGCCTGTCCAAGGCCACGGGACTGTCCTTGGCCGCCCGCCGGCTGGGCCTGAAGGCCGCGGACACGATCGCCTTCGGCGATATGCCCAACGACATCCCGATGTTCGGCTGGGCGGCTCGCGGCGTGGCGATGGCCAATGCCCACGAGGAACTCAAGGCCGTGGCCGACGAGGTGACGTCCTCTAACGAGGAGGACGGGATCGCGGTGGTGCTGGAGCGGTTGCTGGGCTGACGACGGCCGGCGCTGAGGCTCTGAGGGGCTATTGCGGAAGGTCGGTGAAGGCCAGCAGCGCCCGAACCGGCCCGACCGCGTCTCTGCGCTCCGCGGGCAGCTGGTCGACGATCACGCTGCATCCGGCCCATTCACCGCCGCATTCCGCGACCATGTCCCGGACCGCGGCTGCCTGTTGCCCGGTCTCGATCCAGTCGTCGACGAGCAGTACCCGGTCCCCGGCGCGCACCGAGGACCGCTGGATCCGCAGGCGGTGCCGCAGTCCGCGGTAGTCCGGCGGCGCCTCGCGCTCGGCCTTCTTCCCGGGGAACAGGCCCTCTCCCTTGCGGACCGGGACGAAGCCGACGCCCAGCTCGACCGCCGCGGCCGCGCCCAGGAGAAAGCCCCGGGACTCGACTCCGCAGACCGCCGTGACTCCGGCGTCCCTGAACGGCTCGACCAGGGCCTCGACCACCGCCGCCAGCGCCTCGGCGTCCCGGAACACCGCCCATACGTCGGCATGGCCGCCGACCCAGGAGAAGTGCTCCAGGACGAGGTCACGCGCGGTCATGGTCATGCTGGTCCCGGTACTCCTGTCCATGTGCCCGGGCCCGTGGACCCGGGCAAGTCAACCCGACCAAGTCCCAGTGACAACGTCTCGCGGAGGATGCACGAATCGAACGTGCGCGGGCTTTCCAGGCCCGACCTGGGCTTAGCAAGCCCGTGCCTTACCACTCGGCCAATCCTCCGGGTGGGGCGGCCTCACGCGAGAGCGACATCGCGTGCTCGAAGCGGCCGCCCCGGGCAGCTCCCCGTGCGGAGCGGGTTCGACGGTGGCGTAACTACACCGGAACCCGCCGCGGGCTGCCCTGCAGGGAACTCGACGGACTGTCGTGCATGGACATCGTCGAGCACCTCCCCAGTCAGTGGCGCCGATACCGTCCGGCGTCTTGGACACAACCATCGTGCCTGTACGGCGAGTTGGGCGCCACCGATTAAAAACGGCCGTGTGTTCGCCTAACGCCGCCGCCACCTGCGCCGACGCTTGCTGAAGAACCACCCGGCGGGCGGCTCGTCGGAGCGCCAGGGCTGCGGCTCGGGCTTCTCGTTGCGCCAGCGGGCGGCGAGCATACGGGCCCGGGCGGACGGCTCGGCGGTCTCGGCGGAGCGTATGAAGTCCTCGTCCAGGACGAGGTCGTCCCACACTTCCCCGGACCGTCCACGACCGTCGTACTGCGCTGACTCGTCCGCCATCCCCGTCCTCCTAGCCGTACGTCCCCGTCTGCCCAGTGTGCCCGGACAGAGGTGAAGCCCCTGTCAATAAGCGGTGCGTCTGCTCCCCGCCCCTCTACTCCTCGCCCGCCAGCGTCAGCGTCCGCAGCTTCTGCCCCGCGTACCAAGTGGCGAGGACGGTCACCAGGACCAGCAGTACCGTCGCCGTCGTCAGCCCGACGTCCGAGGTCACCAGGTCCCCGCCGGCGACCTTGTGGGCCACGGCCAGCGACCACTGCTGGACGCTCAGCGTGCGCGCACCGGACACCAGGGAGCCGAACAGGGCCTCCCAGACCAGTGCGTAGACGAGCCCGAAGACCACGGCGTGCCGGGACACCGTGCCGAGCAGCAGGAAGAGCGCGGCGTACGCGATCGAGGAGACCAGCGCGGCCACGGTGTAGGCGACGGCGATCTGCTGGCCGTTGCCGTTGAGGATGAAGCCCGCGATCAGTGTCGGCAGCGCCGAGAACACCATCGTGACCGCGATCGCCACGATCAGCTTGGTGAAGATGATCGTCGGCCGTTTGATCGGCTTGGACAGCAGATACACCACGGAGCCGTCGTCGATCTCCGGTCCGATCGCGCCGGTGCCGGCGATGACGCCGATGATCGGCACCATCGTGGCGAGCGCGAGCCCGCCCAGCAGGTCCGCCGCCGTCTGGTCGTCGGCGCCGACCAGGCCACGCACGATCACGGAGATCACGATCAACAGCACGGGCAGCGCGCCGAGGATGAGGGCCCGGCGACGGCCGAGCAGGGCCCGGTAGGTGAGCCGGGCGACTGTGGGGTCGTACATCTGTGGCCTCCTACGCCGCGACGAGATACGAGAAGACGGACTCGAGGGACTCGTCGGACGGCGAGACCGTGAGCAGCCGGATGCCGTGGTCGCGGGCGACCTTCGGCAACAGGGCCGTGAAGCGGCCGAAGTCGACGGCCTGGATGCGCAACGCGCCCTCGGCGAGGTCGACTTCGATGCCGGAGGTGGACGGGTCGGCGATCAGCGCGGCCGCGAGGGCTCGGTCGTCGCTGGAGCGCACCAGGTAGCGGTGCGGCCGGTCGGTCATCAGGCGGCGGATCCTGCGGAAGTCACCGCTGGCCGCGTGCCTCCCCGCGACCACGACCTCGATGTGCCAGGCGAGTTGCTCGACCTCTTCGAGGATGTGGGACGAGAACAGCACCGTGCGGCCCTCGTCGCCCATGCGCCGCAGCAGGTCCATGAGCTGCATGCGCTGGCGCGGGTCCATGCCGTTGAAGGGCTCGTCGAGCAGGAGGAGCGAAGGGTCGTGGACCAGGGCGCTGGCCATCTTCACGCGCTGGCGCATGCCCTTGGAGTACGTCGAGATCTTGCGGTCCTGCGCGTACTCCATCTCGACCGTGGCCAGCGCCTTCTGGGCGGCCTTGGCACCGAGGCCGTGCAACTCGGCGTTGGCGACGACGAATTCGCGACCCGTGAGGAAGTCGTACATCGCCTCGCGCTCGGGGACGAGGCCGATGTGCTTGTAGATCTGCTCGTTGCGCCACACCTGCTGTCCGTCGAGGGTGACGGTGCCGGTGGAGGGGGCCAGGAAGCCGCCCATCATGTTGATCAGGGTGGACTTTCCGGCGCCGTTGGGGCCGAGGAGACCGGTGACGCCGGGGCCGATCGTCATGGTGATGTCGTTGACGGCGACCACGTTGCCGAACCAGCGCGAGACGTGGTCGATGTTGAGCGTGGTCACAGTCCGACCTTTCGGTAGCGGCGCAGCAGGAGGCCGTAGCAGGCGGCGATCAGGCCGAGGACGGCGAGGACATAGACGACGCCCTCCCCGTTCGACGGCCCCGCCGCGCCCGGGAACGCCGAGTTCGCGCCGAGGAACGCGGACTGTACGCCGTCGATGAGCGTGACCGGCGAGAACAGACCGATCCACGGGACGGCGTCGGTGGTGCCCTGGGCGTCGGCGATGGCCTGGAGGGTGGTGACCGCGCCGTAGGAGATGGTCAGTACGGCGATCACGGCCGCGATGCCGAAGCCGCGGCGCGGGGTGACCGACGCGATGACCAGGCCGATGCCGGCGAAAAGCAGTGAGAGCAGTGCCACGGACACGAGTCCCTGTGCGAATCCCTTGGTCTGGTCGGTGAAGTCGAGCTTGGCCAGCAGCGCGCCCACGTAGAGCACGAGCAGCGGGGCGGCGGTGAGGACGAACATCGCCGAGGCCAGCGCCGCGTACTTCGCGCGGACGTAGTCGGCGGTCTCGATGGGCCGCGAGAAGTACAGCGGCACGGTCTTGAAGCGCAGGTCGCGGGAGACGGACTGGGGTGCCTGCGAGGCGACGTACAGGCTGATGACGGCCTGCATGATGATCGCGTAGCGCGTGTAGTCGACCGGCAGGTCGTTGGCCTTGGTGGCGACCGCGACGGCCACCATGATGGCCGCGGGCACGCACATCACCACGAACAGCAGCATCGGCAGCACCTTGGACTTGACCGAACGGCCGAGGCCGTAGGAGCCGCGCAGGGACTGCGAGTAGAGGGAACGGGTGGCGTAGGCGCGGCCGAGGCGGGGGCCGTCGTAGCTGCGGTAGCCGATGTTGTGGATGCGGGTCTGGTCTCCCGCACGCGTGGGCTGCTCAACCGCCATGGCCGACCGCCTCCTTCCGTTCTGCGTCGCTGTCCTTGAAGACCTCCGAGATGTGGTGCCGGCGCTGTTCCATGCGCACCAGGCCGAGGCCGAGGTCGGCGACCACGTCGCGTACGACGTCGTAGGTCTCCTCGCCCTGCGCGGTGAGCAGCAGGATGTGTCCGGCGCCCGGCAGGCCGCTGTCCGCGTCGAGGACGTCCACCCCGCGCGCGTGGAGCGCGTCGCGCACCGCGTCGGTGCCATCGGGGTGCGCGTCGGTGTCGGTGACCTCGATGGCCAGGGTGGTCGTGTTCTGGGTGAAGTCGGTGGTGGAGCTGGAGCGCAGCAGCTTGCCGCCGTCGATGACGACCACGTGGTCGCAGGTGCGTTCCAGTTCGCCCAGCAGATGCGAGGTGACCAGCACCGAGATGCCGAAGTCCGCGTAGATGCGGCGGATGAGCGCGAGCATGTCGTCGCGGCCGACCGGGTCGAGGCCGTTGGTCGGCTCGTCCAGGAGGACCAGCTGCGGGTCGTGGACGAGTGCCTGCGCGAGCTTCACGCGCTGCTTCATACCGGTGGAGTAGCCGCCGATGGGGCGGTAGCGCTCCTCGTACAGCCCGACGTGGCGCAGCGTGTCCGCGGTGCGCTCGCGCGCGGCGGCGGGCGGCAGGCCGGACATCCGGGCCATGTGCACGACGAACTCGGTGGCCGAGACGTCGGGCGGCAGGCAGTCGTGTTCCGGCATGTACCCGACGCGCTCGCGGATGTCGCCGCCCTTGGTGGCGACATCGAGTCCGAGCACTTCGGCTCGGCCCTCGGTGGCGGGGGACAGACCCAGAAGGATCTTGATCAGTGTGGACTTGCCGGCTCCGTTGGCTCCGACGAGTCCGGTCACACCGGGTCCGACGTCCACGGAGAGCCGGTCAAGAGCGGTCACCCTGGGGAACCGCTTGCTCAGGCTTTCGGTCGCGATCACAGTCACGTCCTAGACGGTAGTGACCCGGACCACTCCGGTCGTCACCCCGCAGAGCTGTCTTGACGTCAGACTCCAGATGTACGGGGCCCTAGGGGTCACCCTGAGGTCGAACAACGCACGGCCGGTTGTCCACATCCGGGCCGTTGTCCACAGGCCCACACAGGCCTATTGACGCAGCCTCTAACAACTGTCACATTCACCAGTGTCAAGTTACGGGCACGTACCGCAGTCAGCGTCGACGAGGGTGGGGCAGTGGCATGACGACGGCAGTGGCAGGCGAACTGGCCGCGGAACTGCGGGGGTTCAGAAAGGTACAACGCCTCGCGTACGAGTGCGCGGAAGCGGTCGCCGCCCGGCTGCAGCCCGGGGTGACCGAGCGCGAGGCCGCCCGCATGCAGCGCGAGTGGCTGCGCGAGCGGGGCGTGCGGGACTGGTTCCACCTGCCCTTCGCCTGGTTCGGGGACCGCACGGCGTTCGTGGACTTCCGCATCCCGCTGCAGTTCTTCCCCACGAACCGCCGGCTCGAGCCCGGCATGCCGTTCATCCTTGACATGGCCCCGGTCCACGAGGGCTACACCGCCGACATCGGCTATTCCGGCTCGCTCGGCATCAACCCGGTGCAGGACAGGCTCATGGCCGACCTGGAGGCGCACCGCGGGTTGATCCTCCGCGAGGTGCGCGAGCGGCGCCCGCTGCGCGAGATCTACGAGGACGTGGACCGCCTCATGGTCCGGCAGGGCTACGCCAACCGGCACCGCGCGTATCCCTTCGGCGTGATCGCCCACAAGGTGGACCGGGTGCGGGAGCGCCGCTGGTCCCCGCGTCTGTTCGGGTTCGGCACGCAGTCCTTGAAGGGCCTGGCGGCCGACGCGCTGCACGGCCACCGCGAGGGCTGGTCCCCGCTGTGGTCGCCGTACCGCTTCTCCGACCACCCGCCCCGGCCGGGCCTGTGGGCGGTCGAACCCCACCTCGGCTTCCGGGGTACGGGCGCGAAGTTCGAGGAGATCCTGGTCGTCACCGACTCGAGGGACCCCGAGCAGAGCGCCTTCTGGCTGGACGACGATCTGCCGCACGTGCGGCGCTGGGCGGAGGAGAAGTGACGCTGCAGGGCGCGCGCGAGCGCTGGGTGCGGACCGGCGGGGTCGAGCTGTGCGTGGCCGAGCTGGGGGACCCCTCGGCACCGACGGTCGTCCTCGTGCACGGCTATCCGGACAGCAAGGAGGTGTGGTCCGAGGTTGCGCCGCGCCTGGCCGAGCGCTTCCACGTCGTGTTGTACGACGTCCGCGGCCACGGCCGGTCCACCGCACCTCAGCCCCTGCGCGGCGGGTTCACGCTGGAGAAGCTGACGGACGACTTCCTGGCCGTCGCGGACGCGGTCAGCCCGGACCGGCCGGTGCACCTGGTGGGGCACGACTGGGGCTCGGTGCAGTCCTGGGAGTTCACCACAGTCAAGCGCACCGAGGGCCGTATCGCCTCCTTCACCTCGATGTCCGGGCCCTCCCTCGACCACTTCGGCCACTGGATCAACAAGCGCCTCCGGCGGCCCACCCCGCGCCGGGTCGGCCAGCTCCTCGGCCAGGGCGCCAAGTCCTGGTACGTGTACGCGCTGCACACGCCCGTGCTGCCCGAACTGGCCTGGCGCGGCCCGCTCGGCAAGCGCTGGACCCGCCTGCTGGAGCGCGCCGAGAAGCTCCCCCACGGCGACTATCCGACCTCGTCCCTGCCCACGGACGCGGCGCACGGCGCCTGGCTGTACCGGGACAACATCCGGGCCCGACTGCGCCGCCCCCGTACGGACGCGTACGCGCACGCGCCCGTGCAGCTCATCACGCCCCTGGGGGACGCGTTCCTCTCGGAGAAGCTCTACGACGAACTGGAGCTGTGGGCTCCGCAGTTGACCCGGCGCACGCTCCCGGCCAAGCACTGGATCCCCCGCACCCGTCCGGACCAACTGACAGCCTGGATCACGGAGTTCGTGACATCCGTGGAGGGCGGCAGGCCTGCGTCCAAGCCGACGGGCCGGTACACCGAGCGGTTCGGCGGGCAGCTCGTCCTGGTCACCGGCGCGGGCAGCGGCATCGGACGGGCCACGGCGTTCGCCTTCGCCGAGGCCGGCGCACGTGTGGTCGTCGTGGACCGGGACGCCGCGGCGGCGGCTCGCACCGCCGAGCTGTCCCGGCTGGTCGGTGCCCCCGAGGCCTGGGCGGAGACCGTCGACGTCTCCGACGAGCAGGCCATGGAGAAGCTCGCCGAGAAGGTCGCCGCCGAGTACGGCGTGGTGGACGTCCTGGTCAACAATGCCGGGATCGGCCTGGGCGGCTCCTTCTTCGACACCACCTCGGAGGACTGGAAGAAGGTCCTCGACGTCAACCTGTGGGGCGTGATCCACGGCTGCCGGCTCTTCGGGAAGCAGATGGCCGAGCGCGGACAGGGCGGCCACATCGTCAACACCGCGTCGGCGGCGGCGTATCAGCCCTCCAAGGCCCTGCCCGCCTACAGCACCTCCAAGGCGGCCGTGCTGATGCTCAGCGAGTGCCTGCGCGCCGAGCTGGCCGGGCAGGGGATCGGCGTGAGCGCGATCTGCCCCGGCTTCGTCAACACCAACATCACCTCGACCGCGCGCTTCGCGGGCGTCGACGCCGAGGAGGAGAAGCGGCGCCAGAAGAAGTCCGCGCGGCTGTACGGGCTGCGGAACTACCCGCCGGAGAAGGTCGCCGACGCGATCCTGCGGGCGGTCGTGCGCAACCAGGCCGTCGTCCCGGTCACGCCCGAGGCCCGCGGCGCCCATCTCATGTCCCGCTTCACGCCCAGGGCACTGCGGGCGATCGCACGGCTGGAGCCACCGCTGTGAGCTCTTCGGAAGCCCACTACGCGATCAGCCCGCGCCGGGTGTCCTTCGACTGGTCGCGCACACCCCTGCACTGGATCCCGGGCGAGCCGACCGCGACCCACGTCATCAACGTCCTGCACCTGCTGCTGCCGGCGGGGGAGCGGTGGTTCGTGAAGGTCTTCAAGGAGGCCCTGCCGCGGGTGAGAGACCCCGAACTCCTGGTGGACGTCAAGGGATTCATGGGCCAGGAGGCCACGCACAGCGTCCAGCACACCCACGTGCTGGACCACCTGGCGGCGCAGAAGCTGGACACCGCCGACTTCACCAAGTACGTCGACTTCCTCTTCGAGCGGCTGCTCGGCGAACAGCCTCCCCTCAACGCGCCGATACCCGCGCGGGAGTGGCTGCGCTTCCGGCTCTCGGTCGTCGCGGCGATCGAGCAGTTCACGGCGGTGCTCGGCGACTGGGTCCTGGCCGCCGAGGGCCTGGACCGGGCCGGCGCCGACGAGGTCATGCTCGACCTGCTGCGCTGGCACGGCGCCGAGGAGGTCGAACACCGTGCGGTCGCCTTCGACATGTTCCAGCACTGCGGCGGCACGGGCGCGCCCCGATACGCCCGCCGGCTCGCGGGGATGGCGGTGACGGCGCCGGTGATGCTCTACCTGTGGATGTGGGGCACGGCCTACCTGATACGGCACGACCCGCAGCTCGCGGGCCGGCTCCGCTACTCGCTCACCGAGCACGAGAAGGCCGTACGGAAGGGGCTGCTGCCCGCCTGGCGGGAGCTGGGCGCGGCGATACCCCGATACTTCCGGCGCTCCTACCACCCGTCGCAGGAAGGGTCGTTGAGCCGGGCGGTGGAGTATCTGAAACGGTCGACCGCAGCCAGGGCGGACGTCGCATAGAACCGCCGTGGGCATTCCTGCACCGGGCCGCGGAGTTCGACGCGGGCCTGTTCGGGATCTCGTCGCCGCGAGGCGCCGGCCACGGACCCGCAGCACGCCCTGCACGATCCCGACCCGGACCGGATCGGGACGTCGTACACCCGCAGCGGCGACCCGTTCCGCGGAACGGGTGGGCACGGCCTGCAGCGCCGGGCGCCGTTGAACGGATGGCACAGCAACGGACGGAGGCAGCCGAGCGTGGACAGGACGTACCGGATCGAGGACCTCGCGCACCTCAGCGGCGCCACCGTCCGCACCATCCGCGCCTACCAGGACCGCGGCCTCCTCCCCCGACCCGTGCGCCGCGGCCGTGCCAACGTCTACGCGGACGCCCATCTCGCCCGTCTGCGCCAGATCGCCGACCTCCTCGACCGCGGCTACACCCTGGCCTCCATCAAGGAGCTCCTGGAGGCCTGGGACGCGGGCCGTGGTCTCGGCGGGGTGCTCGGGCTGGTCGCCGAGGTCGACGGTCCGTGGACCGACGAGGAGGCGGTACGGATCTCACGCGCCGAGCTGGACGAACGCTTCGGCGGCACACCCGACGACGCGGCGATCGCCGACGCCGTGGAGCTCGGCGTACTGGAGCCGGTGCCCGCAGACTCCGAGTCCTTCCTCGTGCCGAGCCCCCAAGAGCTGGCCGTGGCCGTCGAGTTGCACGCTGCCGGTGTCCCGCTGTCCGCGATCTCCGGTCACCTACGGGAGTTGAGGGGCCAGGTGGAGCACATCGCGGCCCGTTTCCTGGAGTTCACCACCGAGCACGTCTTCGCCCGCTACCTCGACGGACCACACCGCCCGACCGACGCGGACGCGGCAGAAGCGGCCTCGCTGGTACGACGACTGCGGCCGCTCGCGCAGCAGACCGTGGACGCGGAACTCGCCCGGGCGATGCGGTCGTTGGCGGTCCGGCACCTGCGACAGCACCTGGGCGACGGGGCGGGTGCGCCGCCCCCGGATCAGACGCGTTCCGTGGCGATTCCCTCGGAGACAATGCGGGCCGTCGAGGGGCTGGTTGGTCCGGCACAGGCGCCCGCGTTCGTCGCGCTGGCCGCCGAACGGGAGGTGCGGGCCCGCGCCTTGGACCACCTCGCCACAAGTCACGCCACATCAGATGATCTTGACGAAACACCCTGAATCGACGGCTGGTTGTCCACAGATTCGCCAATTCCCCTGTGGATAACCGCACTTGGTTGTGGATCAAACATGCCGACCAAAATCATTCGCGTGATTCACGTCTCTCCCGGCACGCTGGCGGGATGAACGAGAACAGGATGGACGAGAGACGCACCGTGAAGGTGTCCAAGTACCTCTCGAAGCATCTGCGCCACCAGCCCGAAAGGATCGGGCTCACCCTCGACGAGGCCGGCTGGGTCGAGATCGACACATTGATGGCCGCAGCGGCCGCACACGGATTCCGGTTCACGCGCGAGGAGCTGGACCACGTCGTCGCCGCCAACGACAAGAAGCGCTTCGCGATCGACGGCACCCGGATCCGCGCCAGCCAGGGCCACACCATCGACGTCGACCTCGGCCTGCCCCCGGCGACCCCGCCGCCGTACCTCTACCACGGGACCGTGGCCCGCTGCCTGGACGCGATCCGCACCGAGGGCCTGCGCCCCATGAACCGGCACGACGTGCACCTCTCGCCCGACCGCGAGACGGCGACGCGCGTCGGCGCCCGCCGCGGCCGCCCGGTCGTGCTCTCCGTGGACGCGGGCGCGATGCACCGCGACGGCCACGTCTTCCACGTCAGCGCGAACGGGGTGTGGCTCACGCAGGCCGTGCCATCGCGGTATCTGCGGTTTCCCGAGTCGCACTGACCCCCGGATGATCGAGCCCATGGACCACCTCCCCACCACCGAGGCCGCCGTCACCGCTCTGCGCGCGCTCGCCGCCGAGTACGCGCTCGACATCACGGTCACCCACGACATCGGCGCGGACCAGACCTCCCGCCGCACCGCCTCGGGCGTCGGCGTCACCGCCGACCCGGACGGCTCCCTGCCCCACGAGGCCTACGTCGAGCTCGGCGGCCGACCCCAGGTGGATGTGCGGCTGTTCCCGGACGACGACGCGCTGATCACCGTCGACGGGGTGGAGTGCCCGGACATCGCCCGCGACGACGTGCCCGCCTTCCTCCGCGCCCTCTACGACGGCCATGCCTGGGTCAAGGCGCGCCGCTTCCCGCCGAGCCACTATCTGATGGTGCCGCTGCCGGGCGACCGTGTGCACAAGGAGTTCATCCTGGTCGGCCTCAGCCCGTGGCTGAACGGCCGCACGCGTTGACCGTGGGTGACTGTTTCACGTGAAACACGTTCGGGCGCATACGCTCGATGCATGAGTTTGCGTCTGAGCACCGTGATCCTCCCGTACCGCCGCTGGAACGAGGGGAGCCGCGAGGCATGGCAGCGCGCGGAGCAGCTCGGCTTCCACACCGGGTACACCTACGACCACCTGTCCTGGCGCACCTTCCGTGACGGCCCGTGGTTCGGGGCCGTCCCCACGCTGACCGCCGCCGCGGCCGTCACCGACCACCTCCGTCTGGGCACCCTGGTGACCTCGCCGAACTTCCGGCACCCGGTGACCCTCGCCAAGGAGCTGATCTCCCTGGACGACGTCTCCGGCGGCCGGGTCACCCTCGGCATCGGCGCGGGCGGGACCGGCTTCGACGCCACCGCGCTCGGCCAGGAGCCGTGGACCCCGCGCGAGCGTGCCGACCGGCTCGCGGAGTTCGTCCCGCTGCTCGACCGGCTGCTCAGCGAGGATTCGGTGTCGTACGAGGGCGACTTCTACTCTGCGCACGAGGCGCGCAACATCCCGGGCTGTGTGCAGCGCCCCCGGCTGCCCTTCGCGGTGGCCGCCACCGGGCCGCGCGGGCTCAGGCTCGCCGCGCGCTACGGGCAGGCGTGGGTGACCACCGGCGACCCCAAGCTGTACGAGAACGGCACTCCTGAACAGTCGGTTCAAGCCATTCGCGGACAGGCCGAGCGGCTGGCCGACGCCTGCGCCGAGATCGGCCGGGACGTGGCCGGGATGGACAAGATCCTGCTCACCGGTTTCACCCCGGACCGCGCGCGTCCGCTGGAGTCCCTCGAGGCGTTCGTGGACTTCGCGGGCCGGCACCGGGAACTGGGCTTCACCGAGATCGTGATCCACTGGCCGATCCCCGACTCGGACTTCGCCGCGGACGAGAAGGTCTTCGAGCAGATCGCCATGGAGGCGCTCGCACAGCTCGGCTGAGGCCGCAGAGCGTGAGGGTGCAGGTGGGAGACGGTTACCACTCACATGCGCGGACTGCCGCACGGCCGTGCACGCATATGCGGGAGAATGACCCGGTGACCTCAGCGACTCGACAGCCCGAGACCCCGGCTCCCACCGTCCCGCCGCGGCTGATAGCCACCGATCTCGACGGCACCCTCCTGCGCGACGACAAGTCGGTCTCCCCGCGCACGGTCGCCGCCCTCGCAGCCGCCGAGGAGGCGGGCATCGAGGTCTTCTTCGTCACCGGCCGCCCGGCCCGCTGGATGGACGTCGTCAGCGACCATGTCCACGGTCACGGCCTGGCGATCTGCGGCAACGGCGCCGCGGTGGTCGACCTGCACGGCGGCCCCGGCGCTCACCGGTTCGTGAAGGTGCGGGAGCTCGCCCGGGAGAACGCGCTGGACGCCGTAAGGCTGCTGCGGGACGCGGCGCCGGGCACGGTGTACGCGGTGGAGCAGACGTACGGCTTCTACCAGGAGCCGGACTATCCGAAGCTGCACATGGAGATCCCGGACAACCTCGCGCCGGCCGAGGCCCTGCTGGCGCCGGACGGCCCGGGTGCCGGCGAGCCGGTGCTCAAGATCCTCGCCTATCACCCCTCGATGGACCCGGACGCCTTCCTCACTCTCTCCCGCCTCGCCATCGACGACCGGGCCAACGTCACCCGCTCCAGCCCCAGCGCGCTGCTGGAGATCAGCGGTCCCGGCGTCTCCAAGGCCAGCACGCTCGCCCTGTGCTGTGCCGAGCGCGGTATCTCGCACGAGGAAGTCGTCGCCTTCGGTGACATGCCCAACGACGTCGAGATGCTCACCTGGGCCGGGCAGTCGTACGCGATGGGCAACGCGCATCCGGATGTGATCGCGGCGGCCTCGGGCCGGACGGTCGCCAACAACGAGGACGGGGTGGCGGTAGTCATCGAACAGATGCTGGAAAGGCGCTAACCGAGGGGAACACCCCGAGCCGCCAGCCACGGCACGGGATCCACAGCCGAGCCGAGCTCCGGCGTGACCCTGACCTCGAAGTGCAGATGCGGGCCGGTGGAGTTGCCGGTCGTGCCGGACTGCCCGATCCACTGGCCGGGGGCGACGCGGTCGCCCTGGTCGACGGTGACGGCGGCGAGGTGGGCGTACTGCGTGTAGTAGCCACCCGCGTGCTCGATCACGATCTCGATACCGAAGGCGCCCCCGCACGACACCTTCACCACGTGGCCCTCGCCCACGGCCCGCACCGGTGTGCCGATCGGCGCCGCGAAGTCCTGTCCGGTGTGCCGGTTGGCCCACCGCGAGCCGCCGCTGCCGAAGCCCGCGGACAGTTCGTACGTCTCCACCGGCGTCACCCACCCGCTCGTGGCGCCCGGCTGCGGCTGGTCCAGCCGGACCGCGCCACGGCAGGAGCCGGCGGCCACGGAGGCGTCGGCCTCCCCCTGCAGCTGCCAGCGGGCCTGTTCGAGCTTGCCCTCGATGTCCTTCTTCAGGCCGGCGAGTTCGGTGTTCTGCTTCTCGAGCGTCTGCCAGGCCGCTGTGGCCTTCACCTCGTCCGCGGCGAGCCGGGCCTCGGCACGGCGGCTCTTGTCGATGGTGTTGTCCACGGCCAGTGTCGCCTGGGAGAAGACGTGCTGACCGCGCATCAGCTCGTCCGGGCTGTTCGCGAGGACGATCTGCGCGGTGAGCGGCAGCCCCCCGCCGCTGCGGTACTGGGCCCGTGCGATCCGGCCGAGGTCCCCGTGCAGGACGGCGATCTCCCGCCGCTCCCGGTCGAGGAGTTCCTCGAACCGCTGGGCCTGCGCCCGCTGCACCTCCGCCTCGCGCCGTCCCGCCTCGTACCGCTGCGTGGCCACGGCCGCGTCCTCGTACAGCCGCGCCACCTGCGCACTGACCCCCGGGTCTTCGCCCTTCCGTTCACCCGCGCCGTCGTCGGTGGCGTCGGTGGGGCGGGCCGCAAGTACGGCGAACGCGCACAGCAGCGCCGGGACGAGCAACGGGTGACGGCGAGATGAGCGCATGTCAGCGATCGTGTCCCGCGCGACGGTGCCCGGTCATTTTCAACTCGTACGGCTGGGGGACACGTTGCGGCAGACGGGTCACGCGGGGCGTCTTTGTGGCCCTGTCAGTACGGCGCCTGCCACACCACCGTCGTGCCGCCGTCGTCCTCCCCGATGCCGGGCCCGTGCCGGCTGTCGCCGCCGAGGGACTCCGCGCGCCGCCTGAGGTTCCGAAGGCCGCTGCGCCGACCGCCCTGGGGGATGCCGACGCCGTCGTCCGCGACGGTCAGGCGTACGCCGGGGCGGCCGTCCGGCAGGTTCACGGTCGCGTCGACGACGACGTCGATCCGGGAGGCCTCGGCGTGCCGGAAGGCGTTGGAGAGGGCCTCGCGCAGGGCCGCGATGAGGTTCTTGCCGGTGAGGTCGCCGACCATGGTGTCGACCGGGCCGGCGAAGCGGTGCGAGGGCTTGAAGCCGAGCGGCACCGCCGCCATGGTGATCTCCCGCAGGACGCGTGTGCGCAGCCCCGACGGAACCTCGGCCGGGCCCTGTTGGAGCGCGAAGATCGCGGTGCGGATCTCCTGGATGGTGACGTCGAGTTCGTCGACCGCCTTGCCGACGCCGTCCTGGACCTCGGGCACGACCGACCGGCGCTGGGCGCTCTCCAGCATCATCCCGGTGGCGAACAGCCGCTGGATGACGAGGTCGTGCAGGTCGCGGGCGATGCGGTCGCGGTCCTCGTACACCGCGAGCCGTTCCCGGTCGCGCTGGGACTCGGCCATCATCAGCGCGAGCGCGGCCTGCGAGGCGAACTGGATCCCCAGGGTGCGCTCCGCCTGCGTGAACGGGCGCTCTCCCCGCGCGCGTGGCGTGACGAGGCTGCCCAGGACGCGGCCGTCGCTCTGCAGGGGCAGCATCATGGTCGGCCCGTAGCCGCGCGCGAAGCCGGTGACGATCCGCGGGTCGGTGGCCGCGTCCTCGACGAACACGGCCTGTCCGTCGAGCAGTTCGGACACGATCTCGCTCTCCGGCGGGACGGCCGTTCCCAACATCTCCGAGGCCCGGTCCGAGGCCACCGCGACGATCTCCAGGCCGCCCTCGTCGCCGGGCAGCAGCACGATCCCGGCCGCCGATCCGGACAGCCGGCGAGCCTGTTCCGCGACGACCTGGAGGGCATCGTCGGCGTCACCGCCGGACAGCAGGGCGGTGGTGACGGCGACCGATCCGTCGATCCAGCGCTCGCGCTGCCCCGCGGCCTCGTACAGACGGGCGTTGCCGACGGCGATGCCGGCCTCCGTGGCCAGCACCCGGACCAGGTTGAGGTCGTAGTCGTTGAACGGCTCGGCCCCGTGCTTCTCCGCCAGGTACAGGTTGCCGAAGATCTCGCCCTGGACGCGGATGGGGACACCGAGGAAGCCGCGCATCGGCGGATGGTGTTCGGGGATGCCGCACGAGCGCGGGTCCGAGGTCAGGTCCGCGAGCCGGACCGGTTCCGGGTCGCGGATGAGGGCTCCCAGCAGTCCCCTGCGCCCGTCGGGCAGGCGTCCGATACGCCGGGCGGTCGCCTCGTCGACCCCGTGGTAGACGAAGTCGGCGAGACCGTCGCCGTCCTCGTCGACGACACCGATGGCCGCGTACCGGGCGCCGGTCAGCGCCGCCGCGGTCTCGCAGATCCGGTCCAGCGTGGAGTGCAGTTCCAGCCCGCTGCCGACGGACCGCATCGCCTCCAGCAGCTGCGGCACGCGGGCGGCGAGTTCGGCGGACTGACTCTCGGCAGGGGACATACCCCGAGCGTAATTAGTCCCTTTTAACCCAGAAAGTCGAGTCAGAAAGCCGGGTGGCGCTTCTAGCGCGCCGCCACCAGCAGCTCCGACTCCGCCTCCCGCTCCGCCATCCCCCGCAACGGCCCCTCCGCCGCCACCAGTTCCGCGTAGCCACCCCGCTGCACCACACGCCCCGCGTCCAGCACGATCACCTCGTCGACCGACTCCAGGCCGGCCAGCCGGTGGGTGATGAGCAGTGTCGTACGGCCCTCGGTGGCGGCCAGCAGATCGGCGGTGAGCGCGTCGGCGGTGGGCAGGTCGAGATGCTCGGCGGGCTCGTCGAGCACGAGGACGGGGAAGTCGGCGAGCAGTGCCCGGGCCAGCGCCAGCCGCTGCCGCTGTCCACCGGACAACCGCGCCCCGTGCTCACCGACCAGCGTGTCCAGCCCGTCGGGCAGGCTGTCGGCCCAGTCGAGCAGCCGGGCCCGCTTCAGCGCGTCACGCAGCTCGTCCTCGGTCGCGCCCTTCTTCGCGAGGAGCAGGTTCTCGCGCACCGAACTGTCGAAGAGGTGCGCGTCCTGCGCACACAGCCCCACGAGCCGCCGTACGTCGTCGCTCTCCAGGGCGTACGCGTCGACACCGCCGAGCGTGTACGAGCCCGCGTCCGCGTCCAGGAAGCGCAGCAACACCTGCGCGAGCGTCGTCTTGCCGGAGCCGGACGCCCCTACGACGGCGATCCGGCGGCCTTCCGTGAGGGTCAGGTCGAGCCCGGCGAGAGCGTCCCGGTCCTGCCCCTCGTGGCGGGCGGCCAGACCCTTGACGACCACCGGGAACGGCGACGCGGGCGCCTGCCGCGGCCGCTCCGGCTCCTGTACGGGTTCGGGCGCGTCCAGCACCTCGTACACGCGCTCCGCACTCCTGCGCACCCGCTGGCGGTACTGCACGGCCAGCGGCAGCCCGAGGACGGCCTCGAAGGCGGCCAGCGGGGTGAGGACGACGACGGCCATGGCGACGCCGCTCAGCCGCCCGCCGGCGACCGCCTGGGCGCCCACGAGGGCGGTGGCGGCGACGGTCAGGCCGGAGATCAGTGCGGTGAGCCCGTCGCCGAGCGCGGTGGCGGTCGCGGCTCGTGAGGCGATCCGGGTGAGGGTGCCGTCGGCCCGCCGTGCCTCGGCGGTACGGGCGGGCAGGGCACCTGCGACGGTCAACTCGGCGGTGCCGGTGAGCAGATCGGTCACCCGCGTCGCCAGCACGCCACGTGCGGGAGCCAGCCTGCGCTCCGCGCGCCGGGCGACGGCACCGGTGACGAGCGGGACGCCCACCCCGGCCGTCAGCAGCCCGGCGGCGAGCGCGGCGCCGGCCTCGGGCAGCAGCCAGGCGGTGAAGCCGACGGAGGCGGCGGACACGGTGAGAGCCGTTCCTGCGGGCAACAGCCACCGCAGCCAGTAGTCCTGCAGGGCGTCCACGTCGGCGACGAGCCGCGACAGGAGGTCACCCCGGCGGGTCTGCCGCAGCCCGGCGGGCGCCAGCCGCTCCAGTCGCCGGTAGACGGCCACCCGGGTGTCGGCGAGCATCCGCAGCACGGCGTCGTGCGACACCAGCCGCTCGGCGTACCGGAAGACGGCCCGCCCGATGCCGAAGGCCCGTGTCGCCGTGACCGCCACCATCAGATACAGCACCGGCGGCTGCTGCGAGGCCCGCGAGATGAGCCACCCGGAGGTGGCCATGAGCCCGACGGCACTGCCGAGCGCGAGGCTGGCGAGCAGCAGCGCGAGGGCGAGGCGGCCACGCCGGGGGCCGGACATGGCGCGGACGCGGGCGAGGCCGCCACGCGTCTCCGCGGTCGGCACAGCCGGGTCCGGCGCATCCGCGGCGAGGGGCGCGTCCGCCTCGATCGGGCGGGCCTGAACCGTCCTGGTCTCCACGTGAGCGGGGAGCACGGGCGGCTCCTCCAGCCGCACCACCCGGTCCGCCACCCCCAGCAACGCCGGTCGGTGCACCACCAGCAGCACCGTCCGCCCGACCGCCAGCCGCCGTACCGCCTCCACGACCTCGGCCTCGGTGGCCCCGTCGAGCGCCGCCGTCGGCTCGTCGAGGAGCAGCACCGGCCGGTCCGCGAGGAACGCCCGCGCCAGTGCGAGCCGCTGCCGCTGCCCGGCAGAGAGTCCGGCGCCGTCCTCGCCGAGCACGGTGTCGGGCCCCTGGGGCAGCGCGTCCACGAACTCCAGCGCCCCCGCGTCCCCCAGCGCCTGCTGTACGGCGTCGTCGTCCGCGTCGGGACGAGCCAGCCGTACGTTCTCCGCGATCGTCCCGGCGAACACGTGCGGCCGCTGCGGCACCCACGCGACCCGTGACCGCCACTCCTCCAGGTCGGCGTCGGTGAGATCGACTCCCCCGACCCGCACCCGCCCCTCGGCGGGCGGCACGAACCCCAGCAGTACGTTCAGCAGCGTCGACTTGCCCGCACCGCTCGGCCCGACGAGCGCGACCGTCTCCCCGAGTTCGACGGCGAAGGACACGTCCGACACGGCGTTCCCGGACCGCCCGGGGTACCGGACGGTGACCCCCTCGAAGGACATCGCGCCCGCCGGCACGGCACCGGTCCCCGACGCCGGCACGGGCGTCTCCAGAACCTGGAAGATCTCCTCGGCGGCGGCCAACCCCTCCGCCGCCGCGTGATACTGCGCCCCCACCTGACGCAGCGGAAGGTACGCCTCGGGTGCGAGCACGAGGATGACCAGACCGACGTACAGATCCATCTCGCCGTGGACGAGCCGCATCCCGATCGTCACGGCGACCAGGGCCACGGAGAGCGTCGCCAGCAGCTCCAGCGCGAAGGAGGAGATGAAGGCGATCCGCAGCGTCCGCATGGTCGCCTGCCGGTACTCGCCGGTGATGCGCCGGATCGAATCGGCCTGCGCCTTGGCCCGTCCGAATACCTTCAGGGTCGGCAGCCCCGCGACGACGTCCAGGAAGTGTCCGGACAGCCGGGACAGCAACTGCCACTGACGGTCCATCCGGGACTGCGTGGCCCAGCCGATCAGCACCATGAAGACCGGGATGAGCGGCAGTGTGCCGACGATGATGGCCGCCGAGACCCAGTCCTCGGTGACGACGCGCGCCAGCACCGCCACCGGCACGACCACCGCCAGCCCCAACTGCGGCAGATAGCGCGAGAAGTAGTCGTCGAGGGCGTCAACTCCGCGCGTGGCCAGCGCGACCAACGATCCGGTCCGCTGTCCGCTCAGCCACCCGGGCCCGAGCGCCGCGGCCCGCTCCAGCAACCTCCCCCGCAGCTCGGACTTCACCGCAGCGCTCGCGCGATGCGCGGCGAGTTCGGTGAGCCAGGAAACGATCGCCCGCCCGCACGCGACCGCCGCCAACAGCAGCAGGGGAGTGCGGAGTTCGGCGACCGGCAGGCCGTGCTGGAATGCGCCGACCACCACCTCGGCGATGAGCATCGCCTGGGCGATGACCAGCGCCGCTCCGACGACACCCAGACCGACGACCGCCACCATGAAGAGGCGAGTGGCGCGGGCGTACCGGAGCAGACGCGGGTCGATCGGTTTCACGTGAAACACACCCTCTTCTCAGTGGGGCACGTTGGGGCATGTTTCACGTGAAACATGCCCCAACTCGGACTCAGTGCACAGCGTCGGCGATGTGCTGCGTACCGATCCGCTTGCGGAACACCCAGTAGGTCCAGCCCTGATAGATCATCACGACCGGCGTGGCGATCACCGCGCACCAGGTCATGATCTTCAGGGTGTACGGGCTCGACGACGCGTTGGTGACCGTGAGGCTCCAGTCCGCATTGAGCGAGGACGGCATGACGTTCGGGAAGAGCGTCAGGAAGAGCATCGCCACGGCCGCCACGATGGTGACGCCGGACAGCGCGAACGACCAGCCCTCACGCCCGGCCTGGTTGGCCGCCAGCGCTGCGACCAGAGCGATGACCGCCACGATCATCGCGACCAGGCTCTCGCCGTCACCGCTGTCGACCTGCGTCCACAGCAGGAAGATCAGCGCGAACACGGCGGTGACGAGGCCGACTTGAAGCGCCAGCTTCCGCGCCCGCTCCCGGATGTCCCCGACCGTCTTGAGCGCCGTGAACACCGTGCCGTGGAAGGTGAACAGCGTCAGCGTCACCAGTCCGCCGAGGAGCGCGTACGGGTTGAGCAGGTCCCAGAAGGTACCGACGTACTCGAAGTCCTGGTCGATCTTCACGCCGTGCACGATGTTCCCGAAGGCCACACCCCACAGGAACGCGGGGATCAGCGAGGTCCAGAAGATCGCGGTCTCCCAGTTGCGCTGCCAGTTCTCCTCGGGCCGCTTGGCCCGGTACTCGAAGGCGACACCGCGGACGATCAGACAGACGAGAATGAACAGCAGGGGCAGGTAGAAGCCGGAGAAGAGCGTGGCGTACCACTCGGGGAAGGCGGCGAAGGTCGCGCCGCCGGCCGAGAGCAGCCACACCTCGTTGCCGTCCCAGACGGGGCCGATGGTGTTGATCAGCACCCGCTTCTCGGTCCGGTTCCGGGCCAGCAGCTTGGTGAGGATGCCGACCCCGAAGTCGAAGCCCTCCAGGAAGAAGTAGCCGGTCCACAGGACGGCGATGAGCACGAACCAGACGTCGTGAAGTTCCATGACTCGATCTCCCTCGGCCTAGTACGAGAAGGCCATTGGCTTGTCGGCGTCACGGGCGTCGCCGCCGATCTTCGTGGGCGGGTTGAGGTCGGCCTCGGTGAGCTCGGGTGGGCCGGCCTTGACGTACTTCACGAGCAGCTTGACCTCGACGACGGCGAGGATGGCGTACAGGCTGGTGAAGACGATCATCGAGGTGAGGATCTCGCCCTGGGAGACGCCGGGGGAGACCGCGTCGCGGGTCTGCAGGACGCCGTAGACGACCCACGGCTGGCGGCCCATCTCGGTGAAGATCCAGCCCCAGGAGTTGGCGATCAGCGGGAAGCCCATGGTGAGGACGGCGATGCGCCAGTACCACTTGGTGAGCTTCGGACCGAGGGCCTTCTTGGCCTTGGGAAGCAGCACGACGTTCGGCACCTCGTCGTCGCCGACCCTCAGGTGCTGCGGCAGCAGGAACTTCTTTCGGGTCAGCCAGAGTCCGAGCAGGCCGATCGCGAAGGACGTCATGCCGAAGCCGATCATCCAGCGGAAGCCCCAGTAGGCGACGGGGATGTTGGGCCGGTAGTCGCCGGGCCCGTACTTCTCCTGCTCGGCCTTGTTGACGTCGTTGATGCCGGGGACGTACGAGGTGAAGTCGTCCTTGGCCAGGAAGGACAGCAGGCCCGGGATCTCTATGGCGACCTTGTTGTGGCCCTTGTCGACGTCGCCGACGGCGAAGATCGAGAAGGGCGCCGGCTTCTCGCCGTCCCACAGGGCCTCGGCCGCGGCCATCTTCATCGGCTGCTGCTCGTACATGATCTTGCCGAGGGTGTCGCCGCTGATCGCGGTGAGCATGCCTCCGATGACGACGGTGACCAAGCCGAGCCGCAGCGAGGTCTTCATGTCGCTGATGTGCTTCTTGCGGAGCAGGTGGAAGGCGGAGATGCCGACCATGAACGCACCGCCGGTGAGGAACGCGGCGGAGAGGGTGTGGAAGGCCTGGGCGAGGGCGGTGTTCTGGGTCAGGACCAGCCAGAAGTCGGTGAGTTCGGCCCTCCCCTTCGCCTCGTTGATCTTGTAGCCCACAGGGTGCTGCATCCACGAGTTGGCCGCGAGGATGAAGTACGCCGACAGGATCGTGCCGATCGAGACCATCCAGATGCAGGCCAGGTGGATCTTCTTGGGCAGCTTGTCCCAGCCGAAGATCCACAGGCCGATGAAGGTGGACTCGAAGAAGAAGGCGATCAGGGCCTCGAAGGCGAGCGGGGCACCGAAGACGTCACCGACGAAGCGTGAGTAGTCGGACCAGTTCATGCCGAACTGGAACTCCTGCACGATGCCCGTGACCACACCCATCGCGATGTTGATCAGGAAGAGCTTGCCCCAGAACTTGGTCGCCCTGAGGTACTTCTCCTTCTCCGTGCGCACCCAGGCGGTCTGCAGTCCGGCCGTGAGAGCGGCGAGCGAGATCGTCAGGGGGACGAACAGGAAGTGGTAGACGGTGGTGATGCCGAACTGCCATCGCGCCAATGTCTCCGGCGCCAGAGCCAAGTCCACGTCGTCAGTCTCCTTACGTGCCGTGGTACAGCGGCAGTTTGCCCCTTATGTCACACACATCATTGGAGCAACCGGGACACGCTTGTGAACGCGTTCACATTCACAAGCAATTATGACGCATGACAGTTCGACACTCATTGGGCGGGGGGTCCCTAAGGGCGGACCGAGCGGCCCCACCGAGCCCGGACCGGTCGCCCCATGGCTCACCAAGGGGTTCTCAGCTGGTGGAACACCCGACACGGGATGCCCCGGGCGCTCCCCCACGGCCCCACACCGACCTCGCGGGGTGACGAATGCCACCTCGCGAGCCCGTGGAACCTGCTGAACCGGCGGACACCTAAAGCTCCTTGCGGAACCCTTCCGCCACCTTCAGGAAGATGTCGTTCGCCTCGGTCTCCCCGACCGTCACCCGCACGCCCTCGCCCGGGAACGGCCGGACCACGACCCCGTGCTGCTCGCACGCCGCCGCGAACGCGGCCGTGTGCTCCCCCAGCCGCAGCCACACGAAGTTCGCCTGGGTCTCGGGCACCGTCCAGCCCTGGGCCCGCAGTCCCTCGACCACGCGGTTGCGCTCACACACCAGCGAGCCGACCCGGCCCAGGAGTTCGTCCTCGGCGCGCAGCGAGGCGATCGCCGCCTCCTGGGCGAGCTGGCTGACCCCGAAGGGCACCGCGGTCTTGCGCAGCGCCGCGGCCACCGGCTCGTGGGCGATCGCGAAGCCGACGCGGAGGCCGGCAAGGCCGTACGCCTTGGAGAAGGTGCGCAGGACGCAGACGTTCGGCCGGTCGCGGTACAACTCGACGCCGTCCGGCACCTCGGCGTCGCGGATGAACTCTCGGTACGCCTCGTCCAGCACCACCAGCACGTCACCCGGCACCCGGTCGAGGAAGCGTTCCAGCTCGGCCCGCCGCACGACCGTGCCCGTCGGGTTGTTGGGGTTGCAGACGAAGATCAGCCGGGTCCGGTCGGTGATCGCGTCGGCCATCGCGTCCAGATCGTGCACATCGCCCGGCGTCAACGGCACCTGCACCGCCTTGGCACCGCTGATCTGCGTGATGATCGGGTACGCCTCGAAGGACCGCCAGGCGTAGATGACCTCGTCGCCCGGCCCGGAGGTCGCCTGGACCAGCTGCTGGGCGACGCCGACCGAACCGGTACCCGTCGCCAGGTGGGAGAGCGGGACGCCGAAGCGCTCCGACAACTCGTTCATCAGGCCCGTGCAGGCCATGTCCGGGTAGCGGTTGAACGACGAGACCGCGGCCGTCACGGTCTCCATCACGCCCGGCAGCGGCGGGTAGGGGTTCTCGTTGGAGGACAGCTTGTAGGCCACCGGACCACCGGCCGCGGCGGGCTTGCCCGGCTTGTAGGTGGGGATACCCTCCAGCTCGGCGCGCAGCTTGGGGCTCGTCTCGCTCACCGCAGTCCTCCTCATGACCACCAGCTACCAATACTCCTCACCTTATGAGGATTGGGCGCCCGTGCGTACCGGTGCGGAGCGACCTCGTACCGCTGAGGCCTCTGACCTCACCCGTCCCACCCGCATCAGGGGCATCGTCGTACGAAGCCAGACGAATCGGGGGGCGCGGTCACATATATCTATGCGCCGGTGGCTCGCGCCGTGGCGCGCATCCCCCGTGAAGGTGAGTTGAGACCTCTTCGAAACATGGGGGACTTGGCAGGCTTGTGCGGGCCGACAAGTCACGTAGTGCCATTGCATCGTTTAACTCCCTTTATTTCCAAGGAGTTTGATGCCTGATGACCATGCAGAAACGTGCCTGTCAACGCGTGCATATGCGTCCGCCCTACCCCACCGCATGAGCCCTACTATCGGCTCGCCATGACAGCAGCAGGGAAGCACCAGGTGAGCCGCGCGGAAACCTCACGTCGAGGCAACCGGCCGGGACGGGCGGGCATCAGAGACGTGGCCGCCGCCGCCGGAGTCTCCATCACTACCGTCTCCGATGCCCTCAACGGCAAGGGCCGGCTCCCGGACGCCACCCGACGCCATGTCCGCGAAGTCGCCGACCGGCTGGGCTACCGCCCGTCGGCCGCCGCCCGAACTCTCCGTACCGGCAAGTCGGGCCTCATCGGCCTGACCGTGACGACGTACGGGGATGAACCTTTCACCTTCACCGAGTTCGCGTACTTCGCCGAGATGGCGCGCGCAGCCACCTCGGCCGCGCTCGCCCGCGGCTACGCCCTCGTCATCCTCCCGGCGACCTCGCGCCACGACGTGTGGTCGAACGTCGCCCTCGACGGGACCGTGGTCATCGACCCGTCCGACCAGGATCCAGTGGTCAGCGAACTGGTCCGGCAGGGTTTACCGGTCGTCTCCGACGGCCGCCCGGCCGGCACGCTGCCGGTCACCGCCTGGGTCGACAACGACCACGAGGCCGCCGTACTCGGCATCCTCGACCACCTGGCCGCCGCCGGCGCCCGCCGCATCGGCCTGCTGACGGGGACCACGACCGACACGTACACCCACCTGTCGACGACCGCGTACCTGCGCTGGTGCGAACGCGTAGGACAGGATCCGGTGTACGAGGCCTATCCGGCGCACGATCCGTGCGCGGGCGCCGTCGCCGCCGACCGGCTGCTCGCCCGCCCCGACCGACCCGACGCCGTCTACGGCCTGTTCGACCCGAACGGCACCGACCTGCTCGCCGCCGCCCGCCGCTACGGGCTGCGCGTCCCGGACGACCTGCTGATCGTCTGCTGCAGCGAATCCACGGTGTACGCCAACACCGAGCCGCCCGTCACCACGCTCTCGCTGAAACCGCGCCGCATCGGCACGGCGGTGGTCCAACTCCTCATCGACGCCATCGAGGGGGTCGAATCGGACCAACCGGTCGAGCAGGTGATACCGACGGAGCTGATCGTGCGTACCTCGTCCCAGCGACGTCCACCGCGCACGACGGTCAGCCCTCCGCGATCACCCGAAGAGGAGTAGGACTAGCGCTGTCAGCAGGCGGTCGAAGCCCTGCCCAATCGGGGCGAAAGCCGCGGTGAACAGGAGTCTTGCTCCGATTCACCACCCCTGGGTCATCACATGGCGCGATCCGCATTCCTATGATGGGCCCACGACACCGCGGGCCGCTGCGACCAGGCAGTCCGATGCGGTGCAGATGCGGCGCGATGGTGGAGGGGTCTGATGACTCAGGGGGCCGGTCAGGGACCCGAGGCGGAGCGGACGGCGACGTTGCGCGACTTCCGGGTGCCCGCGTACGTCCATGAGACCGGTCCGTACGACCACAGCGCACACCCGGGCGATGTGGTTCCGGCGCACGAGGAGGCGTACCCCGAGGTGTATCCGGAGGGGTACACACCCACCAAGCGTGACCTGCCCGTCATCAACCGGGGTGACACGCTTCAGGTGATCGTCGACCCGGCGTCCGTGCCCGTGGGCGGTCCGGGTCCGCTGTTCGTCGTCGGTGACGTGCACGGCTATCTCGACGAACTGGTGGCCGCCCTCCAGGAGAAGGGCCTCATCGACGCCGCGGGCAACTGGTGCGCGGGCACCGCCCGGCTGTGGTTCCTCGGCGACTTCACCGACCGTGGCCCGGACGGCATCGGCGTCATCGACCTCGTGATGCGGCTGTCCGCGGAGGCCGCCGCGGCCGGCGGCTACTGCAAGGCCCTGATGGGCAACCACGAGCTGCTGCTGCTCGGCGCCAAGCGGTTCGGCGACACCCCCGTCAACTCCGGCGCGGGCACCGCCACCTTCCAGGCCGCCTGGCTGCTCAACGGCGGCCAGAAGACCGACATGGACCGCCTCCAGGACCACCACCTGCAGTGGATGGCCCGCCTGGACGCCATGGAGGCGGTCGACGGGCATCTGCTCGTGCACTCCGACACCACCGCCTACCTCGACTACGGCGACTCGATCGAAGCGGTCAACGACAGAGTCCGCGAGACGCTCACGCGCAACGACGCGGACGAGGTGTGGGACCTGTTCCGCAAGTTCACCAAGCGCTTCTCCTTCCGCGACGAGGGCGGCGCCGACCACGTGCGCTCCCTTCTCGATACGTACGGCGGCACCCGCATCGTTCACGGCCACAGCCCGATTCCGTACCTGGTGGGCGACGTCGGCTCCGAGGACGGCGAGGACGGGTCCGGTCCCCTGGTCGAGGGACCGCATGTCTACGCGAGCGGACTGGCCATCGCGATGGACGGTGGCGTGACCATGGCCGGAAAACTGCTGGTCCAGCAACTTCCCCTGGATATCTGAACGTTCACAGGGCAGGCGATCCCCCATGAAGGACTGACGGGAGACGGCGCAGGCCAGGGGCCAATTTCTGGAAACCCCCTGTCACCGCGTGCCGTCACCGCTCTACCATCGGCTTATCCGTAGCAGGCTCCCCTCCGTTTCTGCCCGACGGCTCGTAGTCATGCGAGCCCCAAGCCCTACGGAGCATCGGGGGATGCACATGAACAGCGTTCCGCAGCACCTGCTGAGCGAGGACCGCCAGGAATACGAGCGGATCCTCGATGAGGCGCTGCGCTCCGCACCACACCGCCAGGAGCTGGCCGCTGTGGGACAGCGGCTCAATCCCGAACAGCTGCGCACCATGGCGCTCAACGCCACCGCACTCATCACGGTGGCCGCGGCGTCCGAGTACCAGCACTACGTGAAGGTCCGCGAGGAACAGCGCCGTCCGGCGCCGTCCACCCTGTCGTCCGTGCACGAACCCGGCCCCGCCGAGTCGGGCACGAGCGCGATGGGGCTCGCCACCACCATGGGAGAGGTCGCCGAGACCGCCGGCGCGGGCGCCGTCGCCGTCGTCGCGGTCCTGACACCCGTCCTTGCCGGAATCGCCGCTGCGATCTTCCTGCTTGTGGGCTACAGCCTGAAGATGCTCGACCCGGAGCCGGCGTTCGCCCAGACCATGCTCACCGCCGGTTGGGTGTTCGGCGCCATGACCGCGGCCGCGATCCTCGTCGCCGCAGTCATGCTGCTCCTCACCGCCCTGCGCAACCGGCCCTCGCTCGAAGCCGGTCCGTACGGCGAGATGAGCGGGGAGGTGGCCCGGGCCAGGGAAGCCTGGCGCGAGGCCCTGCTGGAGCGTGGCATCCTCCCCTTCCTCCGGGAGGCACTGGCCGACCCCGGCACCGCCGCACTGCACCACACGGCACCGCCGACGTCGCCCAGCCGGATGCCGCACCTCGGCTACGGCCGCCCCGGCTTCAGCAGCCCGGACGACGGAGCCACCGGCTCACGCCCCAGCTTCAGTAGCCCGGACTACACCAGCCCGGACTACGGGGGGCCAGAACACCAGCCGGAGTAGCCCCTCGGCTTGCGCCCCCGCGCGGGGAGCGCAAGCCGAAGACCCGGCTTCGGGCCGCCCTTCGGCGGTACGTCGACGTCAGTCCGCGATCGGCAGATACACCCGGTTCCCCGCCGCCGCGAACTCCTTCGACTTCTGGTCCATGCCCTGCTCGATCTCCTCCCGGGTACCGCCGTGTTCGCGGCGGATGTCGTGAGAGATCTTCATGCTGCAGAACTTCGGCCCGCACATCGAGCAGAAGTGGGCCGTCTTGGCGGGCTCGGCCGGCAGGGTCTCGTCGTGGAACTCACGGGCCGTGTCCGGGTCGAGGGCGAGGTTGAACTGGTCCTCCCAGCGGAACTCGAAGCGGGCGTCCGACAACGCGTCGTCCCACTCCTGTGCGCCAGGGTGTCCCTTGGCGATGTCCGCCGCATGGGCCGCGATCTTGTAGGTGATGACGCCCGTCTTGACGTCGTCACGATTGGGCAGGCCCAAGTGCTCCTTGGGCGTGACGTAGCAGAGCATCGCCGTGCCCCACCACGCGATCATCGCGGCGCCTATGCCTGAGGTGATGTGGTCGTACGCCGGAGCGACGTCCGTCGTCAGCGGGCCGAGCGTATAGAACGGAGCTTCATCGCAGATCTCCTGCTGAAGGTCGATGTTCTCCTTGATCTTGTGCATCGGGACATGGCCCGGGCCCTCGATCATGGTCTGTACGTTGAAACGCTTGGCGATCGTGTTGAGTTCCCCGAGCGTGCGCAACTCCGCGAACTGCGCCTCGTCGTTGGCGTCCGCGATCGAGCCGGGCCTGAGGCCGTCGCCCAGCGAGTACGTGACGTCGTAGGCGGCGAGGATCTCGCAGAGTTCCTCGAAGTTCTCGTAGAGGAACGACTCCTTGTGGTGCGCCAGGCACCAGGCCGCCATGATCGAACCGCCGCGGGAGACGATGCCCGTCTTGCGGTTCGCCGTCAGCGGCACATACGGCAGGCGCACGCCCGCGTGGACCGTCATGTAGTCCACGCCCTGCTCGGCCTGCTCGATGACCGTGTCCTTGTAGATCTCCCAGGTCAGCTCCTCGGCCCTGCCGTCGACCTTCTCCAGTGCCTGGTAGAGCGGCACCGTGCCGATGGGGACGGGGGAGTTGCGCAGCACCCACTCGCGGGTGGTGTGGATGTTGCGGCCGGTGGACAGGTCCATGACCGTGTCGGCGCCCCAGCGGGTCGCCCAGGTCATCTTCTCGACCTCCTCCTCGATGGAGGAGGTGACCGCGGAGTTGCCGATGTTGGCGTTGACCTTCACCAGGAACCGCTTGCCGATGATCATCGGCTCGATCTCCGGGTGATTGACGTTGGCAGGCAGCACGGCGCGGCCCGCCGCGATCTCCTCGCGGACGACCTCGGGCGACAGGTTCTCCCGGATGGCCACGTACTCCATCTCGGGCGTGACCTCGCCCCGGCGCGCGTACGCCAGCTGCGTGACCGCCCCGCCGTCGCGGCTGCGGCGCGGCAGGCGCGGCCGTCCGGGGAAGACCGCGTCGAGGTTGCGCAGGTTGCCGCCTCGCGGTGAAGTGTGCTTGATCCCGTCGTCCTCGGGGCGGACGGGGCGGCCCGTGTACTCCTCGGTGTCACCGCGGGCGATGATCCAGTTCTCGCGCAGCGGGGCGAGGCCCCGGCGGACATCGGTGTCGGTGAGCGGATCGGTGTACGGGCCCGAGGTGTCGTACAGCGTGACCGACTGCCCGTTGGTGAGGTGCACCTGACGAACCGGCACCCGCAGATCGGGGCGCGAGCCCTCGACGTACGCCTTGTGCCAGCCGATGGACTTCCCAGCCTCCGGGGACTGTTCGCCCTGAATGGGCTCTTCGTCCTGGCTGAAGGCAGGCGTGCGCGCGTCCTTGATGGTCATGAGACCTACTCCCTACGCCGGCATTACCCGGTAACAGGTTCGGCGGTCGACGCAGCGGTTTCCGTCTGCCGACGTTTCGTGGGGAACGTCACTCGCTTCGGATGACGTTCCACGTGAAACATCGCTGGGACGGAGGTCAGCGCCCTCTCAGCCCGGTGCTCCGAGCTCCCGCGTGTACAAAGGTGCCCCCACGCTAGCGTCAATTCGGGCGCGGTGAACAGAGGGCCCTTGCCGTTCTTGCGATGATCGGGCGGTGACCACGACGCATCAGCCCCCGTACCCACCGCCCGAGCCGCCACGTCGGCCGGGCCCCGGAAGCGGCCCCGGAAACGGCAATGGCCGTGGAGACGGCCCGGGTTCCGGTGACGGGCACGGCCATGGTCCTGGATCCGGCGACGGGCACGGGCACGGGCACGACAGTCCTGGATCGGGTGGCGACGGACACGGTCACGGTCCGGGAGGCGGGCACGGTCCCGGGTCCGGCGGCGGGCACGGGCACAGTCACAGCCACGGACCGGCGGCCCCCGTCTCCAAGCACCTGCGCAAGGTCATCGCCGCGATCCTCATCCCGTTCGGCGTGGCGGTGGTGGTCGGGCTGGTCGTGCTGTGGCCCGGTGGCGCACCTCCGCACGAGCGCACGGGCGTCGGCTTCGATCGGCAGACCCAGCAGGCCACGGTCACCAAGGTCGTGAGCCTGAGCTGCAAGTCGGTGAACGCCTCGGGGGAGACCCCGACCGGCGACACCTCCACCGCCGAGGGCTCCTCCGCGGAGCAGCAGGCGAACGGCACCTGCAAGAAGGCGACGATCCGCGTCGACACCGGCGACGACAAGGGCCGTACCTTCACGGAGATCGTCCAGCCGGACCAGTCACGGCAGTTGCACGAGGGCGAGAAGGTCGTGGTCGCGTACGAGCCTTCCGCGCCCAAGGACCTGCAGTACTCGGTCACCGACGTGAACCGCAGGCTCCCGATGGCGCTGCTCGCCGGCATCTTCGCGCTCGTCGTCGTAGTGGTGGGCCGGATGCGCGGTGTCATGGCGCTGGTCGCTCTGGCCGTCAGCTTCCTGATCCTGACCTTCTTCATCCTGCCGGCGATCCTGCAGGGCTCGAACCCGCTGGTCGTGGCGGTGATCGGGGCGAGCGCCATCATGCTGATCGCCCTGTACATGTGCCACGGACTGTCGGCCCGTACGTCCGTGGCGGTGCTCGGCACCCTGCTCTCGCTGCTGCTGATCGGCGTTCTGGGGTCGGGGTTCATCGGCTGGGCCGCGCTCACCGGCAACACGGACGACAACACCGGCCTGATCCACGGCCTGTATCCGTCGATCGACATGAGCGGTCTGCTGCTCGCCGGCGTCATCATCGGTTCGCTCGGTGTCCTCGACGACGTGACGGTCACCCAGACGTCGGCGGTGTGGGAGCTGCACGAGGCGAATCCGACGATGGGCTGGCGCGGGCTGTACCGGGCCGGCATCCGTATCGGCCGCGACCACATCGCGTCCGTCGTCAACACGCTCGTCCTCGCCTACGCGGGCGCCGCGCTGCCACTGCTGCTGCTCTTCTCGATCGCACAGAGCAGCGTGGGGACGGTCGCCAACAGCGAACTCGTCGCGGAGGAGATCGTGCGCACGCTGGTGGGCTCGATCGGTCTGGTCGCCTCGGTTCCGGTCACCACGCTGCTCGCCGCCCTGGTGGTCGCGGCCGACCGTCCGGGGCCGGAGACGGCCGCTGCGCCGGCGATGGCGGGCGGTCGGCCGGCTCCGGCGGCCCCCGCGCGCGGAGGCGGCAGGGGGCGGCGGCGCAAGCGCTGACCTGAGGGGCCGCCACGAGCGGGCCCCGGGCTCGCGCAGAAGCGTTACTGCGCGCACCCCCGCGCCGTGCTGAAGCGTTCCGGCACCTTCATCGCCGTAGCCCTTCAGCCCGCGCTCTGTTCCTCCGCCAGGATGCGGTCCAGCGCCTCGTCGAGGTGGGCGTCGAAGTCGGCGAGCGCCCCCTCCTGACCCAGCGGCACCAGCTTGTCGGTGCGGTCGAGGAACGCGATGAGCGGTGCCGTCGACGAGCGGAACAGCGCCTGGTCGCTGCCGACCTGAAGCCTGATCAGCACCTCGCCCAGCGAGTCGGGCTCGGCGGGCGCGACCCGTACGTCCCCCTCCCCACACGGCCGCCCCACGCCGTCGATCAGCAGCTCGCGGCCGAAGGCCCAGGTCACCGGGGCATCACCCGGCAAATGGAAAGTCAGCCGCACGGCATAGGGATCGCAGGCCTCATAACGCAGCTCCACGGGGATGCGGAAGGAGAGCTCCTCGGACACGAGAAAGCTCATCATGACCTCTGCCTGTACGGACTCACGCATCGCCTACCCCGTCATCTGCCTTCGACTGGCCGGGAATGATCCCTCTGACACTGGTGGCATCTTGCTGAACGTACACAGCAGATCACAAGGAGTGAGTTTTCAGATACTGATAGAGATCGCCAGCGACCCCAGCAGGCGTCCGATTTCTCCTTGCAGCTGCTGGGTGGCCGCTGGCAGCCGATCGGCCTGATGAGCAGGCAGGGAGATGGCAATCGTCGCCGCGTTGTTACCCAACGTAATCGGAATCGCCGCGCAGACCGTCCCCAGCGCGTACTCCTGACGCTCGATCACCGGGTCCATACGCCGCGTCCGTTCGAGGCGCCGCAGCAGGCTGTGGTTGTCGCGCACCGTGTACGGAGTGATGGACTGCACGGGGTAGCGGTCGAGGTGGTCGCGCCGGGCGTCCTCGCCCAACTGCGCCAGCAGGCACTGCCCGATGGCGTGCGCGTGTCCGGTCTCCCGGAAGTCGGCCCACTCCTCGACCGCCGGATTGCCCGGGGTGTCGGAGACGCAGACGGTCTCGATCTCGCCGTCGCGGTACAACGCGTAGTAAATGGGTACGCCGATCGCGTCGCGCCATTGAGCGAGCGCGTCGACGACCGTGCTGCGACGTTTCTGCTGGGCTCCACTGCTGCTCAGCCGCTCGGCCGCCTCGCCGAGGAAGAACAGCCCTTTGTCGCGCCGTAGATAGCCCTCGTGCACGAGGGTGCGCAGCAGGTGGTACGCCGTGGGGAGCGCCAGCCCCGTCTCGCGGGCCAGTTGTTTGGCGGGGGCTCCGTGTTCGTGCCCGGCGACGGATTCCAGCAGGCGCATCGCGCGCTGGACGGACCCGATCAGGGTCGCGGAGTGGGCCTGTTCGGGCTGCTCGGGGGGAGGTGCCGCGCGCCGTTGCGCAGAGGACGGCCTCTGCGCGGGAGACGCCGGCTGTTGTACCGGAGAGGGCACCTGTGCGGGAGATGTCGTCTGCACGGGTACGTGGAACTCTGTGAGTGCGGTGTCAACCGTGGCCAAGGGTCACTCCCGGAGCGCGAGGGGGCAGCCCGTGCGGGGGAACACGGGAGGGGGTGTACTCCGCTCGCGGGGTCGTCCCCGCGTCGATTCCGGACTTTAACGGTCCGCCACCGCACGCATACGGCCTGTTCGGGAAACTTCCCTCGCCCGAGGGAACCGGTGATTCCTGTTACCGATCACCGGTGGCCCTGCGGCGCCCTCCACCGGTCGCCTCGCTCGCCCCGGCCGCTCACCAGTCGCTGCGCGACGAGGAGCTCGACATGAACTTCCGTACGACGTAGATCAGTCCACCGACCAGTGCCACGAAGATCAGCGCCTTGAAGAGCAGACCGATGACGAAGCCGACGACAGTGGCTATCAGGCCGCCGAACACGACCAGGGCGATGACCGGCACCGCGACCCACTTCACCCACCAGGGCAGTCCCGCCAGAATCTCTTGCATCGTCCTCGTCCTCACCTCTCTGCGGCCCGGCACTCTGGCGCCGGATCTTCTGATGTCCTGCACTCGATGCTAGGGCGGGAGAGGGCCCGACGGGGGCCTCGCATCCCTTGTCCTCCCCTGACTGATCCCCTAGGGAACCCCGAGACCGCAGGTCAGCTCTCCGGTGGAGAGAACACCACCATGACCCTCAGGTCCTCGCTGATGTGGTGGAACTTGTGGGCGACTCCGGCCGGTACGTACACCACACTGCCGCGTGCCACCTGGGTGGTCTCCATGCCCACGGTGATCGCTGCGCGGCCGCTCACGACGAAGTACACCTCGTCCTGGCTGTGCGGCTGCTGGGGGTCACGTTCGCCCGCGTCGAGCGCGTACAGGCCGACCGACATGTTCCGCTCCCGCAGGAACTGCAGGTAGGCGCCGTCGTTGGCGGCGCGCTCCGCCTCCAGTTCATCCAACCGGAATGCCTTCATCGACTTCTTCCGCCCTCGTCCGTGCCCGTAACCGATCTCTTCTGCCACGATCAGACACATGAAGAATTTCGTAGTCAAGACGATCGCCAACGCGGGCGCCCTGGCGGTCGCCGTATGGCTGCTCGACAAGATCACCCTGACCGGTGACAGCACGGGCAAGAAGATCTGGACCCTGCTCCTCGTCGCCCTGGTCTTCGGTCTGGTGAACTTCCTGGTCAAGCCCATCGTGAAGCTGCTCACCTTCCCGCTGTTCATCCTGACGCTCGGCCTGATCACCCTGGTGGTCAACGCCCTGATGCTGCTGCTCACCTCGTGGCTGGCCGACTCGTTCGACCTGAGCTTCCACGTCGAGGGCTTCTGGACCGCGGTCGTCGGCGGCCTGATCATCTCGATCGTGTCCTGGGCGCTCAACGTCGTCCTGCCCGATGGGGACTGAGCAGGCCATGACCTACCGCGTCTGCTTCGTCTGCACCGGCAACATCTGTCGTTCCCCGATGGCCGAGTCCGTCTTCCGCGCCCGCGTGGCGGAAGCCGGGCTCGACGGCCTGATCGAGGTCGACAGCGCCGGCACGGGCGGCTGGCACGAGGGCGACGGTGCCGACCCGCGCACCGTCGCCGTCCTCGAGGAACACGGCTACGCCGGCGAGCACACGGCCCGGCAGTTCCAGGCCTCGTGGTTCTCCCGCCTCGACCTGGTCATCGCCCTCGACACCGGCCACCTCAAGGCGCTTCGCCGCCTCGCGCCCACACGGGAGGACACGGAGAAGGTACGGCTCCTGCGTTCCTACGAGCCCGCAGCAGGCGACGACCTCGACGTCCCGGACCCGTACTACGGGGGCACGGACGGCTTCGAGGAGTGCCTTGAGATGGTGGAGGCGGCGAGCGAGGGTCTGCTCGCCGAGGTGCGCCAACAGGTGGAGGGACGAGTGGCATGAGCGATTCGACTGCAGGTACCGGAGACGGCACGCGCGCGGTGCGGGCCGGACTGCCCGAGCCGGTCAAGAACGAACCGACGCTGCCCGGTCCGACGTTCGCCGCCCACTTCCATCTGCCGGGCGAACCGAACGGCCCGTACACCTACGGCCGTGACGAGAACCCCACCTGGACGCTCCTGGAGCGTGCCATCGGCGAGTTGGAGGCGCCCGGCCAGGAGGGCGTCGAGACGCTGACGTTCGCCTCGGGCATGGCGGCCATCTCCTCGGTGCTCTTCTCACAGCTGCGCGCCGGGGACACAGTCGTCCTGCCCGTCGACGGCTATCAGGTGCTGCCCCTGGTGCGCGCCCAGTTGGAGGCGTACGGCATCGAGGTACGAGTTGCGCCGACCGGCGGAGACGCCCAGCTGGAGGTGCTGGAAGGCGCGAAGCTGCTGTGGATCGAGACCCCGTCGAACCCCGGGCTCGACGTGTGCGACATCCGGCGGCTCGTCGAGGCGGCACACACGCGTGGGGCCCTGGTCGCCGTCGACAACACGCTCGCCACGCCGCTCGGGCAGCGCCCGCTGGAGCTCGGTGCGGACTTCTCCGTGGCCAGCGGCACCAAGCAGCTCACAGGGCACGGTGACGTCCTCCTGGGGTACGTCAGCGGCCGCGAGGGCGAGGCCATGACCGCCGTACGGCGTTGGCGGAAGGTCGTCGGGGCGATTCCGGGGCCGATGGAGGCCTGGCTCGCGCACCGTTCGATCGCCACGCTCCAACTGCGCGTCGACCGGCAGAACGCGACCGCGCTCGTGCTCGCCGAGGCATTGCGGGAGCGGCCCGAGGTGACCGGGCTGCGCTACCCGGGGCTTCCCGAGGACCCTGCGCACAAGATCGCCTCACAGCAGATGCGGCGCTACGGCTGCGTGGTGTCCTTCACGCTGCCCACGCACGCGCGTGCCGACCGTTTCCTCGACGCGCTGCGGCTCGTGGACGACGCGACCAGCTTCGGCGGGGTGCGTTCCACGGCCGAACGGCGTGGGCGCTGGGGCGGAGACGCGGTGCCGGAAGGATTCATCCGCTTCTCGGTCGGCGCCGAGGATGCCGAGGACCTGGTGGCCGATGTGCTGCGAGCGCTGGACGAGTCGGCGGGCTGACGGCTTCAGAGGCTGCTCTACGGACGCCCGGTGGGTGTCCGGCTACGTACAACGGACGGTCCGAGCCTCCCCCCTCGTGGCTCGGACCGTCCCGGTTCTGCGCGCGAAGAACCGCGCGAACAAGGCTAGTTGACTCTGTGTCAGTGTCCAATCACAGTAGCGACAGAGACCTATCGACATATTTATAGTTGGGCCCTGCCTCGGGCCGGGACACGGGCAGGGAAGGGGAGGGCGCCGCCATGGATCTGGCCTTGCTGCGCACCTTTGTGACGGTGCACCGGGCCGGCTCCTTCACCCGCGCCGCCGCGCTGCTCGGACTGTCGCAGCCGGCCGTGACCTCGCAGATCCGCACGCTGGAGCGGCAGTTGGGCCGCCCCCTGTTCCTGCGACAGGCCCGCGGAGTGACCCCCACGACCATCGGCGACGAACTCGCCCACAAGGCGGCGCCGCATCTCGACGCCCTGGTGGAGATCACCGAGACTGGCCTCGACGACGAGTCCTCACTCAGGACACTGCACCTCGCCGGGCCCCCTGAGTTCACTGCCGAGCGGGCGTTGCCCGCACTCACGGAGCTGACCGGCGAGGACGGCCAGGGCTTCGCCCTGCGGGCCTCCTTCGGAAATGCCGAGGAGGCCCTGGAGGGACTGGCGGCCGGGCATCACGATCTGGCCATCAGTACGGCCCGTCCGCGGGGCGCCCTGCTCACGGCGACTGCGCTCTGCGACGAAGAGCACGTCCTGGTCGCCGCTCCGCGCTGGGCCGAACAGATCGGCTCCGGGGAGCTCCGCCGCAACCCGGACACCGATTCCGCGATCAAGCGAGCGCCGGCACTCGAGAGCATCCCCGTGGTCGAGGTGCACGAGTCGTTGCCCTTCGTCTCTCGCTACTGGGCTTCCGTCTTCGACTCCCGCCCGGCAGCCCCGGGCACCATTGTCGTCCCCGACCTGCGCGCGGTCCTCGCCTGCGCGACCGCGGGCGCCGGGCTCGCGGTACTGCCCCGCTATCTGTGCACAGCCGCCCTGGAGCGCGGGGACGTCGTGGCGCTGCACGAGCCCCCGGTGCCGCCGCTGCGGACGTACTTCCTGGTGGTCCGCACCGGCACGCTGGCCATGCCGCACATCGCACGGGCTCACGAATGGCTGCTGCGGGCGGCCTCCGACTGGTGTTGAGCTGGGGTTTTCCGCTGATCACGTGACGAACTCGACCGGTGACGATGCGCGATGTTTCACGTGGAACCATCCGGGCCACATTCCTCCCATGACCGTCCGACCCGTCGTCAAGCGCACCGCCCGTGCCGTTCTGCTGGACGGTGACGACCTGATCCTGATCAAGCGCACCAAGCCCGGCATGGATCCCTACTGGCTCACTCCCGGTGGCGGGGTCGAGCCGGATGACACGACCGTCATCGACGCCCTGCATCGCGAGGTGTACGAGGAACTCGGCGCCAAGATCACCGATGTGGTGCCCTGCTTCGTGGACACCGTCGAGCACATCGGCGAGGACGCCCACTCGACCGGCGTGAAGGTGCAGCACTTTTTCGTCTGCCACCTGGAGTCCATGGACACGTCGCTGCGGCACGGCCCCGAAATGGACGAGCCCATCGGGGAGTACGAGATCGTCCGGGTGCCGTTCACCCGGGTCGGGATCGCCTCCGTCCATCTCGTACCGCTGTCACTGCGGCACTATTTGGACGGCAACATCGAGGGCGTACGCGCCATGCACGCTCCGGACCTGGGCTGAGGTCAGCTCCCGGTGGTGACGAGCTCTTCCACCGAGTCGTGGCGTATGCGCTCCGACGGGATGCCGATGTCCCTCAGGGCGTCCACACCGCTGCGAATCATTCCGGGCGGGCCCGAGAGGTAGGCGTCGTACTCGTTCCAGGGCCCGTACTCGCGTATGGCATCCGGAAGATGGAGATGGGCCTGCCTGTCGACGACGGCTCGGACCGACAGCCACGGGTGAGACTGCTGCAGCCTGAGCATGGTGTCGATGTCGTACAGGTCGTGGTCGGTGCGGGCCCCGTAGAACACCTCGACCGGCCGGCGTTCGCCGTGTTCGGCGACGTCCTCGACCAGCGCCTTGATGGGCGCTATCCCGGTGCCGCCGCCCAGGCACAGCAGGCCGCTGTCGGTGGTGTGGTCCACGGTCATCGAACCGGCCGGCGGGCCGAGCCTGATGATGTCTCCGGGCCGGGCGCGGTGCACCAGGGCGTTGGAGACCCAGCCCGCGGGGACGGCCCTCACGTGGAACGACAACAAGCCGTCCGAGCGGGGCGCCGAGGCGAAGGAGTAGTGCCGCCATATGCGCGGCCACCAGGGCGTCTCCAGGCTCGTGTACTGCCCGGCGAGGAAGGGATAGGGCTGGTCGGGCCGGACGGTGACGACGGCGATGTCCGAGGTTCTCAGGTCGTGCGACACGACCTCCGCGTACCACCAGGCGGGGGCGCGCAGTTCGTCCGTGGCGGCCGCGTCGATCATCACCTGGGAGATCGTCGTGTACGTCCGGACCCAAGCCGCTTCCGTTTCCGCGTCCCAGATGCCCTCGGCGTACTTGCTCAGCGCGCCGATGAGGCACTCGCCGACCGCCGGATAGTGCTCCGCCCTGGTGCCGTACTTGCGGTGGCCCCGGCCGAGGTTCTGCAGGTAGGCGACGAGCACCTCGGTGTTGTCGATGTGCTCGGCCGCGGTGAGCAGCGCCTTGAGCAGGCGGTCCCGCTGGGTGTCCATGGCCGCGGGGAACAGCGACCGCAGATCGGGGTGGCGTACGAAGAGCAGCGCGTAGAAGTACGACGTGACCTTGTCGGCCACGGGGGCGACCTCGGCCATGGTCCGTCGGACGATGACGGCGTCCGGGGAGGCGCCCTGGTCCCCCGGAGCCGCGGTCTGGGCCTGCGGGGGCAGGTTCTCGGGCGGGGCGGAGCGCTGGACGGGGACGCGCTGATCGGCCGGCGGTGCTGGGGCGGAGGGCTGCGGTGGGGCCTGAGGCTGCAGCTGGGAGGGGGGCTGGTGTGTCGGTATCGGCGGCGTCGGCATGGTGGCCGGGGGCCTTCCCTCGTGGTCGGCCTTCGCGTCGGAGGGGGCGGTGTCCTTCGTCGGCGAGTCCGGTTCCGTGCTCGCCGGGTCCGTTTCGGTGCCCGGTGTGGCCCTGCCCACCGGGCGCATCGCGGCCAGGCGGTTTCCCTCCGCAGTCTCCTGCTCGGCGCCCGGGGTCGTCGGCGGCTGCTGGCGCGGGGTGAACCAGCCGCCCCCGCCGCCGGAAGTGCCGTTGTCGGCCGACATGGTGGTCGGAGCGTCCATGGTGTGCCTCGCCTCGAACATCTTTCGGTCGGTCTGCGCACTTCCTTGGTCGGAAGGTGCCTGCTTTCCCCCGCAGACGGCTTGCTTTCCCCGTTCGGCGTCACGGCCAATGCGGCCACATTCAACCCGTATTCCGACTCCGTACGGACAAGTAAGGCGAGAGTGTGACATTGGCCGCAGCACTCTCACCGCAGCGTCCCACTGCGCGCGGATGTCCCGGCCCCATAACCGGAAATGCGGGTCTTCGATCTCTCCGTCCCGTTAGGCTGCATTGCCTTGCCCTCGGTCCGCACAGGATGTGAACATCTCACCCCGGACACGAACCGGAGTCGACCCTACCGGTCAGCGCTCCGCACACAAGTCCCCCCTCCTCCTCCACGATTTGATCGAGGATTGATCCAGGGGCAACCGCCAATTGCTTCAATTACCGGGCGTGGCAGGCCAATTCATAGGCTTCCCATAGATCTTTGCCCGTGTAGGAGTGGGTCGCGATATCGGACAGATGGTGGTCCGCATTGACCGCGACGGAGATCGGCACCGCCCCGAACAAGTCCCTGTCCGACGACGAGTCGCCGTAGGCAATGCACTCGGCCCGCGTCACGCCGAACTCCCCGCACAGCCGGTCGGCGATCACGACCTTGGCCGCGGCGCTGAGGACGCCGGTCGGGTCCACGGGCTCGGTGAAGGGCACGGCAGGAAATCGCGACCCGTGCGCGGCATGCGCTCCCCAGCCGATGAGCCTCTCCACGAAGAAGGAGGGAGAGAGCGACACGACGGCGCAGTAGTCACCCTGTCGCCTGATCTCCGCCCAGACCTCACGGATACGAGCCAGCCACGGGGCACCCTCGAAGGCCGCGACAACATGAGCTTCGGTGAGCTCCACCCAGAGCGCGTGCGCCCGCCTCGCGTACTCGGGCGGGTCTATCAGTCCTGCTCCGACCGCATGGTCGAGGGCCACCGCCTCGGCCTCCAGTCCTAGCTGCCGGGATATCTCCACAGGTGCGCTGGTCCCGTGCAGCAAAGTGCCGTCGAGGTCAAAGAGATGAAGTCTCGCCATGTCCCTGAGGCTAGTGGGATGTGACAGTGGCTCATTGGTCGGCCACCGGACAGTGGCCATTCGCCGGTGTTTCACGTGAAACATCCTGCACCTGTCGCCGCGCTGTGCGGTTGGCCACGACATGGCCAAAAGCTTGCACGTGCCTCGGGAAACAGGTGGACGCCGAGGGCACCCGTCGGACAGCCTGACCTGCGTGTCGACACCTTCCCTCGCCGCTCTCCCCATCCGCCGTCTGACGCTCCGCGATCTCGCCGCCTGCGCCGACTTGTCCGAGGACCGGGGGTGGCCACGCGAGGAGCACAAGTGGGGCTTCCTCCTCGCAGCCGGGAAGGGCTACGGCATCGACGACCCTGCCGGTGGTCTCGTCAGCGCCTGTGTGATCACCGAGTACGGCCCGCACGACCGCCCCGATCTGGCAGCGATCGGGATGATGCTGGTCGCCGAACGCCATCAGCGCCAGGGCATCGGGCGTCGGCTCATGCGGCACATCGTCGCCACGATGGACACCACACCACTGACGCTGCACGCGACGCCCTACGGCCGCCCGCTCTACGAGGAACTCGGCTTCAAAGTCACCGGCCAGGCCGAGATGCTGTACGGGCACTTCACACCCGGTGGACCGAAGCCGACGATCGGCACGCGCGCGGCGACCGCCGAGGATCTCACCGCGATCCTCCGACTCGACGGGGAGGCGCTCGGCTCCGACCGCACACACATCATCACGCGGCTGCCCGCCTTCGCCGACCAGTTGCGCGTCGCCGAGGAGAACGGCCGGATCATCGGGTACGCGGCCGCCTGGCCCAACATGCACACCCATGTCGTAGGCCCGCTGATCGCCCGCGACACGGAGACGGCGCAGGCGCTCATCACCTCGCTCGCCGCCCACACCGACCGCCCGCTGCGCACCGACATCGACGTACGGCACGAAGAGCTGCTGGCGTGGACGAAGGACCGCGGTCTGGAATCCGTCGCTCTCAACGCGGTCATGTCGTACGGCATCTCCGAGCTGCCCGGGGACTGGAGCCGGCGGTTCGCTCCGCTGACGGTGGCGGCAGTCTGAGCTGCTCCGGTACGACGACGCCGGTTCCCGAAGGTCTCGGGAACCGGCGCGCTTCTGTCGGGCTCTGTGGTGGACAGCCAAGGCTCAGTGCTGGGCAACCGCCTGCTGCTCGGCGGGCACGCCCCCGGCGACAACAGCACTGGGTGCACCATCGCGGCGCTCCAGAGCGGCGGAGAGGACGGCGAGGAGCAGAGCCGCCGCGGCCAGGGCGGCACCGACCCAGTTGGGAGCGGTATAGCCGAAGCCGGCCGAGATGACGAGGCCACCGAGCCAGGCCGAGAGGGCGTTGCCGAGGTTGAAGGCACCTATGTTCACGGCCGAGGCGAGCGTGGGGGCGGCGTGTGCCTGGTCGAGGACCCGCTTCTGCAGCGGCGGTACCGTGGCGAAGCCCAGAGCACCGATGAGCGCGATCGTGACGCCCGCCAGGGCCTTGTTGTGCGCGGTGAGCGTGAAGAGCGCGAGCACAACGGCCAGGGCGCCCAGAGAGACGTAGAGCAGGGGCATCAGGGCGCGGTCGGCGTACTTGCCGCCGACGAGGTTGCCGCCGACCATCCCCAGGCCGAAGAGGACCAGCAGCCAGGTCACGGAGCCGTCGGCGAACCCGGCGACATGGGTCATCATCGGCGCGATGTAGGTGATGGCCGCGAAGACGCCGCCGAAGCCGAGGACGGTCATCGCCATCGCGAGCAGAACCTGGGTGTTCTTGAAGGCGGCCAGTTCGTGGCGCAGACGCACGCCCTTCGGCCTGGGCATCTCGGGGACGAGCTTGGCGATGCCGGCCAGGCCCATGACGCCGAGGGCCGCGACAATCGCGAAGGTGACGCGCCAGCCGACGGACTGCCCGACGAGCGTGCCCAGCGGGACGCCGACGACATTGGCGACCGTCAGACCCGTGAACATCATCGCGATGGCGCCGGCCTTCTTGTCCGGGGCGACCAGATCGGCCGCTACGACCGAGCCGATCCCGAAGAAGGCCCCATGGGCTAGGGAGGCGACCACCCTGCCGACGAGCATGACGGCGAAGGTAGGGGCGAGGGCGGAGAGCAGGTTGCCGACGATGAACAACCCCATGAGCAGCATCAGCATCCGCTTGCGAGAAATCCTGGTGCCGAGCGCGGTCATCAGCGGGGCCCCGAACATCACGCCGAGTGCGTAGCCGGTCACCAGGAAGCCGGCGGTGGGGATGGAGACCCCGAAGCCATCGGCGACCTCGGGCAGCAAGCCCATGATCACGAACTCGGTCGTTCCGATTCCGAAAGCCCCGATCGCGAGGGCCAGAAGCGCGAGCGGCATAGAGGGGACACCTTTCCAGACGATTGCAGGAGCGTGTTGCACACGAAGACAATAATTGCAGACGCGTTATATTTGCAAGCGATGGGTATCCCGACCCGTTGCTAACCCGGTGACAGACACTCCTGGACGGAGGAAGCAGGCCCCATGACCGCCACAGACCCCGCACTCACCGCGCTCGCCCAGGGCTGGTGCGCGCTCTCCCTGCTGCACGGCAGGATCGAGG
>NZ_JOEY01000028.1 GCF_000718165.1 Streptomyces fulvoviolaceus | reverse complement strand
CGCAGTGACGACCGTGACCGCGGTCCCCGTCGGGACGGAGACCGTCCCCCCTACCGCCGCGACGACCGCGATGACCGTGGCGGATTCCGGCGCGACGACAACCGGGGCGACCGCCGTGATGACAGGCGCGACGACCGTCGGGGTGACGACCGCGGTGGGTTCCGGCGTGACGACAACCGGGGCGAGCGCGGTGGATTCCGTGGCAGGGACGACCGCGGTGGACCCCGTCGTGACGACCGCGGTGGGCGTCCCGGAGGCTTCCGTGGACGTGACGGTGGCAGGGACGGCGGTCGCGACGACCGCCGTGGCGGTGGGCGTTTCCGCGATGAGCGGGAGCGGGACCGTGAGCCGATCAAGCGGCTGCCGATCGCCGAGGACGTCACGGGCGAGGAGATCGACAAGGACGTACGGCAGGAGCTGCAGAGCCTGCCGAAGACGCTCGCGGAGGACGTCGCCAAGAACCTGGTGATGGTGGCCCGGCTCATCGACGAGGACCCCGAGGGCGCGTATGCCTATGCCAAGATCGCTCTGCGGCTGGCGTCGCGTGTGGCCGCCGTACGGGAGGCCGCGGGGTTCGCGGCGTATGCGAACCAGAAGTACAGCGAGGCGCTCGCCGAGTTCCGGGCCGCGCGGCGGATGACCGGCGGTGTGGAGCTGTGGCCGGTCATGGCCGACTGCGAGCGTGGGCTCGGGCGGCCGGAGAAGGCGCTGGACATGGCCGGGGCACCCGAGGTGCACAAGCTCGACAAGGCCGGGCAGGTCGAGATGCGGCTTGTCGCCGCCGGCGCCCGGCGTGACATGGGGCAGCTGGACGCGGCCATCGTGACACTGCAGAGCCCCGAGTTGGCCTCCAGCTCCGTACAGCCGTGGACCGCGCGACTGCGGTACGCGTACGCCGACGCGCTGCTCGCGGCCGGTCGGGAGGACGAGGCGCGGGAGTGGTTCGCCAAGGCTGTGGAGTCCGACAAGGACGGCAGCACGGACGCGTCGGACCGGCTCGCCGAGCTCGACGGGGTCGAGTTCGTCGACGCCTTCAACGAGGGCGATGACGAAGCCGAGGGCGAGGCTGAGTCCGAGGACGACGGTGAGCCTCTTGAGGCCTCCGCGGCGAAGGACACCGAGGACGTCGAGGACGAGCACAAGGACTGAGAGCGGTGAGTGAAGGGGCGGGATCCCAGCCATGGGATCCCGCCCCTTCGTGCGTCACAGGTCCAGTGCGCGCAGGACCAGGCCAGAGGCCGGCTTCGGGCCGAACGACGTCGACTTGCGGGGCATCCTGACGCCCTGGCGGGCGAGGTCGCGGACGACTTCCTCGCGGACCGGGTGCAACAGGACGGCCGTACCGCCGTCGAGTTCCGCCTTGCGGACCGTGGCGGCCGTGTCGTGGATGTAGGCGATGCGGGCGGGGTCGTCCTCGGGGATGTGCCAGACCTGGTCGAGGAGGGTCGAGTGCAGGACCGTCGCGTCGAGTGTGCGCCAGGCGGCGGGGCGGTCCGTGGGGATCGTGCGGGACAGCAGGTCCTGGTCCGGGCGGTCGACGAGATGGAAGGTGCCGTCGCCGGCCAGCAGGAAGGCGTTGTCCGCGCAGGCCGCGTCCGCGAGGGACTCCAGGGCTTCCGGCAGGGGCACGTCCAGGTGCTGTATGCGGAACAGGCCGTCGAGGGGTGCCAGCGCCTGTGCCACGGGCAGGCCGTGCAGAAGGCGGTGGATGGCGCGGACGCGGAGGGGGTAGCGGGCCGTGTCGACGAGGAGGACGAGGCCGTAGTCCCAGGGGCTGGGGGAGGCGTGCTCCGCGCGTAGACGGCGGTACGTCGCCCAGCGGTGGTGGCCGTCGGCGATGAGGGCCTGGTGCTGGGCCAGGTCGGACTGGACGCGGGCCACGTCGGCCGCGTCGGTGATCGACCACAGGCGGTGGCTGAAGCCGTCCTCGGTGGTCGTCGAGAGCAGCGGGGGCTGTTCGGCGGCGCGCTCCACGGCTTGGGAGGCGGCGGCCGCGGAGCCGTTTCCGCGGTAGGTCAGGAGCAGGGGTTCCAGGTTCGCGGAGGTGGCGCGCATGAGGGCCGCGCGGTCGGCGACGACGTGCGGCATGACGTCCTCGTGGGGCAGGACCACGCCCTCCGCCGGGTCCGACAGGCGCAGGGTGCCGATGATCCCGCGCTGGAGCAGGCCGTCGCCGTCGCGCTGTTCATAGACGTACAGGCCGGGTTCGGCGTCGGCGGCGAGGACTCCCTCGGACAGCCAGCGGCGCAGGGTGCGGGCCGCCTGTTCGTTGCGTTCGGCGGGGGTGGTGGCCTGGGGGAGGATCAGCCGGACGATGTTGTGCGGGTCGGCGTCCTGGAGGTGGTGCAGGCCGTCGGGGCGTACGACGACGTCGTACGGTGGGGACGTCACGGCGGCGAGGCTGCCGACCCGGTCGGGGTCGTAGCGAAGGCCACGGAACGGGGTGAGTTCCAGGCCTCGGCGCGCCGTTGCTTCCGAGTGACCTGCTGTGTTCATCCCGGCATCGTACGTGTGTCAGTGGCATGGGGGATGATCGGGGAAAGCCGTCGAACGAGGAGCGATGCGGAATGAGCCAGGGCGTCAGGACGAGGCCCGAGGGCAGTGGGCAGGCCCTGAGTGCGGCGTATGACACGGCGCTGCTCGACCTGGACGGGGTGGTGTACGCGGGCGGGAACGCGATCGCGTACGCGGTCGAGTCGCTTGCCACCGCGCGCGGGGGCGGGATGCATCTCGCGTACGTCACCAACAACGCGCTGCGGACGCCTGACACCGTGGCCGGCCACCTCACCGAGCTGGGCATACCGACGGAGGCGTCGGACGTGATCACCTCGGCCCAGGCCGTCGCCCGGCTGATCTCCGAGCAGGTGCCCGCCGGGGCCCGAGTGCTGGTGATCGGTGGGGAGGGGCTGCGGGTGGCGCTGCGCGAGCGGGGGCTCACGCCCGTCGAGTCGGCGGAGGACGATCCGGCTGCGGTGGTGCAGGGGTTCGGCGGGCCCGACCTGCCGTGGGGGCGGTTCGCGGAGGCTTCGTACGCCATCGCGCGCGGGGTGCCGTGGTTCGCGTCCAACACCGACCTGACGATTCCGAGCGGGCGTGGGATCGCGCCGGGCAACGGTGCGGCGGTGGAAGTCGTCCGTATCGCGACCGGTGCGGAGCCGCAGGTCGCGGGCAAGCCGCTGCCCCCCATGCACCGGGAGACGATCCTGCGGACCGGCGCCGAGCGGCCGTTGGTCGTCGGGGACCGGCTGGACACGGACATCGAGGGCGCGTTCAACGGCGAGGTGGACTCGCTGCTCGTCCTGACCGGCGTGACCGACGGCGCCCAGCTGCTCGCCGCGCCGCCGCAGCACCGGCCGACGTACGTCGACGCCGATCTGCGGGGCATGCTCACCGGGCAGCCGGAGGTCACCGAGGCGGGAGACGGGTTCCGGTGCGGTGGCTGGACGGCTACGGCCGGTGCCGAGAGGCTGGAACTCGACGGTGATGGTGAGGCTCTCGACGGATTGCGGGCTCTGTGCGCGGCGGCCTGGACGGCGGCCGGCGAGGGTGTGTGCGAGCTGGATGCGGGGAAGGCGCTGGCCAGGCTCGGGTTGTGAGCCGTGTGGGGCGGGGTCTCGTCCCAGGGGAGCCGCGTCCGTTCGCACCTCGGGATCGTGGCCGAATAGGAGGGTAGGCTAACCTAACTGCGTGTTGGTCGACAGTCCTCCCGAACAGCGCGCGGAGACCGCCCCCGCGCCCCCAACCCGCCGGGCGATACGAGTCCTTGGGCTTCTCGTCTCCGTGGTGCTCCTGTTGCTCGTCGTGGTGGCGAGCATCGCGATCGGCGCCAAGGGGCTGTCCATGGAACAGGTCTGGCATGGCCTGTTCGAGGATTCGGGGACGTACGGCGACGTCGTGGTCGCCGACCGGGTGTCGCGGACCGTGCTCGGGCTGCTCGCCGGTGCCGCGCTCGGACTGTCCGGGGCGGTGCTGCAGGCCCTCACCCGTAATCCGCTGGCCGATCCCGGGCTGCTCGGCATCAACGCGGGCGCGTCCGCCGCCGTCGTCACCGCCATCACGTTCTTCGGGGTCACGAGCCTCAACGGCTATGTGTGGTTCGCCTTCGTCGGCGCGGCCGCGGTCGGTGCGCTGGTCTGGTTCCTGGGCGGCAGCCGGGGGGCGACGCCGGTGCGGCTCGCGCTGGCCGGCACCGCGATCAGCGCCGCGCTCTACGGCTACCTCCAGGCCGTGATGATCACGGACGACGCGGCGCTCAACAAGATGCGCTTCTGGACCGTGGGTTCGCTGGCCTCGGCGGACAACTCGACCATCATGCAGGTGCTGCCGTTCCTGGCGGTCGGCACGCTCCTCGCCCTCGCGCTCGCCCGGCCGCTCAACGCGGTGGAGATGGGCGACGACACCGCCAAGGCGCTCGGCGCCAATCTGAACCGCACCCGGGCGCTGGCCATGCTCGCCGCGACCGTGCTGAGCGGGGCCGCGACCGCCGCGTGCGGGCCGATCGTGTTCGTCGGGCTGATGGTGCCGCACATCGTGCGCTCCTTCACCGGGCCCGACCTGCGCTGGATCCTGCCGTACGCGACGATCCTGTCGCCCGTGCTGCTGCTCGCCTCCGACGTCATCGGCCGTGTCGTCGCCCGGCCCGCGGAGCTGCAGGTCGGCATCGTCACGGCGCTCATCGGAGGGCCGGTCTTCATCATTCTCGTACGACGGCGGAGGACGGCACAGCTGTGAAGACCAACCGTGCCATCAGGACCCTCGGCGGGCTCTCCGTCCGGCTGGACGTCCGTGCCGCCACCGTCGTCGCCCTGCTGCTGGCCGCCGCGCTCGCCGCGAGTGTCGTGCTGATCGGCACCGGCGACTTCCCGATCCCGGCCGGCGACGTGCTCAAGACCCTCATGGGCAACGGCAACGCGGGTCAGGAGTTCATCGTCAACGAGCTGCGGCTGCCGCGGGTCTGCGTCGCGCTCCTGGTCGGCGCCGCGCTCGGGCTCAGCGGTGCCCTGTTCCAGGCCATCTCCCGCAATCCGCTGGGCAGTCCGGATGTCCTCGGGCTCGGGCAGGGGGCGACGGCCGGGGCGCTCACGATGATCGTGCTGTTCTCCGGGAGCTCGGCCCAGATCACCGTGGGCGCGCTGGTGGGCGGCCTGGCGACCGGGCTCGCCATCTACCTGCTCGCCTGGAAGCAGGGCGTGCACGGCTATCGACTGGTCCTGGTCGGTATCGGCGTCTCCGCGGTCGTCACGGCGGGCAACGGCTATCTGCTGACCAGGTCCACCCTCACCGAAGCGACCCAGGCCGTCGTCTGGATGACCGGCTCGCTCAGCGGCCGTGACTGGGCGCAGGTCTGGCCGCTGCTGTGGCTGTGCGCCGTGCTCGTACCGCTCGTCCTCGCCAACGGTCGCGGGCTGCGGATGATGGAGATGGGCGACGACGTCTCCAACGCCCTCGGGGTGCGCGTCGAGCGGGTGCGGATGCTGCTGCTCGTGGCCGCCGTCCTGCTCACCGCGACCGCCACAGCGGCCGCCGGCCCCATCAGCTTCGTGGCGCTCACCGCGCCGCAGTTGGCCCGTCGGCTGACCCGCTCGCCCGGGCCCAACCTGCTGCCGTCCCTGGTCATGGGCGCCGCCCTCATGGTCGTCGCCGACTGGATCTCGCAGAAGGTCTTCGGGGCGGACCAGCTGCCCGTGGGCGTGGTCACCGGCGTCCTCGGCGGCGTCTATCTGCTGTGGCTGCTGGTCACCGAGCGCAAGGCGGGCCGGATATGAGGGCCTCCACGAAGCCGGACATGAGCGCCTCCACGAAGCCGGACATGAGCGGCTCAGCGAACAAGAACACCCGAAGGAGCACCGTGAACCGCCTGTCCGCCGACAACGTCACCCTCGCCTACGACCAGCGAGTCATCGCCGAGCAGTTGTCGGTGGAGATACCCGACAACTCCTTCACGGTGATCGTCGGCCCCAACGCGTGCGGCAAGTCCACGCTCCTGCGGGCCCTGTCACGGATGCTCAAGCCCACTCAGGGTCAGGTGCTGCTCGACGGGAAGGTCATCCAGTCGATGGCCCCGAAGAAGGTCGCGCGGACCCTGGGGCTGCTGCCGCAGTCCTCGATCGCGCCCGACGGCATCACCGTCGGCGACCTGGTCGGCCGCGGCCGCTACCCGCACCAGGGCATCCTGCGCCAGTGGTCCACCGAGGACGAGCGGGTCGTACAGGAGTCGATGACCCAGACCGGTGTGGCCGAGCTCGCCGAGCGGTACGTCGACGAGCTGTCCGGCGGTCAGCGGCAGCGGGTGTGGATCGCGATGGCGCTCGCCCAGCAGACGCCGCTGCTGCTGCTCGACGAGCCGACGACCTACCTCGACATCCAGCACCAGATCGACGTCCTCGACCTGTGCGCGGAGTTGCACGAGGAGCAGGGGCGCACGCTCGTCGCCGTGCTGCACGACCTCAACCACGCCGCCCGGTACGCCACGCATCTGATCGCCCTGAAGGAGGGGAAGATCATCGCCGAGGGCGCGCCGAGCGACATCGTCACGGCCGAGCTGGTCGAGGAGGTCTTCGGGCTGCGCTGCCAGGTCATCGACGACCCGGAGACGGGGACACCGCTGGTGGTGCCGGCGGCGCGGAAGGCGCGTACGGAAGCGAAGGTCGCCGCTACAGAAGCTTCCTGAGACTGAGCAGGTCGCGCAGGCCCGCCTCGAGCTTCACCCGGCCCGAGCCCCAGGCCTTCGCGAAGTTCAGCTCGCCGTTGACCAGCGCGACCAGGTCGTCGCCGGCCATGGTCAGTCTGATCTGGGCCTTCTCCCGTGGCGGGCCCTGCAGCGTGTCCTGCACCACGATTCGGCCGCCTGTCATGCGGCCGACGAACGTGATGTCCAGGTCGGTGATCCGGCAGCTCACCGAACGGTCCATGGCCGCAGCGGTGCGGACGTCCCCATCGGCGGTCTGCATGTTGTCCGAGAGCTTTTCGAGTGCGGCGCGGCACTCCTCGATCGTGGCCATCGAGATCGACGGTACCCCAGGGCTTCGGGGTAGCGTCTGGGCATGAGCGACTCTGCGCCCGAGGCCGTACCGGAGCAGGAGCCCGAGGTCGAACCCGAGTACGACCCCGCCGGCCCCGCCCCGCTGAACGTGCCCCGCACCCCCACCGGCCACGCCGAGGTGGACGCCCAGCTGGAGCGGCTGGGTGACGCCGACCACCTCGCCACGGACGGACACGTCGAGGTGTACGAGGATGTACACCGGGGGCTGCGCGACGCGCTCACCGCGCTCGACGCCCGCCCGGGACCTCCGGCGCCCTCACCGTCGTACGGACATAGGAGCTGAACCGAACGTGGCAGGAGTCGCACGCCGCCGTCTGGACGCGGAGCTGGTCCGCCGGAAGCTCGCGCGCTCGCGCGAGCACGCCGGCCAGCTGATCGCGGCAGGGCGGGTCTCCGTCGGCAAGACCGTCGCGACCAAGTCCGCCACGCAGGTGGAGACCGCGGCCGCGATCGTGGTCGCGGACGACGGCAACGATCCCGACTACGTCTCGCGCGGTGGGCACAAGCTTGCGGGTGCGCTGCAGGCGTTCGTGCCGCAGGGGCTCGCCGTCGAGGGACGGCGGGCGCTCGACGCCGGTGCGTCCACCGGGGGTTTCACGGATGTGCTGCTGCGGGCGGGGGCCGCTCATGTCGTCGCCGTGGACGTCGGATACGGACAACTCGCGTGGTCTCTCCAGAGCGATGAACGCGTCACCGTCAAGGACCGTACGAACGTACGCGAGTTGACGCTCGAAGCGATCGATGGGGAGCCAGTGGATCTTGTCGTGGGGGATCTGTCCTTCATCCCGCTCGGCCTGGTACTGCCCGCCCTGGTGCGGTGCACGAAGCCGGATGCCGATCTGGTGATGATGGTGAAGCCGCAGTTCGAGGTGGGTAAGGAACGGCTGGGCAGTGGGGGAGTCGTACGGAGTCCGCAGCTGCGGGCGGAGGCCGTGCGGGGTGTGGCGATAAAGGCGGGGGAACTCGGGCTCGGGGTGAAGGGCGTCACGGCCAGTCCGTTGCCCGGGCCCTCGGGCAATGTCGAGTACTTTCTGTGGCTGCGAGCCGGGGCGCCTGCTCTGGACCCGGCCGACGTTGACCGTGCAGTGGCGGAGGGGCCGCGTTGACACAGAACCGAGCTCGTACTGTTTTCCTGCTCGCCCACACCGGGCGGCCCGCGGCCATTCGGAGCGCGGAACTGGTGGTCAAGGGGCTGCTGCGCGAGGGCATCGGCGTGCGCGTCCTGGAGTACGAGGCCGCCGACCTGCCGCTGCCGGACGAGGTGGAGCTGGTCAAGGAGGCGACCCCGCAGTGCCTCGACGGGTGCGAGCTGCTGATCGTGCTCGGCGGTGACGGGACGCTGCTGCGTGGCGCCGAGTTCGCCCGTGCGTCCGGCGTGCCGATGCTCGGCGTCAACCTCGGGCGCGTCGGGTTCCTCGCCGAGGCCGAGCGGGATGATCTCGACAGGGTCGTCGACCGGGTGGTGACGAAGTCGTACGAGGTCGAGGAGCGGATGACCGTCGATGTCGTCGTTCACCAGAACGGGAACATCGTGCACACGGACTGGGCGCTGAACGAGGCCGCCGTGCAGAAGGCCGGAGCGGAGAAGCTGCTCGAGGTCGTTCTGGAGATCGACGGGCGGCCGGTTACGGGGTTCGGGTGTGACGGCATTGTGTTGTCGACGCCGACCGGGTCCACCGCGTATGCGTTCTCCGCGGGTGGGCCGGTGGTGTGGCCTGAGGTCGAGGCGCTGTTGATGGTGCCGATCTCGGCGCATGCGCTGTTTGCGAAGCCCTTGGTGACCTCGCCGGATTCTGTGCTTGCGGTGGAGGTTCTGCCTCATATTCCGCCGGGTGTGCTGTGGTGTGACGGGCGGCGGACTGTGGAGTTGCCGCCGGGGGCTCGGGTGGAGGTTCGGCGGGGGGCCGTGCCGGTGCGGTTGGCTCGGCTGCACCATGCGTCGTTCACCGACCGGCTGGTGGCGAAGTTCGCGTTGCCGGTTTCCGGGTGGCGGGGGGCGCCTCACTAGCGCTTCCAGAGGGGGCGCGATGTTGTTTGCGCGGCTGCGGGTCCGATGTGGCTTGTCGCGCCCACGCGGCGGAGCCGCAAATCGATACAGCCCCGCGCCCCTAGGTATCTCCACTCGCCAGGGTGACAGGGTGCCTCGCGCTTCTCCCGCCCTACCTCGTAAGGTCTTCACCGTGCTGGAAGAGATGCGGATACGGTCGCTCGGAGTCATCGACGACGCTGTCGTCGAGCTGTCGCCGGGATTCACCGCTGTCACCGGTGAGACGGGTGCGGGCAAGACCATGGTCGTCACCAGCCTCGGGCTGTTGCTCGGGGGGCGGGCCGACCCGGCGCTGGTGCGGATCGGGGCCGAGAAGGCGGTCGTGGAGGGGCGGATCAGTGTGTCCGCCGGTGCCTCGGCCGTCGTGCGGGCCGAAGAGGCCGGAGCGGAGCTCGACGACGGGGCGCTGCTGATCAGCCGTACCGTTTCCGCCGAAGGGCGGTCGCGGGCGCACCTGGGCGGGCGCAGCGTGCCCGTGGGGCTGCTCGCCGAGCTCGCCGACGACCTCGTGGCCGTGCACGGGCAGACCGATCAGCAGGGGCTGCTCAAGCTGACCCGGCAGCGGCAGGCGCTCGACCGGTACGCGGGCGACGCCGTCACCGTGCCGCTCGCCAAGTACACGGAGGCCTACCGGCGGCTGCGCGCGGTCTCCGTCGAGCTCGACGAGATCACCACGCGCGCGCGTGAACGGGCCCAGGAAGCCGACATGTTGCGGTACGGGCTCGACGAGATCGCGGGCGTCGAGCCGCGCGCCGGTGAGGATGTCGAGCTGGCGGAGGAGGCGGAGCGGCTCGGACACGCCGAGGCCCTGTCGTCCGCCGCCACGGCCGGTCACGCCGCCCTCGCCGGTAATCCCGAGGACCCCGAGGGCATCGACGCCACCACGCTCGTCGCGGGCGCGCAGCGGGCCCTGGACGCCGTACGGTCGCACGACCCGGCGCTGGCCGCCCTCGCCGACCGGATCGGGGAGATCGGGATCCTGCTGGGCGATGTGGCGGGCGAACTCGCCGGGTACGCCGACGATCTGGACGCCGATCCGCTGCGGCTGGCGGCTGTCGAGGAACGGCGGGCCGCGCTGACCGCGCTGACGCGGAAGTACGGCGAGGACGTCGCCACGGTGCTGGCGTGGGCCGAGCAGAGTGCCGCGCGCCTGACCGAACTGGACGGCGACGACGAGCGGATCGACGAGCTGACCGCCGAACGGGACGCGCTCAGGGCCGAACTGGGCGGGCTCGCACAGGCGTTGACCGACGCCCGGATGGAGGCCGCCGAGCGGTTCGCCGCCGCCGTGACCGCCGAGCTGGCCTCGCTGGCCATGCCGCACGCGCGCGTGTCCTTCGACATCAGGCAGACCGAGGACCCGGAGGGCGTGGAGGTCGGCGGGCGTGCGGTCGCCTACGGGCCGTCCGGTGTCGACGAGGTCGAGCTGCTGCTCGCTCCGCATCCGGGGGCCCCGGCCCGGCCGATCGCCAAGGGCGCGTCCGGCGGTGAGTTGTCGCGCGTGATGCTGGCCGTCGAGGTCGTGTTCGCGGGGACCGATCCGGTGCCGACCTACCTCTTCGACGAGGTCGACGCCGGTGTCGGCGGCAAGGCCGCTGTCGAGATCGGGCGGCGGCTGGCGCGGCTCGCGAAGACCGCGCAGGTCGTGGTCGTGACGCACCTGCCTCAGGTCGCCGCCTTCGCCGACCGGCAGTTGCTCGTCGAGAAGACGAACGACGGGTCGGTGACCCGGTCCGGCGTGAAGGTCCTGGAGGGGGAGGAGCGGGTCCGGGAACTGTCCCGGATGCTCGCCGGGCAGGAGGATTCGGAGACGGCCCGGGCCCATGCGGAGGAGCTCCTGGCCACGGCTCGAGCGGACGCGTAGGCGACGGAGTCGTAGGGTGGCCGGATGATCGACCGCGCTCCTCGGACCACCTCGCTCGGCCTCACCACCGCCCTCACCCGTGCCGCCACGGCCGTCCTGCGTGCCAAGGCGCCCGGTGGCCGGGATCGTTGGGAGCGGAAGAACTACGCCGGGCGGACCGTGGAGTTGTACGCGGGGCCCGCATCCGCTCTCGCGGTGGCGGTCGGGGCGGGGAGGGTCCGACCCGCCGCCGGGTTCGCGGTGCTCGCCGCGGGGGCCTGCGGGGCCTACGACGATGTCGCCGGGGACCATCGGCGAGGGTTCCGGGCGCATCTTTCCGCCCTGCGGGACGGCGAAGTCACCAGCGGGGCGGTCAAGTTGTTCGGGATCTCCGCGGCCGGGCTCGTCGCCGGGGCGCTGCTCAAGGAGCGGGTCGTCGACAAGGTGCTCGCGGGGGTGGTGATCGCCGGGGCCGCGCATTTCGTGAACCTTGTGGATGTCCGCCCGGGGCGGGCGGCCGGTCTCGTGGTCGCGCTCGGGGTGCCGGGCATGGTGCGCGGGGGGCCCGGGGGTGAGTTGGCCGCGGCGGCCGTGGGCGCGGCTGCTGCTGTCCTGCCGGACGATCTTGGTGAGCGGGCGATGCTGGGTGACTCGGGGGCGCATGCGTTGGGCGCTGCGCTGGGTGTGGCTGTCGCTGCGGCGAACGGGAGGGCGGGGCTCGTCGCGCATGCGGCTGCGGTTGTTGCTGCGGCTGTGTACGGGGACGAGGTGAGTCGTATTGCGTCTGCGGGCCGGTGGGGGCCGGCCGCGCCCACGCGGCGGAGCCGCATATAGACACAGCCCCGCGCCCCTTAGGCTGGACCACTCACCCATGTGAGTGACCTACCGCCGTTTGCTGCCAAGGCCTCCCGTTCCCGGTATTCACGGAACACCCGTACGTGCTGGCATCCTTGGGATACAACGCAACGCGTAGGAAGCGCGCGGTACACCCCTCCGCTCGATACCTTCTGTACGTTTCCTCGTGACCGCCCGACGCCGAACCAGGAGCCCCGGCCACGTGACCCCCGTGAGCAGCCACTCACCGCACGGCCAGTCGCCGCTGCGCACCGTGCAGGTGCTCGGCGGAGGCAACGCCGGCAGCAGCACGCACGTGCGCTCCCTGACCTCGGGGCTGGTCGCACGGGGCGTGCGGGTCACGGTGTGCGCCCCCACCGAGGCGGATCACACCTACGACTTCTCCGGGGCCGGTGCCGAACACGTACACGTGCCGCGCAGCAGCGACCCGACCTCCGTGGCCGTGCTGCGGGCGGCGTGCGCGGACGCCGACCTGGTGCACGCACATGGACTGCACGCCTCCTTCCGCGCCGTGCTCGCCCTCAGCGGCCGGCGCACCCCGCTCGTCGTCACCTGGCACGACCGGGCGTACGCCGAAGGGGCGCGCGCCCATCTGGTGCGCCTGCTCGAACGGCGGGTCGTGAAGGCCGCGTCCGTGGTTCTCGGCACCACCTCGGCCCTCGTGGACCGGGCGCGGAACACGGGCGCGCGGGACGCGCGGCTCGCCGCCGTGGCCTTGCCCGGGTCCCGCAGCACCGTCGAGAGGGAGGATCCCGACCGGCTGCGCCCCAAGGTCCGGGCCGAACTCGGCGCCACCGGACGCCCGTTGCTGATGGCCGTCGGCTCCCTCGACCGGCACCGGGGCTACGAGACGCTGCTGGACGCCACACGTGCGTGGCGCCGCCTCGATCCCGTGCCGCTGGTGGCGATCGCGGGGGAGGGGCCGTTGCGGACGGATCTGCAGCGCCGTATCGAGGACGAGGGGCTGCCCGTCAGGCTCATCGGGCGGCGCGACGACGTCACCGAGCTCCTCGCGGCCGCCGATCTCGCGCTCCTGCCGAGCAGTTGGGAGTCGCGGTCCGTCCTCGCCCAGGAGGCCTTCCACGCGCGCGTGCCGCTCGTCGCGACCGCGGTCGGCGGCATCCCCGAGCTCGTCGGCGACGCGGCCGAACTCGTCCCTTACGGCGATCCGGAGGCCCTCTCCGACGCCGTCGTACGGCTGCTCGGCGACCCGGAGCGCCGGGAGCTGCTCAGGGAGCGGGGTGTGCGGCAGGCGGCCACCTGGCCGACCGAGGACGAGACCGTCGCCCAAGTGCTCAGCGTCTACGACGAGTTGACCCAGCCCCGGCCGCTCTAGCCGCGGCACGGAGGCTACGGCACGAGAGCTACGGCACGAGCCGGCGTGCCCGCAGGGCGAGGCTCAACGCCAGTACCGTCTGCGGGTCGTCGAGGTCGGTGCCGAGCAACTCGCCGATGCGGGCGAGGCGGTTGTAGAGCGTCTGACGGTTGAGGTGGAGCTCGCGTGCCGTCTCCGCCTTGCGGCCCGCGTGCGCCAGGTAGGTCTCCAGGGTGGGCAGCAGCGGAGGCTTGGAGCGGTGGTCGTGTTCCCGGACGGGGCCGATCGCACGGTCCACGAAGGCCGCCAGGTCCGGGTGGTCGCGCAGCCGCCAGAGGAGGAGGTCGATGTCGAGGCGGCGGGCGTCGTACCAGGGGCGGTCGGACAGGCCCTGCGCCGCCGTCGCCGTCTCGGCCGCGTGCCGCAGGCCCGCCGAGGCCGCCGCCCAGCCTCCGGCCACGCCGACGACGACCACCGGCGGCTGCGCTCCCGGTCGCTGCATCCCGGCCCGCTCCACCCCGGCCCGCAGCGCCGCGGCGACCCGGTCCGCGACCGCCGACCGCTCCGACTCCGAGCGCAGGCCCAGGAGCAGAGGGACGCGGCCCTCGACCGGGCGTACGCCCAGCAGGACCGGCACCCCCACCGAGGCCAGCTCCTCCGCGACCGCGCGCGCCAGGACCGCCCAGCCGCCGCCGGGGGAGAGGGTGTCACCGAGCCGCATGACCACCGGCAGCAGCGGACTGGTGCCCGGCTTGAAGCCCAGCACGCGCGCCTGCGCGGGTGCGTCCTCCGCGGCGATACGGCCCTCGGCGAGGTCGGTGAGGAAGTCGCCGCGTCCGCGCGCTGCCAGCTCCTCCTCCTGGCGGGCCTGCATCAGGACGACGGCCAGGATGCCCGCGGCGCGCTCGGCGGCCATCCGGTGCACGGGGGCGAGCGGAGCGCGTACGGGGAGGAGGACCAGGCGGGCGCGGACCGACCCCGTCCCCGGGCCGCCGCCCGGCACGTCCACCAGGACCGAGCCCGACGGCGGCGTGTCCTTGTGCTGGCCGCGCAGCCCCTCCCAGACCTGGAGGGGGTCCGCGCCCTCGGGGCCGGACCCGGCGGCGTACAGGAGCTGGCCGTCCGTCGTCTCCAGGAAGACCGGGTTGCCGCTGAAGTCGGCAAGGATGCCGAGGACTTGGGGGATCCCGCCGCCGCCCAGCAGGGCCTCGGTACAGCGGCGGTGCACCTCCTCGGCCCGCTGGAGCAGTGCGTAGTGGCCGTTGACGATCTCGGTGTGGATCTCCTCCGTGACCGCCACGAACGGCACCTCGCGGTGCAGTTGGACGAGGGGCAGACCGGTCGAGCGGGCTGTGTCGACGAGGGCGGCGGGCAGGCGGGTGAAGCGCGGGCCGAGCTCGACGACGAGGGCCGCGATGCCGCGCTCGGCGAGCGTGCGGACGAACGCCCGCTGTTCGGCCGGACGGGTGCCCAGACCGTAGCCCGTGGTCAGCAGCAGCTCGCCGCCCTTGAGCAGCGAGGCGATGTTGGGTACCTCGCCGGCGTGCACCCAGCGCACGGTCCGGTGCAGCCGGTCCGCGCCCGCGAGGATCTCCGGGAGCCCGCTGCGCAGGCCGGGCAGCTCCAGCGCCCGCTGCACGGTGATGCCGGCGCCCTGGGTGCCGTATCCGCTGTCCATACCGTTGTCCAAGCCGCCGTCCATGAGCCGGACGCTACCCGCGCGCATGCCTCGGGGACATCTCCGGCCGGTCACGGAGACGATCACCGTCGTGGGTTGGGGTGGCCGGCGCGGGGTAGCGGCCGGGGCATGGACATGACTGTGGTTGCCGTGGCGCGGGAGGACGACAGTGCGGTCGAGGAGCCGGTGCGGGTGGCGGTGGCCGCCGACCGGCTCGGGTACCGCGAGGTGTGGGCGGGGGAGGGCCCGACGTGGGACTCCTTCGTGCTCGCCGCGGTGATCGGGCGGGCCACCGAGCGGGTCGCGCTGACGGCCGGGCCGGTGCCGGTGTCCGTGCGCGACCCGTACACGACGGCCCGGGGTGCCGCCTCGGTCGCGGCTCTCGTCGGCCGACCGGTCGGGGTGGCGCTGGGCACGTCCAGCAAGCGGGTGGTCGAGGGCGTGCACGACCGGCCCCGGGTGCGGCCCGCGGCCGTACTGGAGGAGAGCGCGGCGGCGGTCCGCGCGCTTCTGCACGGCACACCGGGCGAGCCGGTCGTGCCCGGCAGCACCTTCCGCCGTCGCCTCGCGCCGCCCGGGGGCCCGCTCACCGTGGCCGCGTTCGGCCCCCGCGCCATCGCCACGGCCGCCGCGCACGCCGACCGCATGCTGCTCGACGTCGTCTCCCCGGAGCAGGTGCGCGAACTGCGCGCCGAACTCGAGAAGGCGGCCGGGCGACTGGGCCGTACCCCGCCCACGCTCGCCGCCTGGCTGCCCGCGGCCGTCGACCCGGAGCCGGAGTCCCTCGCACAGGTGCTGGGCAGCATCGCCGGATACCTGACGGTACCGGGCTACAGCGACGTGTTCGCCGAGGCCGGATTCGGCGAGACGGTCGAGCTCGCCGCGGCCGGCGCCGACCGCGCCACCCTGGTGCGCGCGCTCCCGCCGGAGGCCGCGGCCACGGTCGGCCTGGTCGGCGACCTGGCCGCCGTACGCGCCCGGATGGACGCCTACGCCGAGGCCGGGCTCGACGAGATCGCCCTGGTCCCGGCGACGGCGGGTGACCCGGGCGGCGAGCGCACCCTCGAGGCCCTCAGGCCGGCCTGATGTTGTGGTTGAAGCGGAACACGTTGTCGGGGTCGTACTCCCGCTTCACCTCCGCGAGCCGCCGGGCGTTCTCGGCACCGACACCGGCCACCACACGGTCCGCGCCCTCGTCGCCGATGAAGTTGAGATAGACCGCGCCGGTGCTCCACGGCCGGACGTCGGCGCGGACGTCCCGGACCCACTGGACGCACCGCTCGTCGTCCGCCGGGTCCTCCCACAGCCCGAAGGGGTGCACGCCCCACGGCGCGTCCCGGTAGGGCACGGGGTACTCGTGCGGGCCGGTGCCGATCGCGCCGCCCTGCGGGAACAGCGCGTGCATGGTGCCGGTCGGCACCGGCAGGGACTCCCCGCGGGCGCAGAAGACGTCCACGCAGTCGTCGGGCAGGCCCGTCAGGTACTCCGCCGACCAGTAGTTCCGCATCCCCGGCGGATCGTCGATCATGCACTGCACATCGGCGTACGGCATCGCCCCGACGATCTCCGTCTCGTGCGGCAGCGCCAGCAGCGGCTCGGCCAGCTTGCGCATGTCCGCCTCGGAACCGGCGTACGTCAGCAGCGCACCGCACAGCAGGGTGCCGACCAGGTGCGGCGGGACGAACTCCTCGGGTGGGCCGGTGAGATAGATGACGGCGCCGCTCGCCTCGTCCGGGGCGGCCGTGATGAGGTCGCGGTAGGTGCGGGTGACCTCGCGGCCGAACTCCGGCAGGTAGAACACCATCGCGATGGAGAACTCGGGCAGTTCGTGCAGCTTCAGGGTGAGCGCGGTCGCGATGCCGAAGTTGCCGCCGCCACCGTGCAGGGCCCAGAACAGGTCCCGGTTCTCGTCGGCGCTCGCGTGGATCCGGGCGCCGTCGGCGGTCACCAGCTCCACGCCGAGCAGATTGTCGACGGCGAGTCCGCAGCACCGGTCCAGCCAGCCGGTGCCGCCGCCCAGGACGAAGCCGCCGACCCCGGTCGTCGAGGCCCGGCCGCCGGTGGTGGCGAGGCCGTGCGGCTGGCAGGCGCGGTCCAGGTCGCTCATCGTGGCGCCGCCCGCGACCCGTACCGCCTCGGCCGCGGGATGGACGGTGACCGCGCGCATGTGACGCAGGTCGACGACGAGCCCGCCGTCGTTCAGCGCCATGCCCGCCACGCTGTGCCCGCCGCCGCGCACCGCGATCGGCAGGTCCAGGTCACGGGCGAAGCGCACCGACCGGACGACGTCGTCCTCGCTCACGCACTGCGCGATCACCGCGGGCCGCCGGTCGATCATGGAGTTGAAGACGGTCCGGGCCTCGTCATAGCCCGTATCGGCCGGGGCGAACACGTCGCCGGCCAGATCCTCGCGCAGCGCGGCGAGAGCCGCGCCCGCCTTCGACGGGGAGGCCATGAGGCGCCCCCTTCCGTTCAGGGGCTGAGGCTTCCCAGCGTAGGCGGGCCCGGTTCAGCAGTCCTGTTCAGCCGCCGTACGCCCCCGACGCCGTCAGGCGCAGCGCCGTGTCGATGAGCGGAACGTGGCTGAAAGCCTGCGGGAAGTTGCCGACCTGACGCTGCAGGCGCGGGTCCCACTCCTCGGCGAGCAGACCGAGGTCGTTGCGCAGGGCCAGCAGCTTCTCGAACAGCTTGCGGGCCTCGTCGACGCGGCCGATCATCGCGAGGTCGTCCGCCATCCAGAACGAGCAGGCCAGGAAGGCACCCTCGTCGCCGGGCAGGCCGTCGACGCCCGCCTCCTCCCCGTCCGTCGGGTAGCGCAGGATGAAGCCGTCCGACGTGGACAGCTCGCGCTGGATCGCCTCGATCGTGCCGATCACGCGCTTGTCGTCCGGGGGCAGGAAGCCCATCTGCGGGATCAGCAGCAGCGAGGCGTCCAGCTCCTTGGAGCCGTACGACTGTGTGAAGGTATTGCGCTCCTTGTCGTAGCCCTTCTCGCACACGTCCCGGTGGATGTCGTCGCGCAGTTCGCGCCACTTCTCCAGCGGGCCGTCCGCGTCACCGGACTCGATGAGCTTGATGGTGCGGTCGACGGCGACCCAGGCCATCACCTTGGAGTGCACGAAGTGACGGCGCGGGCCGCGCACCTCCCAGATGCCCTCGTCCGGCTCGTCCCAGTGGTCCTCGAGGTAGCGGATGAGCTTCAGCTGGAGCAGGGACGCGTAGTCGTTCCGGGCCAGACCCGTCATGTGGGCCAGGTGCAGGGCCTCGGTGACCTCGCCGTACACGTCGAGCTGGAGCTGGTGCGCCGCGCCGTTGCCCACGCGCACCGGGCCGGAGTTCTCGTAGCCGGGCAGCCAGTCCAGCTCGGCCTCGCCCAGCTCGCGCTCGCCCGCGATGCCGTACATGATCTGCAGGTTCTCCGGGTCGCCGGCGACGGCCCGCAGGAGCCACTCGCGCCAGGCGCGGGCCTCCTCGCGGTAGCCGGTGCGCAGGAGCGAGGAGAGGGTGATCGCCGCGTCCCGCAGCCAGGTGTAGCGGTAGTCCCAGTTGCGGACACCGCCGATCTCCTCGGGCAGGGAGGTCGTGGGCGCGGCGACGATGCCGCCCGTCGGGGCGTACGTCAGCGCCTTGAGGGTGATCAGCGAGCGGATCACCGCCTCGCGGTAGGGGCCGTGGTACGTGCAGTGCTCGACCCAGTCCCGCCAGAAGTCCTCGGTCGCCTGCAGCGACTGCTCCGGCTCCGGCAGCGCGGGCGGCTGCTTGTGCGAGGGCTCCCAGGAGATGGTGAACGCGATCCGGTCACCTGGCGCGACCGTGAAGTCGGCATACGTCGTCAGGGACTTGCCGTAGGTCTCGGCCTCTGTGTCGAACCACACGGAGTCCGGGCCGGCGACGGCCACCGTGCGGCCCTCGTGCTTGTGCACCCACGGCACGACACGGCCGTAGGAGAAACGCATCCTGAGGGCCGAGCGCATCGGGACGCGGCCGGAGACGCCCTCCACGATGCGGATCAGCTGGGGGGCGCCGTCACGCGGGGGCATGAAGTCGATCACCCGGACCGTGCCGCGCGGGGTGTCCCACTCGGACTCCAGGATCAGCGAGTCGCCGCGGTAGCTGCGCCGGGCCGCGGTGGGCGGTTCGGCGTCGGCCGCGTGCGCGGGGCCGAGCCGCCAGAAGCCGTGTTCCTCGGTGCCCAGCAGCCCGGCGAAGATGGCATGCGAGTCGAAGCGGGGCAGGCACAGCCAGTCCACTGTGCCGTCCCGGCAGACCAGGGCGGCGGTCTGCATGTCTCCGATGAGTGCGTAGTCTTCGATGCGCCCGGCCACGTGCAACTCCAGTCGAACGGCCACGTCGCCCCCGGGGAAAACGGGGGCTGTCGCTAGTGCGGTCAAGGGGTCTTTGTCATGCGTCGTTGAGCGATGAAGCAAAACAGTCCTGCCGCTGTGAGGCAAAACGACATCTGTTGCTCAACGGACTGACGAGCTCTCTTTGTTCCGGTGGTTACGGGCGGGGGGTGATGCCGTGATTCCGGCCGGGCTCGGCAGCGAGTGTCCGAGCAGGATACGACGCACGTAGATGATCTGTGTGCCGCTCCGGGTAACGCGGCTGAGCTGAACGGGTGAGCAACGGGTGAGAAACGGGTGCACTCGTGCGGGTCCGTGTCGACGCGTGTGCAGAGCGTGGCCGGAAGCCATCTCGTCCAGGCGCTGATACCCTGGTAGCCCGTGGACCGGTGGGCACGAAACCCCCGAACCGCAGCGACGGCACCTCCGGAAATTCCGGCTCGGCAGCCGCACCGCACCCCAGACCGCGACCACGGGAGCCCCCTCTTGGCCATGCCGACCGCTGCTTTTCGAAACAGCAAAGCCACGACGACCAAGCACATCTTCGTCACCGGGGGTGTCGCCTCCTCGCTCGGCAAGGGCCTGACGGCATCCAGCCTCGGCATGCTGCTCAAGGCGCGGGGCCTGCGCGTCGTGATGCAGAAGCTCGACCCGTACCTCAACGTCGACCCGGGCACGATGAACCCCTTCCAGCACGGTGAGGTGTTCGTCACCAACGACGGCGCCGAGACCGACCTGGACATCGGCCACTACGAGCGTTTCCTCGACCGCGACCTGGACGGCTCGGCCAACGTCACCACCGGCCAGATCTACTCGACGGTGATCGCCAAGGAGCGGCGCGGCGAGTACCTCGGTGACACCGTGCAGGTCATCCCGCACATCACCAACGAGATCAAGCACCGCATCCGCCGTATGGCCACCGACGAGGTGGACGTCGTCATCACCGAGGTCGGCGGCACCGTCGGCGACATCGAGTCGCTGCCGTTCCTGGAGACGGTCCGTCAGGTCCGTCACGAGGTCGGCCGTGACAACGTCTTCGTCGTCCACATCTCGCTCCTGCCGTACATCGGACCGTCCGGTGAGCTGAAGACGAAGCCGACCCAGCACTCGGTTGCGGCCCTGCGCAACATCGGTATCCAGCCGGACGCGATCGTGCTGCGCTGCGACCGCGAGGTGCCGACCGCGATCAAGCGCAAGATCTCGCTGATGTGCGATGTCGACGAGTCCGCCGTGGTCGCCTGCCCCGACGCCAAGTCGATCTACGACATCCCCAAGACCGTGCACGGCGAGGGCCTCGACGCCTACGTCGTCCGCAAGCTGGACCTCCCCTTCCGCGATGTGGACTGGCGGACCTGGGACGACCTGCTCGACCGCGTCCACAACCCCGACCACGAGATCACCCTCGCCCTGGTCGGCAAGTACATCGACCTGCCCGACGCGTATCTCTCGGTCACCGAGGCCCTGCGGGCCGGCGGTTTCGCCAACAAGGCCCGCGTGAAGATCAAGTGGGTCACCTCGGACGACTGCAAGACCCCGGCCGGCGCCGCCCAGCAGCTCGGTGACGTCGACGGCATCTGCATCCCGGGCGGCTTCGGCGACCGCGGGGTGCTCGGCAAGGTCGGCGCGATCAAGTACGCCCGCGAGAACAAGATCCCGCTGCTCGGTCTGTGCCTGGGCCTGCAGTGCATCGTGATCGAGGCCGCGCGCAACCTGGCCGACATCCCCGACGCCAACTCCACCGAGTTCGACTCCGCCACCGGCCACCCGGTCATCTCCACCATGGCCGAGCAGCTCGACATCGTCGCCGGTGAGGGCGACATGGGCGGCACCATGCGCCTGGGCATGTACCCGGCCAAGCTGGCCGAGGGCTCGATCGTGCGTGAGGTGTACGACGGCAAGGAGTACGTCGAGGAGCGGCACCGTCACCGCTACGAGGTGAACAACACCTACCGCGCGGAGCTCGAGAAGAAGGCGGGCATCCTGTTCTCCGGCACCTCGCCGGACGGCAAGCTCGTCGAGTACGTCGAGTACGCGCGCGAGGTGCACCCGTACCTGGTCGCGACCCAGGCGCACCCCGAGCTGCGCTCGCGGCCGACGCGTCCGCACCCGCTGTTCGCCGGTCTCGTGAAGGCCTCGGTCGAGCGGAAGAATTCCAAGTAACACACCAGTTGTACGGTTGCCGGGGTGCGTACCTTCAAGGTCGCACCCCGGTTTTTTTCTTGTACGTGCGGAAGGACAGGGCATGACGATCAAGGACACCCCGGAGGAGTGGGAGATCCGGGCGACGGAGACCCCGTTCGTGGGGAACAAGACCTCCGTCCGCACGGACGACGTGGTCATGCCCGACGGCACCGTGGTCCGCCGCGACTACCAGGTCCACCCCGGCTCGGTCGCCGTCCTCGCCCTCGACGAGCAGGGCCGCGTCCTGCTCATCCGCCAGTACCGCCACCCCGTACGGCAGAAGCTGTGGGAGATCCCGGCCGGCCTGCTCGACATCCCCGGCGAGAATCCGCTGCACGCCGCCCAGCGCGAGCTCTACGAGGAGGCACACGTCAAGGCCGAGGACTGGCGGGTGCTGACCGACGTCTACACCACCGCGGGCGGCTGCGACGAGGCCGTACGGGTCTTCCTGGCCCGGGACCTGTCCGACGCCGAGGGCGAGCGTTTCGAGGCCGAGCACGAGGAGATCGACCTGGAGTACGCGCGCGTGCCCGTCGAGGAACTCGTACGGGGGGTGCTCGCGGGCGAGCTGCACAACAACTGCCTGGTCGTGGGCGTGCTTTCGCTCGTCGCCGCGCAGCAGGCGGACGGCCTGGACGCGCTGCGGCCGGCTGAGGCGCCGTGGCCGGCGCGACCCTTCGAGTCCTGAACCCACCCCACGTGCTTGCGGTCTGACGATCGGCTGATCCGATTGGGGGACGTGTCCGCCGCGCTCCGCCCGGAACGTAGCAGAGCGTGAACTAGGCTCTGGAAACGCCCGAACCGGAGTCCCGGCGGGCTTTGCGCGTGCGGTGGGACGGGAGTGTGGCCCGTGACGGATCAGGCGGTGGACACAGGCGGCGTACAGCTGTCCTCAGACGCTCCTGAGCAGACTCGATTCCTGGGCCGCACAAGGGAGTTGAAGGAGCTCCGCGCCGATATCGAGCGCGCGGGTCTGGACACCATCTCCGGCCGCAAGGCGCCCCGCGCGCGCGTGCTCCTCATCGCGGGCAGGCCCGGCTCGGGCCGCACGGCGCTCGCCGAGGAACTCGTACGACAGGTTGCGCACCGTTACGAGGACGCGGTGCTGCGAGCCCGGCTCAGCGAGCCCGACGGCACCCCCGTCCCCGTCGAGTGCACCGCCCGGGAACTGCTCACCGCCCTCGACGTGCCGGCCCCCGCCGGTGCCGCCGAGGACGACCTCACCGCGGCCCTGCGCGAGGCCCTCGCCGACCGGCGCGCGCTGCTCCTGTTGGACGACGCGGTGACCGCCGAGCAGGTCGACGCCCTGCTGCCCGACACCCCGGAATGCCTGGTCGTCGCCGTTTCCGGGGGCCCACTGACCGGGATCGCGGACGTCCGCCCGTGCACCTTGGGCGGTCTCGACACCAAGTCCGCCCTGGAGCTGCTGTCCCGGCACACCGGCTCGGTCCGGATCACCGTCGACCCACAGGCCGCCGAGGGGCTCGTCGAGGGGTGCCAGGCCCAGCCCGCCGCGCTGATGCTGGCGGGGGGCTGGCTCGCCGCCCGCCCCAAGGCGGCCGTCGCCGACCTCGCCAAGCACCTGCATGCGGAGAGTGACGAAGGGACGCCGCTGAGCCGCGTCTTCCGCCTCGCCTACACGTCCCTGCCGGGCCCCGCCGCCCGGATACTGCGACTGCTCTCCCTCGCGCCGGCCGGCCTGGTCGACCCGCACACCGCCTCCGCGCTCGCCGGCTGCTCGGTCAACGGCGCCCGCTCCACCCTCGACGACTTCGTGGCCCTCGGCCTGCTGCACGCCATGGACTCGCCGCTGCCGCAGTACGAGGTCCCCGGCGCTCTGCAGCCCCTCCTGCGGGCCCTCGCCGAGACCCAGGACCGTCCGGCCGAGCTGCAGCTGGCCCGCGCCCGGATGCTGGAGCGGACCGTACGGCTGCTCCAGTCCTGCCGTGCGATCACCGAGACCGACAGCCCGCAGGCTCGCGAGAAGCTCCTCGGCATGCCGCGCTCCCTGCGCTTCCCGAGCCCCCGGGCCGCCGAGGACTGGCTGACCGTCCGCCGGCCCGCCCTGCTCGCCTCGGCCCGCCTCGCGGTCGCCGACGGGGAGCTGGACACACTGGCCAGGCGTCTGATGTCCCAGCTGGTGCGCACGATGGTGGCCCACTACGGCACCCAGGCCGCCGCCCCCGACCTCTACGGCATCCACCGCCTCGTCCTCGACGTGGCCGAGCGCCGAGAGCTGCCCCGTGAGAGGGCGGCGGCCTTGCTGAACCTCGCCGACCTGGACGCCCAGACGGGCCGTACCGAGGAGGCGCTGGCGCGCTATCGCACCGCGCTGGACGCCGGACGGGAAGCAAATGACCCGTACGCGACCGGCCGCGCGATGGAATCCGTAGGCGGCGCGCACCTGGAGCTCGGGGACTACGACCGGGCCGCCGACTGGTTCGGCCGGGCCCTCGCCCAGCGCCTCGCCCGGGACGAGCGCGCGGACGCCGCCCGGCTGTACGGCCGTATCGCCGCGGCACACACCTATGCGGGCCGCTACGGCGAGGCGCTGCGGAACTGGCGGGCCGCGGTCGCCGGGCACCGCAAGAACGGCGATGTGGCCGCCCACGCACGGGCGTTGAGCGAACTCGCCCGCGTTCAGGAGTACGCAGGACACCCCGAGGAGTCGCTGCGCACCTGCCACGAGGCGGTGGAGTGGGCGCGCCGCGCGGAGGACGTCCGGCTGCAGGCCGCGCTGCAGCTGCGGCTCGCCGACACGCTGGAGCATCTCGGCGATCCCACGGCCGCGCAGCTGCACCGGGGCGCGGCCGAGCGGCTGCTGGGGGAGGAGCTTTCCCAGGCCGAGCCGGGGCCGGAACAGCCCGATCTCCCGAAACAAGACGCTGACACCTGCGAAATCCGTAGTACACCCGCTGAAGATTGATGCAATGAAAGGCTAGACAGCGGGAACACCTTCATTAGACTGGCTCTGCCGCACCTTCTCCTGCGGTGTATCCCGGTGTGCCCTTGCGCGCCTGGTTATGTCTTGTAATGCCCCACATCACTGAGCCAAGGACCGTGATCGACGTGAAGGTCGGCATCCCCCGCGAGGTCAAGAACAACGAGTTCCGGGTGGCCATCACCCCCGCCGGTGTGCACGAGCTCGTGCGCCACGGCCACCAGGTCGTCATCGAGCGGGGCGCCGGCCTCGGCTCCTCGATCCCGGACGCCGAGTACGTCGCCGCGGGCGCGAAGATCCTGGCGACCGCCGACGAGGTGTGGGCCACGGCCGACCTGCTGCTGAAGGTCAAGGAGCCCATCGCCGAGGAGTACCACCGCCTCCGCAAGGACCAGACGCTCTTCACGTACCTGCACCTGGCCGCCTCCAAGGAGTGCACGGACGCGCTCATCGAGTCCGGCACCACGGCGATCGCATACGAGACCGTCGAGCTCCCGAGCCGCGGCCTGCCGCTGCTCGCTCCCATGTCCGAGGTGGCGGGCCGGCTGGCCCCGCAGGTCGGCGCCTATCACCTGATGCGCTCGGCCGGCGGCCGCGGCGTGCTCCCCGGTGGCGTCCCCGGCACCCAGCCCGCGAAGGCCGTCGTCATCGGCGGCGGCGTCTCCGGCTGGAACGCGACGCAGATCGCCGTCGGCATGGGCTTCCACGTCACGCTGCTCGACCGCGACATCAACAAGCTGCGCGAGGCGGACAAGGTCTTCGGCACCAAGGTCCGGGCGATCATGTCCAACACCTTCGAACTCGAGAAGGCCGTGCTGGACGCCGACCTCGTCATCGGCGCCGTCCTCATCCCGGGAGCCAAGGCCCCGAAGCTGGTCACCAACGAGCTCGTGTCGCGCATGAAGCCCGGAAGTGTCCTTGTCGACATCGCGATCGACCAGGGCGGTTGCTTCGAGGACTCCCGCCCGACCACCCACGCCGAGCCGACCTTCCAGGTCCACGACTCGGTCTTCTACTGCGTCGCCAACATGCCCGGCGCGGTGCCCAACACCTCCACCTACGCGCTCACCAACGCGACGCTGCCGTACATCGTGGAGCTGGCCGACCGCGGCTGGGTCGAGGCGCTGCGCCGTGACCCCGCGCTCGCCAAGGGTCTCAACACCCATGACGGCAAGGTCGTTTACCGCGAGGTCGCGGAGGCGCACGGCCTGGAGCACCTCGAGCTGGAGACCCTGCTCGGCTGACCGTTCGGTGGCTGAAGCGCCAAGTCGCCATGGGCGAAGTGCCAAGTCACCATGGGGGAAAAGGCGATACGTCAACACAGGTCGTCAACACCGCGCACCCGGCCGGACCTTGCCCGACAAGGTCCGGCCGGGTGTGTGTATGGTCACTTTGCGGCTCTCGGCCAACTCGCCTCGAACGTAACCCTTGAACCGATTCGTACACCGGTGAAACCTGCCGTGCGACGGCCGTACGCCCTTGACAGCGGGATGTTTCATTGCCGACACATCCTGCCGGGTCCGGCGGATTGTGTTGCTGTGAACACCCGACACGCCATAGAGTCGCCAACCGTCGGCATGGTGCCACGCTGACCTTGTCTAGAAGTTTCCTGGTCACCAAGGAGGTAAGACGACTTGTGAATGAGTCGACATTTTCTCCCGGGGGTGGTCAACCAGGAATGCCTGCACGGGCCGAGGGCTCCGCGGGGTTCGAGGCTGTCGGCTCCGTTGCGGTGCGCACCTTCGCAGCCCATCAGGGTCACCGAATCCCGAGGGTGACCCAGCCAGGACACCAGAGCATGGATGGCCATCACGTGAACGCCATGGCCGGCGACGGAAGTGGCGCGCCCCACAACCACATCGCCGACTACGACGAACTGCCCGAGGGGCACTTCTACGACCCCGACGCCGAGTACGAGCCCGACCCCGAGTACGCGGCCACGCTCGCGCCCGACGCTGCCCGTCAGCGCCGCGAGCGCATCGGCCCGACCGGTCGCCCGCTGCCGTACTTCCCGATCCCGGGTCCGCTGACCGATCACGGACCCGCGAAGATCATCGCGATGTGCAACCAGAAGGGTGGCGTCGGCAAGACGACGTCGACCATCAACCTGGGTGCCGCGCTCGCGGAGTACGGCCGTCGTGTGCTGCTCGTGGACTTCGACCCGCAGGGCGCGCTGTCGGTTGGACTCGGTGTCAACCCGATGGAGCTCGACCTCACCGTCTACAACCTGCTCATGGAGCGGGGCATGGCGGCCGACGAGGTCCTGCTGAAGACCGCGGTTCCCAACATGGACCTGCTGCCGAGCAATATCGACTTGTCGGCGGCGGAGGTCCAGCTGGTCTCCGAGGTCGCGCGAGAGTCGACACTGCAGCGGGCCCTGAAGCCGCTCATGGCCGACTACGACTACATCGTGATCGACTGTCAGCCTTCACTCGGTCTGCTCACCGTCAACGCTCTGACGGCCGCGCACAAGGTGATAGTGCCTCTGGAGTGCGAGTTCTTCGCCCTCCGCGGTGTCGCGCTGCTGACGGAGACGATCGAGAAGGTCCAGGAGCGGCTCAACCCGGAGCTGGAGCTCGACGGGATCCTCGCCACGATGTACGACTCGCGCACGGTGCACAGCCGTGAGGTGCTCGCACGTGTCGTCGAGGCCTTCGACGACCACGTCTACCACACGGTCATCGGGCGCACGGTCCGCTTCCCGGAGACCACGGTCGCCGGTGAGCCGATCACGACGTACGCGTCCAACTCCGTCGGCGCCGCCGCCTATCGCCAGCTCGCCAGGGAGGTGCTCGCCCGGTGTCACGCCGAGTGAGTCTGCCGGGGGCCGACGAACTGTTCCGTACGACAGGGGGGATGGCGCTCCAGGCGTCCTCTCCCCGGCGGGGGGCCAACGGCGAGGCCCGGGTGCCGGCTCCCGCGGGGGAGTCCGACGGGGCCGGAGGGGCCTCCGAGGACGCTCCGCAGTCCGTGCCCGCGCAGGGCGGTGACGGAGACGGGGCGGAGCACGTCGCGGCCGACGCCGAGGCGGGCGAGTCCCGCAGCCGAGCCGCGGACGGCTCCGGGCGACGTCAGGGGGCGCAGGAAGGTTCTGCCCAGGCCGCCGGCAACGCCCAGTCCCGCAAGCGCGGACGGTCGCCCTCACGGCGGCCCAGCGGCCGGGAGCGGCACGACGAGAAGATCACCGTGTACGTGTCCGCCGAGGAGCTCATGGATCTGGAGCACGCGCGCCTGGTGCTCCGGGGCGAGCACGGGCTGGCGGTCGACCGCGGGCGGATCGTGCGGGAGGCGGTCGCCGTCGTGCTGGCCGATCTGGAGTCCCGCGGAGACGCGAGCATCCTCGTACGCCGACTGCGCGGGCGGTAGCGGTAGCCTGCGGGGGCCATGACCTCGAACGACGCTCCCGTCCCCGGCGCCGGCGGTTCCGCCGGGCCTCGGCGTGCGCTGGGCCGGGGGCCGGGGACGATTCCGGCGCCTGCGGAAGCTCCGGCCCCGGTGGAGCCGGTGGAGGAAGTCCCCGAGGCCGTCGCCCCTGAACCGGAGCCGGCGCCCGAAGCCCCGCCTGCGGACTCTGCATCTGCCGGGCCCGAAGAGGCGGTTGAGCCCGGAGGGCCGGTCGAGCTCGCAGAACTGGCCGAGCCCGGAGCAGCGGTCGAGCCCGCAGAACTGGCCGAGCCCGCAGGACCGGTCGAGCCCGGAGCAGCGGTCGAGCCCGTAGGACCGGTCGAGCCCGCAGGACCGGTCGAGCCCGGAGCAGCGGTCGAGCCCGCAGAACCGGCCGAGCTCGCAGAACCGATCGAGCCCGGAGGACCGGCCGAGCTCGCAGAACCCGCCGGGCCCGAAGAATCCGCCGACGGTGTTTTCAAGGTCCGTCTCTCCAACTTCGAGGGCCCCTTCGACCTTCTCCTCCAGCTGATCTCCAAGCACAAGCTGGACGTCACCGAGGTCGCGCTGTCGAAGGTGACCGACGAGTTCATGGCGCACATCAGGGCGATGGGCCCGGACTGGGACCTGGACGAGACGACCGAGTTCCTGGTCGTCGCGGCCACGCTGCTGGATCTGAAGGCGGCCCGGCTGCTGCCCGCCGCCGAGGTGGAGGACGAGGCCGACCTCGCGCTCCTCGAAGCCCGTGACCTGCTCTTCGCGCGGCTGCTGCAGTACCGCGCGTACAAACAGATCGCCGACATCTTCAACCACCGCCTCCTCGAGGAGGCCCGCCGCTACCCCCGTACCGTCGGCCTCGAGCCCCACCATGCCGACCTGCTCCCCGAGGTCGTCATCAGCATCGGCGCCGAGGGCTTCGCGAAGCTCGCCGTCAAGGCGATGCAGCCCAAGCCCAAGCCGCAGGTCTACGTCGACCACATCCACGCGCCGCTGGTGAGTGTCCAGGAGCAGGCCGGGATCGTGGTCGCACGGCTCAGGGAACTCGGCGAGGCCAGCTTCCGCGTGCTGGTCGAGGACACCGACGACACCCTGACCGTCGTAGCGCGATTCCTGGCCCTGCTGGAGCTGTACCGCGAGAAGGCCGTGGTGCTGGACCAGGAGATCGCCCTCGGTGAGCTGATGGTGCGGTGGACGGGCGGGGAGGGTGACGAGACCCCGACGGTCACGGACGAGTTCGACCGGCCGCCCGAGGCGCCCAAGGAGGAGAAGAAGCCGTGAGCGAGGACACCACCGAGGTTCCGGCCGGGCTGCGCACCGTCGCCGACCTCGACCTCAAGCCCGCCCTGGAGGCGGTCCTGATGGTCGTGGACGAGCCCGCGACCGAGGAGCACCTGGCGAAGATCCTCGAACGGCCCCGGCGGCAGATCGCGGACGCCCTGCGGGAGCTGGCCGACGACTACACGGTCCAGGGCCGCGGCTTCGAGCTGCGGCTGATCGCCGGCGGCTGGCGTTTCTACACCCGGCCCGAGTACGCGGCGGCCGTCGAACGCTTCGTCCTGGACGGCCAGCAGGCCCGGCTCACCCAGGCGGCGCTGGAGACGCTGGCTGTGGTCGCGTACCGCCAGCCGGTCAGCCGCAGCCGGGTCTCGGCGGTGCGTGGAGTGAACTGTGACGGTGTGATGCGCACCCTTCTGCAGCGGGGTCTGGTCGAGGAGGCGGGCGCGGAACCCGAAACAGGTGCGATCCTGTACGTGACGACGAACTACTTCCTGGAGCGGATGGGCCTGCGCGGCCTGGACGAGCTCCCGGAGCTCGCCCCCTTCCTCCCGGAGGCGGAGGCGATCGAGGCTGAGACGCTGGAAGGGGTCCCGTCGTTCGATCCGGACGCACCGGATGCAGATGCAGACGACACGACGACGACGGAACTTTGATGCGAAGCAGTGGCAGCGGCAGTGGCAGGAACAACGGGCGCGGCAACCCCCGGGGAAGTGGTGGAGGCGGCAACTCCCGCGGGTCCGGTGGAAGCGGCTCCCAGCCGAAGGGCGGGGCAGGGCGCGACGACAGGCCGAAGCGCCCGGGCAAGCCCCGTCCCGAGGAGCGCCGCTACGACGTAGGGCCGGGCGGCACCCATGAGGGCCCGAAGTCCGGGCGCGGCGCCTCCGCGCGCGGAGGCGCCAAGGGCGGGCCCAAGCAGGGCCAGGGCACCGGGCGCGGTCGTTCGGTGCCGGCGACCTCCCGCGAGTACGAGGTGCGGGCCGAGGAGCGCAACCGCGAGCGGTACGCGAACAAGAAGGACGTCAAGCTGCCGAAGACCTTCCCGGGCGCCGAGCAGGAGGGCGAGCGGCTGCAGAAGATCCTCGCGCGCGCGGGCTACGGCTCCCGGCGGGCCTGCGAGGAGCTGATCGAGCAGGCGCGGGTCGAGGTCAACGGCGAGATCGTCCTGGAGCAGGGCAAGCGGGTCGACCCCGAGCACGACGAGGTCAAGGTCGACGGTCTGACCGTCGCGACCCAGTCGTATCAGTTCTTCTCGCTGAACAAGCCGGCCGGTGTCGTCTCGACGATGGAGGACAACGAGGGCCGGCAGTGCCTCGGCGACTACGTCACGAACCGTGAGACGCGGCTCTTCCACGTGGGCCGGCTCGACACCGAGACCGAGGGCGTCATCCTGCTCACCAACCACGGCGAGCTGGCCCACCGGCTGACCCACCCCAAGTACGGCGTGAAGAAGGTCTACCTCGCGCACATCGTGGGCCCGATCCCGCGCGACCTGGGCAAGCAGCTCAAGAACGGCATCCAGCTGGAGGACGGGTACGCGAAGGCGGACCACTTCCGGGTCGTCGAGCAGACCGGCAAGAACTACCTCGTCGAGGTCACCCTCCACGAGGGCCGCAAGCACATCGTGCGCCGGATGCTCGCCGAGGCGGGCTTCCCGGTCGACAAGCTGGTGCGGGTCGCCTTCGGCCCGATCACCCTGGGCGACCAGAAGTCGGGCTGGCTGCGGCGGCTGTCCAACACCGAGGTCGGGATGCTGATGAAGGAAGTCGACCTCTAGAAGCCTCTTGATCTTCAGCAGCGCCTTGTATCGGCCGGTTCCGGATGTCTTCCGGGACCGGCCGATTCGTTTTAGTCCTTCCGCCGGTCTGTATCGGTGACGGAGGGAGCGGGGATGACCGCGACGACGACGGACCACGACGAGTTCGTACGGCTGACCGACCCGTACCGGCGGGAGCTGCTCGCCCACTGCTACCGGCTGCTGGGCTCGGTCGACGAGGCCGAGGACCTGGTGCAGGAGACGTATCTGCGGGCGTGGCGGTCCTACGACGGCTACGAGGGCCGGGCGTCCCTGCGGACCTGGCTCCACCGGATCGCCACCAACACGTGTCTGACGGCGCTGGAGGGCCGGACGCGGCGTCCGCTGCCCTCCGGGCTCGGGGGGCCGTCAGAGGCCCCTGAGGAGCCGCTGAGGGCCCCCGCGACGGATGTTCCGTGGCTGCAGCCGCTGCCGGACGCGCTCGTCGACCCGGCGACCGTCGTGGCGGCACGCGGCAGCCTGCGGCTCGCGCTCGTCGCCGCGCTGCAGCACCTGCCCGCGCGGCAGCGGGCCGTGCTCATCCTGCGGGACGTGCTGGCCTGGCGGGCGCCCGAGGTCGCAGCTCTCCTCGGCACCTCCACGGCGGCCGTGAAGAGCAGCCTCCAACGCGCGCGTGCCCGGCTCGACGAGGTCGCCCCGGAGGAGGACCTCGTCGTCGAACCGTCGGGCGCGGCGGACAGGGAGGTGCTCGACCGGTATGTCGCCGCCTTCGAGCGCGCCGACATGGACGCCCTGCTCGCGCTCCTCCAGGACGGCGTCGAGCTGGAGATGCCGCCGCACCTGGAGTGGTTCCGCGGGAAGAAGGACGTGCTGCGGTTCCTGCACGCACGCGTGCACGAGGAGGGCGGCATCCGGATGCTGCCCACGCGCGCGAACGGGCAGCCGGCCGTCGTCATGTACGTGCGCGGGGTGGACGGTGTCTTCCGGGCGCACTTGGTGCAGGTGCTCACCGTCGAGGCGGGGACGGTCGCCCGCATCACGGCGTTCCTGGACGTGGAACTGCTCGGCCGGTTCGGGATGCCGGAGGCCCTGTCATGAACTCCGGGGACTTGTTGGAGCGTTCGCTCGCCTACGCGCTGGGCAGCGTCGCCGGGGTGGAGCCCGGGAGCCTCGGGCGCGGCACGCCGTGCGTGGAGTGGGACCTGGGGGAGCTGCTCGGGCATCTCGACGACTCACTGGACGCCCTGCACGAGGGGCTGACGGGTGGTCGGGTCGGGCTGGTGCCGACGTACCCGGGGGCCGATCCCGCGTGCGCGTTCCGCACGCGCGCGTGTGCCGTGCTCGGTGCCTGGGCGGCCGGGCGCTCGGAGGACGTGCTGGTGGGCGAACGGCCGTTGGATGTCCGGGTGATGGTCGCCGTGGGCGCCGTCGAGATCGCCGTACACGGGTGGGACGTGGCCCGGGCCTGCGGGTTGCGGCGGCCCATTCCGGACGGTCTCGCGGCCGAGCTGCTGCCGATCGCGCGCTGTGTGGTCGAGGAGGAGGACCGCGGCGTGCGGTTCGCCGAGCCGGTCGCCGTGTCGCCCTGTGCCCGGCCCGAGGCCCGGCTCCTGGGCTTCCTGGGGCGGCGCGATTCCTTTTCGGGGTGAGCCCGGTCTGCCTTCCGTGAGTGACCTCAAGGACCTCACGGAAGGCATCGTCATGACCGACACCACTCTGCGTGTCCCCGTCCGCAAACCACCCGGTGAACAAGCGCCCCCACGACGGGCGTGGACCGTGGCGCTCGCCGGGCTCGGGGCGCTGCTGTGCTCCCTGGACGTCGTGGTCGTCGCGACCGCGCTGCCCGCGCTGCGGGCCGACTTCGGGGCGAGCCTGTCCCAGCTGGAATGGACGATCAACGCCTACAACCTCGTCTTCGCCTGCCTGACCCTGACCGGTGCCGCGCTCGGCGACCGGTTCGGGCGGCGCCGCATGTACGTCGTCGGGCTCGCCGTCTTCACCCTGGCCTCGGCCGCGGCGGCCCTCGCGGGCGGCCCGGGCCAGCTCATCACCGCGCGCGTGGTGCAGGGGGCGGGCGCCGCCGTACTCCTGCCGCTCACCCTCACCCTGATCAGCGAGGCCTTCCCGGCCGAGAAGCGGGGCATGGCCATCGGGGTCTGGGGTGGGGTGACCGGCCTCGGTGTGGCGGCCGGACCCGTGCTCGGAGGGGCCGTCACCGAGGGGCTGTCCTGGCAGTGGATCTTCTGGCTGAACGTGCCCATCGGGCTCGCGATGCTGCCCCTGGCCGCCACGAAGCTCCGCGAGAGCTACGGCACACGGCCCCAACTCGACCTCGTGGGCCTGGTGTTGGCGGCCGTCGGGCTGACGGGCCTGGCCTGGGCGCCGGTCCGGGCTCCCGAGGCGGGCTGGGGGAGCGCGGAGGTGCTGACCGCTCTCGTCGTCGGAGTCGCGTTCGTGGCGGCCTTCCTGGCGTGGGAGCGGAAGGGCGCCCGGTATCCGATGCTGCCGCTCGGGTACTTCCGGCGACGCGCCTTCTCCACCGCCAACGCCGCGGCCTTCCTCCTGTTCGCGTCGCTGCTCGGCGCACTGTTCATGATCACGCAGCTCTTCCAGTTCGGGCTCGGCTACTCCCCGCTGGAGGCGGGCGTACGGATCCTCGTGTGGAACGCCATGCCCCTGTTGGTCGCACCGGTCGCGGGCGCGCTCGCGGACCGCTTCGGCACCCGGCCCTTCATGCTGGTCGGCCTGCTCCTCCAGGGGATCGGCCTCGCACTGCTGGCCTGGCAGGTCGAACCCGGCGTCGGATACGGGCAGATCGTCCTCCCGCTGATCGTCGCGGGCATCGGCATCTCCATGGTCTTCCCGAGCGTCGCCAACGCCGTGACCTCGGCCGTGCCGCTGGGCGACGCGGGCGTCGCCGCCGGCGTCAACAACGCGCTGCGCGAACTGGGCGGCGTCTTCGGGGTCGCCGTCGCCGCGGCCGTGTTCACGACGTACGGCGGCTACGGCTCACCGGCCGCCTTCCTCGACGGCTGCGCGCCCGCGCTCTGGGTGTCGGCGGGGGCCGCGGCGGCGGGCGCGGTGGTGGCGGCGTTCGCACCGCGTCGCGGCTAGGGGGTTGTGGAGGTGCCCCACCCCCTTTATAGTCGTAATGACTATTAGTCACAGTGACCATAAAGGGGGTGGGTGCACGTGGAGTACGACAAGTACGCGCACGAACCCTTCGCCGTCACCGTCGATCTCGCCGTCCTCACCATCAGCGCGGGCGCGCTGCACGTGCTGCTCGTCGAGCGCGGGCAGGAGCCGTACGCCGGCCACTGGGCGCTGCCCGGCGGCTTCGTGCATCCGGACGAGTCCGCGGAGACGGCGGCGCGGCGCGAACTCGCCGAGGAGACCGGGCTGTCGGACGTCTCCGGGCTCCACCTCGAACAGCTGCGGACCTACAGCGAGCCCGACCGCGACCCCCGGATGCGGGTCGTCTCGGTCGCGTTCGCCGCGCTGCTCCCGGACCCGCCCGAGCCGTACGGCGGCAGCGACGCGGCGGACGCCCGCTGGGTGCCGTACGAGAAGGCGGGGCCGCTCGCCTTCGATCATGACCGGATCATCGCCGACGCCCATGAACGCGTCGGCGCCAAGCTCGAGTACACGTGCCTCGCCACCGCCTTCTGCCCGCCCGAGTTCACCCTCGGCGAGCTGCAGCAGGTCTACGAGACCGTGTGGGGCATCGCGCTCGACCGGCCCAACTTCCGGCGCAAGGTGCTCGCCACGCCCGGCTTCGTCGAACAGGTCCCCGGGGCCGCGCGGTTGACGGGCGGCCGCGGCAAACCGGCCGCGCTGTACCGCGCGGGACCGGCAACCGCCCTGCAACCGCCTCTCCTCCGAGCGCCCCGGGAAGGACGCCCCGCATGACCACGACCCTGACCAAACGTGCCGCCACCGGAACGCTCACCGGACTCGCCCTCGGGGACGCGCTCGGCTTCCCGACCGAGTTCAACGACGTGGCGTCGATCCTTGCCAAGTGCGGGCCGTGGCGGCAGATGCGACTGCCGACGCCCGCGATCGTCACGGACGACACGCAGATGACGCTGGCGCTCGGGCGGGGACTGCGGGCGGCGATGGACCGGGGGCTGCTCGGGCCGGAGAAGATGGTCGAGCCCGTGCGGCGGGAGTTCATCGCCTGGAACCGCTCCCCGGAGAACAACCGCGCCCCGGGCCGCACGTGCATCACTGCCTGCGAGCTCCTCGAACGCACCAACCTGCCCTGGCAGGAAGCCAGCCAGATCGGATCCAAGGGCTGCGGCGCCAACATGCGCGTCGCGCCCGTCGGCCTCCTCCAGGGTCTGAGCGACGAACAGCGCGCGGGCGCCGCCCAGTTGCAGTCCGCGCTCACGCACGGACACCCCACGGCACTCGCCGCGTCCGACCTCACCGCACACGCCGTACGGCTGCTCGCTCAGGGCGCCGATCCGGCCGAACTCGTCGACCTGCTGCAGTGGTACGCCCACGAGAACCGCAGCCACTACCACCACCGCTGGCTCGGCGACCTGTGGACCCGCAGCCAGGACCCGACCCCCGAGCACTTCATCGCACGCGGCTGGGACGAGTGCCTGGAGGTACTCGGCCGCCTCCGGGGCGCCCTGCGCACCGTCTCGCCGGAGGACGACCCCTGCCTGGCCACCGGCGCGGGCTGGATCGCCGAAGAGGCCCTGGCGACCGGCCTGTTGTGCTTCCTGCTCTTCGTCGACGAACCGGTCACGGCACTGCGCCGCGCCGCCTGCACCTCCGGTGACTCGGACTCGATCGCCTGCCTGACGGGCGCCTTCGCGGGTGCCCACCTGGGCTCGGACGCCTGGCCGACGGAGTGGGCCGACCGGATCGAGTACCAGGGCGAGCTGGTGACGCTGGGGGCGCTCTGGGACTCTTGAGCCCATGATCGACGCCCTGGACCTCGACCTGGCCCCGGTGGTCGCCGAACAGCCCGACCCCCTGCTGTTCGCGACCGTCTCCGGCGCGCACCTCTACGGCTTCCCGTCGCGTGACTCGGACGTGGACCTGCGGGGCGTCCATCTGCTGCCCGCCGCCGACCTCGTCGGGCTGCGGGAGCCGGAGGAGACCCGGTCCAGGATGTGGTTCCGCGACGGCGTCGAGATGGACCTTGTCACCCACGACCTGCGCAAGTTCGTACGGCTGATGCTGCGACGCAACGGCTATGTGCTGGAGCAGCTCCTCTCGCCGCTCGTCGTGCACACCACCGACGCACACCAGGAGCTGGCCGCACTCGCGCCCGGCGTCCTCACCAGCCACCACGCCCATCACTACCGGGGGTTCGCGGCGACCCAATGGCGGCTGTTCGACAAGACCGGTGAACTCAAGCCGCTGCTCTACACCTTCCGCGTGCTGCTCACCGGAATCCATCTGATGCGCAGCGGCGAGGTGCAGGCCCAACTGCCCACGCTGCTCGGCGAGATCGACGCCCCCGTGTACCTGCCGGACCTGATCGCCGCGAAGGCCGAACAGGAGCACGGGGCCGCCGACGTCGACCACGCGCGCGTGGCGGCCGATGTCGAGCGGCTGCACGGGGTGCTGGACGAGGCGCAGGCCGCGTCAGCGCTGCCGGACGCCCCGAGCGTCTACGACGCCCTCCACGAGTTCGTCGTACGGCTGCGGCTGGAGCGCTGAGGTACGGCGGACGCGGACGAGGAAGTCCTCTACGCGGCGCCGGTCCGGCTCGGCCGGGAGCGGGCTGCGCCGGGACGCCTCGTCCGCCTCGCCGGCCAGGCGGGTCATCCAGGACTCGACCTCGGGCCACGGGACCTCGCCGCGCTTCACCGCGAGCAGGGGCTCGCGCTGGTCGCCGACGTCGATGGTGAGGGCGCCCGTGCGCAGCAGATCGCGGCAGCTCATCAGCAGGCGCAGCAGGTGCATCGCGTGTTTCCAGCGCGGGGTGCCGTGCTGTCGTACGTCGGCGTCCAGTTTCTTCCGCTGGCCGAGCGCATAGCGCGCGAACGTCTCGTGCGCCTGGTGGGAGAGGAACGCCCCGCGCAGGGTGAGGAGTTCACGGCCGGTGTCGTCGACGTGCTCCACGAGCGGGGAATGGAGGCACTCCAGGATGTTCGGATTCGCGCGCAGCGCCAGCTCGCAGAAGCGCTCCAGCTCCCAGCTGAACTGCTCCTCGGCCGGTCCTTCGACATGCGTCGGCGGCTTGTCGAAACGCCAGAACAGAGGCGTGGGGGCGAGGAAGACGCCCCGGCGGTCCGTGTCGCTGCCGTCCGTCGCCAGACCGAAGGCGCGCGAACCCATCACGCAGGCGTAGATCGTGTGGTCACGGACCAGGGTCTCGGGGCGCATGTCCCGGAGCGTACGGCGCGGTTCACGCCAGGCGGATCGAATTTCCGTCCACGGTGATCTGCTTCTCGGGCAGCGGCTTCGTCGCCGGGGGATTGGCCACCGAACCGTCCGCGATCTTGAACTTGCTGCCGTGGCAGGTGCAGTTGATGGTGCCGTCCGAGACGTTGGCCACCGGGCACTGCTGGTGGGTGCAGATGTTCGAGAAGGCCTTGAACTCGCCTTCCTTCGGCTGGGTCACCACGACCTTCTCGTCCTTGAAGATCTTGCCGCCACCGACCGGGATGTCGCTCGTCTTCGCCAGCTCCGTGCCCGCGGACGCCTCCACGGAGTCGGACCCGGAGTCGCTGTTGTCGCCGTACTCGCTGCATCCGACGGTGAGCGCCGCCGCGCCCGTTGCGAAGAGGACCGTGCGTCGCGTCGGGCCTTGCGTCATGTCGTCACTCCGAAAGTGCGGAAGAACCAGAGGGCGGAGGTCAGCCAGATGATGGTGAGAGCGGTGAAGACCAGCCCGCCGACGATCGGCAGCAGCCAGCCGGGAAGTCGCTCCGAGCGGAGCAACAGCATCTTTGCACTGAAAACACCGAAGAAGAAGCAACCCATGAGGGAGTGCCACAAAACGCGCGATTCGTACGACTGATAGCCCAGCGCGTACAGACAGTGCACCGCGACCGGCACCGCCGCGAGGAACGCCACCCGGCCCGACCAGCGGTGCAGCTTCGCCGACCAGCGAGGGCCCGGCAGTTTGCCGTACACCATCAGGGCCGAGACGAGCTGCACGATCGCGAAGAAGAACGCGCCTGTCGCCAGCCACGACTTCACCGCGCCCGTGCTGCTGAAGCCGGCGAGGTTGAAGGACGTCCCCGCCGGGTCGTGGACCTTGCCGTACGCGCCCAGGGCGATGGCGACCGCGGCGGCGACGAGCGCCGGGACCAGGTAGCGCGCGGGGTTCGGGCGGGGGCGGGCCGGTTCGGGGGAGGGGAAGCCCTGAGTGGCGGCGTTCGGGTCGACGGTCATGATCGGCTCCCTCGATCAGAGGTCAGGGGGTTACCGGGCGGGCCGTGAGCTGTTCTCCGTCGACCGTCACCGCACCGGTCTCCGGGTCGATCTCGGGTGCTGCCGAGGCCTTGCCGTCGCGCCTGAGGATGCCGACCTGCTCGCCGTCCGGCAGGACGATCCAGCCACCCTCGATCTTCGCGCCGGCCACCGAGCTGTTCGCCCGGTAGAGCCCGGACGACTTCTCCGTCTTGTCGATGGTGAAGGCGTAGTCCCCGCCGCCGACGTTGGCCGTGCCGCTGAGCTGCCTGCTCCCCTTGAGCGTGGCGTCCAGCGTCGTGCCCTTGCCGGTGAGCCGCATGCTGCCGTCGGCCTTCACGTCGCCCTTCAGCCACGACTCGATGTTCTGGCCGTCGCAGAAGTACGCGATCGCCTTGCCGTCACGCAGGGAGATGGCGACGGCCGAGGAGTCGTCGGCGGTTCGGCCGGTGTAGACGCCGGTGGGCGCGGCCGTCCGCGACGGCGACGGACTGGCCGACGGCGTGGTCTCAGTGGGCGTCGGACTGGGCGACGCCTTGGTGCTGGGCGACTCCTGCACGGACGATGCCGTGGTCTTCTCTCCCGTCGTCGCGTTGAGCGACAGCAGGAACAGACCGAGCAGCAGTCCTGCGAGCAGCGTGACCAGCGGTCCGGAACGCTTCATCAATGCCCTCCCCCGAGGCGAGCTTCCTGCCATGAGAGCGGACCCGGGGCCCGCCGTCCAGAGGCGCACCGGCGCGTGTCGCTCCAAGTAGCGAAATTGGGTCGATTCGGTGACATTGGCAGGGTTCGAGGCCGGCTCCTGGCCAGCCCCTTCTGAAAGGCGTGGTCATGGCGGGTAACGATCTCGGCAGTCTGCTGGGCGGGGTCCTCGGAGGGAGTCAGGCCGGTGGCTCGGGCGGCAACATTCCGGGCGCGCTGCTCGACATGCTCGCCGAGTCGGGCCTCGCCGAGCAGAAGGACTCCTGGGTCGGCACCGGCGCGAACCAGTCCGTCACCGGCGCCCAGATCCAGCAGGCGCTGCCCGACGAGACCCTCCAGCAGGTCGCCGAGCAGGCCGGCGTCACTCCGGACCAGGCGGCGGACGAGCTCGCCCAGGTCCTGCCGCGAGCCGTCGACAAGCTGACCCCGGGCGGCCAGGTGCCCGCCTCCCTGGACGAGCTCGTCAAGCAGCAGTCCCTGCAGGCGGACCGCCGTCTCAGCGTGCGGGCGCCGGGGACCGGGGCCGCACGGGCTGACTAGGCTGGATGTGCAAGAGCCGATCCGTACATCAGCAAGGAGCAGAGCCGTGGCGGTACGAGCTGTCCGGGGCGCCGTCCAACTCGAACGGGACGAGGCCGGCCATATGGACGAGCAGGTCGGGGCCCTGCTCACCGCCATCATGGAGCGGAACGAACTGACCGCGGACGACCTGATCAGCATCTGGTTCACGGCCACGCCCGACCTGCACAGCGACTTCCCGGCGGCCGCGGCGCGCAAGCTGGGCATCGTGGACGTTCCGCTGATCTGCGCCCAGGAACTCGACATCGAGGGCGCGATGCCCCGTGTCGTCCGTGTCCTCGCGCACATAGAGTCCGGCAAGCCCCGTGCCGACATCGCGCACGTCTACCTCGGCTCCGCGGCAGCCCTGCGCAAGGACATCGCCCAGTGAGAACCGCCCTCGTCGTCGGAACCGGGCTCATCGGTACGTCCGCCGCGCTGGCCCTGTCCCAGCGGGGCGTCACCGTGCACCTCGCCGACCACGACCCCGAGCAGGCCCGTACGGCGGCCGCGCTCGGCGCCGGCACGGACGAGGCGCCCGAGGGCCCGGTCGACCTGGCGATCGTCGCCGCCCCGCCCGCCCATGTCGCCGGGGTCCTCGCGGACGCCATGCGCCGGGGTGCGGCCCGCGGCTACCTCGACGTGGCCAGCGTCAAGGGCGGCCCGCGCCGCGAGCTGGAGGCGCTGGGCCTCGACCTGTCGTCGTACATCGGCTCGCATCCCATGTCGGGCCGGGAGAAGTCCGGCCCGCTGGCCGCGACCGGCGATCTCTTCGAGGGCCGCCCCTGGGTGCTGACCCCGACCCGGGACACCGACACCGAGGTCCTGAACCTCGCCCTGGAACTGGTCTCGCACTGCCGTGCCGTCCCGGTCGTCATGGACGCCGACGCCCACGACCGCGCGGTGGCGCTCGTCTCGCACATGCCCCACCTGGTCTCCAGCATGGTCGCCGCGCGCCTGCAGAACGCCGAGGAGGCCGCCGTACGGCTGTGCGGGCAGGGCATCCGGGACGTGACCCGGATCGCCGCCTCCGACCCGGGGATGTGGATCGACATCCTCTCCGCGAACCCGGGGCCGGTCGCCGACCTCCTCTCGGACGTCTCCGCGGACCTGGAGGAGGCGGTGCAGGCGCTCCGGGCCCTGCAGTCCTCCGACGAGGGCAAGCGCCGTGAGGGCGCCACCGGGATCGAGGACGTCCTGCGCCGGGGCAACGCGGGCCAGGTCCGTGTTCCCGGCAAGCACGGGTCCGCTCCGCGGGTCTACGAGATCGTGGCCGTCCTCATCGACGACCAGCCCGGCCAGCTGGCCCGCATCTTCGCGGACGCGGGACGGGCCGGGGTCAACATCGAGGACGTGCGGATCGAGCATGCGACGGGGCAGCAGGCCGGTCTGGTGCAGCTGATGGTGGAGCCGCAGGCTGCGCCTGTGCTGAGCGCTTCGCTGAGGGAACGTGGGTGGGCGATCCGCCAGTAAAGTGGCCGGCGCTGTCGTGGCCGTCTCTGGGGGCTGCCGCCCCCAGACCCCCGCTTCGGCCCTGAAGGGGCCTCGTCCTCAAACGCCGGACGGGCTGGATGCGCGGACCGGCACTCGGTGGGCACCGCCTTCCATCCCTCGCGCGTCCGGACGAGTGACCCGCACCCAGTAACCTTGTGCGGGGCACGATCGCGCCCCGCACACCCCACCGCACCGCACCAGGAAGGTGTCCCCCCGTGGAAAACGGCGCCGCCAAGCCCGTGATCGTCGCCATCGACGGTCCCTCCGGCACGGGCAAGTCGAGCACGTCGAAGGCTGTCGCCGCGCAGCTCGGCCTGAGCTACCTGGACACCGGTGCCCAGTACCGGGCGATCACCTGGTGGATGGTGACCAACGGGATCGACATCGACGACCCGCACGCGATCGCCGCCGCGGCCGGCAAGCCGGAGATCATCTCCGGCACCGACCCGACGAACCCGACGATCACGGTCGACGGCACGGACGCGGCCGCCCCGATCCGCACCCAGGAGGTCACCTCCAAGGTCAGCGCGGTGAGCGCCGTACCGGAGGTGCGTGCACGGATCACCGAGCTGCAGCGCTCCATCGCGGCCTCCGCTCCGGACGGCATCGTCGTCGAGGGGCGTGACATCGGTACGACCGTGCTGCCCGACGCCGACCTGAAGATCTTCCTCACCGCCTCGCCGGAGGCGCGTGCCGCCCGCCGCAGCGGTGAGCTCAAGGGCGCCGACGTCAACGCCACCCGCGAGGCCCTGATCAAGCGGGACGCGGCCGACTCCTCCCGCAAGACCTCGCCGCTCGCCAAGGCGGACGACGCGGTCGAAGTGGACACCACCGCGCTCACGCTCGCGCAGGTCATCGAGTGCGTCGTCACCCTCATCGAGGAGAAGCGGGCCGACAAGTGACTGCTCCTTCCGAGAAGGGCGCCGAGGTCGGACGGCGTATCGGCGTCGGCCTGATGTACGGGCTGTGGAAGCCACGCGTCCTGGGCGCCTGGAAGGTCCCCGTGACCGGCCCGGTGATCTTCGCGGTCAACCACTCCCACGCCATCGACGGCCCGATGGTCATCGGCGTGGCGCCCCGGCCCTCGCACTTCCTGGTCAAGAAGGAGGCGTTCGTCGGCCCGCTCGCCCCGTTCATGACCCGCGTCGGCCAGATCAAGGTCGACCGTGACACCACCGACCGGACGGCCATCACGCGCGCGCTGGGTGTGCTGGAGAACGGCGGGGTCCTCGGCATCTTCCCGGAGGGCACCCGTGGCGAGGGCGAATTCGCCGCGCTGCGTGCCGGGCTCGCGTACTTCGCCGTACGCGGCGGAGCCCCGATCGTCCCGGTCGCCGTCCTGGGAAGTTCCGACAGGCCGGGACGGTTGATAAAGGCGCTGCCTGCGCTGCGCAGCCGCGTCGACGTCGTTTTCGGCGACCCGTTCGAGGCCGGGGACGGCTCCGGGCGGCGTACCCGCAAGGCCCTGGACGAGGCCACAGAACGCATCCAGAAGCAGCTCACCGCGCACCTGGAAAACGCCAGGCGGCTGACCGGCCGCTAGGCGACACTGAGTAGTGGATCAATCCGGCAAAAGGGCCGGGTGGTCCACCGATCACCACGATGAACGAGGTACGGACTTCATGAACGACCACATCCACTCCGAGGGCTCGGGCGAGGAGCACGACCACGGAGCGCTTGGCGACGCCGAGTACGCGGAGTTCATGGAGCTCGCCGCGGTAGAGGGCTTCGACATCGAGGACGTCGAGGGGGCCATCGAGGCCGCCGGGCACGGGCCGCTGCCCGTGCTCGCCGTCGTCGGCCGCCCGAACGTCGGCAAGTCGACACTCGTCAACCGGATCATCGGGCGCCGCGAGGCCGTCGTAGAGGACAAGCCCGGTGTCACCCGCGACCGCGTCACCTATGAGGCCGAGTGGTCGGGCCGCCGCTTCAAGGTCGTCGACACCGGCGGCTGGGAGCAGGACGTCCTCGGCATCGACGCCTCCGTGGCCGCCCAGGCCGAGTACGCGATCGAGGCCGCCGACGCGGTCGTGTTCGTCGTCGACGCCAAGGTCGGCGCCACCGACACCGACGAGGCGGTCGTACGACTGCTCCGCAAGGCCGGCAAGCCCGTGGTCCTGGCCGCCAACAAGGTCGACGGCCAGAGCGGCGAGGCCGACGCGTCCTACCTGTGGTCCCTGGGCCTCGGCGAACCGCACCCCATCTCCGCGCTGCACGGCCGTGGCACCGGCGACATGCTGGACGCCGTCCTGGAGGCGCTGCCGGACGCCCCCGAGCAGACCTTCGGGACCGCGGTCGGCGGCCCGCGCCGCATCGCGCTCATCGGCCGCCCGAACGTCGGCAAGTCCTCGCTGCTGAACAAGGTGGCGAACGAGGACCGGGTCGTCGTCAACGAGGTCGCCGGCACCACCCGCGACCCGGTCGACGAGCTGATCGAACTCGGCGGCGTCATCTGGAAGTTCGTCGACACGGCGGGCATCCGCAAGCGCGTCCACCTCCAGCAGGGCGCCGACTACTACGCCTCGCTGCGCACCGCCGCCGCCGTCGAGAAGGCCGAGGTGGCGGTCATCCTGATCGACGCCTCCGAGTCCATCTCGGTCCAGGACCAGCGCATCGTCACCATGGCCGTGGACGCGGGCCGTGCGCTCGTCATCGCCTACAACAAGTGGGACACCCTCGACGAGGAGCGCCGCTACTACCTGGAGCGGGAGATCGAGACCGAGTTCGGCCAGGTGGCGTGGGCGCCGCGCGTCAATGTCTCCGCGCGCACCGGGCGCCACATGGAGAAGCTGGTCCCCGCGATCGAGACCGCCCTCGCCGGCTGGGAGACCCGCGTCCCGACGGGCCGCCTGAACGCCTTCCTCGGCGAACTGGTCGCCGCCCATCCCCACCCGGTCCGCGGCGGCAAGCAGCCGCGCATCCTGTTCGGCACCCAGGCCGGCACCAAGCCCCCGCGGTTCGTGCTCTTCGCCTCCGGCTTCATCGAGGCGGGCTACCGGCGCTTCATCGAGCGCCGGCTGCGTGAGGAGTTCGGCTTCGAGGGGACGCCGATCCACATCTCGGTGCGGGTGCGCGAGAAGCGCGGCGCCAAGAAGAAGTGACGCAAACGTGAAGAGGGCGGCCCCGACCGGGGCCGCCCTCCTCACGTCGTGTCTCAGATCCCTCTGCGCGGGCCGGGCGGCAGCGCCGCCGGGACGTGACGCATTCCGGTGTTGTTCTGTTGCCCGATCTGTCCCACACGCTGCCACTGCGACTGCTGGCGGGCGCTGTACGCCCCCGCGCTGTAGGCGCTGTACGAGCTGCTGAACGATCCCGAACCGTGCGGGATGTTCCCGAAAGCGGTGAAGCCCAGCTCCTCCTCGCCGCTGCGGTCACCCGGCAGCGAACGGAAGGTCTTGACGTACTCGGAGTAGAGCGCGTCGTAGATCGGCGTGGCCGATGAACCGGCGGGGATGTGGCGGGGAACGTCGTATGCGTGCACGTATGTCCAAACGACCCCGCGGTTCAAGGGATGCGGCTCACATGGGGTTTTCGCGGGTCACACGGGGCGCTCAGGTCCCCGCGAGAGGCATGGCCGCCGCGACCAACTTCCCGTTCGCCGCGGCCTTGTCGAGGGCATCCCGCAGCAGGTCCTCGCGGGGCTGACGTCCGATCGATCCCACCGGCGCCGCGAACATCAGTACCTGCTGGTGCTTGTTGGCGGCGGCCCGCCAGCTCTCCGTCACCTGGAGCGGCTGGTGCGCCTGCCACCAGGCCACCGGCTGCCCGCCGTTCGCCGAGGGCTGCAGCACCGCGTGCAGCTGTCCCACGGCCAGCAGGACCGACCATCCGTGCAGCACCGAGGGCGCGCTCTCGATCGCGGTCAGCGGCATGAACCCCTGCTCGATCAGCAGCGGCAGGAAGTCGTCGCCGGTCCCCGTCGCCCCGGGCCGCACGATCGGGCCCGTCGGCTCGACCACCAGCGCCGGGTGCAACTCCCCGGCGATGAGCACGAGTCCACTGGTGACGCCGAGCACGGCCTGCTCGGGTGCGATCTTGTCCGACTCCAGATCCACCGAGTCGCCGGTGATGGACTTCACCGCGCCCTTGAGCTGCTCCTCGGTGACCTGGACGACCTGCGAGGGCAGGCAGGTGGCGTGGGCGAAGGCGAGGACGGCGGTCTCGTCGCCGATGAACAGGACGGTGCTGGTGCGTTCCGCCTCGGAGTCGCCCTGGGTGCGGCAGGACGTGCAGTCGTAACTGCCGGGGGCGTTCTGTCCGGCGAGCAGCCGGTCGGCTTCTTCGTCGCCGATCTCGGCGCGAACCTCGTCGCTGACGTCGAGCATGCGCGGCACGGGTGACTCCCTCGGGAAGCGGTGCCCGGGTGGGTCCCGGGCTCATGAAGAAGACAACGGGCGATCTGTGGCGGGAGTCACGCCCCACGGCGAACGGAATCGAACCATCCACCGCGCAGGGTCACCTCAGGTGCGGAATCGGGCACTCAGTGTCAAGTCATTGGAAATCCAAGGAAGTTGGTTGCGTGAAGTGGGTCACAGATCGCTGAGGCGACTGGTCGACAAATCATGAAATCAGTGAATGAAGTGGGTGGCCGAAAATGGCCGCTACCTGGGGTAACGGCGAACTGGCCTGGAATGACAAGGAGTTGGTTGCCGACGCCTCGACAGGCTCTCTACATTCCTCCGCCGTGTGCAACGAGCACCGCTCGGGTACGTCCGCCGGCCGCACCAAGCCAGCTCGCAGCACCACCTCCGGCGGACGGGGCGGGGCGCGACGACCCCGCCCGAGCGCGGGGAGCGCGCCCGGCCTTGGGGGACCCCGAGTCCTTCGAGAGGGAATTACATGTCCGAATGTGCCGATACCACTCGCGACAACGCTCGTAAGACGCGTACGACGGCGGCCCTCGCCGGGGCCGCCCTGCTCGCGCCCCTCGGACTGCTGGCCGCGGCCGGCAACGCCGCGGCGGCGGACGGCGGAGTGTGGGACCGCATCGCCCAGTGCGAGAGCGGCGGCAACTGGCACATCAACACCGGAAACGGCTACTACGGAGGGCTCCAGTTCTCCGCGAGCACCTGGCGCGCGTACGGCGGCACGGCCTACGCGTCGACCGCCGACAAAGCCACCAAGTCCCAGCAGATCGCCGTAGCCAGCAAGGTCCAGCGTTCCCAGGGGTGGGGCGCGTGGCCGACCTGTTCGGCCCGGGCGGGTGCCTACGGCAGCGCGCCTTCGGCCTCCTCCGGCTCCGGCTCGGCCACCACCAAGTCGGCACCGTCCAAGCCCTCGAAGGCGCCGACGCGTTCGCAGAGCCACACGGACCGCGGCTCGTCCCGTGGTGACTACACCGTCCGCAAGGGCGACACGCTGAGCGGCATCGCCGCCCGGCACGGGACCACCTGGAAGAAGCTGTACGCCGTCAACAAGGCCGTCATCGGCGGGGATCCCGACGTGATCGTGCCCGGGCAGCGCCTCGCACTCTGAGAGCTCCCCCGCTCCGGGCGCGGGGCCCCACCCGGTCGGTCCGCCGACCGGGTGGGGCCCCGGGCGCATCGGACGCGCCGGGGCGGCTGTACGGCACCGGCTGCTTAGCGTGGCCCGATGCACGCCAAGCCGATCAAGCTCGCCCTGGCCGCGACCCTCCTCAGCGTTCTCGCCCCCGGCGTGGCCCACGCGGCCCCGCCGCCCCCGACCCCCGGACCGCCCCCGACGCCCGTGTCCTACGAGTGCGCCCTGGACCAGTGGCCCTGGGGCTGCGTCGCCGAGTGCGAGAGCAGCGGGCGCTGGGACGTCAACACCGGCAACGGCTTCTACGGCGGACTGCAGTTCTGGCAGCCGACCTGGAAGGAGTTCGGCGGACTGGCGTACGCCCCGCGCGCGGATCTCGCCACCAGGGAGCAGCAGATCGCCGTCGCCCAGGAGGTGCTGGCCGTACAGGGTTGGGAGGCCTGGCCGGTGTGTTCCAAGCGGTACCGGCTCAAGGGGCGTATGCACACGGTGAAACCCGGCGACACGCTCTCGTCGATCGCCCGCAAGTACGGCGTCCAGGGCGGCTGGCGGGCGCTCTACCAGGCCAACAAGGAGATGGTCGGCCGCTATCCGGACCGGCTGAACCCGGGCACGATGCTGCTCATTCCGAAGGGCTCGACGGCTCCGAAGGACTCGACGGCTCCGAAGGGTTCGGCCGCTCCGAAGGGTTCGACGGCTTCGAAGGGCTCTGCCCGGTCCTCCGCCGTGTTCGGTCCGCCTCTGGCGGGGGCCGGAGTTCGGCCGCCTCTCCGCTGAACACGACCGCGCCGCGCCGTAGTTCGTACACGAGGGCCGCCCGGTCGTGCAGCACGGGCGGCAGACGCTGCTCGGCCACGACCACACACGCGTCGAGCGCGCCGAGTACCTCGTACGTGCGGGCCGCGACCGTGGGGGACATGCCCTGGGCGGGCTCGTCGACGAGCACCACGCGCGCGCGTGCCAGCAGGGCGCGAGAGAGGGCGAGCATGCGCTGCTCGCCGCCGGAGAGCGTGCCGGCGCGGCGTGCGAGCAGGGGCCGGAGTTGTGGGTAGGCGTCGAGGGCCAGGTCGTAGGCGGGTGCGGCGAGTTCGAGGTTCTCGCGGACGGTGAGGGAGCCGAACACCGCCTGCCGCTCGGGGACCAGACACAGGCCTCGGCGGGCCCGCTCGTACGCCGGCACCCTTGTCACGTCGGCGCCGTCCCACACCACCGCGCCGCCGGACAGCGGCACGGTGCCGGCCAGCGCACGCAGGGCCGTCGTACGGCCGGAGCCGTTGCGGCCCAGCAGGACGGTGAGGCCGGGGCCCGGGGCGGCGAGGGTGACGCCGTGCAGGGCCTCCAGGGGGCCGTAGCGCACGCGCGCGTGGCGCAGGGAGATGGTCGTCATACGGCGGGCTCCCGGGCACCGAGGGTGTCCAGCACGTGCTCGGGTGGGCCGGAGGCGATGACCCGGCCCGCCGTCATGACGTGCACGACGTCGGCGAGGTCGGCGACCAGGTCGAGATCGTGCTCGACCACGAGCAGGGCGGTGCCGTCGGCTGCCAGTGCCTTGAGGATTCTTGCCAGTGCGGTCACCTCGGTGGTGTCGAGGCCGGCGGCGGGCTCGTCGAGGAGCAGGATGCGGGGGTTGCCCGCGAGGGCTCGGGCCAGTTCGACGCGTCGGAGAGTTCCGGTGGGCAGGGCGGCGGCGGGGAGTGTTCGCGGGGGGCCGTCCAGGCCGAAGAGTCTGAGCGCCTGTTCCGTGGCTTGTGGATCGGTGGCCCGTCCCTGCTCGGCGCCCACCTGAACGTTTTCGGCCACGGTCAATGACGGGAAGACGGCCAGTTGTTGGAAGGTGCGGGCGATGCCGAGGCGGGTGCGGGTGTGGGCGGGCAGCCTGGTGATGTCCCGGGTGCCGAGGAGGATCTTGCCGCTCGCGGGGCGCAGGGTGCCGGCCAGGCAGTGGAACAGGGTGCTTTTTCCGGCGCCGTTGGGGCCGACGACGGCGGTGATCCGGCCTGGGGGGATGTCCAGGTTGATGTCGGTCAGGGCCGTGAAGCCGTCGTAGTTGGCGTGGAGGTGGCGGGTGGTGAGGGTGGGTGCGGGTGCGTTGGGGAGAACCCGGCCTTCGGCCGGGTCTGTGTTCCCACCCGCACCACCCGTGACAGTTTCGTGGTGGGGTGCGGGTGGCCCTTGTGGGGGTGCAGCACCGTCGGCGGCTGCAGCTTTCTGCTCTGTTCGTCGCAGTCGCCTTCGTGTGCTTGCTCCCAACGCCGTCAACGTCGGCCTGCGTCGCAAGCGCAGTCCGGCCGCCGCCGTTCGCAGCGCCTCGTACGGGCCCCCGGGGAAGCGGCCCACCAGGACCGCCAGGATGCCGATCAGCGCCGCTGCCACCCCGCCCCGCGCGCCCGCGTCGAGGCCGACCAGAAGGGCCGCGGCCGCCAGCGCGCCCAGGGTGCTGTCGGCGCCCAGGACCACCACCGCGGCGAACCACAGCAGGCCGCGGACGGGGTCGTACGCGCCGGGGTCGAAGGCCCGTAGCCCCATGCCGAGCATTCCGCCGCCCAGTGCGGCGAGCGCGGCGCCCGAGACGAAGGCGAGGAGTTTCAGGGACGGCACCTGGACGCCCGCCGCCGACGCCCCCGACTCGTGGTCCCGCATGGCGGCGAGGGCCCGGCCGGTGCGGCCCCTCCGCAACGCGCGCGTGGCCACCAGCGCGCCCGCGAGCAGGGCCAACTCCAGGACGTAGTACGCGCGATCCCCGTCGAAGCCCGCCGGGCGGCCCAGCGACAGGCCGGACGTGGCGTACGGCTGGGCGAAGACGAAGCGGCTCACCCCGACGCCCACCGCGAAGGTCGCGAGCGCCAGTGCGAGGCCCCGACGGCTGATCGCCGGCCAGCCGGTCAGCAGGCCCAGGGGAGCCACCAGGGCGACCGCCACCGCCAGCGCCGCGAGCTCCGGCAGGCGCGGCAGGCCCGGGAAGCGGCCCGCCGCGAGCAGCGCCGTGAACAGGGCACCGAGGCCCGCGTACGCCGCCTGCCCCAGTGAGATCTGACCGCCGCGGCCCGTGACCACCACCAACGACAGCAGCACCACGCCCAGCGCCGGCACCTGGACCGACGTATGCAGGTCCGAGCCCGCGAAGCCCAACGGCAACAAGAACAGCACCACGGCCACGATCCAGGCGCCCGGCGGCGTCGGCACGCGCGCGGTGGCCGTGCGTGGGAGGGCGTCGCGTGTGCCGATGCGGGGCAGGACCAGGGCCGCCACCAGCAGCGCCACCACGAACAGGTTCGCGCCCACCGCCTGGAGCAACGGCTCGCCCCAGCCCGACGGATGCAGCCGCGTCAGCTGGCTCTGCGCCACCCCGATGCCCAGCGCGACCACGACGGCCATCGGCAGGCTGCGCATCCGCGCGGCCACCGCGACCGCCACCACCTCCATGACGAGCAGCGGCAGACCGTACGGGTCCAGACGCACGTACGGCGCGAGGAGCACGCCCGTCAGTCCGGCCGTGAACGAACCGAACGCCCAGCCGGCCGCCGCCACCCGGTCGGCGTCGATCCCGCCCAGCACGGCCAGTTGCCGGTCGTCCACCACGGCCCGCAGCTCCCGCCCGAAACGCGTCCAGCGGATCACCGCGCCCACGCCGACGGCCAGGACCAGGGCGACCGCGAGCTGCCCCCACGGATCCGCCGACACCAGCTCGGGAGCGTCGTCCCTCGCCCCCTGGCCCCACACCAGCGCGGACCCGCCGACCAGCAGCACGAACACCCCGATGGAGGCCACGAGCGTCTGTGCCGGATCGCTGCCGAGGACGGAGAGGGGCCGGAAGACGAATCGCTCCAGCACGACACCCAGGCCCGGTGCCAGGACCAGCAGGGTCAGCATCGCCCCGGCCCACAGCGGCCAGCCCCACTCGACCACGCACTGTCGCAGCACGTACGCGCACACCATCGCGATCGCCCCGTGCGCGAAGTTCAGCACCCCGGTCGCCCGGTACGTCACGATCAGGCCGATTCCGGTGAGCGCGGCGGCGCTGCCGACCGACAGACCGGCGAGGGTGAGGTCGTAGGTCAGGGAGGACATCAGTCGGTTTCTTCGGTGGGCTCGCAGATCGGGCAGGGGCCCAGTTCGCCGCTCGTGACCAGCTTGGCGTCCACCGGTACGGCCTCCACCTTCCCGGAGACCAGCGGGCAGTCCGCGCGGTGCCAGAGCGTGCCGCCCGGCACCATCAGCAGGTCCCCGCTGACCGCGAGGGGCAGGGCCGCCGCCTGCGCGGACTCCTCGGCGTCGGCGGTCTCGGCGGCCACCAGGAGGCCGTACAGCTCCTCCACGCGCGCGGCGGCGAGCGCGCCCCGGCTGTGGGTGAGCAGCACCGCCCCGGCGATGATCAGCGCGGCGCCGGGGACCGTGCAGGACGCCAGGTAGGGCAGCTGACGTTCGGCGTACCGCTCGCCCGAGATGCCGTACCAGCCGAGGACGCACAGCACCGCACCCGCGGCGAGCGCGGCCCAGCCGGCCCACAGGACGGGGTGCACGGTCCGCAGTCGGCCTGTCCGCATGTTTGGCTCCCACACGTCGTGAGTCTGACTGCTTCCCAAGTCCGCCAATGGACTTGCACTATGCCTTCTGGAAGCTGACCCTGAAAGCACCGGGCGCTCATGGCCCGGACCGACACCCGGTGGTGAGCCAGATGGTTCTCGGGAGCGACCGCAAGTGGGGGAACGGCAGCCGAGGGCTGGTGGCGGTGGTGTTCGCCCTCGCCGTATCACTCACGGCCTGCAGCGACGACAGCGGTGGCGGGAGCGAGAGCACGCCGCCCACACCCTCCGTGGAACGGACGGAGCCGACGCCGAGCCCGTCCACGAGCGGGCCCGCCGACCAGGCGGCGGCCGAGAAGGAGATCAAGGAGAACTGGCAGAAGTTCTTCGACCCCAAGACCTCCACGAAGGACAAGCAGGCCGTCCTGGAGAACGGCGACCAGATGGGCCCGGTGCTCCAGGTCTTCAGCGGTGACCAGCGGGGCGGGCAGGTGGAGGCGCAGGTCACCAAGGTCGAGTTCACCGAGCCGACCGAGGCGACCGTGACGTACACACTGCTCCTGAACGGGGCCACCGCGCTGCCGGACGCCTCGGGAACGTCGGTCGAACAGGACGGCACCTGGAAGGTGTCGGTCTCCACGCTGTGCGCGCTGGTCCAACTGAGCGGCAATGCCTCGGCGTCGGCCCTTCCGGGCTGCTGAGGCCGTCGCCGCGGTCCTGCTGCTCGCGGTGGGCACGGCGTGCGGCAGCCGGTTGCCGGAGAGCGACTTCGAGGGCCGTGACCGGGCAACTTCTTCGCAGGACAGCGGTGCCCCGATCCGGGTCGGCGTCATCACCAGCGCCACCAGCCCGGTCGGCGGCAATGCCTTCACCGGCCCGCGCGACGGTGCCAAGGCCTACTTCGAGCGTCTCAACGCGCGCGGGGGCATCGACGGCCGCAGGGTCGAGGTCCGTGAGTGCGACGACGGCGGCAGCGGCGTCGGCAACAACACCTGCGTGCACCGGCTGATCGACGAGGACAAGGTGGTCGCCCTGGTCGCCACCACCTCCCTCGACTACGCGGGCGCCTCCCGCGTCTCCCACGCGCGCGTGCCCGACATCGGCGGCCAGCCCATCGGCGCCGCCTACGACACCTGGCCGCACCTGTACGGCATCTACGGCAGCCTCGCGCCACGGAACGGCACGACCGGCTGGGGCGGCAAGCAGTACGGCGGCACCGAGGTCTACCGCTACTTCAAGCGCGAGCACGGGGCTCGTACGGCGGCCGTCGTCTCCTACAACCAGGCCGCGTCCGCCGCCTACGCCCGGCTCGTCGAGCAGGGTCTGAAGGCCGAGGGCTACCGGGTGGTCAGCGAGCAGGTCGACTTCGCGCTGCCCAACTTCCGTGCCGTCGCGGCCGACTTGAAGGAGCAGGGCGCCGACCTCGTCCTCGACGCCATCGACAGCCATGGCAACGCCCGGTTGTGCGAGGCGATGGACGATGCCGGCGTCGAGGTCACCGCCAAGGTCACCAACGTACAGAACTGGACGTCCACCGTCCCGGACGACTACAAGGACGCCCCGCGCTGCCGCAACGCCCTGTGGGCGACCGGGTCCAGCCGCGACTACGAGGACACGGACCACGCGGCCGTACGGGAGTTCCGGGACGCGACCAAGGGCCTCAGGACGCACTCCCAGTGGCAGCTGGAGGGGTGGGCGGCCGCGATGTGGTTCACGGACGCGGCGAAGTCCTGCGCGGAAGCGGAGACGGGCATCACGCGCGCGTGCGTCGACGGCTTCATGAACCGCAGCGAGGAATACACCGCTGGCGGCCTGCTCGTCCCGGTCCGCTTCGAGCGGCTGGCCGAGCCGCCGGAGTCCCGCAGGACCTGTCTGTCGGTGGCGCGTTGGGAGGACGGCCGGGGCTGGGTCTCCCAGGGGGACATGAACAGCACGTGCTTCGACGTGCCGCAGCTGCCTTATGAGCAGTGAGGGAGCAGTGGCGGAGAAGTGAGGGAGCGGTGACAGGCAACCAAATGGCCCGGATGGCGGTCTAACGGGACAACACAGGCCACGGGAGGATCTCCACCGCATGACGATGCCCCCTCCGCGGGTCGCACCGCTGCGCGCCGACTGCGTCGCCGACTCCGCGGGCGGACTGACCTTCGACGTCGCCGCCGGCGGGGCGAGCGGAGCGGTCCATCTGGTGCTGCGCCGCCGTGAGGGGCACGAGGAGGTCCGGCTGCCGCTCGCCCCGGTCGCGGACGGCCGGCTGCGCGCCGCCCTGCCCAGCAGCGTCGCCCTCCCCGAGGGCCTCTGGGACGCGTACGCGTGCGTGGCCGACGAGGAGCCGCGGCGCCTCGCCCCGGGCGCCATGGACCTGCGGGCTCTCGCCGAGCGAGTCCCCTACCGGACCCGGCAGGGGAACCTCAGCATCCGATGCCGGGTGAGGCCAACGCCCTCAAGGGGCGCGGGGAACTGCGCGACCAGCCACAACGAACCCCCCGCAGCCGCCCAGGAACACGTACCCCCGAATCGTTAGGCAGACTCGGGTCATGTTGGAGACCTCCGCAAGACTCCTGCGCCTGCTCTCGCTCCTCCAGGCCCACCGTGAATGGTCCGGCGCCGACCTCGCCGACCGCCTCGGTGTCACCCCGCGCACCGTGCGCCGGGACGTGGACCGGCTGCGCGAGCTGGGTTACCCCGTCAACGCCAGCCCCGGCACCGGCGGCGGCTACCAACTGGGCGCGGGCGCCGAGCTGCCGCCGCTGCTGCTGGACGACGACGAGGCGGTCGCCGTGGCCGTCGGGCTGCGCACGGCCGCAGGGCAGGGCATCGAGGGCATCGGCGAGACCTCCGTACGGGCCCTCGCCAAGCTGGAGCAGGTCCTGCCGAACCGGCTGCGCCGCCGCGTCGGCGCCCTGAACGCCTTCACCGTGCCGATGCTCCGCGGCCCCCAGCCCTCCGCCGTCGACCCGGCCGTCCTCACCGAACTCGCCCACCTCTGCCGGGACGGCGAGCGCCTGCGCTTCGAGTACAGCGACCACGGTGGCACCCCCACCCGCCGCAGCGTCGAACCGCACCGCCTGGTGTGCACCGAGCGCCGGTGGTACCTGGTCGCCTGGGACCTCGACCGCGACGACTGGCGTACGTTCCGCGTCGACCGCATCACCCCGAAGCCGCCGCACGGCCCGCGCTTCGCCCCGCGCACCCCGCCCGCCGAGGACCTCGCCGCCTACGTCTCGCGAGGCGTCTCCACGCGCGCGTACGCCTCGCACGCGGTCGTCCGGCTGCTCGTGCCGATCGAGCAGGCCACCGAGCGCGTCTCGCCGTCCGCCGGGACCCTGGAGGCCGACGGCGACGGCGCCTGCATCCTGCGCACCGGAGCCGCGAGCCTCGACGTGATGGTGATCCACGTGATGTTGATGGGCTTCGAGTTCGAGGTGCTGGAGCCGGCCGAACTGACCGAGGCGATCAGGACGGCTCGCGACCGGCTTGCTCGCTCTTTGGCTCGGGCCGGGGAGCCTGTGCCGCGTGCTCCGGATGGTGCAGATCGAACGCCGGGGACTCGGAGCGGATCCGGGGCAGCGCGCTGAAGTTGTGCCGCGGCGGCGGACAGGAGGTCGCCCACTCCAGGGAACGGCCGAAGCCCCAGGGGTCGTCGACCTCGACCTTCTCGCCGTACTTGGCGGTCTTCCAGACGTTGTAGAGGAACGGCAGCGTCGAGAGGCCGAGAAGGAACGCGCCGATCGTCGAGAGGGTGTTGAGCGCGGTGAAGCCGTCCGCGGCCAGGTAGTCGGCGTACCGGCGCGGCATGCCCTCCGCGCCCAGCCAGTGCTGCACCAGGAACGTGGTGTGGAAGCCGACGAACAGCGTCCAGAAGTGGATCTTGCCGAGCCGTTCGTCGAGCATCTTCCCGGTGAACTTCGGCCACCAGAAGTAGAACCCGGCGAAGATCGCGAAGACGACCGTGCCGAAGACGACGTAGTGGAAGTGCGCGACGACGAAGTACGAGTCCGTGACGTGGAAGTCCAGTGGCGGTGACGCCAGGATCACCCCGGTCAGACCGCCGAACAGGAACGTCGCGAGGAAGCCCACCGCCCACAGCATCGGCGTCTCGAAGGACAGCGAGCCCTTGATCATGGTCCCGGTCCAGTTGAAGAACTTCACGCCCGTGGGCACCGCGATCAGGAACGACATGAAGGAGAAGTACGGCAGCAGCACCGCGCCCGTCGCGAACATGTGGTGCGCCCACACCACCACCGACAGACCGGTGATCGACATCGTCGCCCCGATCAGCGTCAGATAGCCGAAGATCGGCTTGCGGCTGAAGACCGGGATGATCTCCGTGATGATGCCGAAGAACGGCAACGCGATGATGTACACCTCGGGATGGCCGAAGAACCAGAACAGGTGCTGCCACAGCAGCGCCCCGCCGTTGGCCGCCTCGAAGACCTGCGAGCCGAACCTCCGGTCCGCCTCGAGGACCAGCAGCGCCGCCGCGAGCACCGGGAACGCCATCAGGACCAGGATCGACGTGAACAGGGTGTTCCAGACGAAGATCGGCATCCGGAACATCGTCATGCCCGGGGCGCGCATCCCGATGATCGTGGTGATGAAGTTGACCGCACCGAGGATCGTCCCGAAGCCGGCCAGTGCGAGGCCCATGATCCACAGGTCGGGCCCGACACCGGGCGAGCGTTCCGCGCTGTTGAGCGGTGCGTAGGCGAACCAGCCGAAGGCGGCGGGACCGGACGGTACGAGCAGCGAGCCGAGCACGATCAGACCGCCGAAGAGGAACAGCCAGTACGAGAGCATGTTCAGCCGCGGGAAGGCGACGTCGGGGGCGCCGATCTGCAGGGGCATCAGCTCGTTGGCGAAGCCCGCGAAGCTCGGGGTCGCGAACAGCAGCAGCATGATCGTGCCGTGCATCGTGAACAGCTGGTTGAACTGCTGGTTGTCCACCAGCTGCAGTCCCGGCCGGGCGAGTTCGGCGCGCATCATCAGCGCCATGACACCGCCGACCAGGAAGAACAGGAACGACGTGATCAGGTAGAGATGGCCGATCTTCTTGTGGTCGGTGGTGGTCAGCCAGTCGACGACCACGCGACCGTGCTGCCTGGTCCGCACGGGTCGTGCCGTCGCCTGCACGGTCTGCGTCCCCATCGCTCGCCCCTTCGCTCGGCTCACGCCATGATGCTCGCGCCGTCGTGCGCGGCGACAGGGGGCGTAAGGGGGTTGTGTGCCGGAACCGTGTATTTCCTATGCGATGTCAGCTTCCGCGGACCCGTTCGGAATCGGCGGGCAAAGGGGCCTCCGGGTGGTTCTCGGTAAGCCTTCTTGCGGGCCATTGGGAGAAGCGGTGCGACACGCGGGAATTGCGTTCGAATGCCTGCGGAAGGGCTAGGGAATCGCTCGTCCGTGTGACCCAGTGCGAAGGAAACGTGTGTCGTGATCCTGTGACAGAAGTGTGACCGGAGGGGGATGCGTGACCCAGGGTGCAGGGCCCGGGCTTCCCCGGCCGCCGGGCAGGGCCTAGCGTGGCCGTATGGCACCCATTCCGACACCGCCCGCCGAACCGAACGACAGCCCGGACTCGTATGTCGGCCTCGACTCCGCCTCGGCCGAGCGGCTCGCGCGCGAGCGGGGCTGGCCGACGGTGCGCTCGCTGCCGCCGGGGGCGATCATCACCATGGAGTACCGCGTGGGGCGGCTGAACTTCGAGGTGAAGGACGGCCGTGTGACACGGTCCTGGAAGGGCTGACACCACCCGCTGACGCATGACGACGGCCCCGGTTCCTTCGAGGAACCGGGGCCGTCGGTGCGGGTGGATGTGCGTACCGATCCCGCTGTCCGTGCTGGTCAGCCGCCCGTCAGCGGGCGGGTGGCCGGCGCGGACGTGCCGCGCACGATGCGGTCCGGGTGGGGCGGGCGGCGGCTGCCGATCGGGGTGACCGGCGTGCGCTCCGAGCGGGTCGTGTGCGGGCCCGGGGCCAGATAGACGGGCGCCCGGGACGCAGGGGCCGGGGAGATGGCCTCGCGGGCCGCCGTCTCGTTCTGCGGAGCCGTGAGGGGCTTGAGCCGCGCGGGCGCCGGAACCGGAGTGACCGGTGCCGGGGCGGTGGTGCCGCCGCGGGCACGCCAGCGGTCGCGCAGGTCGAAGACGTAGGCCTCGGTGCGGGCGATCGTCGGCTCGCACCACGGGAGCGCGAGCAGGACCAGCAGACCCGCGACCCAGCCCAGCAGGACGTCGCTCAGCCAGTGCGTACCGAGGTAGACGGTGGCGAGGCCGACGCCCAGGGAGGTCACCGCGGAGATGGCTGACAGCCAGCGGCGAGCCCTCGGGGTGGAGGCCAGATAGGCCAGGATTCCCCAGGTCACCACGGCATTGGCGGTGTGACCGCTCGGAAATATATCGCCGCCCTGGCCCATCTCGTTCGAGCCGATGATGGTCGCGTAGTGCGGTCCGAGTCTTCCCATGCCCAGCTTGGCCGCGCCGACCGTGATGTTCAGCAGCAGCAGTACGGCGCCCAGCGTCAGCAGCGGACGCAGCGTGTGCTGCCGCCAGGAGCGCCAGCCCAGCCAGGACGCGACCATCACCGCGGTCGGGCCGCGCTGGCCCAGCACCACGTAGTAGTCGACGAACCAGTGGATCCCCGCCCACTGCTGGTACGGCCGGAAGAACATGACCTGCCAGTCGAGGCGGACCAGCCACGAGGTGGTCACCACGAGCCACACGATCGCCAGGTAGAAGGCCAGGGTCGCGCCGAGCAGCACGACCCGGTGCCGGCTCATCTTCGGCACGTCGAGGTGGGCCGGTCGTTCCGGCTCACGGTCCAGCCTGGCGAACACCCGGTCCAGACGGGTGGGGTTTCGTTTGGTACGCACCCAATCGACGTTACAGCGAGTGAGCTCAGTTCCCCGTCGAATCAGCGGCTTTGTGATGACGATGTGATGTGGGATTCCTCTCAGGGGGAGGTTTATTTCCAATGATTCCGCAAATCCGAGTGGTCGCGTCCTTCAATTCCTTTGATCATCCTGGGTTGCGGTTTTATGGCGCTTATGAATTCGTTCACCGAATCATGGGGTGGAATTCTCCGGGCGCTCATCGGTGCTCGTCGGTGCTCCGAAGGCGATCATGGCGGGCCGGAGCCGTTCAGCCAGAAGGCCCCGTACGTGGCCGATGCCGCCGCGACAGCGCCCACCACCAGGGCTGACCTGGGCGTACGCAGGCGGGCCAGGGCCGCCGCGAGGGGCAGCAGCAGGGGGAAGGCGGGCAGCAGCAGACGCGGTTTCGAGCCGAAGTAGCTCGACGCGCACAGGGCGAGCGCTGTGACGACACCCGCGTACACCAGGAGGGGCAGCGGCTGGCCCTGCCGGACACAGACGACGTACAGCCAGCCGACCAGGCCGACGCCGACGATCAGCCCCACGCCCGCGAGGGCCGAGGGGAACGACGTGAACTTGTCGGCGACGAAGCGGGCGAAGGCGTAGCCGCCGTCGAAGCCGTTGCGCCAGCCCGCCTGGACGTCGAGATAGCCGAGCGGGCCCCTGCCGGTGCGGTGCCCGACCCACAGGACGTAGGCGGCGGCGCCCAGGGGCGCGAGCGCCATTCCGAGGGCGCGCCGCCAGGCGGGCGCGCCCGTCGCCGTCGAGCCGACCGCGGGGGAGGGGGCGCGTGCGGGGGCGTGGGCGCCCTGCGCGCCGGCCGCGCTTCGGTCTCGTACGAAAGAGGCAATCGCCGTCACCCACACCGCCGCGACCACCGCGAGCCCCACCGGCCGGGTCAGCCCCGCCAGGGACGCCAGGACGCCCGCCGTCACCCAGCGGCCGGTCAGCACCGCGTACAGCGACCAGGCCGCCAGGGCCGTGAACAGTGACTCGCTGTACGCCATCGACTGCACGATCCCGACGGGGAGAACGGCCCACAGCAGTACGGCGCACACGCCCACCCTGCGGCCGTACACACGGTCGGCCACCGCGAAGATTCCCCAGGCCGCGGCGAGCGAGGCGAGCAGGGCGACGGCGAAGCCCGCGTCGGCGTACGACAGCGGGGTCACCGCGGCCAGCAGCCGCTCCAGCCACGGCAGCAGCGGGAAGAAGGCGAGGTTCGAGTGGACGTCGCCGTTCGGCAGGCGCACCTCGTAGCCGTAGCCCAGTTCGGCGACCCGCGTGTACCAGAGCGCGTCCCAGCGGGCCGTCAGCAGCGTGTACGCGCTCTTGTCCTGCGCCCCGCTCCACAAGGCCAGCACGAGCAGCCCCAGGGCGCGTACGGCCGCGTACCCGAGGAGGGCCGGGGCCGCGCGGCGCAGGGCCGGGCGCTTCTCAAGATCGGTCACGGGGCCGATTATCGACCGCCCGGTGAACCGGCCGGACCGGCGGGGCGTGTGAGCGAGGGAGGGGGAGTGGCGTACGCCACACGAGTTCTGAAGGGAGTCTGAGAGGTCCGCCACTAGGCCGTGGCGCGAACTCGCGTACGCTGACGTGTCACTCGCCTTCGTTGCGCGGGCCGGAGATCACCGCTCCTCTCCGGCCGAGATCATGGGGAGTCCCCACCCCGTGTGCCCGCCGATCGCGAGGAACATCTGGGAGGTACGTACATGTCCGGGACGACCACGGCTGCCGCAGCGCTGCGCCGTCGGGCGGCCGGGGCCGGTGCCAACCGCTGGGTCGTCCTGATCGTCCTCTGCGTGAGCCTGCTCCTGGTCGCGGTCGACGCGACCGTGCTGCACGTGGCGGTCCCCGCCGTCACGGAGGATCTCAAGCCCGGCGCGATAGAGCTGCTCTGGATCGTCGACATCTATCCCCTGGTCTGCGCCTCGCTGCTGATCCTCTTCGGCACGCTCGGCGACCGCGTGGGCCGCAGACGGATCCTGCTCCTCGGGTACGGCCTCTTCGGCGTCGCCTCCGGTCTCGCCGCCCTCGCGGACAGTGCCCAGGTGCTGATCGTGGCGCGGGCGCTGCTCGGCGTCGGCGGCGCGATGATCATGCCCGCGACGCTGTCGATCCTCCGGCAGGTCTTCCCCGACCGGCGTGAGCGGGCGCTCGCGATCGGTATCTGGAGTGCGGTGGCCGCGGTGGGCGCGGCGGTGGGGCCACTGCTCGGCGGCTTTCTCCTCGAGCACTTCTGGTGGGGCTCGGTCTTCCTCATCAACATTCCGTTGATGCTGGTCAGCCTGCCGGTCGGCCGGCTGCTGCTGCCCGAGTCGAAGGGGGCCGGCGACGGTCCCTGGGACGTGGTCGGCGCGCTGATGGCCGCGGCCGGGCTGTTCGCCCTGGTGCTGGGCGTGAAGCGGCTCGGGAGCGGGGAGCTGGACGCGTTCACCGCGGTGCCGCTGGTGGTGGGCGCGGTGCTGCTGGTCCTCTTCGTACGGCGACAGCGGCGGCTCACGCAGCCCCTGGTGGACCTGCGGATGTTCGCGCGGCCGGCGTTCAGCACGTCGGTGGGGTGCATCGTGCTGGCGATGCTCGCGCTGGTGGGCCTCGAGCTGATCGCGGCGCAGTATCTGCAACTGGTCCTGGGGCTGTCCCCGCTGGAGACGGGTCTACGGCTGCTGCCGCTGACGATCGCCGCGATGGCGGCGGGGCTGGCGGGGGCACGGATGCTGCGGCGGTTCGGGCCGCGGCGGATGGTGAGTGCCGGGTTCTGTCTGACCGCGGTGGCCGTGGTGGTGCTGACCGCGATGGGCGGGTCGGACAACGCGGTGCTGCTGCTGTTCGGCTTCCTGCTGCTGGGCTTCGGCCTGGAGACCACGCTGTTCGGTGCGTACGAGTCGATGCTGAGCGAGGCTCCGCCGGCGCAGGCGGGTGGGGCGGCGGCGATCGGGGAGACGTCGTACCAGTTGGGTGCGGGGATCGGGATCGCGCTGCTGGGCAGCGTGATGAACGCGGCGTACGCGCCCGGTCTGACGTCCGTGCCGGGCGTGCCGGCGTCGGCGTCCTCGGCGGCGGGGCATTCGCTGGGGGAGGCGTACGAGGTCGCCGGGCGGCTGGGTGGACATGCCGGGGTGGCCCTGCGGCGCGCCGCTCGGGACTCCTTCGTGCACGGGCTGCACATCACGTTGCTCGTGAGTGCGGGGTTGTTGCTGCTGGGGGCAGCGATGGCGTTGCGGTTGCCGCGGACCATGCAGTGCGGCGAGGCCACGGCGACGGTGGAGCTGCCGGCGCCCAGGGAAGTCGCCGAGTCCAGGGTCTCGGCCTGACCCGGAGGTGCTGGACGTGGAGGTACTGGACGTGCGGGACACCGCGTCGTAACGTCGGCTCCGAAATTGTAACTAGCGCTGCTAGTTTTCGTGTATGCCGGAGGGTGTCCCATGGCCGCGTCCGCGAAGTTGCCCCCGTTCGACCCCGCCGACCCACTCGGCATCGACGACCTGCTGGACCCGGAGGACCTCGCCATCCGGGACACCGTGCGGACCTGGGCGGCGGACCGTGTGCTGCCGTACGTCGCCGAGTGGTACGAGACGGGCGAGCTGCCCGGCATCCGTGAACTCGCCCGTGAACTCGGTGACATCGGCGCCCTCGGCATGTCGCTCAGCGGGTACGGGTGCGCCGGTGCGAGCGCGGTGCAGTACGGTCTCGCCTGTCTGGAGCTGGAGGCCGCCGACTCGGGCATCCGGTCCCTCGTCTCCGTGCAGGGATCGCTCGCCATGTACGCCATCCACCGGTTCGGCTCCGAGGAGCAGAAGCAGACCTGGCTCCCGCGCATGGCCTCCGGCCACGTCATCGGCTGCTTCGGGCTCACCGAGCCCGACCACGGCTCCGACCCCGGCTCCATGCGGACGTACGCCAAGAAGGACGGCGGCGACTGGGTCCTCAACGGCCGCAAGATGTGGATCACCAACGGCTCCGTCGCCGGGGTGGCTGTCGTGTGGGCGCAGACCGACGACGGGATCCGCGGGTTCGTCGTCCCGACCGACAGCCCCGGGTTCTCCGCGCCCGAGATCAAGCACAAGTGGTCTCTGCGGGCGAGTGTCACCAGCGAGCTCGTCCTCGACGACGTACGGCTGCCCGCGGACGCCGTACTGCCGGAGGTCGTCGGGCTCAAGGGCCCGCTCAGCTGTCTCTCGCACGCCCGCTACGGCATCGTGTGGGGCGCCATGGGTGCGGCGCGGGCGTCCTTCGAGGCCGCGGTCGAATACGCGAAGACGCGGGAGCAGTTCGGGCGGCCCATCGGTGGCTTCCAGCTCACCCAGGCCAAGCTCGCCGACATGGCGGTCGAACTCCACAAGGGGATTCTGCTCGCCCACCATCTGGGGCGGCGCATGGACGCCGGCCGCCTGCGTCCCGAGCAGGTCAGCTTCGGCAAGCTCAACAACGTACGAGAGGCCATCGAGATCTGCCGTACGGCACGGACGATCCTCGGTGCCAACGGGATCTCCCTCGAGTACCCCGTCATGCGGCACGCGACCAACCTCGAGTCGGTGCTCACCTACGAGGGCACCGTCGAGATGCACCAGCTGGTACTGGGCAAGGCGCTCACCGGTCTCGACGCCTTCCGGTGAACCCTGCGCGGGGCAGGGCCGGTGAGCGGCCCTGCCTCAGCTCTGGTTGAAGAAGCCGTCCGTGCGGTGCTGGGCAGGCTCGCCGTTCACGATCTCCGTGTCGGCGGGAGTGAGCAGGAACACACGGTTGGACACCCGGTCGATGGAGCCCCGCAGGCCGAAGATCAGCCCGGCCGCGAAGTCGACGACGCGCTTGGCGTCGCCCGCCTCCATGGCGGTGAGGTTCACGATGACCGGGACACCCTCGCGGAACAGCTCGCCGATGGCGCGGGCGTCCCGGAAGCTGTCCGGGGTCACCGTGCCGATCCGACGGCCCTTCTCCTCGGCCGTGTCCGTGGCCACCTTCACCCGAGGGTCGGTGACCCAGGCTTCCCCGGGCTCGGATCCTTCGGAGTAGCCGTCGTCGTCGTAGTAACGCTCGTCATCGTTGTCGTCAACGAGGCCCAGCCAGGCACTCGCCTTGCGCACCGATCCCATGGACGCCTCCTCTCACAGCGGTCTTTCTTGCTTTCCGCATCCCTATGGTCATCCATGATGCGGATGACGCGCCATGTGGATAGACGCCGCGCGGGGGGTTTGTGACGGTACTGGTGCACAGCGAATTCGTCGAGAGCCCGGGTACCCCAAGGGTCGTGTCCCATACGGCTGCTGACTGTGAGTGAAATATGATTCTTCGCGGCGTATGGGTGATGGGCGGGGCGTACGGGTGAACGGACGGTCGATAAGATGCCGCCGCTCAACGTCGCACTGACCACGGGGGATCGTCGTGTTCGGAATCGTCAGGCCCTGCCGTCACCGGCTCGGTGAAAGTCTCAAGGCCCAGTGGATGGCGCATTTGTGCGGGCTGTGTCTCGCACTGCGCGGGGACCACGGGCAGTTCGCCCGCGTCGTGACGAACTACGACGGCTTGCTGATATCGGTTCTGACGGAGGCTCAGGCCGAACGCAATACCTCGGGGCGGCGTACGGCGGGGCCGTGTCCGTTGCGCGGAATGCGTACCGCCTCTGTCGCGCAGGGCGAGGGAGCGCGGCTCGCGGCCGCCGTCTCGCTGGTGCTGGCCTCGGCCAAGGTGCGGGACCATGTCGCCGACGGGGACGGGCTGCTGGCCCGCAGGCCGGTGGCGCTCGCCGCGCGCCGGGTCGCGACGAGCTGGGGCAGGGCCGGGGAACGGACCGGTCTCGACGTCGGGTTCGACACCGCCGTACTCGTCGACGCGGTGGACCGGCAGCTCGGCATCGAGGCCCTTGCCGGGCCCGGGACGCCGATCCTGACGGTCACCGAGCCGACCGAGACCGCGACGGCGGCGGCCTTCGGGCATACGGCGATCCTGGCGGGGCGGCCCGGCAATGCAGAGCCGCTCACCGAGGCCGGGCGGCTCTTCGGACGGCTGGCGCATCTGCTGGACGCCGTGGAGGACAGGGAAACTGACGCGGCGTCGGGTGCGTGGAATCCGCTGACGGCCACGGGGACGTCCTTGGGGGAGGCCCGGCGGCTTGCCGATGACGCCGTGCACGGGATTCGGCTCGCGTTGCGCGAGGTGGAGTTCAGTGATGCGAAGTTGGTGCATGTGTTGCTCGTGCATGAGCTGCGCAACTCCGTGGACAGGGCTTTCGGTGGCTCCTCGTGCGGGCACGGGGCTGGGCTCACGTCGCCGTACGCGCCCCCGGAGCCGCCGCGCCGGGACCGGCGGGGGCTGCTCGCGGGGTGTGCGGTGTGGGTGGGGCTGGCCTGTACGTGCCAGATGTGCTGCGGCACGTTCGAGGATCCGTGGAGCCGGCAGCGGCGGGAAGGGTTGTGCGCCAACGCGGACTGCAGTGGGTGCGGGGACTGCTGTGAGTGTTGCAGCTGCTGCGGGGATGGGTGTGACTGTGGTTGTGACGGGTGTGACTGTGGGTGTAACTGCTGATCGCCGTAGGGGTGGGTGTCGTATGGCGGCTGCGGGTGCTCTGTGGCTGGTCGCGCCCACGCGGCGGAGCCACATATCGATACAGCCCCGCGCCCCTGGGTGGGTTACAGCTCTGGAGGGGAGATCTGCGACTTTGTTATCGCTGAGCCCGTCGTGCCCCACTTCTTCAGGATCTTGGCGTAGGTGCCGTTGGCGATCAGGTCGTTCACCGCGGCCCGGAAGGCCGGGGCCAGCTTCGTGCCCTTCTTGAAGGCGAAGCCGACGTCGAGGCGGTGGAACTCGTTGAGGAACTTGACGCCGTCCTGGTGGGCGACCGCGTAGCGCAGGCCGTTGATCGTGGACATCACGATGTCGCTGCGGCCCTGCTGGAGCGAGGACCAGATCGCGCCCTGCTCGCTGTAGGTCTGCACCTCGTACGCCTTCTTGCCCGCGTCCGTGCAGAGGTGCTTGCTGTCCTCCAGCGTGGCCTCGAAGGTGGTGCCCGCGCCGGTGGCGATGTTCAGGCCGCACAGCTGCGTCAGGTCGGTGACCTTGGAGAGCTTGCTGTCCTTGCGGGTGGCGAAGCCCTGGCCGTCGTTGATGTAGGTGACGAAGTCGATCGTTCTGCGCCGCTCGTCGGTCACGCCGAAGTTGCCGACGCCGAGGTCGTACTTGCCGCTGCCGAGCGCCGGCAGGATCGCCTCGAAGCTGGCCTGCTCGGTCTTGAGCTTGATGCCGAGGACCTTGGCGACCGCGTTCGCGAAGTCGACGTCCTGGCCGGCCAGGGTCTTCCCGTCGTCCAGGATCGAGGTGCCGGGCGGTTGGCCGCCGACGCTGACGGCGAGAGACAGTCTGGTGGTGCCGGAGGGCAGCAACTCGGCCGCGGCCGCGTCCTTCTTGATGGTCGAGACGACGTCCGTGGTGGGGATCGCGTCGGACTTGGCCGCGACGCCCGCGGCGGAGCCGGTGGAGTCGCCCGAGCCGGAGCCGCACGCGGTGAGGAACAGGGTCGCCGAGGTAATCAGGGCAAAAGAGGTGAAAACGCGGTTACGGGCACGCGTGGACGTACGCATCGTGTGCGGTCTCCTGAACACAGAAAGCGAGGAAGCACCGGGTGAGGGGAGGGGGCGCGTGTGAAGGCAGAGCGTGGGGAGAAACGCGAAAGGCGCCCGACGGATCAGGAGATCCAGGACATCAGGGCGCGCAGGGGGTCAGCTCAACAGGAGGAGGACCACACTCGACCGAAGTCGATGTGGGAGCGCTTGACCAGCCACTGCTGTGGATGCATGGGCCAAGTGGAACAGGCATCCGGTTGTGCGTCAACTGACTTGAGACGTACGGCTCACAGTATGGACAGCCTTGACAGTGAGGGGAAACTCACCCGTAGTCTCAAAGGGCGGCCCTGCTGAGGGGCTCGGCCGCATCCGTGTTGAAGGCATTCACCGTGTTCGACTGACTCGACGTCACGGAGCCTTCGCATGTCCTCCGACACCCTCGCCAAAGCCCCCGCCGCCCCGGAGATACCGGAGAACGCGGATTCCCTGCGGATCGTCCCGCGGCGCCGTCTCGGCACGTGGACGGCCGCGGTCGCCGTTCTCGTACTGCTCGGCCTCGCCGTCAACTCCGTCCTGCGCAACCAGGCGTTCCAGTGGGACGTCGTCGCCGACTACTTCACCTCGGACGCGGTGCTGCGCGGACTGTGGCTCACGCTGTGGCTGACCGCGGTGGTGATGACGCTCGGCTTTGCGCTGGGCGCGCTGCTCGCCGCGGGCCGGCTGTCTGCCAACCCCGTGCTCAGAAGCGTCAGTTGGGGATACGTCTGGCTGTTCAGGTCGATCCCGATCCTGGTGCAGCTGCTGCTGTGGTTCAACATCGGGGCGCTGTACCCGCAGATCCTCGGGGTGAAGACGGTCGACCTGCTCGGCCCGGTCACCGTCGCCATCATCGGCCTGACCCTGCACGAGGCCGCTTACGCCGCCGAGGTCGTGCGGGGCGGCATCCTCTCCGTCGACCGGGGACAGATCGAGGCCGCCCAGGCGCTGGGCCTGAGCCGGTGGCGCCGCTGGTGGCGGATCGTGCTGCCGCAGGCGATGCGTGCCATCGTGCCGCCCGCCGGGAACATGCTGATCGGCACCCTCAAAGGCACCTCCATCGTCAGCGTGATCGCCGTACAGGACCTGCTCTACTCGGTACAGCTCGTCTACCACCGCACCTACCAGGTCATCCCGCTGCTGATGGTGGCCACCGTCTGGTACACCGTGGTCACCTCGGTGCTCGGCGTCGGTCAGTACTACGTGGAGAAGCACTACGCGCGCGGCTCGGAGCGCACGCGATGAGGCACTCCCTGGTGATCGTCGGGGCCGGTCCGCGAGGGACCGGTCTGATCGAGCGGATCGCCGCCAACGCGCCCGAGCTGTACGGCGGTTCGGGCCTCGTCGAGGGCTTCGACATCCATCTCGTCGACCCCCATCCGCCGGGCGCCGGGCGCATCTGGCGCGCGGCGCAGTCGCCGCTGCTGTGGATGAACTCGCACGCCGAGGACGTCACCATGTTCACCGACGAGACGGTGGACATGGCCGGGCCCGTGCGCCCCGGCCCCACGCTGCACGAGTGGGCCGGCATCGACGGCGGCACCTTCGCGGACCGGCAGCTGCAGGGCGCGTATCTGCGCTGGGTGCACGAGCGGGCGGTGGCCGCGCTGCCTTCCTCCGTGGCCGTTCACCACCACCCGAGGCGGGCCCTGCGGGTGAGCGGTTCGCGCGAGGGACGTCAGCAGGTGTGGCTGGAGGGCCGCCCGCGCCCGCTCCTGGCCGACCTCGTCGTGCTGAACCTTGGGCACCTGGATGCCGAACTCGACGACGAGCAGCGTGAGTTGGCTGCGTACGCCCTCGAGCACGACCTCGTCCACCTCCCGCCGGACTTCACCGCCGACAGCGACCTGTCCTCGCTCGCGCCCGGCGAACCCGTCCTCGTCCGCGGCTTCGGGCTCGCCTTCGTCGACCTGATGGTGCTGCTGACCGAGGGGCGGGGCGGGCGGTACGAGGGGGACACCTACGTGCCCTCGGGGCGGGAGCCGGTGCTGTACGTCGGCTCGCGGCGCGGAGTGCCGTACCGGTCGAAGATCGGCTACGACTGGACCGGTGAACGGCCGCCGCTGCCACGGTTCCTGGGGCCCGCCGAGATCGACGGGCTGCTCGCCCGGCCGGAGGGCTTCGACTTCCGGCGGGACGTGTGGCCGCTGGTGGAGAAGGAGCTCGGGTTCGCGCACTACCACCGGCTGTTCACGGTCCACCCCGAGCGGACCTCCGTCGCCTGGACCGACTTCGAGGAGAAGTACGCGGCGGCCGATCGGGACGAGCGTGCGACCCTCGTCGCCTCCGCCGTGCCGGACCCCGCCGACCGGCTCGACCTCGCCGCGCTCGACCGTCCGCTGGACGGGATGCGGTACGCGACGCACGAGGAGTTCCAGGAAGGACTGCGCGGGTATGTGGAGGCCGACCTGAGCCGTAGTCATGATCCCGCATACAGCTCCGACCTGGCCGTCTTCCTCGGCCTGCTCTCCGTCTACGGACAGCTGGTCCGGCTCGGGAACATCGGCTCCTCGTGGCACGGGTTCTTCAGCTACCTCGCCTCCGGGCCGCCCGGACCCCGGCTGCGGCAGCTGCTCGCGCTGTCCCGGGCGGGGGTGCTGAAGTTCGTCGGGGCGGACATGGCCGTACGGGCCGAGGACGGGGTGTTCCGGGCGTCGAGCCCGACCGTGCCCGGCTTCTCGGTCGAGGCGCGGGCGCTGGTCGAGGCCCGGCTGCCCGAGCCGACGCTCCGGCGTGCCCTCGACCCGCTGCTGCGTGAGCTGCACGCCGACGGTGCCGGCGAGACACCGGACGGGCTGCTGCGGGTGGACCGTGCCGACGGGCGGGTCCTGGACCGGGCCGGGCGGCCGCACCCGCGGCGCTTCGCGCTCGGGCCGCACACCGACGGCCGCACCCCGGGCGCGTTCACCCGGCCGCGCACGGGCGGGCCCGCCTTCCGGCAGAACGACGCCACCGCGCGGGCCGCGCTGGCGTTCCTGAGCGCGCTCGCCGGCCGTGCGGCCGCCTAAGTCCCCTCTATTCCAAGGAAGTTCAGCGATGAGCGTCATGGTCGACATACGGTCCGTCCACAAGAGTTTCGGCTCCCTGGAAGTGCTCAAGGGCATCGATCTCGCCGTGCGTGCCGGCGAGGTCACCGTGATCCTCGGCCCCTCCGGCTCCGGCAAGTCGACGCTGCTGCGCACCATCAACCACCTGGAGAAGGTGGACCGGGGCGCGATCAGCGTGGACGGCGCGCTGGTCGGCTACCGGCGCAGCGGCGACAAGCTGTACGAGCTGCCCGAGCGCGAGGTGCTGCGGCAGCGCACGCGGATCGGCTTCGTCTTCCAGAACTTCAACCTGTTCCCGCACCTCACCGTGCTGGACAACGTCGTCGAGGCGCCGGTCTCCGCGCTCAAGCGGCCCCGCAAGGAGGCCGTGGAGGCTGCGAAGCGGCTGCTCGACCGGGTCGGGCTCGCGGACAAGGCCGACGCCTATCCGAAGCAGCTCTCCGGCGGGCAGCAGCAGCGGGTCGCCATCGCCCGGGCCCTCGCGCTGGAGCCCAGGCTGCTGCTCTTCGACGAACCGACCTCCGCGCTCGACCCCGAGCTGGTCGGTGAAGTCCTCGACGTCATCAAGGACTTGGCCCATCAGGGCACCACGATGATCGTCGTCACGCACGAGATCGGATTCGCCCGCGAGGTCGCCGACACGGTCGTGTTCATGGACGACGGGCGCATCGTCGAACAGGGCCCGCCCGGCGACGTACTCGACGATCCGCGGCACGAACGGACCCGGGCGTTTCTCTCGAAGGTGCTGTGACCATGGGACTGTTGCATCTCGCCGCCGCCGTCGACCAGCCGTCCGTCCATGACGCCGGCTCCTACGTCGACCTCGCGCGGCTCGCCGAGCGCGGGGGCCTCGACTTCGTGACGCTGGACGACACCTTCGCCCGCCCCGGGCTCGACGCCCTCGCCGTTCTCTCGCGCGTGGCGCCCGAAACCGGCCGCATCGGCCTGGTGCCCACCGTCACGACCACGCACACCGAGCCCTTCCACGTCCAGGCAGCCGTCGCGACCCTCGACTGGATCAGCCGGGGCCGGGCCGGCTGGCGGCTCGACGTGTCGACCACCGAGGGCGAGGCCCGCCTCTTCGGCCGCCGGCACGCGGCCGCCGCCGACGCCCTGTGGCAGGAGGCCGGCGAAGTCGCCGACGTGGCCGCGAAGTTGTGGGACAGCTGGGAGGACGACGCCGAGATACGGGACGAGGCGACCGGCCGTTTCCTCGACCGGGACAAGCTGCATTACGTCGACTTCCAGGGCGCGTCCTTCTCGGTCAGAGGCCCCTCGATCGTGCCGCGCCCGCCGCAGGGCCACCCGGTGCGGGTGGTCGACGCCACCGAGGGGCAGGCCCGGCGAACCGCGGCCCAGTACGCCGACGTGGCCCTCGTCCGGGCCGCGAGCGCCGCGCACGCCGGTGCCGTACGCGACCAACTCCGGTCGGAAGCCGTGGAGTTCGGTCGCAACCCCGATGACCTTCGGGTCCTCGCGAGCCTTCTCGTCGACCTCGGGGACGGGGAGCACGCGGCCGAGCCGGGCCACGGCGGGGGCGGCCCCCGGCAGACCGCGCAGGGCCCGCTCTACCGGGGCGGCCCCGTCGACCTCGCGGAGCTGATCGCCGCCTGGCACGCGGACGGTACGGTCGACGGCTTCCACCTCACGCCCGTCGAGCCGCGCCGTGACCTGGAGCGGCTCGTCAACGGCACGGTGGCACTGCTGCAGCACCGGGGCCTGTTCCGCACCTTCTACCCGGGCAGCACGCTCCGGGAGCACCTTGGTCTCGCCAAGCCCGCCAACCAGTACGTCGTGACAGGGGGAGCGTCATGACCGCAGGTCGGAAGTACATGCACCTGGCGGCGCACTTCCCTGGGGTCAACAACACCACCGTATGGGCCGATCCGCGCTCGAAGTCCCAGATCGAGTTCTCCTCCTTCGAGCACCTGGCCCGGACCGCCGAGCGCGGTCTGTTCGACTTCTTCTTCCTCGCCGAGGGGCTGAGGCTGCGCGAACACAAGGGCCGTATCCACGACTTGGACGTGGTCGGGCGCCCCGAGTCGATCACCGTCCTCAACGCGCTCGCGGCCGTCACCGAGCGTCTCGGGCTCGCCGCCACGGTCAACGCGACCTTCAACGAGCCGTACGAACTCGCTCGCAGGTTCGCCACCTTGGACCATCTCAGCGGGGGTCGGGCCGCCTGGAACGTGGTGACCTCCTCCGGCGCCTTCACGGGGGAGAACTTCCGGCGAGGCGGCTACCTGGACCGCGCTGACCTCCCCCACTCTCGGCTTCGCTCGAGCGGGGGGACCCCCATCACCCGCGCCACCGAATTCGTCGCCACCACAAGGGAGTTGTGGGACACCTGGACCCCGGACGGGGTCTCCCGCCCCTTCGCGCACCGGGGACAACACTTCGACATCGCGGGCGAGTTCACCGTGCCGCGCTCGCCGCAGGGGTACCCGGTGGTCATCCAGGCCGGCGACTCGGCCGAGGGACGGGAGTTCGCCGCGTCGACGGCCGACGTGATCTTCACCCGGCACGGCACGCTGGAGGCCGGCCGCTCCTTCTACGCCGATGTCAAAAGGCGCCTCGCGCGGTACGGTCGTACGTCCGACGATCTCAAGATCATGCCCGGCGTCAGCGTCGTCCTCGGCGACACCGCCGCCGAGGCGCAGGAGAAGGCCACGGAGATCCGACGGCAGCAGGTGTCCCCGCAGAACGCGCTCCTCGCGCTGGAGCAGGTCTGGGGCACGGACTTGTCGTCGTACGACCCCGACGGGCCCCTCCCCGACATCGACCCGGTGCCGGAGTCGTCGATCACGCAGGGGCGGACCCGGCGCGGCGACACCGTGGCGATCGCCGAGAAGTGGCGGGCGCTGTCCCGGGAGAAGGGGCTGTCGATCCGGCAGACCGTGATCGAGGCGAGCGGCCGGCAGTCCTTCATCGGCACCCCGGAGGCGGTCGCGACCGAGCTCGACGAGTTCGTGCAGCGGGACGCCGCCGACGGCTTCATCCTCGTCCCGCACCTCACCCCGGGCGGCCTCGACGAGTTCGTGGACCGGGTGGTGCCGCTGCTCCAGGAGCGTGGCGCGTTCCGTACGGAGTACCGGGGCACCACGCTGCGCTCGCACCTCGGGCTTTCCGACCCGGTATGGAAGGGTTGATCACATGGCGACAGGCATTTCGTCGGACGCGTCCGACGCGTGGAAGCAGTGGCACGAGCAGCGCGTCGAGTCGGTGTCGGCGCCGTACGGACCGCTCGCGCTGACGGGCACGCACTGGATCGAGGACTATCCGGACGGCCGACTTCCGGACATCCCCGGGAACTGGGCCGCCGACGGTGACGCGGTGGTGCTGACGGCCGTCGCGGAGGACGGACTGACCGTTGACGGGCGGCCCTTCGGCGGTGCGGTACGGCTGTCCGCCGACCCCGGACCGGCGGGCGCGGCCCGGGTGGCGTACGGCGAGCGCCGGCTGGTCGTGCTGGTCCGCGAAGGGGTGTGGGGCGTACGGGACTTCGACCCCGCCTCGGAGGCGCGCCGGGCGTTCCGGGGCATCGAGGCCACGCCGTACGATCCGCGCTGGTCCGTGCCGGGGCGCTTCACGCCGTACGGCGGCCATCGCACCGTACGCGTGGAGAACGCGGACGGCCAGGCCCGTGGGCTCGGTCTCGGCGGGGTGCTCGCATTCACGCTGGGCGGGCAGGAGCTGACGCTTCAGGTGTCGGTCCAGGACGACGGCTCGCTGTGGGCGGTTTTCGGCGATCTCACGAGCGGGGACGGCAGTTACCGGTTCCGGTTCCTGCGCCCGGCGGCGCCGGACGTCGAGGGGCGCACGACGGTCGACTTCAACCGTGCGCTGCTCCCGCCGTGCGCCTTCGCCGACCATTTCATCTGCCCTTTCCCGCCGCCGGGGAATACGCTGGGGGTCGCGGTCGCGGCGGGGGAGCGCAATCTGGCCTGAGGGGCGGTCGGTTCACTCGGATCGCACGGTTAGTTCAAAGGTTGACGGCCGAAAGGCGCCCTTGCGCCTACCGGTCGTTCGGCCGAATACTCCCCCCACAGCGCTTGTCAGGGGCACGGCGTGTTCGGAATCCGGACATATGTGCCTCCGACTGCGCCTCACGGGCCCCGACCCCACGCGGGCCCAACGATTTCCCTTGGGAGGGAACGAAACGTGAGGATCAAGCGCACCACCCCCCGCAGTGGCATTGCGAGACGGACCCGGCTGATCGCCGTTACCACCGGACTCGCCGCCGCGGCCGCGATCGCGGTCCCCAGCGCGAGCGCGGCCGACGCACAGACCTTCAGCGCCACCCAACTGAGCAGTGTCAACAAGTCGGTTCTCAAGTCGGACATCGCGGGCACCGCCTGGGCGGTCGACGCCAAGACGAACCGCGTGATCGTCACCGTCGACAGCACGGTCTCGCAGGCTGAGATCGCAAAGATCAAGAAGACCGCGGGCAGCAACGCCGGCGCTCTGACGATCAAGCACACACCGGGCAAGTTCAACAAGCTGATTACCGGTGGCGACGCCATCTACGGTGGTGGCTACCGCTGTTCGCTCGGCTTCAACGTCCGCAGCGGCAGCACCTACTACTTCCTCACCGCGGGCCACTGCGGTGAGGTCGCCTCGACCTGGTACTCCAACTCGGGGCAGACCACCACGCTCGGCACGAACGTCAGCTACAGCTTCCCGACCAACGACTACGCGGCGGTCCGGTACACCAACACATCGGTCACCAAGTCCGGCACCGCGGGCAACACGGACATCACCAGCTCGGGCACGCCCAGCGTGGGCACCGCGGTCATCCGTGACGGCTCGACCACCGGTATCCACACCGGCACTGTCACCGGCCTGAACGCGACCGTCAACTACGGCAGCGGCGACGTCGTCTACGGCATGATCCAGACCAACGTCTGCGCCGAGGGCGGCGACTCCGGCGGCCCGCTGTACTCGTCCAGCGGCATCGCCTACGGTCTGACCTCCGGCGGCAGCGGCAACTGCAGCTCCGGCGGCACGACCTTCTTCCAGCCGGTCGTCGAGGCCCTGAACGCCTACGGCGTCGCCGTCTTCTAGGACCTCAACCAGTCCTTGAGGACTACTCAACCCGCAGCCAGCAGTACCCGAGCCCCCGTACGCAACTCGCGTGCGGGGGCTCGCCCTTGTCCAGGTGCCGGAGTTACCGTCGGAGTACAGGCAGTACTCCCCTGTAGACGCCCACGACGGACCCTGGGGGCCGCGATGGTCGAGGAGCTGGTGGCGGCGGGAGTGACGTTCGCGTCCGCCGGAGTGGTGTACGTGATGTCGGCGGCGCGGGTCGTCAAACAGTACGAACGGGGTGTGGTCTTCCGGTTGGGGAAGCTCCGCTCCGATGTGCGCGGGCCCGGGTTCACGATGATCGTTCCCTTCGTGGACAAGCTCCGCAAGGTCAACATGCAGATCATCACGATGCCGGTGCCCGCGCAGGAGGGCATCACCCGGGACAACGTCACGGTGCGGGTCGATGCGGTCGTCTACTTCAAGGTGACCGGGGCGGCCGAGGCGATCGTCCGGGTGGAGGACTACCGGTTCGCGGTGGCGCAGATGGCGCAGACCTCGCTGCGGTCGATCATCGGGAAGAGCGATCTGGACGATCTGCTCTCCAACCGCGAAAAGCTCAACCAGGGGCTGGAGTTGATGATCGACAGTCCGGCCGTGGAGTGGGGCGTCACCATCGACCGGGTCGAGATCAAGGACGTGTCACTGCCCGAGACCATGAAGCGCTCCATGGCCCGGCAGGCGGAGGCCGACCGGGAGCGGCGGGCGCGGGTCATCAACGCGGATGCCGAACTGCAGGCGTCGAAGAAGCTGGCGGAGGCCGCCGAGGTGATGTCGGAGCAGCCCGCCGCGCTGCAACTGCGGCTGTTGCAGACGGTGGTGGCGGTCGCCGCCGAGAAGAACTCGACGCTGGTGCTGCCGTTCCCGGTGGAGCTGCTGCGGTTCCTGGAGAGGGCTCAGCAGCCGGCGCCTCCCGCGGTGCAGCAGCCGGCGCCTCCCGCGGTGCAGCAGCCGGCGCCTCCCGCGGTGGAGCAACAACCGGTGCGTCCCGTGGAGCAGCAACCGGTGCATGAGCAACTTCCGTCCGCCGATCCCCGTCCGAACTCCGATGAACCGGGGTCGATTTCAAGACAGGACTAGACCTCACAGAGTGCCCACAGTTACTCGCTCGTAGTGTTTGCAGCGTGAATTCGCTGTACTGACCGTGGACAGTCAAGCGCTTTCCACTGGCGGGGAGCGCACAACTGCCGTTCTACGCGCGTCCGGAAGTCCCCCTTGTGTGCTCCCTGTGCCGCCCGGAAGAGTGGTCGCTCGTCAACCAGCCTTCAGGTCCGCGAGGTCCCCACAATCTCCCGGACCGACCCCCCACAGGAGGACGCGAGTTGAAGCACCGACGCATACCCAAGCGGCGGGCGATCGTGGCAGGTGCGGGCATCGCCGCACTGGTCGCCACGGGAGTCACCTTGCAGACTGCGAACGCCAGTGAGACCCCGGCGGCGCCCACGGCCAAGACCCTGTCGGCCGCGGCGGCCGGAAACCTCGCCTCGACGCTCGGCAAGGACCTCGGCACCGACGCCGCCGGAACGTTCTACGACGCGAAGACCAAGAACCTCGTGGTCAACGTGCTCGACGAGACCGCGGCGCAGACCGTCGAGGCGGCCGGCGCCAAGGCCAGAATCGTCGAGAACTCCCTCGCCGAGCTCAAGAGCGCCCGTACGACGCTCAAGAGCGACGCGACCATCCCGGGTACGTCCTGGGCCACCGACCCGACCACCAACAAGGTCGTCGTCACCGCCGACCGCACGGTCTCCGAGGCCGAGTTGGCCAAGCTCACCAAGGTCGTCGACGGACTCGGTGCCACGGCCGAACTCCAGCGTACGAAGGGGGAGTTCAAGCCCTTCATCGCGGGCGGCGACGCCATCACCGGAGGCGGCGGGCGCTGCTCGCTCGGCTTCAACGTGGTCAAGGGCGGGGAGCCGTACTTCCTCACCGCCGGGCACTGCACCGCGGAGATCACCAGCTGGTCGGACTCGTCCGGCAACGTGATCGGTGAGAACGAGGACTCCCAGTTCCCCGACAACGACTTCGGTCTGGTCAAGTACACGGCCGACGTCGACCACCCGAGCGAGGTCGACCTCTACGACGGCTCCGCCCAGGCGATCACGGGCGCGGCGGAGGCCACCGTCGGGCAGTCGGTGACCCGGAGTGGTTCTACGACGCAGGTGCACGACGGTACGGTCACCGGTCTGGATGCCACCGTGAACTACGGCAACGGTGACATCGTCAACGGGCTGATCCAGACGGACGTCTGCGCCGAGCCCGGTGACAGTGGTGGCTCGCTGTTCTCCGGCAGCAGCGCGATCGGACTCACGTCCGGTGGTAGTGGCGACTGCACCTCCGGTGGGGAGACGTTCTTCCAGCCGGTCACCGAGGCGCTGTCGGCTACTGGTACCGAGATCGGCTGACGGTTTCGTGTGAAGGCCCGCCCCCGGTGGGGGCGGGCCTTTTCGATTTCCCACCCGCACCACCCGTACAACTTTCGATGTCGGGTGCGGGTGGCCCTTGTGGGGGTTGGGCGCCGTCGGCGGCTGCGGCTCACCACGGCGGCTCAGTCGGCGACGCGCTTCTTCCGTAGCCCCGCCGCCCCCAGCGTCACCGCGATCCCGGCCGCCGACCATGCCGACAGCACCAGCAGGGCGCCGGTCGTGTCGTTGCCCTTGAAGTACGCGATGGAGCGCGCCACCCAGGTGCCCGCCCCCGGCGGCAGCGCCGGGCCGATCGCCTTCCAGAACGGCGGCAGCATCGGCAGCGGGAAGGCCCCGCCCGCGCTCGGGTTGCCCGCGATCACCACGAGCAGGATCGCGAGGCCGATGCCGATGATCCCGAAGATGCCCTGGAGGGCGAGCGTCGCGGCCCCCACCGCGAAGGTGACCAGCGCGCCGAGCCCCCAGAAGGCCATCACACTGCCCGGCAGCGCGTCCAGGATCGGCCCCACGATCACCGCACCGCCGAGCCCGCCGACGATCGACACCAGCGCCATCACGACCAGCCGGATCACCGCGCGACGGGGGTTGGCGGGCCGGGCACCCGTGCTGATCGCCAGGATCGAGGCGCACAGATAGCCGCCGACGCACCAGCCCACGACGACGTAGAAGGAGGACAGCCCGTCGAAGTCCTGGGGCGAGGCAGGGGCCACGTCGATCGTCCGCACCGTGCGCTGCTCGGCCTTCTCCAGGGTGGCGGTGAGCGTCTCCAGCGCGGTGGCGAGGACGGTGCCGCCGCCGGAGGCGACCAGGAGGGTGTCGGTGGTGCCGGCCGGGTCGATGATCAGCGCCCCGTCGATGTCCCGGTTCAGGATCTGCTTTCGCGCCGTCGCCGCGTCGGCCACCGCGCGCGGGTCCAGCGGCGACCCCGGCAGCTGCTCCAGCCGGGTCACCGCCTGCTGGGCCGCGGCCTGGGGCGCGACGACCCCGAAGGGCACGTCCTTGGGCTTCGGATTGTGCAGTGCCCCCACATAGGAGGCGATGAACAGCAGCTGGAGGGCGACCACGCCGAGGGCGAGCAGCGTGGCCCGCGGAGTGACCGCGTCCTTCACCTCGGCGAGAAAGCTGTTCTCTGTCATGTCCCCACAGTCCGAGGCGGCGGACGTTTCCGCAGGTGGGAGGCGGCCGAACGGTTGTCGTACAGATGTTCGAGATTTGGTCTATGGTGGGGGTGGGGCAGTCGGGAACTGGTGTTCGAAAATGATGCGGAGATGGGAGGTACGGATGCCAGGGTTCACGCATCTGCACGCCGTCTCCGGGTTCTCCCTGCGCTACGGCGCCTCCCACCCGGAGCGGCTGGCCGAGCGCGCCTCCGAGCGGAGCATGGACGCCCTCGCCCTCACCGACCGCGACACCCTCGCGGGCACGGTCCGCTTCGCCAAGGCCTGTGCGAAGGCGGGTGTGCGGCCGTTGTTCGGGGTGGAGCTGGCGGTGGAGGAGCCTGCCCCCGAGCCCGTACGGCAGGAGCGGCGCCGCGCTCCCGTACGCGGGGGTGCCTTCATCGACGAGTCGACACCCCGCGTCACCTTCCTCGCCCGGGACGGCGCCCGCGGCTGGGCCGACCTGTGCCGGATGGTCACGGCGGCGCATGCGGGGGAGGGATCTCCTCTGCTGCCGTGGGCGGACAACAGGGGAGACGGCCTGACCGTCCTGCTCGGCCCCGCCTCCGACGTCGGCCGCGCCCTCGCCGCGGGGCGTCCCGACCGTGCGGCCCGGCTGCTCGCCCCCTGGCGGGAGACCTACGGCGACGCCCTGCGCCTCGAAGCCGTCTGGCACGGCCGCAAGGGCACCGGCCCCGGCTCCCTGAGGCTGGCCGCCCGCACCGTCGGCTTCGCCGCCGAGCAGCGCATACGCCCCGTGCTCAGCAACGCCGTCCGGTACGCCGACCCGGGCCTCGGCCCGGTCGCCGACGTCCTGGACGCCGCCCGCCGCCTGGTCCCAGTCGACGCCACCAAGGAGCTGGACTCCGGCGAGGCCTGGCTCAAGGACGCGGGCACCATGCTGGGGGCGGCCGAGCGGATCGTGGAGGCCGCGGGCTTCCGGCGCGACACCGCCCACCGGCTGCTGGAGCAGACGCAGGCGACGGCCGCCGAGTGCCTGGTCGACCCCGAGGACGACCTCGGCATCGGCACCGTCCACTTCCCCGAGCCGCACCTGGTCGGCGCGGGCCGCCGCACCGCCCAGCGGGCGCTGGCCTCGCGGGCGGCGGCGGGGATGGTGCTGAAGGGATACACCCGCTCTCCTGAAGCGGTTCTCTATTGGGAGCGGATGCACCGGGAACTGGACATCATCGCCCACCACGGCTTCGCCTCCTACTTCCTGACGGTCGCTCAAGTGGTGGACGACGTACGGGAGATGGGAATCCGGGTCGCCGCCCGCGGCTCCGGTGCCGGCTCCCTCGTCAACCACCTCCTCGGCATCGCCCACGCCGACCCGGTCGAACACGGGCTGCTGATGGAGCGCTTCCTGTCCAAACGCCGGCTCGTGCTGCCCGACATCGACATCGACGTGGAGTCCGCGCGCCGCCTGGAGGTCTACCGGGCGATCATCGGCCGGTTCGGCACCGAGCGGGTGGCGACGGTCGCGATGCCGGAGACGTACCGGGTGCGGCACGCGATCCGGGACGTGGGCGCGGCCCTGTCCATGGACCCGGCCGACATCGACCGCATCGCCAAGTCCTTCCCGCACATCCGGGCGCGCGACGCCCGCGCGGCGCTGGAGGAACTGCCCGAACTCAAGGCTCTGGCAGGGGAGAAGAACAGATACGGCCGGCTCTGGGAGCTGGTCGAGGCCCTCGACGCCCTCCCGCGCGGAGTCGCCATGCACCCGTGCGGAGTGCTCCTCTCCGACGCGTCCCTGTTGAGCCGTACGCCGGTCATGCCGACCAGCGGCGAGGGCTTCCCCATGTCGCAGTTCGACAAGGAGGACGTCGAGGACCTCGGGCTGCTCAAGCTCGACGTGCTCGGTGTGCGGATGCAGTCGGCGATGGCACACGCGGTCGTGGAGGTGGAGCGGGCGACGGGGGACCGGATCGACCTGGACGCCGTACCGCCCGGCGACCCGGCGACGTACCAGCTCATCCGTTCCACCGAGACGTTGGGCTGCTTCCAGATCGAGTCGCCGGGTCAGCGCGACCTGGTCGGGCGGCTGCAGCCGGCCACCTTCCACGACCTCGTCGTCGACATCTCGCTCTTCCGGCCGGGGCCGGTCGCCGCCGACATGGTGCGGCCGTTCATCGAGGCGCGGCACGGGCGGGCGCCCATCCGCTATCCGCACCCGGATCTGGAGGAGCCGCTGCGGGACACCTACGGGGTCGTCGTCTTCCACGAGCAGATCATCGACATCGTCGACATCATGACCGGCTGCGGACGCGACGAGGCGGACCGGGTGCGGCGCGGGCTGTCCGACCCGGAGTCGCAGGGGCGGATCCGGTTCTGGTTCGCGCAGCACGCGGCGGCGAACGGGTATGACGCAGAAACGATTCGGCGGACGTGGGAGATCGTCGAGGCCTTCGGGTCGTACGGCTTCTGCAAGGCGCACGCGGTCGCCTTCGCCGTGCCGACGTACCAGTCGGCGTGGCTGAAGGCGCATCACCCGGCCGCCTTCTACGCGGGGCTGCTCACGCACGACCCCGGGATGTATCCGAAGCGGCTGCTGCTGGCGGACGCGCGGCGGCGTGGGGTGCCGATCCTGCCGTTGGACGTGAACCGGTCGGCGGTCGCTCACCGTATCGAACTGGTGTCTGAATCGGTCGATTCTTCTCGACGATGGGGGCTGCGGCTCGCCCTCTCCGACGTGCACGGCATCAGCGAGGCCGAGGCGGCACGGATCGCGGACGGGCGGCCGTACGCCTCGCTGCTGGACTTCTGGGAACGGGCGCGGCCGAGCCGACCGCTGGCACAACGGCTGGCTCAGGTAGGGGCGTTGGACGCCTTCGGTGCCAACCGCCGTGATCTGCAACTGCACTTGACCGAGTTGCACCGGGGTGCGAGGGGTGCGGGGGGAGGTCAGCTTCCACTGGCCGGTGGGCGGAAGACCGCTCCCGCCGGGCTGCCGGACCTGTCCTCCGCCGAGAGGCTCAGCGCCGAGCTGGGCGTGCTGTCCATGGACGCCTCGCGCAATCTGATGGACGACCACCGGGCTTTCCTCGACGAGTTGGGCGTGCTGTCGGCGCGGCGGCTGCGGGAGGTGCGGCACGGGGAGACCGTGCTGGTCGCGGGTGCCAAGGCGGCCACCCAGACCCCGCCGATCCGCTCGGGCAAGCGCGTCATCTTCACCACCCTGGACGACGGCACGGGCCTGGTCGACCTCGCCTTCTTCGACGACTCGCACGACGCCTGCGCGCACACCGTCTTCCACTCCTGGCTGCTGCTGGTGCGCGGAGTGGTGCAGCGCCGCGGCCCGCGCAGCCTCAGCGTGGTGGGCGCCGCCGCCTGGAACCTCGCCGAACTGGTCGAGCTGCGTGCCGAGGGCGGGCTCGACGAGGTGGCGAAACGGCTGGCGGAGCCCGTGCCGGAAGGGGCCGGTGATTCGACCGGCGGGCGGCGAATCCAAATGCCGACGGGATACGAACTGCATCCATGGGCCGATCTGCGACCGGCGGGTCAAGAGCCTTCACAGGTACGGAAGTTGTGGCACCAGAGTCCGGGGAGTGCGGGATGACCATCCTCTGCGTACGTTTCCAGCTGCCGACGGTGTACGAGGCGGCCCTGCCGGGGTTGCTCGGGCTGCTGGAGGAGTTCACACCGGTCGTCGAGGCGTTGCCGCCGGACGGGGCGCTGGCCGATCTGCGGGGCGCCGAGCGGTACTTCGGGCGCGGCGCCGTCGAGTTGGCCTCGGTGATCCGGGTGCGGGCGCTCGCGCTGCACGGGGTCGACTGCATGATCGGCGCCGGGCCCGGGCCGATGCTGGCGCGGATGGCGCTGCGGGACGCCCGCCCCGGGGTGACCTGCATGGTGCCGGACGATGCCGTGGCGGATTTCCTTGCCGACCGACCCGTCGCCGCGCTCCCCGGCGTCGGCAAGGCCACCGCCCGCACTCTGTGCGAGTACGGCCTCGACACCCTCGGCCGGGTCGCCGCCGCGCCCCTGTCCACGCTCCAGCGCCTGGTCGGTACGAGGGCCGGCCGCGAGCTGCACGAGAAGGCGAGCGGCGTGGACCGCGGCCGGGTGGTCCCGAACGCGGTTTCCCGCTCCCTCGCCACCGAACGCCCCTTCAGCCGCGACGAGTTGGACGAGGACCGGCACCGCCGCGCCCTGCTCTCCGCCGCCGAGGAACTGGGCGCCCGGCTGCGCGCCGTGGACAAGGTCTGCGGCACGCTGACCCTCACCGTCCGCTACGCCGACCGCTCCGCGACCACCCGCAGCCGCACCCTCAAGGAGCCGACCGCGCACTCGGCGGCGCTGACCAGGGCGGCGTACGACATGTACGAGGCGCTCGGCCTCCAGCGCGCCCGGGTCCGCTCCATCGCCCTGCGCGCCGAGGGCCTCGACCCCGCCGAACAGGCTTCCCACCAGCTCACCTTCGACCCCGCCGACGAGAAACTCCGCCGCATCGAGGAGGTCGCGGACCGCGCCCGGGCGAAGTTCGGACCGTACGCGGTGATGCCGGGGGCGCTGGCGGCGTAACTCCTCTTGTGCAGGCGTCAGTTGGCCCACGGCGGAGTGATGACCGTGCCGTCGGCCAGTACCGCCTCCAGGCCGATGGAGGTGGTGACCCAGGAGACGGCGGTCTGATCGGTCGGGTTCTCGACGCTCAGGGTCGCGCCGGGGTTGATGATCACCGTGTCGCCCGCCGCGATCCGGTGGACGTCGTCGTCGAGCGTGATCAGCAGTTCGCCGGCGAGGAGGTGGAAGATCTCCTCGCGGTTGACCGTGTGGGCGGGCGTCTTGGTGCCCCCGGGGATCTCGCCGCGCCAGGCGCAGAGCTCTTTGCTGCCGGTCAGGGGAGTGGCGTACGAGACGAAGCGGGCGCCGTGGATCTCGTGGGTGACGGCTTCGGACAGGCGGATGACGGGCATGGGCGGCCTCCGAGTCGGCAAGTGGTCAAGTAGCTTGACTATGTGGTGTCATAGTCAAGGTGCTTGACCAAATCGTCAAGGGTGTTTCAATGCCTCCGTGCAGAACTCCGAAGCCCTGGTCCTGGCCGCCGCCCTGCTCGCCGCCGCCGGTGACCTGACGCAACGCATCAACGACGGTGTCGTCGCCCGTGGATTCGAAGTGCGGCCCGCGCACGGCTTCGCGTTCACCCGGCTGGCCCCGGACGGTGCCACGGTCACCGAGCTCGCCGCCCATCTCGGGGTGACCAAACAGGCCGCCAGTCAGCTCGTCGACGAGATCGTGCGCAAGGGGTATGCCGAACGGCGGCCGCATCCCGGTGACGCGCGGGCCCGGCTCGTCGTGCTGACCGAGCGGGGGTGGGCCTGTACCAGGGCCGCGGAGGAGGCGGCTGCGGAGGCTGTTCGGGTGTGGGTCGAACTGATCGGTGAGGGTGAAGTGCGGGCGTTGCGTGATCAATTGGTGCGCATCGCGCCCTATGGTCCCATCAGGCCCGCCTGGTGACGGTTCATCAGCAGTTGCAGTCGTCGGCAGTTACCACTGGAAGTTTTTACTGACGCGTAACTTCACAAGTGCACTACTCGTTCGTAACTTGACGAGTGAACAGCATCCTCGTGATCCGGATCACAGGGCGTAGAGCCGTCGCAACTCCCTTGAGCCGCAAGGAGATCACACGATGCTGCCCTGGAAACGAGTGCTCAGACCCCTGACCGCACTGCTTCTGACCGCCACGGTCGCCGTCGTCCCCGCCACCACCGCCCAGGCCGCCGACGCCCCCAGCAGCGGCTGGAACGACTACACCTGCAAGCCCTCCGCCGCCCACCCCCACCCCGTCGTCCTCGTGCACGGCACCTTCGCGAACTCCGTGGACAACTGGCTGTCCCTCGCGCCGTATCTGAAGGGCCGCGGATACTGCGTCTTCTCGTTCGACTACGGCCAACTGGCGGGCGTGCCCGTCTTCTACGGCCTCGGCCCCGTCGACAAGTCCGCAGAGCAACTGTCCGCCTACGTCGACAAGGTGCTTTCCGCGACCGGCGCCGCTGAGACCGACCTCGTCGGCCACTCGCAGGGCGGCATGATGCCCCGCTACTACCTCAAGTTCCTCGGCGGAGCCGCCAAGGTGAACGCCCTCGTCGGCATCGCGCCCAGCAACCACGGCTCCACCCTGAGCGGCCTGGCCAACCTGCTCGCCTACTTCCCGGGCGCCGCCGACCTGCTCTCCTCGGCCACCCCGGCCCTCGCCGACCAGACCGCCGGATCCGCCTTCCTCACCAAGCTCAACGAGGGCGGTGACACCGTCCCCGGCGTCAAGTACACGGTCATCGCCACCAAGTACGACGAGGTGGTCACGCCGTACCAGAGCCAGTTCCTCAGCGGATCCGGCGTCAACAACGTCCTGATCCAGGACCTGTGCCCGCTGGATCTCTCCGAGCACGCGGCGATCGGCCTGCTCGACCTGATCGCCTTCCACGAAGTGCTCAACGCCCTCGACCCGGCGCACGCCACCCCGACCACCTGCGCGTCCGTGTTCGAGTAACAGACGACCCGGGGGCTGTCCGGCCTGAGCCGCCGGACAGCCCCCGCCCCTCCGCGGTGGTCCTAGCGGCCGTGCCGGCCGCCGCTCACCCCGCGCCGCCGGACGGATCCGAACAGGATCGCCGCGCCGATCGCGAGGACGGCCGCGCCGCCCATCGCGATGTACGAGGTGCTGCTGTCGCTGCCGGTCTCGGCGAGGTTCTCCGTGGTGCCGGCCGCCTGCACATCATTGGCGGCGGCAGCGGTCGTCTCCGACGTCGTGGTCGGCTCCGCCGACGTACTGGCGTCGTCGTCCCCGTGGCCGTGGTGCTCGACCGTCGACTCGTCGGCGCCCTCCTCGATCTGCTCCTCGGAGGGGGCGGAGGCGCTCGGGGTCGGGCTGCTTGTCGTACCGCTGCCGCTGTCGGCGCTGCTTCCTCCGAACGTCACGTCCGAGCAGGAGTAGAACGCCTCCGGGCTGTCCGAGCGCTGCCAGACCGCGTACAGGAGCTGCGAGCCGGAGCGCTCCGGGAGGGTCCCGGAGAACGTGTAGTAGCCGCCGGAGGCGACCGGGTCGGTGGCCGTCGCCACCGGGTTGTCCAGGTCCAGGTCGTCCCAGGCCAGCGGCTGCGTCGGGTCGTAGCCGGCCTTGGTGATGTACACCTTGAAGGTGCCCTTGTGCTGGGCCGTCACGCGGTACTTGAAGGTGTACGAGCCGCTGCTCACGCTCGTCGCGGGCCAGTCGGCGCGGGCCAGGTCGAGCCCCTTGAACTCCTCGCTGTTCGCGCTGCACAGCTTGCCGTCCGGGATCAGCGTCTGGTGCTGTCCGTTCGCGTCGCCTATGCGGACGCCGTTCCAGTCGTAGAGCGCCTGCGTGCCGCCGGCCGCGACCGCCGCCTTGCACGCGTCGGAACTCGGGCTCTCGGGACCCTCCGCGTAGCACTGGGCGACCCGGCTGACGGGGTCGCCCATCGTGCCGTGCGCCGACGCCGGCGCGGCGGCCAGTGCGGTGAGGGCGAGTGGGGTCAGGCCGAGGGTGGCGACGGCGGCGACCATACGGCGTGCAGGCATGAAGGAAACTCCTCGCAGCGATTCTTGGGGATCCCGTGGGGGCGATCAGCAAGCTAGCCCCAAGAAACCGCGGAATCGCCTGCTGGAGGCGGGTGATGGAGATCCTTATGGTCGCTTTAAGGGAGTGCTCAGGCTGAGCTGAGGTAGGTAGCGTCCACGGCATGACAACCGAGGAGATCCGGCCGGCCGTCGCCGCCGACGTGCCGGCCGTGAAAGCCGTGACCGATGCCGCGTACCACCACTACATCGAGCGCATCGGGGTGGTGCCGCAGCCCATGGAGCGGGACCACGCGGCGAACGTGGCCGCGGGGCAGGTGTTCGTCACGGGGGACCCGGTGACCGGACTCGTGGCGATCGAGGTGCACGAGGACCATCTGTACCTCGACAACATCGCCGTCCACCCCGACGCCCAGGGCACGGGCGTGGGGGGACGGCTGCTGCGGTTCGTGGAGGCACACGCGCGTGCGCTGGGACTGCCCGAGGTCAGGCTCTACACGAACGCCCTGATGTGGGAGAACCAGAAGATCTACCCGAAGTTCGGGTACGAGGCCACGGAGCGACGGGTGGACGGGCCGTACGACCGCATCCACTACCGCAAGCGGCTGGTCTGACAGGCCGGACCATCACGGTCACCCGTCCGGCCACCATGTGCGCGCGATGTCCTTTCGGACCTCGGGACGTCCCGCGGGGCGCTCGTCGGCCTCCTCGCGGATCCGACGGGCGTCTGACTTCTTCAGGGGCTTCTGCTGCGTTACGCGGCGCATGGCTGCCTCCTCGCAGTGCCTACCGAGTTCCGCGTTCTCACGGAGGTAGACCCTTTGGGGGAGGGTTACTCATCGGCCCCGATCTGTCAGTGGCGGCTGTCACGATTCGATTGTCAGTGGCGGGTGTCACTCTTGGGCCCATGACCGACGACAGTGACGACAAGGCCGGGGCGGCCGTCGACTGGGATGCCGAGGCCGCCGCCTTCGACGACGAGCCGGACCACGGCCTGCGCGACCCCGAGGTGCGCCGGGCCTGGGCCGGGCGGCTGCGCGGCTGGCTGCCCGAGCGGCCCTCCGACATCCTCGACCTCGGCTGCGGCACCGGCAGCCTGTCGCTCCTCGCGGCCGAACAGGGACACCGCGTCACCGGCGTGGACAGCTCCCCGGCCATGGTGGACCTCGCCCGCGCGAAGCTCGCCGGGCGTGACGCGGCGTTCCTGCTCGGTGACGCGGCGGCGCCCCCGGTGGGGGAGCAGCGCTTCGACGCCGTCCTCGTACGACACGTGCTGTGGGCCCTGCCCGACCCCGGCCGTGCCCTGCGGCACTGGTGGGGACTGCTGAGACCGGGAGGGCGGCTCGTGCTGGTCGAGGGGGTGTGGGGGACGGTCAGCCCGGCCGGGATACCGGCCGAGGTGCTCACCGGCCTGGTGGACCCCCTCGCCGGGCACGTGCGCGTGGAGCGGCTGTCGGAGGACGCGCTGCTGTGGGGGAGGGACGTGGCCGACGAGCGGTACGCCGTGGTGGCGACCGCCTAGGCCAGCAGCGTGCCGAATCCGCCCTCGCGCGCCAGCGCCTCCAGCTCGTCGAGCGCGGCCACCGCGGCGGCCGCCGCCTCCGGGTCCCGCTCCGTCAGCCCGCTCTCGGCGAACTCGTCCTCGTCCAGGCGGATCACGGCCGTACCGTCGCCGGAGCGCCACAGGTCCAGGTCGAGGTCCTCCACGACGAGTTCCGCGCCGGAGCGGGTGGCCGGGCGGGTGATGTCGCAGTACCAGCCCTTCAGACCGCCCTCGGAGTCCCGGACCTCCTTCACCGAGTACCAGCGGTCCCGCCAGTAGTACTCCGTGAAGACGTCGCCCGGCTCGAAGCGCACGAAGCCGAAGTCGCGGACGCCCTCGCCGGCCCACGGGGCGCGGACGGCGACGCGGTTGCCGTCGTCGGCGAGGAGCGCGGCCTCGTAACGGATCTTCGTGCGGCCTGCCTTGACGAGGACGACCTCCAGGAGCACTGCGGGCTCAGCCGAGTTCGCGGACATACCGCACCTCCGTCGCGTAGACCTCGTACCCGAACCACTTGTTGATCGCGAGCATGGGCTCGTTGCCGGCGTCGTTGCCCGTGAACGCCTCCTTGCACCCGGCGGCGCGGGCTCGGTGCAGGGAGTCGTTCTTGGCGAGCTTGGCCAGGCCCCGGCCGCGGAAGGCGCGGGCGGTGCCGGTCATGGCGGAGCCGTACTGGGTGGCCCCGTCGGTGTGGGCCGCGCTCAAGGCCACGGGGCGGCCGTCGACGACGGCGACCGAGGTCAGCTCGTGGCTGAGGAGCGGGTGGTTCCAGGTCTCCTCGATCCAGGCCTCGTAGTCGGTGAACTCGGTGTCGACGTCGCTCGGTTCGTCCAGGACCGCCTCCGCGTCCAGGTCGAACATCGGGCGCGGGTCGTCCGCGAAGTCGGCGGCCGTGCGCAGCTCGACGCCCGGGGGCGGGTCCTGCAGCGGGGGCAGTGTGCCGTTCTCCAGGTCCAGGCGCAGCACCTTCCCGGAGCGGCTCGCGCGGTAGCCGCGCCGCTCGGCGAAGGCGCGGTTGTCCGGTGCGTCCACGACCCAGGAGAAGAGCTTCGTCGCCCCCTGGGCGGCCAGGTACTCCTCCGCGGTGCGGAGCAGGAGCGCACCGGCGCCGCGGTGTATCCGCTCCGGGTGCACGTACACGTTGACGTAGCCCTGGCCGGGATCCGGGCTGTCGTGGGCGAGGCCGACGACGGTCGAGCCGATGATCTCGCCGTCCTCCTCGGCGATCAGCCACCGGAAGCGGGCGTCCGGGTGGGAATGCGTGATGGTGTGAACCACGGACTCCGGGGTGATCGGCATGAAGGGGAAGGCGAGATGCCTGACCCGGGCCAATGCCGCAGTTTCGGTGCGGACTTCGGGGCGGACATCGCGAACGATCACAGTCATGAACGGGCACGCTACGGGGGAGATGCGCCCGGGTGCCTCTCATTTTCCGCCGGGTGCGGGACAATCACCCCGTGACCTTGAAGATCCACATCGACGACAGCGCACCGCCGTACGAGCAGGTGCGGGCGCAGATCTCCGAGCAGGCGCGGGCCGGCGTGCTGCCGGTGGGGTACCGGCTGCCGACCGTGCGGGGCCTGGCCGAGTCCCTCGGGCTCGCCGCGAACACCGTCGCCAAGGCGTACCGGGCGCTGGAGGCGGACGGGGTGATCGAGACGCGGGGGCGCAACGGAACGTTCGTCGCCGCGGCGGGCTCCGCGGCGGAACGTGAGGCGGCGTCGGCCGCGCAGGCCTACGTCGAGCGGGTTCGGCGCCTCGGGCTGGACGAGAACGCGGCGCTCATCGCCGTGCGGGATGCCCTGCGGGCGGCGTTCGACAAATGACGGATCGGCAAATGACGGAAGCGACGCCCGGCCTGTAGATCCCGCCTATGGAACCGGCTTACTGATCCGCCTACCGGAACCGGCTTACAGATACAGCCCCGCGTCCGCCCCCGCCCGCGGCTCCGGCACCGCAGTCGGAGAGGTCCCCCGGCGCAGCGCGTACAGCTCCGCCAGCGTCGCGCCCTCGCGGCCGACGCCCTCTTCCGTGCCGAGCCAGTTCGCCGCCTCCCGGCGGGTCAGGGCGCCCACCTCGATGCGGGCCAGACAGCGGCCCGGGCGGACGACGGCCGGGTGGAGGCGCTCCAGGTCCTCGTTCGTCGTGACACCCACCAGGACGTTGCGGCCCTGGCCCAGCAGGCCGTCGGTCAGGTTCAGCAACCGCGACAGCGCCTGCCCCGCGGTGTGCTTCGCCTCGCCGCGGATCAGCTCGTCGCAGTCCTCCAGCAGGAGCAGCCGCCAGCGGCCCTTGCCCGTCGCGTCCTCCTCGCCGATCGCGATGTCCATCAGATAGCCGACGTCACTGAACAGCCGTTCCGGGTCCAGGACACAGTCCACCTGGCACCAGTCCCGCCAGGAGCGGGCGAGTGTGCGCAGGGCGGAGGTCTTGCCGGTCCCCGGCGGGCCGTGGAGCAGCAGAAGCCTCCCCGCGATGTCCTCGGGTGTCGTCTTCATCAGGCGGTCCATCGCGTCCGCCACCGGTGCGGTGTAGTTCTCCCGCACCTCGTCCCACGTGCCCGCGGAGATCTGCCGGGTCGTGCGGTGCGGGCCCCGCCTCGGGGAGACGTACCAGAAGCCCATGGTCACGTTCTCCGGCTGGGGTTCGGGCTCGTCCGCCGCGCCGTCGGTGGCCTGGTCGAGGACCCTCTTCGCCAGCTCGGCGGTGGTGGCCGTGACCGTGACGTCCGCGCCCCGGTTCCAGCGGGAGATCAGCAGGGTCCAGCCGTCGCCCTGCGCCAGCGTCGCGCTGCGGTCGTCGTCGCGCGCGATGCGCAACACCTCGGCGCCCGTCGGCATCAGCGTGGCCCCGGACCGCACCCGGTCGATGTTGGCCGCGTGCGAGTACGGCTGCTCGCCCGTCGCGAAGCGGCCGAGGAACAGCGCGTCGACGACATCGGACGGCGAGTCACTGTCGTCGACGTTGAGCCGGATCGGCAGAGCGTCGTGTGGGTTTGCAGACATGCCGCCATGATCCGGCACGAGGACGCCCCGTGCACCCGCTTTCTGTAGTGCGTCGGGTGTGTCGCCCGCGCCCCGTGTTCCCGGAGTGTCCGCTACCTCCTGTTACAAGGTTGTGCATCTACGACATCTGCCCACCCAGGCGTTTTCGCCGTTACCGTTGCCTTCGATGGGACGTCATGGGTGGACCTCGGGGGCACGGCGGTGGCGGCTCACCGCGATTCTCGGCGTGGGTGCGGCGGTTCTGGCACTGGCTGTGACCCTCCTCAACACGCTTCCGGGGAACGGCGCGGGCACGGACGGCACCTCACGCGACGGCGACAAGGTGCACGGCACACCCACGACCACGCCGGACGCGGAGACCCCGGAGGTGGGCTGGGGCTTCACGCACACCCAGTTCAGCGCCGACGAGGGCAGCTCCGCCGCCACCGAGCGGGTCGAGGGAATGCTCGCGGACGCCGGCGGGCTGCCGCAGATCCAGCACATCATGGGCTGGGGATCCGACAACCCCGAGCCGGTCAAGGGGCGTTACGACTTCGAGGACATGGACCGCCGCGTCGACTTCATCCGTGCGTCGGGCGGCACCCCGGTCGTCACCCTGTGCTGCGCCCCGGACTGGATGAAGGGCGGGAAGGCCGGCGTCGGCAACACGGACTGGAGCCAGTCCGCGCTGGAGACCGCTCCGGAGCCCGCGCACTTCAAGGACTTCGCGGCGCTCGCGGCGACCGTCGCCAAGCGCTATCCGGACGTACGCCACTTCATCGTCTGGAACGAGTTCAAGGGCTTCTGGAACGACGCCGAGGCACGCTGGGACTACGAGGGCTACACACAGCTCTACAACCTCGTCTACAAGGCGCTGAAGAAGGTCAATCCGGAGATCATGGTCGGCGGGCCGTATCTGTCGATGGACAGTGTCGATCCGCGGTCGGAGGACGCCTCCCCGACCTTCAAGGGTGCCTGGGGCGCCATGGACCGGCGGATCCTCGACGCCTTCGCCTACTGGAACAAGAACAAGGCGGGCGCCGACTTCGTGGTCGTGGACGGCTCCAGTTACACCAACGACGACGAGATGCTGCCAGGCGAGTTCGCGGCCACCGACAAGTTCACCGCGGTGAGCACGTGGGTGCGTCAGCAGACCGGTGATCTGCCGCTGTGGTGGGCCGAGTACTACGTCGAACCCGCCGACGGCAACGACGAGCGCGAGGGCTGGTCCGAGCCCCGCCGCGTCGCCGTCCAGGCCGCCGGACTGATCGCCCTGGCCAAGGGCGGCACCACCTCCGCCTTCTACTGGAACCCGGAGAACGAGAAGGGCACGGACTGCGCGGGCTGCCTCTGGACACCCACCAGCGGTAAGAACGGCGGCCGGAAGTTGCCCATGTTCGACCTCGTCAGCCGGTTCGGCGCCGCGTTCCCGCCGGGCACCGCCTACCAGACCGTGCCGGTGGCCGCCGACGACGTGCCCAACGTCCGCGTCCTCGCCACCGACAAGACCGTCCTGGTGGTCAACACCCTCAACCGGCAGATCAGCGCGAAGGTCGACGGCAAGCGGTTCGAGATGCAGGCGTACGAGGTCAAGTGGCTCAGCCGCTGAGCCACTTGACCTCCTGAATGCACCCTCACTTCATCGTCAGGAACCGCTGCACCAGCGCCGCGAACAGCACCGCCAGCAGCGGCAGCGAGAACCAGAAGCTGCTCTGCAGCCACCGCAGCTGCCGCACGCTCGGCCGCACCGCGACCCGGACGACCTCGCGTGCCGTCAGCAGCAGGATCAGCGCCACCGCGGCGAGGGCACCCACGACCGACCAGGGCGTCCAGGTGACCTGCGGCCCTATCGGACCCGGGTCGGCCTTCGGGACCTTGCCCGCGGGCTGGTCCCGCAGCGCGTACATCGTCGCGTCGTCGTTGGTGAAGACCCGCTTCAGTTCCTTCCGGTTGTCCAGGTTGTCGAGCAGCCTGGGCTCCCAGCTGTTCGAATAGCCCACGTCCAGCCGGAGATAGGTGACCTGGCTGACGTTGACCATCAGATACGAGTTCGGGCCCGCGTCCTTGAGCGCCTTGACCAGGCTCGACACCAGCACCGGGTCCGTCGGCGCCAGCGTGGGCACGTACTCGACCTTCTCCATGTCCTTCGCGCCCCACGGCATCGCCGGGGTCACGTTGTTCACCGTGTCGTTGCTCAGCCACAGCAAACGTACCGTCGGGTCGTCGTGGGCGTACACGTAGTCCATGGCGGCGACCTCGCCGGGCTGGATCCGCTCGAACGGCTCGTTGCCCCAACGGGCCACCAGGAAGCCGCCCATGAGGATCAGGCCCGCCATCAGCGCGGCGATCGGGGCGAGGCTCACCCGGTCCTTGTCGCGCTCCTTCGCGGTGACGCCGGTGCGAGGGAAGAGTGCCAGAGCGGCGAGCAGGGCCGCGCCCGGCAGCGCGAACATGAAGACGCGCAGGGCCATTTCGCCGCCGTACGACTGCATGCCGAAGCCCAGGAACGGCACGAAGGTGAGGACGAGCAGCGAGCGCTCGCGGTACTTGTGCTCGCGCCGCCGCCACCAGCCGTAGCAGGCGAGTGCCATGACACCGCCGGCCAGCAGCACGCGGACGTACAGCACGAGCTTGTGGGTCGAACTGCCGCCCTCGATACGGCCGGACACCGACGACGAGACATTGCTGCCGACGCCGCCGACCCCGCCGAACAGCTCGTCGAAGTGCCCGGACCAGTAGGGCTCGGCCATGAAGCCCACCCAGACGGCCACCAGGACGCCGAACAGCACGGGCAGGCCGCGCAGTTCTGACCTGCCGATCAGGACGAGCACCGCCAGCACGCCCAGCATCACGAACGGGGTGAGCTGGTGGGCCGGGACGCTCGCCGCGAACAGCCCGATCACCACCGCCAGCAGAACGGCCTGTTGACGGCGGTTCGTCGGCTCGACCTCCACCTCGCCGGGCCGCCTCTTCGTCCAGATCACGCGGGGCGCGCGGAACCAGACCAGCAGGGTCGCCACGAAGGCCAGGTACAGCAGATACGTGAAGCCCTGCGGGGAGAAGTAGTCCTGGCCGACCCAGCCGCTGAGCACGAAGATCCAGATGCCGGTCCACTTGGCCCGCCAGCTCGCCCGCATGTGCCGCACGAGCAGGAACATCGGTGCCAGATAGAGGAGTTGGATCGCCGTCGGCCACCAGCGGATGATCTCGGTGAAGTCCGTGACCCCGCAGGCCTTGCCGACGAACGCGGCCGCCGCGAAGAAGCCCGGCCAGCTCCAGCGCGCGTCCAGGTCGGGGACGGCCGACCCGGTCCGGTCGATGTAGTCGATGAACCCGAGGTGCTGCCAGGCCGTCGCGAACCGCGGCTCGGTCTCGATCACCGCGGGCAGCGCGTGCAGCGAGACCACGGTCGCCAGCAGCGTGACCAGCAGCAGCGCCTTGTGCTCGCGGCCCAGCCACAGCAGCGAGGCGAAGACCACCACCAGCAGCGCGGCCCCGATCAGGGTGGCCGTCGGCAGCACGGAGATCAGTCCGAGCCCGCCCATCTCGTCCAGGTCGGACTCACCGAGGCGCAGTGCGGGCACCCAGTACAGCAGGAGCGCGGTGGCCAGCAGACAACCGAGGACCACACCGAACCGGCTGGGCTGCAGCCGCTCACGCCACGAGAGCGGGATCTGTTCCGCGGGCTCCGGCACCTCTTCCTCTCGTACGGGAGCCTCTTCCCGTACGTCCTCTCCCGCGTCGGAGGCCGCCTCGAACGGCGCGTCCACCTCCGTCTCGGCAGGGCCCAGCGAGGACTCCGAGCCCGGCTCCCGTGCCTCGACGGGCAGCCCCAGCCCGGGCTTCCCGAGCGCCCAGGTCGGCCGGTCGCGTTCCGGGCGGACGACCGGCGTGCCCGTGGGCGGCGTACCCGGGCCGGGACGCACGTCGGGACGGCGTTCCAGGTGGTCGAGGTCGACGTGGATGCCCAGGGCGAGGGTGTCCTGGTCGAGCGCCCAGGCGGGCCGGCGCGTCCGGCTCGTGGCCGTGACCTCGCGCGCCCCCAGGTCGGCGAGGTCGCCGTCGGGAGCCGCGTCCGAGGGGACCGTGGCCGGCGACGTACCGCGGACGGTCTTGTACAGCTTGGGCGCGGCGATCGCGACGATCACCGCGAGCGAGGAGATCTCCGCGACGCCCGCGCCGGTCAGGCCCATGCGGGGGAGCAGCAGCAGCGTCAGGCCGAGCACCAGGACGCACAACAGCCCCTGCAGCCAGGCGAGTCCGGAGGTGCGGCTCTGCGCGCGCAGCACCGCGAAGTACGTCTCCATCACGACCCGCAGCACCGCGCCGACCGCGAACCAGCGCAGCAGCGGGGTCGCCGCGTCCGCGTAGCCCGAGCCGAACACACCGAGGATCCACGGCGCCCCGATGAACAGCAGTCCGCAGATCGGCACCATGATCCGGGCCATGCGCTTGAGCGCGGCACGGGTGTTGGCGGCCAGGCGTCCCGGGTCGTGCGAGCCCTCGACGGTGAGGGAGGCGCCCATGTTGATGGCGAGCAGGTTGACCGTGCCGCCGATGGTGGTGGTGATGTAGAAGTACGCGTTGTCCTCGGAGCTGACCTGCGAGGCGATGATCACGGGGATCAGGTAGACCACGGCGAGCGAGAACAACGAGCCGGTGTAGTCGCCCGCGAGGAACTTCCCGATCTCCTTCAGCGTCGGCGGTTTGGCGTGATCCTCGGTCGCCTTGATGTGCCGGGGCGCCAGCCGCCGGAACACCAGAAAGCCGAGCGGGATCACGGAGAAGGCGATCGCCGCGACCCAGGAGACGAAGACGCCGGTCGTGGGGATCGCCACCGCGAAGGCGACCAGCAGCCCCAGCTTCACCGCCGAGAACACGGTGTTGCCGACCGGCACCCACAGCGCGCTGCGCAGCCCGGTCAGCACCCCGTCCTGGAGCGTGAGCACGTTCCAGGCGACGACGGCCACGATGAACCCGAGGCCGTTGAGGGGCCCGTGCAGGAAGCGGTACGACGGTCCCCACATGTCCAGCGTCAGCAGGAAGGCACCCGCGGCCAGCGCCACGACCAGTGAACTGCCCGCGTACGTACGGAAGACGAGCCGTCCGGTGGCGCGGCCCGCGACCGGTATGAAGCGGGCCAGCGCCCCGGTCAGGGCCACCGCGGTCAGACCCGCGAGGAACTTCATCGCGGCGATCGCGGCGGAGCCCTGGCCCACCGCCGACTCGGAGTAGTAGCGGGCCGCGGCCAGCCAGAAGCCGAGGCCCAGCACCGCGGAGATCCCGGTGTTGAGCATCAGCGCGTAGGCGTTGCGGAACAGCTGGCTGCCGCCCGCGCCCTTGCCCCGTCCGGGCAGGCGAAGACGGCGCCCCGACTGCTCGGGCGCCTCGGTCGCGGTCGACTCGGGCTCGGTCGTGGTCGTCGTGTCAGACACGGGAACGGGAGACCTTCCGGCGGACCTGTCGTGCTCTTCGGACCAACGCGTACCCCTTGGTCAGGGCACGGTCCCGGGCGAAATCGCGGGCGACCGCCCGGCCTTCGACCAGTCGCTCGAACTCCTCCGCCGTCGTGCCGCGGCGCACGGTGAGACGGGTCAAGGCGTACGGCCCCTGCCGGCGGCGCGCGAGGCCGTTGTTGACCGCGAGTGCCTGGGCGTAGCCCGTCTCACGCACCGCCTGTCGCACCCGGCGGCTGGAGTAGCCGTACGGGTAGGCGAACGAGACGGGTGCGGTGCCGAGTTCGTCGCTGACGATCTCCTTGCAGTGGATCAGCTGGTGGCGCAGCGCGGCGTCGTCGAGCTGGTCGAGCTGCGGATGGGTGTGGCTGTGCCCGCCGATCTCGACGTCCGCCGCGGCGAGTTCACGGACCTGGTCCCAGTCCAGCATGGTGTCCAGGCCGCCCCCGGTGTCGTAGGCACCACGGATCCACCCGGTCGAGACGAACAGCGTGGCCGTGAAGCCGTGCTTGGTGAGCATGGGCAGGGCGTGCCGGTGCACGCCCTCGTAGCCGTCGTCGAAGGTGATCAGGACGGGCCGTTCGGGCAGCGGGTGGCCGGAGCGCCAACTGGCCGCGAGCGACGCCGTGTTGACCGGAGTGAGGCCCAGCTCCGCGATCAGCTCCATCTGGCGCGCGAACGCCTCCGGCGCCACCGACAGTTCACGCGTGGCGTCGTTCGGGTCGGTCGCGACCGCGTGGTACATCAGGATCGGCACAGGTGCCTCAGGCATGCGTTTCCCCCTCTATCTCCGCGACCGAGAACGTGGCTCCTCCCCGCCTCGCCCGGACGCTGCCGACCACGTACCCGCCCGCTGTAGTGAGCACCCCGGCGACGATCGCGCCCGCCCGGCCCGCGCCGCCCGGTCGGGCCAGTACGGCGTCGCGCAGCCCGCGCGCCACTCCGGCCGGCAGGACCCGGGTGGCGTAGCGACGCTCCGACTCAAGTCCCTTGTCGGCGCCGACACTTCGGGCCACCAGGGCTTTCGACAGGCCCTCGGCGTACGCGCGCGTGCGGAAGTACCCGAAGTGCTCGCGCGCCTCGGGCACCCGGTGGTGGATGACCGCCCGGTCGTCGATCAGCAGGACCGCGTCCGGTCTGGCCCGGCTGAGGCGGATGCACAGCTCCGTCTCCTCGCAGCCCAGCGGACGCTTGTCGCCGTCGCGCCCGATCCCGGTGGCGAAACCGCCCGCCGCGTCGAACGCCGTACGACGGAACGAGGCGTTGCCGCCGAGCACGTTGCGCACCCGCACCAGGCCGGGCGGCAGCCCCTTGTAGGTGCAGCCCACCACCCAGTCGAACTCCTCCGGGAACCAGGCCGGCCGGCGCCCCGAGGCCCAGATGGGCACCGTACGGCCGCCGACGGCCATGACCCTCGGGTCGGCGTAGCCCGCGGCGAAGTGCCGGAGCCACTCCCGCTCGGCGACGGCGTCGTCGTCGAGGAAGGCGATCACCTCGCCGCGCGCGGCGGCGATCCCGGTGTTGCGGCCCGCGGACAGGCCACGGGGGCCCGCGTTGGCGAGCACCCGTACCGAGTCCGTCTCCTTGTACTCCTTCGTGAGCCGGTCCAGGAGCGCCGCGTTGTGGTCGACGACCAGCAGCGTCTCCAGAGCCGGCCGTGACTGCGCCCGCACCGAGGCGACCGCCGCGAGGATGTCCTCCCAGCGGTCCTCGGTGTAGACGCAGATCACGACGGAGATGTCGAGATCGCTCAAGACACCTCTCCCCGGACCGAGTCGAGCATCGGAGAGTGGTGGGCCTGGCGGCGCAGCTCGCGCCGGTTCGAGCGCTCCCCGAGGATCACCTTGAGCACCCGGAACCCGTCCCGTACGGCCCGCAGATTGCTGGTGCCGTGGATGCGGAGGTACTCATGGCTGGGTATCTCCTGCACCTTCAGCCCGGCCTTGACCACCCTGATGTTGATCAGGGTCTCGATCTCGAAGCCGGTGCAGTCGAGGTCGATCTTGTCGAGGCAGTGCCGCCAGAACGCGTTGTAGCCGTAGCAGAGATCGGTGTAGCGGGCGCCGAACTTGCGGTTGACGATCGTGCACAGCGCCCAGTTGCCGAGCTTGCGGATGAAGGTCATGTCGTCGGTGCCGCCGCCGTTGGCGAAGCGGGACCCCTTGGCGAAGTCCGCACCGGAGACCAGGGCGGAGACATACGAGACGATCTCGTGGCCGTCGGCCGAGCCGTCCGCGTCGACCATCACGATGATGTCGCCGCTGCACGCCTCGAACCCTGTGATCAGGGCATCCCCCTTGCCCTTGCCCTGTTGTTCGACGACCTTGACGTTCGGCCACAGACCGCGGGCCACTTCGACGGTGTCGTCGGTGGAGTTGCCGTCCACAAGCACCACTTCGTGGATCCAGTCCGGAAGGGTCTTGAAGACGTACGGGAGATTCTCCGCCTCGTTCATGGCAGGGATCACCACACTCACCGGTGGCGTTATGGCCAGGTGAGAGGAGATCGGTCGGTACTGGCTGGCTATGGACGCATCCTGGCCCGTAGTCGCCGGGCGCAGAACTGAACTCATGAGTCTGGTTCCCTCTCGTCCGGTGGACCGCCCGCCCCCGGGCGGCCCGGCTCTTTGCTCCGGTTCGAAAGGGGGGTTCTCACTCACGGCATGACGGAAGGATCTCCGTGCGTGCCGGGTGAGCTGGCAAAGCTGGCCGACCGCCGTCGTCGAACGACAGCCGGTCGCGCGGCACGACTCGGTCACCAGTGCGGTCACCGAGCACGGCACCCCCCTACCGCGCCCCGCGCCGGTCAGTCGCGGTCCTTGAGCCCTCCCCTAGAGCCGCTAGATGACGGACCGATGCGGGTGAGATGTACGACGGTATTGACGATTGCACCCCTATGGCAAGACCTGGAACGAGGCCTCACGTTTTTGTTGGTTTGACCGTTACAGATTGACTGCTACCGACGACCCGAGCGGATCTTTCCCACCCGTTTGAGCAGTTTGTCGGCTGGTTCGAACAGCTCCGGCCGGGACACCACGACGTTCCGCAGCGCTCGTACCGGCGCGCGGCGGGCGCGGTGCCCGACCGCGACCGGGTGACGGCGTGTCACCCACCCCTCCGACACGTTGAGTTCCCGTGTCTTCAGGGAGTCCTTGTATTCCTTCTGTCCCCTGCCCAGATCCAGGTAGGCGATGCCCTCGGCGGCAGCGGCTTCAGCCATGCGCAGATGCAGGATCAGACCCGGGGAGTACTTCGCGTACGCCGGGTCGTACGCCGGGAACCAGCACGCGAGCACCCGATCGGTACGCAGCCCGAAGTGCGCGGCGATCGGCTTTCCGTCCGCGTACAGCACCGACAGGAGTCCGGCGAACGGCTCTGAGCGGGTGTGGAACAGCTGTTCCACCAGCCCGGTGATCCAGCCCTGGGAGAAGCGGTCGCTGCGGCCGGTCCTGCGGTACTGCGCGGACTTCCAGCCCATCAGCGTGCGCAGGGCGGCGGGATCGCGCTCGTCGTAGACGTACCGCACGTCCTCGGCGTCCCGGCCGAGCCTGCGCTCCTTGGCGAGTGTGGTGCGGGTGAACTTGGGTGACTGGGCGCGGAGTTGGGACAGATACGCCTCGTAGCCCTGGTCGACGTCCATGACCGGCGACGGGAAGCTGCCGGAGGCCTCCGCCTCGAACGGCTGCTGGCCCTCCACCAGGTGGTCGAACTCCCACAGAGCGAGACCGCAGGCCCGTAGCAGCTCCCGGGCGTCCCAGACGAACCCGGGCCGGTGCACCAGCCCCTGGGCGTCCGAGACACCGAAACCGACGGCCCGGCCGACGCCGGCCGCGGTTCTCTGGAACGGGAAGAACGCGGCAGGCTCGCCCTGCTCCCGTACGACCGCGATCCGCACGCCCCGCCTGCACCGGGCCACCGCGAGCGTGAACTCGGGGGACAGGAACGGGTTCGCCAGCTCGGGCGAACCGTGCAGATGGGCCTTGGACTGCAACGCCGTCCACGCCGCCCGATCGGCCGCACTCAGTTCGCCGGGGCGGTACACGCTGATGTCCACGTCAGTTTTCCTGACCCTTCGCCGCACGGACGTGCCGCCGGCGTATCAGCACCAAGAGCAGAAGAAGGCAGCTGATCGTGGTCACCGCCACGATCCCGCCGCGCACCGACCAGCGGTGCACGGCCAGCATGCCCTGGGCCACCAGCATGTTGAGGACGACCGAGCCCGCGACCGAGGCGAGGACACGGCCGAAGAGGTCCAGTCCGTGCAGTGCGGCGGCGATGGCGGCGGCGGGCGCCGCGAGCAGGAAGAAGAGCGTGAGCGGACCGCGCAGCGGCGAGTCCGAGCCGGTCAGCGCGAGGAGCGCGCCGAACACCCCCACGGCGGTCGCGGCGCCGGCGAGAAGTGGCGAAAGGTCTCTCCCCAAGCCCTCTCGCGCCTGCCCGGCGTCGTCCGTGGACGCTCTGGAAGATCTCTTGACACGTATGGTCTGCATTGGCGACTTTGCCCCCTGAAGCGCCGGATGCCGGGCTTCAATGTCGCTCAGCGTCGTGGGGGCCGTCAAGACGGTGAGGGCCCTCGTGGCCTTGTTGGTACGGACTCGGACAGGCGTTCCCCGGAGGCACGAGGTGTCTCCGGGGAACGGGTCTTTCGAGCGGCGCGTGTTACGGGACGAGCTTCAGGAGCTTGTTGGGCGAGCCGGTGCCCGCGCTGGTGACCACGCCGGAGATGGCGCCGTTCACCAGGGCCGAGGCGACCGTGGCCGGGGTGGCCGAGGTGTGCCCGGCGAGGTAGACCGCCGCGGCGCCCGCGACGTGCGGGGTCGCCATCGAGGTGCCGGAGAGCGTGGCGGTGGCGGTGTCACTGGTGTTGTAGCCCGCGATGATCGAGGAACCGGGGGCGAAGATGTCCAGCGTGGAGCCGTAGTTCGAGTAGCTGGCCTTGGCGTCCGCGCTGGTGGTCGCGCCGACCGTGATCGCGCTGGCGACGCGGGCCGGGGAGTACGAGGAGGCGTTGGCGGAGCTGTTGCCCGCCGCGACCGCGTAGGTCACGCCGTCCGCGATGGAGGCGGCGACCGCCGAGTCCAGCGAGGAGGAGGCGGAACCGCCGAGCGACATGTTGGCGACCGCCGGGGTGGTGTGGTTCTCGGTGACCCACTCGATGCCGTCGATGACGCCCGCGGTGGTGCCGGAGCCGCTGTTGTCGAGCACCCGGACCGCCACGATGTTCGCCTTCTTGGCGACGCCGTAGGTGGTACCCGCGATCGTGGTGGCCACGTGGGTGCCGTGACCGTTGCCGTCGCCGGCGGAGGTGTCGCCGTCGACCGCGTCGTAGCCGTACGAGGCACGGCCGCTGATCTGGGTGTGGGTGATCCGGACGCCGGTGTCGATGACGTACACCGTCACGCCGCTGCCCGCGGTGTCCGGGTAGGTGTAGGTGCCGGAAAGCGGAAGCGCGGCCTGGTCGATGCGGTCCAGGCCCCAGGGGGCGCTGGACTGCGTGGTGTCGGCCAGCTCGAAGGTCTGGTTCTGCTCGACGGAGGCCACGGCCGGGTCGGCCGCGAGTCTCTTGGCCTCGGTCGCGGAGAGGGTGGCGGTGTAGCCGTTCAGCACGGTGCCGAACGTCTTCTTGACCGTGCCGCCGTACTCCTTGACCAGGCTCTTGCCCGCGCTCGAGGACGCCTTGAAGCCGGCGGAGCCCTTCTTGAGCGTGACGATGTAACTGTCCTTGATCGCTGTGGGGGAGCCGGCGGCAAGGACCTTGCCCTCGGCCGGTGCGGCCTGTGCGGGAAGGGCGGTGAACCCGCCCACGAGGGCGGCGGTCGCCAGGCTGGTTATCGCGGCGAACCGGAACTTCTTGCTACGCAGTTGTGCCATTACGAGGGAGTCCTCCTCATAGGCGACGCACGCCTGGGTCGGGCGCGCGTCAGTGGGGGGTGTGCGTGATGACGCACACGACCGGGAACGTCGCGTTCCGTTCCTGGCTGGAGTAAAGAGTGGTCCAACTACGGGGGTAGATCAAGAGAGCTGAGCAGGCGTCAACAAATCTGTCATGTTCACGAAATCAGACTTGCTTTTGGCATGGACACTTCCCGTCGATACGCGTAGTTGGTACGACAGTTACGGCAGAGATCCTGCTAAAGGGAGGTTCCATGAGACGTTCCCGAATTGCCGCATACGTCAGCTCACTCCTCCTCGCCACCGTCGCCGTCCTCACCGGGACGGGCACGGCCCACGCGGCCACAGGCCCCTATGTGGCCCTCGGCGACTCCTATTCCTCGGGAGTCGGCGCCGGCAGCTACCTCTCCGCGAGTGGCGACTGCAAGCGCAGCACGAAGGCCCACCCCTACCTCTGGGCGGCCGCCAACTCACCCTCGTCATTCGCTTTCACGGCTTGCTCGGGCGCCCGTACGGGTGATGTTCTGGCGAACCAGCTGACCCCGCTCAGCTCCGCCACCGCCCTCGTCTCGATCAGCATCGGCGGCAACGACGCCGGGTTCGCCGACGTCATGACGACCTGTGTGCTCCAGTCGGACAGCTCCTGCGTCTCCCGGATCAACACCGCGAAGGCGTACGTCGACTCGACGCTGCCCGGCCAGCTGGACAACGTCTACTCCGCGATCAGCACCAGGGCCCCCAACGCCCATGTGGTCGTGCTCGGTTACCCGCGCTTCTACAAGCTCGGCACCACCTGCCTCGGCCTCTCCGAGACCAAGCGGAAGGCGATCAACGACGCGGCCGACTACCTGGACACCGCGATCGCCAAGCGGGCCGCGGACCACGGCTTCACCTGGGCCGACGTCCGGACTGCCTTCACCGGCCACGAGATCTGCTCCGGCAGTTCCTGGCTGCACAGCGTCAACTGGCTCAACATCGGCGAGTCGTACCACCCGACCGCGGCCGGCCAGTCCGGCGGCTATCTGCCGGTACTGAACAGCGCGGCCTGACTCTTGCAGGTCAAGGGGCAGCAGTGGTGGAGGTCTCGCCCGTCGGAGTCGGGGTCGGGACCTCCGTCACGCAAGTCACCGAGAACGGAACCGAGTTGGACGTCGTCTTCTCCGGCTCCCGGACCTCCACACTGATCTCGTTCTCGAACGTCCCGCTCTCGTCGTACGTCGTCACGAACGCCGTGTCCTGCTTGGTCTTGCCGCCGCCCGCCGGGAACGACATGGTCTTCCAGCCCGGATCCATGATCTCGCCGTCCTCCGACTTCCAGCGGTAGCTCACCTGGGCCGGCAGCCGGCCCACCGTGAACGTCGCCGTGAAGGAGGGCGCCTCGCCCTGCGGGGGCGGACAGGCGCCGGTGTAGTCCGTGTTCGACCCCGTCAGCGAGACGTCCACCGACTGCGGCGGCGGCTGGGTCGTGGTCTTCTCGTTCTCGCTGGGTGGGGGCTGACCGCTGTCGTTCTCCGTCTCGGTACCGGTCTCCGCGGGCGAACTCACGCCCGGGCTCTGGCTCTTGGCGGTGTCCCGGCCCTTGCCGCCGCCGTCGCCGCCGTTCAGCAGGGCGTACGTCAGCCCGCCGATCGCCAGCGCGAGGGCGATCAGGCCCGCGATCAGTACGACGGCGGCGCGGCGGTTGCGGTCCGGGGTCGTCGTGGTGGTGGACGCGGCCGGGACGGTGGGCCGCGTCGGTGCCGTCGGCGGCTGCTGGGGCAGGTATGGGGTCTGGGGCTGGGAAGCCGCGATGGTCGGGGTGTACGGCGGCGCCGCCTGCACGGTGTCCGCACGGGGCGTGCCGCCCGCGCCGATGATCCGCAGGTCCTGCTCGGCCTGCTCGGCCGACATCCGCTCGGCGGGGTCCTTGCGCAGCAGCCCCTCGATCACGGGGGTGAGTGGACCGGCCCGGTGCGGTGTCGGCAACTCCTCGTCCACGATCGCGCGCAGGGTGTTGAGAGGGGTGTTCTGGCGGAACGGGGAGTTGCCCTCGACGGCGGCATAGAGCAGTACGCCGAGCGACCACAGGTCCGACTCGGGGCCCGGTGTGCGGCCGAGTGCCCGCTCCGGGGCGAGGAATTCGGGCGAGCCGATGACCTCCCCGGTCATCGTCAGCGCGGAGCTGCCCTCGACCATGGCGATGCCGAAGTCGGTGAGCACCACCCGGCCGTCGTTCGACAGCAGGACGTTGGCCGGTTTCACGTCCCGGTGCAGCACCCCGGCGTCGTGCGCGGCGCGCAGCGCGGCCAGCACCTCGGCGCCGATGTGCGCGGCCCGCTGTGGGGTCAACGGGCCCTCTGCGTCCAGGAGTTCGGCCAGCGAGATGCCGCGGACCAGCTCCATGACGATCCAGGGGCGGCCGTCCTGCGTGGCCACGTCGTACACGGTCACCACGTTGCGGTTGGCGACCCGGGCCGCGGCCCACGCCTCGCGCTCCAGCCGGGCGTACATCCGCTCGACCTCCGAGGCCGGCAGCCCGGCGGGCGCCCGCACCTCCTTGACGGCGACCTCGCGGTACAGCACCTCGTCGCGGGCGCGCCACACGGTTCCCATGCCGCCCTCGCCGAGCGGGGACAGGAGTCGGTAGCGGCCCGCGATCAGACGTTCACTGCCCGGTTCTTCGGACACGGGCTCCCCCTCTTCGCATCCGAGCGAAATCTCCACTCTGCGTGATACTCCGCGCGATTTCTCCCCAAAAGTAGCTCAGCCGAGTGCGGATGCCGCCCCCTTGAGCACCAATCCGGCCCCAAGAGCCACGACGACGAACGCCGACATCAGGGGCGCGGTCCTGCGCACCAGGGCGGTCATCGGGCTCGCCGCCAGCCGGGGGCGCCTGTCCAGCACCCGGGTGACTCCGGTACCCAGCTTGACGACGGCGAAGCCGGCCGCGGTGAGAGTGAGGGCGAGTCCGACGCCGTAGGCGACGACGAGGAGAAGTCCGAACCAGGCCTGGCCGAGGGCGGCCGCACCGACGAGCACGACGACCGCGGAGGGACTGGGCACGAGACCACCGGCGAAGCCGAGAAGGATCGTGCCGCGGAGGGTGGGAGCGATGGAGTGGGTGTGGGTGAAGCCGCCGTGGGTGTGGCGTAGGTGATCGTGCCCGGCGTTCGGTCGTGGGTTGCTGTGGTCGTGAGGGTGCGGGTGGTGGTGCGCACGACCGTGTACGGCGTTGCCGTGACCGTCGGTCGTGGGCGCGCTGTGGCTGTGTGCGGCTACCAGGACCAGCGGGCGCTCGGGGATCTTTTCGTGGGCCTGGGCCTGGGCCTGGGCCTGGGTGTGGTCATGGGAGTGGTCGTGGTCATGGGGGTGGTCATGGTCGTGCGCATGCCCGTGATCGTGGGTGTGGTCGTGCCCGTGTGTGTGGCTTCGGTTGCGCCATGCTCGGCGTAGCAGCGTGAGGCCTGCCACCGTCACCAGTACGCCGCTCGAGATGCCCAGCCACGCGATCACGGACGGCGCTGCCGCCGAGCCGGCCGTGACCAGGAGGCCCAGGGCGACCACGCCCAGCGTGTGGGTGACCGTCACCGAGGCGGCCAGCGGCAGGACGTCCTTCATGCGCGCCTTGCCGCCCCGGGCGGCGGCGACCGCGGCCATCAGGGTCTTGCCGTGGCCCGGTGCGAGCGCGTGCATCGCGCCCAGGAACACGGCGATGAGGAGGGCGAGCGCGGCGAAGCCGACGGTGAGGTCGTGGCGGGCGACCAGGGAGTCCAGGGCGCGGGTCCAGCGGTCGGCGCCGCGGGGCAGGACGGAGGCGGCGGGGGCGTCCCCCTGCTCCTCGACCAGGGCCGGGCCGCCGGTGCGCACGCGCAGGGACGTGGTGGCGGTGTCGGCGGGGGAGGAGAGCAACTCCTGGGGATAGCTGGTCAGTTCACTCGATATCGACTTCGTCGGTACGTCCGACGCGGTGAGCGTCATCCGGTCGCCGCGCGCGGTGATCTCCCGCCAGCCGGGGCCGGAGTCCGCCCCCGCGCTGTGGAAGCCGAGGGCGATGGTGCCGGTCTTGTTCTCGGGCATGGAAGCGGTCAGGCGGCATTCCACCCGGAGGGTGTTCAGCCCGGCCTGACCGGGCCGCACGCGCGCGTGGCTGCTCTCCGTGGTGAGGGCGACCGTACGTCCGTCGACGGTGACCTTGCTGCCTTCCGCCGCCTTCTCGCACCGCTGCCCGGCCCACTCGGTCACGCCGAGTTTCTCGATATCCGGCTTCGCCTGGGTCGCCGGGATCTCGGCGAGGTCCTCGACGTGGTCGACGCGGAGTGCGCCGGGGGCGACGACGAGACCGTCGTAGCGGTTGACGGTGAAGTTGCCGAGGGGGTGTGCGCTCGCGCTGCCGGAAGGGAACAGAGCGAGCGCGCAGGCTGCCGTGAGGACGGCTCCGGCGGAGGCGAACAGACGCCGTCGGGGCTTCACTTGACTGCCTCCAGTGCCGAGCGGGCCTCGCGGGCGCCGAGGGGTGAGAAGCCGGGGTTGAGCTTCAGGGCCGCGGTCAGGGAGGCGCTGGCCTCCTTCGGGTGGCCGGTGGCGCGCTCGATGATCCCGCGGTGGTAGAGGAACGCGGCGTTGCGGTAGCCCGTGGCGGTGGCCTGCCGGGCGTACGGCAGGGCCTCCTCGTCGCGGCCGTTGACGTGCAGGGCCCAGGCCAGCGCGTCCGCGGTGTGCACGGTGTGGCGGCGGGCCCACTCGGCGCGGGCGGCGCGCAGGGCGGACTGCTTGTCGCCGTGGTCGGCGGCCGCGAGCGCGGTGTCCAGGTCGGCGTTGACGCCGTTGGCGCGGGCGAGTGCCGTCCAGGCGTCGACGAGGGCGTACTGGTCGCGGGCCTTCGCCTGGTCGCCCTCGGCGTCTCGGGCCTCGTACAGCTCACCGAGTTCGACGAGCGGGCCGGGCAGCGGGTAGCGGGAGACGACGTCCTCCATGCCCTTGATCGCGGCGGCGCGGTCGCCGCTCGCGGCCTGGGCGCGGGCGCGGCCCTCCAGCGCGGGGAGGTAGGTGTCGTCGGCGGCGAGGGCGCGGGCGTAGTCGGTCAGGGACGTCTTGTAGTCGCCCTGGTTCCAGGCGAGTTGACCGAGCGCGGTCGCCACGTACGCCACGTCTCCCGGGGTGGTGGCGGAGCCGAGGGCCTGTTCCAGGACCGCGCGGGCGGTGCGGACGTCGCCGCGCAGTTCGTGGACGTAGGCGTAGCGCGTGAAGACGGGGATACCCGGACGCCGGGCGTCGGCGAGGTCTGCGGTCTTCGACGCGTCGGCGTAGCGGCCGAGTTCGACGAGGGCGTCGATACGGGAGGACAGGGCGCGTTCGCTGTAGGGGTTCTGCTTCAGGACCTGGTCCGCGTAGGCCAGGGCGTCCTTGAAGTCGTGCCGGGCCGCGGCGAGGGCGGCACGGCCGGCGAGGGCCTGCTCGTTGTCCGGCTGCAGTGCGAGGGAACGCTTCAGAGCCTGCTCGGCCTGCGGATACCGCGACGGGTCGCCCTTTGTCCGGGCCTGCTCGACATACGCGAGCCCGAGGGTCGCCCAGCCGCCGAAGTCCTTCGGCTGGGACCGCAGATGGGCCTGCAGCGCGGTGATACTCGCGTCGAGGTCACGGGCGGCCATGAGCCCCGGGGAGACGGCGGCGGGCGCCGAGGCGACCGTGGCGGTGCCTCCGTCCCGTATCGCCCCGACAGCGATGGACCCGGCGGTCAGCGCGACGGCCAACAGCACGGCGCATCCGGCGAGTTGACCCACACGCCAACGCCGCCCGGCAGCCGCGACCCGCCTGAGGGCGGCGACACGCTGGTCGTCGGGGGTGACTTCGGAAGGGGTGTGGGAGCGGGCGGACTGCGGGTGCGCGTCCTGCTCGGGGGCCCTGCCCCTGGCCGGCTTGGCGGCGTCACGCCCCCCGGTCTCGCGCGCGGCGGTCTCCTGTGCGGAGGGCTCGTGCCCGGCGATTGTCTGTTCGGGGGCCTCTCGGCCGGTGCCGGCGCACTCGGCGACAGTCGGTCCGGTTGTGCCGTTTCCGGCAGCCCCTTGGCCGGCGGGCTCACGTCCCGTGGTCCTGCGCTTGGTGGTTTCCTGTGCGGAGGGCTCGGGCCCGGTGTCGGAGCGCTCGGCGGCGGTCGACGTGGTTGCGCCGTGTTCGGCAGTCCCGTGCCCCGCGGACTCGCTCCCCGCGGCTTCGCGCCCCACTGCATCCTGCCGGGAGGCGATCGCCCGGTCGGAGGCCACTCGTCCGGTGGGCCGGCCCTCGGTGGGCTTCGGCGGCGTGGTCGAATCCGCGCCGTTGTCGCCGGCCGGTGCGCCGTCGTTCGTACGCCGGGGCATGCCCTCTCCTCGGTCAGTGTGCTGTTCACGGAAGGTGTCGTGCAGGCGCGGCCCGCGCCGTGGGGGATGGGTACGAGCGGGCCGCGCCAGTCGGTGGATGGACCGGAGTCCGCGGATCGGGCGGCGCCGCTTCGAGGAGCCGCCCGATCCGCCGTTCACAGGGCCTCAGCGCAGGAACTGCGCGACCGGCCCCCACCGGCCCGCGGTAGACGAACCGCATGACCAGCGGAGCTCCTAGTACGCCCGGTCCCGCATCCGGCGCCACCACAGGAGGCCGGCGCCGATGAGGGCGATGCCGGCCGCGCCGGCGCCCGCGGAGGCGGCGATCAGGGTGGTGTTGTCCGAGCCGGAGGAACCGGCAGGCTGCAGCGCGTCGCCGAGCTGGTTGCGGACGTCGTTGCCCTCGGTCGTGCCCTTGGCGAGCGGACCGCGTGAACCCTCCGTCGGCAGTGCGACGTACGGGAAGGCCTTCTCGAAGTCCTTGTCGTTCTTGTCGACCGCGTCGCCCAGGTCGTTCTTGGCACCGACCAGTTCACCCTCGACGACCTGCAGCGAGGCGTCGATCACGTCGTCGGCGAGCCGACGCCCGTTCGGGAAGCCCGCGTTGTCACCGTCGAGGACGCCCAGCCGCTTGGGGCTGTCCGCCGGCTTGATCGACGTGTTGAGGCGAAGCTCCTCCGCCGGCCGTACGTGCGGCGGCTGGTTGAGGCCCTCCACGCCCTTCAGGAAGACGTCGACGAGGTCGTTGCGCGGCTCGTCCGGCGCCTTGATCTTGTAGATCGCCTCGATGAGCTTCGGCAGCTCCGGGTTGGTCACGTTCTTCAGGAACTGCGCGTCGTCCCACGGCGAGGACGCGTTGAACTTGTCCTTGTCCTTGATCGGGTTGACGACCTCGTTGACCAGCGGCATGCCCAGGCGTGAGACCTGCGAGTAGTACCCCTGCGCGTTCTTGCGCTGGGTGGTCGACCAGATGCCCACGATCGGCTGGTCGTCCGACTCGGTGATCATGTCCGTCGGGACCTGCAGGGCGATCGAGTTGACGTTGTAGCCCTTGAGCGTGTCGTTGCCGACCTCGGTGAGGTTCCCGCCGTACAGCAGGTCGAAGACGCGCAGGTCCAGGAAGAACGGGTCGTCCGCCTGTCCGGCGAACGTCTTGGCGCCGCTCGTGAGCTCGTGGACCGCCTGGTCGCGCAGCGTGGCGTAGTCCGGCATCGACGCCTTGCCGACGTTCGACGGTGCCACCGGCACGTCGTCCGCGAGCTTCGTCTTCGACACGACCTTCTGGTTGTGCAGCTTGAACAGCTCGATGTCGTACGTCTGCGTGATGTTGAGGTCCGGGTCGTCGAGGCTGGTGACCGGGCCCGTGTTGTAGAGGAACGTCTTCTTGTTCTTCGTGTGGGTCTTGAACGTGTACCGGAACAGCAGCTCGCCCTGCGCGTCACCGTTGTTGTCGATGTGCAGGTCGTACTGCGCGTCCTCGGCGAACGGGAAGAAGTTCGGTCCGCCGGCCGGTTCCTCGAAGGGGATCCAGTTGGCGACGAGCGTCGTCGTGTCCGGGTGGTCCGGGCTGACGAACGCGTACACGTCCGTGTTGTCGTACTGGGGTTGCCCCGAGATCAGCGGGGCTTCCCGGTGGCTGGAGGCGGAGGCCGCCCCCGGTTCCAGCGTGGCCACGCCGGCGGCTACGAGCCCCCCGGCGGCCAGCGCACCACATACGACGGTCGCGAGACTCCTGCGTCCCGCACCGCTCCTGGAGATAGGTGTCATGCCGTCCGTCCTCAGTCCAACTTGCCTGACGAACGCGATTCGGAGCGGTCGGCAGGGCGGATTGGTCGAATGCCAAACGTTTTTACGGCGCGACGCAGAACTTGTTTCATCGCCGGGCGACCCGCGTTTTCCGCCGTCTGATCCGTAACCCCATCCGGAGGTGGGTTCGTTGCGAATACCTCGTGGGACGGGACGGCGTCCCAGATGCGGCCTTGCGGGAGGGGGAGACGAGTTGGAGGCGGACGAGCTTCTGGTACTCGTGGCGGGTGGTGACCAGAAGGCATTCGAGGAGCTCTACGGACTGGTGTCCGGGCCGGTGTTCGGGCTCGTACGGCGCGTGGTGCGCGACCCGGCGCAGTCCGAGGAGGTCTCCCAGGAAGTGCTGCTCGAACTCTGGCGGTCCGCCGCGAAGTTCGACCCCGGACGAGGCAGCGCCTTCTCCTGGATCCTCACCCTCGCCCACCGCCGGGCCGTCGACCGGGTGCGCAGCGCCCGCGCGGCCGGCGAACGCGAGCAGCGCGAGGCACGCCGGTCGCATCACCCCGCCTTCGACCAGGTGACCGAGGAGGTCGAGGCCGGCCTCGAACGCGAATGGGTACGCCGGTGCCTGGACCGCCTCACGGCGCTGCAGCGCCAGTCGGTCACCCTCGCCTACTACGACGGCTACACGTACCGTGAAGTGGCCGAGCGGCTCTCCTTGCCGCTGGGCACGGTGAAGACGCGGATGCGTGACGGACTGACCCGCTTGCGGGAGTGCCTGGGAGGTGTGGCATGAGCCTCTTCCGCCGTGGGGATCTCCACTCCCTCGCCGCTCCCTACGCCCTCGACGCGCTGGAACCCAAGGAACGGGCCCGCTTCGAGCAGCACCTCAAGAACTGCGCCATGTGTGCCGCCGAGGTACGGACCCTGTCCGAGGACGCCGTGCGCCTCGCCTGGTCCACCGCCGCCCCGGCGCCGGCCGCGATGCGCGACCGGGTGCTGGCCGCCGTACGCGCGACACCGCAGGAGCCGGTCCGGCAGCCGGAGCCGGCACACGCGCGTACACCCCAGCTGCCGCCCCATGTGTGGGGAGCCCAGCCGCCGCCGCGCGTGCGTCAGCGGCGCCCGCTGTTCGTGCCCTTCGCGACCGCCACCGCCGCCGCGGCCCTCGTCGTCGCCTCGCTGTTCGCCGTGCAGGCCAACGAGACCCAGGACAAGTTGGACGCCCAGCAGGCTCAGGCGCGTGAGATCGCCCACGTTCTCGCAGCCCCGGACGCACGTGCGACCACCGGCCAGGATGCCGACGGCCGAAGTATCGGGGTGGTCGCTTCCGCATCGGAGGGGCAAGCGGTCGTCACCCTGAGCGGATACAGCGCGCCGCCGAGCGGCCGGGTGCGCCAACTGTGGCTCATGCGCCCCGATGCGCAACCGCGCTCCCTGGGCCTCTTCGCCGCCGACACGCCCTTGGTCGCCTCCGGCCTCGATAAATCCGCTACGTCACTCGCTGTGACCGTCGAGCCCGACGGGGGCTCCGTGCAGCCCACTACTCAGCCAGTTGTCCAACTCGCCCTGAAATCGGTTGGATTCGGAGCGTAATCAAGGAGGGGTCGTCAACACCCTTACGGGGAAGGTGAATCCTGTGACCGCGATACACGAGTGCCCCAAGGTGGCGATAGGGTTACCCTGCCCGGGCCGGGTGGACTCGTACGGGTGGGGAGTGACATGGAACAGATAACAGTGCGCAGCAGGGCGAGGGTCCCTGCGATCACTTGCGGGAGCAGCGCGACCAGTTCGCGCCTCGACCGCCATCTCTCGGTGCTGGGCGGTCCTGTCGTCCCGCAGCGGGAAGCGGCTGAGGCGACCTCGCTGATGCTCGAGCTGACCGCCCGTGACACCACGCAGAACCGCAGCGACAGGGGTGCGCGAGTCCGTCGCGTCTCGCTCTTCGCACCGCTGCGCAGACTGCGCCGTTCGCTGTTCGGCGGGCGCTGAGCACCGCGCTCAGACGTTCCTGATCCGCGCTCGGGCGGCCACACCGCCGCGGCGCGTGCTGCGATCCCGTCGTCCGTCATCCCCACGGCATGCAGCAGCGTCCAGGTGTGTCCGCCGAGCGCGGGTACGACCCCCGCTCTCTCGGCCTTCCCCTCCCCGCGCGTAACACCTTTGGCATGCACGCATGTTGACCCGGCAACGTCTCCGGTCCAGGGTTGTTGATCGTTCGCACGTTCCACGTGGCTGATGCACCGATCCTCGACCGCCGGAGGCGCGCGTGTGTGACCTGCACGATCACCATGAGCAGAGCACGTCGACCACCGAGGCCGATCCCGCGATCGCGGCCTCAGCCTCGGCTGATCGCACCGCGTCCAACTACGAGGCTCCCACCGGCCTCGCCCGGGACAGCCCGGCCAAGACGGCCGCACTGGAATGGATCAAGGACCACTCCGACCGGATCACCGGCCTCAACTCCGAGATCTGGGAGAACGCCGAGCTCAGCCTGCGCGAGTGGAACTCCTCCCTCGCCGAGGCGACCTTCCTCGAACAGGCGGGATTCGACGTTGAGTTCGGCACGGCCGGCTTCCCGACCGCGTTCACCGCCACCTTCTCCCACGGCACCGACGGCCCCGTCCTCGGCTTCAGCGGCGAGTACGACGCGCTGCCCGGCCTCTCACAGCACAAGGGCGTCGGCCACCACGACCCGCGCGAGTACATCCACGACCCCTTCGCACCGAGCTACGGCCCGGGCCACGGCTGCGGCCACAGCGCCCTCGGCACGGCGGCAGCGGCAGCGGCGGCGGCCGTCGCGCAGGCCGCGCGTCGGCACGGGCTGCCGGTCACCGTGAAGTTCTTCGGCTCGACCGCCGAGGAGATGCTGATCGGCAAGACATACGCGGTCAGCAAGGGCGTCTACGACGGTCTCGACGCGTTCCTCGACTGGCACCCGTCGACGTCCAACGCCACCGGCTGGGGCTCGCACACCGCGATGGCGGCCGTGACCTTCACCTTCCTCGGCGTCGCCGGCCACGGCGGCACCCCGCTCGGCAACAAGAGCGCGCTGGACGCCGCAGTCATGATGGCGACGATGTCGGAGTTCCTGCGCGAGGAGAACCTGGCGGCGAGCGGACGCCTGCACTGGGTGATCAACAACGGCGGGGACATCCCGAACGTGACCCCGGAGATCGCCGAGATCTCCTACTACGTACGAGAAGGCAGTCCCGCCCGGGTCCAGGTCCTGCTCGACAAGGTGATCGCCGTCGCCGAGGCCGCCGCCGGGGCCTCGCAGACGAAGGTGCGGCACCGCGTCACCTCCGCCTGCTGGAACCAGCTGCCCTCCAGGTCCTTCGCCGAGCTGATGCACGACAACATGCGGCAGATCGGCGCGCCCGAATTCAGCGGCGAGGCCCACGAGTTGGCGATGGAGCTCCAGGAGTCCCTGGGGCTGCCGCAGAAGGGCATGCACGCGGAGGTCGCCGAACTCACCGCCCCCAACCCGGTGTTCATGGGCGGCGGCTCCACGGACGTCGCCGACATCAGCTGGAACGTGCCCACCGTCTCCATGGGCGCCGCCCTCGCCCCGATCGGCACCAAGATGCACACCTGGTCCACCGCGTCCTGCGCCGCGGCCGCTCCCGGTCAGGCGGCCGTGCTCGCCGCCGCCAAGTACCTGGCAGCGACGGCCGTCGACCTGCTCACCCAGCCCGAGCGGCTCAAGGCGATCAAGGACGAGTTCGAGGAACGGACGCAGGGCGTCGAGTGGAAGACGGCCCTGCCCGAGGGCTACGAGCCGCCGATGTACGAACCTCCGGCGTGGTTCCTGGAGAAGACCGGCCAGACGTGGCCGCCGAAGAACATCACCTGGCCGCCCCAGCGGGTCGTGTCGCAGGAGAAGTTCTCCTCGCTCGGCCCCGAACTCACGCCCCAGACCTAGGAGTTCACTGCTCGCCGTGCGCGTACCGGCGCACGGCGAGCGGGGCGAACACCGCGAGCAGCACCGCGCACCAGGCCAGCGACCCGGCGACCGGATGGGCCACCGGCCAGGCGGCTCCGTCCGGCACGGGCGCGTTGCCGAACAGGTCCCGCAGGGCCGTGGTCACCGCGCTGATCGGATTCCACTCGGCGACCGTGCGCAGCCAGCCGGGCAGGTTGTCCGTGGGGATGTAGGCGTTGGACAGCAGCGGCAGCATGAACGTCGCGCTGCCCAGCTGGCCGGCCGCCTCCTCGCTGCGGGAGAGCAGCCCGAGGAAGATCCCGACCCAGGTGCACGCGAACCGGAACAGCAGCAACAGGCCCACCGCGGCGATCGCAGCGGCCGCCGACCCCTCCACCCGCCAGCCCACCGCGAGCCCCACCAGCAGGAACGGCACCGTCCCCGCCGTAGTGACCACGAGGTCGGCCGCGGCCTGCCCGAGCGGCACCGCCGCCCGGCTCATCGGCATCGTGCGCAGCCGGTCCGTCACGCCCCGGTGGACGTCCTGGGCGGCCTGGAACATGCCGGTCATGATCCCGTTGGCGGCGGTCGCCACCAGCAGCCCTGGCACCAGGAAGGAGCGGTACTCGGCGCCCGGCATCGCCAGCGCGCTGCCGAAGACGTAGCCGAAGAACAACAGCATGGTGATCGGCATGGTCTGGGTGAGGATCGCCAGCGCGGGGTTGTTGCGGACCCGCAGGAGCTGGCGGCCCAGCATGGCCGTGCCGTCGTAGGCGAGCGTGCTGCTCATGCGGCTACCTCCTCTCCGGTCGACTCTTCTGCCGTCAGACGCAGGAACACGTCGTCGAGGGTGGGCGGTTTGAGGCTCGCGTCCAGCAACGGCACGCCCGCCGCGTCGAGTTCGCGCACCAGCCGGGGGAGCGTGAGCGTGGTGTCCCTGGTGACCGAGCCGACGGAGTTCCGGGCGTGGTCGAACGACGGTTCACCGCCGGTGAGTTGATCGAGGACGCCCGCCGCCTGCACCAGCACGTCCGCATCCGCGACGACGACCTCGACGTAGGTCCCGATGAGCGCCTTGAGCTGGGACGGCGAACCCGTGTGCGCGACCCTCCCCCGGTCCACCAGGGCGATGTCGTCGGCGAGTTGATCGGCCTCCTCCAGATACTGCGTGGTCAGCAGGATCGTCGTGCCGTCCTGCTTGAGCTCGCGGACCGCGTCCCAGATGTCGCCCCGGCTGGCCGGGTCGAGACCCGTGGTCGGCTCGTCGAGGAACAGGACGTCGGGGCGGCGGATCAGGCTCGCCGCGAGGTCGAGGCGGCGCCGCATTCCGCCCGAGTAGGTGGCGGCGGGCCGGTCGGCGGCCTCGGTCAGCCCGAAGCGGGCCAGGAGGTCGTCGGCCCGTTCGGCCGGCCCGCGCACCCGGTGCAGCCGCCCGAAGAGCCGCAGGTTCTGGCGGCCGGTGAGGTCCCCGTCGACCGAGGCGTACTGCCCTGTGACGCCGATGGCGCGCCGTACGGCCGCGGCCTCCCGGACCAGGTCGTGGCCCGCGACCCTGGCCGACCCCGCGTCCGGGCGCAGCAGCGTGGTCAACAGCCGTACGGCCGTGGTCTTGCCCGCCCCGTTCGGCCCGAGGATCCCGCAGACCGTGCCCTGCGGGACGGCGAGGTCGAGGCCCCGCAGGGCACGCACCTCGCCGAACCGCTTCTCCAGACCCTCACTAAGTACAGCGTACGTAGTTGTCATACCCTGACCATAGCGCACTACGTACGCTGTACGTAACTAGGATGGTGGCCGAGGTGATGATCGATGGCAGGCCGAGCGGCCGTACCCGAAGTGATCTGGGCCCGTCCCGAGCGGACGGGGCGGGGGCCCAAGCCTGCGTTCACGCGCGCCGACATCGCGGCCGTCGCGGTGCGGCTCGCCGACGCCGGGGGACTCGACGCGGTCTCCATGCGGCACGTCGCCGCCGAACTGGGCTGCGGCACGATGTCGCTGTACAACTACGTCCCCCGCAAGGAGGACCTGCACGAGCTGATGGTGGACGCGGTCGGCGGCGAGCACGAGCTGTGGGAGCCGAGCGGCGACTGGCGGGCCGACATGCTCCGGGCCGCCCGCCAGACCCGAGCACTGATGCGCCGCCACCCCTGGCTGCCCGCCTTGATGTCCCCGGTCTACGGCTTCAGCCCCAACTCGCTGCGGTACCTGGAGCACTGCCTGGCCTGCCTGGACCCGCTGGAGGCGACCTACGGCACGAAGATCCAGCTCATCGCGCTGCTGAACGGCTGTGTGACGACGTATGTCGGCAACGAACTGGCGACGGCCGAGCGCACCCGCTCGCTGCCCTGGTCCGAGGAGCAGGAGAACGCGGTGCGGATCGCCTATCTGGGCAGCCAGATCGCGAGCGGGGCGTATCCGCGCATGGCCGCGGCCTTCATGGAGGACTCCGGGCCGATCGATCTGGAGGCGGCGTTCGAGTGGATGCTGAGGAAGGTGATCGACGCGTTTGGCTAGCGCCTGCTTGGCCGTTGTTTGTCTGCGGCGCCGTTGTGGCTGGTCGAGCAGTTCTCCGCGCCCCTTGAGGGTGCTGCCCAACCGCCGACTGCACCGGACCGCCCGGCCCGCTCAGAGCAGGGCGTACTGCCCCTCGGGGCCCTCCTCGTGGTGGTCCAGGACCGACGCTGGGCGATGGGCCGACTCCGGCACCGGGAGTACGTCCGCTCTGTGCAGCTCCGCCGCCGTGATCGGGGCCGTGACCGTCAACTCCTCCCGCTGCGGTCGTAGTTCCGCGAGCAGGGTCAGGACGGTGATCAGCTCCAGCAGCTCCGAGGTCCACGTCTGCGGCCAGGTCGCCGGGCGGATCGCCGCCAGTGTGCCGGGTTCCGGCTCGGTGGTGCGGGTCGTGAACCACTGCTCCAGGACGCGTACCCCGGTCACCTCGAAGTCCCAGGCCTCGGGCGGTACGGGGGAGACGCGGCCCTCGTCGAGGTGCAGGGTCTCCTCGTCGCGGTCGTAGTGCAGGGCCAGGGGGCGGGAGGGCAGCGGGGCGCGGACGTACGGGCGACGGCCGCCGGGGAGCTTCGGGCGCTCGCCGTCGCGGCGCATCAGCCACAGCAGCCGGTGGCCCAACTCGACGCCCCGCGTCCAGAGTTCGGGGTCCTCGGTGAGCGGGACGGCGAGCGTCGGGCGCGCGGTCGCCAGGATCCAGGCGAGGACGTCGGACGGGGTGGGGGACAGGGCCAGCCGGGCGCTCAGGTGCTCCAACAGGCCCGGTGCCAGGTTGGGTTCGGTGCCGCCGGGGCGGCGGTACAGCGGGCGGATGCGGCCGGGGCGGGAGAGCGGGAGCAGGGACGTCGCCAGCAGGGGAGCGTCGGGGGCCTCGACGACGAAGACCTGCCGCTCGTCCGCGACCCGCCACAACTCGGGCCGGGCCGCGTCGATCAGCCGGTGGTCGGGGATCAGCCACTGCTCGTCGAAGGGGGCGTGCAGCACACGGACGGGCTCCGGGCAGGGGCCCGAGGCACGGAGCAGCTTCTCCGTGCCGCCCGGCTGTCCCGGGAGCTGCCCGACCGCCGAGCGCAGGGTGCGCGAGCGGGTCGGCTCGAACAGGGCCTCCCGGTCCGGGCCCTCGGCCTTCACCAGGGCGTCCCAGCGGGCTTTCAGGGATGCTGCGTCGGGGCCCGTCGGCCACCCCCGGCCGAGCCGCGGCGGTGCGACGGTCCACGGCATGAGGTCCGCCAGCAGCGGAGCGTCGTCGTGCGTCACGCTGGGCATCGTACGACTTGGCAAGGACATGGGGGTCAGGTGGCGTCCAAGGTCACCGTGAAGGAGAAGCGATCGCCCCGGTAGTGGATCACGGCCACGTCCAGCGGGCGCCCGTCACCGTCGTACGTCACGCCCGTGTAGAGCAGGATCGGGCTGAGCAGCGGGACTTGGAGGAGGCGCGCCGTCTCCGGGTCCGCGAGGCGGGCCTCCACGGTGTCCGTGATGCGGCTGATGTCCGCCCCGACGACATCCCGCAGCACCTTGGTCATCGGCCAGCGGACCAGGTCCTGCGGATCGATGCGGGCGGCCAGTTCGGGGCGGACGTAGTTGCGGGCGTGGTTCGTGGGCTCGCCGGTCTTCTCGTCGCCGCGCAGCCGGTGGTACGTCGCCACCGCGTCGATCTCCGGGAAGAACTCGGTGAGTTCGGCCGGCACGGGTGTCCTGCCGTGGTCGAGCAGCTCGGTGACCATGCCGGACTGCTGGGCCACGATCGCGTCCACCGAGCCGAGCAGGCGTACGGGCGCGCCCCGGCGGGCGTCCGGCTCGATGAACGTGCCGCGTCGGCGGTGGCGCGTGATCATCCCCTCGTCCTCCAGCTCCTTCAGCGCCTGCCGCATGGTCAGCACGCTCACGCCGTAGTGCCCCGCCAACTGCTCCTCGGTGGGCAGCCGCAGCGGGTCCTGCGGCGCGCGGCCGAGTATCGAGGCGCGCAGCGACTGCGACACCTGATACCAGAGCGGCAGTTTGCGGTTCAGGACGATCGAGTCCGGGGCGAAGGAGGTCACGGGTCATCCGTACCGGTCGTCGACGATCAGCGCAACGGGCGGAAGTGACGTTCGAGGCCCCGCCACACGTCGTCGTAGTGCGGTTGCAGGTGGTCCGCGTGCGCCGCGTGCGCCGTCAGTGTCACCGGCCACCGCGTCTCGAACATGAACGCCAGGCCGTCGTCGACCTTCTGCGGCCCCAGCTCGGCGGCGCTCGCCCGGTCGAAGGTCTCCCGGTCCGGCCCGTGCGCCGACATCATGTTGTGCAGCGAGCCGCCGCCGGGCACAAAGCCCCCGGGACCGGCGGTCTTCGCGTCGTACGCGCCCTCGACCAGGCCCATGTACTCGCTCATCACGTTCCGGTGGAAGTACGGCGGCCGGAAGGTGTCCTCGCCCACCAGCCAGCGCGGCGCGAAGACCACGAAGTCGACGCCGGCCAGGCCGGGGGTGTCGGACGGGGACGTCAGCACCGTGAAGATCGACGGGTCCGGATGGTCGTAGGAGATGGTGCCGAGCACATTGAAACGGCGTAGGTCGTAGATGTACGGCACATGGTTGCCGTGCCAGGCGACGACGTCGAGCGGCGAGTGGTCGTACGTCGCCGTCCAGAGGTTGCCGCAGAACTTGTTGACCACCTCCACCGGGCCCTCGACGTCCTCGTAGGCGGCGACGGGTGCCTGGAAGTCCCGGGCGTTGGCGAGCCCGTTGGCACCGATGGGGCCGAGGTCGGGGAGGCGGAAGGGGGCACCGTAGTTCTCGCACACATAACCCCGTGCCGAGGCATCCAACAGCTCCACACGGAAGCGCACCCCACGCGGAACCAGCGCCACATGTCCCGGCTCCACATGCAGCAGCCCGAACTCCGTGTGCAGCAACAGCCCGCCCCGCTCCGGCACGATCAGCAGCTCGCCGTCCGCGTCGCTGAAGACGCGGTCCATCGAGGAGTTGGCGTGATACAGGTGCACGGCCATGCCGGAGCGCTGGGTCACGTCGCCGTTGCCGCCGAGGGTCCACAGGCCGGCGAGGAAGTCGGTGCCGTCGGCGGGGTCCGACAGGGGGCTCCAGCGCAGCCGGTTCGGGTCCGGCACGGACTCCGTGAAGGGGGCCGTACGGATCCAGCCGTTGTGCGTGTGCGTGAACGCCGGGTGCGCGGCCGACGGGCGGATGCGGTAGAGCCAGGAACGGCGGTTGTGGGCCCGCGGCTCGGTGAACGCCGAACCGCTGAGCTGTTCCGCGTACAGCCCGAGCGGGGCGCGCTGGGGAGAGTTGCGACCCTCGGGCAGCGCGCCCGGGACGGCCTCCGAGCTGTGCTCGTTGCCGAAACCGGAGAGATAGGTCAAGCCCTCGGCGGTCTTCCGCGAGTCCCCGCTCATGATCGCTCCCTTGCGGTCTGATTCCTATGCTTCACCGTAGGATTGCGGTCTGGCGGGCGCAAGAGGACGGTGGAACCACCTCGGGTGTACGGGCCTCCTCATGGAGGACGAGGTGAGAACCAGACCCCAGGGGGATCCGAGGTGTCGGACCGGTGTTCTACGCTCCCGGGCATGTCGTGGACGTGGAGGCCTCTTGCCGCGCTCGCGGTCTGTGTCCTGCTGCTGACCGGATCCGCGGGCTGCGAATCCGGTGACGCGCAGGAGAACAAGAACGGCGCGTCGGTCTCACCGGTGGGCAAGGTCCTCGACGACACCGACAAGGAGGGCCGCCACTACCGCGAGGTGGACAAGGACGAGGCCCCCGAGGTCGGCATCGAGGTGCAGCCGGACGCCGACGACAGCTGGACCGTACGGCTGACCGTGAGCGACTTCCGCTTCTCGTCCGCCGGCGCGAAGGCGAAGGCGGTCGCCGGCCGCGGCGTCGCCGTCCTCCTCGTGGACGACAGCCCCGTCGCCACCCTCCGCACCCCCGAGTACCGCCTCCCCGCCGGCTATGTCCCGCACGGCACACATCACCTCACCGCGCGCCTGTACGCCGACGACGGCACCGTCTGGGCCGTGGACGGCGAGCCGGTCGAGAGCACGGCGGACGTCACGGCCTCGGGGAAGGGCCCGGCGAGCACCCCGACGGCCACGGCGAGTACGGACGGCGGGCGATGAGTGCCACGGGCGCCCGGTCCCGTACCGGGGGGCAGGGTTCACCGGACCGCGGCGGAAAGGCATCATGAAGCCCGTGCCCCAAGCGACATCGCTACGCCGTGCGCCCGTGCAGCGGCGCAGTGCCGAACGACTGACCAGAATCCTCGACGCCTGCGCCGACCTGCTCGACGAGGTCGGCTACGACGACCTGAGCACCCGGGCCGTCGCGCTGCGCGCAGGCGTCCCCATCGGCTCGGTCTACCGCTTCTTCGGCAACAAGCGGCAGATGGCCGACGCCCTCGCCCAGCGCAACCTGGAGCGCTTCACGGAGTGCGTCACCGAGCGCCTGGGGAAGTCCCGGGACGGCGGCTGGCGCACGGCGATGGACGCCGTCCTCGACGAGTACCTGGCCATGAAGCGCACCGCGCCCGGCTTCTCCCTCGTCGACTTCGGCAACCAGATCCCGGTCGGCTCCCGCCACGCCGAACCCAACCACCGTGTCGCCGACCGCCTCACCGACCTCCTGTCCGGCTACCTCGACCGGGAACCGGACGAGGACCTGCGCCGCACCTTCCTCATAGCGGTCGAAACGGCCGACACCCTGGTGCACCTGGCCTTCCGGGTGACGCCGGAGGGCGACGAGAAGATCATCTCGGAGGCCAGGGAGCTGCTGCGGGCGTATCTGGCGCGGGTGCTGGACTGACCTGGGGCGCGTGCCGGACCGACGGCGCGCGGGTTTCCGACCTCACCCCCCGAGGGGCCTCCCCTCCGTGCCTACCGGTCGGTATGCTCGGCACGAGTATGTGCGTCATCGTCGCCGCCGCCCTCCGGGAGGACCCCGTGTCCCGCACCGCCCTGCGCATCTGCCCCCTCTGCGAGGCCACCTGTGGCCTGACCCTCACCATCGAGGGGGCCCGGGTCACCGGCGCCCGAGGCGACCGCGACGATGTGTTCAGCAAGGGGTTCATCTGCCCGAAGGGGGCCTCCTTCGGGGCCGTCGACGGCGACCCCGACCGGCTGCGCACCCCGTTGGTGCGCAAGGACGGCGAGCTGCGCGAGGCCACCTGGGAGGAGGCGTTCGACGCGGTCGCCGCCGGGATCCGGCCCGTCGTCGAGCGGTACGGCCCGCACGCCGTCGGTGTCGTCCTCGGCAACCCCAACGTGCACACCATGGCCGGCGCCCTCTACCCGCCGGTGCTGCTCGCCGGGCTCGGCACCCACAGCGTCTTCACCGCGTCCACGGTCGACCAGATGCCCAAGCACGTCTCCAGCGGACTGCTCTTCGGCGACGCCAACGCGATCCCCGTACCGGACCTGGACCACACCGACCACCTGCTGCTGATCGGCGCCAACCCCCTGGAGTCCAACGGGAGTCTGTGCACCGCCCCCGACTTCCCCGGCAAGCTCAAGGCCCTCAAGGCCCGCGGCGGCACCCTCACCGTGATCGACCCGCGCCGCACCCGCACCGCCAAGCTCGCCGACCGGCACCTCGCGATCCGGCCCGGCACCGACGCGCTGCTCCTCGCGGCGATGGCGTACGTCCTGTTCGAGGAAGACCTCGTGGCGACCGGCGAGTTGACCCCGCACCTCCAGGGGCTGCACGAACTCCGGTACGTCGTACGGGACTTCACCCCCGAAGCCGCCGCCGACGCCTGCGACGTGGACGCCGGCACGATCCGCACCCTCGCCCGCGAACTCGCCGCCGCCCCGACGGCCGCCGTCTACGCCCGCATCGGCAGCTGCACCGTCCCGCACGGCACCCTGGCCAGCTGGCTCGTCGACGTCCTCAACATCCTCACCGGCAACCTCGACCGCCCCGGCGGCGCCCTGTTCCCGCAGGCGGCCACCGACAGGACGCCCCGGCCCGCCGGGCCCAGCCACGGCTTCGCACTCGGCCGCTGGCACTCCCGGGTGTCCCAACACCCCGAGGCGAAGGGCGAGTTGCCGCTCTCCGCGCTCGCCGAGGAGATCGACACCGCCACGCAGGAGGGCGAGCCGATCCGCGCGCTCATCTCCGTCGCCGCCAACCCGGTCCTGTCCGCACCCGACGGCGACCGCCTCGACAAGGCCCTCGGCTCGCTCGACTTCATGGTGAGCGTCGACCCGTACCTCAACGAGACCTCGCGCCACGCCCACGTCGTGCTGCCGCCGCCCCCGCCCTCCCAGAGCCCGCACCACGACTTCGCCTTCAACACCCTCGCCGTACGCAACCAGGTCCGCTACACCCGCCCCGCCGTCCCCCTGGAGCCCGGCCGCATGGCCGAGACCGAGATCCTGGCCCGGCTGACCCTCGCCGCGACCGGCATGCACGGTGCCGACCCGTCCGCCGTGGACGACCTGGTCATCGGCCAGACCCTCGGCAAGGCGGTCAAGGAAGCGCACTCGCCGGTATACGGACGCGAGCCCCGCGGTGTCGCCGCGCAGCTCACCGGCGACACCGGCCCCGAGCGCCGCCTCGACATGATGCTGCGTCTCGGCCCGTACGGCGACGGCTTCGGCGTACGACCGGACGGGCTGAGCCTGGAGCAGCTGCTGGCCCACCCGCACGGCCTCGACCTCGGACCGCTGCGGCCCCGCCTGCCGCAGCCGCTGAAGACCAGGAGCGGCAAGGTCGAACTGCTGCCGCAGCCGATCGCCGACGACCTGCCCCGTCTGCTCCAGGCGCTGAAACAGCGCCCCGAGGGCCTGGTCCTCATCGGCCGCCGCCATCTGCGCTCCAACAACAGCTGGATGCACAACGTCCCCGCCCTCACCGGCGGCACCAACCGCTGCACCCTCCACATCCACCCCGAGGACGCCGAACGGCTCGGCGTGCGGGACGGGGCGCCCGTACGCGTGAAGGGAGCCGGGGGAGAGGTGACCGCCCCCGCCGAAGTCACCGACGGAGTGCGCCCGGGTGTGGTGAGCCTGCCGCACGGCTGGGGCCACGACCGGCCCGGCACCCGCCTCAGCCACGCCGCACAGGACCCCGGCGTCAACGTCAACCAGCTCCTCGACGGCAGCCTGCTCGACCCCCTGTCGGGCAACGCGGTCCTCAACGGCGTACCGGTAAAACTGGCCGCCGTAACCACCCTGTGAGCTGAGCAAAGCCGTGACCTGCAGTTTTGCGCTTATTGCTCACGTGTCAACGTCTTGTTAACGCCGTTTGAACGGACCTAACGTCATCGCACCGCCTTCCCCGGTGGGATGTTCAAGGGCGAACGTTAGGTATCCACTCATGCTGACCATCCTCGGCTTCGCCATGATCGCGACCTTCCTGGTCCTGATCATGATGAAAAAGATGTCGCCGATCGCGGCGCTCGTGCTGATCCCGGCACTGTTCTGCGTCTTCGTCGGAAAGGGCGCCAAGCTCGGTGACTACGTCATCGACGGCGTCACCAGCCTCGCCCCCACCGCGGCGATGCTCATGTTCGCGATCGTCTACTTCGGTGTGATGATCGATGTCGGTCTCTTCGACCCGATCGTCCGCGGGATCCTGAAGTTCGCCAAGGCGGACCCGATGCGGATCGTCGTCGGCACCGCCGTGCTCGCCGCGATCGTCTCGCTGGACGGCGACGGCTCGACCACCTTCATGATCACGGTCTCGGCGATGTACCCGCTGTACAAGCGCCTGAAGATGAGCCTGGTCGTGATGACCGGTGTCGCCGCGATGGCCAACGGCGTGATGAACACGCTGCCGTGGGGCGGCCCGACCGCCCGCGCCGCGACTGCGCTGAAGCTGGACGCCAGCGACATCTTCGTCCCGATGATCCCGGCCCTCGCCGTCGGCCTCCTGGGCGTCTTCGTCCTCTCGTACGTGCTCGGCAAGCGCGAGCGCAAGCGGCTGGGCGTGCTCACGCTGGACGAGATCCTGGTCGAGGAGAAGGCCGAGGAGACCGAGACGGTTCTGGTGGGTGCCGGTGGTTCCGGTGACTCGAAGACCCCCGTGACCACCGGCGGCGCCGGCTCCGGCACCGACGCCGAGGAGGGCGACGCGGAGCGCTTCCAGGTCCTCGACCCGAACCGCGCCACCCTGCGCCCCAAGCTCTACTGGTTCAACGCGCTGCTCACGGTCACCCTGCTCACCGCCATGATCATGGAGTGGCTGCCGATCCCGGTGCTGTTCCTGATCGGCGCGGCGCTCGTGCTCACCGTGAACTTCCCGCACATCCCGGACCAGAAGGCCCGGCTCGCCGCCCACGCCGACAACGTCCTCAACGTCTCCGGCATGGTCTTCGCCGCCGCCGTCTTCACCGGCGTCCTCCAGGGCACCGGCATGGTGGACCACATGGCCCGCTGGATGGTCGACGTCATCCCCGAGGGCATGGGCCCGCACATGGCCCTCGTCACCGGCGTCCTGAGCCTCCCGCTCACCTACTTCATGTCGAACGACGGCTTCTACTTCGGCGTCCTCCCGGTCCTCGCCGAGGCCGGCGCGGCCCACGGCGTCTCCCCGCTGGAGATGGCCCGCGCCTCGCTCGTCGGCCAGCCGCTGCACATGTCGAGCCCGCTCGTCCCGGCCGTCTACGTCCTGGTCGGCATGGCCAAGGTGGAGTTCGGCGACCACACGAAGTTCGTGGTCAAGTGGGCTGCGCTCACATCCCTCATCATCCTCGGGGCAGGAATCCTCTTCGGGATCATCTGACCGTTCGCCCGACCGCTCGACTGTTCGACGGAGGACTCGCTCATGGGGCCCGGTGGGAACCGCGGCTGGCTGCTCCGCCTCGTCATCGCCTTCAGCTTCGCGCAGGGGGCGGTGTCGATGGCCCGGCCCGCCGTCTCCTACCGGGCCCTCGCGCTGGGCGCGGACGAGCGGGCGATCGGTGTGATCGCGGGTGTGTACGCCCTGCTCCCGCTGTTCGCGGCGGTCCCGCTGGGGCGCCGCACGGACCACGGCCGCTGCGCGCCCCTGCTGCCCGTCGGCGTGGTCCTCATCTCCGGCGGCTGCGCGCTCAGCGGCCTCGCCGACTCCCTCTGGGCGATGGCGATCTGGAGCGGGGTGATGGGCCTCGGCCACCTCTGCTTCGTGATCGGCGCCCAGTCCCTCGTCGCCCGTCAGTCCGCCCCGCACGAACAGGACCGCAACTTCGGGCACTTCACGATCGGCGCCTCGCTGGGGCAGCTGGTCGGCCCGATCGCGGCGGGTGCCCTGATCGGCGGCTCGGACATGGCGGGCACGAGCGCGCTGGCGCTGCTCGTCGCGGGTGCGGGGGGCGCGGTCGCGCTGACGTCGTTGTGGCGCATAGAGAGCCGTACGACGTCCAAGTCCCCTGTGGAACGGGCCGATCGCATCCCGGTCCAGCGCATCCTGCGCGCCCGGGGCGTGCCCGCGGGCATCTTCGTCAGCCTCTCCGTGCTGTCGGCGACCGACATCCTCACCGCCTACCTTCCGGTGGTCGGCGAGCACCGGGGCATCGCCCCGTCCGTGATCGGCGTCCTGCTCAGCCTGCGCGCGGCGGCCACGATCGCATGCCGCCTGGTGCTGACGCCGCTACTGCGCCTGCTGGGGCGGTCGTTGCTCCTCACCGTGACCTGTCTGCTGGCGGCCGTGCTGTGCGCGGGGATCGCCCTGCCGGCGCCGGTGTGGGTGCTGGCCCTGATGCTGGCCGCCCTCGGCTTCTGCCTCGGCGTCGGGCAGCCGCTGTCGATGACGACGGTCGTCCAGGCCGCCCCCGACGGCGCCCGCTCCACGGCCCTCGCCCTGCGCCTGACCGGCAACCGCCTCGGCCAGGTCGCCGCCCCCGCCACCGCGGGCCTGGTCGCGGGGATCGCGGGCGTGGCGGCACCCTTCGTGATGCTCGGGGGGCTGCTGTTCCTGTCGGCGGGGGTGGCGCTGCGCTCGCCGGCGAAGCCGACCGGGGAGTCCGGTGAGCCCGTCGTGCCCCGCCGGTTCGGCGTGACCTTGGGCCGAAAGAGCGAAGACTGACGGGTGGTAGGGCGGGGCTGCCCCGTTCGCGAAGGACATGTGACAGAGAGTCAGACGAAGCACGATTTGTACGATAATCGTCAGACTCGGAGGACTTCGCATGCCCACCACGACTCGCCAACGCCGAGCCGCCGCCGTCGCGGCCCTCACCCTCGCGGGTTGCGCCCTGACCGGGGCACCCGCAGTCGCGGCCAACAATGGAGACGTCAAGATCCACGCGCAGTACAAGCCGACGGCCGAGCCGGACAACGATCCCCACGTGTGCAGGTTCTACCTCGACGCCTTCAACTTCGACGCGAATGAGGAGGTCCACTGGACCATCGCGACCCAGCCCCCGTCCTCCGGCGGCAAGGTCAAGGAGGGCGACCTCACGCTCACCAACGACGGTGAGGGCAGCACCGAGGTGATCTCGCTGGCCAACGGGCACTACAAGCTCACGTGGGCCACCGGGGACGGGGACGGCCAGAACAAGCACAAGGTGTTCTGGGTCGAGTGCCCGCCCGACGGACCCGGTGGTAGCACCGGCGGTCCCGGTGGCGGCACCGGCGGTCCTGGCGGCGGTCCCGGCGGCCCCAACGGCGGCCCGCCGGCCGGCGGTGGCGGACTCGCCCGTGAAGCCGCGATCGGCCCGGTCGCCGGTGCCGCCGCCGTGGGACTGGCCGCGGTCGGCGGGGCGGTCTGGCTCCGGCTTCGCCGTCGCCCGCATGGCGCGGCGTAGGTCCGGGCGGAGGCCCTGGAGCCGGACGCGTGCCTACCGCCTGGCGAGGACGGTCGTGGTGGCCGTCTCCCTGGTGCTGGGCGGCGTCCTGTGGGCGCACGACGAGGAGCCCGGTGAAGCGGTCGCCACCCCTTCACCGGGCCCCGCCGGGGCTGCGGGCAGCCGTGTCGACGCGCGAGCGGCGCACCCGGAGCGGACTTCGACGGGCACCGGTCTGCACAGGCCGCGGCCCGAACCGGCCGGGGCCGGCGGCGACAAGGCCACGGCGCGGCCCCGCCGCCCGTCGCCCGGCGCCACCCGCCCCTCCCCGGCCCCACCGCGGCCCCGCGCCCTGCCCCGCTCCCGGGCCACCGGACTCGTCATCTCCTATCTGGACGTCGACGCCCCTGTCACGGGCCTACGGCTGGACGGGGGCCGGCGCCTGACGGCACCGCCGGACGACCACCCCAACCTCGCGGGCTGGTACGAGGACGGCCCGTCCCCCGGTCAGCAGGGCACCGCCGTCGCCGTCGGTCACCTGGACACGGACAGCGGCCCCGCGGTCTTCGCGGGCCTCACCGAACTCGAGCCCGGACGCCTCGTCGAGGTGCGGCGGGCCGACGGACGTACCGCCGTCTACACCGTCGACGCCGTCAGAGAGTACGAGAAGGACCGCTTCCCCAACCGGGAGGTCTATGGCCCGCGCGGGCGCCCCGAGCTCCGGCTCATCACCTGTGGTGGCACCTTCAACCGCCGAACCGGCTACTCGGGCAACGTCGTCGTGTTCGCCCACCTCACGGGGATCCGAGAGCCGGTCCGGGCCGCCGCCAGCCGCTGAATCCGGTCGTCCGCTTTCTCACCAGCTGGACCGGAGTGCCCGATCCTCGCACGCGGCTTCCCCGGGGCTCGTACAATCCGTTAACTTCCGTGACTCACACGCCCCGTACGACCCGAACGTGGGCGTTCGACCGCGGAGCACCAGCGTTCGCTCAGTGAGCCCCCGGGGGCACTGCCATGACACGCGCCATCTCCCTGCACGACGTGAGCAAGGCCTACACGCGAGGCGTCCGCGTGGTGGACCGGCTGTCGCTGGACATCGCGCCCGGCGAGTTCCTCGTGCTGCTGGGGCCCTCCGGCTGCGGCAAGTCCACCGTGCTCAGAATGATCGCCGGGCTGGAGGAGATCACCGAGGGCCAGTTGCTGCTCGACGGCGAGTACTCCAACAACCTTCTCCCCGCGGAGCGGGACATGGCGATGGTGTTCCAGAACTTCGCCCTGTACCCGAACATGACGAGCCGCGGCAACATCGGCTTCCCGCTGCGCCTGGAGGCCCCCGGCGAGGACCCGAGCCCACGCGTGGACGCCACCGCCCGCATGCTCGGCATCGAGGACCTCCTCGACCGCTACCCGGGCCAGCTCTCCGGCGGTGAACGCCAGCGCGTCGCCATGGGCCGGGCCATCGCCCGCCACCCCTCCGCCTTCCTGATGGACGAGCCGCTGTCCAACCTCGACGCCAAGCTCCGCAACCACCTCCGCGCCGAAATAGCCGCCCTCACCCGGGAGTTGGGCGTCACCACGGTCTACGTCACCCACGACCAGGCCGAGGCCATGTCACTCGGCGACCGGGTCGCCGTCCTGCGCGGCGGGGTCCTCCAGCAACTCGACACCCCGCGCTCGGTGTACGCCCTGCCCCGCAACGTCTTCGTCGCCGCCTTCATCGGCACCCCGCGCATCAACCTCCTGCGCGGCCTGGTCCGCGCCCCGTTGGACGGCGCGATGACCATCAGCCTCGGCAAGCAGTACCTGCGCCTGCCCGAACCCCTCTGCCTGGACCACCAGTTGCTCCGCGTCCAGCAGGGCCGCGAGGTCATCGTGGGCCTGCGCTCGGAGGCCGTACGCATCGCGAAGGCGGCCTCCGCCCGCCCCGGCGAGGTGCCGATCACCGGCCTGGTGGAGTACGTCGAGTTCCAGGGCCACGAGGTCCTCGTCCACTTCAACACCGGCTCCCGGCCCGCCCTCGTGCCGGACCTGGAGGCCCCGCGCCCCGCCGTCCACCCCACCCGGCGCCGCCGCCGCGAGGGTACGGTCCTGGACCGCCTGCGGGAGCGGGCGGTGGCCCTGCGGGCCGGCCCGGTCGTGGTCCTGGACGAGCCCGCGGACCCCGAGCCGAAGCCGACCGAGGGCCGCCTCCCCGGCGACCTCGTCGTCCGCACCACCCCCGACATCGACTTCCGCCGAGGCATGCATGTCCCCCTGCTCGTCGACATAGCCCACCTCTTCGTCTTCGACCAGCACGGCGAACGCATCTGCCCGTCCCCGGCGCGGCTGCCGGACCTGGAGGAGTAGGACCCGCCGGGCGTGCTGGGCGAGGGTCCGGTCCGACCGCGCCCCGAAGGGGTGCGGGGCTGTATCGACAGGCGGCTCCGCCGCGATGGGGCGACCGGAAGACCGAGGAGATCCACCGGGCGTACGAGATGGCTTTCGGTCAGGGATCCGTGGGCAGGGTGGACGATCGGACCCGCGTCGACTTCTGATGTCCTGGGACGCCTGGCGTTAAAAAACTATCGCCGCTAGTTTAAGGGTCGGACGACGACACGGCCCACCCCCGGGAGGCAGCACGATGAAGGCGCACGACGGCATGTACATCGACGGCGGGTGGCGCCCCGCCACCGGCCCGGACGTGATCGAGGTCGTGAACCCGGCCGACGAGCAGGTCATCGGCCGGGTCCCGGCCGGCACCGCCGAGGACGTGGACATCGCCGTACGGGCCGCCCGCGCCGCCCTCCCGGCCTGGGCCGCGACCGCCCCCGCCGACCGGGCCGCCCGCCTGACCGCCCTCCGGGACGTCCTCGTGACCCGCGCGGAGGAGGTCGCCGAGACGGTCACCGCCGAGCTCGGCTCGCCCCTGAAGTTCTCGCAGAACGTCCACGCCGCCGTCCCCGTCGCGGTCGCCGGCTCCTACGCCGAACTGGCGGCGACGTACGCCTTCGAGGAGAAGGCCGGCAACTCCACCGTCTACCACGAGCCCATCGGCGTGGTCGCGGCCATCACGCCGTGGAACTACCCGCTCCATCAGATCGTGGCGAAGGTCGCCCCCGCCCTCGCGGCGGGCTGCACGGTCGTCCTGAAGCCCGCCGAGGACACCCCGCTGGTCGCCCAGCTCTTCGCCGAGGCGGTGCACGAAGCCGGCGTTCCGGCCGGTGTCTTCAACCTCGTGACCGGCCTCGGCCCGGTCGCCGGACAGGCCCTCGCCGGGCACCCGGACGTCGACCTGGTCTCCTTCACCGGCTCCACGGCCGTCGGCAGGCAGATCGGCGCGACGGCGGGCGCGGCCGTCAAGAAGGTCGCCCTGGAACTCGGCGGCAAGTCCGCCAACGTCATCCTGCCGAGCGCCGACCTGGCCAAGGCCGTCAACGTCGGCGTCGCCAACGTGATGTCCAACTCCGGCCAGACGTGCAGCGCCTGGACACGCATGCTGGTCCATCGGGAGCAGTACGACGAGGCGGTCGAGCTCGCCGCGACCGCCGCCGCCAAGTACGGCGACCGCATCGGCCCCGTCGTCAACGCCAAGCAGCAGGCGCGGGTCCGGAGTTACATCGAGAAGGGCGTGGCGGAGGGAGCGCGGCTGGTCGCGGGAGGCCCTGAATCGCCGTGCGAACAGGGCTACTTCGTGTCGCCGACGGTATTCGCCGATGTGACCCCCGACATGACCATCGCCCAGGAGGAGATCTTCGGCCCGGTCCTCTCCATCCTCCGCTACGAGGACGAGGAGGACGCCCTGCGCATCGCCAACGGCACGGTCTACGGCCTCGCGGGCGCCGTCTGGGCCGGCGACGAGGCGGAGGCGGTGGCCTTCGCCCGGCGCCTGGAGACCGGCCAGGTCGACATCAACGGCGGCCGCTTCAACCCCCTTGCGCCCTTCGGCGGTTACAAGCAGTCGGGCGTGGGCCGGGAGCTCGGCTCGCACGGCCTCGCCGAGTACCTCCAGACCAAGTCCCTGCAGTTCTGAGGAGCCTTCACGTGGTTCGCGCAGCAGTCCTTCCCGCCGTAGGCGCTCCGCTGGAGGTCACCGACATCGACCTCCCGGACCCCGGCCCGGGCCAGGTCCGCGTCCGGCTCGCCGCCGCCGGGGTCTGCCACTCCGACCTGTCCCTGTCCAACGGCACCATGCGGGTCCCGGTGCCCGCCGTCCTCGGTCATGAGGGCGCGGGCACCGTGGTCGCCGTCGGCGAAGGGGTCACGGGTGTCGCGCCGGGTGCCGAGGTCGTCCTCAACTGGGCTCCTTCCTGCGGCAGTTGCCACGCCTGCTCGCTCGGTGAGGTGTGGCTGTGCGCCAACGCCCTCAACGGCGCCGCCGACGTGTACGCGCACCGTACGTCCGACGGCTCCGACCTCCACCCCGGCCTGAACGTCGCCGCGTTCGCCGAGGAGACGGTCGTGCCGGCGTCCTGCGTCCTGCCCCTCCCCGGGGGCATCCCGCTCACCGACGCGGCCCTCCTCGGCTGCGCGGTTCTCACCGGCTACGGCGCCGTCCACCACTCGGCGCGGGTCCGGGCGGGCGAGACGGTCGCGGTGTACGGCGTCGGGGGAGTGGGCCTCGCCGCGCTCCAGGCGGCCCGTATCGCGGGCGCATCGAAGATCGTCGCGGTCGATGTCTCCCCGGAGAAGGAGGAGTTGGCGCGCGCGGCCGGAGCCACCGACTACCTGGTCGCCTCCGAGAACACGGCCCGCGAGATCCGCGCCCTCACCGGCAAGCAGGGCGTCGATGTCGCCGTCGAGTGCGTGGGCCGCGCGACGACGATCCGCACCGCCTGGGACTCCACCCGCCGTGGCGGCCGCACCACGGTCGTCGGCATCGGCGGCAAGGACCAGCAGGTCACCTTCAACGCCCTGGAGATCTTCCACTGGGGCAGGACTCTCGCGGGCTGTGTGTACGGCAACTCGAACCCGGCGGAGGACCTGCCGGTGCTCGCCGAACACGTCCGCGCGGGCCGCCTGGACCTGGGAGCGCTGGTGACGGAACGGATCGCGCTGGACGGGATTCCGGCGGCGTTCGAGAACATGCTGGCCGGCAAGGGCGGACGGGCGCTCGTGGTGTTCTGAGTCGTGTGGGGCGCCCGGAGCCTTCGGATGCTCCGGGCAACCTTCCCGCAGAACCGTTGACCCCATACCGTCCGGTCAGTATGTTCCCGGGAACGTCCCCACCGCACCCACCGGAGTGTGCACGCATGGACACAGCCCCCACCGCTCACCCTCTCCCCAGCACGGCTCTCCCCACCGCCAACCGTCGCCGCGTGGCCACCGCCGCAGCCCTCGCCTCCGCCGTCGAGTGGTACGACTACTTCGTCTTCGGCATAGCCGCCGCCCTGGTCCTCGGCGACCTGTACTTCCCGGCGGGCAGCTCCACCGCCGGTGTCCTCGCCGCCTTCGCGACCTTCGCCGTGGGCTTCCTGGCCCGCCCGATCGGCGGCATCGTCGCCGGTCACCTCGGCGACAAGCGCGGCCGCAAGCCGATGCTGGTCCTCGCGCTCACGCTCATGGGCCTGGCCACCACCGGCATCGGCCTGCTGCCGACGTACGACACCATCGGCGTCGCCGCCCCGATCCTGCTGGTCGCCCTCCGCGTCGTCCAGGGCATCGCGGTCGGCGCCCAGTGGGGCGGCGCGATGCTGCTGGCCACCGAGTACGCCCCCGAGGGCAAGCGCGGTGTCTACGGCAGTGTCGTCCAACTCGGCGTCCCCATCGGCGTGGTGACCGCGAACACCGTCTTCCTGCTGGCCGGAGCCTTCACCACGGACAGCGAGTTCGCGGCGTGGGGCTGGCGAGTGCCGTTCCTCATCGGCCTGTTCGTGCTCGTGCTGGCCTGGTACATCCACACGAAGGTCGAGGAGACCCCGGAATTCCGGGAGGCCGAGCGGCAGTTGACCGAGAAGGAGAAGGCGGAACAGAGCTCCCCGCTGCGCACGATCCTGCGCGACCACCTCGGCACGGTGCTTCTCGCCGGCGGTTCCTTCGCCGTGAACACCGCGACCTTCTACATCCTCATCACCGGTGTCCTCGACTACACGACCCGCGAACTCGACATGAAGCGCAGCGCGGTGCTCACCGTCTCGCTCTGTGTCAGCCTCACCCAGCTCGTGCTGATCCCGGCCGCCGCCGCGCTCTCCGACCGGGTCGGCCGTATCAAGATCTACACGCTGGGCGCTGTCGGCATCGCGCTGTGGGCCATACCGCTGTTCCTGCTGATCGACACCGGCTCGCTGCTGTGGCTGGCGGTCGGCACGTTCGTCGCCAGCTGTTTCCTCAGCATCATGTACGGCCCCCAAGCCGCCCTGTTCGCCGAGCTGTTCACGCCCGAGATGCGCTACACCGGTGCCTCCCTCGGCTACCAGATCGCGGCCGTGTTCGGCGGCGGGCTCGCGCCCTTCCTGATGGTGCTGCTCCTGGAGGCGACGGGCACGTCGATGGCGGTCTCCGGCTACATCATCGTGCTCTCGGTGATCGCGCTGCTCTCCATCAAGGTCCTTGCCACCAAGGCGCGTTCACGCTGAATCAGAGGCCCGTTCGGGCTGCGCCTCCGGGACGGCCACCGGAGCCGCGGCCTGCAGGGTGCGCGAGCGCGACACGGCGACTCCCGCCAGGCACAGCGCACCGCCCGCCAGCGTGAACAGCCCCGGCACCTCGCCGAGCGCCAGCCAGGACATCAGGACGACCAGGGCGGGCACCGCGTACGTCGTCGCACCCATGCGGCTGGCCGTCGTACGGGCCAGGGCGTACGCCCATGTCGTGAAGGCCAGCGCGGTCGGGAACACGCCCAGATAGACCATGTTGAGCGTCGCCGAGACCGGCGCGTCGGCCGCCTCCGACACCAACTGACCGGCGAACGGCAGACAGCACACCGCCCCGACCAGACACCCGTACGTCGTCACCTGCAGCGCGCTCGCCGAGCCCAGCGCCGGCTTCTGCGCGACGACCCCACCGGCGTACGCGACCGCCGCCAGCAGACACAGCACGACCCCGAGCACCGAGGCGCCGCCCTCGCCCGACATCGACAGCCCCACGGTCACCGCGCCCGCGAACGACACCGCCATCCCCGCCAGCAGCCGCGGCGGCATCGCGTCACCGAGGAGCCGTGCGCCCAGCAGCGCGATGAGGAGGGGCCCGATGTTCACGACGAGGGCCGCCGTGCCGGCGTCCACCTGCTGCTCGCCCCAGTTCAGGACCACCATGTAGAAGCCGAACCACAGCACGCCGGATATCGCGATCCCGCGCCAGGCGGACCGCAGTGGCAGGCCCTCCCGCCGTACGAGACAGATCGCCACCAGCGCCAGCACACCGGAGAGCAGCCGCCCGAGCGCGAGCGCTCCCGGCGAGTAGGAGGACCCCGCACTGCGGATGGAGACGAAGGCGGAGGCCCACAGCACGACGGTGACGGTGGCGGCGCCGGCGGCGAGCAGCTCCGTACGACGGGAGAGGTGCATCATGCTCCTGAGGTTAGAAGGGGAGTGGGGGAGAGGGCTCGCGGATTTCGGACGTCAAGACGGATGAGCAGAGGGCTCATCGGCGCTGGAACTTCGGTGCCTGGCGGGGCTGTGTGCACCGCAACTTCCCAGGGGCGCGGGGAACCGCGCGATCAGCCACGACGCACCCGCAGGCGAACAACTACCGCAGCGCCGCCACCTCGATTCCCAGCAGCTCGGTCAGCGCACGCTCGCCCGCCGCCGTCACCTTCACCGCCCGCTCGGAGCCGATGCGTACGCACCACCCCGTGTCCAGGGCATGTCGGCACAGGGCCGCCCCCGCGACCCCCGCGAGATGAGGACGGCGCTCGGTCCAGTCGAGGCAGGCTCGGGCGAGTGGCCGACGCCCCTTGCGGTCGAGGGAGATGCCCACGGAGCCGAACCACCCGACCCCCGCGTCCGTGAGCGCGAACCCGGTGTCCTGGCGCAGCAACTGACGTGCCGTCAGCGCATCTGTCACCGCGATGCCGAGCCGCCCGGCCAAGTGGTCGTAGCAAGTGCGCCCCCGCGCCATCGCCGACCCCGCACTCGACTCCCGCAGACTCCGCGGCCGTACGACCGCCCCCGGGTCGACCTGTGCGGCCAGGTCCTCCACCAGCTGGGCCACCCGCGCCCCGGCCAGCCGCACATACCGGTGCCGCCCCTGTCGTTCCTCCGTGAGCAGCCCGCCCGCGACGAGCTTGCCCAGGTGTTCGCTCAGCGTCGACGCCGCGACGCCCGCGTGCCGGGCCAGCTCACTCGCGGTCCACGCCCGCCCGTCGAGCAGCGCCAGCAGGCACGAGGCTCGCGTCTCGTCGGCGATGAGCGCGGCAAGCCGGGCCAGCTGGGGTGCCTGGGGATCCCTCGTGGTCATGCACCCCAGCATGGAGCACGGACACTTCGGCGCCCGCCGAACTATGCGGTACGCCGGACCTGCTCGTACTGCTGCACCAGCCCGTCGAGGAGCGCCATGAGCCCCGTCTCGAAGGCCCGCTCGTCGATCTTCTCCTGCTGCTCGGCGAGGAGGTGGGCCTGTCCGAGGTGGGGGTAGTCGGCGGGGTCGTACGCGCTCTGATCGTCGACGAAACCCCCGGCGAACGACCCGAGCGCGGAGCCCATGATGAAGTACCGCATCAGTGCGCCGATGGACGTGGCCTGCGCCGGCGGCCAGCCCGCGTCGACCATCGCGCCGTAGACGGCGTCGGCGAGCCGCAGCCCGGCGGGCCGACGCCCCGGCCCCTGCGCGAGGACCGGGACGATGTTCGGGTGGTCGCGCAGGGCGGACCGGTAGGAGACGGCCCAGTCGTGCAGCGCGGTCCGCCAGTCCCGTCCGTCCTCGAACATCGACAGGTCGACCTGTGCGCTCACCGAGTCGGCGACCGCCTCGAGGATCTCGTCCTTCGTGCGGAAGTGGTTGTAGAGCGAGGGCCCGCTGACCCCCAGCTCCGCGGCGAGCCGCCGGGTGGAGACGGCCGCGAGGCCTTCCGCGTCCACGAGTGCCCGTGCCGTCTCGACGATCCGGTCGGTGCTGAGGAGGGGCTTGCGCGGTCGGGCCATGGCGCACATAGTAGGGCTGCGACTGGAAACTAGCAGTGCTAATTTAAATGCGAGCTTTTTGAATGTACGGCTTTCAAGATCCGTCCTCTGTGGGGTGACTCGGCATGAACCTGGAGCTCAGCGAGGAGCAGACCGCCGTCCGGCAGCTGGCCCGGGACTTCGTGGACCGCGAGATCGCGCCGCACGTCGTCGTCTGGGACCGCGCCGAGGAGGTCGACCGGTCGATCGTCAAGAAGCTCGGCGAGGTCGGCTTCCTGGGCCTGACGATCGACGAGGAGTACGGCGGCTCGGGCGGCGACCACCTCGCGTACTGCCTGGTGACGGAGGAACTGGGCCGCGGCGACTCGTCGGTCCGCGGCATCGTGTCGGTCTCCCTCGGCCTGGTCGCCAAGACGATCGCGGCCTGGGGGAGCGAGGACCAGAAGCGGCAGTGGCTGCCCGGCCTCACCTCCGGCGAGCAGGTCGGCTGCTTCGGCCTCACGGAACCCGGCACCGGCTCCGACGCGGGCAACCTCGCCACCCGCGCCGTACGCGACGGCGACGACTACGTCATCAACGGCACCAAGATGTTCATCACCAACGGCACTTGGGCCGACGTGGTGCTCCTCTTCGCCCGTTCCACGGACGCCCCCGGCCACAAGGGTGTCTCTGCCTTCCTCGTCCCGACCGACACCCCCGGCCTGACCCGCCGCACCATCCACGGCAAGCTCGGCCTGCGCGGCCAGGCCACGGCCGAGCTGGCCCTCGAGGACGTACGCGTCCCCGCCTCCGCGATGCTGGCCCCCGAGGGCAAGGGCTTCTCGGTGGCGATGTCGGCCCTGGCCAAGGGCCGGATGTCGGTCGCGGCGGGCTGCGTCGGCATAGCCCAGGCGGCCCTCGACGCGGCGGTGAGGTACGCCGGCGAGCGCGAGCAGTTCGGAAAGACGATCGCCCACCATCAACTGGTCCAGGAGCTGATCAGCGACATAGCCGTCGACGTGGACGCGGCCCGCCTCCTCACCTGGCGGGTGGCCGACCTGATCGACCGCGGCCTGCCCTTCACCACCGAGTCCTCCAAGGCCAAGCTCTTCGCCTCGGAGGCCGCCGTCCGCGCCGCGAACAACGCCCTCCAGGTCTACGGCGGCTACGGCTACATCGACGAGTATCCGGCGGGCAAGCTGCTGCGCGACGCCCGCGTGATGACCCTCTACGAGGGCACCAGTCAGATCCAGAAGCTGGTCATCGGGCGTGCGCTGACGGGCGTTTCGGCCTTCTGAGTACCGGAGCTGAGTACCTTGGCGGATGTGGCGCGGCCCACGTCCGCCGAAGCTTGTCCCCATGAGTGAGACACCGGGCAAGCAGCAGAACACGGCAGCCTTCTACGGCCAGGCCGTCGCCTCCTTCTCCATCGCCATGGCCGCGACCGCCATCGGCATCTTCAAGCTGAGCGCCGACGCCTGGGTGCGGGCGTTCCTTGCCATCGCCGTCCTGTACCTGGTCACCTCGGCCTTCACCCTCTCCAAGGTGATCCGGGACCGCCAGGAGGCGTCGGACCGGACGTACCGCCCGTTCGAAAAGCTCTGAACGCTCCGAACCCTCTGAGCGGGCACTCTAAGCGCTCGCTCACCTTCGGCGGTATGGTGGTGCTCTTGCCATCGAGAGGGGCGAACGAGCGATGAGTACGGCGGAGGAGACGGCCGGCGGCGAGACGTCGGCGTGGGGCGAGGTCACGCCCGACGCGGCGCGACGGCTGCTCGTGGCCGCGGTGGAGGCCTTCGCCGAGCGCGGCTACCACGCCACGACGACCCGCGACATCGCGGGCCGGGCGGGCATGAGCCCCGCCGCGCTCTACATCCACTACAAGACCAAGGAAGAGCTGCTCCACCGCATCAGCAGGATCGGTCACGAGAAGGCGCTCGAGATCCTGCAGACGGCGGCCCGTCGCGAGGGCACCGCGACCGAGCGGCTCGCGGACGCGGTGAGCTCCTTCGTCCGCTGGCACGCCGGCGGACGCACCACCGCACGCGTGGTCCAGTACGAGCTGGACTCCCTCGGTCCGGACGCCCGCGCCGAGATCCTCGCGCTGCGCCGGCAGTGCGACGCCGAGGTGCGCGGGATCATCGAGGACGGTGTGGCGTCCGGCGAGTTCGACGTCCTGCACGTCAAGGGCACCACCCTCGCGGTGCTCTCGCTCTGTATCGACGTGGCCCGCTGGTTCACGGTCGACGGTCCCATGACGCCCGACGAGGTCGGCGCGCTCTACGCCGACCTCGTCCTGCGGATGGTGGGCATCAAGTAGCCCGGGCCGGCTCTAGAGGTAGTAGCGCGAGACGGACTCGGCCACGCACACCGGCTTGTCGCCGCCCTCGCGCTCGACGCTGAACGCGACGGTCACCTGGACACCGCCGGCCACGTCGTCGACGGCGGTGATGGTCGCGGTGGCGCGCAGCCGCGAGCCGACCGGGACGGGAGCCGGGAAACGGACCTTGTTCGTCCCGTAGTTGACGCCCATCTTCACGTCCTCGACCTTGATCAGCTGCGGCCCGAAGAGCGGTAGCAGGGACAGGGTGAGATAGCCGTGCGCGATCGTGGACCCGAACGGTCCGGTGGCAGCCTTCTCCGGGTCGACGTGAATCCACTGATGATCACCAGTCGCGTCGGCGAACAGATCGATCCGCTTCTGGTCGACCTCCAGCCAGTCGGTGTACCCCAGCTGCTCGCCCACCGCCGCCTTCAGGTCGTCGGCACCCGTGAAGATCCTCGGCTCTGCCATGTCCCGGCCTCCTGCTCGCAATATCCGCCACTGACTCTAAGCAACTGCTTAGCATGGTCGGCGGCGGGCCCCCTGTCAACGGACCGCAGGTCCACCGGCATGGGTAGGGTTCGAGGGGTGCCCCAGATTCCCGAGAAGATCCACGAGCTCACGGTCGGCCAGCTCGCCGCTCGCAGCGGCGCCGCCGTCTCCGCCCTGCACTTCTACGAGTCCAAGGGCCTGATCAGCAGCCGTCGCACCACCGGCAACCAACGCCGTTACTCCCGTGACGCACTGCGCCGGGTCGCCTTCGTCCGCGCCGCCCAACGCGTCGGCATCCCCCTGGCCACGATCCGCGACGCGCTCTCCGAACTCCCCGAGGAACGCACCCCCACCCGCGAGGACTGGGCCCGCCTCTCCGAAGCCTGGCGCTCCGAACTCGACGAACGCATCAAACAACTCAACCGCCTCCGCGACCACCTCACCGACTGCATCGGCTGCGGCTGCCTCTCCCTCGACACGTGTGTCCTCTCCAACCCGGACGACGTGTTCGGCGACCGGCTGACGGGTTCACGCCTGCTTGCGGAGCAAGGGGGAGGAGCCCGCCGTAAGGCAGCCCGCCGGGTACAGGAACCGGAGGACAGCTGCTCACCGTAGGGGTACGCAGCCCGGCGCCATCTGGGGTGCCGCGTGAGGTCGTAGGGCGTATGCGGCGCCGTCGTGGCTGGTCGCGCAGTTCCCCGCGCCCCTAAAGAAGGGCGTTGCCGCGGCCGCCGATGGCGAGCAACCCGGCACGAGCATGAGCGTGAGCCGCCGGCGGTGAGCAACCCGGCGTGGGTGTGAGCGTGAGTCGCCGGCGGTGAGCAATCCGGCGTGGGTGTGAGCGTGAGTCGCCGGCGAGGGGACGTGCCGGGGGGTGTCCGCCCGCAGCGGCGGGCGTCCATCACCGAGCACAACCCCAGCACACAGCACCGCCCGACCGAGGACGGACACCCCCCGGCACGGCCCCGACCCACCACACAACCGAACGCGCTACACCCCCCCCACCACACCCGCACAGGCGCCGCAGGCGTACCCGGCTAGCCACCGGCCCGATACTGGACCACCGCCTCAGCCACCAACTCGGCGTTGGACACCGCCCGTTGACCGTCCGGCAGGACCAACGTGTCCTCCAGGCCCATCCGCGTCGCCAGCCCCAGCCGCCCCGCCAACCGCAACACGGCCCAAGCCCCGCCGTCCTCCCCGTGCAACAGCACAGGGCGACCGAAAGCCGCACCGAGCTCGGAGAGCAGCGCACGCGCCGACGCCTCCGCAGTGCCCGCGTCGGGATCCGTCACCTCCGCGAGCACCCGCAGCACCCGAGGCCCGAGCGGCGAGACCGCGAACCGCGCCGCCCCATCGGTCCCCGACCAGATGCCGGCCTCCACACCGACGCCCCGATCGAGAAGCGCGGCGGCGACCTCCTCGGCCCCCGGCTCATGCCAGTTGACCGACGCATGATCAGGCAACACGGTCCAGCTCCGGATCCGCTCCACCCGCAGCACCGGATCCGGTTCAGCCCAGGCGCCCGTAGTCACCCCGACCGGCACGGACACCCGCCCCCGTATCACCGAGAGCGTCGCCGCAACGATCCCCGGCGACAAACTGTCCCGCCCGCAAAGCGTCTTGGGATGAACATGAACATCCGTGGCCCCAGCCGCCACGGCCTCGGCCGCGGACTCGGCCAGCGCCTCCGGAGTGAGCGGCACCACCGCCCCGTCGACGGCCCCCCGACCCCCGTTGAGACACACCTGCACCATGCCCCGATACTGCCAGCCACCACTGACAGAACGGGGGGTGCGGCATCCCCGGCGCACCCCCGGCCATGCATGGTTCCCAACGCACGGTTCCTAGATCGGGTCCGCTTCGGTCAGGTCAGGCCGACACCAACAACCGCCCCCGCCTGGCATCCGCCAGCGCCTCGGGCGTGAGCACGGGACGCGGTACGAGAATTCCGCAGTCCGTGCAGACCGGACCCGTTGAGGGTTCGTGGTCCAGGTCGTATGTCCAGGCGAGCCGCTCCCCGCCGCACGCCGGGCACATCGAGCCCGGTTCGCGCTCCAGCGCGGAGATCAGCCGGCGCAGCACCTCCGCCAGCGGTTCGTGCGGGTGGACCCGCGGATCGTCGCACCAGGCGACTCCGAAACCGCCCCAGGTCAGCCGGTGCCAGTCATCCACACTGCCCGGCCTGCGCAGCCCGTCGTGCTTCTCCTTCTTGCGCCGCTCGGCGAACTCGCCCTCATAGGCCAGCCAGACCGAACGCGCCTCTTCCAGCTCGTCCAGTGCGGCCACGAGCCGCGCTGGATCGGGGGACCGGTCCTCGGGACCGAACCCTGCCCGGGAGCACAAGTGGTCCCAGGTCGCCCTGTGTCCGTAAGGAGCGAACCGCTCAAGGCACTTGCGCAGTGAGTAGCGCCTGAGTGCCAGATCGCTCCGCGGATCCCGCACCTGTCTCGCCAGACTCCGGAAACCGGCCATCGCCCTGCACCTCCGTCACACCTGCACCTGTACTTCGGTCACTTCGGCGTCGCGCCGTACGGACTCCGCACGGCGTCGCCGAATAGACGTATCGACAAGCGATTTGGCTCCATCCGATTTCCGATGCCCCCCATAAGTCGCCGGACCGGCTACCAAAACTTGACGCATGTTCATCTTCAATCCCGGGGATACCGCCGGTAACGTCCGGCTCACCCCCCGTCGGTAGGAGCTGCCATGCCTCGGCGCACCTCGTGCACCGCCCTCGACAGACTGAGAACTCCCGGCAGACTCACCGGGTTCCTGAAGACCGCATCCATATGCGTCCTGATTGCCGGTCTTTTGTCCCCTATGACCCAGGCGGCGGCCGCCGCCGAGGCCACGGCGGCCAACGACTACTGCGGCGGGCAGTGTTCCGACATCCTGCCTCCCGGCGAGAACGGCAACGCCACCCTCGCGCAGATCCTCCTCAACCAGGCCTTCGGCACCCAGCCCGACCATGCCGAGGACCAGCTGGGCCCGTACGCCAACCTGGCGAAGGGCTACCCCACGCTCACCAATTCCACGATCAACACGTTCTTCAACGACGCGTCTTTCGGGGTCGCATCCGATCAAGTCGCCTCCACCGAGAGTCCCGCCGGCCGCAGCGACGTGACCATCGTCCGCGACAAGAAGACGGGCGTACCGCACATCACCGGTACCACCAGATACGGCACGGAGTTCGGCGCCGGGTATGCGGCGGCTGAGGACCGGCTGTGGCTGATGGATGTCTTCCGTCACGTGGGCCGCGGCCAGCTCACCACCTTCGCGGGCGGCGACCCCTCCAACCAGGGCCTGGAGCAGCAGTTCTGGCGCAACGCCCCCTACTCCGAGGCCGATCTGCAGGCGCAGATCGACAACGCCGTCGCCAACAACGGCACCCGCGGCCAGCAGGCCCTCGCCGACGCCAACGCCTACCTGGCCGGCATCAACTCCTACATAGACGCCTCCGACAGTGGTCGTTACTACCCCGGTGAGTACGTACTGACGGGCCACAAGGACTCAGTCACCAACGCCGGAACCATCGACCACTTCAAGATCACCGACCTGGTGGCCCTGGCCTCGGTCATCGGCGCGCTCTTCGGCTCCGGGGGCGGCGGCGAGGTCAACAACGCGGTCTCGCTGCTCGCCGCACAGGAGAAGTACGGCGTGGAGCAGGGCACCGAGGTCTGGGAGGCGTTCCGCGAGCGCAACGACCCCGAGGCCGTCCTGACCGTCCACGACGGCGAGAGCTTCCCCTACGCCACCAAGCCCGCCGACCCGCAGGGTGAGGCCCTGCCCGATGCCGACTCGGTGGCCACGGAACCGCTGGTCTACGACGCCACGGGCACCGGCGGCGACCAGAGCGCCTCCGCCACCTCCGCCACGGCGACCGCGACCGCCCTCAGTTCGGCCCGGCGCGGCATGTCCAACGCCCTGGTGGTGAGCGGCGCGCACACCGCCAGCGGCCACCCCGTCGCCGTCTTCGGCCCGCAGACCGGCTACTTCGCCCCGCAGCTGCTCATGCTCCAGGAGATCCAGGGCCCGGGCATCAGTGCCCGCGGAGCCTCCTTCGCGGGCCTGAGCATGTACGTCGAGCTCGGCCGCGGCCAGGACTACGCGTGGAGCGCCACGACCTCCGGCCAGGACATCATCGACTCGTACGCGGTCGAGCTGTGCCAGGACGACTACCACTACCTGTACCACGGCACCTGCACGGCCATGGAGAAGATCGAGCAGAAGAACTCCTGGGCCCCGACCACGGCCGACGACACGGCAGCGGGCTCGTACACGATGCGGGTGTGGCGCACGAAATACGGCCCCGTCGAGTACCGCGCGACCGTCGGCGGCAAGAAGGTCGCCTACACCACCCTGCGCTCCTCCTACATGCACGAGGCCGACTCCATCATCGGCTTCCAGATGCTCAACGACCCGGACTACGTCAAGAGTCCGGAGACCTTCCAGAGCGCGGTGCAGCACATCAACTACACCTTCAACTGGTTCTACGCCGACTCCACGCACACCGCGTACTACAACAGCGGCAACAACCCGGTGCGGGCGAGCGGCGTCGACGCCGACTTCCCGGTGTGGGCGCAGTCGGCGTACGAGTGGAAGAACTGGAACCCGGCGACCAACACCGCCGACTACACGGCGGCCTCGGCCCATCCCCACTCCATCGACCAGGACTACTACATCTCCTGGAACAACAAACAGGCGCTGGACTACTCGACGGCCTCCTGGGGCGACGGGTCCGTCCACCGCGGCAACCTCCTCGAGGACCGGGTGAAGAAGCTGGTCGCGGCCGGCGGCGTCACCCGCGCGTCCCTGACTAAGGCCATGGCCGACGCGGCGCTCGCCGACCTGCGCGCCGAGGACGTCCTGCCGGACCTGCTGAAGGTCGTCAACAGCTCGACGGTCACCGACTCCACGGCCGCGGCGGCGGTGAGCAAGCTGCAGGCGTGGGTGACGGCGGGCGGCAAACGCACGGAGACCTCGGCGGGCTCGAAGGCGTACGCCAACGCCGACGCGATCAGGATCCTGGACGCGTGGTGGCCGCTGCTGGTGAAGGCCGAGTTCGAACCCGGCCTGGGCAGTGACCTGTACACCGCCTTCACCGCCAACCTGTCCATCGACGAGTCCCCGTCGGCCGCCCACGGCCCGACCGGGGCGCACGCCGGTAGCTCCTTCCAGTACGGCTGGTGGAGCTATGTCGACAAGGACATCCGGGCCGTGCTGGGCGAGTCGGTGCAAGGCGGGCTGACGCAGAAGTACTGCGGCGGCGGCAGCCTCAGCGCCTGCCGGGACATCCTCATCAGCACCCTGAAGGAGGCGGCCGGCAAGACCGCGGCCCAGGTCTACCCCGGCGACGACCTGTGCTCGGCGGGCGACCAGTGGTGCGCCGACTCGATCGTCCAGCGCACCCTCGGCGGCATCAAGCACTCCAACATCAGCTGGCAGAACCGTCCGACCTTCCAGCAGGTGGTGGAGTTCACGTCCCACAGGTAGGACATGAGCGGCGGCGGGTCAGCGGATGCGGCCCGCCGCCAGCACCAGTTGCGCCAGCTCCCGGTGGACGATGTCGCTGTGTGCGCCGGCCGGCGCCCCGCCCCGCTTCACGACCGCCGCCGCGTCGACGTTCACACACCCCGACACGGGCAGCTTCGTCTTCAGGGCGTCGGCGAGCTTGAACGACTTCGTGCCCGGCACCGCCTGCACGCCGTCATGGCCCATCGCCCCCCACTTGGCACCCAGCGTCCGGCCGATGTCGAAGGCCGCGACCCCGCGCGCGTCGCCGGCCATCCGCGAGGCCAGGGGATACATGGTGCCGAGAGCCGAGTCGTGACGGGAGTGGCAGCACACCAGCGGGCCGTCGACGCGGTTCTGCTGCCCCTGGAGGACGCCTCCCGCGCGCGCGTCGTGCGGCAGCCGGGCCGCGAACGCGTAGTGCGAGAAGGCCCCTTGGAGCAGCGTCACCGACTTCACCGTACGTACGCCCTTCGGCAGGCCGCGCAGCGCGAACGACACGAGCCGCCCGCCGAAGCTGTGCCCGACGAGATGTACCCGCACCTCCGGAGCCGCCGCGGCGAGCTGCCCGATCATCCGGCCGAGCCCGCGCTCGCCGACGGTCCCCGCGCGCCGCTTCATCGCGTAGTACGTCCCTTGCCGCAGCAGCTCGTGTGCCCCGTCCCACGGGTTGGGCACGGTGAACCCGGCGGCCCCGCCCGGGGATTCGAGATGCGCCAGCGCCTGCGCGAACTCCTCGCAGACCCCCGCGGCCGACCCGGCGAAGATCTCGGGCTCGTCCTGCGGCACCCCCTCCGCCAGCGTGTCCGCCGCGAACAGCACCTGCGGCCCCGGCGGCACCACGTCCACCAGCATCCGCACCAGCCGCCCGAACTCCTCCAACTCGGCCTCGTCACCCGGCTGTTGGTCCAGCATCCGGGCGATCTGGTCGATCACGGTCGCCCGGCCGGGAAACGTCTCGAGCAGCGCGTGCCGGGTGTCCTTGTCGAGCCCCGGGCGCGGGGGAGTGTCGGCGGCCACGGACCGCGGGAAGTCCGGGATCGGCTCGTCCGAGAACCGCATCGACGGCCATACGACCCCCACGTACCCGAGCCGGGCCTTGGGCGCGAGCTCGGGGAACGGCGCGAAGAAGCGGCTGTAGAGCCGGGTCGCGCCCGAGCGGTCGCTGTTCCAACCGTGGGAGAAGACGACCAGGTCATGGACGCCGCGGTCCACCACTCCCGCGAGCAGCCGGTCCCGGCGCCCGCCGTCCGGGTCCCCGTCCGCGTCGAAGGTCAGCTCCCAGTAGGGCGTCACACCCATCGCCGGATCCGCCATGACAGGCCCCCTCGTCCCCCGTAGTGGTGCGATGCGGTCGCATCGTCCCGCCACGGGGCGAAGTTGGCCATACGTCCTGGCTCATCGGTAGAGGAGGTAATTCTTTCGAATCCGCCGGAACGCCGTGAGCTCGTCCTGCCAGCCGGCCACCACCTCGTCCGTGCCCGCCCCCGCGTCGATCGCCGTACGCACCTGGGTGGACCCCGTGAGCTTGTCGATCCAGTTGTCGGCACGCCAAGTGAAGCCGCTCCACACCTTCTTGGCGGTCACGAGCAGCGCGATACCGGTGCGTACGGGGTCGTACGCGACCCGGTCGTGCACGTGGATCTGTACGCCGCCGATGGTCTTGCCCTGGAACTTGGAGAACGTGGGTGCGAAGTACGCCTCCCTGAAGTGCACGCCCGGCAGGGCGAGTTCGTTCGCCCGCGCGGCCCACCCTCCATCGATGCCCTCCGCGCCGAGCAGCTCGAAGGGGCGGGTCGTGCCGCGTCCCTCCGACAGGTTGGTGCCCTCGAACAGGCACGTCCCCGAGTACACGAGCGCCGTGTCGGCCGTCGGCATGTTCGGGCTCGGCGGCACCCACGGGAGCCCGGACGTGTCGTAGAACTCCGACCGCTTCCATCCGGTCATCTGTACGGTGTCCAGCGCCACCGGCGTGGTCAGGAACTCCCCGTTGAACAGCCCCGCCAGCTCCGCGACCGTCATGCCGTGTGCCTGGGCGATCGGCTGTCGCCCTACGAAGGTCGCGAACTCCTTGTGCAGGATCGGGCCGTGCGCCGCGCGGCCGGTGACCGGGTTGGGGCGGTCGAGCACGACGAAGTGCTTGCCCGCGAGTCGGGCCGCCTCCATGCAGTCGTAGAGCGTCCAGATGTACGTGTAGAAGCGGGCGCCGACGTCCTGGATGTCGAAGACGATCGTGTCCACGGCGGAGGTGGTGAAGATGTCGGCGAGGGGTTGGCCGCTCTTGAGGTAGGTGTCGTAGACGGGGAGTCCGGTTGCGGGGTCGTCGTAGCGGCCTTCTGATCCGCCGGCCTGGGCGGTGCCTCGGAAGCCGTGTTCTGGGCCGAAGACGGCGACGAGGTTCACGCGGTCGTCCGCGTGCATGACGTCGACGATGTGGCGGACGTTCCTGGTGATGCCGGTGGGGTTGGTGACGATTCCCACGCGTTGGCCGTCGAGTAGGGCATAGCCGTCTTCGGCGAGGCGCTCGAAACCGGTGCGGAGCTGTTTGCCACGCTCGGCGGCGGTTGCCGGGGGTGCTGCGGGGAGTGTTGCTGCTGCCGTTGTCGCTGCGAGTAGAGCTCGTCTGGATAGGCGCATGGGGTGCACGTTAGGCGCTCCCGCAGGTTGTGTGGAGTCTGTGGGTTGAGTGTGGCTGGTCGCGCCCCCGCGGCGGAGCCGCAAATCGATACAGCCCCGCGCTCCTTGGGTGGGTGCAGTCACCCTTTCCTCCTACATACCGACCGGTTAGTCTGGCCGTGCAGTCGAGCCGCAGTCGAAGGAGACCGATGGTGGGAGCCGTGCAGGATGCCGGAGTGGTCGTCACCGGGGCGGGAGGCGGGATCGGGGCCGCGCTTGCCCGGCGGTTCGCCGCCGAGGGGGCCCGGGTCGTCGTGAACGATCTCGATGCCGGCCGGGCCAAAGCCGTCGCCGACGAGATCGGTGGGATCGCGGTTCCCGGCGACGCCTCCTCGATCGTCGGCGAGGCCCGGGACGCGCTCGGTGGCACCGTCGATGTCTACTGCGCCAACGCCGGTGTCGCCTTCGGGGGTGGGAACGCGGACAAGCCGCTCGACGAGAAGGTCTGGGCGACTTCCTGGGACGTCAATGTCATGGCGCACGTCCGAGCCGCCCATGAACTGCTGCCGGGCTGGCTGGAGCGTGGCAGTGGGCGGTTCGTGTCGACCGTGTCGGCCGCCGGGCTGCTCACCATGATCGGGGCCGCGCCCTACAGCGTCACCAAGCACGGGGCGTACGCCTTCGCCGAGTATCTGTCGCTGACGTACCGCCACCGCGGTCTGAAGGTGCACGCGATCTGTCCGCAGGGCGTGCGCACCGACATGCTGGCCGCCACCGGCAGCGCGGGCGACCTGGTGCTCAAGCCGACGGCGGTCGAGCCGGAGGATGTGGCGGACGCCCTGTTCAAGGGCATCGAGGAGGACCGCTTCCTGATCCTGCCGCACCCCGAGGCCGCCGGGTACTACCAGGCCCGGGCCGCCGACCCCGACCGTTGGCTGACCAACATGAACCACATCCAGCAGAAGTGGGAGGAGGCCCGGTGACCGACTCCCGCTACGCCGCCCAGCCCTGGCTGGGCCTTCTGAACGCCGCCCAGCGGGCGCCGATGAACCCTGCCGACTCCCTCGTGCACGCCCTGCGCCGGGCCGCCGCCGAGGCCCCGGACCGGGCCTTCCTCGCCTACTTCGGCGGCCGCCTCGGCTACCGCGAGGTCGACGAGCTGAGCGACTCCGTCGCCGGTCACCTCGCCGCCCGCGGCCTGGAGCGCGGCGACCGGGTGGCGGTCCTGCTGCAGAACTCCCCGCACTTCGTGCTCGCCGTGCTCGGCGCGTGGAAGGCGGGCGCGACCGTCGTGCCCGTCAACCCCATGTACAAGGCGGGGGAGGTCGGCCATGTCCTGCGGGACGGCGAGGTGGCCGCGCTGATCTGCTCCGACCGCGCCTGGGAGTCGTATCTGCGCGACACGGCGGCCGACTCGCCCGTACGGATCGTGCTCACCGGATGTGAGTTGGACTTCCAAACCCGCGGTGACGCGCGCGTGCTCACCTTCGAGCGGCTGCCGCAGGCGTCCGATGCCGATGACCTGACGGCGGTCGCCCGCGCCGGGCACAAGGCGCCCGAGGGCCGCGACCCCGCCCCGCCCGACATCGCGCTGATCAGCTACACCTCGGGCACCAGCGGTGCCCCCAAGGGCGCCACCAACACGCACGGCAACATCATGTACAACGCCGAGCGGCAGCGGACCGGCCTGGACCTGCCGGAGGCGCCCGTCTACTTCGCGATGGCGCCCCTGTTCCACATCACCGGGATGGTCTGCCAGCTCGGGGCGTGTCTCAACAGCACGGGCACGCTCGTGCTGGCGTACCGCTTCGAGGCGGGGGTGGTCCTGGAGGCCTTCGCCGAGCACCGGCCGCACTACACGGTCGGCCCGTCGACGGCCTTCATGGCGCTGGCGGCTCATCCGGACGTCACCCGCGAGCACTTCGCCTCCTTCGTCAACATCTCCTCGGGCGGTGCCCCGCTCCCGCCCGCCCTGGTCGAGAAGTTCCGGGCCGGCTTCGGGCCGTACATCCGCAACGGCTACGGGCTGACCGAGTGCACCGCCCCCTGCGCCTCCGTGCCGCCGCAGCTGGAGGCGCCCGTCGACCAGGTGTCCGGGACGCTGGCCGTGGGGGTGCCCGGGCCCGACACGGTCGTACGCATCGTCGACGACCAGGGCGCGGAGGTGCCGTTCGGCGAGCAGGGCGAGATCGTCGTACGGGGGCCGCAGGTCGTGCCCGGCTACTGGCGGCGGCCCGACGCCACCGCGGAGACCTTCCCCGACGGTGAGCTGCGGACCGGGGACATCGGGTTCATGGACCCGCAGGGGTGGCTGTACGTCGTCGACCGCAAGAAGGACATGATCAACGCGTCCGGCTTCAAGGTGTGGCCGCGCGAGGTCGAGGACGTGCTGTACACACACCCGGCGGTGCGCGAGGCGGCCGTCGTCGGGGTGCCCGACGGGTACCGCGGGGAGACCGTCAAGGCGTACATCAGCCTCCGTCCGGGTGTCGACACGGACCCGGATGAACTCGCCGCGTACTGCAAGGAGAGACTGGCCGCTTACAAATACCCGCGCCAGGTGGAGATCCTGCCCGACTTGCCGAAGACGGCTACTGGGAAGATCCTCCGTCGGGAGCTACGTTCCCAGGCGCACGACGGCAAATAAGCACGCAGGAAAACAGCAGACAGCCCGGAAGGCAGGTGGCGGCACAGTGCCCAGGACGACGGACGGTGACGGTACGCCCGTCCCGCAGCGGCTACTGGCCGCCGCCACGCGGCTCTTCGCCGAGCAGGGCTACGACCGGACCTCCGTGCAGGAGATCGTCGAGGCGGCCGGGGTCACCAAGGGGGCGCTGTACCACTACTTCGGCTCCAAGGACGACCTCCTGCACGAGGTGTACGCGCGGGTGCTGCGCGTCCAGCAGGAGCGCCTGGACGCCTTCGCGAACGCCGACGAGCCGATCGAGCAGCGCCTCAGGCGCGCGGCGGCAGACGTCGTCGTCACGACGATCGAGAACCTCGACGACGCGATGATCTTCTTCCGCTCGATGCACCACCTGAGTCCGGAGAAGAACAAGCAGGTGCGGGCGGAGCGGCGGCGCTATCACGAGGGCTTCCGGGCGCTGATCGAGGAGGGGCAGGAGGCGGGTGTCTTCTCCAAGGCGACGCCGGCGGACCTGGTGGTGGACTACCACTTCGGCTCGGTGCACCATCTGTCGACGTGGTACAGGCCGGACGGGCCGCTGACCCCGCAGCAGGTCGCCGACCAGCTCGCCGATCTGCTGTTGCGGGCCCTGAGGCCGTAGGCCGCTTCCCTCCTCCGGTCCGCTTTCCTCCCCCCGGTCCGCCGTGCCCGGCGGTTCCTCTCCGCCGTCTGCTGTCGGAAGCGCTCGCCACTCTGTCCGGCGGAATTGCGCACCCGGGGGGAGAACGCTGTCCGACGAATCACTGGACAGTCCCCGATTCTTTCCCCGGCTCATATCCAAGCCCGTACATCTTGGTTAGCTTCGTGTTCTCATCGCGCTGGGGGGAGCAGATGACGAAGATCAAGGCGTGCGCGCTCGACCGGCAGGGGCTGCTGGGGCAGGAGCAGCGGAACGGGAAACAGACCGCCCGTATCCTGCTCGCGGTAATTCGCCTCACCAATGGCACCTTGGGCCTGGTGGCGCCCACCCTGCTGGCCGGCCGTGTCGATCCGGAACACGACCCCAGTCCGGCAGTGGTGTACGCGTTTCGGCTGTTCGGTATTCGTACCGTGCTGCTCGGTATCGATCTGCTCGTTCTGCGCGGCGAGCCCCTGGAGAAGGCGCTGCGCCGAGCAGTCGTCATCCATTCCTGCGACACGGTCACGGCTGCCCTGCTCGGAGTGCGGGGCAGGGTTCCCGCACGCGCCGCGCTCGCCACCACGCTCATTTCGGCTGTGAACACTCTTCTCGCGATGAGCGCCGTCGAAGCAGCCGAATCAGAGAAATAGCCATACCCGAAGCAGAGTTCGAGGTGTCTTGTCATGCCGTCCAACAGCTATCGGAATTCACTTCTCTGGCGCGTCTTCACCACGGTGACCGAATTCGTCGACCGGCGAGTGGGATGGGACAGACTGCCGGTACCGCTCGGACTTCTCGACCTCGTGGGACTCCGTACCGATCTGCGGCGGAAGAACCTGTACGACACCTCGCGGCTGCCGGCCGTCGACGCACCGCCCGTGGGGCCACCCAAACCGGACCACCTGACGCGCCGGGCGGTGGACGGCAGCTACAACGACCTCAAGGATCCGGCCATGGGAATGGCGGGTTCCCGGTTCGGGCGCAACATCCCGCTGGACCGCATCGAACCGGCGACCGAGGCGCGTGTGCTGTCGCCCAACCCGCGCGAGGTCAGCCGCGCCCTGCTGACGCGCACCGAGTTCGTCCCGGCCACCTCGGTCAACTCGATCGCCGCGGCCTGGCTGCAGTTCATGATCAGGGACTGGTTCAGCCATGGGACCAGTCCCACGGAGAACCCCTGGGTGGTCCCGTTGGCCGAGGGCGACCCGTGGCCGGAACCCCCCATGCACATCATGCGGACCCCCGACGACCCCACGCGCCCCGCGGACGCCAAGGACCTGCCCCAGACCCGGATCAACGTGCTGACGCACTGGTGGGACGGGTCGCAGGTGTACGGCGTGAGCGCGAGCGAGCAGAAGACCCTGCGCAGCGGGGTCGGCGGCAAACTGCACGTCCTCCCCGACGGCCTGCTGCCCCGGCCGCAGGACCCGGCCCAGGACCCGGCGTACGTGCCCGGCTTCTGGCTCGGCACCGAGATGCTGCGCACCCTCTTCAGCCGCGAGCACAACGCGATCTGCGACAGGCTGGGCGCGGAGTACCCGGCGTGGACGGACGAGGAGATCTTCCAGCGCGCCCGGCTGGTCAACTCCGCGCTCCTGGCGAAGATCCACACCGTGGAGTGGACCCCGGCCGTGATCAGCCATCCGACCACCCAGGTCGCCATGCGGGCCAACTGGTTCGGTCTCGCGGGCGAACGCGCTCACCGTCTGTTCGGCAGGCTGAGCGAGAGCGAGGTGATCAGCGGAATTCCCGGAAGCAGGACCGATCACTACGGTGTTCCGTTCTCCCTGACCGAGGAATTCGTGGCCGTCTACCGGATGCATCCCCTGATCCGCGACGACTGGAGCCTGCGCACCACGGCCGACGACTCGAAGATCAGGGAATGCGACTTCGGCGACATCGCGGGCCCGCTGGCTCTGGACGTCCTGAAGAACATCTCCATGACGGATTTGTTCTACTCCTTCGGAACGCTGAACCCGGGGCTGGTCACCCTCCACAACTTCCCGAAGTTCCTTCAGGAGTTCAGGAGGCCGGACGGAAAGCTCCAGGATCTCGCCGCGACCGACATCCTGCGCTCCCGGGAACTCGGAGTGCCCCGCTACAACGAGTTCCGCAGGCTGCTGCGTCTCGAGCCCGCGAAGGACTTCGAGGGACTCACCGAGAATCCCGAATGGGCCGCGGAGATCAGCAAGGTCTACGACGGCGACATCGAACAAGTCGATCTGACCGTCGGAATGTTCGCCGAACGCAGGCCGACCGGCTTCGCGTTCAGCGACACGGCCTTCCGGATCTTTGTCCTCATGGCCTCGCGCCGCCTCAACAGTGACCGGTTCTTCACCGACTACTACACGCCCGCCGTGTACACCCAGACCGGACTCGACTGGATCGAGCAGAACACCATGGTCACCGTACTGCTGCGGCACCACCCGGAATTGAGGAACTCCCTCGCCTCCGTGGACAACGGCTTCGCGCCCTGGGCCACTCCGGAAACGTGAGGCCGGCCGTGACGAAGGAAATAGATCTCGTGCTGGAAGGCGGCGGTGTCAAAGGACTCGCCACCGCGGGGGCGGTCATCCAGCTTCTCGAGAGCGGGTACACCTGCCAACGCGCGGCCGGCACCTCCGTCGGCGCGATCGCGGCGGCCCTGGTGGCGGCGGGAGCCGACGCGCGCGGACTGCGCGCGGCAATGGAACGACTGCAACTGCGCAAGATCCCCGACCGGACCATTCCGCGCGCCCGAGGGTTCAGTGAGGGCTTCTCCCTGCTGACCGCGAGCTCCCTCTACAAGGGCGACTACATCCGGGACTGGCTGTTCGACGAACTCAAGGCTCTCGGGGTCGTCACCTTCAAGGATCTGCGCCGTGAGGACAAGGGCGACGACGCCAACCTGACGGACGAGCAGCGCTACAAACTGGTCGTCATGGCGACCGACGTCTCGCGGGGCCTGCTGCTGAGGCTGCCGTGGGACTACGCCGGTCTGTTCAACCGCCCGCCCGACGACGAGTGCGTGGCCGACGCCGTACGGATGTCGCTGTCCATCCCCTTCTACTTCCGGCCCTGCACCCTCACCCGGATTCCGACGGGCGAACCCTCGGTGATCGTGGACGGCGGCGTCCTGTCGAACTTCGCCGTGGAGATCTTCGACCGGACGGACGGGGAGAAGGGGCGCTGGCCGACCTGGGGAGTGAGCCTGCTGCCGGATCTGCCGGAGGGGCTCCGGGCCATCTCGCCGCTGCTCGGCCCCGGCTTCGTACCGCCGATGGAACTGATGAAGCAGGTGGTGGCCACCGCGTTCGTGGGCCATGACCAGACGCACATGAACCGGCCCGACGTCCGGGACCGCACGATCGAGATCGACACCACGGGGGTGGGCATCACGGACTTCCGGCTGTCACCCGAGGAGCGCTCTGCCCTTCTGGAGAAGGGCAGAGCGGCGGCGAAGACCTTTCTGGCCGGCCGGAAGTCCGAGTAGCAGCCATGCGGCGACGGTCCCGTACAGCGAGCGGCGACACCGAAGGAGCCGACGATGACCCTGCAGTCCGTCCCCCGGGACGAGGACGAATCCTCCCTGCTCAAGGCCTCCGACAGCCGGCTCGACGAGCTGTTCCGCGCGAGTCCGGCCGGTGAGGCGCCGACCGGTGCGACGGACGGCACGGCTGTCATCGCGGCGGGCACGGGCGCGACCCGGGTCATCGCCGCACTCGCCCGCTCGCTCGCCTGGAAGGGCAAGACCTTCGCCCCCGGTGGCCGGACGCTGAGCAACCGGATCGGTCCGTTCGACATCTCGGCGATCAAAGCCGATGTCTACAAGGGCGCCAGCTGGGTGGACGGGAACGAGTGCGTCGTCATCGACTATTCCGAGAAGTCCCTGGTGGCGCGCGGAGTGCGGGACGAGATCCGGCTCGTGGCCCCCGGTCTGCATCTCGGTGTCGTCTGGCTCTGGCGCCGACGGGTCGCGTGGTTCCTGCTGCGGCAGCCGGCCAAGCGGAGGCGGACACGGCGGAACGCGACAGCGGGCGAGGAGAACGAACAAGTCGCACGGGACACGCACCAGATCGCCCTGACGATCGAGTCCGCCCTCAAGGACGGCAGCGAGGCGGACGCCCTGAAGCTCGTCGGCGAAGCGGGCGGCTCCGTCGAGGAGGCGGCGAGCCTGTTCCGCGGGCTCACAGGCGCACATTTCGCCCGGGTCACCGTGGTTCCCGGCGACACCGCACCGGACGGCACCTCACTGCCCGCATCCCTCCTCTACATGGCCGAGGTCGATGCCCCGCTCGGAACACACCTGCGCCAACTCGTGTCGAAGGAGGGCGACGGACTGGCCCCCTTCTTCGGTCTGTGCGACGACTATCCCGAAGCGGGCACCCGGCGGGACCGGCTGCGATGGCTCGAGGACCACCGGGTCACCCCGGCCGCCTCCTACGCGCACCGCGTCGGCCGGAGCCTGCCGCAGATCCGCGCCGAAGCCCGACTGCGCACCGCCATCGGCGAGTTCCTGGACGATCCCGCCCACGACTGGCCGAACCGGAGCCCCGACCGGATCCACCACGCGGTCCGCGAGTTCGTCGCCGGCCACGGAGAGCTGTCGTGGGCGCTGCGGCCCTGGGCACTGGGCGGCCGGTGGTTCCGCATCCGGCAGGGTGCGCACAGGTTGGCGGTGCCGGCCCTGGGAGCGGTACTGCTGCCCGGAGCGCTGGTGGCCCTTCCGTTCTGGGCGGTGCGCATACGGCTCCTGGAGCGAGCGGACAAGCCCGAACTCCAGCGCCCCACACCGGCGCGGGTGGCGGAACTGACCCGGCAGGAGGACTTCCTCGCGCAGAACCCGTTCACGGCCGTCGGCCAGGTGAAGCCGGGAGTGGTACGGAAAGTCACCCTGCGGGCCGTGCTGTTCGGCCTCGACTACTTCAACCGGCATGTCTACAACCGGGACAACCTCGCCGGTGTCCGCACCATTCACTTCGCCCGTTGGGTGTACCTCGACCAGGGCAGGCGGCTCGTCTTCGCCAGCAACTACGACGGCAGCCTGGAGAGTTACATGGACGAGTTCATCGACCGGCTCGCCCCCTGGCTCAACGCCGTCTTCAGCAACGGGGTCGGATACCCCGCCACCCGCTGGCTCTTCCGGGGCGGGGCCCGCGACGAGCGCGCGTTCAAGTGGTATCTGCGTTGCCATCAACTGCCCAGCGTCTGGTACTCGGCGTACGGCGATCTCCCGGCCCGCAACATCGACGACAACACCCGCATCCGCGACGGACTGGCGCGTGAACTCGATGCGCACCAGGCACGCGCGTGGCTGACCCTGCTGTGAGGGGGAGCACGCCATGAGTACTGCTTTCGAGCCCGAGGACGTCCAGGGGCTGATCGTGCGGGGGTACGGAAAGCTGCCGTACGCGGCCTTCCTGCTCCTTTCCGTCGAGGACGCGGCCGCCACCCGCGCCCTGCTGGGCCGGTGGGCCCGGGAGATCACCAGCGGGGCCGTCGCACGTCCCGAGGCGGCGCTCAACATCGCCTTCACGGCAGCGGGGTTGCGTGCCGTGGGACTGCCGGACCGGACGGTCGACGCGTTCGCCCCGCAGTTCGTCGAGGGCATGACCACCGAGCACCGGGGACGCCTGCTCGGCGACCTCGGGCCGGCCGACCCCAAGGGATGGCTGTGGGGCGGCCCCGACAACCCCGCCGTCCACGTCCTGCTGCTCGTCTACGCGGACACGGCGCCCTCCCTCGACCGGCGAGTCACGGCGCGGCTGCGGGACGCGCAGGGCGCCCTGGCCCCGGTCATGGCACTGCCGACCGACGAACTCGGCGGCACGGAGCCCTTCGGCTTCCGCGACGGACTGTCCCAGCCGGGGATCGAGGGGCGGCATGGCGACGGCAGGCACGACCGGGCGTTACCCGCCGGCGAGTTCGTCCTCGGACACCCCAACGCCTACGGGCAGTTGGGCGAGCGCCCGCTGCTCGCACCCGACGCCGATCCCGAGCGGGTGCTGCCCCCGGACCCCGGCGGTTCCGGCCGCCCCGATCTGGGCCGCGACGGCAGCTATCTGGTGCTCCGTCAACTACGCCAGGACGTGGACGCGTTCTGGTCCTACACCGGTGAACGCACCCGGCGCCCGGACGGCACGCCCGACGCCGCGGCGCAGCGGAGGCTGGCCGCGAAAATGGTCGGCCGCTGGCCCAGTGGCGCTCCGCTCGTCCTGACCCCCGACCGGGACGACCCGTCCCGTGCCGAGGAGGAGTTCGGCTACCACGCGGACGACCCGGACGGACTGCGCTGCCCCCTCGGCGCGCACATCCGCCGGGCCAACCCCCGCGACTCCCAGGAACCGCGCCCGGGCACCGCCGCCTCGCTCGACGTCACCGACCGCCACCGGCTGTTGCGCCGTGGACGCAGCTACACCACCGAGGGGACACCCCCGGAGCGCGGGCTGTACTTCATGTGCCTGAACGGCGATCTGGCCAGGCAGTACGAGTTCGTCCAGCACAGCTGGATCAACGACCCGGCCTTCAGCGGACTGCACGACGACAGCGACCCTCTGATCGCGCCGGGCGGCCCGCGCGGGGCCACCTTCACCGAGCAGCGCGAACCGGTGCGCCGACGGCATCCCGGCGTTCCCGCCTTCGTCCAGGTCCGCGGTGGCGCCTACTTCTTCCTGCCGGGTGTGCCCGCACTGCGCTACCTGAGCACGATGCCGGTATGACCACGAGGGAGCAACGGCAGACGCCTCAGCAGCTGTTCAACGACGCGGTACTGCGCCTCGTCGCCGCGGAACGCCGGGTCGACCCCTACGTCCGGCCCCTCTTCGACACGGTTCTCCGCCCGCCCGTCCAGGCGCTGACCCAGGCCGCGCTCCAGGCCCGGCTCAGGCACCGGCGCCCCCGAACTCCCGTCGCCCTCGCCCAGGAACAGCCGCTCCCCGGCGAGGCCGAGGCCACCGCCGAGATCATCGAAGTGATGAGCCGGTTTCTGCGCCACACGTACAAGCCCGGCACCGCGCAACGCGCGGGCAACACCAAGACGTACGGTGTGGTGAAGGCATCGCTCCAGGTCCACGGCGGTCTGCCACCGCGACTGCGGCAGGGGCTCTTCGCCCACCCGAGTACGTACCCCGCCTGGGTGCGCTTCGCCGGCCCCGGACCGCTGTCCCCGCCGGATCTCGACGACAACGGGATCCTCAGCATCGGTGTGAAGGTGGTCGGCGTACCGGGGCCGAAACTGCTCGACGACGAGAAGCACACCCAGGACTTCACCGGCATCAGCGCCCCGACGTTCACCACGCCGAACGTGGTGGAGAACGTCAAACTGCAGCGCCGGATCGGGGACGGAACCCCGCTCCTCTACTTCCTGGGCCCGAAGGACAGTCATCTGGCCGATCTGGTGATGCAGGGGCTGTACGCCCGTACCCACTCCAGCCCGCTGGAGACGGCCTACTGGAGCTGCGCGTCCTACCTGCTCGGCGAGGGGCAGGCGATGCAGTACCGGTTCGTGCCACGGGACCGGAGGCGCGGGAGACTGCCCCGACACCCGCCCGACGACTATCTGCGCGACGCCCTGGCACGGACGCTCCACCGGCGGGAGGTCTTCTTCGACCTCCTCGTACAGCCGCAGACCGATCCCGTGCGGATGCCGATCGAGGACGCCTCCGTAGTCTGGCCCGAGCGCCTGTCACGCCCCGTCCGGGTCGCCACTCTGCGGATCGAGCGGCAGGAACTCGACCCCGCGGAGCAGCGGGCGCGGGCCGACGGGCTCTCCGTCAACCCGTGGCACGCGCTCCCCGAGCACCGTCCGCTGGGCAACCAGAACCGCGCCCGGCGCGAGGTCTACGTCCATCTCTCGCGGCTGCGCCAGGAGATGAACGGAACCCCGCACGTGGAGCCGGGCGCGGGCACCTTCTTCGGGTAGGGCCTGCCGTCACCCTTCGAGCAGGGCCTGCCGTCAACGCGCCGACTACGCGTATCGCTTCAGCTCCCGTCGCGCCAGCGACCGCTGGTGGACCTCGTCCGGACCGTCCGCGATCATCAGCGTCCGGGCGCCGGCGTAGAGCTCGGCCAGCGGGAAGTCCTGGCTCAGACCGCCCGCGCCGTGCAGCTGGATCGCCCGGTCGATGATGTCGACGACCGCACGCGGCGTGGCGATCTTGATGGACTGGATCTCCGTGTGGGCGCCCCTGTTGCCGACGGTGTCCATCAGCCAGGCCGTCTTCAGCACAAGGAGCCGCAGCTGTTCGACCTGCACCCGCGCGTCGGCGATCCAGTTGTGGACCACGCCCTGCTGGGCCAGCGCCTTGCCGAAGGCCGTACGGGACACGGCCCGCCTGCACATCAGCTCGATCGCCCGCTCGGCCATGCCGATCAGCCGCATGCAGTGGTGGATGCGGCCGGGGCCGAGCCGGGCCTGGGCGATGGCGAAGCCGCCGCCCTCCTCGCCGATCAGGTTGGCCGCCGGCACGCGCGCGTGGTCGAAGATCACCTCGGCGTGGCCGCCGTGGTAGTGGTCCTCGTAGCCGAAGACCTGCATGGCGCGCTTGACGGTGACACCGGGGGTGTCACGCGGGACCAGGATCATGGACTGCTGGCGGCGGATGTCCTCGCCGTCCGGGTCCGTCTTGCCCATCACGATGAAGATCTTGCAGTCCGGGTTCATCGCCCCGGAGATGTACCACTTGCGGCCGGTGACGACGTATTCGTCGGCATCCCTCTCGATGTACGTCGTGATGTTCGTGGCATCGGAGGAGGCCACCTCCGGCTCCGTCATCGCGAAGGCCGACCGGATCTCGCCCGCGAGCAGCGGCTCCAGCCACTGCTTCTTCTGCTGCTCGTCGCCGAACTGCGAGAGCACCTCCATGTTGCCCGTGTCGGGCGCCGCGCAGTTCAGCGCGGTGGGCGCCAACTGCGGGGAGCGGCCGGTGATCTCGGCCAGCGGCGCGTACTGGAGGTTGGTCAGCCCGGCGCCGTACTCGGTGTTGGGGAGGAAGAGGTTCCACAGGCCCTGCCTGCGCGCCTCGGCCTTCAGCTCCTCGACCACGGCCGGGGTGTCCCAGGGCGAGGCCAGCTGTGCGCGCTGCTCCTCGGCCACGGCCTCGGCCGGGTAGACGTACTCGTCCATGAAGGCGAGCAGCTTGGCGCGCAGCTCCTCGGTGCGTGCGTCGAACGCGAAGTCCATGCGGATCAGCCTTCCTGGATGCCTTCGTGAAGAGTGGTCAGGCCGTGCTCGATGAAGACCGGGACCAGGTCGCCGATGCGGTCGAAGCCGCGGCCGACCGTCTGGCCCAGGGTGTAGCGGTAGTGGATGCCCTCCAGGATCACGGCGAGCTTGAACCAGGCGAACGCCGTGTACCAGGAGACCGCGGAGACGTCCCGCCCCGAGCGCTCGGCGTACCGCTGGATCAGTTCGGCCGGATCCGGGTGCCCCGCGGCCTCGGCGGTCGTGGAGACGGGGGAGTCCGGCATGCCGAGCGGCATGCTGTACATCACCAGCAGGCCGAGGTCGGTGAGCGGGTCGCCCAGCGTCGACATCTCCCAGTCGAGGATCGCCTTGATCTGGTCGTCGTCCCCGATGAGGACGTTGTCGAGCCGGTAGTCGCCGTGCACGACGGCGGGCGCGGGGGACTGGGGCAGGTTCCGTCCGAGCGCCGCGTGCAGCTCGTCGATGCCGGCCAGCTCGCGGTTGCGGGAGGCGTCCAGCTGCTTGCCCCAGCGGCGCAGCTGCCGGTCCAGGAAGCCCTCGGGCCGGCCGAAGTCCGCGAGGCCCACCGAGGCGGGGTCCACCGCGTGCAGCTCGACGAGCGTGTCCACCAGGGACAGCACCGCGCCCCGGGTGCGCTCCGGGCCGAGCGGGGCGAGCTGGTCGGCGGTGCGGTACGGGGTGCCCTCGACGAACTCCATGACGTAGAAGGGCGCCCCGAGCACCTCCTCGTCCTCGCACAGCAGTAGCGCGCGTGGCACCGGTACATCCGTCGGGTGCAGCGCGTGGATCACCCGGTGCTCACGCTTCATGTCGTGCGCGGTGGCCAGGACATGGCCGAGCGGGGGCCGTCGTACGACCCACTTCGAGGTGCCGTCCGAGAGCGCGTAGGTGAGGTTGGACCGTCCGCCTTCGATCAGCCGGCCGGTGAGGGGGCCCTGCACCAGGCCGGGCCGCTCACGGTCGAGCAGGCCGCGCAGCCGGTCGAGATCGAGTCCGGGCGGATGGTCGGGGCTCATCGATGCTCCTTGGTGCGCGCGCGTGAACGGGACCCGACCCATCATGCCGACTGGTCGGTATGTCGTCCAGTGGGCGGGGCCGACGTGATCGGAGCCACGATAGGCCGACAGCTCCCCGCCCGGTGCGGCGGGGAGCTGTCGGTCGGTGCATCTCGGCCAGGGCGAGGGGGCCTGGTGTCAGTGGTCGTCCCAGTGCCCGTCGTGCGAGGCGTGCCGGTGGCCGTCGTGGAGGTAGTCGACGTGGTCGCCGTGCAGGACGCTCTCGTGCCCGCAGTCCTGCCCGTGCCGGTGCTCGTGGCCCTCGTGCGAGATGTGTCCGCCGGGCTCGCACTCGTCCCAGTGTCCGCCGTGCTCGCGGTGCAGGTGGCCGTCGTGCGCGTAGTCGACGTGGTCGCCGTGCGGCACTTCCGTGTGACCGCAGTCCGGGCCGTGGGCGTGCGTGTGGGAGGCGTGTTCGTGGTGGAGGGTGGTCATGGTGCTCACCTTCGAAGGTGCGGTGGGTGACGTCGGACAGGCTGCCACGCGAACCGCGCATATCCGGCCATTCGGTCCTGCGTGGCGTCCGGGTACCCCGGAGGGGTGGCCCCATGAAGGCCATCACCTGTCGACGGTACGGCGGACCCGGTCCACCCGCCCGCCGGGACCGGGCCCGCTCAGAGCACGAGCGCCGCCCCGCAGACCGCCATGGCCACCGTGCACAGGACCGCCGCGGTGGCGTGCCGGGGGGCGAGCGCCGACGCGCTGCCGGCCGAGGTCAGGGTGCGGATGCGGCGGTGGGCGACGAGGAGGAAGCCCAGCCAGAGGGCGCAGCACAGGGCGCAGACGACGAGGCTCGCGGGCGACGGGCCGCCGTGCAGCGCGGTCTTCGCGGCGAGTACGGCGGAGACGGTGCCGGACAGTGTCGTACGCCGCCACGCCAGCCGCGTCCGCTCGGGCTGCAGCCCCGGGTCCCGCTCGGGGTCGGTGCGGGTGTCCGCCCCGTTCACCCCTCCCACCTGACGAGCACCACGACCACCATCGCGACGGCCACGACCGCGACCACCAGGCTCAGCAGCGCCGGGAACCGGGACACCGGCAGATCCTCGCCCCGGCGCATGGCCCGCTCGCAGCGCACCCAGTGGTTGACCGCCCGCAGCGAGCACAGCACACCGGCCGCGAGCAGCGCGAGCGCCAGCCCGACCCGCCAGCCCCAGCGCAGGTCCGGCAGGAACTGGTCCACGGCGAAACCGCCGCCGATCAGCGCGAGAGCGGTGCGCAGCCAGGCCAGAAAGGTGCGTTCGTTCGCCAGCGAGAAACGGTAGTCGGGGGTGTTGCCCTCGCGCCGGACCTCCTGGGGGGCGAACCAGAGGCGGACGTTCTGCACGAAACCGATCACGTGCAGGACCCTATCGGGCCGCTCAGCCCCTCGACCTATGGGTCTTCAGCCGCTCGTACGCCGCCAGCCCGTCCGGCACCCACTCCCAGTCGCCGAGCCGCCGCTCCACCTCGTCCTCCGGCAGGAAGTCGTGCCAGGCGACCTCCTCCACCTGAGGGCTCACCGGGAGGTCGCAGCGGACCTCGTACACCGCGGACCACCAGGTCTGGCCGGCGCCGTCGTCGTAGAGGAACTTGAACAGGTACTCGGGGCGGGGGAGGCCGGTGACGCCCAGTTCCTCCTCGGCCTCGCGCAGGGCCGCGTCGTCGTAGGACTCGCCCGTGCCGACCACTCCGCCGACGAACATGTCGTACAGGGAGGGGAAGACCAGCTTGGTCGGGGTACGGCGGTGGACGAAGAGGCGGCCCGCGGAGTCCCTGGCCTGGATGAAGACGCAGCGGTGGCGCAGGCCCTTCGCATAGGCCTCGCCGCGCGGGGACTGTCCGACGACGTGGTCGTTCTCGTCGACGATGTCGAGGATCTCGTCAGCAGCGCTCATGCCCTCATCCAAGCAGGAGCGTGCGGGGGAGGTTCAGTTCGGCTGCAGGTCCTTCGCCCGCTGCGGCTCTGTCGCACCGCACGGCATCGCCGGGTGCAGCCCCAGCAGCACGATGCCCGTCACGACGGCCGCCAGGCCCAGCGCCTGCCAGGTCAGCGCCACGGCGTCGGTGTGCAGCCGGTCGCCCAGGAAGCCCACGCCGCAGATGATGCCGGCCAGCGGCTGGGCGGCGGTCAGGGCGGGGAGGGACATCCGCAGGGGAGCGGTCTCGAAGGCGCTCTGCACCAGGATCAGGCCGGTGACGCCGAGGACGAGCACGCCGTACGGCTGCCAGCCGGTCAGCAGCTCCATGAGGCCGCCCTCGGAGAAGCGCTGGCCGCTCACCCGGGTGAGGGCGTCCTGGACGCCGTAGAGCAGACCGGCCGCCAGGGACAGCAGGACCGGGCCGGAGCTGAGGCGGGAACGCTTGGCGTACGTCGTGAGCAGCAGGGCGGCGCCGACCATGGCGCCGATGATCAGCCAGTGGCGGAACGGGTCGGCGATCGCTGCGCCGCCGCGCGGCTCGCCCGCCACGATGAACGCGGTCACACCGCCCGCGAGCAGCGCGAGACCCGCCCAGCCCTGGCGGCCCAGCGGCTGCTTGGTCTGCTTGCGGGACAGGGCGAGCGCGAAGAGCAGGTTCGTGGCGAGCAGGGGCTCCACGAGGGACACCTCGCCCTGGCTCAGCGCGATCGCGCCGAGGACCATGCCGGCCACCATCAGTCCGATGCCGCCGAGCCAGCGGGGCACCTTGACCAGGTCCAGGAGCAGCCGCGGCGAGAGGAAGTCGCTGAGCGGGGCCTGGCGGGCCACGTTCTGCTGGAGCACGAAGCCGAAGCCCAGGCAGCACGCAGCGCTCACGGCGAGTATCAGAACCAGAACCGACACGCTGCGTACCTCGATCATCCGGCCGGGCGGCGGGGTGCGTAGTGGGTGACTGTAGCGTCCCAGGGCCCGGCGTGGTCCTGGGAGTACCCGGAATCGGGCAGTTGATGCGGTCACCACGCCCTGTCGATCAAGGGGGACGGGTACGACCGCCCTGCCATGGTGCGGTGGCGGGGCGCGCGGCGCCATGGCGTACGCCACAGCGGTGGGCGTGAACGCGGGCGGTGCGGGATCCGTTGCGGCTCAAGTCCCGCCCTGTTCAAGGGGGTTGACGCGTGTAACGCGCCTCCGGGCCTTGACGTAAAGCATTGGCTGGGGGTTGGCTGTCCGTGATCATTCGATGGCACTCCGAACAATCCGACCCGACAGCCCACCACGAGCCGCTTCCCGTGAGGAAGACCCCCCGGTGTCACCCCCACCCCCCTTCGGCCGCAGTCGAAAACGTGCCGCCCAGGCCTTCGACGCGGCCCTCGACGACGCCGAACTCATCGCCGCGCGGGCCGCGTTGGCGCAGGGGAGGTGGCAGGCGGCCCGTGGGCTGCTCGCCGGTACCGGGGACGACTGGGACCGGAGGGGACACCGGGTCACCGTGCTCGCGGCGGAGGCCTACAGCGATGCCTGGGCGCGGGACTGGTTACTGGCCGAACCCGACTCCGCCGACGCCGCCGTGCTGCTCGCCCTCGCCCTGGTGCAGCGGGTCCTGCGGGGCAAGGGGAAGCCGCCCGGCGCCCGTGAGGCCTGTCTGGCCGCTGCCGGGCTCGCGCCCGCCGACCCCACACCGTGGCTCGGCCTGCTCCTGCTGGAGCGGGACCTGGGCGCAGGGGACGAGGTGGTCCGGATCTTCGGCGAGGTCCGGCATCGGTACGCCGACCACCACCACGCCCACCATCTGATGGTCGCCCGGCTCGCCGAGCAGCGCGCCGAGGCCGGTCCCGACCCGCTGCACGAGGTCTACGACTTCGCCAACTGGGCCGCCGAGGAGGCGCCCGCCGACTCCCCGCTCGCGATCCTCCCGGTCATCGCGCACGCCGAGCGCTACCGCGCACTGGCCGCCGCCGGACACGAACCGCCCGACCCGGCCGTCTCCGGGCACTGGACCGGGCGCCGCGCCCGCCAGGTGATGAAGTCGGCCTTCGACTGGTGGCTGGAGTGGGAGCACGAAGGCCACCCCCGCCGCCTGATCGACCTCAACTTCCTCGCCCACGCCAAGGTCTGCGAGGGCCGGGGCGCCGAGGCCGCCGCCCTGTTCCACCGCATCGGCGAGCACCCCACCCCCGCGCCGTGGTCGTACCCGGACCGCGATCCGTACCCCGCCTTCCGTGCCGCCCGCCACAGCGCGCTCGGCACGGCGTAACGCCCCCTTCCGGAAAAGGACGGTCTCCCCGTGACAACGGACAGTTCGAGCAGAACCGACGGCATCAGTACGTTCAAGGGGCAGGAGCGGGCCCTGCGCGCCGACCGCCTCGGCGCGGGGGGCCTGCTGCTCTCCGTCCTCGCGGCGACCGCCCCCCTCATGGTCGTCGCGGGTGTCATGCCCACCACATTCGCCGTGATGGGCATCGTCGGACAGCCGCTCCTGTTCGTCGTCCTCGGCGTGGTCCTCGTCCTGTTCAGCGTCGGCTACGCCGAGATGAGCCGGCACGTCCACAACGCCGGCGCCTTCTACGCCTACATCTCCCGCGGACTCGGCGGCACGGCCGGGTCGAGCGCGGCGCTCGTCGCCCTGGTCGCCTACAGCGCCCTCCAGGTCGGCATCTACGGCATCTTCGGCTTCGAGGTCTCCGGTCTGTTCGCCACCTACGCCGAGGTGGAGGTGGCCTGGTGGATACCGGCACTCGTGGCCGCGCTCGTCGTCGGCGCGCTGGGCTGGCTGAAGATCGACGTCAACGCGCGTGTGCTCGGCGTGCTGCTGGTGATCGAGGTGGCCCTCGTCGTCATCTTCGACATCGCGGCCGTAGCGGATCCGGCGGGTGAAGGACTGTCGCTGCACGCCTTCAACCCGGACACGCTCAGCGGCGCCGGGGTCGGTACCGCCCTGTGCTTCTGCATCGCGGCCTTCACCGGCTTCGAGCAGGCCCCCGTCTACGCCGAGGAGACGAGCCGCCCGCACGTGCTCGTGCCGCGCGTGATGTTCCTCGCCGTCGGCTTCGTCGCCGTGTTCTTCGCGATCAGCTCCTGGGCCTACACCGTGGCCACCGGGCCCTCGGCGATCGTCGGCACCGCGCAGAAGGAGAGCGCCGGACTGCTCTTCTCGCTCACCGAGTCCCGGCTCGGCGGCACCTTCACCGACGTCCTGCACGTCCTGTTCGTGACCGGCATGTTCGCCGCCCTGCTCAGCTTCCACAACGTCGTCGCCCGGTACGCCTTCGCCATGGGCCGCGAGGGACTGCTCCCCGCCGCCTTCGGCCGGACCACCGGCACGAGCGGCGCGCCCGGCACCGGTTCGCTGCTGCAGACGGTCGTGTCCGTGGTCGTCGTGATCGCCTTCGCGGTCGCCGACGACAAGCCGACCGGCGACCCGACCGAGCCGGTCCTGCACCTGTTCACCTGGTTCGGCAACATCGGCGCCCTCGGAGTGATCCTGCTGATGGCGGCGGCCTCGCTGTCCGTGGTCGTGTTCTTCGTCCGGCGCGGTGCGGTGGGCGCCCAGGCCTGGCGGCTGGTCACGTCCGTCCTCGCGGGCCTCGCCCTGCTGGTGATCGCCGGCTACACGGTGAAGGACTTCGACGTCCTGGTCGGCGCCGGCCCGGACTCGGCCCTGAGCTGGGTGCTGCCCGGGATCATCGGGGCCGCGCTGGTGGTCGGCCTGGTGCAGGGGCTGGTCCTGCGCGCCCGCAGGCCGGAGGTGCACGCCCGGATCGGGCTCGGCAACGAGGCGTTCCAGCTGGACAAGGCGGCGGAGGAGACGCCGTAGCGGATCTGAGAGCCGCGTGAGAAGTGGTTACGGAACTCTGACGAGCATCCGCGATCCCTGGTCCCGCCGGGGTCGCGGATGTTCGAATGAATACGTGAACTCCGAACAACCCGAGGAGCAGCGCGGCACGCCCATCGGCCGCCGTGTCCTCCTCGGCACCCTCGGCCTGGGCGCGCTCGGCGTGGTCGCCGCGCCCACCCTGCAACGCGGCCTGGAGGCCTTCCTCGGGGGTGCCGCCGACAAGGACCCCACCGGACTGACGGGTCTGCTCCCGAACGGCGGCGGCTTCCGCTACTACTCGGTCACGTCCTCCGTGCCCCACAAGAACGCCGAGAACTACCAGCTCAAGGTGGACGGTCTCGTCGACCGCCCGAAGACCTACACCCTGGCCGACCTGCGCGCCCTGCCCCAGACCCGGATGGTCAAGGACGTGCAGTGCGTGACGGGCTGGCGGGTCCCGGACACGCCGTTCGAAGGCGTACGGCTGTCCCGGCTGCTCGATGCCGCAGGGGTGCAGGCGAAGGCGGGCGCCGTGCGCTTCACCTGCTTCGACGGCGCGTACACCGAGAGCCTCACCCTCGACCAGGCCCGCCGCGCGGACGTCCTGGTCGCCCTGCGCATGCAGGACAAGGACCTCGGCCACTCCCACGGCGGCCCGGTCCGCCTCTACGTGGCGCCCATGTACTTCTACAAGTCCGCCAAGTGGCTCTCCGGCATCACCGTCACCGAGGACGTGGAGCCCGGCTACTGGGAGGAGCGCGGCTACGACGTCGACGCCTGGGTGGGCAACTCGAACGGGCGGGACGATGAACCTACGAGTTGACGCACCGACGGCCGCCACGAGAATCCGGCGTTTCGGCCCCGTCCAACGGTGGGTCCACCGCACGACGGCCGCGCTGATGGGCGTGTGCGTGGTGACCGCCGCCTGCCTCTACGTCCCGCAGCTCGCCGAACTCGTCGGCCGCCGCGAGCTGGTCGTCCGCGTCCACGAGTGGTCCGGGCTCGCCTTGCCGGTGCCTGTCCTGGTGGGCCTCGCCTCCCGCGCCTTCCGCGCCGACCTCGGCTTCCTGAACCGCTTCGGCCCGCACGACCGCGTCTGGCTGCGCGCCGCCCTGCGCCGCGACAAACGCCGCGCGTCCCGGCCCGCCGGCAAGTTCAACGCCGGGCAGAAGGTCTACGCCGCCTGGATCGCCGGCGCGAGCCTGGTCATGCTCGGCACGGGCCTGCTGATGTGGTTCACCCACCTCACCCCGATCCAGTGGCGCACCAGCGCGACCTTCGTCCACGACTGGCTCGCCCTGACCATCGGCATCGTCCTCGCCGGCCACATCGGCATGGCCCTCGGCGACCCGGAGGCCCGCCGGGGCCTGCGCACCGGCTCGGTGAGCAAGGAGTGGGCGGAACGCGAACACCCCCTGTGGCGGCCGTAGGCCTACAGGGGGTGTCCCGAGGGTCTGTGTCACGTCCCCGGCCGGGCGCGCGCCGCCTGGCACGCACCGTCTGGCACGCACCGTCACGGCGTTGCCGAAACGCCCACGTGGCTCCTCCCCCCGCTCGACTTCGCTCGAGCGGGGGCCCATCGAGGGCGGCTCCGGCGCCTTGCGATCGCACGCATCGGGCGACGCGTGCTGATCCGGCCGTGGACGTGACACAGGCCCTCAGCGCCGTAGCGCTAAATGATCAGCGAGAGCAGCAGCACCAGACCGCCCGCGACCACCGAGATGATCGTCTCCATGACGGACCAGGTCTTGATGGTCTGGCCGACGTCCAGGCCGAAGTACTCCTTCACCAGCCAGAACCCGGCGTCGTTGACATGGCTGAAGAAGAGCGAGCCGGCGCCGATGGCGAGGACCAGCAGGGCCGCGTGGGTCGTCGACATGTCGGCGGCCAGCGGGGCGACCAGACCGGCTGCCGAGACCGTCGCCACCGTCGCCGAACCCGTGGCGAGGCGGATGGCCACCGCGATCAGCCAGGCCAGCAGCAGTGCCGGGATCGACCAGTCCTCGGAGATGTCCAGGATCATGGCGCCCACGCCGGTGTCGATCAGGGTCTGCTTGAAGCCGCCGCCCGCGCCGACGATCAGGAGGATGCCGGCGATGGGCGCGAGGCCCTTCTCGACCAGCGGGGTCAGGCGCTCCTTGCCGAACCCGGCGGGCCGCAGCAGCGTGAAGATGCCCAGGAGCACCGAGGCGAGCAGGGCGATCAGCGGAGAGCCGATGACGTCGAAGACGCGCTGGACGGTGTTCTCGGGGTCGTCCACGACGATGTCGACCAGCGCCTTGGAGAGCATCAGGACGACCGGCAGCAGGATCGTGGCCAGGGTCGCGCCGAAGCCGGGGCGCTTCTCCAGGTCCTCGGTGGCGCGCTGCGGAATCATGCGGTCCGGTGCCGGGACGTCCACCCAGCGGGCCGCGACCTTGGAGAACAGCGGACCGGCGATGATCACCGTCGGGATGGCGACGAGCACACCGAGCGCGAGCGTCACACCGAGGTTGGCCTTGACCGCGTCGATCGCGACCAGCGGGCCGGGGTGCGGCGGGACCAGGCCGTGCATCACGGACAGGCCCGCGAGCGCCGGGATGCCGATGCGCATGAGCGAGTAGTTGCCGCGCTTGGCGACCATCAGCACGACCGGGATCAGCAGCACGACGCCGACCTCGAAGAACAGCGGCAGACCGATCACCGAGGCGATCAGCACCATCGCCCACGGCATCGAGCGGCCGCCGGCCTTGGCGAGGATCGTGTCGACGATCTGGTCGGCGCCGCCGGAGTCGGCGAGCATCTTGCCGAGGATCGCGCCCAGCGCGATCAGCACGCCGACGCCGGCGACCGTGGTGCCGAGGCCGGTCGTGAAGCTGGTGATGGCCTTGTCGAGCGGCGCTCCGGCGAACGCGCCCAGCGCCAGTGACCCGATGGTCAGCGACAGGAAGGCGTGGAGCTTGAACTTGGTGATGAGCAGGACGATGACGGCGATGCCCGCCAGGACTGCGATGCCCAGCTGAGCGTGGCCCGCCGAGGTGATCGGCTCGACGGTGTCCGCTGCCAGCATCTCGACACTGAGTCTGGTCACGGGGGTTCCCTTGCAGGTACGGGGATGGGGGAGAGGGGGTGCGGGGGGTTACGGGAGTTCGGCGAGCGCCTTCACGGCCCGTTCGGTGATCTGCTCGGGGCTGCCGGTGACGTCCACCGCGACACCCGCTTCGTCCTGCTCCAGCGGCTGGAGCGTGGCGAACTGGGAGTCGAGCAGCGCGGTCGGCATGAAGTGCCCCTGGCGGTGCGACATCCGGTCCTCGATGAGCTTGCGGTCGCCCGTGAGGTGCACGAAGACCACGCCGGGCGCGGCGACCCGCAGCCGGTCGCGGTACGACCGCTTCAGCGCCGAGCTGCTGACCACCCCGCCGAGCCCCGTCCGCCCGTCCGCCCAGGCGCCGATGGCGTCCAGCCAGGGCCACCGGTCCTCGTCCGTGAGCGGGCTGCCGGCCGACATCTTGGCGATGTTGGCCTGGGGGTGGAAGTCGTCGCCCTCGGCGTACGGAACGCCGAGCCGGGCCGCGAGCAGGGGACCGATGGTGGTCTTGCCGGTGCCCGCGACGCCCATGACCACGACGACATGGGGGGTGTTCATCGCTACCTCACTGACTGCTGTCTTCTTCGACACGTGATGTCGACGCCACTGAAACCGATTAGGTACGACGAATTCAAGAGTCTGTGACAAATAAGTCTGACTTTTTGTTCCTGTGACGTGCCCCGTACGCTGAGTGCATGAGCACTTCGGGCCGGGGGCTGCACGGCCATGTACTGGAGTCCCTCGGCCCCGCGATCACCGCGGGCGAGTACCCGCCGGGCAGCGTCCTGCGCACCGATGAGCTGGCGCAGAGCTTCGATGTCTCCCGCTCCGTGATGCGCGAGGCGGTCCGGGTCCTGGAGTCCATGCACCTGGTCGAGTCCCGCCGCCGCGTGGGCGTGACGGTGCGGCCCAAGTCCGAGTGGAACGTCTACGACCCCCAGGTCATCCGCTGGCGACTGGCCGGCGCCGACCGCCCGCAGCAACTGCGCTCGCTGACCGTGCTGCGCTCCGCGGTCGAGCCGATCGCGGCGGGCCTCGCCGCGAAGCACGCCACCGCCGAGCAGTGCGCCGAACTCACCGAGTGCGCCCTCGGGATGGTCGCCAACTCACGCGGCCACCGGCTGGAGGGCTATCTCATCCACGACATGGCCTTCCATCGGGTGATCCTCAACGCTTCCGGCAACGAGATGTTCGCCCGCCTCGGCGACGTCGTCGCCGAGGTCCTCGCGGGCCGCACCCATCACGAGGTCATGTTCGAGGACCCCGACCCGGCCGCCGTCACCCTGCACGTCCAGGTCGCCGAGGCGGTCCGGGCCGGTGACGCGGTCCGCGCGGAGTCGCTGACCCGGGAGATCACGGTCGGCGCCCTGCAGGAACTCGACATCCTCGCGCCTTAGTTCCTCAGCAGTCCCTCAGTCGAGGAACTCCCCGTCCACGTACACCCATGCGCCGTCGACCCGCTCGAAACGGCTGCGCTCGTGCAGTGAACCGCCCTTGAAGGAGGCGCGGAAGGTCACGGTGCCGGTGGTGTGGAAGGCCGAGCCGTCGCTCGTGGCGAGGATCTCCAGGCCCGTCCAGCGCATCCCGGGGTCGAACTCGACCTGTCCGGGGCGCGTTCGAGGGTGCCAGGTGCGCAGCAGGTACCCCTCGTCACGCTTCACGAAAGCGCTGTAGCGCGAACGCATCAGCGATTCGGCGGTCGGTGCCGCGGCCGCACCCCCGTGGAATCGGCCACAGCACTCTTCGTACGTCTCCGCAAGATCGCAAGGACATGAGGGCTTGTGACCAGGGGCGGAGGGCTTCTGGGGCCGGAGATGCGAGGTGCGTCGGGGCATGCCCCCATTCTGCTAGATCATCGTCTGTGTGAAACCTGTGAAGTGCCTGTTGTGACATGCGCACATCGTGTGCGAGTCATGCGCGGTGCCCTTCATCGAACCTCCCTCAGGGCTGGCGTGAACACGTCTTGTTGTCCAACTCCCGACCCACCACGGTGGATTGAGCACTTGAGCATCAGGAGTCACAAGCGTGCTTGCTTGACCCCGGGCGGCCGTCCGCTCCGGGGTGCTGACGGGGGAAACTGATGCGGTGCCGCGGGCCGACGCGACCTCTGCGCGTGCGGTGGGACCTCCGCGTGCGCCGCGAACGGACAATCTCCTCTGCCGTCTCTTGGTGCCTGTCAACCGGTGCCCGAAAAGGGATTGGAGGGGGAATGCCGACGAATGCAGTGAGCGCCGCCAGGCCGACGTATCCCGGCGTCTATGTCGAAGAGCTTCCCAGCAGCACCCGCACCATCTCCGCCGTGACCACATCGGTGACCGCCTTCGTGGGACACACCCGGCGCGGTCCGCTCAACGAACCGGTGCGCGTCACCGGCTTCGCCGACTTCGAGCGCCGCTTCGGCGGGCTGAGCTCGCAGAGCGCCGTCGCCTACGCGGTCCACCAGTTCTTCGGCAACGGCGGCTCCGTCGCCGTGATCGTCCGGGTCGCCAAGGCCGGCAGCGGCAAGGCCGCCTGCGTCGTCCTGGAGTCCACCGAGGGCCACAGCGAGAGCCGCGTCCTCGAAGTGCACGCCAAGGAACCCGGCGTGTGGGGCAACGGCCTGCGCGTCGCCGTCGACTACGACACCCCGAGCCCCGACGAGACCTTCAACCTGCGGGTGTACGACGCCAAGGGCGACGCCCGCGAGAGCTTCACCGGGCTGTCGATGGACACGGCTGGGGGTACCCCCTCTGGGGGAGGCCGGTACGCGCCGACCGTGATCAACGCCGGGTCGCGGCTCATCCGCGTCGAGGCCGTCGGCGAGGGGCGCCCCGACCCGTCGGGCACCGTCTCCAAGCCCTTCGGGCACGAACTGCCCGACCTCGCCGTCGACCTGACGGTGAAGATCGGTGACGTCGAGCGCGAGTTCACCCTCTACGACCCCGACTGCGACGGCGAAGCCCCGGCCTCCGTGGCCGAGTTGGCGCTGCTCCTGGAGCGCAAGCTGCGGGCGCTGCCCGACGCGCCCGGCAAGCACGCCTTCGCGGGCGCCGAAGTCACCTCCTTCGGGCGGCGGTTGCAGGTCGTCGCGGGCTCCACCGACCCCGAGGACGTCGTCCGCTTCGTCGGCGAGTGCGCCAACGACCTGGGCCTGGAGGCCTCGGTCAACCCGCCCGTCTTCCCGCTGGAGGGCGGCGAGGACGGCGAGGCGCCCGGACCGCGCGACCTCATCGGCTCCGAGGCCGACAAGACCGGCATCCAGGCCCTGCGCGGGGTGCCCGACGTCAACCTGCTCGCGCTGCCCGAGCTGGCGTCGTACGAGAAGACCGAGGACGCCCTCACCGTCGTCTCGGCGGCCCAGCGGCTGTGCCAGGAACGGCGCATCTTCCTGCTGGTCGACGCGCCCGGCACCTGGGTGAGCGTCGACACCGCACGCGCCGGGATCGCCGCCTTCGACGCCGTCCGCGGCAACCACGCCGGCCTGTACTTCCCGCACCTGCAGCTCACCGACCCGCTCACCGGGCGGCTGCGCTCCTTCCCGCCGTCCGGCGCGGTCGCGGGGGTCATCGCCCGCACCGACTCCGAGCGCGGGGTGTGGAAGGCGCCGGCCGGCACCGAGGCGCAGCTCGTGGGCGTGCACTCGCTCACCGTCGACCTCACCGACCGCGAGACCGGGCTGCTCAACCCACTCGGCGTCAACTGCCTGCGGACCTTCCCGGTGTCCGGGCCCCTCGTCTGGGGCGCGCGCACCCTCGAGGGCTCCGACGCGCTCGACAGCGAGTGGAAGTACGTGCCCGTGCGGCGGCTCGCGCTGCATGTGGAGGAGAGCCTCCAACGCGGCCTGCAGTGGGTCGTGTTCGAGCCCAACGACGAGAGCCTGTGGCAGCAGATCCGCCTCGGCGCCTCCTCGTACCTGCACACGCTCTTCCGCCAGGGCGCCTTCAAGGGCAGCACCCCGCGTGAGGCGTACTTCGTCAAGTGCGACAGCGAGACCACGACGGACGAGGACGTGGCCAACGGCATCGTCAATGTCCTGGTCGGCATCGCGCCGGTCCGCCCGGCCGAGTTCGTCGTCGTCAAGATCCAGCAGACGTCGGGCCAGTTCGCTCTCTGACCGGGCCTGGTGAAGTCGGCTGCGGATCGCGCCCCGTAAGGGGCGCGGGGCTGTATCGAGATGCGGCTCCGCCGCGATGGGGGTCCCCCCGCTCGAGCGAAGCCGAGAGTGGGGGAGCGACCAGCCCCCACCGGCCCGCGGAGAACGAACCGCATAACCAGCGGAGCGCTTAGCGCCCACGGAAACACGGAGAGCTGAAGGAATCCGATGGCTGAGTTCACGGTCAACGCGCATCGATTCGACCCCTACAAGAACTTCAAGTTCCTGGTCCTGTGGGACGGTCGTACGGTCGCCGGCATCAGCAAGATCAGTCCGCTCAAGCGGACCACCGAGGTCGTCAAGCACCGGCACGGCGGCGACCCCTCCTCCCCGCGCAAGTCGCCGGGCCGCTCGGAGTTCGAGGGCATCACCCTCGAACGCGGGGTGACCCACGACCCCGAGTTCGACCGCTGGGCCAACAAGGTCTGGCAGGTCGGCGCGGGGCTCGGCTCCGAGGTGTCTCTGGCCGACTTCCGCAAGGACATCGTCATCCAGGTCCTCAACGAGGCCGGGCAGGTCGCTGTCTCGCACAAGCTCTACCGGACCTGGCCCAGCGAGTACCAGGTGCTCGGCGAACTGGACGCCAACGCCAACGCGGTGGCCATCCAGTCGCTGAAGCTCGAGTGCGAGGGCTGGGAGCGGGACTACGAGGTGCCCGAGCCGGAGGAGCCGTCCTTCCTCAACCCGGCCTGAGTCGGCGGTAGGTGAGGCAATCGGGGGGACGGTATGGCGATCACCGGAGCGGCCGAGCTGTTGGGCGCCTGGGAGGCGGGACTTGCCGAGGCGCCGGTCGGGCGTGCGCTGCTGCTGCACCGCACGGCGCGGCCCGACGTCGACGCCGGGCGGCTGCCTTCGGTGCCCGTCGGCGAGCGTGAGGCGGACCTGTTCGCGTTGCGCCGGGCGCTGTTCGGCGAGCGGATGCAGGTGCGGCTGGCGTGCCGGGCGTGCGGCGCGGACATGGAGTTCGAGCTGGACGCCGGGGAGCTCGCGGGCTCGCTGGGCGGGCGCTCTGCGGCCGAGTCGGTCGTACGGGTCCAACAGGACCGCTGGGACGTCGAGTTCAGGCTGCCCGGGGTCGCCGACCTGACGGCGGCGGCCCGTTCCCGGGACCCGCGCGAGGCGCTGCTCGACCGGTGCCTCGTGTCGGCGGTGCACGACGGGACCGCCGTGACCGCCGGCGAACTGCCCGTGCCCGTGCAGCGCCGGATCGCCGAGGCGGTCGAGGCCGCGGACCCGGGCGCCGACCTGGCGCTCAATGTGGCCTGCCCCGAGTGCGGGCAGGCCACCCGGGCCGAACTCGACATCGCCTCCTACCTGTGGACCGAACTGGACGCCTGGGCACGGGACGTGCTGCTCGACGTCCACCTGCTCGCCACCGCCTACGGGTGGAGCGAGTCGGAGATCCTGGCGCTCAGCCCGCTGCGGCGCCGCTACTACCTGGAGCTGTGTGCGGATGTCTGACGCCGAAGGGGCGCCGGTTCCCGACTTTCTCGACCGGCTGATCGCCCGGCATGCGGCGCCGCGCCCGAGTGCGATGCGACTGCAGCCCCGGCTGCCCGGACCCTTCGAGCGGGTCGAGGCCGTACGGGCCGGAGCCGCGGCGCCGGACGAGGACGCGCTGCTGTGGCCCTCGGCCACGCCGTCGGCCGTACCACTGCCGGACGTGTCGCGCCCGGCGCCCGCGGAGACGCGGACGTACACGGAACGGGAGCGGACGGTCGTACGGACGGAGCGGACGCCGGAGCAGCCGGCTCCGCGTCCGGCGCCGGCGGCCCCGGCCGACGTGCCGCTCCTGCGTCCCGCCGCCCCGCTCGCGCCGGGACCGCGGCCGCTGCCCGACGCCGGGCGGCGCGCCTCGGGGCGGCCGGAACGGCATCCGTCACAGACCGCGGTGTCCGTGCCCACCCCCCCGGGTGCGGACGCCGCCCCCACCGTCGTGTCGGCGGCGCTGCGACCCAGCGCCGCCGACACGACGGCCGCCCGCGACGCCGTACGGCAGGCCGCGGCCCGGCGGCCGGCACGGGCGACCGAGCAGGTCGTGCAGGTGCAGATCGGGCGTCTCGAAGTCACCGCGGGGGACACGCCCTCCGGCGGTGGGCGGCAGCGGACGCCCACGACCGGGCGCGCCGGGGCGACCGTGAGCCTGGCGGAGTACCTGGCGCGGGGGCGCGAGTGAGCCACGCAGCAGGGACCAGTAGGACGAGAGGAACCGAGGAACCGACGTCATGAGCAACGCACTTGCCCTCGCCCATGTCACCCAGGCCCTCGCCCTGCTGATCGAGTCCAACCTGGGGCCGGAGATCGACATGGCCGTCAAGGTCGAGCCGCGCAAGCCGCCGGCCGACCCGCCGAGCGAGCCCACCATCTCCGTGTTCCTGTACCAGGTCACGCCCAACACCTCGCAGCGCAACAACGACCTGCCGACCCGGGCCACCGACGGCACACTCGTCAAGCGGCCCGCCGCGGCGCTCGACCTGCACTTCCTGATCACCGCGTACGGCGACGAGACGGAACTGGTCGGGCAGCGGCTGATCGGTGCCGTGGTCCGCGCGCTGCACGAGATCCCGATCCTGCCCAAGGACGTCATCGAACAGGCCCGTGAGCAGCGCCCGTACCTGGCGGCCAGCGACCTCGCCGAGTCGGCGCAGCGGGTGCGGTTCACACCGACGGTGATGGACGTCGACGAGACGTCGAAGCTGTGGGGAATGCTCTACCAGACGCCCTACGCGCTGTCCGTGGTCTACCAGGCGGCGCTCGTCTTCATCGACGGCCGCGAGAGCCCGGTGCCGGGCAGGCCGGTGGAGCGGCCCGAGGTACGGGTGCTGCCGTTCGGGGCGCCGGGGGCACCGGTCCCGCCGGGGGTGGAGCCGGTGGCTGAGACACCGTCAAGTGAGGCTCCCGCCGAGGAAGTCGGCAAGGCCGAGGCACCGCCCACCAAAGCCGTGGCCAAGCGGGCCGCGAAGACCCCGGCGAAAGCCGCCGCCAAGACTCCCGCGCGTACCCGCAGGACCACCCGGGCGAGCAAGTCGGCACAGCAGGAACCCCGCGGCGAGAACACCGAGCACGCCGAGAACACCGAGAACACCGAGAACACCGAGAACACAGACAACTGAGACGACATGGGGACGACGGGGGCGGGTGAGGACATGGGGACGGACGGAACGGGCGGCACGGGCGTGTACGACGGAAGCGCGACGCTGACCGCTGAGATCCGGCGCGTTCTCGCCCGCGTCGACGCGCACGCGGCGCGGGCCGCCGGAAGCGGCGACGTACCCGGTACGGCTCTGGTGCCCGCCGAGGGCCCCGGCACCGCCCCCCTCGACGCCCTCGTCGCCTGCTTCGGGCTCACCTCCTTCGAGCGGGACCTCGTCCTCCTCGCCGCCGCCCACGAGTTGGAGCCCACGACCGCCGCCCGCTGCGCGGCCGCCTGCGGGGACCCCGAGCGGGCCCACCCGACCTTCTCGCTCGCGCTGGCCGCGCTGGCCGAGCCGCACTGGAGCGCGCTCACGCCCGTGGCACCGCTGAGGCGTTGGCGGATCGTCGAGCTGGACGACGCGTCACGCCTCACGACCACCCGGCTCCGGCTCGACGAGCGCATCCTGCACTTCCTGCTCGGCTCGCCCTACCTGGACGCCCGGCTGCACGGCCAGTTGCGCCGCAGCCCGGTGCCGGAGGCGCTGCCGCCGTCGTACGATCTGGCCGCGGACCGGGTCGCCGAGGGCTGGACGAACGGGACCGAGACCCCGCTGGTCGAACTGACCGGCGGGGAATCGCGCAGCCGGGCCGACCTCGCCGCCGCCGCGGCCGCCCGCTCGGGCCTCGGGCTCTACGCGATGAGCGCCGAGGACGTCCCGTCCGACCCCGCCGAGCGCGACCGGCTCGCCCGGCTGTGGCAGCGCGAGGCGATCCTGCTGCCCGCCGCGCTGCTCGTCGAGGTGGCCGAGCTGGACCGCGACCAGCGGGCGGCGACCGAGGCGTTCCTGGCCGCGGCCGCCGTGCCGATGGTCGTGTCGAGCGAGGACCCGCTGCGTTCGGAGCGGTCGTACGGGGCGCGGGTGGTCGTGCCGCGACTCGACGACGAGGAGCAACTCGGCCTGTGGTCGGGCGCGTTCGAGGAGATCGATCTGGAGATGGGTGAACTCCGGTCCCTCGTCGCCCAGTTCCAGCTGCCACCGCACGTCGTGCGGTCCGCGGCCGCCACCGTACGACGCCGGCTCCCGCACGAGGACGAGCTGGACGCCGCCGAACTCGCCTGGCGGGCCGGTCTCGACGAGGCCCGGATCGGCATGGACGAGCTGGGGCGGCGGATCGAGCCGCAGGCCGGCTGGGACGACCTGGTGCTGCACGAGCGGCAGACGAGCGTGCTGCGGGAGATCGTCGCGCATGTGCGGCAGCGGGCAACCGTCCACCAGGAGTGGGGATTTGCGGCCACCCTGCGTCGGGGGCTGGGTGTCACCGCGATGTTCGCGGGCGGCTCGGGAACGGGTAAGACGCTGGCCGCCGAGGTCATGGCGAAGGAGCTCGGTCTCGATCTCTTCGTCATCGACCTCTCCCAGGTGGTCAGCAAGTACATCGGCGAGACCGAGAAGAACCTCCGCCGCGTCTTCGACGCCGCCGAACGCGGTGGCGCCCTCCTCCTGTTCGACGAGGCCGACGCCCTGTTCGGCAAGCGCAGCGAGGTCAAGGACAGCCACGACCGGTACGCCAACCTCGAGGTCAGCTATCTGCTGATGCGGATGGAGGCCTACCGGGGCCTCGCCGTCCTCACCACGAACATGAAGAACGCCCTCGACACGGCGTTCCTGCGGCGCATCCGCTTCGTCGTCGACTTCCCGTTCCCGGCCGAGCACGAGCGGGCCGAGATCTGGCGCCGGGTGCTGCCGCCGCAGGCCCCGGTGAAGGACATCGACCCCGGGCTGCTGGCCCAACTCACCGTCGCCGGCGGCTCGATCCGCAACATCGCGCTGTCCGGGGCCTTCCTCGCCGCCGAGGAGGGCGACCCGCTGCAGATGCGGCACATGCTCGCCGCCGCCCGGACCGAGTACCTGAAGCTGGAGCGCTCACTCACGCCGGGGGAGGTCCGCGGATGGGTGTGACTTCTCGGGGCCGGGAGCCTTCGGCGATCCGTGTGGAGATAGGGGAGCTGGTGCTCGACGGGTTCCGGGCGGACCCCGAGCGGGTCTCGGCCGCCTTCGAGCGCGAGCTCACCCGGCTGGTGCGGGAACACGGGGTGCCGCTGGCGGCCGACGGGGCTCTGACCGTCGACGCGCTGAGCGGCCTCGCGCCCCTGCCCTCCGGGCTGTCCGCGCGACGACTCGGACAGGAGCTGGCGCGAGCCGTGCACGAGGGACTGAGCGGGCACGGGGAGGCGACGTCGTGAACGCGCAGAGCCAGCAGGCCGGTTCGGAGCAGACCGCCGAACAGCGCCGCCGCAAGCGCAAGGAACGGGCCGCCAAGTCCCGTACCCCCGACCCGAAGAACATCGTCAGCGGCGCCGGACAGCCCCTCGACCCGGGCGTACGACGGGAGTTGGAGGAGCAGCTCGGCCACGACCTGAGCCGCGTACGGCTGCACACCGGCCGCGACGCCGGTCAGCTGACCGAGCTGCTCGGCGCGGACGCCGTCGCCGTCGGCCAGGACGTCTTCTTCCGCGAGGGCGCCTTCAAGCCCGGCACCGACGAGGGACGGCGCCTGCTCACCCACGAGCTGCAGCACACCGTGCAGAACGCACACGGTCTCGGCGCGCTGCGGGCCGGCCGCGAGCTCGGCGCCGTGAGCCTGCCGCAGCAGTCCATCGAGCGGGAGGCGGAGGCGGCCGCCCAGGCGGTCGTACAGCCCGGTGCTCCGGAATCCGCCCCGCAGGACGCTTCGAAGGTCGAGGAGGGCCAGGCCACCCCCGGCTGGCTGCGTTACGCCACCGTCGACGCCGACCGGATGCGCGCCGAGGCCGTCGACCCGGCGACCCTCGTGGACCGGCTCGCGGGCAACGTGCTGCGCAGCCTGCGCGGCGACCCCACCGACGCCTCCGGTCGCGTACGCCTCCAACTCGCGCGCATGTCCGAGCAGTTGGAGGACGCGGTCGTCGAGCGCCTGGAAAACCGGCTGCTCACACCCGAGTACGAGCGACTCCTGGACCTCGCCGACGAGGCCCGCCCCGGCCCCGTCGAACTGCAGCCCGCCGACGTGCCGTTGCCCGAGATCGACCTCTTCGAAGCGCTCGGTGTCGAACGCACCCAGTGGAAGAAGAAGCAGGAGTCCGACCGGAGTTCCGACGACAAGCGCGCCACCGACGAGCGCGAGGAACAGCAGGACGCCAAGTCGCGCGACGAGAAGAGCGGCAGCGACCGCAGCCGCGCGAGTGCGGACGCCGCCACCGAGGACCAGGAAGCCGCGCAGCGCACCGAGCAGGAGGACGAGCGCAACGCCTCCCGGCAGCAGGACCGGCAGGAGCAGCAGCAGGAGGACGAGCAGGCCGCCACCGACCGCGACCGCACCGACCAGGCCGCCGACGAGCACGCCCAGGGGCAGCAGGAGGGCACCGAGCAGGCCAAGGAGGAGCGCAAGGAACAGCGCGAGCGCGAGGAGGCCGACCCGCAGCAGGCGAGCGCCCCGGGCGCCGACAAGCGCAAGCGCCGGGACGACCAGACGCAGCCCGCCGCAGGGTCCAAGAACGAGGAGCCGGACCCGAAGCAGAAGGCCCAGCCCGGCGCCGTACGCCCGGAAAAGGTCGACGAGCGGGCCGAACAGCCGGACTCCGCGCTGTCCGAGCACGGCCTGAACGACAAGGACGAGGACGGCGGCGCCGAGGTCGAGCCGCGCGAGGAGGAACGGCCGCTCGGTCTCGAGGCGGGCGCCGACAAGGAGGTCGCCGGCGGCGAGGACGAGGACGCCCGGACCCCGGGCGCCGAGGACGAACCCGCCATCAAGCCCGAGGACCACCTCCCCGAGGCCGACCTCGACCTGTCCGCCGTACCGACCGCGGACCAGCTCGAACCGGGCGCCGCCGAACCCTCCCTGCCCTCCTTCCCCACCCCGCCGCCGACCAAGGCGGAGAAGATCGAGCAGGAGCGGGAAGGCGAGCGGTCCGACGACGATGTCGAGGCCGGACCCGAGCCCAAGGCCCCCGGCCAGGACGAGGGACCCGTCGAGGGCGAGGCCCCGCAGCCCGAGAACGGGCCCGCCGCCCAGACCCGCGACCGCAGCACCAAGGACCTGCAGGAGACCGAGAAGCCGCTCGACCAGGAGGTCGGCCCGGACCTCGCGACCCAGGACAAGGAGCGGCCCGAGCCCGAGGCCGAGAAGCCCGACCCCGAACAGCAGCAGGAGAAGGAACACAGCAAGGACGCGGACGACGCCGACTCGGGTCAGGACGGCGACTCCGAGGAGCCGGACGCCTCGGTCGACAACCGCGAACAGCGGGACCGTACGGCCGTACAGCCGCAGTCGGCCGTCCAGGCCCCGGCGCCGCCCGTCGCGTCCCCGGTCGCGGCGGCCGTGTCCAAGCCGGCCGGGGCGCAGACGCCGAAGACGTCGGTCGAGGACCGCAATCCCTCGCCCGCCGCCCGGCGCGGCGCCGAACCGCCCAAGCCGGAGCGCGAGGCGCCGCAGGCCAAGAGCAGTGTGCCCAAGGAGTCCGGGCCCGGTGCTGCTCCCCGCGGACCCGTGGGCGCCGCCGAGAAGACCGGGCCGACGACCGCCGCCGGACCGGGTGCCGCGCCCTCCGCCGCGCAGGCGGCGGTGAGCCCGGCCGCCGAACAGACCGACACGCCCGGCCAGACCGCCACGGAGACGGCCGCGCCCCGGCCCGAGGCGTCCCTGGAGAAGGACGGCGGAGGGTGCGCCCCGCCGGCCCCCGCGCCGGAGAAGGAAGAAGGTCAGGGGAGTTGTGGGGGCGGCGGTGGCGAGGCCGCGCCGGAGGAGAAGGAGCAGGAGCCGCCGGACGTCTCGGGGCAGGACCCCAAGGCCGCCGTACAGACCGTGAGCAAGCTCGCGCCCGACCAGGCGGCTGCCGCCATGCCCGGGGTCGACAGGGCCGCGGACAACAAGGTCGGCGAGGAGCAGCAGCGGCTCGACGCGGCCCCGCCCACCAAGGAACGTCCCTCGGGGGCACCCGAGACGCGTTCGGCGCCGCCCGAGGCCGCCCCCGCGGCGGCCCAGGTCACCGGCAAGGTGGAGAAGCTCGGCCCGGAGGACCAGGCCGAGAAGCAGAAGGCGAAGGGCGGCGACAAGGCCGAGGGCAAGCAGCCCACCGAGGACGTGGCTCCGCCGCCGGCCCCCGCCGTGCCCGACAAGGGGCTGAGCGAGGCCGAGGCGCAGAACGTCGAGGCCGCGGCCGACGCCATCCCCACGACGGACCCGGAACTCGAGAACAAGACGGTCGGCCCCGCGCCGAAGATCCGCCTGGAGGGCGCGAGCGACCCCACGCGCACCGACGACCAGGCCAAGGCGCTCAAGGACAAGCAGTCCGACCTGCAGACGACCGGCCGCGAGGACGCGGCCAAGCCCATGGGCGAGGACCAGATCTTCCCCAACGCGCCCCGGGAGCAGCTGACCGGCAAGGCCTCCGGCGGCGGGCGCGGAAAGGGCGGCGAGCTCGCGGCCACGCCCGCGCCGAAGGCGGGCGTCGGCGCGGTTGCCAAGCAGGAGAAGGGCGGCGAGATCACCGGTGCCGCCGGCACGGCGCAGGGCGACCTCGGCAACAAGGAGAAGGAACACCAGCAGAGCGAGCAGCAGGCCAAGCAGGACAAGCAGACCGAGATCGACCGCGAGGTCGAGCGGAACACCTCGCAGCAGACCGGTGAACGCGGACGGGTCGCCCAGGAGACGCAGAAGCAGCGCGAGGACTGGCGCAACGAGCAGGACAAGAAGGTCGAGGACGCGGACAAGCAGTCCGGGGACGAGCACGGCAAGAAGAACAAGGAGATCGTCAAGGCGCGCGACGACAAGGACAAGGAGATCGGCGCGCGCAAGGACCAGGACAACGCGCAGATCGACACCGAGCGCGAGAACGCCGAGAAGGAGGCCGAGAAGAAGAAGGAGGAGGAGAAGCCCTCCGGAGGCCTGCTCGGCTGGATAGCCGACAAGGTCGCCGACTTCTTCAAGGGTCTGCTCGCGGCGGTCACCGCGGTCTTCGACGCCGCCCGCAAACTCGTCAACGGGATCATCGACAAGTTCAAGGAGTGGGCCAACCAGGCCATCGACTTCGTACGCGATCTGGCGGTCGCGGCGATCAACGCGCTCGCCGACGTCCTGATCGCGATCGGGGACGTGCTCCTGGCCGCGTTCCCGGAACTGCGGGACCGTTTCCGCAAGGCGATCGAGGGGCTGCGGGACGCGGCCGTCGCCAAGGTCAACGAGCTGGCGGAGGGCCTGAAGAAGGCGGTCAACAGCCTGTTGGACGCCCTTGCCGCCGGCCTGAACAAGCTGCTGGACGTCTTGGAGGCGGGCCTCAAGGCGGTCATCAAGATCTACCAGGCCGTCATCGTCGGTGCGATCAAGTTCGCGCAGGCGGCCATCGAGGCGCTCGGGAAGTTCGCGGCACTGGTCGCCGACATCGCGCCCGACCCGGGCGGCTGGATCTCCAAGGCGGGCAGCTCGGCCAAGACCGGCATCACCGACCACCTCTGGGGCGCCATCAAGGTGGCGGTCAAGGGGTGGTTCGACACGAAGGTCGAAGGCATCCTCGGCCTGGGCAAGGCTGTCATCGACGTCCTGGTCAAGGGCTGCGTGTCGCTGAAGCAGATCGGCAAGATGGCGTGGGACGCCATCATCGCGTCCCTCCCGATGATGATCGCCTCCCTGGTCATCGAGAAGGTCGTCTCGATGATCGTGCCCGCGGCCGGGGCGATCCTCACGATCGTCCAGGGCCTGATGGCGGCCTGGCAGAGCATCAGCTCGATCCTGGCGGCGTTCGGGAAGTTCTGGGCGTACCTGAAGGCGGTGAAGGCGGGGCCGGCGGCGTGCCTGTTCGCGGAGGTGGTCGCTGCGGGTGTGGTGGCCCTTCTGGACTTCATCACCAACTTCCTGATGATCCGCCTGTCTTCGGCGACCAAGGGCGTCGGCAAGCGGCTCAAGGCCATGTCCCAGAAGATCATGGAGGGCCTGAAGAAGGTCGGGGGCGGGGCGAAGAAGGCTGCGGGGGCGGCGGTGAATTCGGCTCGGGGGGCGATGCGGAACGCCAAGCAGAAGCTGGCGGAGCCGGCGGTCGCTCGCGGGCCGAAGGGTCATGCTTCGCCGGATCCGAAGTCTCCGGTGAAGCCGAAGGAACACGCGACACCGAAGGGCCCGGCGAAGCCGGATCCGTCGGCGACCAAGCCGAAGGACGGGGAGACGGGCCCTGGGAAGGGACGGGCACCGGAGAGGGAGCAGGGGCCGGCGAAGGACAGGACGCCTGACAAGGACCAGAGCCCGGCCAAGGACCGGGACCAGGCTCCCGCCAAGGACAAGACCCCCGAGGGGGCGCCTCCCAAGAAGAAGAAGGAGATCGAGGGCCCCAAGCCGACCAAGCCCAGGAAGCCCAAGTCTCCCGCCGGGAAGGCCCTCGCCAAGGCCAAGGGCGCCGTGAAGTCCGCCCTGAAGAAGGTCGGCAACGCCGCGAAGACACTCGGTCGGAAGCTGAAGAAGTCGAAGATCGGCAAGGCACTCAAGAACACCGCGTCGAAGCTCCGTGACCAGTTCAAGAGGAAGAAGGACCGGCTGCGCGAGGACAAGCGCCGCCGACAGGAGCAGAAGAGGCAGCGGCAGGAGCAGCGGCGCAAGGACGAAGAATCGAAGGAATCCAAGGAGGCGCGGCTGGCGAAGATCGTGGCACGCATCAAGCCTCGCCTGGACCGGATGCTCCGGCGCGGTTCGAAAGAGCCGGTCATGCGAGCCACATTGAGTGGCCTGCGCATCTGGTACCGCCTGAGCCAGCTGAACCTGGAAGGTTCCTCCAAGTACGCGATCAACGCCCTGCTCAACCCGCGACGGAAGGTGAGCGAGGCCGACCGGCAGCGCGTGCAACTGGTCCTGGACGGCGAAGATTCCGAAGTCCTGAAGGAAATCCAGAAGAGAGTAGGCATCAGGGAGTTCGATGACTGGTTCCTGCTTCAGGGCGACGAATCGGACACGGACTTCGCCAAGGGATTCCAGAAGCTGTACCAGGAATTGAAGCGCGAGATCGATGCGGAGAACGAGATCAGGGGCGCCCGGGAGGCAAACCTCTCCGAGGTGGAGCTCCAGGAAATGATCGCCAGGATGCCCAACGACCTGCAGGACATCAAGACGAGCGACTGGGCCAAGGGTAAGACCGACAAACTGATCGATGCGCTCACCAAGACTGTCGGTACGGGCCGGGAGCAGGTGAAACGCAAGAAGTCCAGGGGAATTGGTGACTCTCGTCCGCTGCCGGGCCAGCAGGACCGCGCCCCCATTCCCATCGAGTTCGAGCAGGTCATGGACAAGATTGACTTCGTCACCAAGGTCGTCGAGCTGAAGCGGTGGGAGTCTGAGGAAAAAGTGGAACTCTCGCCCTTCAGGGGCGAGAAGGTCGATGGTACCGGCAGGCGCAGCGGCATAGTTCAGGATTCGTATCGCGATGCCCTCGCGACCTACATCATGGACAAATTCAAGGACGACCCGGATCTTGCCGAAGCCGCCAGGACATATGCGATGAAGAAGCAGGCGGACCATCTGCGTGAGCTTCAGGGGGCGGGCGAAGACCATCCCGAGACCATGAGGCAACTGCACAATAAGACCAACTCGAAGGTCGGCCGCCAAATCCGAACATCAATGCAGAAGTTGGAAGTTGGCCGACTGGTAAAGTTCGTCATCAAGGGATGGTGGAAGTAACACGACGAATCAGCCCGCTTCATCATGAGTAAGCAGACACCACATCGGCGAGGAAATCATGGCAACGCAGCAGCAGCTCATCGATCTCTTTGGGGCGGGCAGCATCACCTGCCTCGACCTCTCGGACCGTGAGGTTTTCAAATCGGCCGGAATCGAGGCGGAAGAGCTCTTTGAGGTCGGCCTGCCCGACCGACTTGCCGGGATGTTCTCGGCGGAGGTCGTTGCTGACCCGGAGACCTTCGACGGTGTTTCCGCCAGCATCGGCGGTTCGCAGGTCACGCTCGTGACATTGGGGGCACCGCACAGCGAGTCCGATCTTCGCTACTACCTGAACCCGTTGGACGGGCGGATTCTGCTCGCGCGACTGGTCGCTGAGAACCCCGAGATCGAAGTCGTCAACGAGTCGCTCGGAAACTTCATCGAATTCCTGTATCGCATCGGCAGGTACAAGGCCTTCAGTATGGAAGCGGACGAAAATCAGCAAGCTGATTACAAGGATCTGCTCACCGCGTATCTCACCACCCTTGACCCTGGCTCTCTGAAGGAGTCGGACAACTGGTGGTCCATGGTGATCCGACAGCTCTGAATCCATGCACACCACCGACCGCGGCAGAGGCGAATCGTGACCCGCTACGCAGACATACCCAAGCCCATCCGCTCCGGCATAGTCGTAGTGGACCCCGACACCGGCGCCCCCCAACGCGTCATCGTGCTCCAGTTCAACCCGGACACCCTCGAACGCAGCCTCGCCCCCCAGTCCGCCGGAGACAGCAGTGACTCCGGCGGAGGCGGCAGCGGTGGTGGGGACAGAAACGAGGCGCTCCGGCTCAAGGGCCCCGCTCAGGAGACCTGGAAGTTCACCGCCGAGATCGACGCGACCGACCAGTTCGAGGTCGCCGCGCCCGACGGGATCCACCCCCAACTCGCCACGCTCGAAATGCTGGTGCAGCCGACCACGGCCCAACTGCGGGCCGCGAGCCAGCTGTCGCAGAAGGGGACCATCGAGATCAGCCCGATCGAGATGCCGTTGACGTTGTTCACGTGGGGGAGCAAGCGGGTCATGCCCGTGCGGCTGACCGAGCTGTCCGTGAACGAGTCCGCCTTCGACGTGAACCTCAATCCCATCCGGGCCTCCCTCGGCATCGGGATGAAGATCCTCACCGTCAGCGACCTGCCCGCCGGGCACCGCGGCGCCGACCTGTACATGGCGCACCTCGCGCAGAAGGAGCGGCTCGCGGCCGCCGCGCGGGGCGCCGGGCTGGGTGCGCTCGGGCTGAGTGGCACATTCAGCGGAAGGGGCTGAGCAGCACACCATGGCCGACATCGAGCCGTACGAGAACGCCCTGGGCGCGATACCCGGCGCTCATCCGTATCCGCGCAACAGCCGGTACCACGACGCCGAGATCGGCATCCACCGCCAGGCCGACGGGACCGAAGTCCGGTACACCAAGCGGCGGTTGCTGCCCCCGCTGGACCAGCAGGAGACGCAGGAACACATAGTGGGGGGCGGCGAGCGGGCCGACCTCCTCGCGCAGCGGTACTTCGGCGAGCCCGGGCAGTGGTGGCAGATCGCCGACGCCAACCCCGTACTCGATCCGAGGGAGTTGACGGACGAGGCCGGGCGCGTCATCGACATCCCGCTCGCCGGCGGGTTCCCGCGGGGGGACCGGCGTGTTTGACCTGCCCGTCGGGCAAGGCCCCGTCCACATCACGCTCCTCATGGGGCCCAAGCTCGCCCGGCCCGTCCCGGCCGAGGTCAGCGAGGCGCTGCTGTCCGCGCAGATCACCGCCACGGCGGGGGAGCGCAGCGGCTTCCAGCTGGCCTTCGACCTCACCAAGAACGGGATCATCAACCGGCGGCTGCTGCCCGAGGGGTTCTTCGACCCGAAGACCCGGATCATCGTCACCGTCAGCGTCAAGGGCACCCCCGACGTGCTCTTCGACGGCCTGATCGTCCGTCAGGAGGTCGGCGCCAGCAACCAGCCCGGCCACTCCACCCTCACCGTCACCGGCGAGGACCTGACCCTCCTCCTCGACCTGGAGGAGCGCACCGCCCGTTATCCCAACCTGCCGCCGTCGGAGCGCGTCCTCAACATCCTCCGCCGGTACTCGGACTACGGCATCCGGCCCGACGTCTACACCGAGAAGGTGGCGCAACCCCCGCACCAGGACCTCCGCGTGCACTACCAGACCGGCACCGACCTCCAGTACGTCACCGAACTCGCCCGCGCCAACGGCTACACCTTCTACCTGGAGCCCGGCCCCAACCCCGGTCAGTCCTCCGCCCGTTGGGGACCTGAGGTCCGCCTCGGCATCCGCCAGCACGCCCTCAACGTCAACATGGACGCCAACTCGACTGTCGACCAGCTGACCTTCGCCTACGACGGCACGGCGCGCGAAGAACCGCAGGCCCGCTGGCAGGACCCCGGGACCCGGCAGTCCACCCTCCTCCCGCAACCGCCGATCAGCCCGCTGCGCCCGCCCCTGGGCAAGCGGCCGACCCCGGCTCTCAAGCGCAAGACGCTGTCCGGCACGGCCAAGCAGCAACGCGAGCAGGCCGAGGCGGAGTTGCTCGCCCGCGCCGCGGTCTCCGCCGACGTCGTCTCCGGCTCCGGCTCGCTCGACGTCAACCGGCACGGCTACATCCTGCAGCCCCGCCAGCTGGTCGGTGTGCGCGGCGCCGGACGGGCGTACGACGGCGACTACTACGTCAAGTCCGTCACGCACACTCTGCGCCCGGGCTCGTTCCAGCAGAACTTCACGATCTCGCGCGAGGGCCTGGAGGCCATCGGCGACACCGTGCGGCCGTAACAGACCTCACATCAGGAGCAGTTCAGCATGGCGGCAACCGGCAACAGCTACCTCGGCAAGTTCCGCGGCCGGGTCGTGGACAACAACGACCCGCTGCGCATCGGCCGTATCACCGTCGAGGTCCCGGACGTCCTCGGCGACGAGCCGTCCACCTGGGCGCTGCCCTGCCTGCCGTTCACCGGGCCGGAGTCGGGGCAGTTCGTGGTGCCGCCGCCCGGCGCGGGCGTCTGGGTGGAGTTCGAGCAGGGGGATCCCAGCTTCCCGGTATGGACCGGGTGCTGGTACGGCGCCGCCGAGGAACTGCCGCCCGACGCGCGCCGCGAGCTGCAGGCGAACTCGCCGAACAAGCCCGTCGTCGTGCAGACACCGGGGGCCCACAAGCTCGTACTCAACGACACCGCCGGCGCCGAGCAGGGAATCCTGCTCCAGGCCCAGGGCGGCGCCTACATCCGCATCACCAAGGAAGCCGTGGTCATCGCGACCGGCGCGGGCGCCGAGGTCATCCTCCGTGGCCGCGAAGTGACCATCAACGAGGGCCAGTTGACCGTGCTCTCGAAGCGATAGACGAGCGATAGACCAGCGATGGACCAGCGATAGACGAGCGATCGAAGAACGAAGGAAGACGGGGAGAAGAGAAGTTGCCCGGGAGTCTGCTCGATGCCGGCGCCGTGATCGGCTGCCCGCACGGCGGCCGTGTCACCGCCGCCACCACGCCCTCCGGCGGTGTGCTCAGCCAAGGGGTCGCCATCGCCACGGCCGCCCACGGCTACGTCGTCACCGGCTGCCCGCACACCGTCGCCGGTGTGCACACGCCCTGCGTCTCGGTCCGCTGGACCGCCGACGGCAGCGGCGTCACGGTCGACGGCGCGCCCGTGCTGCTCGACACCTCCGCGGCCCAGTGCTTCACCGCGGCCTTCGTGCCGCAGGGACCGCCGGTCGTCCAGGCCGCACAGCGAAAGGTCACGGTCCGATGAGCCCACGCGCCCGCACGCGTTCCGACATCGCGTTCCCCTTCCACACCGACCGCCGGGGCCGCACCGCGCACGCCACGCACGGCGAGCACGTCCACGACCTGGTCGAACAGCTGCTGTTCACCAGCCCCGGCGAGCGCGTGATGCGCCCCGACTTCGGTTGCGGACTGCTCGACCTGGTCTTCGCCCCGAACAGCCCCGAGCTCGTCTCCACCCTGGAGCTGTCCGTGCAGGCCTCGCTGCAGCGCTGGCTCGGCGACCTCATCGACGTGGTCGCGCTCGACATCGAGAGCGACGAGAACGTCGTACGGGTTCATCTGTCGTACGTCGTGCGCGCCACCGGCACCCTGCGCGACGACGTCTTCGAGGGGAGGGCCGCCGCATGACGAACGCGACGAACACGACGACTTCCCGGCGTGCCAAGGTAAGGGCCGCTCAGCTCAACGGAGTTGACGCCGTCGAGGTGAGCGACGACGGGCTGCTGCTCACCGTCACCTTCCTCGGCAAGGCCCCGCACGGCCTCGGGCCCGAGAACGTCCGCATCGACGGCGGCCGCCGCATCACCGGCATCACCGCGGTGGACGTCAGCATCGAGCGCGAGGAGGACCCCGAGCTCGACGACCGGCTCTACGTCACCCTCGACGGGGCCGGCGACACCTCCCGCTACCGGCTCGCGCTCGTCGAAGCCGACCCCTATGGACGCCCCGGCACCGCCCCCTTCCGCGGCTTCGACCAGCGCTACCACACGGCCTCCTTCTCCTTCCGGCCCGACTGCCCGACGCCCTTCGACTGCAAGGACGACTCGAGCGAGCAACCGGACTTCCCGGACGCGCCCGTCATCGACTACACCGCCCGCGACTACGACACCATCCGCAAGCTGCTCCTGGACCGCCTCGCGCTCACCACGCCCGACTGGGTGGAGCGCAACCCCGCCGACCTGGGCGTGACCCTCGTCGAGCTGCTCGCGTACACCGGCGACCAGATCAGCTACCAGCAGGACGCGGTCGCCACCGAGGCCTATCTCGACACCGCGCGCCGAAGGGTGTCCGTACGGCGACACGTCCGGCTCATCGACTACGCGATGCACGACGGCTGCACCGCCCGTGCCTACGTCGCCGTCGGGACCGCGGGCGACCACACGATCGCCCCGGGCACCTTCCGCTTCGCCTCCGTCGACGTCCGCACCCTCGACCCGCACGACCGGCCCGAGCCCGGCACGGTGATCGACGAGACCGACCTCGGCGACCTGGACGAGCGCGGCTCGGTGGAGGTCTTCGAACCGGTCGTGGCCGCCGACCCGTTGGAGCTGCGCGTCGCGCACAACGCGATCCGCCTGTGGACCTGGGGCGGCGAGGTGTGCACCCTCCCCAAGGGCGCCACCTCCGCCACCCTGCGCGACGAGTGGCGCGACCGGGAGACCTGCCAAGAACGCCAACTCGATCTCAAGCCTGGCGACTTGCTGATCCTGGAGGAGGTCAAGGGCCCGCGCACCGGCACCCCCGGCGACGCCGACCCGGCCCACCGGCAGGCCGTGCGCCTGACCTCCGTCGTCCCGGCCGTCGACCGGATCGAGGACCAGCCGGTCCTGGAGGTCACCTGGGCCGCCGAGGACGCGCTCCGCTTCCCGCTCTGCCTGACCACCCGGGGCGGCCGCGACTGCCTGCCCGTCGAGGACGTGTCCCTCGCCCGCGGCAACGTCGTCCTCGTCGATCACGGCCGTACGCTCCACGGGCTCCCGGAGACGTTCACCGTCCCGCCCGAGCCCGCCGTCGTCACCCCCTGCGCCCCGCCCGTCTTCGGCTGCGACGACCGCACGGAGGGCAACGCACCGGCCCGCCTCATCAACTCCCTCACGGACAAGGCCGAGTCGGGCGAGGCACTCGTACCGGACGACATCCGCGAGCTGTTCCAACATGTCGGCGAGGCCGCCACCGTACGCGCCGGACTCGGCCTGGAGCGGGCCGGGCAGCGGCACGAGCGTGTGGTGCCCGGCACGGCATACGCGCAGGCCACAGTCCTGCGGACCCTGCTCGCGCAGTCCGTCTACCCGGGGATCGCGCCCCGCTTCCGGCCCGTTCTCGGCCGTGCGCCGGTCGTCCAGGCCGTGTCGTACCCCGAGTCGCGCACCGTCGCCGCGGGACAGGCCGAGCGGATCGCCGCGATCCCCGGACGCATCCGGCAGCGGCTCGTCGAACTGTGGCGCAGCGCCCGCGACCGCGACGGGCTCGGCGAGGAGGAGATCGCCGAACTCACCGTCGTCTACGGCCTGAAGGTCCTGGAACGCCTCGAACTCCACCGCCACCCCGTGCGCGCCCTGCGCGAACTCCTGCACCGCAGTGACAAGTTGCTCGACACCAAGCTGCGCCGCGTCGAGATCCTCACCGCGCGGGCTCGTGCGGGCGCCGTCCTCGACGGGCACATCGCCTGGGAGATCGCGCACAGTTGGGGCCCGGGCTACGCCGCCGGACTGCATCCCGACGAGCCGGTGCTCCGTGGCTCCGCGACCGCTGCGCTCGCCCAGGACCCGCGCGGGGCGTTGCCCGCCGTACGGATCCAGGACAGCACCTGGGAACCGCGCCGCGACCTGCTCGACAGTGCCCCCCGCGACCGGCACTTCGTCGGCGAACTGGAGGACGACGGCCGTCTCGCCCTGCGCTTCGGCGACGGCCGGCATGGCGCCAAGCCGACGCCGGGTGCCCGGCTCGCCCTGACGTACCGGCTCGGCGGCGGCATCGCGGGCAACGTCGGCGCGGAGGCCATCAACCACCTCGTCGTCCAGGCCGAGAACCCCCCGGCCGCCGTGGTCCGCAATCCGCTGCCCGCAGTCGGGGGAGTGGAGCCCGAACCCATCGAGCAGGTCAGGCAGTTGGCCCCGCTCGACCTGCGCCGCACCCGTCTGCGCGCGATCACCGCCGAGGACTACGCAGCCCTCGCCACCGCACTGCCCGGAGTGCAGCGCGCCGCCGCCGAGATCCGCTGGACCGGCAGCGTCCAGGAGGCCCACGTCGCGATCGACGCGTACGGCAGCGGCGAACCGTCGGCCGAGCTGCTCGCCCAGGTCGAGCAGGCCCTGGAGGCGTACCGGCGCATCGGCCACGACCTCGTGGTCGGCGCCGCCCGCCCGGTACCGCTCGACATCGCGATCGGCGTGTGCGCCGCACCCGGCCACCAGCACGGACAGATCCTGGCCGAGCTGTACCGCGTGCTCGGCAGCGGCCCACGCGGCTTCTTCCACCCCGACGCGCTGACCTTCGGCGAACCCGTCCGGCTCAGCCGCCTGGTCGCCGTCGCCGCGGCCGTTCCCGGCGTGGAGAGCGTCCAAGTGACGCGGCTGCGGCGGCTGTTCGAGGAGGACCGAGGAGAGAAGGAGGACGGTGTGCTGCGGCTCGGCCCGCTGGAGATCGCCACCTGCGACAACGACCCCGACCGGCCGGAGAACGGCCTGCTGGCGATATCCCTGGGAGGTGCCCGATGACCGCGACCGACGAGTGCACCTGCGGCTGCGGCGGCCACGACGAGCGCCTCGCCCCCACCCCGGTGCACAACCCACCCGGCCGCACCGCCCTCGACTACCGCGTCGGCGAGTACGGCTCCTTCCTGGCGGCCCTCCTCGACCGGCTCGCCTCGCCCGCGTACCCGGCCCTGGACGGCCTCACCGTCCGCACTCCCGACGACCCGGCGATCGGCCTGCTCGACGCCACCGCCGTCCTCGGCGACCTGCTCACCTTCCACTCCGAGCGGATCGCCGACGAGGCCTACGTCCGTACGGCGAACGAGCACCGTTCGCTGGTCCTGCTGGGCCGCCTCGTCGGCCACCGGCCGCGCCCCGGAGTCGCCGCCGCCACGCATCTCGCGTACACCCTGGAGCGCGACCCGCGCGCCGAGGCCCTGCCCGTGCAGATCCCGCGTGGCGCCCGCAGCCACAGCGTGCCCGCCTCTGCCGACGAGCAGTCCCTGACGTTCGAGACCAGCCGGGACCTCACGGCCCGGTGGGACTGGAACGAGCTGAAGGTTCGTAGGCGCAGGCCGTCCCTCGTCACCCCCGAGGATCTGGAGCGCCGCTCCGAGCTGTTCGTCGAGGGCACGGCGAACTCCCTCGCGACCGGTGACCAGTTGCTGTTCGTCTTCGGGGAACAGGCGGGTGGGGAACGCAAGTTGCTGCCCGTCGCCGGGGTTCGTGTCGACCGGGACGACGAGATCACCGCGATCACCCTGCCGAAGTCGGCGCCGGCGACGCTGAAGGAGCTCGTCGACGAGGTACTGCGCTGGACCGCCGAACCTGCCGCCCCGGGTGAGCCTGGAGACGAACCGCCTACCCCTGAGGTGCCCAACCCGCGCCCGGTGAGCCGGCTGATCGACGACATCGACGACCAGGTGCTCGAGCCGCTGCGGACGGATCTGGACGGCATCAAGACGCCGGAGCGGCTGGCGGCACGCCTTGCGGAACCCGTTGCCCGGCTTGGCGAGGCGCAGGTGCTGGCCGAGCCGTATGAGGACGTTGCTGCTTGGTTCGAGCAGTTGGAGGCCGTGCTCGCGGAACTTGCCGAGCGGGCACTGGAGTTGGCACCGGCGCAAGCGGAGACGGCGGGTGGTCAGTCGGCTGCGGCGCCGTCTCGGCTGGTCGCGCCCCGCGGCGGAGCCGCAAATCGATACAGTCCCGCGCCCCTTCAGGGCGATTCGCGTGCCGCCGCTCTTCAAGCTCTCGCCGCTGTCCTCCCCGCGCTGCGCACCGCATCTCCGGCAGCGGGCACCGGCACACAGCGCCCCGCCACCGACCCCGCCCGCCTTCTCTCCGCCCTCAACCCCACCATCGGCAGCCTCTACCCGGCCTGGCGCACGGCCGCCGCCCCCACCACCCCCCAACTCCTGCGCGAACTGCTCGCTCTGCGAGTGACCGCGGCCCCCTTCGGTGCCACGGCCCCGCTCAAGCCGGTCCAGGACGACCAGGGCCGGGTCATCCGCAGTGCGGACTGGCCGCTCACCGGGGCCGTGCTCACCGGCATCCGCGTCGCCTACGACACCGCCGGCAAGGTCCCGGGCCGGGCGGATTTCCAGTACATCGAGGGCAGCAGCTCCGACCAGCGGGCCGTGAACCTGCCCGTCACCCAGCCGGTCTCCTTCGCCCTCGGACCGGGGCAGGTCGATCTGTCGATCCGCTCCGGCCAGGACCGCGACCTGAGCTGGCTCACCCGGCGCCCCGCCGACTCCCAGGAGCCCGGCGTCACCGTCCGCCTCCGCGGCGGGCTGCCCGAGCGCACCCTGTTCGTGTCCCGGCCGGACGACGACGGCCTGATCCACGTCGGCATCCACAACGGCACCGCGCAGGAGATCGCTCTGCGGCCGGGCGCGAACGAGCAGTTCACCCACGGCGAGTACGAGGTGAGCCTGCGCTACACCGTGGGCAGCACCGAGCCCAACGTCGAGATCGTGATCGCCTCCAAGCCGGAACCCGTCAACCACAGCGTGCTCCAACTGGACACCGTGCACGCCGGCGTCACGGTCGGCAGCTGGGTTGCCATCCAGCGCCCCGGCAAGGGCACCAAGATCCCGGGCGACGCCAAGCTGGCCTTCGTCACCACCCAGGTGGTCGAGGCGCGTGTGGCGGCGTACACCAACTACGGCATCACCGGCCGCGGAACCGAACTCACCCTCGCCGACCCCTGGTTGGACGAGTTCGACGTCCTCCTCTCCCACATCCGCGACACCACCGTGCACGCGGCGGGCGAGGCGCTGCGCCTCGCCGACGAGCCGCTCGGCGAGGACGTGCACGGCAACGAGATCGAACTCGCCGAGCTGTACGACGGGTTGGGTGCCGGACGCACGCTCGTCGTCACCGGTGAGCGGAGCGACATCCCGGGGAGCATCAGCGCCACCGAGGTCGTGGCCATCGCCGCCGCCGACCCGGCCGTAGACCCCCAACTCCCCGGCGACCACGTCCACACCCGCCTCACGCTGACCGGCGACCTGTCCCACCGCTACCGCCGCGAGACCGTCCGCATTCTCGGCAACGTCGTGGAAGCCACCCACGGCGAAAGCCGGGACGAGGCCATCGGCAGCGGCAACTCGGACCGCGTCAACCAGATGTTCGCCCTCTGGCAGTCGCCGCTCACCTGGCTGGCCGACTCCAACCCCCTCGGTGCCACACCGGTGTTGGAGGTCCGCGTGGACGGCGTGCTCTGGCACGAGGTCGACAGCCTCGCCGGACGCGGCCCGCGCGAGCGCGTCTACATCACCGGCAGCACCTCCGACGGCCGTACGACGGTGACCTTCGGCGACGGCGTCCACGGCGCCCGTCTGCCCACCGGCCACGACAACGTCCACGCCCGCTACCGCTTCGGCACCGGCCGGGCCGCCAACGTCTCCGCCGACCGCATCACCCAGCCCCTCACCCGCCCCCTCGGCGTCACCGCGGTCACCAACCCCCGCCCGGCCACGGGCGGCGCGGACGCGGACGGGCCCGGCCTGACCCGCCGTACGATCCCCCTCGCCGTCTCCGCCCTGGACCGGCTGGTCTCCCCGGCCGACTACGAGGACTTCGCCCGCTCCCGCGCCGGCATAGGCCGGGCCGCCGCACGCGAACTCTTCGACGGGCGGCGGCGCGTGCTGCACGTGACGGTCGCGGGCACGGACGACGTGCCGATCGCGGAGGAGACCCTGCAGCCCCTGCGCGGCGCGCTCACCGAGTACGGCGACCCGGGCCTCCCGGTCCGTGTCGACCTCCGAGAGCTGGTCCTGCTGCTCGTCGCCGCCAAGGTGAAGGTCGCCACCGACCACGCCTGGGAGACGGTCGAACCGCGCCTGCGCCAGACACTGCTGCGCCGACTCGGCTACGAGGGACGGGAGTTGGGCCGCCCGGCCCGCCTCTCCGAGCTCCTGGCCGCCGCCCACACCGTGCCCGGCGTCGACTACGTGGACGTGGACGTCTTCACCGGCGTCCCCGCCTCGGCCACCCCGCAGGAGCTCACCGAGCTGCTCACCGACCAGGGTGCGCCGAAGGCGTCCGTCCCCGCGCATCCGGCGACGTACGACGAGAAGGTCCACACGGTCACCGCCGCGAACGGCGAGACCCTGACGGAGATCTGCGCGCGCTACGGCATCCCGCTCGCCGAACTCCTGCGCCTCAACCCCGACATCACCGACACCCGGCGCCTGCCCAAGGGCCGGACGGTGTTCGTCTTCCGCGGCATCCGCCCCGCCCAACTCGCGCTGCTGTCGCCGCGCGCCGCGGACACCCTGATACTCACGGAGGTCAAGTGATGTCCCCGGACGTCCAGTTCGACACGGCAGCCCCGGTGACATCTCGGGAGCCGGACGGCCTCGCCGCGCTGCTGCCCCGCTGGCATCTCCTGCGCGACGCCGAGGAGGGCGAACCGCTGCGCGCGCTGCTCGCGGTGATCGCCGAGCAGCTCGACCGGGTCCGGGACGGCGTGGAGCAGGGCTACGAGGACCTGTTCGTGGAGACGGCGGCCCCCTGGGTGCTGCCGTACCTCGGCGACCTCGTCGGCTACCGCACCCTCCCGGGCTACGAGCGCGTCCTCACCACCGGTCTGCACGAGGGCGGCCGGGCCGCGCTCGCCGAGGCGATCGCCCCGCGCGCCGACGTGGCCGCCACCGTCGCCAACCGCCGCCGCAAGGGCACCCTGCACCTCCTGGAGGAGATCTCCGAGCAGGTCGCCGGCTGGCCCGCGCGGGCCGTCGAGCTGTCCCGCCTGGTCGCCCACAACCAGCCCGTGAAGCTCTACAGGGACACGGGAAGGGGCCGTCTCCTCGACCTCCGGGACGGCTCCGGGCTCGCCCTCGCGGGCGGCCCCTTCGACACGGCGGCCCGCACGGTCGACGTGCGCAGCGCCAACTCCACGCGCAGGCAAGGTGGTTGGACCCCGGCCGGAGTGGGTCTCTTCGTCTGGCGGCTCAAGGCGTACTCGCTGACGTCCTCCCCGGCCTACTGCGTCGACCGCGCCCGCAACCTGTACACCTTCTCCATCCTGGGCAACGACAGCCCCCTGGTCACCAAGCCGGTTCCGGAGCCGTCCCCGACCCACCTCGCCGCCGTCGACAACGTCCCCGCCTTCATCACCCGCCGCCTGCTCCACGACCGGCTCGCCGACTACTACGGCCCCGGCAAGAGCCTCGTCATCCGGCGCGACGGCGAGGACAAGCCCGTACCGCCGTCCGACATCGTGGTCACCGACCTGTCCGACTGGCGCTACCGGCCCAAGCGCGGCCAGGTCGCCGTGGACCCGGAACTCGGGCGCATCGCGTTCGGTGCCCGGTCCGCGCCCCGGCAGGGCGTGTGGGTGGACTACCACTACGCGTCCGGCGCCGACATGGGCGGCGGCGAGTACGAGCGGCCCGACCGGGTGGAGCGACCCGACGCCGCCTTCTACCGGGTCGGCCCGGGACAGCCGTACCGCCAGATCATGGACGCCTACCGGGCCTGGCAGCACGACCGCCGTGCCGACCGGACCGGCCCCGAGGGCATCATCGAGATCACGCACAGCGGCGCCTACCAGGAGCAGCTGGACTTCGACCTCGACCCCGGCGACCGCCTCGAAGTACGCGCCGCCGAGGGCACCCGGCCGGTGATCCGCCTCCTCGACTGGTACAGCAACCGCCCGGACGCCCTCAACATCCGTGGCGTCTCAGAAGACTGCGCCCCGCACGAGCGGCCGCGCATCGTCCTCGACGGCCTCCTCGTCGCCGGCCGCGGCATCAACGTCACCGGTCCGATGGGCGCCGTCGTGGTACGCCACACCACCCTCGTCCCCGGCTGGTCCCTGGAGCCCGAGTGCGACCCGCACTCCCCGGAGGAGCCCAGCATCGTCCTGGAACGCACCACCGCGTGCCTCCAGATCGAGCACAGCGTCCTCGGCACCATCGAGGTCATCGGCGACGAGGTGAGCGAGGACCCCCTCGACATCCACCTCCGCGACAGCATCCTCGACGCCACCGGCCACGACCGCGAGGCCCTCTCCGCCCCGGACTGCCGCCACGCCCACGCCGTCCTCCACGTGCACCGGACGACCGTCATCGGCGAGATCCACACCCACGCCGTGCAGATCGCCGAGAACTCGGTCTTCACCGGGAAGCTCCACGTGGCCCGGCGCGGCATCGGCTGCCTGCGGTACTCGTACGTCCCCGCGGGCTCTCGCACGCCCCGTAGGCACCGATGCCCCACTCACACGAGCCCGTTGTTCTCCTCCGTGCGCTACGGGACGCCCTGGTACGCCCAGTTGGCCGACCTCCCCCACTCTCGGCTTCGCTCGAGCGGGGGGACCCCCATCCCCGAGGAGATCCGGCGCGGCGCGGACGACGGTGCCGAACTGGGCGCCTTCCACGACCTGTACCGGCCGCAGCGCGAGGACGGCCTCAGAGCGCGACTCGCGGAGTACACGCCCGCGGGCACGGACGCCGGGATCTTCTTCGTGACGTGAGTGACGTGAGTGACGTGAGCAGTGCCGCCGTATGACCAACCCGCAATCCTGAACCAGGGGGACCCCCTTCATGCACGCTGACCTCTCCCGCTCCACATTCCGCCCGGAGCGGCACTACTCCGCGGTCGTCGCCCAGCAGGGCCGCGTCCAGCTCGACGCCGACGCCAACGAGCAGACCGCGATCCAGCTCCACCAGGCCCGCACCTTCGCCGCCGACCTGATCGGCCAGCACGGCGGACCGCGCGACGCGGCCGGGTTCCGCGTCGAGTACGTGGGCGGCAAGCACGACATCGACACCCTGTACATCCACGGCGGCCGGTACTACGTGGACGGCATCCTGCTGGACGCCGACCGCCCCGCGCCGGGCGTGCCCGTTCCGGATGAGGACACCGAGGCGGAGGACAGCGCGGCCCCGCCCACCTTCTGGACCTACTGGGACCAGCCCGACGGCTTCCGTGACCCGGAGAAGCCCGGCGACCGGCTGCCCTCGCCCGCGCAGTCGCCGTTCGTCGTCTACCTGAACGTGTGGGAGCGGTCGGTGGGCGCCGCCGAGGACCCGGCGCTGCGCGAGGTCGCCCTCGGCGCGGCGATGCCCGACACGGCCGCCCGCGTGAAGGTCGTCTGGCAGGTCCTGCCGCTGTCCCTCGCCGAGCTGGCGATCGAGGAGACCGACCCGTCGAAGGAGGTCGTCCGCGCGGCCTTCGACAAGTGGGCCAAGGGCCAGGCGGCCCCCTCCGCCCGCCTCGCCGCCCGCAGCGAGCGCCCCGACCACGCCGACGAGGACCCGTGCCTGGTCAAGCCCGACGCCCGTTACCGCGGCCCGGAGAACCAGCTCTACCGCGTCGAGGTCCACGCCGGCGGCGTGGCCAAGGACGCCACCTTCAAGTGGTCCCGCGAGAACGGCTCGGTGGTCTTCCCGGTCGACGAACTCGACGGCACCTGGGTGCAGTTGGCGTCCCTCGGATACGACGACAAGCTGGATCTGGACGTCGGCGACCACGTGGAGTTCACGGACACCGCGTACGCCTCGCGTCTGGAAGCCCTGCCCCTGCTGCGAGTTGAGGAACTGGACCTGCCCGGCCGCAGGGTCCGCCTGTCCGCCGAGCCCGAGCCGGGCGTCGGCCGACTGCCGCACCTGCACCCCTTCCTGCGCCGCTGGGACCACCACGAGGGGCCGAAGCGCAAGGGCCGCACGTCCGCCCTGCAAAAGGGCGCTCTCAAGGTGGAAGAGGGCGAGTGGCTCCCCCTGGAGGACGGCGTCGAGGTCTACTTCGCCAAGGGCGGCACCTACCGCACCGGCGACCATTGGATCGTCCCCGCCCGCACCGCCACCGGCAGCGTCGAGTGGCCCACCGACCCGGCCCGCCGTCCGCTCCTCCAGGGGCCCGTCGGCATCGCCCGCCACTTCGCCCCGCTGGCCCTGGTCAAGGGCGAGGCCGGCGCCGTGGACCTGCGTCTCGCCTTCGGCCCGCTGGCCAGCAGCATCCCTGCGGCGGACGAGGCGACGCTCGCGGCCGAGGAGCAGGCCCGCAGGCAGGAACAGGCGGCGGAGGCCGACCCGTCCGGCGGGCGGTCGCAGACCACCGCGGACGCGGAGGCCGCGGCGGAAGGAGACAAGTGATGGCCAAGCCGATCAGCGCGTCCAAGATGCTGGAGCTCCTGCGTGCCGAGGGCCTGACGGTCCACGAGGTGCGCAACTGGCGCACCCACAACCGCAACACCAAGGGCCCCTGGGGCCCGTTGAACGGTGTGATGATCCACCACACCGTCACCTCCGGCACCGCCGCCTCCGTCGACATCTGCTACGACGGCTACTCCGGTCTGCCGGGTCCCCTCTGCCACGGTGTCATCGACAAGAAGGGCGAGATCCACCTCGTCGGCAACGGCCGCGCCAATCACGCCGGGCTCGGCGACGGCGACGTCCTGCGCGCCGTCGTCAACGAGACCGGGCTGCCGCACGACAACGAGGCCGACACCGACGGCAACCGGCACTTCTACGGCTTCGAGTGCATCAATCTCGGCAATGGCAAGGACCCCTGGCCCGAGGCGCAGAAGGAGGCCATCGAGAAGGTGTCCGCGGCCATCTGCCGCCACCACGGCTGGAGCGAGCGCTCCGTGATCGGCCACAAGGAGTGGCAGCCGGGCAAGTCGGACCCGCGCGGCTTCACGATGGACGGCATGCGCAGGCGGATCGCCGACCGGCTGGGCGGGAAGGCCCCGAAGCCCGACCCGGACTCGAAGCCCACGCCGGCGAAACCGTCGTACGTGCCGTTCCCGGGCGCGGACTTCTTCCACGTCGGCCAGAAGTCACCGATCATCACCGCCATGGGCCGCCGTCTGGTCGCCGAGGGCTGCGGCCACTACGAGGAGGGGCCGAGCCCCGAGTGGTCGGACGCCGACCGGAAGTCCTACCAGGCCTGGCAGCGCAGGCTCGAGTTCCGGGGCAAGGACGCCGACGGCATTCCGGGCAAGGTCAGCTGGGACAAGCTGAAGGTGCCGGCGAGTTGACCGAGCGGCGGCCCGCCTATGCCGAGTCGGCGGTGCCGGGCGGGTAGGCGGGCCGCGCCGGAATCCGGGCCTCCGGCGGCGCGGGCAGCGGCGGCAGCTTCGGCTCGTACAGCCACGTCCGCAGCAGGTCGTCCAGCGGCTCGGCGGCGAACCGGGCCACATGCGCGGTGAACGTGGCCGTGTTGACCGCCCCGCCCCGGTACAGCCCCGCCCAGCCGCGCAGCATCCGGAAGAACGCGTCGTCGCCCATCGCGCAGCGCACCGCGTGCAGCGCGAGCCCGCCACGCTCGTAGAGCCGGTCGTCGAACATCGACTTGCGCCCGGGGTCCGCGAGGCGCAGATCCTGGGGGAGCGAGGACAGCAACCGGTGTGCGGCGGCGGCGAGTTGGTGGGCGCTGCGGGCACCCGAGCGCTCCGACCACAGCCACTCGGCGTACTTCGCGAAGCCCTCGTTCAGCCAGATGTGCCGCCAGTCGGCGATGGACACGCTGTTGCCGAACCACTGGTGCGCCAGCTCGTGCGCGACCAGCCGCTCCGAACCCCGCGCCCCGTCCACGTGGTTGGCGCCGAACAGCGACAACCCCTGGGCCTCCACGGGCACATCGAGCTCCTCCTCCGTGACGACGACCGCGTACTCGTCGAAGGGGTAGGGCCCGAACAGCTCCTGGAACAGCTCCATCATCGCGGGCTGCCGCGCGAAGTCACGGGAGAACTCCGGGAGCAGATGCGCCGGAATGTGCCCGTGCTGCGGCACCCCGCCCGGACCCGGGTCGCCCAGCAGCACCGTCTGGTACTTGCCGATGGACAGCCCGACCAGATAGCTGGACGTCGGCGCCGCCTGCTCGTACACCCAGGTCGTCGTCGAAGCCTTCGTCGTCCGGGTCAGCAGCCGCCCGCCCGCCACCACCGCGTACGCCGACGGCGTGGTGATCGAGATCTGGTACGAGGCCTTGTCGGCGGGCCGGTCGTTGCACGGGTACCAGGACGGCGCCCCGATCGGCTGGCTCGCCACCAGCGCCCCGTCCGACAGCTCCTCCCAGCCGAGCCCGCCCCACGGGCTGTTCACCGGCTTGGGATTGCCCGACCAGTGCACCTCGACGGTGAACGCGGCCCCGGGCCGGACCGGCTTCGCGGGGCGGATGCGCAGCCGGCCGCCGCGGTGGGTGTAGTGCGGCTGCCGGCCGTCCACCCGCACCCGGCCGATCTTGAAGTCGGCCAGGTTGAGCTGGAACTCGGCGAGCGGCGACCGTCCCGCGATGGCGTTGATCCGGGCGGTGCCCGCCAGGCGGTTGGGACCAGGGCGGTAGTCCAGCGCGAGCTCGTAGCGGTGCACCCGGTAGCGCACATCGCCGTTGTCCGGGAAATACGGGTCGGGTCCCACTGACTGCTGAACGGTCACTGCTGCGTCTGCTCCCTGCGCTGTGCTCGTGAGGGGACCATCGTCCCCCGACACCGCAGGAGCCGTGCCTACGGTCGCCATGCCTCGATCGGGTTGCCCAGCCAGCGGGTGTCGTCCGGAACGGACTCCGCTGCCATGACGAGCGACGCCGGACCCAGCGTGGAGCGGGCGCCGACCGTGCTGCCGGGCAGAACGATTCCGCCAGGACCCAGCGTCGCGCCCTCACGGAGGACCACAGTATCCGTCCGCAAGATCCGGTCGTGGAAGAGGTGCGTCTGGAGCACACAGCCACGGTTCACCGTCGCCGCGTCCCCCAGCGTCACCAGATCCGTCTCCGGCAGCCAGTAGCTCTCGACCCACACACCCTTGCCGATGCGCGCGCCCAGCCCGCGCAGCCAAGCCGTCATCACCGGCGTACCCGGCACGGACCCGGCCAACCACGGCACGGCCAGCACCTCGACGAAGGTGTCCGCCAGCTCGTTGCGCCACACGAAGCCGCTCCACAGCGGGTGCTCCCCGCTGCGGTGCCGCCCCACGAGCACCCACTTCGCGACGACCGAGACCAGACCCGCCGCCACCCCGGCCGCGAGCAGCACCACACCGGCCAGCAGCGGCGCCCAGGCCCCCAGCGCGCACAGCGCGGCCACCGTCAGCACGGCCACCCCCGCCGAGCAGAACACCGGCACGATCCGGCACAGCTCCACCAGCGCACGCGCCCACAGCAGGCGCGCCGGCGGGTCGTAGGTCCGGCTCTGGTCGCCCCCGGCCGCGCTGCGGGGCAGCTTGACGGGCGGCAGCCCCAGATACGACGTGCCCTTCTTGGCCTTCTTCGGCGTCGCCGACAGCACGCCGACCAGGCCGCCGTCCGGCACGGTCCGCCCCGACGCGGTCATCCCCGAGTTCCCGAGGAACGCGCGCCGCCCGATCTCCGCCCGCCCGATCCGCATCCAGCCGCCACCGAGCTCGTACGGCGCGGTCAGTGTGTCGTCGGCCAGGAACGCGCCCTCGCCGACCGTGGTCAGGCTGGGCAGCGCGAGCACGGTCGACACCTCGGCACCCCGCCCGATCCGCATCCCGAGCAGCCGCAGCCACACCGGCGTGACCAGCCCGGCGTACAGCGGGAACAGGGTCTCCCGCGAGCGGTCCATCAGCTGCGTGACGGTCCAGGCCTGCCAGCCGATCCGGCTGTGCGTGGGATGCGTGCCCTCCCGCAGACCCAGGCTCAGCAGTCGTACGGCGATCAGGAGCAGCACGGCGTACGCCAGCCCGAAGGCGAGCGTGGCCGGGACGAGGGCCAGGGCTGCGCCCGTCAAGGGCGCGTCCGACGCGAGGAACGGGCGAGCCACCAGGAACGCCGCGCCACCCGCCAGCACCGGGAGCCCGCTCAGCGCGAGGCCCGTCAGGCCGTACATCACACGCCAGTACGTGCCCCGCACCGGCCGCTCCTTGGGCCAGTTGCGCTTGGCCTTGCCGAGCTTGACCGCGGGAGCACCCGCCCAGCGCTGACCGGTCGGGATCTGGCCGGTGACCGCCGAACCCGGCGCCACCTCGGCCCGCTTGCCGACCCGGGCGCCCGGGAAGAGCATGCTGCGGGTGCCGACGACGGCGTGCGCGCCGACCCTGACCGGGCCGATCTCCAGCCGGTCGCCGTCCAGCCACCACCCGGACAGGTCCACCTCGGACTCGACGGCCGCGCCCCGGCCCAGCTTGAGCATGCCGGTGACCGGCGGCAGGGAGTGCAGGTCCACGTCAGGGCCGATCTTGGCGCCCAGCGCCCGCGCGTACCGCTCCAGCCAGGAGCCGGTGAGCGAGGTCGCGCCGGTGAACTCGGCGAGCCGCTCAGCGGTCCAGAGACGGAGGTGGACGCTGCCACCACGCGGGTGCCGACCGGGCTGCACACCTCGCAGCAGCAGCCGGGCCCCGCCCGCGGCGATCGCGAGCCGTCCGGGCGGGCTGAAGAGCAGCACCGCCCCGGCCCCGACCAGCCACCAGGAGGTGCTGGGCAGCCAGGAGTACGCCAGTACGTTCCCGAGCGCGGCGAGCGGCACCAGCCAGCGCAGCCCGAGCAGGGTGAACAGGGGGAGGAGGACGAGGAGCTGGATCACCTGGGCGCGGACGGGGACCGGCGCGATCACGCGCGCGGCATCGGCGTCCTGCGCCGACTCCTCCAGGTGCCGGGCCAGCTTCCGCAGGGTGGGCTGCTGGTAGATGTCGAGGACGGCGGCGCTCGGGTAGCGGGTGCGCAGCCGGGTGGTCAGCTGGGCGGCGCCGAGGCTGCTGCCGCCGATCGCGAAGAAGTCGTCACGGGCGGTCGTGACCGGGATGCCGAGGACTTCCGTCCACTGCTCGGCCAGCCACGCCTCGGTGCCGTACAACTGCTCGGCCGGACCACCGGTTTCGAGGTCCTCCAGCGGCCAGGGCAGCGCGTTGCGGTCCACCTTGCCGCTGGTGCGGGTCGGCAGGTCCTCGACCGGCGCCAGCAACGGCACGAGGGCGGCGGGCAGTTCGGCCCGCAGCTTCTCGACGGCCGCGGCATGGTCCCAGCCGTCCTGCGTGACGATGTACCCGACGAGGAGCTGATTGCCACTGCGGGCGGTACGCACGGCGGCAGCCGCACCCGCCACACCGGGCAGCGCCTGCAACGCGGCATCCACCTCGCCGAGTTCGATGCGCCGCCCGCCGAGCTTGATCTGCTCGTCGGCCCGCCCGAGGAAGACCAGCCCCTCGGGCTCCGCCTTGACGAGGTCACCGCTGCGGTACGCCCGCTCCCAGCCCAGCGACTCCAGCGGCGCGTACTTCTCCGCGTCCTTCTCGGCATCGAGGTACCGGGCCAGCCCGACCCCGCCGATCACCAACTGCCCGGTGCCGCCCATCGGCACGAGCTCCCCGGCCTCGTCCACGACGGCCAGCTCCCAGCCGTCCAGCGGCAGCCCGATCCGGATCGGCTCCTCGCCGCTCATCAGCGAGGCGCAGGCGACGACGGTCGCCTCGGTGGGCCCGTAGGTGTTCCACACCTCGCGCCCCTCGGTCACCAGCCGCTGCGCCAGCTCGGGCGGGCAGGCCTCGCCGCCGAAGATCAGCAGTCGTACGTCGTTGAGGGTCTCGGGCTCCCAGAGCGCCGCCAGCGTCGGCACGGTCGACACGACGGTGATCTCCTGCTCGACCAGCCAGGGACCGAGATCGGCACCGCTCCTGACCTGCGAGCGGGGCACGGGCACCAGACAGGCCCCGTACCGCCAGGCCAGCCACATCTCCTCGCAGGAGGCGTCGAACGCGACCGACAGCCCTGCCATGACCCTGTCACCGGGGCCGATGGGCTCGTCGGTGAGGAACAGCGCGGCCTCGGCGTCCACGAAGGCGGCGGCGCTGCGGTGACTGACGGCGACGCCCTTGGGCTTCCCGGTGGAGCCGGAGGTGAAGATGATCCACGCGTCGTGCTCGATGCCGGGGCGGGCGGCAGGGGTGTCACTGCGGCCGGTGACCGTCAGCTCGTGCCCGGCTCCTACGACGGCCCGCACCTCGGCTTCCCCGAACACCAACTCGGCCCGCTCGTCCGGATCCTCGGCGTCCACCGGCACATAGGCGGCACCGGCGGCGAGGACGGCCAGGACGGCCACGTAGAGGTCATTGGTGCCGGAGGGAACCCGGATGCCCACCCGGTCGCCGAGCCCGACCCCCGCGTCGGCGAGCCGCCGCCGCAGGATCTCCACCTCGACCGCGAGCGCACGGTAGGTGAGCCGCGTCGTACCGTCGTCCAGGGCGAGCTCGTCCGGATACGACCGTACGGACGCGTCGAAGACGTCGACGAGCGTGCGCGGAGAGGCCGCCGGCCCCCCGGAGAAACGTGCCGTATCGCCGAACCGCTCGCGGATCTCTTCGTCGAGCAGGCCGAGAGCACTGCTCTCGTGTATGGCTGCCATCGGTCCTCGCGTCTCGATCCCGGAAACCTCCGGGGCGCTGGCGGGCCCGCAGGTATGCCTGGGGTTGTCCGGCTCCAGCTCCGTTCCGTAACAAGCCGGAAATTTTAGTACGACGCTAGGTTCCGGGCCCCGAATCGGCCACTCGGGAAGGCCGCTCGGGGGTGGTGACGCACCTGTCGACGGCCGCTGACCTGGTGATCTTCATGCCCGGAGAGAGATGCCCCACATATGACGGACCGAGGAGGAGTTGCCCTCTTTGTCGCCGTATACGACGAATCCCCCGGCCGCTGAGCGGCCGGGGGATTCGGCTGGTGTCCGAGGGGGGACTTGAACCCCCACGCCCGATAAAGGGCACTAGCACCTCAAGCTAGCGCGTCTGCCATTCCGCCACCCGGACAAGGTGTCTGTCGCGCGGGGTTTCCCTCGCGGCGACGAAGGAAACATTACCAGGCTTTCAGGGGTGGCCGATCACCCCCTGTGGCGGCGTGAACGGCGTGTGACGGGCCGGGTCCGGTCTTGGGGTGCGGCCCGGGGGAGAGGGAGGATGAGGGGGGACCACCAGCAGTGACAGTGGGAGGAAGCAGCGTGAGCGAGACGGACACGACCAGGAACGTCACCGGCGAGGACGAGGTCGTGGACCTCTGCCGCGAGCTGATCCAGATCGACACCAGCAACTACGGCGACCACTCGGGTCCGGGTGAGCGCAAGGCGGCCGAGTGGACCGCCGAGAAGCTCGCCGAGGTGGGTCTCGAGCCGAAGATCTTCGAGTCGCACCCCGGCCGCGCCTCCACGGTGGCCAGGATCGCGGGCGAGGATCCGTCCAGGCCCGCGCTGCTGATCCACGGCCACCTCGACGTCGTACCGGCCAACGCGGCGGACTGGACCCACCACCCCTTCTCCGGCGAGGTCGCGGACGGGTGTGTGTGGGGGCGGGGCGCCGTCGACATGAAGGACATGGACGCGATGACCCTGGCGGTCGTCCGGGACCGGCTGCGCAGCGGGCGCAGGCCCCCGCGCGACATCGTCCTCGCCTTCCTCGCGGACGAGGAGGCGGGCGGCACGTACGGCGCCAAGCACCTCGTCAAGAACCACCCCGAACTCTTCGAGGGCGTCACCGAGGCGATCAGCGAGGTGGGCGGGTTCTCGTTCACCGTGAGCGAGCAGCGCCGGCTCTATCTGATCCAGACCGCCGAGAAGGGCATGCACTGGATGAAGCTGACCGTGGCCGGCACGGCCGGGCACGGGTCGATGATCCACCGGGACAACGCCATCACCGAACTGTCGGAGGCGGTCGCCCGGCTCGGCCGGCACAAGTTCCCGGTGCGGGTCACCAAGACCACCCGGGCCTTCCTCGACGAACTCGGCGACGCGCTCGGCGTCGAGCTCGACGCCGAGGACATGGAGTCGACCCTCGCCAGGCTCGGCGGCATCGCCAAGCTCATCGGCGCGACGCTGAGCAACACGGCCAACCCCACGCAGCTGAACGCCGGCTACAAGGTCAACGTCATCCCCGGCGAGGCCACCGCCAACGTCGACGGACGCTTCCTGCCGGGGCACGAGGAGGAGTTCCTCGCCGACCTCGACAGGATCCTCGGGCCGAAGGTGCGGCGCGAGGACGTGCACTCCGACAAGGCCCTGGAGACCTCCTTCGACGGGGCCCTGGTGGAGGCCATGCAGTCCTCGCTGCTGGCCGAGGACCCGACCGCGAAGGCCATCCCCTACATGCTCTCCGGCGGCACGGACGCCAAGTCCTTCGACGACCTGGGCATCCGGGGCTTCGGCTTCGCGCCGCTCAAGCTGCCCCCGGAGCTGGACTTCGCCGGCATGTTCCACGGCGTCGACGAGCGGGTGCCCGTGGAGGGGCTGCAGTTCGGCGTGCGGGTGCTCGACCGGTTCATCGACGCGAGTTGACGCCGACAATCGGCAGCGCGTGCGAGAACGGCTGAGAAGAGTGAATGCGCTCATAAGCTCGTAGCCCAATTACTCCCTCCTCGTTACAGGTGATGCGATCCGCTACTTGGGGTCGCATTGCCAACAAGGAGGAATAATGATCAAGAAGGTCGTCGCCGCTGCGGCTGCCACTGGTGGCCTGGTTCTCGCGGGTGCGGGCCTTGCCGTCGCCGACTCGGGTGCCCAGGGTGCCGCTGTGCACTCCCCGGGTGTCCTTTCCGGCAACGTCGTGCAGGTTCCCGTTCACGTCCCGGTGAACGTCTGCGGCAACACGGTCTCCGTGATCGGGCTGCTGAACCCCGCCTTCGGCAACACCTGCATCAACAAGTGACGTCGACCCCCTGAGGGTCGTTATCACACCTGTCGGCTCCGGAACGCGTTCCATGCGTTCCGGAGCCGACGGGTATTTTCGCGAGATTTAAGGTTTCGCGAGATTCAGGTCAGGATCGAAGTCAGGGGAATTCAATAATGCGACAGGTCACCCGCAAGGGCCTGATGACCGTGGCGGCCGCAACCGGCGTGATCGCCGCCGCGGGCGGCGCCGCCCACGCCGACTCGGCCGCGAGCGGATCGGGTTCCAACTCGCCCGGCGTGCTGTCGGGCAACTCGGTGCAGGCGCCGGTGCACGCGCCGGTCAACGTCTGCGGCAACACCGTGAACGTCGTCGGGATCCTCAACCCGGCGGCCGGCAACACCTGCGGCAACCAGGGTGGCGACAGCGGTCCGTCCGGCGGGCACGGCGGCTCCGACGGATACGGCGACTCGAGTGGCTCCGGTGGCTCGCAGGCCGGTGGGCACACCAGTGACTCGCCCGGCGTCGGCTCGGGCAACCACGTCGAGGCGCCGATCGACGCTCCGGTGAACGTCTGCGGCAACAGCGTCGACGTCATCGGGATCGGCAACGCCACCACGGGCAACGACTGCACGAACAACGGCACCGGTTCGGGCGGCGGACATCCCGGTACGCCTCCGGGGGGCGGTCACGAGACGCCGCCCGGGAACCCGGACCAGCCCGGTCATCCGGGCAACCCCGTGGAGCCCGGTCTCCCCGGCTCTCCGACCACGCCGCCCGGCGACTCCTCGCACCCCAACCAACCGGGTGCCCAGTCCGTCACCCAGCCCCGGGGCAGTGCCCAGCTCGCGGACACCGGCAGCGACCTGCCGATGGGCCTGGTGCTCCCGGTGGGCGCCGGAGCGCTGCTGGCCGGCGCGGTGCTCTACCGCAAGGCACGGGCCTCGGCGGCGTAGGGAACACGGCGACAAACGGAGCGGGCCCCGCCTCGGCGGGGCCCGCTCCGTTTGTCCTGCCTACCACGTGGCGCGCACCTGGCGGATGATCCGTCGGCGCAACCGCACCCTGCGGCTGCCGTCGCGCAGCAGGCTCAGTCGGTCCAACTCCCAGTGTCCGTACTCGGCATGGTCCGTCAGCAGTCGTGTCGCGTCGTTGCGGGAGACCCCGCGCGGTACGTACACGTCGACAAATTCGTATTCCGGCATCGCATCTATTGTGCGGGCTGGGGCCCGGTACGGATAGCGTCTGCACTATGTCTGATGCTGTGCAGCCCACCGCTGCCGAGGTACGCGCCGCCGCCGAGGCGGTGAAGACCGCGCTCGACCGTCACCTGGCCGCGGTCGAACGCCGGTCGGGGGAGGACGACCCGGCCGTCTACGAGGCGTTCAACGAGCTGGCCGCGGCCGCGGAGGTCTACGACGAGCTTCTCTACGACCGCTATGACGAGGTCACCCCCTTCGAGATCCCCGGTGCGGAGGACGCGCCGCCGTACACCGGTCCCGAGGAGGCGAACGCGCTCAGTGTGCTGATCCGCCGCGACTACGCCGTGGTGGAACCGCACCGGCTGCTGGCCCAGGCACAGCGGGTCGAGGCGGTGGACGGCGAAGCGGGTGCGGAGGCCTCCGGCACGGTGCACGGGGCGCTGGGCGTTCTGTTCGGTGAGTTCGAGCCCGACGAGATCGCCTCCCGGCACAAGGAGTTCGGTCTGGAGGAGGGCGACTCCACGCTCTGGGTGACCGCGGCGGACGAGCCCGCCGAGCCCGGCGAGTGGCTGGAGACGCCGTTCGAGCAGGTCGACCCGGAGCACGTGGTCTGCCGCTTCGACGTCAGTGCGGTCTTCGACGACGAACTCGAGGACGACATCGACGACCTCGAGGGGATCGACGAGGCGGACGACGCCGACGACGAGACCGGCGACCCCGAAGCGGAGCTGGACGAGGACGAGGACCTGGAGCCACTGGACGCGGAGCGCTGACGGTCCGGGTGTGACGGCGGCGGCCACGGAGATCATCCGTGGCCGCCGCCGTCATGTGCGCGGTCGCGCCGCAGGGCTTGCGGTGGGTGGGCGTCTGAGGGCTGGTCGCGCTGTTCCCCGCGCCCCATCAGGTTGGTCAGCTGTTCGTTGGTACTTGGGTGCTGAGGAGGACGGGCAGGCGGGTCGTGCGCGGCTTCGCCGCTACCTCGGCCACTGCCCTGGGCAGCGCCTGATCCACACCGTGGACCACGGACAGATGGCGGTCCGCCCGTCCGAACGCCGTGTACACCCAGGGACGGCTGAGCGCCTGCGCGGCGTCGCCGGGCAGCACCACGACCACCGCGGGCCACCGGCCGCCCACCGCCTGGTGCGCGGTCAGCGCCCACCCGTGCCGCACGGACTGCTCCACCCGCTCCTTCGGTACGACGACGGACTCCCCCGCGCACTCCAGGTGCAGCCCCTCGGCGTCGGCCGTCACCACGCGGCCCGGCAGCGTACGGCCCGGTGCGGGGGAGTAGGCGATCCTGTCCCCGGGGTCGAAGCCGCCGAAGCGGCCGGGGCCGGGGTTGAGCCGCTCCTTGAGCGCCGTGTTGAGCGCGCGGGTGCCGACCGCGCCGCCGTGGCCCGGGGTGATCACCTGCGTCTCCTCGGCCGGGACACCGATCGCCCGCGGTACCGAGTCCGCGACCAACTGCACGGTCCGGTGCACGGCCTCGCCCGCGTCCCGCACCGGCACGATCACGACCTCCTTGCCGGGGGCCTCGACCTGGGTCAGCTCGCCGATGCCGATGCCGGAGACCAGCTCGCCGAGCGGACCCGGGTCCGGGCGCCGGGAGGCGACCTGGGGGCAGATCCGCGCCGCCAGCAGATCGGCGAACACCCGCCCGGGGCCCGCCGACCACAGCACCGCCGGATCCCCGGCCAGCACCAGCCGCGCCCCGTCCGGCAACGACTCCGCGAGCAGAGCCGCCGCCTCCACGTCCAGCTGGGGCGCGTCGAGTACGACGAGGAGGTCGAGATCCAGCGCGCCTTCCGGGTCCCGGCCGGGCCCCTCGGCACCGGAGAGAAGCCCGGCGACGGTGACGACGCCGAACGAGCCCGGCGCGGAGTCGTTCGCCGTGTTGTGGCCGGCGACCAGAGTCGAGAACCGCTCCCGGCCGACCGGACTGTGCACCGCGGCCCACACCCGCAGCCCCAGGCCGCGCGCCGCACGCAGCAATGCCGCCGGTTCCGCCAGGGAGGCCTCGCCCCCGGTGTGCAGAACCAGGCCGTGCGTCGCCGCCGCGCGGATCAGCTCGGTGGCGGAACCCTCGGCGCCGGCCGCGGCCTGCTCCCAGTCCGCTGCCGAACCGTCCTCCTTCGGCACCGAGTTGATCAGCCGGGCCAGTCCGTCGGCGAGGCTCTCCTCCGCGAGGGCGTACCGCTCCAGGCCGACCAGGACACGGACCGGCCGCTCCTCCGCCTCGTCGTCCTCCGCATCGGCCTCCCGCGGGGCCGGTACCGCGGGATCCTCCAGCGCGTCCTGGAAGACCAGCGCCTCGCCCTCGGCGAGCGTGCTCTGGACGGCCGCGTCGGCGTCCGGCACGCCGCGCTGGACGAGTGCGGCGGTGAGCGCCGGCATCTCCAGGGCGGTGTGCCCGGCGAGGGCCGCCTGATCGAGGAGCCAGACGGTGACCGCCCGGCCGCGCCGCTCGTCGTCCGGACCGCACTCCGCGCCGAGCAGCGCCCGCGCGAACCCGTCCGCCTGCTCGGGCCGCACCCCGGGGACCCGCAGCAACTGCCAGGGATCCTCCCGCAGCAGGTCGTCCGCCCCTTCGCCGAGGGCCGCGGCGACCTGCGGCGCGAGTGAGTCCGGCGCGCCGCCTTCGGTCAGTGCGCGCCGCACGGCGTCCAGGGTCTCTGCCGCGGGAGCCGCATCGGCCGAAGTCGATACCGGCACCGGCTGCGGGCGGCGCACCGGCTCCTGGGCGGGGCGGCGCGGCGGCTCGGGCTCACTGAAGACGGCGGCCACGGGCTTCTCGCCGCTCTCCACGGCCCGTACGGCCGCGAGGAGATCGGCGGCCTTGCCGCTCAGCCCGGCCCCGGCCGCGACGGGCGCCTTCTTCTCGGCCTTCCGCTTCTCGATCCGCTCCCGCTCGAGCCGCTGGGCGGCCAACTCGGCCTCGGCCTCGGACAGTTGCTTGGCGCTCTCACCGTCGGCGGCGCCTGCGACCGAGCCGTCTTCCGCACCCTGCCCCGCGCCTTCGCCGTCGCCGCCCACGGTCGCTTCGGCCGAGGCGTCCTCGCCGTCCGCGGTTTTCCCGACAGAGGTCTCCTCCGCGGCCGCGCCCTCCGTCGCGTCCCCCGGTGTCCCCGGCTCGGCGTCCTGCGCGTCCTCAGCGGGCTCCGGCTCCGTGCTCACAGCGTGCTCCAGTCGTGATCGGGATAGCGGTGCACGGGCGCCGACACATCGTCGAGCGCCCGGCAGATCTCGTCAGGAAGACTAAGGGCCTCCACTGACAACGCAGCCGTGAGCTGCTGCGCGTTGCGCGCGCCGACCACGGGCGCGGCCACGCCCGGCCGGTCGCGGACCCAGGCGAGGGCCACCTGGAGCGGCGTCACCGCGAGCCCGTCGGCCGCGGTCGTCACCGCGTCCACGATGCGGCTCGCCGTGTCGTCGAGATACGGCGCGACGAAGGGGGCGAGGTGCTCCGAGGCACCGCGCGAGTCGGCCGGCGTCGTGTTGTTCCGGTACTTGCCCGTCAGCACCCCGCGGCCCAGCGGGGACGAGGGCAGCAGCCCGATGCCCAGATCCAGCGCGGCCGGCAGCACCTCGCGCTCGACACCGCGCTGGAGCAGCGAGTACTCCAACTGCGTGCTCGCCAGCCGGGTCCGTACGCCCGACGCCGCCAGCTGCCAGGTCGCCGCCTTGGCGAGCTGCCAGCCGCAGAAGTTGGAGACACCGGCATACCGGGCCCGGCCGCTGCTGACCGCCAGGTCGAGGGCCTGGAGGGTCTCCTCCAGCGGGGTGTACGGGTCGTAGGCGTGGATGTGCCAGATGTCGACGTAGTCCGTGCCGAGCCGGGCCAGCGAGGCGTCCAGCGCGGAGAGCAGGTGCCCGCGCGAGCCGTCGAAGCGGCGGTCCGGGTCGGGCACGCTGCCCGCCTTCGTCGAGATGACCAGGTCCCGGCGCGGCACGAGCCCTTCTATGAGACGTCCGAGCAGATACTCGGCCTCGCCGTCGCCGTACACGTCCGCCGTGTCGACGAGCGACCCGCCGGCCTCCCAGAACGTCTTCAAGAGGTCCGCGGCGTCGTGCTCGTCGGTGTCCCTGCCCCAGGTGAGGGTGCCGAGTCCGATGCGGGACACGCGAAGGCCGGTGCGGCCGAGATGCCTCTGCTCCATGAACGCCGAGATTACTGGCCAACACCTGTCGTGTGGGGGCCTGTGGATAACGGGTTTCCGCGAGTGGCACCGAAGTTCGCTCATCGGGACGGGCACCGACCGCGACCTGCCCCGATCCGTACCCTCGCGCTAAGGTCTGCGGACAAGGGACGTTACTGATCGGTAAGGGGATTCGGCATGCAGCTCGGGATCAACCTCGGCTACTGGGGTGCCGGCATGGACGCGGACAATCTGGCCGTGGCCCAGGAGGCCGACCGGCTCGGATACGCCGTCTGCTGGGCCGCAGAGGCCTACGGCTCCGACGCGGCCACCGTGCTGACCTGGGTCGCCGCACAGACCGAGCGCATCGACGTCGGCTCGGCCATCTTCCAGATCCCGGCCCGCCAGCCGGCGATGACCGCGATGACCGCCGCCACGCTCGACTCGCTCTCCGGCGGCCGCTTCCGCCTGGGCCTCGGCGTCTCCGGGCCGCAGGTCTCCGAGGGCTGGTACGGCGTCAAGTTCGACAAGCCGCTGGCACGCACGCGTGAGTACGTCGAGATCGTACGCAAGGCGATGACCCGGGAGCGGCTGTCGTACGACGGACAGCACTGGACGCTGCCCCTGCCCGGCGGCCCCGGCAAGCCGCTCAAGCTGACCGTGCACCCGGAGCGCGAGCACATCCCGCTCTACATCGCCGCCATCGGCCCGAAGAACCTCGAGCAGACCGGTGAGATCGCCGACGGCGCCCTGCTGATCTTCCCCTCGGCCGACCATCTGGAGGACACCGCGATCCAGTACCTGCGCGCGGGCCGCGAGAAGGCCGGGAAGACGCTTGACGGCTTCGACATCTGCCCGACGCTGCCCCTCGCCGTGGGCGACGACAAGGACGTGGCCACGCTCGCCGACACCTTCCGCCCGTACACCGCGCTGTACGTCGGCGGCATGGGCAGCCGCAAGCAGAACTTCTACAACCAGCTCGCCCAGCGCATGGGGTTCGAGAAGGCCGCCGCCGAGATCCAGGACAAGTACCTGTCCGGCGACAAGCAGGGCGCCGCGGCCGCCATTCCGCACGACCTGATCGACAAGACGACGCTGCTCGGCTCCGTCGACCGCATCGCGGACCGGATGAAGGCCTATGCCGCGGCGGGAGTCACCACCCTGACCCTCGCCCCCGCGGGCTTCACGCTCGACGAGCGGATCGCCTCGCTCCGTGCCGGCACCGAGGCCCTGGAGCGCGCCGGCCTCGCGTGACGCGCACACGACGGGCGGAAGTTTTCTGCGGCCGTGGTGGGGGCTCGGGGGTCTTCCCCGCCACGGCCGTCACGGTGAACAACGCGCCGGGGGCCCCGGGGTTACGCCCTGTCGTGACCCCGGGGGTCCTCCTTTTGGCGGAGTTGTCCGACACAGCTGTTGCAGCACCTCTCGCGCCGCATTTGACTCGTTCTTTGCGGAATGCCGCGGAATCCCGCAGAGAGGTGCCCACGATGCTTTCGGCCAAGAGTCTGTTCCAGGAGATCCTCGACGACGACGAGTCCTTCCGGCTGTTCTGCTCCATCGCGGCCAGCGGCGAGTCGCAGGGCGGCTGGGAGAATGCCCGGATCGCCGCGCTGGTTCCCGACGGTGAGCGTGAACTCGCTCCCAAGATCACCCGCCACGGCGCGGACGAGGACAAACACGGGCGGATCTTCAACGCCCTGATGAAGAAGCGCCGGCTCGAACCTGTCCCGATCCCGCCCGAGACCGACTACACGATGCTCCTGGAGCAGCACGGCATCGGTCTCGCCCACGACAAGCTCAAGAGCGACGAGCCGCTGACCGTGCAGGACATCGTCACCTACCTCGCCCACAGCCGGGTCACCGAACAGCGGGCCTCCGAGCAGATGGACCTGCTGCGCAAGCACTTCGCCGACCACCCCGACATCGGCCGCGCGGTGAAGATGATCTCGGGCGACGAGGACAACCACCTCGCTTACTGCCACGAGGAGTTGCTGCGCTTCGCGTACGCCGGACACGGCCGCGCCATCCAGGAGACACTCAGGGAGTGCGCGCTGGCCGAGATCCGGATCTACCGGGACGTCAGCCTCGCGGTGATGGCCCACATGGGGCGCATCCTCGGCTGGCCGAGGGCGAAGTCGGCAGTGCTCACGGCGGGCATCCATGCCGTGTACGCGTACGAACGGGCCGTGGGCTGGCGGCGGATGGTGTCCCTGAGGATGCCGGAGCGCCGCGACGCACTGGGCGGCCCCACGACCTCGGCCCCCGAGTTCGCCTAGAGCCAGCCCCGGCGCTTGAACAGCCGGAACACCAGGACCTCCAGGACGGCCATGACCGCGATCAACGCGGGGTACGACCACATCCAGTGCAGCTCCGGCATGTGGTCGAAGTTCATGCCGTAGATCCCCGCGATCATCGTGGGGATCGCGGCCATGGCCGCCCACGCGGAGATCTTCCGCATGTCGTCGTTCTGCCGGAGGCTCATCTGGGCCAGATGCGCGGAGAGGACGTCCGAGACCAGCCGGTCCAGGCCCTCCACCGACTCGTTCACGCGCACCAGGTGGTCGTTGACATCGCGGAAGAAGGGCTGCGCCTTCTCGTGGACGAAGGGCACCCGGACACCGAAGAGGCCCCCGCCCGCGAGCCGGTCCAGCGGCTGCGCCAGCGGGCCCGTGGCCCTGCGGAACTCCAGGATCTGTCGCTTGAAGGCGTAGATGCGGGACGCGGTGTGCCGTGAGCCGCCGCCGGTCGGCGAGAACACCTCCGCCTCCAGCTCCTCCAGGTCGGTGCCCAGCTCGCCCGCGACGTCCACGTAGTGGTCGACCACGGCGTCGGCGATCGAGTACAGCACCGCCGTAGGGCCGTGCCGGAGCATCTCGGGCTCCTCCTCCAGCCGGTGCCGTACGGCGGCGAGAGGTGCCTCCTCGCCGTGCCGGACGGTGACCACGAACGAGTCGCCGACGAAGACCATGACCTCGCCGGAGGAGACGATGTCGCTCTTCGTCTCGTAGCCCACCGGCTTGAGGACCATGAACAGCGAGTCGTCGTACACCTCCAGCTTGGGGCGCTGGTGCGCGTTCAGGGCGTCCTCGACGGCCAGCGGGTGCAGCCCGAACTCCTCCGCGACCCGGTCGAACTCCTTCTCCGTCGGCTCGTACAGGCCGATCCAGACGAAGGCGTCACCCTCGCGACGGCACTGCGCCAGAGCGGCGGAGAAGTCCGCGGGGCCCTCTGTCCGGCGCCCGTCCCGGTAGATGGCGCAGTCGACGATCACGGAGCGTATTCTCCCGCCGTCCGCCCCGGAGCGCACCCCGGCGGGCGCCTACTCTTGGCCGCATGCCCACGTTGATCCTTGTCCGGCACGGACGATCCACCGCCAACACCGAGGGACTGCTCGCCGGGTGGACGCCCGGGGTCGCCCTGGACGAGCGCGGGGCCGCGCAGGCCGCCGCGCTGCCCGGACGGCTCGCCGAGCTGCCGCTCTCCGAGGTGGTCACCAGCCCGCTGCAGCGCTGCCAGGAGACGATCCGGCCGCTGCTCGAGGCCCGGCCGGACCTGCGGGCGCACGAGGACGAGCGGATCGGGGAGTGCCACTACGGCGACTGGTCCGGCCGTAAACTCGCCGAGCTCATGGGCGAGCCCCTCATGGAGGTCGTGCAGGCGCACCCCTCGGCGGCCGCGTTCCCCGGCGGCGAGTCCATGCGGGCGATGCAGACCCGCGCGGCCGAGGCCGTTCGCGAGTGGAACGCGCGCGTGGAGCGCGACCACGGAGCCGACGCCGTCTATCTCATGTGCTCGCACGGCGACATCATCAAGTCGCTCGTCGCGGAGGCACTCGGACTTCATCTCGACCTCTTCCAGAGGATTTCCGTTGAACCGTGTTCCATCACCGCGATCCGTTACACACGCCTGAGGCCCTTTCTCGTGCGCCTCGGGGACACCGGTGATTTCACGTCCCTGGCGCCGCGCGAGGAGCCCGCGGGCGGTGACGCCCCGGTCGGTGGCGGTGCGGGCGCACCGTGATCGTCGGGCGCAGTAGGGTGAAGCGGTCCACATAAGCGCGTTCACGTATGGACGTTCGCGTACTCACGACTCCCATGGAGACAGGACGTGTCCCGTCAGGTGTTCCTCTACGACCCCCCGGACCGCTTCGTGGCCGGTACGGTCGGACTGCCCGGACGCCGTACGTTCTTCCTCCAGGCCACCGCCGGCCCTCGAGTGACCAGCGTGGCCCTGGAGAAGACCCAGGTGGCCGCCCTCGCCGAACGCATGGACGAACTGCTCGACGAGGTCGTACGCCGCAGCGGCGGCAGCGCGTCCGTTCCGGCCGTGGTGCCCACTGAAGTCGCCGACACCCGCCCCCTCGACGCCCCCGTCGAGGAGGAGTTCCGGGTCGGCACCATGGCCCTCGCCTGGGACGGCGAGGAGCAGCGCATGATCGTCGAGGCGCAGGCCCTCGTGGAACTCGACGCCGACTCCGAGGAGGACCTCGCCGAGGCCGAGGAGAAACTCCTCCAGGACGAGGAGAACGGACCTCCGATGCTGCGGGTCCGGCTCACCGGCGCGCAGGCGAGAGCCTTCGCCAAGCGGGCCCTCGACGTCGTCAACGCCGGGCGGCCGCCGTGTCCGCTGTGCAGCCTCCCGCTCGACCCGGAAGGACACGTATGTCCGCGCCAGAACGGATACCGCCGCGGAGCGTGACGACCGCCGAGCTGCTCGCCGAGGGTGAGCTGAGCGTGCGCGGCCGCATCCGCGACGCGTCCAACGCGGCGCTGTACTGCACGGTGACCTTCGAGGGCCGGGAAGCGGCCTGCATCTACAAGCCCGTCGCCGGCGAGCGGCCGCTGTGGGACTTCCCGGACGGGACGCTGGCCCAGCGGGAGGTCGCCGCGTACGAGGTCTCCGAGGCGACCGGCTGGGGGCTGGTGCCGACCACCGTGCTGCGGGACGGGCCGTACGGCGAGGGCATGTGCCAGCTCTGGATCGAGGAGACACCCGGCGCCGACCTGCTCGCCCTCGTCGACGGTGAGGAACCCGGACCTGGCTGGAAGGCGATCGGCTTCGCCGAGGTCGCCGAGGGCAGGACGGCACTGCTGGTGCACGCCGACGACGAGCGCCTGCGCCGGCTCGCCGTCCTCGACGCCGTGATCAACAACGCGGACCGCAAGGGCGGTCATCTGCTGCCCGCCGCCGAGGACCGCCTCTATGGCATCGATCACGGCGTCACGTTCAACGCCGAGAACAAACTGCGCACGCTCCTGTGGGGGTGGGCGGGGGAGCGGCTCACGGGAGAGGCGGTGGACGTCCTCAAGGGCCTCAAAGAGGCGCTGGGGGAGGGCGGGGCCCTCGCTGTCACACTGACCCGCCTGATCACCGCCGTAGAACTCGATGCCACGCGTGCGCGTGTCGAGGCGCTGCTGGAGTCCGGGAAGCACCCGGAGCCGAGCGGGGAGTGGCCGGCCATTCCCTGGCCGCCCGTGTAGCCGTACCGACGCGTCCGCAACACAATGGCCGGTACCGCGCAAGAAGGCCTTACCGGCCATCCGGCCCGGTCCGGTTCGTATACGGAACATCCGTCCGGTTAGGCTCATGACATGCATGCCTGGCCCGCTTCCGAGGTCCCCGCCCTGCCTGGTCAGGGCCGCGACCTGAGGATCCACGACACCGCGACCGGCGGTCTGGTCTCCCTCGACCCCGGTCCCGTCGCCCGAATCTACGTCTGCGGCATCACGCCGTACGACGCGACCCACATGGGGCACGCGGCGACCTACAACGCGTTCGACCTGGTTCAGCGCGTGTGGCTCGACACCAAGCGCCAGGTTCACTACGTCCAGAACGTGACCGACGTCGACGACCCGCTCCTGGAGCGGGCCGAGCGCGACAACCTCGACTGGGTCGCCCTCGCCGAGAAGGAGACGGCCCTCTTCCGCGAGGACATGACCGCGCTCAGGATGCTGCCGCCGCGGCACTACATCGGCGCGGTCGAGGCGATACCCGGCATCGTGCCGCTCGTCGAGCGCCTCAGGGACGCGGGCGCCGCGTACGAACTCGAAGGGGACGTCTACTTCTCCGTCGAGTGCGACCCGAACTTCGGCAGGGTGTCCAACCTGGACGCCGCCGCCATGCGCCTGCTGTCCGCCGAGCGGGGCGGTGACCCGGACCGTCCGGGCAAGAAGAACCCGCTCGACCCGATGCTGTGGATGGCCGCCCGTGAGGGCGAGCCCAGCTGGGACGGCGGCTCGCTCGGGCGCGGCCGGCCCGGCTGGCACATCGAGTGCGTGGCCATCGCCCTCGACCACCTGGGCATGGGCTTCGACGTCCAGGGCGGCGGCTCCGACCTCGCCTTCCCGCACCACGAGATGGGCGCCTCCCACGCCCAGGTGCTGACCGGCGAGTTCCCCATGGCCAAGGCGTACGTCCACGCCGGGATGGTCGCCCTGCACGGCGAGAAGATGTCCAAGTCCAAGGGCAACCTGGTCTTCGTGTCGAAGCTGCGCCGCGACGGGGTCGACCCGGCCGCGATCCGGCTCGCGCTGCTCGCCCACCACTACCGGGCCGACTGGGAGTGGACCGACCAGGTGCTCGAGGACGCCGTCGCCCGCGTCGGACGGTGGCGTGCCGCCGTGTCCCGGCCCGACGGGCCGGCCGCCGAGGCGCTGGTCGAGGAGATCCGCGAGGCCCTCGCGAACGACCTGGACGCCCCGGCCGCGCTGGCCGCCGTGGACCGCTGGGCGGCGCTCCAGGAGGAGCGGGGCGGCACCGACGAGGGCGCACCCGGCGTCGTGTCGCGTGCCGTGGACGCCCTGCTGGGCGTGGCTCTGTAGTCACCGCAGCCAGGCCGCGGACAGGCCGCGGACAGGCCTCAGACAGGCCTCAGACAGAAGAGAGGGGCGCTTCCTCCCGGTGGGGGAAGCGCCCCTCGTGCTTGCGCCGTGCTTTCGGAATCAGGTCAGATCCGCTGGATCCGTACGCTGCGCAGGACGTTCGGAGACTGGGTGTCCCAGACGCCGATCACCTGGTGCCCGAAGGCGAAGGCCTGCTGGATCTGCTGGTGGACCTGCGGGGTCGGGTTGTTGAGGACCCGGAACTGGCCGTTGATGCGCAGGAAGACCTGCTGCGGCTGCCCCTGGAGAGGGTGCACGATGTCGATGTAGGCGTTCGCCACACCGGACGCGAGGGCCTGCGCCTGCACCTGCTGGATGACCTGCTGGACCACCTGCTGCGCGAGCTGCGTCAGCTCCTGCTGCACCTGACGCTCGGCCTGCTGTGCCTGCTGGTCCTGCTGCTGGCCCTGAGCGAAGGGCTGCTGCTGTTGCTGCTGCTGGCTCAGCTGCTGCAGCAACTGCTGGAACGGCTGCTGCTGGCCGAGCTGCTGGAGCTGCTCCAGCGAGCCGCTGCCCATGCCGGGCTGCTGCTGGCCGTAGCCCTGGCCCTGCTGCCCGAACGGCTGCTGCTGGCCGAAGCCCTGGCCCTGCTGGCCGAACCCCTGCCCCTGCTGCTGCCCGAACGGCTGCTGTTGCTGCTGGTAGGGCGACGTGCTCGGGAACTGCTGTCCCTGCTGGCCCTGTTGTCCCAGTTGACCCATCTGCGGGGTGATGCTCATGCGGGTGTCACCTTCCCTTGATGTGATGGGACTTGCTGTGCGGACTTGCCGTGCGGAGCCGTCAGCCCGTGACCACCAGGCCGACGATCTCGTCGTCCGAGAACCACACCCGGACGTCGGGCCGTCCCCCCGCGAAGGCGGTGTGCACCGCCTGGCGGATCTCGGGGGACGGGTGGTTCAGGTTCCGCCACGCGCCGGACACGAACAGCCTCAGGCGCGGCGGAAGTTCGCGTGGATACGGCAGCAGCTCGTCCCAGTACCGCTCGGCCTGGCCCGAGCCGACCGCCTCCGGCAGCAGCCGGGTGACCGCCGCCTTGATGTCGGGCCGGTTGCCGATCCGCTGGGAGGCGGGCCGGCCCGGCGCGTCCTGCTGCGGTGAGCCTGTGGCGCGCAGCACCGAACGGGCGCGTTCGGGGGACATCGGTGGCTGGCCGGCCGCCTTGAGCATGCCCTGCAGCGCGGCCAGCGCGCCGACCACCACCGGGGAGGCGGAGGAGGTCCCGGAGAACGTGTCCGTGTACCAGGCGATCTCCTCGGGGCCGCCCTGCAGGTCGCCGGGCCGGTCCCAGAAGCCGCCGGTGGTCGTGACCTCGCGTCCCCAGCCCTGCGCGTCCACGCGCGCGCCGTAGTTGGAGAACGCCAGCCGTGAACGGTCCGGGCCGTGGTCGCGGCCGTGTGTGCCGGGCGGCGGTGCGCCCGCGCCGACCAGGACGGCGCCGGAGGACTGGTTGGAGGGGTTGAACGGGTTGCGCCACCGCTCCGGGAACTCGTCGGGCCGGCGCTCGTAGATCCCGTCGTCGAGCGACTCGCCGCCGTTGCCCGCGGCCGCCACGACCAGGATGCCCTTGGCGGTCGCGTACCGGACGGCCGCGTAGTCGTCCGGCCACCATTCGATGGCGACGTAGCCGTGCTGGTCGTCGCGCACCTCGTAGTCGAACCGCGGCCCCGGGCGGTGCAGTTCGATCAGTACGACGTCGCCGGGGCCGAGCCGGTCCGCCGCCGCGAGGATCGCGGCCGCCGTACCGATCCCCTGGAAGGACGCGGCCGCGGTCACCGCGTCCGGCACGATGCCGGTCACTCCGTGCTCGCCCCGGTCGCCGCCGATCACGCCGATCACGGCGGTGCCGTGGTTGCGCCAGGCGACGTCGGTCAGCGGTGTGCCCACGACGATGCCGGCGAGCTTGGCGGCCAGGTCCTCGTGACCCAGCTGCCAGGCGCCCTCGACGTCGATCACGGTCACGCCCTGACCGGACCCGCCGGGCCGTTGCCAGGCCCAGTGGGCGTCGACCCCCTCCGGTGCGGGGCGCAGATAGCCCTGGCGGCTGGTGAAGTCGGGCGTGACCGGCGCCCCCTCCTTCAGCCGCCCGCCGTCCTCCGCGCTCTGCCCGCTCTGCCCGATCTGTCCGAGGCTCGCGGGCACGGTGGGCGGCTTCACGTACGCCGTGTCGATGCCCGGCAGTGCGGCGATCCGGGCGCGCAGTTCCTGGGCCCGGTCCTCACCACCGCGCACCCGGTAGAACTGGGCGAGGTCGGGCACGTCCTCGGCTGCGGACTGCTGCAGGCGCTCCTCGCTGCCGAACAGCGGCTCCAGAGTGAGCTGTTCGTCACTGAGGAACATGTTGAGGGCCTGCACATCGGCGCCCGCCGCCGAGCGGACGCCCTGGGCCTCGGCGCGCAGCCGGGCCTCGGGACGCGCGACGACGATCAGCTCCTGCTCGGCTCCTCGGTAGGTGAATCCCGCTCCGTCGGGTCCCGGCCCGGAGGCTCCCGGGCCCTGTGGCGGCTGTACCTGCTCGGTCATCGGGTACCGCTCCCTTCGGTCCGTGCGGGTGTGCTGCGGGTGCGCCTTCGGGCCCCAACAAAGCACTGCCACGGCGGTCCGTCCACCCCGCGTCCACCAACTCGGTTTGAAAACAAGTTGAATTGGGTACCGTGTGCAATCCGTCCTGAAACCGATGTCACGCCGCAATCCGGCCGAATGCTGACGAGGTGTCGGTCATGTGATGGGGTGAGAGCGTCGGTTGACCGTTCGGCCGGCCGCTCTGCGGGAGGTCGCACCTTCGCATGTCGGAGACTCCTGACCGCCGCCGCCCGCTCCGGCGCGGTCCTGCTCGACGGCACCGCGCACGCGGCCGAAACCCGGCAGGGGGCAGCAGAAAGGGGCGGTGCGCTGGTAGCGCACCGCCCCTCACTGGTTCAGCTCTCGGTTCAGTCCTCCGATGACGCGTCCCCGTCGTCGGTCTCGGCCTCGGCTTCAGCGCCGGGTTCGGTCTCCGTCTCCGGCTTCGGCGGCTTCGGCGGTTTCGAACGACCGCTGGGGTTGTCCCGCAGATAGGACGTGCTGTCCGTGCCGTCCGCCGTCGCGTGCCCGCCGGGCTGCCCCGGCTGACCTCCGCCGTCCCGGCGCCGCAGATACCGCTCGAACTCACGGGCGATCGCCTCACCCGACGCCTCCGGCAGCTCCGCGGTGTCGCGGGCCTCCTCCAGCGTCTGCACGTACTCCGCGACCTCGGTGTCCTCGGCGGCCAGCTGGTCCACGCCCACCTGCCAGGCGCGCGCGTCCTCGGGCAGCTCGCCCAGCGGGATGCGTACGTCGATCAGGTCCTCCAGGCGGTTGAGGAGGGCCAGCGTCGCCTTCGGGTTCGGCGGCTGCGAGACGTAGTGCGGTACGGCGGCCCACAGGGACACCGCCGGCACGCCCGCATGCGTGCACGCCTCCTGGAGGATGCCGACGATGCCCGTGGGGCCCTCGTACTTGGTCTCCTCCAGGTTCATGCGCTGGGCCAGGTCCGCGTCGGACGTGACCCCGCTGACCGGGACCGGACGGGTGTGCGGAGTGTCGCCGAGCAGGGCGCCCAGGACCACCACCAGCTCCACGCCCAGTTCGTGGGCGAAGCCGAGCAGCTCGTTGCAGAACGAGCGCCACCGCATCGACGGCTCGATACCTCGGACGAGTACGAGATCGCGCGGCTTCTCACCGCCGACCCGGACGACCGAGAGACGGGTCGTGGGCCAGGTGATCTTGCGCACCCCGCCGTCCAGCCACACCGTGGGGCGGTTCACCTGGAAGTCGTAGTAGTCCTCGGCGTCCAGCGCCGCGAACACCTCGCCCTTCCACTCCCTGTCCAGATGCGCGACCGCGGTGGAGGCGGCGTCGCCGGCGTCGTTCCAGCCCTCGAACGCGGCCACCATGACCGGGTCGATCAGCTCGGGAACCCCCTCGAGCTCGATCACCCAGTGCCTCCTTCCGACGTGCCCTCGCCTGACGAACCAACCTTACGGCGTGCGGCGGGGGCGCCCGCAGCCCCCTTGCACGGGGGAGTGAACGGATCACTGCCCCGATCACCACCCCGGAACACCCCGGAGAGGTCCGATGTCCGCCGGGCCGCCACGTTTCACCCACTCGTGTGGAGCCGCGTCGAACCGGCGCCCGCCGCCGCGGCCGTACGGAACTCTTCGTCGGATGAGCGAAGTCGTCCCCAGGTCACGCGTGCGGCGCGCCGGGTTCGTGTACGTCGTCCTGCTCGGCGCGGGAGCCCTGGGGGCGTTCCTGGTCGCGCCGCACCTCGACGACCCGGCGACCGTGGTCGCGACGCTGCTACCGACCGGGGCCGGCGCCTATCTCGCCTGGAGTGCCTACCGGGCCGACCGTGCCGAGGCGGCCGCGGCGCAGACTCCCGAGGCCGTCGCCGACCGGCTCGCCACCGCCGTACGGCGTCAGTGGGAGACCGAGGCGCAGGTGCGGCGGCTGGCGGACCCTGGTGTGCTGCCCGTGTCGTGGCGGGCCGTCGCGCGCGACCTGGCCGAGGCGACCGCGCCGGACCGCCCGGCCGGCTGTGACGGGGAGATCGGCGCCCTCTTCACGGACCGTGTCCCCGCCCGGCGGCTGCTGGTGCTCGGCGACCCGGGCTCCGGCAAGACGGTGCTGCTCGTCCGGCTCCTGCTGGCTCTGGCCGAGCGGCGGCAGGAGGGCGACCCCGTGCCCGTGCTCTTCCCGCTGGCCTCCTGGGACCCGGCCGTCCTGGACCTGCGCGGCTGGATGGAGCGCAGGCTCGTGCAGGACCATGCCGAGCTGTGCTCGCCCGCCCCCGGACAGTACGGCGATGTCACCCTCGCCGGCCTGCTCCTGGACCGGCGGCTGGTCCTCCCGGTGCTCGACGGGTTCGACGAACTCCCCACCGCCGTGGGGGCCCTGGCGCTGCACGGCATCAGCCAGGCACTGCCGTACAGCTGCGGGCTGGTCCTCTCCAGCCGCCCCGCCGAGTACCGGGCCGCGCTGCGGCCGCGCACCGGGGTGCCGGCGCACCTCACCGATCTGGCCGGCATCCACCTCGAACCGTTCCTGTGGACTGAGCATGAGGGCCCGCTCAGCCGCGCGCCCCGAACGGTCTTGGGCGCACTGGTCCCCGGCGTTCTCAACCCCGGGGCGGCGAC
>NZ_JOEY01000027.1 GCF_000718165.1 Streptomyces fulvoviolaceus | reverse complement strand
CCCCCGAACCCACCGCCCTCCGGAGCCTCCCCCGCCGTCACCGTCGCGATCTTCTCCGCCGAGCCGAGCTTGCCCGACTCCGCGAGACCGCCGGTGTCGGAGCCGGAGGTGCTGCCGCCCGCGTAGACGGTGTACTCCTCGCCGTTCTCGATGCCCTCGCCCGAGTACACGACGTTCTGGATGGTCTTCGAGGTGACGTACGACGCGACGACCTTCCCGTCGGAGTCGACGATGTGCAGGGTCGTGCCCGCGTCGACGGACGAGTCGAGCGTCGCCGAGAGCCAGCCCTGCTCGGACTCCTCGTCCGGGGCGACGATCATGCTGGCGCTGCCCGAGGCGAGGACCACACCGCCGCTCACCGTGAAGCTGCCGTTGACGTCGAGGGCGCCGTTGCCGCCCCGCTGGGGGCCGTTGACGACGAGCGTGCCGCCGGTGATCTCGGCGGTGCCGTTGGAGTCGAAGCCGTCGCCCTCGGCGTTGAGGACGAGGGTGCCGCCGGTGATCTTCAACGAGTAGTCGCCGACGTTCTCGCCACCGCCGCCGGGGCCGCCTCCTCCTCCGGGGCCGCCTCCTTGAGTGTCCGAAGTCGCCTCGCTCCCCGACGCGTTGACCCCGTCGTCGTTCGACGTGACCGTCGACGAGCCGCCGCGGACCAGGATGTCCTTGCCCTCCAGCCCCTCGTTCGCCGTCGTGATCTCCAACTCGCCCTTGCTGATGACCAGATCGCCCTCGGCGTGCACCCCGTCGTCACCGGCGGCGAGGGTGACGTCCGCGCCGTTGAAGTGGACGGCCGCTTCGCCGTGGACGGCGTCGGCGGAGGAGTCGACGGCGGCCGCTCCGCCCTCCAGTACGGCGATCACGCCCGCCTTGAGGCCGTGGGCCGAGGAGTCGTCGGTGGCCTTGCTGCTGACGTCCACCTTGCCGCCGGTGACCACGAGATCGGTGGCCGCGTCTATGCCGTCGCCCGCGCTGCTCACCTTCACCGTGCCGCCGCCCACCGCGATGTAACCGGCGTCCGCGTCCTCGGAGTTGTCGGACTTCAGCCCGTCGCCCTTGGCGGTGACGCTGAGCGTGCCGCCCTCCACGACCAGGTAGTCCTTGCCGCGGATGCCGTCGTCGGCGGCGTCGACGGTGACCGTGCCGGAGGCGATGACCAGGCCGTCCGTACTGGCGATCCCGTCGTTTCCGTTGCCGTGCACAGTGAGCGAGCCGTCGCCCGCCACCGTCAGGTCGGCCGCGCTGTGGAGCGCTGCGTCGGCTTCCGCGTCCTCGGCGTAGGAGTCGGCGTCGGAGAGCGTGTTCTCGCTGCCGTCGGCCAGGACGATCGTGACCTCGTCCGCCTCGGTCGCCGCCAGAGCCGCGCCGGAGGGGTTCGACACCGACACCCCGTCGAGGATCAACGTGACTTTCTGGTCAGGGGCGTTGACGACGACCTGCCCGGTGAGCTTCCCGCTCAGCCGGTACGTCCCCGCGGAGCCGATGGTCACCGTGCCGTCGTCCGCCCGGGCCCCGTCGCCGTCGACGGTGGCGGAGTCGCCGTCGAGCGTGATGTCCACGGCGTCGTCCTCATCCCAGGACCCCTCGGTGTGCGCCTCCTTGTTGTCCGCCAGCACGGTCGCGGCGGACTGGCCGCCCTCGACGGCGGCAGCGGCCGTCGTACTCGAAGAACTCTCCGAGGACGAAGCGCCGTCGGAGGAGGAGTCCGAGGACGTGCATCCCGCCAGCGCCGCCGCGGCGAGCGCGGCGGAGGCGAGGGCGCCCACAACCGATCCAGTTGTTCTCGTCCTCATGCGGGACTCCCGTCGAGTGCGGTGGGAAAGTGGCGCCGCAGCACGGGCAGCCACCGGTGGGCGGGAAGGTCGGGGCGCAGGGCGGCGAGCCCGGTGCCGTACTTCGAGACCGGGCAGGGCCGGTGCCTGAGCGACCACATCAGCCGGTCGGCGCCGGACCCCGCCCGCCCGGACTTGGTCTCGACGATGGCGCGGTCCGGGGTGCGCAGGGCGGCGCTCCCGTCGGGCAGGGCCCAGCCCAGCCCGGTGTCGACGGTGAGCCGGCTGCCCGTGGCCGGGAGGAAGAGCGTGGTGCGCCGGTACGTCGTCGTCAGCGAGGGCACGAACCGGAAGCCGGCCGAGTCGATCCCGGCCCCGGTGAGCACGGCGTCCACGAACGCCCGGGCGTCGGCGCCGAGTTGGCCCGGGTCACCGTCGTAGGGCATCCGGTGCTTGACGGTCGTACCGCGCGGCCCCCGCGTCTTGACCTCGACGAAATCGAGACCGGAGTCGAGGTAGGTACGCACACGAACCTTGAAGCGTCTGCGGCGGCGCCGGGCCGCGCCCAGGTAGCCGTCGAGGTCCGGGGTGTCGAAGTAGAGGGACCGGTAGCGGAACTGCCGCCGGCCGTCGATCTCCAGGACCCGTACGTCCTCGTCCATGCCGCCGAACACGAACGGCAGGTCGACGACGGGCAGCATGTACTTCCGGTCCAGCCGGGTCAACAGCTCGGCGTGGGCGAGGAGTTCGTGGAGCCCGATGGGCCGGAGCGTGTCGACGGCCGTGCCGAGGGAGTCGAGCGTGGTCACGCCCGTACCTCCTGCTCGGTGGGCACACCGACGTCCTCGGCCCGCCGCGCGGCGGGGACGACGTACCGCACCTCGACCAGGGTGGTGTCGTTGACGAGGTCGATGTTCTTGACGGACAGGTTCACCACCCGCCCGCCGAGCAGCACTTCGAGGTGGGCGCGCAGGGCATCCTCGTCGGTGTGGGCGGAGTCGAGGCGCAGGCTGCGCTGCCGGTGGCGGGGGAAGAGGCGGGGGTGGTCGCCGACGTAGAGGGCGGCGACGATCAGCAGCGTCAGGCACGCGGTCAGGACGCTCACGCGGTGCGGGAGGCCGTTGAGCAGGCCGACGGCGAGGGCGGAGAAGTAGTACGCGATCTCGTGCTGGGCGATCTCGTACGACCGCAGCCGGATGATCGACAGCACCCCGAACAGGCCCATCCCCAGCCCGATCCCGACCGACGTCGAGCTCAGCGTCATCGACACCGCGAGCACTCCGACGTTCACCCCGAGGAAGGCCGTGACCAGGTCCCGGCGGTGGTGACGCGGGAAGTACACGCCGAAGGTGAGGAGGGAGATGGCGACGAGGTCGCAGGCGACCAGGAGGAGTTGGTTCACGGCCGTTGGGGTCATGACATGACGGTCGGACAGTGCCCTGTGAGGTCTCTGTGAGTTCCCTTAAGTGATTTTGAGAAGTAAAGAGACAGCATCATCAAGGTGAACCAGGAGCAAAGAGCCGCCGGTTCAGAACACGCCGTCGGCCACCAGCACCGCCTTCCACCAGGGCGAGCTGTACCAGCCGCCCGGAACCCGCCGACCGCCGACGACACCGCCGGGGTAGTAGTACGGCGTCGCCCCGCCCCGACGGTTGGAGACGGCGTACGTCCGGGCGTCGACCGTGACCCGCCCGTCCCGGGCGGTGACTTGGGCCGTACCGAGATCCGGCAGCGCGGGGCCGGGGTCGAGACCGAGGACGGTGCGGGCGCCGCGGACGTAGTACAGGCCCTCCAGGGCGGTCCGGGTCACCAAGCCGTACTCGGCGGCGTCGAGCTGCCCCTGCGCGGCGCGGTACCGCTCGCCCGCGTCGGCGAGGGCCTGCGCGGCGGCCTCGTCACCCGCGGCGTCGAGCGTGGCCAGACCGCCACCGAGCCGCTCGACCCAGCGCCGGGCCTCGGCGTGCGCGTCGAGGTCGGAGACGATGACGGGAGCCGGAGAGACAGGAACCGAAGCGGCAGCACCCTGCGTACCGGGCATACCCGATACGCCCGCCGCACCCGCCCGCCGCTGCGTCACGACCGCGAAGACCGCCCCGCCCACCAGCACCAGTGCGAGAAGCACCATGAACCCCATCGCTACCTCCAGCGTGTCGATCCGTCCCCGTACGTCCCATGACACGCCCCTCCACTGTGCGAAGGTGTCGAGCAGCCTGTGCGCCCGCTACGGGATCCCCATGACGGCGACGCAGCATCCCGTCAATCACCCGTGTGACTTTCACGCACTCTCTTCACTCTGCATTTACCTCCCTATAGGGTTTGTTCACTCATACGACCGACACGCGAACAGAAGCTCGGTCAAGTCGCCGTCCGAGGGGTGTCGTGAAGCAGATCCTGATCCGGTCCGGAAAGAGTCCGTTCCGTGTCGCCACCCCGACGGAGTTCGTCCAGCAGGACCTCATCGGGACGAACACCGGCAACCTGATCTTCAGCGACTCCGCCCACAAGATGCTGACGACGCCGGACACCGAGGTGACGTCCAACGGCATCCGCACGGACCACTCGGCCGAGCGCGCCGCGGAGATCAACGAGCGGTACGACGCCTTCGTCGTCCCGCTCGCCAACGCCTTCCGCCCGAGCTTCCAGGCCTCGCTGGACCGCCTGTCCACGCTGATCGAGCAGCTCAGGATCCCGGTGATCGTCTTCGGCGTGGGCGCACAGGCCCCCGACGACTACGACACCGAGCAGCTGGGCCCGCTCGCGGACTCGGTCAGGCGCTTCGCCCGCGCGGTCCTGGAGCGGTCGGCCTCCATCGGCGTCCGCGGTGAACTGACCGCGAGCTACCTCCGCGACCTCGGCTTCCACGACGTCGACATCATCGGCTGCCCGTCGATGTTCCTGCACGGCGACAGGTTCCCCGAGATCCGCGCCACGGAGCTCACCTCCTCCTCCCGCATCGCCCTGAACCTCTCCCCGGACGCGATCCCCGTCGGCGACATCTCGGGCATCGCCCGCCACGCCTGGGAGCGCTACCCGGACCTCACGTACTACGCGCAGAACCTGGTCGACGCGGAACTGCTGCTCTGGGGCGACACCACCCCCGAGTCGGGATACGACGACCCGTTCCCGCTCCAGCTCAGCCACGCGCTGCTGCAGGAGAACAAGGTGCGCATGCCGCTGGACCCGGCGACCTGGATCGACGAACTGCGCGGCTACGACTTCGCCTTCGGCACCCGGATCCACGGCAATGTCGCCGCCCTCCTGGCCGGCACCCCGAGCGTCGTCCTCACCCACGACTCGCGCACCCTCGAACTCTGCCGGTACTTCGACATCCCGCACCGCCCGCTCGCCGAGCTGAGCGGCGACACCGACCCGCGGGACCTGTACGAGGGCGCCGACTTCTCGGCGATGATCAAGGGCCACAGCGAACGCTTCGAGCGCATGGTCGCCTTCCTCGACCGCAACGGCCTGCAGAACGCCTACACCCACGGCGACGGCGGCGCCGCCTTCGACGCCCGCCTCGCCTCCCTCGACCTGCCCCCGTCGATGCCGGTCTGGGACGGCGAGGACGACGGCCAGATGCGGTACCGCATCAGCCGCCTCCGCGAGCGGATCACCGCGGCCGACGTGAAGGCCAGGGAACGGGCCACGAAGCAGGCCAAGGAGACGAAGGACCTGCGCGCCAAGCTGACGGCCGCGGAGCGGCGCGCCACCGACACCGCCGCCCAACTGGACGTCGTACGCCAGGAGTTGGCGGCCTCCCGCAAGCAGCTCGCCGCGGTGGAACGCCGTGTCACCGGTATCGAGAAGCGCGTCCTGGTCCGCCTGGGCCCGGCCCTGCGCCGCCGCACCCGCAAGTCCACGAGCAAGGACTGACTTCTGCCCGGGCTCCGGCCCACAGCACGACCCCGGACGGACACCCGCCCCTGGTAGCATCCGCCCACTTGTGCGAGGGCGGGGACCCTCGCGGGGGAGGGAACTTCACGTGGGCAGACACGCCCCGAGACGGGGCGGTCGTGCCGCGCTCGTCTCCACGCTCGCGGTCGCCGTGGCGGCCGGATCCATCACCTTGTTCTCCGGATCGAGGGACGGCGGCGGTGCCGCACAGGCGGCCGAGGCCGCCGGCACCACCGGGATCACACTCACCGATCCCAGCTCCACCACACCACGTCTCGACCGCCCGTACGCCGCGGGCGACAGCGGCTTCCTGCACCGGCAGACCGGTTTCACCGGCCTGCGGTGGACCGACTACACGACCGGTGACACCATCACCGTCGAGAACGCCGACGGCGTCTACACCCCGGGCACGGGCTGCACCTACATCGGCTCCGAATGCCGTACGGCCTGGTACGGCTCGGACAGCGACCTGGTCGCGCTGCCGACGACGGCGAACGACGCGTACGCCACCCTCTGGGACCCGGCGACGGCCACGTCCAAGAAGCTGAGCTGGAGCTCCAGCAACAACGGCTACTACCGGGCGCTCGCCGGGAACACGATCGTCACCACCTACTCCCTGATCGACAAGGTCGACGGCGCGTGGCGCACCCGCGAGGTGACCGGTGACCCGATGGGCGTGGGGAGCGAGGACGTCCTCGGCGCGGACTCCGCCGGCGGGCTCTGGTCGGCCGACACCGGCACGATCGCCTACATCGACGTCGAGTCGGCCGTGAACACCACCGTGTTCACCGACGCCACCTACGCCTCGAACTACGTCATGAGCGAGGACCGCATCGGCTGGTACCAGTCCGGCGCTGCCACGCTGCACCTGAAGTCCCGCACCGACCTCACCGCCGCCGAGCAGGTCGTCACGCTGCCCTCGAACCCCGGCACGCTCGACGGCGACCCGGTCCTGGTCGGCGACTGGCTGCTGCTGCCGCTGTCCTCCAGCTCGCTCGGCTCCAAGCTGCTCGCGGTCGACGTCACCGACCCCTCCGTGCAGCAGACCCTGCTGACGAGCGCCGGCGAGTACGCGCTGGAGACCGGCGACGGCACCGCGCTGGTCACCGGCGGCACCGACGCCACCGACTGGTGGGTGCAGCGCGTGAGCCAGGCCGAGGACGGCACACTGAAGCTGGAGAAGGTGCAGCAGTCCCCGGCGGTGGAGAACGCCAAGAAGGGCATCGCGCTCAGCCGCGGCAGCCTGCGTGTCGTCGAGGACGACCCGGACAAGGCCGCGGACACCACGTCCGTGCGCACCCTCACCACCAACGGCTCGACCGAGCTGACGGCGTCCGCCGCCACGGCCGGCGACTCGATCTCCGCCGAGTGCCCGTACGCCGACACGACCTGCTCCGCGTTGTGGGGCAACAGCGGCACGACCCCCAAGGACGTCTTCCTTCGCACGTTCTCCGACAGCGACGAGGGCGGCAGCGGTCTGGCGAACGCCGACCAGCTGGTCGGCGTGAGGGACGGCTCGTCCGACTCCACGCTCGACTTCGGCACCGAGGCCGGCGCGATCGTCGACATCTCCGACGACTACGCGGTCTACAACTCCGGCGGCTCGACACCGATGCAGTACGTCGCCGAGTTCGGCCAGGGCCAGCAGCTGAAGCGGTCCGTGCGCGCCGCCGCCCTGAACGGCCCCACCCTGTGGAGCGCCACCACCACCGCCGGCAAGCTCACCTCGTACAGCATCCCGCTGGGGACGACGCTCACCACGGTGACCGTCCCGGGCCTGGCCTGTGTGCCGAGCGAACTCCAGGCGGCGGGCCGCTGGGTGTACTGGGCCTGCGGGACGGACTCGGCGGGCGTGTACGACACCAAGGCCGGTACGTCGGCAGCGGTCACCCCCGGTGACGTGCTGCTCGGCGACGGCTTCACCGTGCGCCACGACCAGAGTGCGGGCACGCTGATCCTCACCGAGGCGGCCACCGGCACCACCCGGGTGATCGCCTCCGGCCTGCCCGACAAGGGCCTGACCGCGGACCGCCGGTACCGCTGGACCGTCGACGAGTACACCGGCCTGGTCGCCTGGTTCGACGACTACGAGCGCACCCACGTCACCACCACGGGCATCACCCCGTCCGCCGTGACCGCCTTCGAGACGTCGGCCGGCAACTACGTGGACACGGGCACGCCCTTCGAGGGCAGCTGGCTGCTGTCCCGCCCGGTCTCCTCCTGGTCGCTCACCTTCACCTCCGTCCAGAGCGGCGCGAACGGCAAGGCCACCCGCACGATCACCGGCTCCGCCGCCTCGGCCATGATGTCGGCGTCCTGGAACGGCAAGACGGCGAGCGGGAGTTACTTCCCCAACGGCTGGCTCAAGTGGACGCTGAAGGCGACCGGCCTCGGCACCGCCACGGCGAACACGGTCACCACCGGTGAGGCCTTCCTCCAGCGCGGAGCGGCGGTCCGGCGCGACTTCGTCAGCCCCGACGGCCCCGACGGACGCGGCGACCTGCTCACCCTCAACTCCTCCGGCGGCCTGACCTGGCACTCCGGCACCGGCACGGGCAAGTTCAGCGACAAGCGGACCGGCACCGGCTGGGCGACGTCGGTGAAGGCCGTGCCGTTCGGCGACCTGAGCGGCGACCGCTGCAACGACGTCCTCGTCCGCTACAGCAGCGGGGCACTGCGCCTGTACAAGCCGGGCTGCAACGCGGCGCTCAAGCCGTCGACGTCGTACACGACACTGGCGAGCAGCGGCTGGACGCAGTACGACGTCCTGACCGACGGCATCAGCGACCTGATCGCCCAGGACAAGGCCAACAACCTCTACCGCTACGACGGCAAGGGCAACGGCACCTTCGCGGCCCGCGTGAAGCTGTTCTCCAGCTGGGGCGGTTCGTACAACGTGGTCGTCGGTGTCGGTGACATCACCGACGACGGCAAGGCCGACCTCGTCTCCCGCGACACCAGCGGCAACGTGTGGCGCAACAGCGGGGACGGCAAGGGGTCGTTCGGATCGCGCACGAAGATCGCGACCGGCTGGAGCGGCTACAAGTCCCTTTCCTGAACAGGGAGTTCACAGGACGAAGCGCCCGGGGTGTGTTCACCCCGGGCGCCTTCATGTCTCGGTCCCGACGGCTCAGGTGCCGTCGTTCGTCACGTCCGGGTCGACGCCCATCGTGAGGGAGGCGTGGACACCCTTGGCGATGTTCTTCTTGTTGTACTTCAGCTTCAGCAGGCCGCCCGTGGTGCCGCTCTGGTCGTAGATCATGTCCTCGGTGAGCGTGGTCCGGGTGGTGGTGCTGGTGGAGTACGGGTCGACCTCGGCGGAGGCGAGCACGGACTCCTCGGAGAAGAACAGCTGGCCGGTGTGGCAGGTGTTGCCGCCCTCGTAACCGGCGTCGGTCCACTCGCCGCTGACGTGCACCTTGGTGTGGATGTGCACACAGCGGCCCTGGTACCAGCCCGGGAAGATCGTCTTGAAGGTGACGAGGCCGTGCTTGTCCGTCTTCCAGGTGCCCCGCAGATAGCGGGTGTCGCTGGTCGGCTCCTCGTGCCCGCCGCCACCGCCGGTGCCGCCGGAGGGCGCCCCGGACGGGGGCTCGCCGGTGGGGGTGCCGGAGGGAGCGTCCGTGGGGGCGGTGCCGCCGCCCTCGGAGAAGCTCTCGTAACCCGAGTAGAGGCCGAGCGCGTCACAGTGCCAGATGTCGACGGCCGCGTTGCGGATCGGCTTGCAGGTCTCGGAGTCGATCACCTTGAGGGTGAGGGTGAGCGGGATGCCCTCCTTGTCCTCGGTGATGTCCCGGCGGATCTTGTCGGCGTCGATGTAGTAAGGGCCCTCGGTGGTCTCCGAGGTGAGCTTGTAGCAGGCCTCCGAGCTACTGCTGCTCGCGCTCGCGGTCGCCGTGGCCGTGCCCGTCGTCTCGTCCGCGAAAGCGCCCGAGGCGGCCAGGGTGCCGCCCACACCCACGGCCACGGCGGCGCCCGCACCCGCGACGACGACCTTACGACGCGTCAGGTCGCGCTTGTGCTTCGGTTCCTGGTCAGTCTGGTTTCCCGTCATGACCAGCGAAGTTAGGTAAGGAGGCTGTCAGGGGCGTGGGAAAGCGCTGTGGCATGTTCAAAGGAAGGTAAAAGGCAAGCCTTGCCTTACTTCGGCCCTGGAGGGGCCCGGCCTCCCGACAGTGCAGGTCAGGAGGCCGAGGCCCGGGGGTCGGGGGTCGGGGGTCGGGGGTCGACTCAGGTCAGCTCGCCGAAGCGGACGGAGACGGCGACGCACTCTCCTGCGGCGGGGTGTCCTGACCGTCGTTCGCCGCCTCCGGGTCCACGCCGACGGTGATCGAGCCGCGGACGCCCTTCGCGATGTCGTCCTTGCGGTACCTCAGCTTGAGCAAGCCGCCCGGGACACCGCTGCCGTCGTAGATCGTGTCCTCGTCGAGCGTGGTGCGCTCGGCCGTGTTGGACACGTACGGCTCCACGACCGCCGAGGCCAGGACCGACTCCTCGTCGAAGAAGAACTGGCCGGTGTGGCAGGTGTTGCCGCCCTCGTAACCGGCGTCGGTCCACTCGCCGTTGACGTGCACCTTGACATGGATGTGGACGGTACGACCCCGGTACCAGCCCGGGAACACCGTCTTGAAGGTGACGAACCCGTGCCGGTCCGTCCGCCAGGTCCCGCGCAGATAGCGGGTGTCGTCGGTCGGCTCCGTGTGGCCACCGCCCGGGGGCGGCCCGGTCGGCACGTCGGTGGGGGTGCCGGTCGGAGTGTCGGTGGGCGTTCCCGTCGGGGCCGGGCCGCCGCCCCCGTTGCCCATGTCCTCGTAGCCGGAGTAGACGCCCACCGCGTCGCAGTGCCAGATGTCGACGGCCGCCTTGCGGATCGACTTGCAGGTCTCGTTGTCGATCACCTTGATCCGGAGGAGGAACGGGATACCCGGCTTGTCCTCGGTGACGTCCCGGCGGAGCTTGTCCGCGTCGATGTAGTACGGGCCCTCGGTGGTCTCCGAGGTCAGCACATAGCAGTCCTCGGCGGCCACCGGCGCATGTCTCTTCTGCCCGGGTTCCTCGGTGAGGGCGTTCGCCGCGAAGGCGCTGCCGCCCAGACCCACCGCCGCGACCGCTCCGGCGCCCACCGCGACGACCCTACGGCGCGTCACATCCCGTACGTCTGTGGCCTCTTGAGGCTGGTGATTCGCTGTCATGCGGCTGGAAGTTAGGTAAGAAGTCTGTCAGCGAGCTAGGAAAACGGCCCCTTTTCCGCGCGCATGCGAAAGGGACTTGAAATCGTCCGTCGATTTCAAGTCCCTTTGCGATCAGCCGAGTTGAAAGGCTTGCCTTACTTCGCTCGCGCGGCCCGCTACTTCGGCTGCGGCTTCCGCACCGACAGGTGCAGCTCCCTCAGCCGCGCCTCCTCCAGCTCCGTCGGCGCGCCCATCATCAGGTCCTGGGCGTTGCCGTTGAGCGGGAAGGCGATGGTCTCGCGGATGTTCGGCTCGTCGGCCAGCAGCATCACGATGCGGTCGACACCGGGGGCGATCCCGCCGTGCGGCGGGGCGCCGAAGCGGAACGCACGCAGCATGCCGGCGAACTTCTCCTCGACGGTCTCGCGGTCGTAGCCCGCGATCTCGAAGGCCTTGAGCATGATCTCCGGCTCGTGGTTCCGGATCGCGCCGGAGGACAGCTCGACGCCGTTGCAGACGATGTCGTACTGCCAGCCGAGGATGTCCAGCGGGTCCTGGGTCTCCAGGGCCTCCAGACCGCCCTGCGGCATGGAGAACGGGTTGTGCGAGAAGTCGATCGCGCCGGTGTCCTCGTCCTTCTCGTACATCGGGAAGTCGACGATCCAGCAGAACCGGAAGACGCCCTCCTCGAAGTGCCCGGCACGCTTGGCGGTCTCGACCCGCACCGCGCCCATGATCTTCGAGACCTCGTCGAACTCGCCCGCGCCGAAGAAGACGGCGTGACCGGGGGCCAGGGAGAGCCGCTTGGTGAGCTCGGCGACGTTCTCCTCGGTGAGGAACTTCGCGATCGGGCCGGTCAGCGAACCGTCCTCGGCGACCCGCACCCAGGCCAGGCCCTTCGCGCCCAGCGTCACGGCGAAGTCGCCGAGCTGGTCGAAGAACTTGCGGGACTGGCCGGCGACGTCCGGCACCGGCAGCGCGCGCACGTGCTTGCCGGCGAACGCCTTGAACTCCGAGCCCTCGAAGACGTCGGTGATGTCGACGAGCTCCAGCTGGGCCCGCAGATCCGGCTTGTCGGAGCCGTACTTCAGCATCGCCTCACGGAACGGGATCCGCGGGAACGGCGAGGTGACGTGACGGCCGCCCCCGAACTCCTCGAACAGCTCCGTCATCAGCTTCTCGATCGGCTGGAAGACGTCCTCCTGCTCGACGAAGGACATCTCCACGTCGAGCTGGTAGAACTCGCCCGGCGAACGGTCCGCACGCGCGTCCTCGTCACGGAAACAGGGCGCGATCTGGAAGTACCGGTCGAAGCCCGAGATCATCAGCAGCTGCTTGAACTGCTGCGGCGCCTGGGGGAGGGCGTAGAACTTGCCCGGGTTCAGGCGCGACGGCACGACGAAGTCACGCGCGCCCTCGGGGGAGGTCGCGGACAGGATCGGCGTGGCCATCTCGTTGAACCCGAGGGCCGTCATCTTGTGACGAATGGCGCTGATCACCGACGTACGCAGCAGGATGTTGCGGTGCATACGCTCGCGCCGCAGGTCCAGGAAGCGGTACTCCAGGCGCCGCTCCTCGTTGACCCCGTCCTCGGCGTTGATCGTGAACGGCAGCGGGGCGGCCGCGCCGAGCAGCTCGACCTCGCCGACCTCGACCTCGATCTCACCGGAAGGCAGGTCCGGGTTCACGTTCTCGGTGCCGCGGGAGACGACCTTGCCGTCGATGCGGACCGTCGACTCCTTGGTGACCTTGTCGAGGGCCTCGTACGCGGGGGTGCCGGGACGGGCGACGAGCTGCGTGATGCCGTAGTGATCGCGCAGATCGATGAAGAGGATGCCGCCCAGGTCGCGCCGATTGTGCAGCCAGCCACTCAGCCGGACGTCGGTGCCGACGTCAGAGGCGCGGAGCTCGCCGCAGGTGTGGGACCTGTACCGATGCATCGTCGTTCATCCAGCCTTCGCAGATCGGGGTTGTTTCACGTGAAACTCTCCCAAGGGTACCGGGCACCCCAACATCGGCTCCCCACCATTAATGGCCGGTGATCAGTCACAAAGAATCGGTGATCAGTGGCCGTGAGGGCTCACCTCTTCTTAAAGTGGGGCAATGCGCACTGGTGAGCCCCTGCCCGCCGTGGGGGATGTCCTCACCGCCCTCGCGACCGGCATCTGGCACTGGGACACGGCCGCCGAGCTGGTCACGGTGAACGCCGAGGCGGCCCGTCTCCTGGGGCTGCCCGCCGCGGAGACGGCCCTCACGGAGGCCCAGGCACGCTCCCGTATGCACCCCGTCGACTGGAACGAGATCACCGGAGTCGTCCAGCTCGCCGTCGCCGAGGGCACCCTCGCCGAGGTGCGGATCAGGATCATGGACGAGCGGGGCCGGGTGATCCGCACCGTACGCAGCCGCTCCAAGCCGTCCTACGACGCGGAGCGACGGACCTTCCTGCTGACCGGCACCCTCCAGGAGGTCACCGAACCGGTGCCCGGCACCCCCGCCGGACGCACCGCGGTCACCGGCGACTGGCGGCGCTCCCGCGAGGCCTTCCTGCTGGACGCGGGCCGCGCCCTGGCCGAGGCCCGCTCGACCGCCGAGGTCCTGCGCGTGGCCGCGGGCCTCTCCATGCCCGGCTTCACCCCCGACGGCCTGGCCGTCTTCGGCGTCGAGGGCGACCGCCTCACGATCATCGGCCACCACGGCCAGCAGCCCGGCGACGAGGGCCCCTTCTCCCACATGTCCCTGGCCACGGACTACCCCGCCGCCGAGGTCGTCCGCACCGGCCGCGCCGTCTACCTCTCCTCCCCCGAGACCTACAAGACCCGCTACCCCGTCACCTGGCCCCTCGCCCAGCACTTCGGCCGCCAGTCCTGGGCCTTCCTGCCGCTGACGGTCGCCGGCCGCACGATGGGCGCGTGGATGGCGGCCTTCACCTACCCGGTCGCCTTCACCCCGGACGAGCGCTCGGTCCTGACCACGGTCGCCCGGATGCTGGCCCAGGCCCTGTCCCGGGCCGGGGTCGCGGAGTCGGAACGCGAGCTCACGGACGGCCTCCAGCGCTCGATGCTCCCCCACCTCGGCCCCGAGATACCGGGCATGAGCATCGCCGCCCGCTACGTCCCCACCGGCGGCGGCCTCCAGGTCGGCGGCGACTGGTACGACATGATCCCCCTGCCCGGCGGCCGCTTCGCCCTGGTCATCGGTGACGTCCAGGGCCACGACGTACGCGCGGCGGGCCTGATGGGCCAGCTCCGCATCGCCCTGCGCGCCTACGCCTCCGAGGGCCACCGCCCGGACGCCGTCCTCTCCCGCGCGTCGCGCTTCCTGCACGGCATGACGTACGACGATCCCGACGCCGCCGACCTCCGCTTCGCGACCTGCCTGTACGTCGAGGTCGACCCCACGACCGGCGTCCTGGACGTCGCCCGCGCCGGCCACCCCGACCCGGCGGTCCGCATGGCCGACGGCACGGTCCTGATCCGCCGCACGGACGGCGGCCTCCCCCTCGGCATCGACCCGGACGCCGACTACCCGACCACCCGGATCGCCCTCGAACCCGGCGAGACCATGTTGATCTGCACCGACGGCCTGATCGAGACCGGCGGCCACGACATAGAGACCGGCTGGAAGCGCATCCGCACGATCCTCGAGACCCACGACGGCGACCTGGAGTCCCTCGCCGACGCCCTGGTCCAGGCCGTCCACGGCCCCTCCTCCCACCACACCACCGGCCCGCTGGCCGACCGCCGCGAGGACGACATAGCCGTCCTGCTGCTGTGCCGGGAGGGGGAGGGCTGTGGCTGCGGAGACGCCGTGGCGGTACGGCCCACCGTGCGCCGCACGATGCTGTCGGTGGCCCAGGCGGAACCGGAGCGGGTGGCGGTGGCGCGCCAGCAGCTGCGCGAGCTCCTGCACGACTGGGCCTCGCCGGACCAGGTCGACTCGGCGGTCCTGCTCCTCTCCGAGACGCTGACGAACGTACTGGTCCACACCGACGCGGACGCGTTGTTGCTGGCAGAGGTGCGGGGCGAGCCGGGCGACCGCCGGATGCGCGTCGAGGTCACGGACACCAGCGACGACCTCCCGCACAAGCGCAGACCCGGCGAACTGGCGTCCTCCGGCCGGGGCTTGATGCTGATCGAACTCCTCGCGGACCTGTGGGGGGTGGATCCGCGGGGCGAGGGCAAGAGCATCTGGTTCGAGCTCTACGAGACCTCGGTGGAGCCCTCGGCAGAGCCCTCGGTGGAGGTGGAATAGCGGGTCCGCAGCTCGTGCAGGACCCCGAACGCGGCGGCGGTCAGCGGCACGGCGAGCAGCATCCCGAGAATCCCGGCGACGGAGGCCCCCGCGGTGATGGCCAGCATGACCACGGCCGGGTGCATCTGCACGGTCCGGCTCTGGATCATGGGCTGCAGTACGTGCCCTTCCAGCACCTGCACGGCGAGGACGACGCCGAGCGCCCAGAGGGCGATCACGACCCCCCGGTCGGCCAGCGCGACCAATACGGCCACGGCACCGGAGACGAAGGCACCGAGGTAGGGGATATAGGCCCCGACGAACACGAGGGCCCCGAGCCCCACGGCCCCCGGAACACGGAGGACGAGCAGCCCGACGGTGATGCAGAAGGCGTCGATGAGGGCGATGACGGTGGTGCCCCGCATGAACCCTTCAACGCCCTCGAAGGCCCGCCGCGCCATGGCCTCAAGGGTGTCGCCGCTCGCCCCCGGAGCGATGCCGCGGAGGGTGCCGGCGGCTTTGTGCGAGTCCCGCAAGAAGAAGAAAACAAGGAGCAGCGCCAGCACGGCCATGGCGATGGTCTCGCCGACGACACTGACGCCGCTGATGACACCCGAGGCAGCGGTCCCCCCGAACTTGCTGAGCAGTTCCTTCGCATTCGACGCAAGGTCGTCCAGCGAGGTCCCGGCGGCCCCGAAGTGATCGGCGAGCGAGTTCGCGGCCTGCTTGAGCGAGTCGAGGATCTCGTCACCGGTGTCGATGAGCGCGGCGACGACGATGTACACGGCCCCACCGACGACGGCCAGCACAGCAACACACGTCAGCCCGGCGGCAACCGACCGATTGACCCTCGCCTTGACAAGCCGCCCGTACAACGGCCTGAGCAACGCGGTCCCGAGCAACGCGAGCAGCACGGGCGTAACGGCGGTCCTGAACTCCACGCACAGCCGGATCCCGACGTAGACGACTCCGGCGACCAGGAGGGTGACGGCGCACCAGGCGGCGAGGCGGCGGATGGGGTCGGGGAGCAGGGGTTGCGGTGCGGGCACGCTCTCATCTGGCCATATGCCGGGTTTGATGTCGCGCTGGGGAGCTCCGAAAGAGGGGGCCTGTGTGCAGAATCGACGCTTCTGGCAAGCCTTCGGATGAACACCCTTAATGCGAACGCGAGTTGCCCTTTCGCCTGCCTGGGTTTCCGGTCGAGATCAGTGACTTCGTATGTGCGGCGACAGGCGCCCGCGTACGGAGGCTGACCATGCCGGACGGAACGTACTGGTTCCCAGCTGTCGATGTGTGCAAGAACCTGGGCTGCACGCACGTCGGATCCACACTGCGGAACGTTGCCGACACAACCAACTTCACGGAGGACATCCACACGGTGGCCGCGCACCCGGCGCCGGCACTGCTGCACGGTGGCGCCGACTACGGCGTGGAGGAGATCGCCGTCTGCTCTACGTGCTGCCGTAACCCAGTAGCACCGAAGCCAGACAGGCCCGAAGCCGCAAAACCAAGTTGCGGCTTCAAGCACTGTCGTACGGTGACGGCCCTCACGAGGCCTAGAGGCCACCCTCCGACATCCCGTGCACCGCAGGCACCGTCCCCAGCCGCCCCTTCTGGAAATCGTCGAACGCCTGCTGGAGTTCCTCACGGGTGTTCATCACGAAGGGACCGTAGTGGGCCATCGGCTCACGGATCGGCTGCCCGCCCAGGAGTACGACCTCCAGGTCGGGCGTATGCGAGTCCTGCTTCTCGTCCGCGCGGACCGTCAGCGAGGAACCCGCACCGAAGACGGCGGTCTGGCCGAGGTGGATCGGACGGCGCTCCCCGCCCACCGCGCCCCGCCCCGCCAGCACGTACGCGAGCCCGTTGAAGTCCTCGCGCCACGGCAGCGTGATCTCCGCTCCCGGCGCCAGCGTCGCGTGGATCATGGTGATCGGGGTGTGCGTGACACCGGGACCCTCGTGGCCGTCCAGCTCACCGGCGATGACACGGAGCAGCGCGCCGCCGTCGGGGGTGCTGAGCAGCTGGACGTTGCCGCCGCGGATGTCCTGGTAGCGCGGGGCCATCATCTTGTCCTTGGCCGGGAGGTTCACCCACAGCTGGAGACCGTGGAAGAGGCCTCCGGACATGACGAGGGACTCCGGCGGGGCCTCGATGTGGAGCAGGCCGCTGCCGGCCGTCATCCACTGAGTGTCGCCGTTGGTGATGGTGCCGCCGCCACCCTGGCTGTCCTGGTGGTCGAAGATCCCGTCGATGATGTACGTGACGGTCTCGAAGCCCCGGTGCGGATGCCAGGGGGTGCCTTTCGGTTCCCCGGCACCGTAGTCCACCTCGCCCATCTGATCCATCATGATGAACGGATCCAGATGCCGGTAGTTGATCCCGGCGAACGCACGGCGCACCGGGAAGCCCTCACCCTCGAAACCGCTCGGCGCGGTCGTGACGGCGAGTACGGGACGGGCCACGGCGTCGGCCGGGGCCGCCACACGGGGAAGCGTCAGCGGGTTCTCGACGGTCACTGCAGGCATGTCGGTACCTCCTTGGTGCGTCCAGTTTAGTTGAGCATTGAACTTTCTGCCACCCTCAACGGCAAAAGCCCGGAGGGCATTCCCTCCGGGCTCTCGGTTCCCCCGCACCAGCTGTCTGCGGGCTAACCGCCGTACATCCGCCGCATCGCGAACTCGACCATCTGCTCCACGGCCTTGGCGTCGAAGACCATGCGGTGCTCGCCCTCCATGTCGAGGACGAAGCCGTAGCCGGTCGGGAGCAGGTCGATCACCTCGGCGCCGGTGATGACGAAGTACTTGGACTCCTTGCCCGCGTACCGGCGCAGCTCCTTGAGCGAGGTGAACATCGGGATCACCGGCTGCTGGGTGTTGTGCAGGGCGAGGAAGCCGGGGTTGTCGCCGCGCGGGCAGTAGACCTTCGAGGTCGCGAAGACCTGCTGGAAGTCCTCCGCGGACATCTGCCCGGTGGTGAAGGCCCGCACCGCGTCCGCGACCGAGGGCGGGGACGGCTCGGGGTAGAGCGGTGGCTGCTGGCCGTAGCCGCCGGACATGGGCTGCTGCGGCGGGACGTAGCCCTGCTGTGCGGCGCCACCGTCCATGGGCTGGCCGTATCCATACATGGGCGCAAGAGTACCGAGAGGAGGGGTACGAGTGAGGCGGTACGTCGGCTCAGATGTTCCACGGGGAGTTCACAGGTACCGCTCTGGTTTCGCACAGTGGGTGGCCATAGCGTCCGCCGCATCAAAGAAATGCCACGGAACGGCAAAGCGAAAGCAAGGGGACGGGCCATGAGCGGGCACCACCACCACGACAACGACGAGATGCACGAGCACGACAGGGGTCTGTCCTACGACCTTCCCGTCCTCGCCCGCCGCAGGATGATCCGGCTGCTCGCCGGGGCGAGCCTGGTGCCGCTGGTCGGCTGTTCCGCCGAGGACAGTGACAGCGCCGCCGCGGCCTCCGAGAGCTCCTCGTCCGCAGGCAGCTCCTCCACCGGCAGCTCCTCCACCGGCAGCTCCACGGAGTGCGCCACCATCCCCAACGAGACCGCCGGCCCCTACCCCGGCGACGGCTCGAACGGCGTGAACGTCCTCAAGGAGAGCGGCGTCGTCCGCAGTGACATCACGAAGAGCTTCGGCGACTCCGCGGGCGGCACCGCCGAGGGCATCCCGCTGACCGTCACGCTCACGGTCGTGGACGCGGCCTCCGGCTGCGGAACCCCGAAGAAGGGCGCGGCCGTCTACCTCTGGCACTGCGACCGGGACGGCAACTACTCCCTGTACTCGGAGGGCGTCACCGAGGAGAACTACCTGCGGGGTGTCCAGGAGACCGACGACAAGGGCCAGGTCACCTTCACCAGCATCTTCCCGGCCTGCTACACGGGCCGCTGGCCGCACATCCACTTCGAGGTCTACGGCAGCCTGGAGGACGCCACCGCGGCCACCTCCATCACGAACACCTCGCAGCTGGCCTTCCCCAAGGACGTCTGCGACACGGTGTACGCGACGGACGGTTACAGCCAGAGCGTGACGAACCTCGGGCAGCTCTCCCTGGAGACGGACAACATCTTCAGCGACGGCTACGACCAGCAGCTGGCGACGATGAAGGGGAGTGTCGACGCGGGCTACACCGCCACGCTGACGGTTCCGGTGTGACGTGTCGGTGTGTCCTGTCACAGATGGCCGGATCGGGCTTGCGTCTTATTACTGGCGGGTAGCATCATCGTAGCTACTTGTTGGTATGTGAACTAGCGCGAGGAACCAAGTGCCTCGCCGATCTCTCTACGGAGCCGTCGCCATGGGGCACTACAAGTCCAATCTCCGCGACATCGAGTTCAACCTCTTCGAAGTACTCGGGCGCGACAAGCTGTACGGCACCGGCCCGTTCGAGGAGATGGACGTCGAGACCGCGAAGAGCATCCTCGAGGAGCTGACCCGGCTCGCGGAGAACGAGCTGGCCGAGTCCTTCGCGGACGCCGACCGCAACCCGCCGGTCTTCGACCCGGAGACGAACACCGCGCCCGTGCCCGCGTCCTTCAAGAAGAGCTACAAGGCCTTCATGGACTCGGAGTACTGGCGCCTCGGCCTCCCCGAGGAGATCGGCGGCACCACCTCCCCGCGCTCCCTGATCTGGGCGTACGCGGAGCTGCTGCTCGGCGCCAACCCGGCCGTGTGGATGTACGCCTCCGGCCCGGCGTTCGCCGGCATCCTCTTCGACGAGGGCAACGACGTACAGAAGAAGATCGCCCAGATCGCCGTGGAGCGGACCTGGGGCTCGACCATGGTGCTCACCGAGCCCGACGCGGGCTCGGACGTCGGCGCCGGCCGCACCAAGGCGGTCCAGCAGGAGGACGGCTCCTGGCACATCGAGGGCGTGAAGCGCTTCATCACGTCCGGTGAGCACGACATGGAGGAGAACATCCTCCACTACGTCCTCGCCCGCCCCGAGGGCCACGGCCCCGGCACCAAGGGCCTGTCCCTCTTCCTCGTCCCGAAGTACCTCTTCGACTTCGAGACCGGTGAGCTGGGCGAGCGCAACGGCGCCTACGCGACGAACGTCGAGCACAAGATGGGCCTCAAGGCGTCCAACACCTGCGAGATGACCTTCGGCGACCAGCACCCCGCCAAGGGCTGGCTGATCGGCGACAAGCACGACGGCATCCGCCAGATGTTCCGCATCATCGAGTTCGCCCGGATGATGGTCGGCACGAAGGCCATCTCGACGCTGTCGACCGGCTACCTCAACGCCCTCGAGTACGCCAAGGAGCGCGTCCAGGGCTCCGACCTCGCGGCCTTCGGCGACAAGACCGCGCCCAAGGTCACCATCACGCACCACCCGGACGTCCGCCGCTCGCTGATCACGCAGAAGGCGTACGCCGAGGGCATGCGCGCCCTCGTCCTGCACACCGCGTCGATCCAGGACGAGATCCAGGTCAAGGAGGCGGCCGGCGAGGACTTCTCCGCGCTGGAGGCCATGAACGACCTGCTCCTGCCGATCGTGAAGGGCTACGGCTCCGAGAAGGGCTACGAGCAGCTCGCCCAGTCGCTGCAGACCTTCGGCGGCTCCGGCTTCCTGCAGGAGTACCCGATCGAGCAGTACATCCGCGACGCCAAGATCGACACCCTGTACGAGGGCACCACCGCGATCCAGGGCCAGGACTTCTTCTTCCGGAAGATCGTCCGCAACCAGGGCGCGGCCCTCAACTCCCTCGCCGAGGACATCAAGAAGTTCCTGGCGCTGGGCACCGGCGGCGAGGACCTGGCGGGCGCCCGCGAGCACCTGGCCAAGGCGGCCGTCGAGCTGGAGGCCATCGTCGGCCTGATGCTGACCGACCTCGCGGCCACCGAGCAGGACGTCAAGAACATCTACAAGGTGGGCCTCAACACCACCCGCCTGCTGATGGCCTCCGGTGACGTCGTCGTCGGCTACCTGCTCCTCAAGGGTGCCGCGGTCGCCGCCGAGAAGCTGGAGACGGCCTCCGCGAAGGACAAGGCGTTCTACACCGGCAAGATCGCGGCGGCGAAGTTCTTCGCGGCCAACGTCCTGCCCGGCCTGACCCTGGCCCGCAAGGTCGCCGAGGGCGTCGAGCTGGACCTGATGGAGCTGGACGAGGCGGCGTTCTAGGACGCGTCAGACCGCTGTCCGAGGCGCATCAGACCGCGTTCTGGGACACATCCGGTCAGCCCCACCGACCTCTCCACACCGTCCTTACGAAGGCCCGCTCCCATCGCCGGGAGCGGGCCTTCGTACGTCGTTAAGGTGAACCCCATGAGCGCACCCTCCCGCTTCGACCGCGGCCACACCGACGACCTCATGTCCTTCCTGACGGCGAGCCCCTCGCCGTACCACGCCGTGGCGAACGCCGCCGAGCGGCTGGAGAAGGCCGGATTCAGGCAGGTCGCCGAGACGGAGGCCTGGGACGGGACGACCGGCGGCAGGTACGTGCTGCGCGGCGGCGCGATCATCGCCTGGTACGTCCCGGAGGGCGCCGAGCCGCACACGCCGTACCGCATCGTCGGCGCGCACACCGACTCCCCGAACCTGCGGGTCAAGCCGCTGCCGGACACCGGGGCGCACGGCTGGCGCCAGGTCGCCGTGGAGATCTACGGCGGACCGCTGCTCAACTCCTGGCTCGACCGTGACCTGGGGCTGGCGGGCCGGCTGACCCTGCGGGACGGCTCGACCCGGCTGGTGAACGTGGACCGGCCGCTGCTGCGGGTGCCCCAGCTCGCGATCCACCTGGACCGTTCGGTGTCGGCGGAGGGGCTCAAGCTCGACAAGCAGCGGCATCTGCAGCCCATCTGGGGTCTGGGCAACGATGTCCGCGACGGCGACCTGATCGCCTTCCTGGAGGAGGAGACCGGGCTCGGCGCGGGCGAGGTCACCGGCTGGGACCTGATGACGCACTCCGTGGAGGCGCCCGCCTACCTGGGCCGCGACAAGGAGCTCGTCGCCGGCCCGCGCATGGACAACCTGCTGTCCGTGCACGCCGGTGTCGCCGCCCTGACCGCGGTGGCCCGCCCGGACCTGCCGTACATCCCGGTGCTCGCCGCCTTCGACCACGAGGAGAACGGCTCGCAGTCGGACACCGGCGCGGACGGGCCGCTGCTCGGGAGCGTGCTGGAGCGCTCGGTGTTCGCGCGCGGAGGGTCGTACGAGGACCGGGCGAGGGCCTTCGCGGGCACCGTCTGTCTGTCCTCCGACACGGGCCACGCGGTCCACCCCAACTACGCGGAGCGGCACGACCCGACGCACCACCCGCGCGTCAACGGCGGCCCCATCCTCAAGGTCAACGTCAACAACCGCTACGCCACGGACGGTTCGGGCCGCGCGGTCTTCGCCGCCGCGTGCGAGCGGGCCGCCGTCCCCTTCCAGTCCTTCGTCTCCAACAACTCCATGCCGTGCGGCACCACGATCGGCCCGATCACCGCGGCCCGCCACGGCATCAAGACCGTCGACATCGGCGTGGCGATCCTGTCGATGCACAGCGCGCGCGAGCTGTGCGGCGCGGACGACCCGCATCTGCTGGCGAACGCGCTGGTGGCGTTCCTGGAGGGCTAGGGCCTGCCCTGGAAATCCTTGTCTCCGCATGGGAGTTGCCGCCCCGGGTACCCGGGGTGCGGGCCGGAACGACCGGACCGGACAGGGAGGCGACACTCATGGGCCTTGGTGGATGCATCATCCTCATCGCCGCGGGAGCCATCCTCACCTTCGCGACCGACTGGGAGATGAAGGGGGTCAACCTCGACCTGGTCGGCGTCATCCTGATGATCGTCGGGCTGATCGGTGTGACGACGTTCAGCAGCATCGCGCGGCGCCGGCGCCTGGTGGTGCCGTCCGCGGCGCCGACAGTCATCGAGGGCGAGCGGCAGCACGGGCGCCGGGACGGCTACAGCGACGGTTACGGCGTCTGATCGTCCATCCCCGCGAGGACGAGAGGCAGGCGGTCCACGCCGCCCTCGGTGAGGTGGACGGGCACGCCCCAGTCCTGCTGGTGGACGTGGCAGGCGGGGTACTCGTTGGCTGGGTCGTCGTCACACGAGGCCGCCATCGCCGAGACGTGCAGGACTCCTTCCGTGACGGAGGGGTCGAGTTGGAGGGTGCGGGAGAGCTCGGTTCCCGCACCCTCGCCCTTGGTCAGCAGCTCGGGCGGGGTCGAGGAGACCAGAAGGCGGGCCGAGGGGCCGTACCGGGTGTCCAGCTTCTGGCCGGCCGGCGCCTGGAAGATCACGTCCAACCGGAGTGAGCCCGGCGCGACTTCGGTGGCCGCGCGCCGGGTGCGGTGCGCCACCGAGGCCACCTGCACGGCCTCCTCCGGCAGCCGCAGCCGGGTCAGCCGGTGCCGGGCCGACTCCACGACCACGATGTCGTCGCCGACGAGCACCGCGTCGCTGGGTTCGCGAAGGTCCGTCGCCAGGGTGGTGACCTCGCCGGTCGCCGGGTCGTAGCGGCGCAGTGCGTGGTTGTACGTGTCGCTCACCGCGACTGAGCCGTCGGGGAGCGCGGTGACGCCCAACGGGTGCTGGAGCAGGGCCTGTCCGGCGGCACCGTCGCGGTGCCCGAAGTCGAAGAGGCCGGTGCCGACGGCGGTGTGGACGGTGCCGTCGAGGTCCACCCAGCGCAGGGCACTCGTCTCGGAGTCGGCGAGCCACAGCCTTTCCGGGGTCGCCGCGAGCCCGGAGGGCTGGGCGAACCAGGCCTCGGCGCCGGGCCCGTCGACGAGCCCTTCGTTGGTGGTCCCGGCGGTGACGGCGACGGTCCCTTCAACCGGGTCGTACGCCCACAGCTGATGCACACCGGCCATGGCGATCCAGACTTTGCCGTCCCAGGCGGCCACGTCCCACGGGGAGGAAAGGTCGACCTCCCGACCGGGGCCCGCCGTGGGGTCGCCCTGCATCCACTGGCGCCCGGTGCCGGCGAGGGTGGTGACCTCACCGGTGTCCAGGTCCAGCCGTCGCAGGGCGTGGTTGACGGTGTCGGCGACGACGACGGCGTCTTCTTCGACAAGGGTGAGCCCCTGCGGCTCGTTGAAGGTGGCGCTGTCCGCCGTACCGTCGGCGAACCCGCGGACACCGGCCCCGATCCGCCGTACGACGCTCTCCCCGTCCCCCGCGAGCTCCACCAGCTGATGCCGGGTCGTGTCACTGACCAGGAAGTTCCCGGAGGGCAGCAGGATCGCCTTGCCGGGGAAGCGCAGCACCGTCGGCTCGGGCTCCGGCGCCACATACGGCCCGTCGCCGCGCCGCAGTGTGCCCTTCGCCGCGTGCTCGGCCTCCAGCTCCGTCACCAGGCGCTCGATCGCGTGCACATGCCCCTCACCGGCATGCTGCGCCACGACGTACCCCTCGGGGTCGACGACGACGAGCGTCGGCCACGCCCGCACCGCGTACTGCTTCCAGGTCGCGAGCTCCGGGTCGTCCAGCACGGGATGCTCGACGCCGTACCGCTCGACCGCGTCCACCACGGCCGCGTGCTCGGCCTCGTGCACGAACTTCGGCGAGTGCACGCCGATGACGACGACGGTGTCGGCGTGCTTGGCCTCCAGCTCGCGGAGTTCGTCGAGGACATGCAGGCAGTTGATGCAGCAGAAGGTCCAGAAATCCAGGACCACGATGCGTCCCCGCAGGTCGGCGAGGGTGTACTGCCGACCTCCCGTATTCAGCCAGCCGCCCTTGCCGACCAGCTCGGGGGCGCGGACACGGACTCTGCGCGGCGCGGAATCGCTCATGGATCAAGAGTGCCACCCGGCACTGACAGTCACCTCAGCGCGTGCCCGGTGGTCGCGTCCACGTGGTCGGGGACGTCGTCGTGCCGGTCGCCGACCGTGAGGGTGCCCGTGGGTTCGATGACGAGGATCTCGGTCGGGACGGGGGCGTACGGCTTGTGTTCGGTGCCGCGGGGGACCGTGAAGAGGGAGTCCTTGGGGAGGACGACCGTGCGTTCGCCCTCCTTCTCCCGCAGGGAGATGTGGAGTTCGCCGGCCAGGACGAGGAAGAACTCGTCGGTGTGGTCGTGGACGTGCCAGACGTGCTCGCCCTCGACCTTGGCGACGCGTACGTCGTAGTCGTTGACGGCGGTGACGATGCGGGGGCTCCAGCGGTCGGTGAAGGAGGCGAGGGCGGTGGGGAGGGAGATGGGTTCGCTCATGTCCGTCATCGTCGGCCGTGGCCCGGCTCGCGCACGAGTGCTAGAAATCGCACATGCCGCAAGATTCCTCTCACCCGAACGAACGTCCGCACCGGGTCGCGGTGATCGTCGACGAGGGCACGAACCCCTTCGAGGTCGGTGTCGCCACCGAGCTGTTCGGGCTGCCGCGGCCCGAACTGGGGCTGCCGGGGCCGTTGTACGAGGTGTCGCTGTGCACGCCGGTCCCCGGGATCCGGATGAACCACGGCTTCTTCACCCTGACCGGCGTGCCCGGACTCGAGGCCGTGGACGAGGCCGACACCCTCGTCGTACCGGGCCGCCCGGACAACGTCGTACCGCGCGGGGCCGCCGTACTCGACGCGATCCGACGCACGCACGCGCGTGGCGCCCGCGTCATGAGCCTGTGCACCGGCAGCTTCGCGCTCGCCGAGGCCGGACTGCTGGACGGGCGGCGGGCCACGACGCACTGGTTGTGGGCCGACGCGTTCCGCGAACTGCATCCGAAGGTCCTGCTCGAACCGGACGTGCTGTTCGTCGACGACGGCGACATCCTCACCGCCGCCGGCAGCGCCGCCGCGCTCGACCTCGGCCTGCACATGTGGCGTCGCGACCACGGTGCCGAGATCGCCAACGCCGTGTCCCGGAGGCTGGTCTTCGCCGCCCACCGGGACGGCGGGCAACGCCAGTTCGTGGAACGGCCGGTGCCGGACGTGCCCGACGAGTCGCTGGCGCCGCTGCTCGCGTGGGCGCGGGAGCGGCTGGGGGAGTCGCTGACGGTGGCGGCCCTGGCGGCCCGCGCGGCCGTCTCCCTCGCCACGCTCCACCGGCGCTTCCGCGCACAGCTGGGAACGACACCGCTGGCGTGGCTCACGGGGGAGCGGGTGACGCTGGCGTGCCGGCTCATCGAGCGCGGGGAGGAACGGCTGGACGTGGTGGCCGCCCGGAGCGGCCTGGGGACGGCCGCGAACCTACGCGCGCGCGTGCGGCGCGAGACGGGGCTCAGCCCGTCGGAGTACCGGCGGCGTTTCGGGCCGCGGACCTGACCTGTCGGAGCGAAGGGGATGGTGGCACTGACGCGGGTGCTGTCGGAGCGAACGGGATGGTGGCACCGTCGCGGGTGCTGTCGCAGCGAACGGGACGGTGGCACCGTCGCGGGTGCCGCGGAAACGGACCGGCGCGGCGTCGGGACCGACGTCGGACATCACACCCGCCCCGGCGCAGTCTTCCGCGTCGGCACACCCGGTCCCGCCCGCGAGCAGGGCGGCCACGACCACGGGGAAGTGCGCCCGCCCGATCGGTCTCCTGCGTGGGACGACCATCCCGTCGGCCTAGTGGTTGCGTTCCGCCCCGCCCGCCGGGGAAGCCGTACGACATGAGATTCCTCGTACGCGACCGGCTCCTCGGCCTCGGTGACGACTACTGGATCGAGGACGACCACGGCACCAAGGTGTTCCTCGTCGACGGCAAGGCGATGCGCCTGAGGGACACCTTCGAGCTGAAGGACACCCGCGGGCGGGTCCTGATCGACATCCGGCAGAAGATGTTCGCCCTGCGGGACACGATGGTGATCGAACGGGACGGCGAGCCGCTGGCCACGATCCGCCGCAAAAGGCTGTCGCTGCTGCGCAACCACTACCGGGTCTCCCTGGCGGACGGCAGCACCGAACTGGACGTCAGCGGCAAGATCCTCGACCGGGAGTTCGCGGTCGAGTACGACGGCGAACTGCTCGCGGTCGTCTCCCGGCGGTGGCTCCACGTCCGGGAGACGTACGGCGTCGATGTCGTACGGGAGGACGCGGATCCGGCGCTGCTGATCGCGGTGGCGGTGTGCGTGATCCACCTGGCGGACAAGGAGCGGGAGGACGACTGAGCCCGGAGGGTTACAGGACCCTGTCCTTCAGCGCCGGGAACTGTTCCCGGGTCGTCGCCACCTTCCCGGGGTCGAACTCCACCGTGAGGATCTCCTCGCCGGCCCCGGCCTCCGCCAGCACCTCGCCCCACGGATCGACCACGATCGAGTGACCGGCCTGCGGAACTCCCGCGTGCGTCCCGGCCGTTCCACACGCAAGGACGAACGCCTGGTTCTCGACCGCCCGCGCCTGGGCCAGCAGCGTCCAGTGCGCCCGGCGGCGCTCCGGCCAGCCCGCCGGAATCACCAGGGTCTCGGCGCCCGCGTCGACGAGACCGCGGAACAGCTCGGGGAAACGGAGGTCGTAGCAGGTCGCGACACCGACGGTCGTGTCCGGCAGACGGACCGTCACCAGCTCCTCGCCCCTGCCCATCAGCACGGCCTCGCCCTTGTCGAAGCCGAAACGGTGGATCTTGCGGTAGGAGGCGGCCAGGTCGCCGGAGGGGGAGAAGACGAGAGACGTGTTGTAGAGCGTGCCCTCGGGGGTGCGCTCTGGAATCGAACCCGCGTGCAGCCACACGCCCGCGTCGCTCGCAGCCTTCGCCATGACCTCGTAGGTCGGCCCTTCGAGCGGCTCGGCCTCGCGCCCGAACTCCTCGAAGGCGAAGGCCCCGGTGGTCCACAGTTCGGGCAGTACGACGAGGTCGGCACCGGCCTGGTCGCGTACCAGCGAGGCCACTCGCAGGCGCCGCGAGGCGACCGATTCGCCCTCGTCCACGGCGATCTGGATCAGAGAGGCGCGCACACTACCACCGTCCTGGCATTCGAGCCGTCCACACGGGCCTACGATCGTCACACGAAAGCACTGCCGGGGTGCCTCACAGCAGCGTAACTTAGCGTTCCAAGACACCCGCCGACAGCCACCGCCTCCATTGGCAACGCCGCCATCATCAGCCCGTGCTCCGACCGCCGAGGGGTCCCGTTTCCGTGAGTCTGCATCCCACCCTCCAGCCCTACGCCGACGCCTGGACCCACTCCATCGAAGCGATATCCGAGCTGGTGCAGCCCCTTGTGGAAGGAGAGTGGAACCGGCGCACCCCGTGCTACGGCTGGTCGGTCCGGGACATCGTGTCGCATGTCATCGGCCTGGACTGCGAGATGCTCGGCGACCCGCGCCCCATCCACACGCTTCCGCGGGACCTGTACCACGTCACCAACGACCACCAGCGGTACATGGAGATGCAGGTCGACGTCCGCCGCCACCACACGGCGCCCGAGATGACGTCCGAGCTGGAGTACGTCGTCATCCGCCGCAACCGCCAGCTGCGGAACGAGTCCCGGGACCCCGGCACCAAGGTGCGCGGCCCGCTCGGCACCGAGCTCACCCTCGAAGAGGCCGTGCGCAGCCACGCGTTCAACGTGTGGGTGCACGAACAGGACCTGCGCGCCGCGCTCGGCCGGCCCGGCAACCTCGACTCCCCCGGCGCGTACGTCGCCCGTGACGTGCTGCTCGCCGCGCTCCCCGACATAGTGGCCACCAAGTCCGACGCCCCGCGCAGCTCCGCGGTCGTCTTCGACGTCCACGGTCCCGTCGAGTTCCTGCGCACGATCCGCGTCGACATCCAGGGCCGCGGCACCCTCGAGACGGCCCCCGCACTGGGCCCGGCCGCGACCCTCACCCTCGACTGGGAGACCTACGTCCGCCTGGCCTGCGGCCGGGTGACGTTGGAGTCGGTGGCGGACCGGGTGAAGGCGGAGGGGGACCCGGAGCTGACGGGGGCGATCCTGCGGAACTTCACGGTCACCCAGTAGCAGACGTGCGGCCGGCCGGGTGCCTACGCGGGGACGTGCACCGTCTCCACCCGGCTGGCCACCAACCGCTCCCGCTCCCGGCGGATCGCCCGCTTCCGCAGCCGTAGGATCTGGCTGACCCCGAGGGCCTGCAGGACGAACATCGAGGAGAAGGCGACGGTGTAGTTGTCGCCGGTGGCGTCGAGCAGCACCCCGATCGCGAACAGGGTGGTCATCGAGGCGACGAAGCCGCCCATGTTGGTGATGCCGGAGGCGGTGCCCTGCCGCTCCGGCGGGTTCGCGGGCCGCGCGAAGTCGAAGCCGAGCATCGAGGCGGGCCCGCACGCGCCGAGCACCGTGCACAGCACGACCAGCAGCCACATCGGCGCGTGCTCGCCGGGGTAGGCCAGCGTGACGGCCCACATCAGCGCCGTCGCCGCCACGGTCCCGAGCGCGAGCGGCAGCCGCGCCGCGTGGTGCCGGGCGACGACCTGGCCGTAGACCAACCCGACGAGCATGTTGGACAGCACGACGAGGGTGAGCAGCTCCCCCGCCGTGGCCCGGGACAGTCCCTGCGCCTGGACGAGGAACGGCAGCCCCCACAGCAGCAGGAACACCATCGCCGGGAACTGGGTCGTGAAGTGCACCCACAGCCCGAGCCGGGTCCCCGGCTCCCGCCAGGACGCGGCGATCTGCCGCCGTACATAGGCCGCCCCCTGGTGCGGGAACGGCTCCGGCTCGTGCCCCTCGGGGTGGTCCTTGAGGAACAGCAGGAGCAGGACGAGGACGACGACTCCGGCGAGCGCGCTGCCCGCGAAGGCCGCCGTCCAGCCGATGCCGTGCAGCAGCCGGGCCAGGACGAGGGTGGAGACCAGGTTGCCCGCCATGCCGGCCAGGCCCGCGAACTGCGCGACCATCGGCCCGCGCCGGGCCGGGAACCAGCGGGTGCCGAGCCGCAGGACGCTGATGAAGGTCATCGCGTCGCCGCAGCCGAGCAGGGCGCGGGAGGCGAGAGCCATGCCGTACGACTGCGAGAAGGCGAAGCCCAGCTGTCCCACCGTGAAGAGCACGACGCCGAGGCCCAGCACCTTCTTCGTGCCGAGCCGGTCCACCAGCAGGCCGACGGGTATCTGCATGCCCGCGTAGACGAGGAGCTGGAGGATCGAGAAGGTCGACAGGGCGGAGGCGTTGACGTGGAAGCGCTCGGCCGCGTCGAGGCCGGCGACCCCGAGGGACGTACGGAAGATGACGGCGACGAAGTAGACGGAGACGCCGATGCCCCAGACGGCCATCGCGCGGCGGCCGCCGGGCGGGTCGCTGGGAAGAGCCGCGGAGGAAGGGGCGCTCATCGGACCTCGCCCCGCGCCAGGTTGGAGAACCACTCGACGTGCCCGTGGATGAGGCCGACGACCGCGTCCGCGTCGCCGGAGCGCAGCGCCTGCAGGATCTGCTCGTGCTCGGTGAGCGTCTTGGTGATGCGGTCCGGGTGGGCGTGCATCACGGCGACACCCATCCTGAGCTGCCGGTCGCGGAGCTGGTCGTAGAGCCGGTTCAGGATCTCGTTGCCCCCGCTGCGGACGATCTCGGCGTGGAAGCAGCGGTCGATGACGGCGGCGCCCGCGAGATCGCCGGCGGCGGCCTGCTCCTTCTGCTGCGCCAGCAGTTCCTCGAGGCGCGCGATGAGCCGCGGCGACGCCGGTACGGCCTTGCGCGCGGTGTGCTCCTCGACGAGCTGCCGGGTCTCGACGACGTCCGCGATCTCCTGCGCGGAGACGGGCAGGACGAGTGCGCCCTTCTTCGGGTAGAGCTTGATCAGCCCTTCCACCTCGAGCCGCAGCAGCGCCTCGCGCACCGGGGTACGGGAGACCCCGACGGCCTCGGCGAGCTCGCCCTCGGTGAGGAGGGTGCCGCCCTCGTAGCGGCGCTCCAGGACGCCCTGCTTGACGTGGGCGTAGACGCGGTCTGCGGCGGGGGGCTGCTTGACCGAAGCCTTGTCGGAGGTCTTGTCGGGGGCGGGTGGGGCTGACGGCATGAGTACATCTTAGATACAACACGTACGCATGGCGGACCCCGTCCACCATTCGGACCCCGGCAAAACCCCTCATCGAAGGACGCCACACTCACCCCAGCTGTTGCACAACCTTCCGTGCTAGTTACGTGTCACACACGTGCGGCCCCGCTTTCCTCTCCACCAACTCGGCCGCATTCCAGGGGCATTCAACGTATTCGGGGTATTTGAGTTGATAACCGCCACCAAGGGTTTCCGTTTCCGCAGAGCCGCAGCCGTCGCTGTGACGACGGGCGCAGTGCTCGCCACCGGAGCTCTCACTGCGGCACCGGCGCAGGCTGTGACCGCGCCCACCATCACCGCCAAGGGCGGGTACCTGATGAACAGCTCGACCGGTAAGACCCTCTTCTACAAGTCGCCGAACACCCACCGGCTCACCGCCTCCACCACGAAGATCATGACCGCGAAGGTCGTGCTCACGCAGTCGAACCTGAACCTGGACGCCAAGGTCACGATCAAGAAGGCGTACAGCGACTACATCGTGTCGAAGGGCGCCTCGTCCGCCCACCTGATCGTCGGTGACAAGGTCACCGTCCGCCAGCTGCTCTACGGGATGATGCTGCCGTCCGGCTGCGACGCCGCGATGGCCCTCGCCGACAAGTTCGGTACCGGCTCGACGGTGTCCGCTCGCGTGAAGAACTTCATCGCCAAGATGAACAACAAGGCGAAGCAGCTCGGCATGACGAACTCGCACTTCGACTCGTTCGACGGCATAAGCAACGGCTCGAACTACTCGACGCCGAAGGACCTGACGCTGCTCGCCCGCAGCGCGATGAAGAGCTCCACGTTCAAGTCCGTCGTGAAGACCAAGTCGTACAAGGCGAAGACCATCACCAAGTCCGGTTCCACCCGGACGATGGCGGCCTGGGACAACACCAACACGCTGCTCGGCTGGAACGGCACGCTCGGCATCAAGACCGGCTCCGGCACCGAGGCCAAGTACTGCCTCGTCTTCGCCGCCACGCTCAACGGCGAGTCGGTGATGGGCGCCGTCATGACCGCCTCCTCGGCGGCCAACCGCACCGCGGACGTGAAGAAGCTCATCAACTACGGCTACGCCAAGATCAGCTGACACCCCTCGAAGCAGGGACTCGAAGCTGGGAAAGGCCCGCCGCGGACGAACGCGGCGGGCCTCGCCCTTTCATCGCGCCGGATGCGCGGCGCAGATCCCGGCGGTGTCCGGCAGGCACGTCAGATCGAGCAGGGCCACCTGGCACAACTGGAGCCGACTCAGCCCGCCCAGCTTGTTGCGCAGGTTCGCGACATGGAACTTGACCGTGCGCTCCGATATCCCGAGCGACCGCGCGAGTTCGCCGTACTCCTCGGAGGAGACGAGCCGCCCGAGGATCTGGCGCTCCCGGTCAGTGAGAGTGGGCAGCCGGGAGAGGGCCGTGCCCAGGATCTCGCGCAGCGAATCGGGCAGCCGGCACAGCCCACATGAGTTCGGCATCAGGTCGTCTCGGGTCGGATCAGGCTGTTCAGGTCAGTTCGGCCGCCAGCAGCAGCCGGCTCTCCAGCTGTTCCTTGGCCAGCGACAAGGTCTGCGCGTTCTCCTCGATCAGCCGGCGCTGGTAGGCGGTCGTCACCGCGTAACGCACTCCTACGAGGTTGACCCGCTGCTTGCACGCCACGTCGGCCTTGGCCGCGGTGACCGCTCTGGGACTGGACAGGTCCGACTCGGTGAGGCCCAGTTCCTTGACCGCGTTCACGGGACCCGTGAGTTCGTACCCCGCCTTCGCCATACAGGACGACCAGCGCTTGTCGACCGCGCGGACCCGGGAGTCCTCGCGCGCCTTCGACTCTGCGTCGCTCTTGAGGTTGAACACGAAGAGGATGTCGACCTCGTTCGCCTTGCGCGCGTAGAGCTTGAGGTAGGACTCCCGGACGCAGCCGCCGACGGGCACCCGCTCCCCGTTGAACGTCACGTCGCTGCCGCCGGACTTCTCGGCCTCCTCCAGGTTCGCGGGCACGTCGGCCGGGTCGAGGTCGTCCTCGCCGCTGAGCGCCAGCTGCTCGGCCTCGGTCAGCGACCCCGTGGCCGCTCGCACCGGGGCGTTGGCCGTCCCGGGGTTCAGGTAGCCGTACCGGGCGGCCGTGTCTGGGTCCACCAGGCCGAAGACCCGGGCGTTCGACCCGCTCGCCGAGCTGACGGGCCGCTCGGGGGCCTGGTAGGTGAAGCCGAGGCGGGCCATGCACCGGCTGGTGAGGACGCCCTGGGCCCGCGCGAGCGTGACCTGCTGCTCGGCGGTGGCTTCGTAGGCGTCCATTGGGAAGCTCACGTCGGCGGTCCTGAGCATCGTGGGCGTGGAGGTCACGGTGGGTTCGGTGCTCCCGCCGGCGCCGTCCGAGCCGCCGGCGGAGCAGCCCGCCAGGGCAAGAACGGCGCCGAACGCGGTCACACGGAGCCGGTTCAGAGGTACCAATAGCTCGACGAGATCTTGTTCTTGAAGGTAGAGGAGGCGTTGCCGACGTGACCGGCGGGGAGATCGCCCCGAATGCCCTCATGGAACGAATCGGTGTAGACGTACCACATCGTGGTGTCGCGGTTCCAGTACGACGCCGTGTTGTCGTTCACCGTCTCCCCTTCACCTTCGCAGTTCACATAGGTCGGGCGGTCCTTGAAGTCGTTGTTGGCGAAGTCGTTGTCCCCGGCGAGGAGGTCAAAGACGCAGCCGCCCCGGCTCGAGTAGTAGTAGAGGCCGAACTCCCCTGCCTCCAGGATGCCGTCGTCCTGATCGACGGCCGCCGCCGGTCCCGCGGTGCTCAGTGCGAGCCCGCCGACCGCGACCACCGATACAGCGAGTGCCGAGACACGTCTCACCGTTCTGCTGCCGTTCAACTCCGCCCCCTGTCCTATGCAATTGAATCATCAAGATCCTGCAAAGGAAGAGTGAATCAAGGCTGAATCTGATCGTCTACTGTCCCCAGGGACAGTAGACGATCAGATTCGGGCGGGCCTAAGCTCTGCCACCCCATGATCACGGGAGCCTGTTTGCCCGGGAACAGGCCTACCACGGCTGTCTCGAAGACAACGGCGTCGTCCTGGAACAGCTCGTCGACAGCCAACTCCGCGTGGACAAGGGCAGAACGACGACGCCTACCTGGTCAGTGCCCGGGCGAAGTGCGTCGGTCTGCTGCCCGGTGCCACGTCGGCGGCTCCGGCCATGGTCGTGGCCGGAGAAGTTCAGCGCTCGCGTGCGCGAGAACGGCTTCCTCGAGTTCCCGGATCCCGATCCGACGACGCGCAGGTCGAGTTGGCGGGCGACGAGGCGGCGACGTTCAAGACGGCCGTGTTCCTCGCCGTCTCCGAGAAGTGCTCTCCGGGCTCGGACGGTGGCATCGCCGGCGGCTGAACCGCGTACGCCGGAGCGACGACGAAGGACAGCGATGACGCAGGTCAGGGGGGCCGCCGAGGCGGACCGGGGCAGGGAAACGGACCCGGACCGGCCGACGGAAACCGAGGTCGCCCGGCCGGGCGGGCCGGAGTCGGGGCCGAGCGGTATGGCCGGCCGGCGCCGATGGGTGGTCGCCGTGGCCCTGGGCGCCGTACTCGCGACCCTCGGCGGACTCGGCGCGGCGCTGCTGGTGAAGTCGCCCGCGCAGGTGGCCGCGGAGGCCGGGGCGCCCTCGCCCGACGTGCTGACCGCCCCCGTGGAGCACCGGGTGCTCACCTCGTCGGTCATCACCCGAGGTCAGGTGGTGGCCGGACAGACGGTCGAGGTGATTCCCCAGGTACCCGCCGGTGAGGGCGCGGCGCGAGCGGTGATCACCAGGATTCCGGTGCGGGCCGGGGACACCGTGAAGGCGGGACGGCTCCTGATGGAGGTGTCCGGCCGGCCCGTGTTCACGCTGCAGGGAAGTCTCCCCGTGTACCGCGACCTGCGTCCCGGCGCCACGGGCGACGACGTACGCCAACTCCAGCGCGCGCTGCGGAAACTGGGCCACGACACCGCCCCCGACACCACGGGCCGTTTCGGCTCCGGCACGAAGGCAGCGCTCAACTCCTTCTACGCGACGCTGGGTTACGAACCCGTCTCCGCGTACGACGGCGAGGGCGACCCCGTCGAGGACGCCCGCGGCCAGGTCACCGCCGCCGAACGCGCTCTGGAGGACACCGAGGACGCGCTGGCGTCGGCCAACACAGTTACGGATTCCGGGCGTTCGACGAGCGAGGCGGGCGACGAGGACACCGCGAGCCAGGGCAAGGCCGTGCGCCGGGCGCGGGAGGACCTCGCCGACGCCCGCGCGAAGCTCACCGCCGCCGAGGCGGCCGCGGGGCCGATACTGCCCGCCGCCGAGGTGGTGTTCGTGCAGAGCTTCCCGGCGCGCGTCGGCTCGGTCTCCGCCAAGGTCGGGGGTGAGGCGTCCGGGACCGCTATGACGCTGTCCGCGGGCCGGCTGGTCGTGCAGGCGTACGTCCCCGAGTACCAGAAGGACCTCATACGTTCCGGACGCCGGGCCGAGATCTACTCCGAGGTGAGCGGCACGTCCGCGCGGGGCGAGGTCACCTCCGTCTCCGACCCACCCGCCACATCCGGGGAGCAGGGGCAGAACGGGGAGGCCGGGGAGGCCGGGACCGCTCAGAGCCAGAGCGCCCAGGGCCGGCTCGTGCAGATCACCCCCGACAAGCCCCTGAACGCCGAACTCACCGGACAGGACGTACGCGTCACCGTCATCGCGGCGTCGACCGAGGGGAAGGCGCTGGTCGTACCCATCACCGCGATCAGCTCCGGCGCGGACGGGCGGACCACTGTGACCGTGGTCGAGGCGAGCGGTGCCAGGCGGCGGGTGGAGGTACGGGCGGGCACCTCGGGCGACGGGTTCGTGGCCGTCGTGCCGGTGGCCGGGAGCGGCGGTCTCATACAGGGCGACCAGGTGGTCACGGGAGTGCCCCGCGCGTCCGGCGATTCCATCGATTCCGCTGATTCCGCTGATTCCGCCGAGGGGACCTCGTGACGGCGGCGTCCGCGCCGGTCATCGAGTTCCGCGGGGTCGGGCTGACGTACCCGGGGCCGCCGCCCGTGGCCGCTCTCCGGCCCTGCGAACTGACCATAGAACGGGGCGAGTTCGTCGCCGTCGTGGGTCCGTCGGGATCCGGGAAGTCCACGTTCCTCAACATCGCCGGGCTGCTCGACGGGCCCACCAGCGGGACGTATCTCCTGGACGGCATCGACACGGGCGCCCTCCGGGACGCGGACCGCACGGCCCTGCGCGGGCGACGCATCGGGTTCGTCTTCCAGTCCTTCCATCTGCTGCCCCAGCGCAGCGCCGTGGAGAACGTCACGCTCGCCATGGTCTACAACGGCGCCCCCCGCCGGGACCGGGTGCCCCTGGCCCGCCGGGCGCTCGAGCGGGTGGGCCTCGGCCATCGCATCGACGCCCTGCCCACCCGCCTCTCCGGCGGCGAGCGGCAGCGGGTCGCCATCGCGCGGGCGCTGGTGGCCCGCCCCTCCCTGCTGCTGTGCGACGAACCGACCGGAAACCTCGACACGGCCAACGCCGAGTCGGTACTTGCCCTGCTGGAGGAACTGCACGCGGACGGCATGACCGTCCTGGTCATCACCCACGACCCCCTGGTCGCCGCCCGCGCCGAACGGACGGTGGCGATACGGGACGGGGTTCTGAGCGATGGACCTGAGATGCCGGAAACACCGAACACGCCGGAGACCCCGTCGTCCGAGGCGGTCGCGTGAAGGGCGCGATCGGGGCGAGAAGCCTGATCCGGGCGAGGACCCCGCGGGCGGCGGCGGAACACCGCATCCCACCCTCCGTGTTCGGCTGGCGTGACGTGCTCTCGGAGTCCCTCGCGGGGATGCTGCAACGTCCGGCGCGCTCCGCGCTGACCGCCCTGGGGACGGTGCTCGGCGTGGGCACGTTCGTGGCGATCCTCGGCCTGACGGCCACCGCCTCCGCCCAGATCGACACACGGTTCAACGCGCTCAGCGCGACCGAGGTGAGCATCGAGGACGTCGCCCACGAACAGGACGAGTTCGCGGGGCTCGCCTTCCCGGCGGACGCCGACGCCCGCATCGGCCGGCTGCACGGCGTCGAACACGCGGGCGTGTACTGGCCGGTGCGGCTCGACCCGGACACCCCGGTACGTTCCTCTCCCGTGGGCGACGGCAGTACCGGTACCCAGAGCGGAATCGACGTGGTGGCCGCCTCGCCCGGCGTGTTCGCCGCGGCGGGGACCCGGCTCGCGGAGGGCAGGGTCTACGACGCCTACGCCTCCGACCAGGCGGCACCCGTGGCCGTCATCGGCGCGGGCGTCGCCGAACGGCTCGGCATCACCACGCTGGAGACCCACCCGGCGATCTTCATCGGCAGCCGGCCCTTCACCGTCACCGGCATCGTCTCCGCCACCGACCGCAAGGCCGACCTGCTGCTGTCGGTAGTCGTACCGCGCACCACCGCGGAACGTATCTGGGGCGCACCGGAGTCGGGCGGCGCGAAGATGCTGGTCTCGACCCGGCTCGGTGCGGCCACGCAGATCGCCCACGAGGCCGCGACCGCGCTGCGCCCCGACCATCCCGCGTACTTCAAGGTCGTACCGCCCCCCGACCCCCGCGCCCTACGGACCGGGGTGGGCGACGACCTCAGCCGGCTCTTCCTCCTCCTCGCGGCGATCTGCCTGGTCATCGGCGCGGTGGGCATCGCCAACACCACACTGGTCGCCGTCCTGGAACGCACGGGAGAGATCGGTCTGCGCCGGGCCCTGGGCGCACGCGGCCGCCACATCACGGTCCAGTTCCTCGCGGAGTCGGCCGCACTCGGCACACTGGGCGGCCTGGTCGGCACGTCCCTGGGCGTCCTGACCGTGGTGACGGTCGCGGCAATCCGCGACTGGACACCGGTAATCCACCCGGCGACGGCCGCGACGGCCCCCGCGATCGGCCTCCTGACAGGCCTGCTCGCCGGCCTCTACCCGGCCTGGCGCGCGGCACGCGTCGAACCGGCGGAGGCACTGCGCCGCTGAGCCCTCCGTCATGCACGCACTGGCCGTCCGGCGTAGCGGGATCGGTGATCTTCGCTCGCAATCGTGAACATCCATGCACGGGCTGGCATGTTCGATTTCCTCCGCCCTACGGTCCGCGGCGGAGGTGGTTCACATGATCGAACCCAGCAAGCACCAGCCCGACCCTCGGACACAGCACGACGCGATCGATGCCAGCGACTTCGTCTACGCGGCGACCGGGACCCGGATCCGAAGGCTGACCACGCCGGACGGGACGCACTGGTTTCCGGCGGTGGATGTCTGCAAGAAGTTGGGGTACACCACCCCTCGAAAGGCTCTCCTCGACCATGTCCCGGAGGAACATCGAGAGATTCTTGAGACAGTGACTGGAAGTCACTGTCTCAGCATTCCCGCAGGTAGGGAGTGGCGTCGAGACCTGAATCTCATCGACCTCCAAGGCCTGATCCTTCTCGTCAGCGCCTGCACCAAGCCCTCCTGCGAACCCTTCAAGCAGTGGGTCGCCGAGGTGATCGAGACCGTTCAGCGCGAGGGTTCCTACACCCTTGAGGAGGCCGAGGTGCAGCCCGCCGGCCCGGGGGCTCCGGTCGCGTACGCCATGCCGGAACAGGTCGCCGAGGCCATCGTCCGGCTCGAAGAGCGCAATCTTCAGGCGGACGAGCAATTCGCCGTCGCCCAGCACAAGTCACTCGCCCTGCAGAAAGAGATGGCGGAGACGCAGCAGGAAATGGTGGGAATGCAACGAGAGATGCTGGAGTTGCAGCGTTCCACCCTCACCGCGCAGCAGACCATCGCCCAAGCCATGGACCGCATCGCGAACCGGCTCGACGTACTGGCCCTCGACCGCCCGGCACCCGAACCCGGCTTCTCCGCGCGCCCCACCACGGAGTCCGTCCTGGCCGACTGGCGGCAGCGGTTGTCCGTGACCGAGGACGTCTGGACGGTGGCGGTGGTGATCGCGCCGGTTCTGGTCGAGCGGGGCGAGCTACGCCAGCCGCTGGCCTCGATCGCGGCCCGGACGGGACTCTCGGTGCACCGTGTCAACGAATGCCTGCGCCTGCTGCGCAAGCACGCCTGCATCCACTCCCGCGGCGGCAGCGAGGACGGGGACCCGGTTTACGTACTCAAGCTTCCCTGACCGACCTCACGAATGAAGGGGCGGCCGCAATCAGAACTTGCGGCCGTCCCTTCAGACTTCAACCTATACCGCCCCGGGTCGTCACCCCCAGGTAATCAGCTTCTTCGGCTGCTCCAGAATCGCGGCCACATCGGCCAGCACCTTGGAGCCCAACTCCCCGTCCACCAGCCGGTGATCGAAGCTCAGTGCCAGGGTCGTCACCTGGCGCGGCTTCACCTTGCCCTTGTGGACCCACGGCTGGAGCTTGATCGAGCCGACCGCGAGGATCGCGGCCTCGCCGGGCGGGAGGATCGGCGTGCCGGTGTCGACGCCGAAGACGCCGACGTTGGTGATGGTGACCGTGCCGCCCTGCATGGCCGCGGGGGACGTCCTGCCCTCGCGGGCCGTGGCGACCAGCTCGCCCAGGGACTCGGCCAGTTGCGGCAGCGTCTTCGCGTGGGCGTCCTTGATGTTCGGGACGATCAGGCCGCGAGGAGTGGCCGCCGCGATGCCCAGGTTGACGTAGTGCTTGAGCACGATCTCCTGGTTCGGCTCGTCCCAGGAAGCGTTGATGTCCGGGTTGCGCCTGATGGCGACCAGGAGGGCCTTGGCGATGAGCAGGAGCGGGTTCACCCGGAGACCGGCGAGATCCTTGTCCTGCTTGAGCTCCTCGACCAGCTTCAGCGTGCGGGTCACGTCGACCGTCACGAACTCGGTGACGTGCGGCGCGGTGAAGGCGGAGCCGATCATCGCCGCGGCCGTGGCCTTGCGGACGCCCTTGACCGGGATACGGGTCTCACGGGTCGCGTCGTACGACGCGACCGGGGCGGGCACGGGGGCGGCGGCCCGGACAGGCTCGGGCGCCTCGACGACCGGTTCGGGAACCGGCGTCACCGCCGCGTGCACGTCCTCGCGCGTGATGATGCCGTCCGGGCCGGACGGGGTCACCGTCGCCAGGTCGACGCCCAGGTCCTTCGCCAGCTTGCGCACCGGCGGCTTGGCCAGGGGGCGGGACTCCACGGCGGCGGCCGGGCCGTGGCCGTTCAGCTCGGTCTGGACCGCCTGGACGGCCTGGATCTTCTCGGCCGAGGCCTGCTGGACCGGGACCTCGGGGCCCTTGCGCGGGCGGCGCTTGGTCGAGGAGGTGGCGACGCCGTAGCCGACGAGGACCGGCGTGCGGCCCTCCGGCTTCTTCTCCACAGCGGTCTCGGGTGCGGGGGCTTCGACGGATGCCTCGGCCGGAGCCGCGCCCCCGCCCGCCACGTCCACCGCGATGATCGCCGTGCCCACGTCCACCGTGGTGCCCTCGGGGAAGCGGAGTTCGCGGACCACTCCGTCGTAGGGGATGGGGAGTTCGACGGCCGCCTTCGCCGTCTCCACCTCGCACACCACCTGGCCGTCCGTCACCGTGTCGCCGGGCTGGACGTACCACTTGAGGATCTCGGCCTCGGTGAGTCCCTCGCCCACGTCGGGCATCTTGAACTCCCGCACGGACGCTTCAGTCATCGTCGTCACGACCCTCTCCTCAGTACGCCAGGGCACGGTCGACGGCGTCGAGCACCCGGTCCAGGCCCGGCAGGTACTCGTCCTCCAGGCGGGCCGGCGGGTACGGGGCGTGGTAGCCGCCGACCCTGAGCACCGGTGCCTCCAGGTGGTAGAAGCAGCGCTCGGTGATCCGGGCGGCGATCTCCGCGCCCGAACCGAAGAAGACCGGCGCCTCGTGGACCACCACGAGGCGGCGTGTCTTCTCCACCGAGGTCTGGATCGAGTCGAAGTCCAGGGGCGAGACCGAGCGCAGGTCGAGGACCTCCAGGGACCGGCCCTCCTCGGCGGCCGCGTCGGCGACCTCCTGGCAGAGCTTCACCATGGGGCCGTAGGCGACGAGCGTGAGGTCCGTGCCCTCGCGGACCACCTGGGCCTTGTGCAGCGGGCCGGGGATCGCCTCGGTGTTGACCTCGGCCTTGTCCCAGTAGCGTCGCTTGGGCTCGAAGAAGATCACCGGGTCGTCGCTCTGGATGGCCTGCTGCATCATCCAGTACGCGTCGGACGGGTTGGAGGGGCTCACGATCTTCAGGCCCGACACGTGCGCGAACAGCGCCTCGGGGGACTCCGAGTGGTGCTCGACCGCGCCGATGCCGCCGCCGTAGGGGATGCGGACGACGACCGGGAGCTTGACCTTGCCGAGCGAGCGCGCGTGCATCTTCGCGAGCTGCGTGACGATCTGGTCGTAGGCCGGGAAGACGAAGCCGTCGAACTGGATCTCCACGACCGGGCGGTAGCCGCGGAGGGCGAGGCCGATCGCCGTGCCGACGATGCCCGACTCGGCGAGCGGGGTGTCGATGACGCGGCTCTCGCCGAAGTCCTTCTGGAGGCCGTCCGTCACGCGGAAGACGCCGCCGAGCTTGCCGACGTCCTCGCCCATGATGATGACCTTGGGGTCGGAGTCCAGGGCGCGGCGCAGCGATTCGTTGATCGCCTTGGCCAGGGCCATGCTTTTGGATGTCACGGTTTCTGCCGCCATGATCAGACCCCCTCACCCTCCGAGTCCGCGAACGACGCCTGATAGGCGGCGAACTGGGCTCGCTCCTCGTCGACGAGCGCATGCCCGTCCGCGTACACGTGCTCGAAGATGGCGAAGTGGTCCGGGTCCGGCATGGCGCGGACCGCTTCGCGCACTCGCCTTCCCAACGCCTCGCTCTCGGTCTCCAGTTCCGCGAAAAATCCCTCGTCCGCGTGGTTTGAGGCCTCGAGGTACCGACGAAGGCGCAGGATCGGGTCCTTCGCCTCCCACGCCTCGCGCTCCTCGTCGGCCCGGTACTTCGTCGGGTCGTCGGAGGTGGTGTGGGCGCCCATGCGGTAGGTGTACGCCTCGACCAGCGTCGGGCCCTCGCCGCGGCGAGCGCGCTCCAGCGCCCACTTCGTCACGGCGAGGCAGGCGAGGACGTCGTTGCCGTCGACGCGGACGCCCGGGAAGCCGTAGCCCTGCGCGCGCTGGTAGAGCGGGACGCGGGTCTGCTTCTCGGTCGGCTCGGAGATCGCCCACTGGTTGTTCTGGCAGAAGAACACCACCGGGGCGTTGTAGACCGCGGAGAAGGTGAACGACTCGGCCACGTCACCCTGGCTGGAGGCGCCGTCGCCGAAGTACGCGATGACCGCGCTGTCCGCGCCGTCCTTGGCCACGCCCATCGCATAGCCCGTCGCGTGCAGCGTCTGCGAGCCGATGACGATCGTGTACAGGTGGAAGTTGTTGTCGTTGGGGTCCCAGCCGCCGTGGTTCACGCCGCGGAACATGCCCAGCAGGTTGGTGGGGTCGACGCCTCGGCACCAGGCGACGCCGTGCTCGCGGTAGGTCGGGAAGACGTAGTCGTCCTCGCGGGTGGCCCGGCCGGAGCCGATCTGGGCGGCCTCCTGGCCGAGCAGCGAGGCCCACAGGCCCAGTTCGCCCTGGCGCTGAAGGGAGGTGGCCTCGGCGTCGAAGCGGCGGGTGAGCACCATGTCGCGGTACAGACCGCGGAGCTCATCGGGGGTGATGCCGGCGACGTACGAGTCGTACTCGGCGTTCTTGACGCGCTTGCCCTCGGGCGTCAGCAGTTGCACGAGCTCGGGGTCGGTGCCCGGCGCCTTCTTGGCGGTCGTGCGCTTGCCGGCCGGGCTCTTGGTACTGGCGCTGCGTCGCGGTGTGCGCGCGGCAGTGCTCTCCACGGTCACGTGTGCTCCTCCGTCGGTCCGGCGTACCCGGGTTCGCCGGGTGCCAGTGCGGCTCACCTGCGGCCCTACGGACGCACGGGGTGGGTGCGGCTCGTTCGGGACAGGCGTGACAGGTGCCCCGGCGAGCGCCCTGCAAAAGGCACGTTACCCAGTGCTCCACATTTCTGTGAAACCCCTCCTGACCTGGGATTTTGCTTGGATTTCCAAGTAAATCCCGAAAGCCTGGAACAACTCCTGGTCACAGCCTTGCAGGGGGCCGGAACAACGGCACGTTATATCGGTGACCCAGGTCACGGGAAGAGCCCACCCGGAGCAGGTCCGTGGAGCTTGTGTGAGACTGACCTCGTGCGCGAAGAAGGAAAAATCAGGGTATTTCTCCTCGACGACCACGAGGTCGTCCGGCGCGGTGTCCATGAACTCCTGTCGGTCGAGGCGGACATCGAGGTCGTCGGCGAGGCCGGCACGGCGGCCGAAGCGCTGGCGCGGATCCCGGCCACCCGGCCCGACGTCGCGGTGCTCGACGTACGGCTGCCGGACGGCAGCGGCGTCGAGGTGTGCCGCGAGATCCGCTCCGGGGACGAGTCGGTGAAGTGCCTGATGCTGACCTCGTTCGCCGACGACGAGGCCCTCTTCGACGCGATCATGGCGGGCGCCTCCGGGTACGTCCTCAAGGCGATCCGCGGCAACGAACTGCTGGATGCCGTCCGGGACGTCGCCGCCGGCAAGTCCCTGCTCGACCCGGTGGCCACCGCGCGCGTGCTCGAGCGGTTGCGCGACGGCGGCACCGCCAGGTCCGACGACAAGCTCGCGCACCTCACCGACCAGGAGCGCAGGATCCTCGACCTGATCGGCGAGGGGCTCACCAACCGCCAGATCGGTGAGCGGCTGCACCTCGCCGAGAAGACGATCAAGAACTATGTCTCGAGTTTGCTTTCCAAACTCGGTATGCAGAGGCGCTCCCAGGCGGCCGCGTACGTGGCGCGGATGCAGGCGGAGAAACACTGAGGCGTCACCGAGCGCATTAGGGACCTATGTCCCTGTTGTCGCTGCTGCCCCTCCGCGCACAGTGAGTACATGCCCTCCGCCGAACAGCTCGCCGTCGACCTGCTCGCCCGTACCGACTACGGCCGGGTCGCCACCAGCATGCGCGCCCTGCCCTTTCTCGCCTTCGCCCGCCACATCGTGGTGGACGGCCGGCTCCTGATCCGGATGCCGGGGAGCGTCGGTTACCACCGGGCGTGCGTCGGCGGCGTGGTCGCGTACGGCTCCGACAACCTGAGCTTCGCCCGCCCGGGGGAGGGCCTGTGGTCGGTGCAGGTCGTGGGCGAGTGCGCGGCGTACGACCCCACCGCCGCCGAGATCGAGCGCTTCGGCCCCGCTCCCCGCTCCGTGGACGGCGAGCCGTACGAGCCCGTCTATCTGGCCGTCGAGCCCCAGTTCGGGACCGTGCACTCGACGGACGGCGCCCTGGAACGCCACTTCGAGCACATGCCGTGACCGAAAGAGACTGTCAGCGACTGTCTGTGACAACGCCCAGCTCACAGGCCCGGATCGTGCCCTAGCATCTGGCGCGTGCCGCGCCCATGTGTACCACCCCTCATGCCTCACGCGCCCCCGTTGGGCGCCCTCCTCCGCCAGTACGCCGCCGGTTCCGCCCTCGCCTGCGAACCCGTCGACCAGGGGCTGCTCAACCGCGGCTACCGGCTCTGTACGACCCGCGGCCGCTACTTCCTCAAGCACCACTTCGACCCGGAGACCGCCGACCCGGCCGCGATCGCCCGCCAGCACCGGGCCACCCAGCGCCTGGCCGACCTGGGCGTCCCGGTGGCGCCGCCGCTCACCGGCCACGACGGGCGCACGGTGGCGGTCGTCGGCGGTCACGCGTACGCCCTGCACCCGTGGATCGAGGGGCGGCACCGCCACGGCGGCCAGCTCACCGCCGGCCAGTGCGGGCGGCTCGGAGCGCTGCTGGGGGTGGTGCATGCGAGCCTGGAGCGCGTGATGCCGGCGCACGCGCGGGCGCGCACCCAACCCGCCGGGGGCGCCGCCCCCGCCGACGGAAGCGCCGACCCCGCCGACACCTTCGCCCTCATCGACGACCTCCTCGCGCGCGTACGCCGCCACCGCCCCGCCGACTCCTTCGACGAACTGGCCCGCCACCGCCTCCTGGAGCGGCGCGCACTGCTGGAACAGCACGCCGGCCGGCGGCCTCCGCACGGCGGCTCGGTGGGCTGGGTGCACGGCGACTTCCACCCGTTCAACCTGCTCTACAAGGGCGACGCGCCCGCCGCGATCGTCGACTGGGACCGGCTCGGCGTGAAGCCCCGCGCGGAGGAGGCCGTACGCGCCGCCGCGATCTTCTTCGTACGGCCCGCGGGGGCGCTCGACCTGCCGAAGGTGCGGGCGTACGCGCGCGCGTACCGGCGCGCGGCCGGGGCCACGCCCTCCCAGCTCGCGGCGGCCGTGCACCGCGTGTGGTGGGAGCGCCTCAACGACTTCTGGATGCTGCGCTGGCACTACGAGCGCGGCGACACCCGCGCGGACCCGCAGTTCCCGGCGGCCTCGGCGCTCGCGGTGTGGTGGACGCGGGAGTACGACGCGGTGTGCGACGCGTTCGCCGCCGGACATGAAGACCGGCACGGCGACTGACACGGCGGCCGGCACAGGAGCCCGGCAAGCGCGCGTGGAGCCCGTTCCCGGGTCCCACGCGCGCGTGCGGAGTGTGCGTCAGTGGAGGCTGATCAGCCTTCGCCGCCTTCGGTGTCGCCCCCGGCGGTGTCCGTCGGCTCGGCCGTCTCCGTGGGCTGCGTCGCCGTCTCGGTCGGCTCGGCCGTCTCCGTCGGCTCAGTCGCCGTCTCGGACGGCTGCGTCGCCGTGGGCGAAGGCGTGTAGGACTGCGTGTACGAAGGCGTGTACGACGGCGTGTAGCTGGAGCCGCCGGAACTCGTGCCGTCGTCCGTGGACGTGTCGGTGGCCTCGTCCGTCGCCTCGTCGCTCGGCGTCTCGCTGGCCGTCTCGTCGTCGGTGGTCTGCGAGGCGGTCGGCGACGTCGTGGTGCCGTTGCCGCCACCGCCCCCGTCACCGCCGTTGAGCGCAAGCGCGACGCCCGCGGCAATGGCGACCACCGCGAGCACGGCGAGGATCCAGAGCTTGCCGCGGCCGCTGCCCTTGTTGCCGTTCCCCTCGAAGCCGCCGTCGTCCCCGCCGCCGTAGCCGGAGGGCAGGATGGGCCGGGGGATCTGGGCGGTGCCGGAGGGGTCGCCGGTCTGGCGCAGCACGGTCGTGCTCGCGAAGCCTCCCGCCGGGGTCTGCCGGCCGTCGTGCGCGTTCACCGGGCCGGTGTTCCAGGTGCCGGTGTGACTGCCCTGGTCGTACAGCATCTGCAGGCCGTACTGGATCAGCCCGCGCATCTCCTCGGCCGTCTGGAAGCGGTCGTCCGGCTCCTTGGCGAGCGAGCGCATGACGAGCCCGTCGAGCTCCGGCGGCGAGGCGTCGGAGAACTCCGACGGCGGCGTCGGGATGTCCTGGACGTGCTGGTAGACCACGGACAGCGGGGTCTCGCCGGTGAACGGGGGCCGCAGGGCGAGGAGTTCGTAGAGCAGGCAGCCCGTCGCGTACAGGTCGGAGCGGTGATCGACCGCCTTGCCGAGCGCCTGCTCCGGGGAGAGGTACTGCGGGGTGCCCATGACCATGCCGGTCTGCGTCATCGTCGACTGGGCGCCGTGCAGCGCGCGGGCGATGCCGAAGTCCATGACCTTGACGGCGCCGTTGTGCGTGATGATGACGTTCGCCGGCTTGATGTCGCGGTGCACGATGCCGTGCTGGTGCGAGTAGGCGAGCGCCTCCAGCACACCGGAGACGATGATCAGGGCCTGCTCGGGGCCGGGCGCCTCGGCGTTGAGGAGGAGGTCGCGGATCGTGCGCCCCTCGACGATCTCCATGACGATGTACGGCACGGACTGACCGCCGACGAAGTCCTCGCCGGAGTCGTACACGGCGACGATCGCGTGGTGGTTGAGGCCGGCCACGGACTGGGCCTCGCGCGTGAAGCGGGCCTTGGAAACCGGGTCCTCGGCAAGGTCGGCGCGCAGCAGCTTGACCGCCACGGTGCGTCCGAGACGTACGTCCTCGGCCGCGAACACCTCGGCCATGCCGCCCCGGCCGAGTCTGCGTGTCAGTCGATATCGGCCGTCGCCGACCAGCCCGCCGTTACCCCACAATTCCGGCGCATCTGACATCCCGCCGCCAGTCGCCTCGGGGTCGGACGGGCCCTGAGCGCGCTGCTGCTGTGCCATCAGTCCTCGCCGTCGTTTCTGCCCGCGGTGCGCGCGGTGTTGTTACGGTCTCCGTCGGCCACGCTACAGCCTCCGCGCAAGCCACCGGTCCGGGATGAGCCCGGGGACCGGACCGAGACGGACCGGTCATCAAACCTGTATTACGTGCCGGCGTGCAAATCCTGTGTACCGGCCGTAGGGCACCTGTAACGCTTGCGCGACGCTTCTTTCGCTTACGGCCACGGAACGGGCACCGAGCTTGACGTGTCCGTGCCCTGAGGTCGGCTCGGCCGGCGGCGGGCCGTGGCCAAGGTCACGCACACCGACTTCGCACTGAAGCCGCACAAGAACCCGAACGAGTAGAACGAGTAAAGGGCCCGGCATCCGAAGCTGCCGGGCCCTTCGTGCGTGTGTGAGGGGTTTACAGGTACGGGCCGCCAGAGCGGCCGCCCGCGCGCGGGTCGTCGCCCTCGTGGCCGCCGACGCCCGGCGGGAGCGCGCGGCGCATCTGCTCCAGCTGGGCCCGCGCGGCCATCTGCTGGGCGAACAGCGTGGTCTGGATCCCGTGGAAGAGACCCTCCAGCCAGCCGACCAACTGGGCCTGGGCGATGCGCAGTTCCGCGTCGCTCGGGATCCCGTCGTCCGTGAAGGGCAGGGAGAGCCGCTCCAGCTCCTCGACGAGGTCGGGGGCCAGGCCGTCCTCCAGCTCCTTCACCGAGCTGGCGTGGATCTCCTTGAGCCGGACCCGGCTCGCCTCGTCCAGGGGAGCGGCGCGGACCTCTTCGAGCAGCTGCTTGATCATGCTTCCGATCCGCATGACCTTCGCCGGCTGCTCGACCATCTCCGTCACCGGAATCTCGCGGGAGTCCTCGTCGCCTCCGCCGCCGAGGGCCATCCCGTCCTGGCCCACGACCAGGATCTGGGGGTTCTCCGGCGACCGTTCGTTCCTCGGCATCTCCATGCCGCCATTCTCTCGCACCCGTACACCTCACCACCCTGGTGCCCCCGGTGGAGGGTGATCCACCGTTTACAGAGCGGATCGACTGTCCAGCGGAGTCCGGAATGCCGGGTGAGCTACCTGATGCCAGGCTTGTTCCGTGACTCCATGGCTGCGGGCGACGGGACTGCTGATCGTGGTGGGGGCGGCGGCGGTGGTTTCTCCCTACGGAGCTCAGCAGGCGTACGGCGTCGAGTCGTCGCCGAGTGCCACCGCGAGCGCGTCGGCCACCCCCTCCGGTACCCCGTCGGAGCCGATGCCGGCGCACGGGCCGCTGCGTGCCTCCCCTTCAGCCTCCGTCGCGCCTTCCCCCTCCGGCTCCCGGGCCGGGAGCCGGGCGGGGGAAGGCCGGGAGCGGCCGGGACGGCGGGTGGAGCCGGTGGATCCCGCGAGGTCTGCCGACCCGGAAGCGGAGACGCCACCGAACGACGCGGGTGCCGCCGACACCGACGAGGCCACCGACGGCGCGCGGGACAGTGCCACAGAGGCCGCCGCCGATGCCGCAGCGGATGAGCCGCAGAAAACCGGGCCGTCCGCGCACCCCGTGGGGCAGGCCGAGGCACCCTCCCGGCCCCGGCTGCAGATCCTGCCCCTCGGCAGCGGCCTGGTGCTCGTCGGGCTCGGCCTGGGGCTCGCTCTCCTCGCCCTGAGGGTGCGGCGCGGTTAGGACCTACGCCGTGACCAGCAGGACCTTGCCGATGTGGCCGCTCTCCTCCACGACCCGGTGCGCGGCGGCCGCGTCACTGATCGGCACCTCGCGGTCGACGACCGGGCGGATGTGACCGGCGTCGAGGAGGGGCCAGACGTGCTCGCGTACGGCCGCCACGATCGCCGTCTTCTCCTCGATCGGGCGGGCGCGCAGCGAGGTCGCGCTGATCGCGGCCCGCTTGTTCATGAGTGCGGCGATGTTCAGCTCGCCCTTGATGCCGCCCTGCATGCCGATGATCGCGAGCCGGCCGTTGACGGCGAGGGCCTGGACGTTGCGGTCCAGGTACTTGGCGCCCATGTTGTCGAGGATGACGTCGGCGCCGGCTCCGTCGGTGGCCTTCTTGATCTCCTCGACGAAGTCCTGCTCGCGGTAGTTGACCAGGATGTCGGCGCCCAGTTCGGCGCACCGGTCCAGCTTCCCCTGCGTGCCCGCCGTGACGGCGACCTTCGCGCCGACGGCCTTCGCGAGCTGGATCGCCATCGTGCCGATGCCGCTGGAGCCGCCGTGCACGAGCAGCGTCTCGCCGGGGCGCAGGTGGGAGATCATGAAGACGTTCGACCAGACCGTGCAGACCACCTCGGGCAGCGCCGCGGCCTGCGTGAGGCCGACGCCCTTGGGCACGGGCAGCAGCTGGCCCGCCGGTACGGCGACCTTCTCGGCGTAGCCACCGCCCGCGAGCAGCGCGCACACCTCGTCGCCGACGGACCAGCCGGAGACGCCGGTGCCGAGCGCGACGATCCGCCCGGAGCACTCCAGGCCGGGGTAGGGGGACGCCCCCGGCGGCGGGTTGTAGAAGCCCTGCCGCTGCAGGATGTCGGCCCGGTTGACGGCACTGGCCGCCACCTCGACCAGGACCTCGCCCTCGCCGGGCACGGGATCCGGGACTTCACTCCAGACCAGCGCCTCGGGCCCACCAGGTTCGGGAATCGTGATCGCATGCATGGCGGCGACGCTACTCCCCGCCCATCGTGACTGGCGCTGCCCGCACCCACTCAGGGGCGCGGGGAACTGCGCGACCAGCCCCCACCGGCCCGCAGCCGCCCTGCAACAGGTCCCCTCCGAAAATCACTGTGCAGGACCGATGAGTTTGAGCGACGGTAAAGGTCTCCCCATGCGTAACCCAAGTACGCGGAAGGAAACCCCACCATGAGCCAGCACCCGTCAGCCGTGGCCATCGAGACCGCAGGCCTGGTGAAGACCTTCGGCGATACGAGGGCCGTCGACGGAGTCGACCTCGCCGTGCCGGCCGGCACGGTCTACGGCCTCCTCGGCCCGAACGGCGCCGGCAAGACAACCACAGTGAGGATGCTCGCCACCCTCCTGCGTCCTGACGGCGGCCAGGCGCACGTCTTCGGCCACGACGTCGTCCGCGAGGCCGACGAGGTCCGCGGCCGGGTCAGCCTCACCGGCCAGTACGCCTCCGTGGACGAGGACCTCACCGGCACCGAGAACCTGGTCCTGCTGGGCCGGCTCCTCGGCCACGACAAGAGGGCCGCGCGGGAGCGCTCCGGGCAGCTACTGGACGCCTTCGGGCTCACGGAAGCGGCCGGAAAGCAGGTCAAGCACTACTCCGGCGGCATGCGGCGCCGCATCGACATCGCCGCGTCCATCCTCAACACCCCCGAGCTGCTCTTCCTCGACGAGCCGACGACCGGCCTCGACCCGCGCAGCCGCAACCAGGTCTGGGACATCGTGCGCGCGGTGGTCGCCCAGGGCACGACCGTGCTGCTGACCACGCAGTACCTCGACGAGGCCGACCAGCTGGCGTCCCGGATCGCCGTCATCGACCACGGCAGGGTGATCGCCGAGGGGACCAAGGGCGAGCTCAAGGCGTCCGTCGGCGCCGGCTCCGTACACCTGCGGCTGCGGGACGCACAGCAGCGGCCCGAGGCGGCGGAGGTGCTACGGCGGACCCTGGACGTGCAGGTGCAGCTGGAGCCCGATCCGGTGGCCCTGACAGCGCGCGTCGGCGGCGGCGCCGCGAACGGTCAGGGGGCGGCCGAGCAGGCGGCCCGCGCGCTCGCCGAGCTGGCCCGGGGCGGCGTCGTAGTGGACAACTTCTCCCTCGGCCAGCCCAGCCTGGACGAGGTGTTCCTCGCCCTCACCGGACACGACACCCACGAGCCCAAGGACGAGGTGGCGGCATGAGCACCGCGACAACGACCGAGACCCAGGACCTCGCCCCCGTCAGCGCCGAGTCCCTCGCCGCGTTGCTCGTCGCCGGGGAACGGCCGCCACGGCCCAGCGCGCTGTCGGCCTCGCTGACCTTCGGCTGGCGGGCGATCCTCAAGATCAAGCACGTACCGGAGCAGCTCTTCGACGTCACCGCGTTCCCGATCATGATGGTGCTGATGTACACGTACCTGTTCGGGGGTGCCCTGGCCGGGTCCCCGAAGGAGTACATCCAGTTCCTGCTGCCGGGCATCATGGTGATGTCGGTGGTGATGATCACGATGTACACGGGCGTCTCGGTGAACACCGACATCGAGAAGGGCGTCTTCGACCGCTTCCGTACGCTGCCGATCTGGCGGCCCTCGGTGATGGTCGGCTATCTGCTCGGCGACGCCCTGCGCTACACGATCGCGTCCGTCGTGATGCTCACCGTCGGCGTGATCCTCGGCTACCGCCCGGACGGCGGGTTCGGCGGTGTGGTCGCCGGGATCGCGCTGCTGATCGTCTTCTCGTTCGCGTTCTCGTGGATCTGGACGATGTTCGGGCTGCTGCTGCGCACCGAGAAGTCGGTGATGGGCGTCAGCATGATGGTGATGTTCCCGCTGACCTTCCTGTCCAACATCTTCGTCGACCCGACGACCATGCCGGGCTGGCTGCAGGCCTTCGTCAACAACAGCCCGATCACCCACCTGTCCTCGGCGGTCCGCGAGCTGATGGCGGGCGCCTGGCCGACCGACGAGATCGCCTGGTCGCTGGGCTGGGCGGGCCTGTTCATCGCGATCTTCGGACCGGTCACGATGCGGCTGTACAACCGCAAGTAGTCAGCTCGAGGGAATCGGGCGGACGTCGGGCGCGATCTGCGAGCCCGGCGTCGCCCGCACGATCGTGATCAACCGGTCCGTCAACTCCAGCGTCCCGATGGCCGGATCGTCGTATCCGAGCACCCGGTGCCCGCGTACGACGCTCACCACCAGGTCGTCCGTCTCACGCGGCCCCTTGCCCACCTCGGCCTTTATGACCGGCCGTTCGACGATGTCGAGCCCGCTGCCCTGCTGGATGAGGTCCTCCATCACCATGCCGGCCGCGGGGCTGAGCACGGACAGACCGAGGAGCCGGCCGGCCGCGCTGGCGCTGGTGATGACCGCGTCGGCGCCGGACTGCTTCAGCAGCGGCGCGTTCTCCTCCTCGCGCACCGCGGCCACGATCTTGGCGCCCTTGTTGAGCTGCCGGGCCGTCAGCGTCACCAGGACGGCCGTGTCGTCGCGCTGGGTCGCGATGATGATCTTCCGGGCTTTGTGGACCTCGGCCCGCTTGAGTACCTCGCTGCGCGTCGCGTCCCCGACGATCCCCGCATAGCCGTCGGCCGTGGCTGCCTCGATCACCTTGGCGCTGGGGTCGACCACCACGACCTGTTCCTTCTTCAGCCCGGTCGCACAGACGGTCTGGATCGCCGAGCGCCCCTTCGTACCGAAGCCGACGACGACGGTGTGGTCGCGCAAGGTGGACCTCCAGCGGTTCAGGCGCCATTCCTCCCGGGTGCGTTCGGTGAGGACCTCGAGCGTGGTGCCGACCAGGATGATCAGGAACATCACACGCAGGGGCGTGACGACGAAGATGTTGACGAGCCGGGCGGCATCACTGACCGGCGTGATGTCGCCGTAGCCGGTGGTCGAGAGGGTGACGGTCGCGTAGTAGAAGGAGTCGAGCAGGTCGACGGAGCCGTCGGAGTTGTCGTTGTAGCCGTCGTGGTCGAAGTAGACGATCAGGGCGGTGGCGACCAGCACCAGCAGAGCCATGATGACCCGCTTGGCCACCTGCCGGAACGGGTGCTCCACCACCTTCCTCGGGAGCTTCACCCGATGGGTCACGAGATGCTCGTCCGCCTGGCGGGCGATCGCGTCATGGCCCGGAAGTTTCACGTGAAACACACCCCGATTCCGGCGGACGCCCAGGGCAGGTCGAGGAGTTCGAGCTCCTGACCCGGACGGGCCCCACCGGGCGGTACGACGGCCAGCGCGTCCGCCGCCGCGATACCGCGCAGCATGGCGGGGCCGTTGTAGTGCAGCGGAACGGCGCTGTCGCCGCGCAGGACGACGGGGATGAGCCGGGTGTCGTACGGATGCCCGTGCGCCTCGCCTCTCAGGGGCAGGGTGTACGGCTCCGGGGCCGGGCGTGCGGCGAGGGTGCGCAGCAGCGGTTCGGCGAGCGTGAGCAGGCCGGAGACGGCGGCGAGGGGGTTGCCCGGCAGGCCGACCAGGTGCTGGTTCTCCTTGGTGCGGGCCAGCAGCATCGGGTGGCCGGGGCGCACCTTGACGCCGTTGACCAGGAGCTCGGCGCCGATGCGCTGGAGCGTGGGGTGGACGTGGTCGACGGGGCCGGCCGCGGTGCCGCCGGTGGTGACGACGAGGTCGGCGTCGGATGCGGTGATGGCCTTGTGCAGCGCCTTGGCGTCGTCGCCGAGGCGGCGTACGGCGGTGATCTCGGCGCCGAGTGCGCGCAGCCAGGGCGGGAGCATCGGGCCGAGCGCGTCGCGGATCAGGCCGTCACGGGGAGTGCCCTTGGTGAGCAACTCGTCGCCCAGGACGAGGACTTCGACGCGGGGGCGGGGTACGGCGGTCAGGGTGTCGTATCCGGCGGCCGCGGCGAGGCCGAGTACTGCCGGGGTGACGAGGGTGCCGGGCGGCAGGAGCTGGTCGCCGTTGCGGCACTCCTGACCGCGCGGGCGGATGTCCTGTCCGTGCTGGACCTCCCGGGTGGCGTGCAGGCGGCCCTTGTCGTCGCTGCGGCCGTGCTCGCTGCGCAGGACGGCGGTGGTGTCCGAGGGGATCCGGGCGCCGGTGGCGATACGGACCGCCTCGCCGTCGGTGAGCGGCTCGGGCTCCGCGCGCCCGGCCAGGACACCCTCGTCGCGTACTTCCCAAGGGCCGGGGCCCGCGATCGCCCAACCGTCCATCGCCGAGGTGTCGAAGGAGGGGAGATCGGTGAGGGCGGCGAGAGGTGCGGCCAGAGTGAGGCCGAGGGCGTCCTCGATGCGTACCGAGACGAGCGCTCGGCGAGTGCCCAGGCGCATGGCACGGGCGGCTCGGGCGGCGATGGTGCGGGCCTCGGGCCAGGGGGTGGCCTTGTGGTGGGGGTCCGGCTTGGGTCCGGACTTCTGTTCCGGCTCTTGGGGGCCGGGCGCGGGCACGTGGTTGCCGGGGGTGCGGCCGTTGTCTTCCTTCACGAGCGCGAGCACTTCCTCGATGTCGAGGTCCTCGGCGTCCTCGCCGGTCCGGGTCGCCCGGGCGGTCATCCGGCGTCCGGGGCTGTGTCCGGCTTGGCGTCGGCCGTGTTCTCGTCGTTCTCGTCCGCCCAGCGGAGGGCGAGGGCGGCGGCCTTGCGGGATGCCTCGGCCACCGCCTCGGGGCCTCCCCCGGCCTGCGCGGCCGCGTAGCCGACGAGGAAGGTGGTCAGTGGTGCCGCGGGCCGGGCCACGCCGTGGGCGGCGTCGCGGGCCAGGTCGAGCAGCACGCTGATGTCGACGTCCAGGTCGATGCCCAGCTCGTCCTTGACTGCGGAAATCCATTCATCCAACACGTGCCCATGCTCCCTGATGCGTGCCCTGGCGGTGGCGATGTCGTCCCAGGTGTCGCAGTCGAAGGATGCGACGGGGTCGGGGACGCGGCTGAGATGGAGGCCGGCGGTGAGTCGGCGGAGGGGGAGGCCGGTGAGGCCGCCGTGCTCGCTTGTGAGTGCTTTGAGTCCGTGGTGCAGCACGGGCGCGCGGTACGCGGCCACCAGCGGCTGGTCGCGGCCGTCGGCATCCGTGAGCAGCACGCCGTCGGCGCCACTCTCACGCAGGACGGTCAGCAGCCGCCGTACGGTGCCCTCTTCGAGGAAGGGCAGGTCGGCGGAGAGGACCAGCACGTGCTCCGCCGAGGTGTGCCGTAGCCCGGCGTCAAGGGCGGCCACCGGGCCGCCGCCGGGCGGGTCCTCGCGGGCCCAGGTCACGGGCCGCACGGTCGGGCGGGGAGCGGCCACGACGACGGTGGTGCGCGCGTCGGCGCAGGCGGCCAGCACCCGGTCGAGCAGGGCGCGGCCGCCCACATGCACGCCGGGCTTGTCCGCACCGCCGAGCCGCCGGGCGGCACCTCCGGCGAGGACGACGGCGTCGTATGCGGTCACCCCCCGAGTATGCGTGCCGCAGCGATCACAGGGAACGCGGGGGAGCCGGTGCAATCAGGGCATCGGGCGTCATCAAAGCGTGCGCAGCAGCACCGCCGGCTGTTCCACGCAGTCCGCCACATAGCGCAGGAAGCCGCCTGCCGTGCCGCCGTCGCACACCCGGTGGTCGAAGGTGAGCGAGAGCTGCACGACCTGCCGCACCGCCAGCTCGCCCTCGTGCACCCAGGGCTTGGGGACGATGCGGCCGACGCCGAGCATGGCCGCCTCGGGGTGGTTGATGATCGGCGTGGAGCCGTCGACGCCGAACACGCCGTAGTTGTTCAACGTGAAGGTGCCGCCGGTGAGTTCCCCGGGGGTGAGGCTGCCCGTGCGGGCCGCCTCGGTCAGCCGGGCGAACTCCGCCGTCAGCGACTCCGCGTTGCACGCGTGCGCGTCCCTGACGACCGGTACGACCAGGCCCCGCTCGGTCTGCGCGGCGAACCCGAGGTGCACGGCGTCGAGCCGGACGATCTCCCTGGCCTCCATGTCGACGGTGGAGTTGAGCTCGGGGAAGCGGGCGAGGGCTGCGGTGCAGATCCTTGCCAGGAGGGCGAGCAGGGAGATCTTGACGCCCCCGGCCGCGGGCGTCTGGGGGCGTCCCCCAGAAGAGCGCTGCATGGCCGTCCGCGCCCGCATGAGCTCGGTCGCGTCGGCGTCCACCCAGCAGGTCGCGTCCGGTATCTCGCGGCGGCTGCGGGAGAGTTTGTCGGCGGCGGCGCCCCGGACGCCCTTGAGGGGGATACGGGTGCCTTCGGGGGCGGCGGTCTGCGGGAGGGCTGTCGTCGCCGGCACCGCTGCCTGTCCCTTCGCGGCGGCGGCGCGCAGCGCGTACTCGACATCCGCCCGCAGAATCAGGCCGTCGGGTCCGGAGCCGGTCAGCTCCCTCAGGTCGAGGCCGTTCTCGCGGGCGAGCCTGCGCACCAGAGGCGAGATCACGGGGACGGGACCGTCCACTGTCTCGGGTGCACTGACGTGGCCGTTCGCTCCCACAGCAGGTGCGGGTGCCACGGGTGCCGTCTGTCCCGGCCGCACCCTCCGCCTGCGCGCCGGCGCCTCCGAAGTGCCGTATCCCACGAGTACGTTCCCCGAGCCCTCGGTCGAATCGCCGGCGGCCGGCGCGCCCACCGCGACGGTGATCAGCGGTGCCCCCACCGGAAGTTCCGTGCCCTCCTCGCCGAAGCGGGCGGTGACCACACCGCCGTACGGACACGGCACGTCGACCAGCGCCTTGGCCGTCTCGACCTCGACGACCGGCTGGTCGACGGCCACGACGTCGCCGACCTCCACCAGCCAGCGGACGATCTCCGCCCCGGTGAGTCCCTCCCCGAGGTCGGGGAGCTTGAACTCCAGCACCTGTGCCATCAGCCCTCGGCCTCCCACTGCAGACGCCCCACGGCGTCCAGGATCCGGTCCACGCCGGGCAGGTGGTGACGCTCCAGCATCGGCGGCGGGTAGGGGATGTCGAACCCCGCCACGCGCAGCACCGGCGCCTCCAGGTGGTGGAAGCAGCGCTCCGTGACACGGGCCGCGATCTCCCCGCCCGGGCCGCCGAACCCGCCCGACTCGTGTACGACGACCGCCCGCCCGGTCCGCCGTACCGAGGCGGAGACCGTCTCGTCGTCGAACGGCACCAGGGAGCGCAGGTCGACGACTTCGAGGTCCCACCCCTCGTCCCGGGCCGCCTCGGCGGCTTCGAGGCAGACGGGTACGGACGGCCCGTACGTGATGAGTGTGGCGCTCCGGCCCGAGCGCCGCACCACCGCGCGGCCTATCGGTTCAACGGTCCGCGGATCGTCCGGGTTCCAGGAGTCCTTCGACCAGTACAGGCGCTTGGGCTCCAGGAAGACGACCGGGTCGTCGGAGGCGATGGCGGCGCGCAGCAGGCCGTAGGCGTCGGCGACGGTGGCGGGTGTGACGACGTGGAGCCCCGGGGTCGCCATGTAGTAGGCCTCGGAGGAGTCGCTGTGGTGCTCGACGCCGCCGATGCCGCCGCCGTAGGGGACGCGGATGGTCAGGGGGAGGGACATCGCGCCGTGCGTGCGGTTGCGCATCCGCGAGACGTGGCTGATCAGTTGCTCGAACGCCGGGTAGGCGAAGGCGTCGAACTGCATCTCCACGACCGGGCGCAGGCCGTACATCGCCATGCCGACGGCCGTGCCGAGGATGCCGGCCTCGGCGAGCGGGGTGTCGGTGCAGCGGTCCTCGCCGAACTCCTTGGCGAGCCCGTCGGTGATCCGGAAGACGCCGCCGAGGGTGCCGACGTCCTCGCCCATGACGTGCACGGTGGGGTCTTCCGCCATGGCGTCGCGCATCGCGCGCGTGAGGGCCTGCGCCATGGTGGCCGGCTTGAGGGCGACGGTGGTCATCGCTGCGCGCCTTCCTCGTGCCCGGCCGCCAGCTCGGCCCGCAACAGGTCCTGCTGTTCGCGCAGTTGCGGGGTGGGATCGGCGTACACGTGGGCGAACAGGTCCATGGGGTCGAGCACCGGGTCCTGGTTCATGCGCTCGCGCAGGTCGGCGGCCATGGTCTCGGCGGCGTCCCGCGCGGCCTGTATGCCGGCCTCGTCGAGCAGGCCGCGCTCGGTCAGCTCGTGCTCCAGGAGGGCGATCGGGTCGTGCCCGCGCCAGGTCTCGACCTCGGCGTCGCCGCGGTAGCGGGTCGCGTCGTCGGCGTTGGTGTGGGCCTCGACGCGGTACGTGACGGCCTCGATCAGCGTGGGGCCGCCGCCCTCGCGCGCGTGCCGTACTGCGCCGGAGAGGACCTCGTGCACGGCGGCCGCGTCGTTGCCGTCGACCAGGCGGCCGGGCATGCCGTAGCCGACGGCCTTGTGGGCCAGCGACGGGGCCGCGGTCTGCTTGGCGAGCGGGACGGAGATCGCGAAGCCGTTGTTCTGGACGAGGAAGACGACCGGGGCCTGCCAGACGGCGGCGAAGTTCAGCGCCTCGTGGAAGTCGCCCTCGCTGGTGCCGCCGTCGCCGACCATGGCGAGCGCGACCACGTCGTCGCCCTTGAGGCGGGCGGCGTGCGCGAGGCCGACGGCGTGCGGGAGCTGGGTGGCGAGCGGGGTGCACAGGGGGGCGACGCGGTGCTCGCGCGGGTCGTAGCCGGTGTGCCAGTCGCCGCGCAGGAGGGTCAGCGCCTGCACGGGGTCCAGGCCACGGGCGACGGCGGCGAGGGTGTCGCGGTAGCTGGGGAAGAGCCAGTCGCGGTCCTCCAGGGCGAGCGCGGCGGCGACCTCGCAGGCCTCCTGGCCGGTGCTGGAGGGGTAGACGGCGAGGCGGCCCTGCTTGGTGAGGGCGGTGGCCTGCGCGTTGTAGCGGCGGCCGCGCACCAGCTCGGCGTACAGGCGGCGCAGCAGGGCCGGGTCGGCCTGGGCGGCCGCCTCCGTGCCGAGCACGCGGTAGGGCTCCGCGTCGGGCAGCAGCGGCGCGGGGTCCGTGCGGGGCTGCCAGGCGGGCGGCGGTGATGGCCGATATGCGCCCCGCTGCTCCATGACCGTCATGACGGCACCTCCTCGTGGGAGCGGCTCCGGACGCGTCACGGATGTGAGGCGCCTCACCTACCGATTGTTCGGTCGTCGGCACATTTTGGCTACAGGCCCCCTCAGGCTGTGGACAAACGGTTCTCCACAACCTGAGATGGACGCAGTACGTCCATGGTAGGGAGGCGGGGGGACATGGCACCTGAACAAATGGCCGAGAGTCCGGACGGCAGCGGGCCCGTGCCCTCCCCCCGTCCGCTCGACGCCATCGATCAGGACATCCTGCAGATGCTCCAGACGGACGGCCGCGCGTCGATAAGGTCCGTCGCCGAACGGGTGCATGTCTCGCGCGCCAACGCCTACGCGCGTATCAACCGCCTCATCGAGGACGGCGTCATCCGGGGTTTCGGCGCCCGCGTCAACCACGAACGCGCAGGCCAGGGCACCTCGGCCTACATCACCCTGAAGATCGTCCAGAACTCCTGGCGCACGGTCCGCGAGCAGCTCCGACAGCTGCCCGGCGCGTCCCACATCGCCCTGGTGGGCGGCGACTTCGACGTCCTGCTCCTGGTGCACACACCCGACAACAAGGCGCTGCGCGAACTGGTCCTCACCCGCCTCCAGGCGATCCCCGAGGTGCTCAGCACACGCACGTTGCTGGTGTTCGAGGAGGAGGACCTGGAGCCGCAGGGCTGAACTCGCCTGGAGCCTCTCCAGCCGACCCCTCAGGCCGCCCTCTCAAGCCTCCTTGCGGAGCCCCGAGAACACCAACCGCACGACCGCGTCCGCCACTTCGCGTTCGTTCATGCCGCGCCCGTCCGGGCGGTACCACTCCACGATGGAGTTGATCATCCCGAAGACCAGCCGGGTCGCGAGCCGGACCTCCACGTCGCCGCGCACGTCCCCGTCGGCGGCCGCCGCCTTCAGCAGCTCGGCGACCTGATGGTCGAAGTCGCGGCGCCGCTCCAGGGCCCATCGCTCGGTGCCGGTGTTGCCGCGCACGCGCAGCAGCAGCGTCACGTACGGCAGTTCGGTGATCAGCACCTCGACCATGCGCCGGACGACGTGTTCCAGGCACTCGGACGCACTCCCCACGCACGCGTGCTCCTCGTCGAGGATCCCGAAGAGCCCGTCGAGCGCCCGGCTCACGGCGCGGCGCAGCAGCTCCTCCTTGCCGGACACGTGGTGGTAGATCGACGACTTGGAGATGCCGGCCGCCTTGGACAGGTGCTCCATGGAGGTGCCGTCGTAGCCGCGCTCGTTGAAGACCTGGACGGCGACGGACAGCAGGGTCTCCGGCGTGTACGTGTCGCGCTTGGCGGTGGTCATGAGGTGCTGCCCTCCCGCTTGTCGGTGGCGTACGCGTGGCGGTACAGCGCGAGGGACGGTGCATAGCGCCCCGAGGGGTCGCGCAGGTGCAGGTCGTCGAGGAGGGCGTAGGCCCAGTTGCGGCCGAGTCTGCGGCTCCACTCGAAGGGGCCGAGCGGGTAGTTGACCCCCAGGCGCATCGCGGTGTCGATGTCCTCCTCGGTGGCCACGCCCTTGGCGACGGCGTCGTGCGCGAGGTCGACGATCCGGGCGACCGTACGGGCGACGATCATGCCGGGGACGTCGCCGATGACGCTGACGTCCTTGCCGAGCGCCTGGAAGAGGCCGATGGCCTCGGAGAGGGTCTGCGAGGTGGTGTCCTGGCTGGCGGACAGGGCGATACGGGTGGCCCAGCGGTAGTCGAGCGCGAGGTCGAAGTAGACGACGTCCCGGAACTCGACCGAGGTCTGACCGTCGGCGAGCGCGAGTTGGCCGCCGCCGGGCAGCACCAGACGGGTGCCGTGGTCCTCGTCGTCGTCGCGGACCTGGATGCCCGCCTCACGGATCAGGGCGAGCAGCTCGGCGGCGGGGCCCAGGTCGCCCTCGGCGACGACGTACGCGGGCGGCTGGGCCGGCTCGGCGGTGTGCGGCTCGGAGCGATCGGCGTCGTCGGCGTAGTCGTACCAGCCCTGTCCGGTCTTGCGGCCGAGGCGGCCGGCCTCGACGAGGCGCTGCTGGGCGAGCGAGGGCGTGAAGCGCGCGTCCTGGAAGAAGGCCCGCCACACGGAGTGGGTGACCGACTCGTTGACGTCCTGGCCGATGAGGTCGGTCAGTTCGAAGGCGCCCATCTTGAAGCCGCCGGACTCGCGCAGGATCGCGTCGATGGTGGCGGGGTCGGCGCCCTGGGCCTCGTAGACCGCGAAGGCCTCGGCGTAGAAGGGCCGCGCGATGCGGTTGACGATGAAGCCGGGGGTGTCGGCGCAGGCGACCGGCGTCTTGCCCCAGGCGCGTGCCGTCTCGTACGCGCGCGTGGCCGACGTGACGTCGGTGGCGAACCCGGAGACGACCTCGATCAGGGGCAGCAGCGGGGCGGGGTTGAAGAAGTGCAGCCCCACCAGGCGGCCGGGGTTGCGCAGGGCGCCGCCGATGGCCGTCACCGACAGGGAGGAGGTGTTGGTGGCGAGCAGACAGTCCTCGCCGACGATGTCCTCCAGCTCGCGGAACAGGCCCTGCTTGGCGTCGAGGCGCTCCAGGACGGCCTCGACGACCAGGGTGCAGTCCGCGAGGTCGGCGAGGGTCTCGGCGGAAGTGAGCCGGGCGCGTGCCGCGTCCCGGTCGGCGCCGGTGAGGCGGTCCTTGACGACGAGCCGGTCCAGGCGGGCGCCGATCGCGTCGGCCGCCTCCCGCGCGCGGCCGGGGACGGCGTCGTACAGCCGTACGGGGTGGCCGGCGACCAGGGCGACCTGGGCGATGCCCTGGCCCATGGTGCCGGTGCCGACGACGGCCACGGGGCTGCTGAGGTCGATGCCTGTCATGTGCGCGATCCTCCCGCACGGGGTTTTCCACAGATGCGCCGGACCCCCTTGTCCCGACCGATCGTTCGGTTACTCTAACTCTCACTGGCCCACCCGTCACCCGCCACCACCCTGCCTGAGGCGCTTCGCGCCGCACCCCTCGATTTCCTGCCCCTATCTCTGCCCAGGTCATGAGCTCGACGAAGAGTTCTTGAGACGAGGAGTTGGTCCCGCATGGCCGCCGAACTGACCGCCCACGAGCTGATCGCCAAGCACCGGCCCACCCTCGACCAGGCGCTGGAGGCGATCCGCACCCGCGCGTACTGGTCCCCGCACCCCGAGCACCCGAAGGCCTACGGCGAGCAGGGCAGCCTGGACGCGGCGGCGGGCAAGGCCGCCTTCGACGCCCTCCTGGGCACCCGCCTCGACCTCGGCCAGCCCGGCACGGACGACTTCGTGGGCGGCGAGGTGTCGCCGTACGGCATCGAGCTGGGCGTCGAGTACCCGCACGCGGACATCGACGAGCTGCTGCCCGCCATGAAGGCCGGACAGCGCGCGTGGCGGGACGCGGGCGCGGAGACGCGCGCGGTGGTCTGTCTGGAGATCCTCAAGCGGATCAGCGACCGGACGCACGAGTTCGCGCACGCGGTCATGCACACCTCCGGCCAGGCGTTCATGATGGCGTTCCAGGCGGGCGGACCGCACGCGCAGGACCGTGGCCTGGAGGCGGTGGCGTACGCGTACGTGGAGCAGGTCCGCACCCCCGACACGGCGGAGTGGACCAAGCCCCAGGGCAAGCGCGATCCGCTGGCGCTCACCAAGCAGTTCACGCCGGTCCCGCGCGGGATCGCGCTGGTCATCGGCTGCAACACCTTCCCGACGTGGAACGGCTATCCGGGTCTGTTCGCGTCGCTCGCCACCGGCAACGCGGTCCTGGTGAAGCCCCACCCGCGCGCGGTGCTGCCGCTCGCGCTCACCGTGCAGGTCGCGCGGGAGGTCCTGAGCCAGGCCGGCTTCGACCCGAACCTGGTCGCGCTGGCCGCCGAACGCCCCGGCGAGGGCATCGCGAAGACGCTCGCCACCCGGCCCGAGATCCGGATCATCGACTACACGGGCTCCACGGCGTTCGGCGACTGGCTGGAGGCCAACGCCCGCCAGGCGCAGGTCTACACGGAGAAGGCCGGCGTCAACACGGTGCTCGTGGAGTCGGCCGGCACCTACAAGGGGATGCTCTCCAACCTGGCGTTCTCGCTGTCCCTGTACAGCGGCCAGATGTGCACCACCCCACAGAACCTGCTCATCCCCCGGGACGGCATCCGCACCGACGAGGGACCCAAGACCTTCGACGAGGTCGTCGCCGACCTCGCCCGCTCGGTCGACGGACTCCTCGGCGACGACGCGCGCGCGAACGCCCTGCTCGGCGCGATCGTCAACCCGGACGTGAAGGCGCGTCTGGAGGCCGCGGCCGGCCTGGGCGAAGTCGCCCTCGCCTCCCGGGAGATCGGCAACCCGGAGTTCCCGGACGCGGTCGTGCGCACGCCCGTGATCGTGAAGCTGGACGGGGCGCGGAAATATTGGGAGGGGGCGGACGACGAGGCCGCGTACATGAGCGAGTGCTTCGGGCCCGTCTCCTTCGCCGTGGCGGTGGACTCGGCATCCGACGCGGTGGAGTTGCTGCGCCGGACGATCCGCGAGAAGGGTGCGATGACCGTCGGGGCGTACACGACCGACGAGGAGGTCGAGCAGGCCGTGCAGGAGGTGTGCCTGGAGGAGGCGGCCCAGCTGTCGCTGAACCTCACCGGTGGGGTGTACGTCAACCAGACCGCCGCGTTCTCCGACTTCCACGGGTCGGGGGGTAACCCGGCGGCGAACGCTGCGCTGTGCGACGGGGCGTTCGTGGCGAACCGGTTCCGGGTTGTTGAGGTTCGTCGGGAGGCCTAAGAGCTCGGGGGTGCGGGTCGCTGCGCGGCTGCGGGCCCGATTGTGGCTGGTCGCGCCCACGCGGCGGAGCCGCAAATCGATCCAGCCCAGCGCCCCTAAAGGGGCGCTGCAGTGCCCATGCTCCAGTGGTACAGGGTCATCCCCACACTCGTCGCCAGGTTGTAGCTGGAGACCTGCCGACGCATCGGCAGGGACAGCAAATGGTCGGTCCGCGCGCGGAGTTCGGCGGACAGGCCGCTCCGCTCCGAGCCGAACGCGAGGACGGCGTCGTCCGGGAGCTTCACTCCCCGGATGTCGTCGCCCTCCGGGTCGAGCGCGAACACCGGCCCGGGCGGCAGCTCGGCGACGGTCAGCCGCTCCACGGCGGTCGCGAAGTGCAGCCCCGCCCCGCCGCGCACCACCGTGGGATGCCAGGGGTCGAGCGTCCCGGTCGTGACCACGCCGGTCGCCCCGAAGCCGGCGGCCAGGCGGATCACGGCCCCCGCGTTGCCGAGGTTGCGCGGGTCGTCGAGGACCACGACAGGGGTGGGCCGGGGCGTGCGCGCGAGCTTCTCCAGGTTGGCGGCGCGGGAGGGCCGTACGGCAAGGGCGACCACCGCGGTGGGGTGCGGGCGCGGGACAAGGGCCTGGTACGTCGACTCCGGTACCTCCGTCAGGAGCGCGTCCAGGGTGTCCCGTACGTCCGGAGCCAGCTCGTCGGCCAGGGCGAGCGTGGCCACCCGGTCGACGGCGACCGCCACCGGGACCTCGGCCCCGAAGCGCACGGCGTGCTTGAGGGCGTGGAAGCCGTCGAGCAGGACGCCGGTGCCCTCGAGTCGGTGCCAGGCGCGCAGGGGGTCGGTCATGCCGTGAAGCCTACGTGCGTGTGCTCGGGGTTCTCCGGGTCGCCGGGGCTCTCAGAGGTCCTGCGGGCACGCTGCCCGGGCAACGTCGTACGGCCCCTGCCCGCCACCAGCCGGTCACGCGCGCGTGCCGCCCGGTCGCCCAGGCGGCACAGGAACGACGTCGGCAGGAAGACCGCGTCGGCGGCGATCATCGCCAGCGAGAAGAACGGCAGCCCGAGGACGACCGCGATCACCGCGTGCTCGGTGATCATGGCCGCCAGCAGGATGTTCTTGACCCGCCGGTTGAACAGCGTGAACGGGAAGGCGACCTGGACGGCGACCGTGCCGTACGTCACCAGCAGCACCATGACGCTGCTGGCCGACAGCAGGTCGGCGAGGGCGGGCCAGGGCGAGAAGTAGTCGAGGTGGAGGGGGTAGTAGACGGCCGTGCCGTCCTGCCAGCGCGAGCCCTGGATCTTGTACCAGCCGGCCGTCGCGTAGATCAGACAGGCCTCGGCCATGATCACGAGCAGGGCGCCGTTGTGGACGATGTTGGCGACGACGTCGAGCAGGATCCGCGGCTCGGCGCCCCGGACGAAGCGTCCGACGGCCCACCACAGGGCCTGCGCCAGCCACACGCCCCACAGCAGCACGGGCACGACCAGGTCGCCGTCGAGCCGCCCCAGCACCGTCACGGTGACCAGAACCAGCCCGAGCACGGTCCACAGGGCCGGGCCGACCCGGTCCCGGACGTGCTCCCCACGCGCGCGTGCCGCACTCGTCCGCCGGGCCCGCCGCTCGTCCAGCGACCACACCTGGCCGCAGCGTGTGAACACGAGGTAGATGCACATCAGGTGCAGGACGTTGTCGCCGCCGTCGCCCATGAAGATGCTGCGGTTCTGCAGCGAGAGCACGCCGACCATGAACAGCACGGACATCGTGCGGGTGCGCCAGCCGAGCAGCAACAGGAGGCTCGCCAGTGCGGCGAGCACGTAGAGGGTCTCGAACCAGAAGCGGCCGTCCGACCACATCAGGGCCGAGAAGGCGCCGTTGGTCGAGATCAGCTGATCGGCGAGGTCCCAGCTCCACGGGCCGTCCGGTCCGTACAGCTCCTGGCGGTGCGGGAACTCGCGCAGCAGGAACAGCAGCCAGGTCGCGCTGAAGCCGATGCGGATCACTGCGGTCTGGTAGGGGCCGAGGGCCGACTCGGTGACGCGGGCGATGGCGGTCGACAGGGACAGGGCGAAGCGGTTCACCGCGCACTCCCCTCCGTGTTGTCGTCCGCACTGTCCGCCGGGACCGTCCACCAGGACAGCTCGCGGTACACGGGCTGGTCCGAGACCTGCTCCTGGCTCCACTTCGGCGGCCGGACGTTGGTGGTACGGGAGCGGACCTGGACGCGCTGAACGGAGCCGCCCTCTCCGGCCGCGTCCTCACGCTCCAGGCGGAGCACCACGATGCGGCGCAGATACGTCTCGGACAGGGAGCCGCGCAGGCCCATCGGACGGTTGTCGCCGTCGTGCGTTGCGATGAAGAAGTCCCAGGACCGGCGCAGCTCGTTCTGCTGGGTGTGGCTGGGCAGCAGATTGCCGTCGATGGCCTTGCCGTCCTCGGCGGACAGGTCGTACCAGCCGGTCTCCTGGCTGCCGCCGTCCGCGGTGCGGATCTCGGCGCGGGCCTGGACCGAGATGTTCTGCTGCAGCGGGTTGGGGGCGAAGAGCTTCCAGTTCTGCTCGAACTCCGGGTAGATCCATTCGTCGATCGCCTTGCCGTGCTGCTTCGTCACCGTGTTCGACGGCGCGACGTGCAGGAGCACCATGCCCATGTGGACACAGACGGCTACCGCGACGACCGCGAGGGCCAGGGCGGCACCGATCTGATAGCGGAGCGAGAGGGCGGCGACACCGGTTCGGGGTTCGGGATACGGGCCGGGGAGGGTCGCCGGCATGCCGGCGGAGGGCTCGGCCGGCTCGGGGGCACCGCCCGGCTCGCTCGGCCCGTCCGGCCGCTGCCGGGCCTCCGAGCCTGCGTCGTACGCGTCCATTCCGCCCCGTTTCCCGATTCCTGTCCTCTTCCGGCCGCCCGGCCGCAGGGCGCCCCAGCACCCACATGCGCCACTCCACGGCACTCGAACGGGAACGGTACTCAGGCCCGCCCGCCCCGCACAGCCCCGCCGGGCCGACCTCGCCGTGGTCCTCCCCACTCCCCTCCGGTTCCGTCCGGTTGTCCACAGGGGACGCCCGCAGGTTATCCACAGCGGTTGACACCTTACGGCGCCCGTCACACCATGGAATCGCACGAACCGAACGATCGGTCGGGAGCAGATTCCGGCAGGGCCCAGGTCGAGGGGGACCTCATGGCGACAGCAGCCGCGCACCAGACGACCCGTACACAGGCGTACGGCGCCCAGGACACCGCCGTCGACACCGTCGCGTACGAGCGGCGCTTCGACGCCGCGGTGGCCGCCGACGAGCGCATCGAGCCGCGCGACTGGATGCCCGACGCCTACCGCGCGACCCTCGTCCGGCAGATCGCCCAGCACGCCCACTCCGAGATCATCGGTATGCAGCCGGAGGCGAACTGGATCACGCGCGCACCCTCACTGCGCCGCAAGGCCATCCTGATGGCCAAGGTCCAGGACGAGGCCGGCCACGGCCTCTACCTCTACAGCGCGGCCGAGACCCTCGGCACCGGCCGCGACGAACTGCTCGACAAGCTGCACAGCGGCCGCCAGAAGTACTCCTCGATCTTCAACTACCCGACCCTGACCTGGGCGGACGTCGGCGCGATCGGCTGGCTGGTGGACGGCGCCGCGATCACCAACCAGGTGCCCCTGTGCCGCTGCTCCTACGGCCCGTACGCACGCGCGATGGTCCGCATCTGCAAGGAGGAGTCCTTCCACCAGCGCCAGGGGTACGAACTGCTGCTGGCCCTCAGCCGCGGCACCCCCGAGCAGCACGCGATGGCGCAGGACGCGGTGGACCGCTGGTGGTGGCCGTCCCTGATGATGTTCGGCCCGCCCGACGACGAGTCCGCGCACTCCGCGCAGTCGATGGCGTGGAAGATCAAGCGCCATTCCAACGACGAGCTGCGCCAGCGCTTCGTCGACATCTGTGTCCCGCAGGCCGAGTCGCTGGGCCTCGCCCTCCCCGACCCGGACCTGAGGTGGAACGAGGAGCGCGGGCAGCACGACTTCGGCCCGATCGACTGGACGGAGTTCCGGGAGGTCCTCAAGGGCAACGGCCCCTGCAACGAACAGCGGATAACGCAGCGCAGGCGCGCGCACGACGAGGGCGCCTGGGTGCGGGAGGCGGCCGCGGCCTACGCGGACAAGCACACCGGCGAGACGGGAGCAACACGCGCATGACGAACACCGACTGGCCTCTGTGGGAGGTCTTCGTACGCTCCCGCCGCGGCCTCTCCCACACCCACGCCGGCAGCCTGCACGCACCGGACGCGGAGCTCGCCCTGCGCAACGCCCGTGATCTGTACACCCGGCGCGGCGAAGGCGTCTCGATCTGGGTCGTCCCCTCGTCCTCGATCACGGCGTCCTCGCCCGACGAGAAGGACCCGTTCTTCGAACCGTCCGCCGACAAGCCGTACCGGCACCCGACGTTCTACGAGATCCCGGAGGGGGTGAAGCACCTGTGACCACCACCGTGTCCACGACCGCTGCCCTCGCCCTCGGCGACGACGCCCTGGTGCTCTCGCACCGCCTCGGGGAGTGGGCCGGCCACGCCCCCGTCCTGGAGGAGGAGGTCGCCCTCGCCAACATCGCGCTGGACCTGCTGGGCCAGGCCCGGGTGCTGCTGTCGTTGGTCGGCGACGAGGACGAGCTGGCCTACCTGCGCGAGGAACGCGCCTTCCGCAACGTCCAGTTGGTCGAGCAGCCGAACGGCGACTTCGCCCACACCATCCTCCGCCAGCTGTACTTCTCCACCTACCAGCACCTGCTCTACGCCGAACTGGCCGCGGGCGACGGCCCCTTCGCGCCGCTCGCCGCGAAGGCCGTCAAGGAGGTCGCCTACCACCGTGACCACGCCGAGCAGTGGACCGTGCGGCTCGGCGACGGTACGGACGAGAGCCATGAGCGCGCCCAGCGGGCGTGCGAGGCGCTGTGGAGGTTCACCGGCGAGATGTTCCGGCCGGTGGAGGGGCTCGACGTCGACGGAGCCGCCCTGGAGGCGGCGTGGCTGGAGTCCGTCGAGGGCATGCTGCGCCGGGCCACCCTGACCGTCCCCGAAGGTCCGCGCTCCGGGGCGTGGAGGGCCGGGGCAGGCCGGCAGGGCCTGCACACCGAGCCCTTCGGGCGGATGCTCGCCGAGATGCAGCACCTCCACCGCAGTCACCCGGGGGCGTCATGGTGACGACCACCCCGCTGGAGGCGGAACTCCTCGCGCTCGCCGGTTCGGTGCCCGACCCCGAACTGCCCGTGCTCACGCTGCGGGAGCTGGGCGTGGTGCGCGCGGTGCACATGAGAGGTGCGGACTCGGTCGAGGTCGAGCTGACCCCGACGTACACCGGCTGCCCGGCCGTCGAGTCGATGTCCGTGGACATCGAGCGGGTGCTCCAGGAGCACGGGATGCGGGAGGTCACCGTCCGCAGGGTGCTCGCTCCCGCCTGGTCGACGGACGACATCACCGACGAAGGGCGGCGCAAATTGCGGGAGTTCGGCATCGCGCCGCCGCGCGCGGGGCGGACCGCCGGACCGGTCGCCCTCCAGCTGGGGCCGACCCGGGCCGCCCTCGCCCCGGAGACCGACCCCATCCGGTGCCCGCACTGCGGGTCCGCCGACACCGAGCTGCTCAGCCGGTTCTCCTCGACGGCGTGCAAGGCGCTGCGGCGGTGCCTCGCGTGCCGTGAACCGTTCGACCACTTCAAGGAGTTGTGATGGCCCGCTTCCACCCGCTCCCGGTGGCCGCGGTCGACCGGCTCACCGACGACTCCGTGGCCCTCACCTTCACCGTGCCGCCCGAGCTCCGCGAGGAGTACCGGCACGCCGCGGGCCAGCATCTCGCCCTGCGCCGCACGGCCGACGGCCAGGAGATCCGGCGGACGTACTCGATCTGCTCCCCGGCACCGGCCCCGGCCGGCGACGGGCCCCGCACGCTGCGGGTCGGGGTGCGACTGGTGGACGGCGGGGCCTTCTCGGCGTACGCGCTCAAGGAGATCAACGCCGGTGACGAGCTGGAGGTGATGACACCGGCGGGACGCTTCAGCCTGGACCCCGCGCCCGGGCTCTACGCGGCGATCGTCGGCGGCAGCGGCATCACCCCGGTGCTGTCGATCGCGGCGACGCTGCTGGCGCGCGAGCCGGAGGCCCGGTTCTGTCTGATACGCAGCGACCGGACGTCCGCCTCGACGATGTTCCTCGAGGAGGTCGCCGATCTGAAGGACCGTTGGCCGGAGCGGTTCCAGCTGGTCACGGTGCTGTCCCGGGAGGAGCAGCAGGCGGGGCTGCCGTCCGGACGGCTCGACCGGGAGCGGCTCACCGGGCTGTTGCCGGCGCTGTTGCCGGTGGAGCGGGTGGCGGGGTGGTTCCTGTGCGGGCCGTTCGGGCTGGTGCAGGGGGCGGAACGGGCCTTGCGGGAGCTCGGGGTCGCGCGTACCCGCATCCATGAGGAGATCTTCCATGTGGACCCCGTCGCCCCCACCGCGACCGCGACCGCGCCTGCTCCCGCGCACAGCACGGTGACCGCCCGGCTGGACGGCCGCGGCGGGAGCTGGCCCGTCCAGGACGGCGAGTCCCTTCTGGAGACAGTGCTGCGCAACCGACCCGACGCGCCCTACGCCTGCAAGGGCGGGGTGTGCGGGACGTGCCGGGCCTTCCTGGTCTCCGGCGAGGTGCGCATGGACCGCAACTTCGCGCTGGAGCCGGAGGAGACGGAGTCGGGGTATGTGCTGGCGTGCCAGTCGCATCCCGTGACCGAGAAGGTGGAGTTGGACTTCGACAGGTAGACCTTCGACAGGTAGGTATTCGACACGTAGGTATTCGACACGTAGGCATCGGCAGCCCGTTCCCTTCTTCTAGAACCTGTTCTATCTTGACGGACCGTCAGATCAGCTGAGCCGTCGGGAGGACCGGGACCGTGGACTTCACCTTCACCGAGGAGCAGCAGGCGGCGGCCGAGGCGGCGCGCGGCGTGTTCGCCGACGTCGCGCCGGACGCGGTGCCCAGCCCGGCGCTCACCACAGGCGCCGTCGCCGACGACTTCGACCGTGCGCTGTGGGCCAGGCTCGCCGACGCGGACCTGCTGAGCCTGCTGCTGGACCCGGAGTACGGCGGGGCCGGCCTGGACGCCATCGCGCTGTGCCTGGTGCTGCGGGAGTCGGCGAAGGTGCTGGCGCGGGTGCCGTTGCTGGAGAGCAGCGCGGCCATGTCGGCCGTACAGGCCTACGGCGGTGAGGAGTTGAGGTCAGGTCTGCTGGCCGGGGCCGGGCGCGGGGAGGTCGTGCTGACCGTCGCCGCGAACGGCCGTACCGGTCACGACCCGGCCGAACTCGCCGTCACCGCTCGGCAGGAGGGCGCCGACTGGGTCCTGGACGGGGTGCAGACGGCGGTGCCGTGGGCGTACAACGCCGACTTCGTCGTCGTACCGGCGCGGACGGCCGCCGATCGGACCGTCCTCGCGCTGGTCCCCCGGGTGGGTGAAGGGGTCGTGCTCGGGGAGCAGTTCTCCACCAGCGGGGAGCGGCTGGGCGAGCTGCGGCTGGAGTCCGCGCGGATCGCGGATCGGGACGTGATCGACACCGAGGGCGCGTGGGAGTGGTTGCGGGATCTGCTGACCACGGGGACGTGTGCGCTGGCGCTCGGGCTGGGCGAGCGGGTGCTGCGGATGAGCAGCGAGTACACGAGCAAGCGGGAGCAGTTCGGGTTCCCGGTCGCCACCTTCCAGGCCGTCGCCGTGCAGGCCGCCGACCGGTACATCGACCTGCGCGCGATGGAGGTCACGCTGTGGCAGGCCGCGTGGCGGATCGGTTCGGGGGCGCAGGGTGCGCTGCCCGCGGCCGGGGACGTCGCCGTGGCCAAGATCTGGGCCTCGGAGGGCGTGCGGCGGGTCGTGCAGACGGCACAGCATCTGCACGGCGGGTTCGGTGCCGACGTCGACTATCCCCTGCACCGGTACCACGCCTGGGCCAAGTACCTGGAACTGTCGCTCGGCCCGGCGGCGGCACACGAGGAGGCGTTGGGGGACCTGCTGGCGGCCCATCCCCTGGGCTGAGCGGCCGGGAGGGGGCTAGAGAACGAAGCCCGGCTGTCCGTCGTCGGTCACCACGGGGCGGCCGACCTCCGCCCACAGCTGCATGCCGCCGTCGACGTTCACGGCGTCGATGCCCTGCTGGGCGAGGTACATCGTGACCTGGGCCGAGCGGCCACCGGAGCGGCAGATCACGTGGACCCGCCCGTCCTGCGGTGCCGCCTCGGTCAGCTCGCCGTACCGGGCGACGAACTCACTGATGGGAATGTGCAGCGCCCCTTCGGCGTGACCCGCCTGCCACTCGTCGTCCTCGCGGACGTCCAGCAGGAAGTCGCTGTCCTTGAGGTCCGTGACCTCGACCGTGGGCACACCAGCTCCAAAAGACATGTGTCCGACGCTACCCGACGCCGGCGCGGACCGGACACGGCCATGGGTCACTCCTGCCCGAGCAGCTCCGCCAGCTCCGACTCGCGCTCGGAAACCTGCGCCAGCAGCTGCTCGGCGATCTCCTCCAGGAGGCGGTCCGGGTCGTCCGGGGCCAGCCGGAGCATCCCGCCGATCGCGCTCTCCTCCAGCTCCCGCGCGACCACCGAGAGCAGTTCCTTGCGCTGGGCGAGCCATTCGAGGCGGGCGTAGAGCTCCTCGGCGGGGGTGGGGCCCTGTTCCTTGGGCACGGGGCCCGCGGCCCACTCCTCGGCCAGTTCCCGCAGCAGCGTCTCGTCGCCGCGGGAGTAGGCGGCGTTGACCCGGGTGATGAACTCCTCGCGCCGTGCCCGCTCCCCGTCCTCCTGCGCCAGGTCGGGGTGGGCCTTGCGGGCCAGCTCGCGGTAGAGCTTGCGGGCCTCGTCGCTGGGGCGCACCCGCTGCGGGGGCTGCACCGGCTGGTCGGTGAGCATCGCCTCGGCCTCCGGGAACAGCCCCTCCCCGTCCATCCAGCCGTGGAACAGCTCCTCGACGCCGGGCATGGGCAGCACCCGGGCCCGTGCCTCGTCCGCCTTGCGCCGGTCCTCGGGGTCGCCGGTGCGGGCGGCCCGGGCCTCCGCTATCTGGGCGTCCAGTTCGTCGAGCCGCGCGTACACCGGGCCGAGCCTCTGGTGGTGGAGCCGGGAGAAGTTGTCCACCTCGATGCGGAAGGTCTCCACCGCGATCTCGTACTCGATCAGCGCCTGCTCGGCGGCGCGCACGGCCCGCTCCAGCCGCTCTTCGGGCCGGGGCACACCGGCGCCCTCGGGCGTCACCTGCTCCTCACCGGCGGCACCCCCACCCTGCTGCTCAGCTTCCGGGGTCGTCATCCGAACAGCGTAGGCCACGGCGCCGGTGCCCTCTGCTCACGCCGAGGAGCAGACACCGACCGGCACGTCGGCAGCGGCTTCCGGCAGAGCGACGCGGTGTCCCACTCGATGCCCCGCTTTCCGCAGGCCAGGCTCTGCTCCGGGATGCCCTCGGGCGGACGGATGGCCTCTCAGCATCAGACGGGCGGATCGGCCTCGCACCTCGTGCGGGGCGCGGGGTGCGGGACGCGGGCAAGGCCTGCGGGGCGCGGGGTGCAGGCAAGGCCTTCAGGCCGCGTACCGCATTCCTGCCCCCGTGCGTGCCGCGCCGGGGCTCCGGCCGCCCCGGCCACGCGAGGCACCGCCCGTCCTCACACCCCCAGCTCCGCCGCGACCCTCCCCACCCGTACCGCCGCCACCAGGTCCGCGTGGTCCGCTTCGGTGCGGTCGGCGTAAGCCACGGCGAAGGCCGCCATCGCCTCGTCGAGTTCCTCGCTCTTGCCGCAGTAGCCGGCGATCACGCGGGGGTCCGCGCTGTGGGCGTGGGCGCGGGCCAGAAGGGCGCCGGTCATGCGGCCGTAGTCGTCGATCTGGTCGGCGGAGAGGGCCGCGGGGTCGACGCTGCCCTTGCGGTTGCGGAACTGACGGACCTGGTAGGGACGGCCCTCGACCGTCGTCCAGCCCAGCAGGATGTCGCTGACGACCTGCATGCGCTTCTGGCCCAGCACGACCCGGCGGCCCTCGTGGTCGACGGGCGGCGCCTCGAAGCCGGCGGTCACCAGGTGCGGCACCAGGGCGGAGGCCCGCGCCTCCTTCACCTGCAGGACCAGCGGCTCGCCGCGGTGGTCCAGCAGGAGGACGACATAGGAGCGGGTGCCGACGCTGCCCGTGCCGACCACGCGGAACGCCACGTCGTGCACCGCGTGCCGGGCCAGCAGCGGGAGGCGGTCCTCGGAGAGCGTGGTCACGTACTCCTCCAGGGACGCGGCCACTGCTGCCGCCTCTGCGTCGGGAACGCGCCGCAGTACGGGCGAGGCGTCCACGAAGCGGCGGCCGCCGTCCTCGGTCGGCTCCGTCGACTTCGCCGCGAAACGCCCGCTGGTGTTGGCCCGCGCCTTCTCCGAGACCCGCTCCAGGGTGCCGATCAGGTCATGGGCGTCGGTGTGGGAGACCAGCTCCTCGTCCGCGATGGCGTTCCACGCGTCCAGGACCGGGAGCCTGGCGAGCAGCCGCATGGTGCGGCGGTACGCCCCCACCGCGCCGTGCGCCGCCGCCCGGCAGGTGTCCTCGTCGGCGCCGGCCTCCCGGCCCGCGAGGACCAGCGAGGCGACGAGCCGCTTGAGGTCCCACTCCCAGGGGCCGTGGACCGTCTCGTCGAAGTCGTTCAGGTCGATGACCAGGCCGCCGCGGGCGTCGCCGTACAGGCCGAAGTTCGCCGCGTGCGCGTCGCCGCAGATCTGGGCGCGGATCCTGGTCATGGGGGTGCGGGCCAGGTCGTGCGCCATGAGGCCCGCCGCGCCGCGCAGGAAGGCGAACGGCGTGGCCGCCATCCTGCCGATCCGGATCGGCTTGAGCCCGGGTATGCGGCCGTGGCTCGACGCCTCGACCGCGCTCACCGCGTCGGGGCGGGAGGCGTCGAGGTCGAGCGTGGCGTGCGCGCTGCGCGGGACGCCGTCGCGCAGGGCCTTGCCCTCCTGCTTGGGCGAGCCCGCGGCGGACCGCTCGGCGAAGCCGGGCACCCTGGGCAGCCGCCGCACCGGCCCGGTGTCCGAAACCGTCCCCCGCACCCCGGTCTCCACACTCACACCGCTCTCGGTCACTGCGACCGCCTCCCCGCGCCATTCCGCACCTCGGCCCGACCGTCGGCCCGAACATCAACTTGTGCCGACCGTACAGCCGGTGGCCGAAACGCGTCAGACCCTGTGGACAACTCAGCCCAGCTTGTCCACAGCCTGGTAGTACGTCCACACCGTCGCGTTGCACGAGGCCTTCTTCAGGCCCGAGCAGGTCGCGCGGACGCGCTGGAGGCCGGCGTGGAACGCGGTGTCCAGGCGGGCCTTGTTGGCGTCGAACGTGCCGGTCTGGGTCCAGCTGGTGAGCACGGCGAGCGCAGCGGTGAACAGGAGGCAGGGAGCAGGGGGCGGCGAGCAGCGAGACGGTGAGGCGACGGCGCACGGGCCTTACCTCCCGGCACAGGTGCCCCGGAAGGATTCACCGGGGCACGGGGCGCCCGGCGGGAGTCGCCGGGCGCGGCCCACAGTTCACGTCGGCGCTAAGCCGTACGCATGCCACACCTATATCGGGAGATGCTTCCCGGCCAACGGGCCACCGGCCACCGGCCACCGGCCACCGGGCCACCGGGCCACCGGGCCACCGGGCCACGAAGCCCCCCGGCCCCCACCCCCTCACGCCCGCAAATACGCCAACACCGCCAGCACCCGCCGGTGCGTCTCGTCCGCCGGCGGCAGGTCCAGCTTCGTCAGGATCCCCCCGATGTGCTTGCCGACCGCCGCCTCGGAGACGACGAGTTCACGGGCGATCGCCCCGTTGGACCTGCCCTGCGCGATCAGTGCGAGGACCTCCCGCTCGCGCGGGGTGAGCCGCTCCAGCGGGTCCCGGCGGCGGCGCAGCAGCTGTCGTACGACCTCGGGGTCCACGACCGTGCCGCCGCCCGCGACCTCGCACAGCGCGTCGACGAACTCCTCGACCTGCCCGACCCGGTCCTTGAGGAGGTAGCCGACGCCGGTGCCGTCGCCGGAGTCGAGGAGTTCGGAGGCGTACGCCCGCTGCACGTACTGACTGAGGACCAGCACCGGCAGGCCGGGACGGGTCTCGCGGAGGCGGACCGCGGCGTGCAGGCCCTCGTCCTGGAAACCGGGCGGCATACGGACGTCGGTGACGACGATGTCGGGGGTGTGCTCCTCGGCGGCGGCGATCAGCGCCTCGGCGTCGCCGACGGCCGCGACGACCTCGTGGCCGCAGCGGCCGAGCAGGCCGATGAGGCCCTCGCGCAGCAGCACGCTGTCCTCGGCCAGTACTACGCGGAGCGATCGGCCGCCTCGGTCAACTCGCAAGGAAACTCCACACGCAGCAGGGTCGGTCCGCCCGGCGGACTGGACAGGGCGAGTTTGCCATCCAGGACCGACACCCGGTCCGCGAGTCCGGTCAGTCCGCTGCCCGCCGAGGCGTCGGCGCCGCCGCGGCCGTCGTCCCGCACCTCGAGCAGCAGCCGTCCGCCCGCGTGCCCGCCCCGCACCTCGGCGCGCTGTGCGCCGCTGTGCTTGGCGATGTTGGCGAGGGCCTCGCAGACGACGAAGTACGCGGCCGCCTCCACCGCCTGCTCCAGCCGCCCCGGCACCGCCAGTTCGACGTCGACCGGGACCACGGACCGGTCCGCGGCGTCGGCGACGGCGGCGGTCAGGCCGTAGTCCGCGAGGACCTTGGGGTGGATGCCGTGGATGAGCTCGCGCAGCTCCGCGAGCGCCTTGCCCGCCTCGTCGTGGGCCTTGGCGAGCTGATCGGCGAGCGGTCCGGGCGGGACGTCGAGGCGGGCCAGGCCCAGCGTCATCGTCAGGGCGACCAGGCGCTGTTGGGCACCGTCGTGCAGGTCGCGCTCGATGCGCCGGCGTTCCGCCTCGAAGGCGTCCACCAACCGCACGCGGGAACGGCTCAGTTCGACGACCCTGGCGCCGAGTTCGGCGTCCCGGTCGGCGATCAGCAGGCGGGTCAGTTCGGCGCGGGCGCCGGCCGCGACGCCGAGGACATAGGCGCCGAGGGCCAGCAGCAGCAGCCCGAGGACGGCGACCCCGAACGCCGTCGGCCAGGTGGTGACCGTCCACTGCTTGAGCACCTTCGTCTCCTCGCCCCCGCCGACGGTGGCCATGAGCAGCGGAGTGGCGGCCATGGACACCGGGAAGAGCAGGGCGACGGTGACCACGAGGGCGTCGGCCGGCCAGAGCAGGCCGGCGAACAGCAGGGCGTACCCGAGTTCGCGCCAGGTCGCCTGCTCCCGCAGCCGGGTCATGAGCCAGACCCACAGGCCCTCGGTGGCGGGCAGCCGCTGCGGGTCGGGGGCCGGGTCCAGGTCGACCAGCCGCAGCCTGCGCCGCTCCACCCGGGCGACCGGGAGGCCGGCCAGCGCGAGGACGACGAGCAGCGGCAGCCCCACGAGCACGATGGCCAGGGCGCCGCCGACCGCGGCCAGCGTCACGATCCCCACCAGGGCGAGGACACCGCAGACCACACCGGTCAGCAGATAGCCGACCGAGCGCCACGGCCACGCCGACAGCAGGAAGCCCGGCCGGGACATGGCCTGCCACACATTCCGAGGGTGCATGGGGATCACGGTAGAAGGGCGGCGGGGGGCGGGGCCATGGGTCCAGGGGGCGGACGGAGGGTAGGGCCGGCCATACCCCCGGGGGCGCGCGGGCCACGATCCGGCCAGGTGGGAGGCGGGGTACGGGCCGGTGGGCGGGGTGCCGCCGAGTCGGCCGTACGACGGTCCCGGCCGCCCTACGACGGGTCACGGGCGCCTCACCGGGTGAAGCCCAACTCCACTGTCGTAACTCCACTGTCGTACGGCCCGGTTGGCCGGTCCAGGCAGGCTGAGACGAGCCCCGTGGGTATGCCTGGCCCTACCCCGAGTCTCGGTTCTGCCGCACTGCGTCCGAGTGGCTCCGCACGGTTTCGTGGAGGCATCGAGAAGACGAGAGAGGCGGCACCCCGGATGACGGCTTGGCCGGCGGAGCAGATGGCAGCGCACGGCGGCACCGGCATTCTCGCCGCGGTGCTGCTGACGGCATTGACCGGCGTGCTGCTGCTGACCGCATCGACCGGCGCGGTGCTGCTGACCGCATCGACCGGCGCGGCCCTGGGCAACCTGGCCGGCTACGCCGTCGGCCGGTACCGGAAGTCCCGGATCCTGACCCCGCCGCAGGCCCGGGCGGGCGGGCGCAGGTACACCGAGCGGGCCCTCGGTCCGATCGAACGGCGGGGCGCGGGCGCGGTGTTCGTCGGCTACGTCATCGGGCCCACCGGGCCCGGGTGACAGACCCCGCACAGCCCGATGCCCGATGCCCAAACCCCCGAACCCTCGATGCCCCGATGCCCTGTCCCGCCCAGGTGCGCGGGAGGACAGACACCGAACGAAGTGGGGACACATGAACAACGACGCCATCCAGTTGCGTTCCGTCAGCAGGAGGTACGGGTCGGACGACAGCGCCGTGACGGCGCTCGACCAGGTCTCCCTCTCCTTCCCGCGCGGCACCTTCACCGCCGTCATGGGCCCCTCCGGCTCCGGCAAGTCGACCCTGCTGCAGTGTGCCGCGGGCCTGGACCGCCCCACCTCGGGCTCGGTCGCGGTGGGCGGCACCGAGCTGACCAGGCTCAGCGAGACCAAGCTGACCCTGCTGCGCCGGGAGCGCATCGGGTTCGTCTTCCAGGCGTTCAACCTGCTGCCGTCGCTGACCGCCGAGCAGAACGTCTCCCTGCCGCTGCGCCTGGCCGGCCGGCGCGTCCCGAAGGCCCAGGTCCGTGAGGTGCTCCGGCAGGTCGGGCTCGGCGACCGTGCCCGGCACCGGCCGACGGAGATGTCCGGCGGGCAGCAGCAGCGCGTCGCCCTGGCCCGCGCCCTGGTCACCCGCCCCGAGGTCCTCTTCGGCGACGAGCCGACCGGTGCCCTGGACTCGCAGACCAGCCGTGAGGTGCTAACCCTGCTGCGCGGCATGGTCGACCGTGAGGGCCAGACGATCATCATGGTCACCCACGACCCGGTGGCCGCCTCCTACGCCGACCGCGTCGTCTTCCTCGTCGACGGCCGCGTCAACGGCGAGCTGGCCGGGGCCGGCGCCGACGACATCGCCGCCCGCATGACCAAGCTGGAGGCTGCGGTACCGCCCGCCTCGGAATCGGCCCTCCTGACCGCCCCGGCAGCCCCCCTCCTGACCACCTCGGACTCCGCCCTCCTGAGCAACTCGGAGGCCACCCCGTGCTGAGCATCACCCTTCGTACCCTGCGCACCCGCTGGGTCACCTTCGTCGGCAGCTTCGTCGCGCTCTCGCTGGGCGTCGCCCTGCTCGTCGTGATGGGGCTGGCCCTCGCCTCCTCGCTGGACGCGCCCGAGCGGCAGCCGGAGCGCTTCGCCGCGGCGCCGGTCGTCGTCCGCGGGCAGGACACCCTGTCCGTGCCGACCCCGATCGGCGACCGCACCCACAAGCTCGCCCACCCGCGCGCGGTGCCCGCGCAGACCGTGGCGAAGCTGAAGGAGCTCGGCACCGTCGTCGCGGACCGGTCCTTCGCCGTACGCGCCGAGGGCGGGCCCGGCGACCTGGTGGGCCACCCCTGGTCCACGGCCGCGTTCACGCCGTACGAGATCACGGCCGGACGAGCGCCCGGAGCGGCCACCGAAGTCGTCACCGGCGACTGGGCCCGGACCGGTCAGCAGGTGCGCACCGACCACGGCACCGTGACGGTCGTCGGCACCGTCGGCACCGCCGCCCCGCGCGGCTTCGAGGACGCCGTCTTCTACACCGACGCGCGGGCGGCCGAACTCTCGCCGGTGAGCACGCAGCTGGTGGTGGTGGACGCGGATGCCACGGCGGTCAGAAGCGCGGTGGGCGACACCGCCCAGGTGCTCACCGGCACCGAGCGCCGCCTCGCGGACGCCGACCCGGACCGCGACAGCGAAGCGCTCACCGCGATGAACGCCATGTTCGGCACCGCCGGCGGGGTCACCGCCTTCGTGTCGGTGTTCGTGGTGGCGTCCACCTTCGCCTTCGCGGTCGCCCAGCGGCGCCGGGAGTTCGGTCTGCTGCGCACCGCGGGGGCCACGCCGGGCCAGATCCGGCGGATGGTGTGCGCGGAGGCGCTGCTGGTCGGCGTGCTCGCCTCGGCGGCCGGCTGCGTGCTCGGCGCGTACGGCGCCCCGCGGCTCGCCGAGTGGGTGGTCGACGGGGAGCTGGCGCCGAGCTGGTTCACCATCGGGGACTTCACCTGGCCGTACCACATGGCCTTCTGGACCGGACTGCTCGTCGCGCTGCTCGGGGTGATCGCCGCGTCCTGGCGGGCCGGCCGCACCGGTCCCACCCAGGCGCTGCGCGAGGCGTCCGTGGACACCAAGGCGATGACGTGGGGCCGCCGACTGTTCGGGGCGGGCCTGCTGCTGACCGCCGCGGTGACGCTGGGCCTGACCCTGGTGACCGACCCGGGCGAGCTGCTGCACCGCAAGACCTATGTCAGCCGCCCGATGCTGCTGATCACCGCGATCGCGCTGCTCGCGCCGGTCCTGGTGCGCCCGCTGACCCGGCTGATCGCCTGGCTGCCGGCCCAACTGCCGGGCGCGGGCGGGATGCTGGTGCGCGAGAACGCGGCCGCGGGCATCCGTCGTACGGCTGCCATCGCGGCGCCCGTCCTCGTGACGGTCGCCCTCACGGGCTCGCTGCTGGGCGCCACCGCCACGCTGAACGAGGCCAAGGCCACCGAGACGCGCGAGCAGACCGCCGCCGCCTTCGTCGTCACCCCGGCCGGGGACGCGGGCTTCGACGCGGCGACGGTGGAGAAGCTGCGCGCGGTGCAGGGTGCCGAGGTGTCGGCGACCTCGTCGAGCGCCGTCTACGTCCTGGAGGAGGGCGTGGCCCTCATCAAGTCCGAGGCCCGCGCCGCCGAGGCCGGCCCGCTCGCCGAGACCGTCCGTCTGCCGCTGGCCGCCGGGAAGGTGAGCGACCTCGACGACGGGTCGGTCATCGTCAACGAGGAGTGGGAGAAGCACACCGTCGGACAGACCGTGGACGTCTGGCTCGGCGACGGCACGAAGAAGTCGCTGCGGATCGCCGCGGTCATGACCACCGGCACCGGCGACAACGGCGTCTACGTCACCCCGGCCAACGCCCCCGGCGCGAGCGTCGACCGCGTGGACGTCGCCCTCGCCGACGGCGCCGACTCCGCGGCGGTGGCCGCCGGACTGCGGAACGCGGTGAGCGCGTCCGGCGGGGAGATCTTCACCAAGTCCCAGTGGGTACAGTCCAGTTACCCCGAGACCAACCGGACCGCCCTCCCCCACTCCCGGCTTCGCTCGAGCGGAGGGACCCCCATCGGCTTCCTGCTGGTCCTCGGCATCGCCCTGCTCTACACCGGCATCTCCCTGGCCAACACCATGGTCATGGCGACCTGCGACCGGGTCCGCGACCTGGCCGTGCTGCGGCTGGCCGGGGCCACCCAGGGGCAGGTGCTGCGGCTGGTCGGCGCCGAGGCGCTGATGGTCGTCGCGGTCGGCGGGGTGCTCGGGCTCCTGGTCGCCGGGCTCAACCTGTTGGGCATGTGGGGCGCGCTCGGCTTGCTGTCGGTGTGGAGCCCGGTGGAGATGCCGTGGGCGGAGCTCGGCGCGGCCGTCGGTGCCTGTGCGGTGCTCGCCGTGGTCTCCTCCGTCGCCCCGGCCGGCCTCGCCATGCGGCGCCGGCCGGTGGAACTGGCCGGCCTGCGGGAGTGACCCCCTGACCGGCGCCCGTCGGCACCTCCTCCGTCCCGGCCGACGCCGCGCACATGTGTCTACGGCCCCATGCCCACAGCCGTACGGCGCCCGGCTTCGGTTCAGCCGGAGGTCGGCCCGTCAGACCGCCGGGTCGTACACCTCCGCCCTCGTGACCGCGATCTTCCGCGGGCAGGTGAACGCTGTCGAGACGGACACCGCGCATCGCCACGCCCCGTACGGCAAGGTCCTCGCACCGCTGTGTGAGCTCCTCGATACGGGAACGTATCCGCCTCGGCCAATTCCTTCCGCTGCTCCAGGAGTTCGTTTTTTCCCGACGCGTCACGAGCGCCTGCGGAGCGACTTCGGGACTCACCGCCCGAAGATTTTCCGGAGCGCCTCAGGAAGGTTTCACACGGGCGCGAACTCCTCGTCGGAACCCGGCACCGCGTGGTGAACCGGGAGGGGGACCTGCCATCCCCAGCTGGGCCGACCCCGTCCACGCCGGCCGTCGCGACGGGCTCCGAGCCCCGGATCGGGTCCTACGCGGCGACCGAAAACGCTCATTAAGTAATTCCCTCTCGGAAATCAGAAACAGAAATTCATCCCGCTTCGCCGACCGGTTCTCCCTGCCCGACCGACAACTGAATTCCTGCCGAGCATTTCCGCTCCCCACCACGGAAATGCAATGCAGGGAGCCACACCGGCAGGGTGCCGACACCCGCCCACAGGGACCGGACAGGGTGCAGCACGATGCCACCGCCGCCCCGCCCGCCCCCGCCGGTGACCGGGCTCACGTGAGAAAGAGCTCACACCCGGCGCCCCACCTGCCCGCGGGCACAACAAAGCGAGACGGCCGCCATCGTGTTCACGATGACGACCGTCTCGTATGGTGCGCGAGGGGGGAGTTGAACCCCCACGCCCTTGCGGGCACTGGAACCTGAATCCAGCGCGTCTGCCTATTCCGCCACCCGCGCATTGGGTGTGTCCTGGGCTCCGTTCCGCGTGGTCCGGGGCCTTCCGACACCGAGAACATTAGCACGCCGGAGAGGGTGGATTCACATCCCTTATCCCTGGGCAGCCGCCCACCAGCGGGTTCGTCAGCTCCCGCCGGCGACCGACCAACCCGGGGCGCCCTCGGCTACGTATCAACGTGTAACGGTTCACGTATCAACCTCGTACCGGTAGCCCCCGTCTCCCCCGGAGCAGGTCGGGCTCCACAGTCAGGTGCGGGACACTGGTCTGCGGCCGCCTCTACGATCCTTGACAGAGGAGTTCGAAGGGGAGCTCCACAGGGAACTTCGGAGTCGTCGACACCTGTCGACCGGTCCGACAGGGGGAACCAGCCGATCGAGCGGCGCGTGGATACGATCAGTAAGCAGTACCAGGTACGCAGTACACAGGACGGCAACGCCGAAGGAGGTGCCCCATGGGAGTCCTGAAGAAGTTCGAGCAGCGTCTCGAAGGTCTGGTCAACGGCACCTTCGCCAAGGTGTTCAAGTCCGAGGTGCAGCCCGTGGAGATCGCGGGAGCACTCCAGCGCGAGTGCGACAACAACGCGACCATCTGGAACCGCGACCGCACGGTCGTCCCCAACGACTTCATCGTGGAGCTGAGCACACCGGACTTCGAGCGGCTCAGCCCCTACTCCGGCCAGCTCGGCGACGAGCTCGCCGGCATGGTGCGCGACTACGCCAAGCAGCAGCGTTACACCTTCATGGGCCCCATCAAGGTCCACCTGGAGAAGGCGGACGACCTCGACACCGGCCTGTACCGGGTGCGCAGCCGTACGCTCGCCTCCTCCACCAATCAGCAGGCTCCCGGGACCGCGGCCCCGGCCGCACGGCCGACCGCCCCCAGCGGCTACGGCCAACCGCCGTCCGCCGCACCCGCGAGCGCCCCGCCCATGCCGGCCGCGCCGCCCCCCGGCGGCCGCCCCGGCGCACCCGGCGGCTACGGCTACCCGCAGCCCGCCGACGCCCAGCGTCCGCCGGCCGCACAGCCGGCAGCCGGCGGACGCACCCGCCACTGGATCGAGATCAACGGCGCCCGCCATCAGATCTCCCGCGCGACGCTGGTGCTGGGCCGCAGCACCGAGGCCGACGTGCGGATCGACGACCCCGGCGTCTCGCGCCGGCACTGTGAGATCCGGACCGGAACGCCCTCGACCATCCAGGATCTCGGGTCCACCAACGGCATCGTGGTGGACGGGCAGCACACCACCCGCGCTACGCTCCGCGACGGCTCGCGGATCGTCGTGGGCAGCACCACCATCATTTACCGGCAAGCCGAAGGGTGAAGCGGGGGCAATGTCAGAGCTGACCCTCACGGTCATGCGGCTGGGTTTCCTGGCCGTACTGTGGCTGTTCGTGATCGTGGCCGTGCAGGTCATCCGCAGCGACCTGTTCGGAACGCGCGTCACTCAGCGCGGGTCCAGGCGAGAGAGCGGGCGGCCGCAGCAGGCCGCCCGGCAGGCCGCGCCCCCGCCCCAACGCCAGCAGGCCTCCGGTGGCCGCCAGCGCCGCAACGCCCCCACCAAGCTGGTGGTGACCGAGGGCACACTCACCGGCACCACCGTCGCGCTCCAGGGCCAGACCATCACGCTGGGCCGGGCGCACGACAGCACCATCGTGCTGGACGACGACTACGCCTCCAGCCGGCATGCCAGGATCTATCCGGACCGCGACGGCCAGTGGATCGTCGAGGACCTGGGCTCCACCAATGGCACGTACCTCGATCGAACGCGGCTGACGACCCCCACGCCGATCGCGCCCGGCGCGCCGATCCGCATCGGCAAGACCGTCATCGAGCTGCGGAAGTAGTGCTACGTCATGAATGAGCGCGAGCGGAGCGAGCACGCAGCGGCGGCCCCCACGACGGGCCCCGGCGCGCTCCCGACCGGAGGGTGGGCACCGTGCGGATGTACCCGGAGCCGACGGGCGAGGTGCGCATGAGTCTGTCACTGCGCTTCGCCGCCGGATCGCACAAAGGCATGATCCGGGAGGGCAACGAGGACTCCGGATACGCCGGCCCGCGCCTGCTCGCGATCGCCGACGGCATGGGCGGCGCCGCCGCCGGTGAGGTCGCCTCCTCCGAGGCCATCTCCACCATCGTCGCCCTCGACGACGACGTGCCCGGCTCCGACGTCCTCACCTCCCTCGGCACCGCCGTCCAGCGCGCCAACGACCAACTGCGCGCCCTGGTCGAGGAGGACCCCCAACTCGAGGGCATGGGCACCACGCTCACCGCCCTGCTGTGGACCGGCCAGCGCCTCGGCCTCGTGCACGTCGGCGACTCGCGCGCGTACCTGCTGCGCGACGGCGTCCTGACCCAGATCACGCAGGACCACACCTGGGTGCAGCGCCTGGTCGACGAGGGCCGTATCACCGAGGAAGAGGCCACCACCCACCCGCAGCGCTCCCTGCTGATGCGCGCGCTGGGCAGCGGCGAGCACGTCGAGCCCGACCTCTCCATCCGTGAAGTCCGCGCCGGCGACCGCTACTTGATCTGCTCCGACGGACTGTCCGGGGTCGTCTCGCACCAGACCCTCGAGGACACCCTCGCCAGCTACCAGGGCCCCCAGGAGACCGTGCAGGAGCTGATCCAGCTCGCGCTGCGCGGCGGCGGCCCCGACAACATCACGGTCATCGTCGCCGACGTACTGGACCTGGACACCGGGGACACCCTCGCCGGGCAGCTCTCCGACACCCCGGTCGTGGTCGGCGCGGTCGCCGAGAACCAGCTCCAGCTGCACGACAACGGCATCATGCAGACCCCGGCCGGCCGCGCCTCCGGGCTCGGCCGCCAGGTCCCCGGCCAGGGCGGCGGCGAGTTCGGCCCGCCCGGCTCCGGCGACACCACCGGCTACATCCCCGCGGGCAGCTTCGGTGACTACGGCGACGACGACTTCGTCAAGCCCCGCACCGGCCGCAAGTGGCTGAAGAGATCCTTCTACATCGCCCTCACGCTGGGCATCATCGGCGGCGGCCTCTACGGCGGCTGGCGCTGGACCCAGACGCAGTACTACGTCGGCGCCAACGACGAACACATCGCCCTGTACCGGGGCATCAGCCAGGACCTGGCCTGGGTCTCGCTCTCGAAGGTCTCCAAGGACCACCCCGAGATCGAACTCAAGTACCTGCCGCCGTACCAGCAGAAGCTCGTCGAGGGCACGATCGCCGAGGGCGACCTCAAGACCGCCCAGAAGAAGATCGACGAGCTGGCCGTGCAGGCCTCCGCCTGCAAGAAGAAGGCCGACGCGCAGGCGACCGAGAGCGAGAAGAACTCCGAGACGGGCGAAGGCGAGGCCGGCGGGACCACGGGAACCACCACCTCCTCCCTCGCGTCCAAGGCGACACCGAGCCCGACCGGCACGACCTCCCCGTCCCCGAACGCTTCCGCATCCCCGACCGCGCCCACCCCCGGCCCCACTCTCTCGGAGGAAGAGCAGAAGGTCGTCTCGCAGTGCGGTACGCAGTGAGCAAGCGGTGAGAGGCCCAGTCACACGATGAGTAGTCCCACGAACACGTCGACGCACCACACGTCCACGATCGGCTCGATCGGTGCCCCGAGCCGGCGCAACACCGAGCTCGCCCTGCTGGTGTTCGCCGTCCTCATCCCGGTCTTCGCCTACGCCAACGTGGGCCTCGCGATCGACGACGAGGTACCCGCCGGCCTGCTGAGCTACGGCCTGGGCCTCGGCCTCCTGGCCGGCGTCGGCCATCTCGTCGTACGCAAGTTCGCGCCGTACGCGGACCCGCTGCTGCTGCCGCTCGCCACCCTGCTCAACGGCCTCGGCCTCGTCGCCATCTGGCGGCTCGACCAGTCCGCGCTGCTGCGGGGGATCGGCGTCGCCGGCGGCAAGGCCACCAACCAGCTGATCTACACGGCACTCGGCATCGCCCTGTTCTCGGTCGTCCTGATCTTCCTCAAGGACCACCGCGTCCTGCAGCGCTACACCTACATCTCCATGGTCGGCGCGCTGGTCCTGCTGCTCCTCCCGCTGGTCCCGGGCCTCGGCGCCGACATCACCTACGGCGCCAAGATCTGGATCCAGGTCGGCAGCTTCACCATCCAGCCCGGCGAGTTCGCCAAGATCGTCCTGGCGGTCTTCTTCGCCGGCTACCTGATGGTCAAGCGCGACGCGCTCGCCCTCGCCAGCCGCCGCTTCATGGGCCTGTACCTGCCGCGCGGCCGCGACCTCGGCCCGATCATCGTCGTCTGGATGATCTCGATCCTCATCCTGGTCTTCGAGACCGACCTCGGTACCTCGCTGCTGTTCTTCGGAATGTTCGTCATCATGCTGTACGTCGCCACCGAGCGGACCAGCTGGATCGTCTTCGGTCTGCTGATGTCCGCGGTCGGCGCCGTCGGCGTGGCCAGCTTCGAACCGCACGTCCAGACCCGCGTCCAGGCCTGGCTCGACCCCATGCGCGAGTACACGCTCAGCCGCACCCCGAACGGCGACGGCATGGTCCACTCCGAGCAGGCCATGCAGGCCCTGTGGGCGTTCGGCTCCGGCGGCACCCTCGGCACCGGCTGGGGCCAGGGCCACTCCGAGCTCATCCGGTTCGCCGCCAACTCCGACTTCATCCTCGCCACTTTCGGCGAGGAGCTGGGCCTGGCCGGCATCATGGCGATCCTGCTGATCTACGGCCTGATCGTGGAACGCGGCGTGCGCACCGCACTCGCCGCCCGCGACCCCTTCGGCAAGCTGCTCGCCATCGGCCTGTCCGGCGCCTTCGCACTGCAGGTCTTCGTGGTGGCCGGCGGTGTGATGGGCCTGATCCCGCTGACCGGTATGACGATGCCCTTCCTGGCGTACGGAGGTTCCTCCGTCATCGCCAACTGGGCCCTCATCGGCATCCTGATCAGGATCAGCGACACCGCACGCCGCCCGGCGCCCGCCCCCGCCCCGAACCCCGACGCCGAGATGACCCAGGTGGTCCGCCCGTCATGAACAAGCCCCTGCGCCGGATCGCGATCTTCTGCGGCCTCCTGGTCCTCGCCCTGCTCGTCCGCGACAACTGGCTCCAGTACGTCAAGGCCGACAGCCTCAAGGAAGACCCCGACAACCGCCGCGTCCTCATCGCGCGTTACGCCACGCCCCGCGGCGACATCATCGTCGACGGCAAGGCCATCACCGGGCACGCGGAGACGACCACGGGCGACTTCAAGTACAAGCGCACCTACAAGGACGGCGCCATGTGGGCGCCGGTCACCGGCTTCGTCTCGCAGGCCTACGGCGCCAACCAGCTGGAGTCCATCGAGGACGGCATCCTCACCGGCAACGACGACCGGCTCTTCTTCCGCAACACCCTCGACATGATCACCGGCAAGGCGAAGGAGGGCGGCAACGTCGTCACCACCCTCAACGCCGCCGCCCAGAAGGCCGCCTACGACGGCCTGAAGAAGCAGGGCGGCAAGGGTGCGGTCGCCGCCCTCGACCCGACCACCGGCAAGATCCTGGCGCTGGCCTCCTACCCGTCGTACGACCCCTCGACGATCGCCGGCGGCAGCGAGTCGGACGAGAAGGCCTGGAAGGCCCTCGACAAGAAGAACAACCCCGACGACCCGATGCTCAACCGGGCGCTGCGCGAGGTCTACCCGCCCGGCTCCACCTTCAAGGTCGTCACCGCGGCCGCCGCCCTGGAGAACAACCTCTACGACGGCGCCGACTCGAAGACCGACTCACCGCTGCCGTGGACCATGCCGGGCACCACGACCCAGCTGAAGAACGAGGGCAACATCCCCTGCAAGAACGCCACTCTGCGCGTGGCGCTGCAGTACTCCTGCAACACCGTCTTCGGCAAGGTCGGCTCCGACCTCGGCAACGACAAGATGCTCGCCGAGGCCAAGAAGTTCGGCTTCGACGAGGAGCAGTTCACCCCGGTCCGCTCCAGCGCGTCGGTCTTCTCCAAGGACATGGCGCCCTCCGAGGTCGCGCTGTCCTCCATCGGCCAGTTCAACACCGCCGCGAGCCCGCTGCAGATGGCCATGGTCGCCTCGGCCGTCGCCAACGACGGCACCCTGATGAAGCCGTACATGGTCGACGAGCTCCAGGCCCCGAACGTCGACCCCATCTCCAAGACCGACCCGGAGAAGATGAGCCAGCCGCTGTCCGCGGAGAACGCCCAGATCCTCCAGTCGATGATGGAGACGGTCGTCAAGGACGGCACCGGCAAGAACGCCCAGATCGACGGCGTCACGGTGGGCGGCAAGACCGGTACCGCACAGCACGGCGAGAACAACAGCAAGAACCCGTACGCGTGGTTCCTCTCGTACGCCAAGGTCGGCAACAGCTCGCCCGTAGCCGTGGCTGTTGTGATCGAGGACGACAACGCGGTCCGTGACGACATCTCCGGTGGCGGCCTCGCGGCCCCCATCGCGAAGAGCGTGATGGAGGCGGTCATCGACAGCAAGAAGTGACCCCGATCACGTCCCCTTCGCATCGGTGCACGTTGCGATACCGGTCCTGTATCGGGTGACGGGCTTGGCCAGGTCACACAACGCCAGACGGGTACGGTAGGCCCGGACGGCAGCCTCCGACCGCACGCATGTGCCGGTCGGGACCGACGGAGAGGGCTGGTAGGAAGCTATGGAAGAGCCGCGTCGCCTCGGCGGCCGGTACGAACTGGGCCATGTGCTCGGTCGTGGTGGCATGGCGGAGGTCTACCTCGCACATGACACCCGACTCGGCCGCACCGTGGCGGTGAAGACGCTGCGCGTGGACCTCGCGCGCGACCCTTCCTTCCAGGCCCGGTTCCGCCGGGAGGCCCAGTCGGCCGCCTCGCTCAACCATCCCGCGATCGTCGCGGTCTACGACACGGGCGAGGACTACATCGACGGGGTCTCGATCCCGTACATCGTCATGGAGTACGTCGACGGCTCCACGCTCCGCGAGCTGCTCCACTCCGGCCGCAAGCTGCTGCCGGAGCGGACGCTGGAGATGACCATCGGCATCCTCCAGGCCCTGGAGTACTCGCACAGAGCCGGCATCGTCCACCGTGACATCAAGCCGGCGAACGTCATGCTCACGCGCAACGGCCAGGTCAAGGTCATGGACTTCGGCATCGCCCGCGCCATGGGCGACTCCGGCATGACGATGACGCAGACCTCCGCGGTCATCGGCACCGCCCAGTACCTCTCCCCGGAGCAGGCCAAGGGCGAGCAGGTGGACGCGCGGTCGGACCTCTACTCCGCGGGCTGTCTGCTGTACGAGCTCCTGACGGTCCGCCCGCCCTTCGTCGGCGACTCCCCGGTCGCGGTCGCGTACCAGCACGTACGGGAAGAGCCGCAGGCCCCGTCGGTGTTCGACCCCGAGATCACGCCCGAGATGGACGCCATCGTCCTCAAGGCACTGGTCAAGGACCCGAACTACCGCTACCAGTCCGCCGACGAGATGCGCATCGACATCGAGGCCTGTCTCGACGGCCAGCCGGTCGCGGCCACGGCAGCGATGGGCTCGGTCGGCTACGGCGGCTACCCCGACGACCAGCCGACCACGGCCCTGCGCGCCACGGACGCCGGCGCCACGTCGATGCTGCCGCCCATGAACCCGGACGACGGCGGCTACGGCTACGACGACCGCCCCGACCGGCGCCGCCAGAAGAAGTCGAACACCTCGACGATCCTCTTGGTGGTCGCGGGTGTCCTCGTGCTCGTCGGCGCGATCCTGATCGGAAAGTGGATCTTCAGCGGCAACGGAGGCGCGGGCAACGACACGGTCGCCGTGCCGAACCTCGTCAACGTGTCTCAGGGCGAAGCCGGAAAACGCCTGACCAACAGCGGCCTCAAGCTCGGGGACGTCACGAAGAAGGCCTGCGAGGAGACGACCAAGGGCAACGTCTGCGACCAGGACCCGAAGTCGGGCACCACGGTCGAGAAGAACTCCACCGTCAGCATCGTGGTCTCCACCGGCGCCCCGAAGGTGGCCGTGCCGAGTGTTCTCGGCCAGAACATCGACGATGCCACGGAGACGCTGGAAGGCGAGAAGTACGGGTTCGAAGTCAAGACGAAGGACAAGGAGTCCACAGAAGAGGTGGGCACCGTCCTGGAGCAGGACCCGAAGCTCGGCGAGGAAGTGGAGAAGGGCTCCACGATCACCCTCACCATCGCCAAGGCCGAGGAGAAGGCCACGGTCCCGGACGTCACCGGCAAGACCTGTGACGAGGCCAAGGCCCAGATGACGGCCAACGAACTGGTCGGCAACTGCACCGAGGTCGAGACCGACGACACCAACCTGATCGGCAAGGTCATCTCGACCACGCCGGGGTCCGGTACCCAGGCCGACAAGAACTCCGCGGTGAACATCCAGATCGGCAAGGCCGCGGACAAGACCGAGGTCCCGAACGTCGTCGGCCAGACGGTCTCGCAGGCCAGGCAGACCCTGAATGCGGCCGGCTTCACGAACATCCAGTTCGCGAACAACAGCGACCAGAGCGACACCGCGCTCGTGGCCCAGCAGGATCCCGGCGCCGGCAACGAGGTCGACGATCCGGGCAGCACCCAGATCACCCTGACCACCGTCAGCGTCGGCAACAACAACGGCGGGAACAACGGCGGCAACATCTTCGGCGGTACGTCCGGAACGGCGGCCCGCACGGAGGACTGACCGTCCCCCCTGCAACAGGAAAGAGCCCCGGCACCCTGATCAGGGTGCCGGGGCTCTTTCCGTCAGGTTCCGCCGGCTTCCGTCAGCTTCCGCCGTCTTCCGCCAGCTCTCGTCAGCCGAGTTCCTTCGGCGGCGTCCGCTCGCTGTTCACCGCGTCGACGCGGACCAGCTCGCCCCACACCACGTACCGGTACCGGGACGTGTACACCGGCGTGCAGGTCGTCAGGGTGATGTAGTGGCCGGCCTTCTTCTTGCCGGACTCCTTGGGGATCTTGCCAAGGACCTTGACGTTGTACTTCGAGGTCTCCGGAAGGATCGCGTAGACCTTGTAGACGTACCACTTGTCCTTCGTCTCGAAGACGATCGGGTCGCCCTTCTTGATCTTGTCGATGTTGTGGAACTTGGCGCCGTGGCCGTCGCGGTGGGCGGCGAGGGTGAAGTTGCCCTTCTTGCCGCTGGTGGGGAGCGTGGCCTTGACGGGGTCCGTGTAGTAGCCGGCGACGCCGTCGTTCAACTCCTTCGCCTCCGTGCCCTTCTCGACCAGGACCTCGCCGTTCTTCAGCGCGGGGACATGCAGGAAGCCGATGCCGTTCTTGGTGTCCAGGGCGCCGGGACCGGTGTCCTTCTGGGCGGTCCAGCTGTCGCGGACCTTGTCGGCCTGCTTGTGCGCCGTACGGTCGGCGACGACGTTGGTCCACCAGAGGGAGTAGACGACGAACAGGCCGAGGACCAGGCCCGCCGTGATGAGGAGTTCACCGAAGAAGCTGACCGCCATGGCGATCCGGCCCGTGCCGCGGCGCCGGCGCGGGGCCTGCTGCCGGGATCCGGACGTGCTCGTCTGCTCTTCGGTGCCGTCGGTGGTCGCTGCCACGTTTCATCTGCCCTTACTGGACTAGCGCATCCGGCTTGCCCTTGCTGCGCGGCCGTTCCTCGACCATCTTGCCCCAGACGATCAACCGGTACTTGCTGGTGAACTCCGGCGTGCAGGTCGTGAGGGTGATGTAGCGGCCCGGCTCGGTGAAACCGGACTGCGGCGGAACGGGCCCGATCACGCTCGTGTTGCTCGGCGCCGTCACCGGCAGCGTCGACGTCATCTTGTAGACGAAGTACTCGGTCTGCGTCTCCACGACGATCTCGTCGCCCGCGGTGAGCTTGTTGATGTACCGGAACGGCTCGCCGTGCGTGTTGCGGTGCCCCGCGAGCGCGAAGTTGCCGGTCTTCGCGTCGGGCATCGCCGTCTTCAGCGCGCCCTCGCCGTAGTGGCCGACCATGCCCTTGTCGAGCACCTTCTTGTTGCTGACGCCCTCGGCGATCGGCACGACCACGTCCAGCTTGGGGATGTGGAGAATCGCGAAGCCCTGTCCCGGCTCGAAGGAGCCCGGGGCGCGCTTGCCGCTCGCCCAGTCGTCCTGGAGGCTGCTCGCCTCCTTGTCCGCCTGCGCGTGCGCCCGGACGTTCGTCCACCACAGCTGGTAGCTCACGAACAGCAGCATCAGCACGCCGGTGGTGATGAACACCTCGCCTATCGCACGGCTCGCGACGACCGCCGGGCCGGGCTTGCGCGCCTTCGCCTGGCGGCGCGCCTCCACACGCGAGAGGGGCTTCTCGTCGGCCGTCCGGGGTGTCTCGGGCTCCGAAGTGCCCCCGTGACGCCCATGACGGCGCTTGGCGGCCTTTCTGCGGGCCGCCCGCCCGCCCGTCGGGGTCCCAGTGGCGGAGGGGGCTGATGGGGCGCCAGACGCCGATATGGACTCGCCGTCGGGAATCCGCAGCGCGACGGTCTCGTCGTCGGCGGGGGGTATCCACGGCTCGTCCTGGCCGCCGGTGTCGTACGACGCACTGTCGTACCAGTCCCCAAGCGCACCGGAGACCTCGTACGACTGCTCCCCGTACGAGGTCTCCGACTCGCGCTCGGGGCGCAGGGCCGTCACGCCGTGGCCCTGCCCACCACCGGGGCGAGCCCCACCGACCTCGCCACCGCACCCTGGTCGCCACACTCCACCAGCCAGTTGGCCAGCATCCGGTGGCCGTGCTCCGTCAGCACCGACTCGGGGTGGAACTGCACACCCTCGACCGGCAGTTCACGGTGCCTGAGGCCCATGATGATCCCGTCGTGCGTCCGCGCCGTCACCTCGAGCTCGGCCGGCACCGTCTCCGGCTCGGCGGCCAGCGAGTGGTAGCGCGTCGCCGTGAAGGGCGTCGGCAGGCCCGCGAAGACGCCCCTGCCCTCGTGCTCGACCAGCGAGGTCTTGCCGTGCAGCAGCTCGGGAGCGCGGTCCACGACACCGCCGTACGCCACCTGCATCGACTGCATGCCCAGGCAGACGCCGAAGACCGGCACACCGGTGGCGGCGCAGTGGCGCACCATCTCGATGCAGACGCCCGCCTCCTCGGGGGTCCCGGGGCCCGGCGACAACAGCACGCCGTCGAAGCCGTCCTGGGCGTGCGCCGTCGACACCTCGTCGTTGCGCAGCACCTCGCACTCGGCGCCCAGCTGGTACAGGTACTGGACCAGGTTGAAGACGAAGCTGTCGTAGTTGTCGACGACGAGAATGCGCGCACTCACTGGTTGTCCACCGTCACATCGTTGAAGGGCAGCAGCGGTTCGGCCCACGGGAAGACGTACTGGAAGAGGACGTAGACCACAGCGAGGACCAGCACGAGTGAGATCAACGCCCTCACCCACACGTTCCCCGGCAGATGCCGCCAGATCCAGCCGTACATGCCGTCCCTTCCGTCGCACCACGGCACCAGACTCACGCCGTACCGCACCAGACTAACGGCGCAGGGCCTGAGGTTTCCCTGCCTCCACAGGCTGTGTGGAGTCCAGATGCGCCCAGACGATCAGCCGGTGGCTGTGCCCCCACTCCGGATCGCACGTGGTCAGCGTGAGATAGCGGCCCGACCGCGTGTACCCGGACTTACGTGGCACAGGATCGATCACCTCAACGTCGGTGGGCACCGTTTTGTAGGGCCCTTTGTCGATCCGATACGTGAACCAGGTGGTCCCGTCCGTCAGCACCACCGCGTCCCCGCGGCGCAGCTTCGGGAAGTCCTTGAAGGGATCGCCGTACGTCCGCCGATGGCCGGCCACCGAGAAGTTGCCCTGCTGGCCGAGCTGCGTGGTGCGCGCGTAGTGGCCGAGGCCCTTCTTCAGGGTGTTCGTGGCGGTGCCTTCGAGCACCGGCTTGTTCCACGTGAAACCAAGCCGTGGGATGTACATGATCGCGAAGGGCTTGCCGCTCTTGTACGGCGCCGGATCCTCCGGACTCGCCTCCGCGCCCCCCGTGGCCCTGGGCTGCTCCACGCTCCCCTTCGACCACTGATCCTGCAGCTGGTCGATCTGGTCGCCCATGACGTCGTCGGCCTTCACGCCGGTCCAGAACAGCACGTAGACCACGAAGAGGACGATCACGGTGCCGACGGTGATGCACAACTCGCTGACGGTCCTGACGATCACGCGCACCGGCGGCTCCAGAAGAGACCGACTACTCCACGGGCTTGGCGTACTGCAGATCCACTGTGCCCGAGTAGCCGGGAAGAGTCACCGTCCCGTCCTCCTCGACTTTCCAGCCGAGCCCGTAGACGTTGACGTACACCATGTAGTTCTGGATCGCCTTGGAGTCCGCGAGCGCCTGCTGCAGCTTCTCCGGATCACCGACCGCCGTGATCTTGTACGGCGGCGAGTAGACCCGGCCCTGCAGGATCAGGGTGTTGCCCACGCAGCGCACGGCGCTGGTGGAGATCAGCCGCTGGTCCATGACCTTGATGCCCTGGGCGCCGCCCTGCCACATCGCGTTCACCACGGCCTGCAGGTCCTGCTGGTGGATGACCAGGTAGTCGGGCTGCGGCTCGGGATAGCCGGGCAGTTTGGCGGTGGCGTCCGGCGGGGCGTCGTTGAGCGTGACCGTGACCGCCTCGCCCTTGAGCTGCTGCGTGCCCGCGTTCTTCTCCAGGGCCGCGAGCTTGTCGTCCTCGGCCTTGGTGCTGCCGTCGTCCCGCTCGGCGAGCGACTCGACGTCGCGGCGCAGGGAGCCGGTGGACTCGTCGAGCTCGCCGTTCTTCTGGCTGCGCTCGTGGATGAGGTCCGAGAGCTTCAGCAAGGACGTGTCCGTGCGGATATTGGTGCCCTTGGCCGTATTGAAACTGGTGAAGAAAATGAGTCCCGCGAGAGCGAAGACGCCCACGGTGAGCACGCGCACGGGCCGGAAACCTCGCCTGCGGTCAGGACTGGATCCGGACTGGGGGGAGTCGGCAGAATTGCTCAACGTACCCTTATCTCCTTCGGCGCCACGGAAGCACTACGCTAACGGACGCCCGGGGGAGCGCTAAGTGTCCCCTTGTACGCTGCCCCGAGCCACACCCAGTTACCTGCGCGGCCACGCAGCGCATCGACAGGAGAGACCCTCGTGCCGAAGTCACGTATCCGCAAGAAGGCCGACTACACGCCGCCGCCGGCGAAGCAGGCGACCGCCATCAAGCTGACCAGCCGCTCCTGGGTCGCCCCGGTGATGCTGGCCATGTTCGTCATCGGTCTCGCCTGGATCGTCGTCTTCTATGTGACCGACGGTTCGCTGCCCATCGACGCTCTGGACAACTGGAACATCGTGGTGGGCTTCGGCTTCATCGCCGCCGGATTCGGCGTCTCCACACAGTGGAAGTAGCTCTACCCAGGGCTATCCACTGAGTTATCCACAGCGGTTTTCCACATGGGGAAAAGAAAGACGATCTGTGGATAACCCCTCGGGTGTTGACGCTGGTGTGACTGACACACCGGCAATCGAAGACCCGTTCGCCCCCTGCCTGACCTGCGGAAACACGGGTCAGCGACAGGGGGCACAGTTGTTCGCGCACACTATGCACAAGATTCGCCACCCACTGTGGACAACTGAACCGCTCAGGTGAGCTGGGCCGTCCTCAACAGGGTCATGCCCACGACCACCAGCAGGACCAGCGCACAGGTGCCGTACTGCACCAGCGCCCGTCGCTCACGCGGGGCGTGGACCATGGCGTAGCCGGTGATGACACCGGCGACGAGGCCGCCGATGTGGGCCTGCCAGGAGATGCTGCTCCAGCCGAAGGTGAAGATGAGGTTGATCACCAGCAGGGCGATGATCGGCCGCATGTCGTACCGGAGGCGGCGCATGAGGACAGCCGTGGCGCCGAACAGGCCGAAGATCGCGCCTGAGGCGCCGAGCGTCTCCGTGCTCGGGGAGGCCAGCAGATAGGCCAGGGCGCTGCCCGAGAGTCCGGAGACGAAGTAGAGCGCGAGGTAGCGGGCGCGGCCGAGGGCAGCTTCGAGGGGGCCGCCGAGGAACCACAGGCTCATCATGTTGAAGCCGATGTGCCAGATTTCCTGGTGGGTGAACATCGAGGTCACCAGGCGGTACCACTCGCCGTCCGCGACGCCCATGGTGGCTGCGAAGGGGGCGGGCGGCCAGGCGCCGATGAGCGTGATGTCGTGCAGGATCGACGGCCGCACCTGGACGGCGATGAACACCGCGAGGTTGATCCCGATCAGGATCTTGGTGACGAGGTGCGGGTCGGCCGCGATCGTCCCGCCGGCGATCGTGCGGGGCTGTGCGGCGGTGGGGGCGTGTCCCGTGCCGGAGCCGCCACGGACGCAGTCGGGGCAATGGAAGCCGACGGAGGCGCTGACCATGCACTCGGGGCAGATGGGCCGCTCACAGCGAGTACAGCGAATGCCGGTCTCGCGGTCCGGGTGCCGGTAGCAGCCGGGCAGGCTCTGGGCGCCCTGTGAACTGCCTGCCGCCTGGTCCATGACTTCCCCTCATTCGTCGTCCGCACGTGCACCGCCCCGCCCATCCTTACGGACGAGCGGGGCGTTTGGTTCCCTTCGCGCAGGCCTCAGCCTCAGCGGGACTCCACCACGACGGACTCGATGACGACGTCGTTGACCGGGCGGTCGTTGGGGCGCGTGGTCTTGACGCCGGCGATGGCGTCGACGACCTTCTGGCTGGCCGCGTCGGTGACCTCGCCGAAGATGGTGTGCTTGCGGGTCAGCCAGGCCGTCGGGGCGACGGTGACGAAGAACTGCGAGCCGTTGGTACCGGGGCCGGCGTTGGCCATGGCCAGCAGGTAGGGCTTGTCGAAGCGCAGGTCCGGGTGGAACTCGTCCTCGAACTCGTAGCCGGGGCCACCGATGCCGGTGCCGAGCGGGTCGCCGCCCTGGATCATGAAGCCGGGGATGACGCGGTGGAAGATCGTGCCGTCGTACAGCTTCTTGGCGGCCTTCTCGCCCGTGGCGGGGTGGGTCCACTCGCGCTCGCCCTGGGCCAGTTCGACGAAGTTCTTGACCGTCTTGGGGGCGTGGTTCGGCAGGAGCCGGACTTCGATGTCGCCGTGGTTCGTCTTGAGGGTGGCGTAAAGCTGCTCGGCCACGATCCTGCCTTCCGTTGTCCTTCTGTGCCCTCCCGATCCTTGCACGCTTCGGCCTGTGCGTCGCCCGGCACCCTCTCTCGTGGCCGGGTTGGGGGTTTTCGCATGCAGAAATCCGGTCGAGTGGCCCCGGGCCGGGGGCGCTGGGCGGCGATCCGTGGCATTGTCGTCGACAAGCTCCTGTTGCCCCGTATTCATCCGCTATTGATCCGCTGATGCAATAGATCCGCTATCGCACGTGATCAGTACCCCATGACCCGGATGCCCGCCCTCACATGCCCAGGAGTCCCCTGGCAGGCATGATCCGTAAAAGGGTGGAAAGTCGAAATACCGTACGCCACCGAGGAGGAGGATCCCGTGACCCGCATCGACAGCGTGCGCGCCGCGAGCGGCTCGGCGAAGGACAGCGTGCTGCACGCCGCGGAAGTGGTGGCGCCCTACGCCGACACGGCCAAGGACAGGGCTGCGCACTACGCACACGAGGCACGCGTACGGCTCGCGCCGAAGGTCTCGCAGGCCGCCGAACAGGCTCGTGTCCAGTACGACGCGCATCTCGCGCCGCGCCTGGAACAGGCACGCACGCATGTACCGCCGAAGGTCGACCAAGCCGCCCATGAGGCAGCCGTCCGCACCCGTAAGGCCGCCCGGCAGGCGGCCGACTACTCACGTCCGAGGCTGGAGCAGGCCGTGGCCGCGGCCGGTCCCGCCCGCGAGGAGGCCGCGGCCCGCAGCGCCGCGGCGCTGGCCGCCCTGCGTGGCCAGGTCTCGCCCAAGGAGATCCAGAAGCTGGTGCGCAAGCAGGAGCGGCGGGCCCGAGCCGGCCGCCTCGCCAAGGCGCTGGCGGTTGTCGGCATCGTCGCGGGCGGCGCCTTCGCCGCCTGGAAGTGGTGGGACAAGCAGGCCAACCCGGACTGGCTGGTCGAGCCACCCGCCGCGACGGAGGTGCCCGAGTCGAGTCGCCTGACGTCGGTGGACGGCACCGGCCAGTCCGTACTCGACCCCGAGGTACAGGCCAAGGAGGCCGAGGAGGAGGCCGCACACCGCGACGAACGCGGCTGACGCCAACCACATTGCATGGGGCAGGAGGCCATGGGCTTCCTGCCCCATGTTTCACGTGAAACGAAGATGCCCCTTGCCCTGCTTATCCGCAGGTCAAGGGGCATTTTCCGAGTGGAGCCTAGGGGAGTCGAACCCCTGACATCTGCCATGCAAAGACAGCGCTCTACCAACTGAGCTAAGGCCCCGGAAGGTGGACGTCCGGCCCGGAAGAACCGCTCACCGGGGGGCGCCGCAGACCAGAGTACCGGGTCACCCCGGGTATCTCGCAAAAAGATTAGGGGTCCCGATGAACGACCACTCTCCGTAAGATGCTCGGCGTGGTTCGCTGTCGCGAACCACGGTATTTGGGGAAGCGATGGGGAGACGCAATGGACGCCGCACAGCAGGAAGCGACCGCGAGAGCGCGGGAACTGCAGCGGAACTGGTACGGGGAGCCGCTGGGGGCGCTCTTCCGTAAGCTCATAGACGATCTTGGCCTCAACCAGGCTCGTCTCGCGGGGGTACTGGGACTGTCGGCACCGATGCTGTCGCAGCTGATGAGCGGTCAGCGGGCGAAGATCGGCAATCCCGCGGTGGTGCAGCGCGTGCAGTTGCTGCAGGACCTGGCGGGACAGGTCGCGGACGGCAGCGTCAGCGCCGCCGAGGCAACCGACCGCATGGACGAGATCAAGAAGTCGCAGGGGGGCTCGGTGCTCAGCAACACCACACAGACGACCAGCAGTTCGGGAGCGCCCACGGTCAAGCGGGTGGTCCGTGAGATCCAGTCGCTGCTGCGCTCGGTGGCCGCCGCCGGAGACATCATCGAGGCGGCCGACACCCTCGCCCCGACCCACCCGGAACTGGCAGAGTTCCTCCGGGTCTACGGCGCCGGCCGCACCTCCGACGCCGTCGCGCACTACCAGTCCCACCAGAGCTGAACCGGCGGCCCGGCGGCCGAAGGGGGTTCGGCGGCCGGGCCGACGACCGAGGAGGAGCGCGAGGGGGTCGCGTTCCTCGCCGGGAGTGACATGCGGGGGTGTGTCACCGGCTGTGGAAAGACGCGAGGAGCACGAGGGGTCGTATCGCTCATCGGGGGGCAGGCAAGGGGGGTAGTCGAAGGGGGAGGAGCAACGCACAGCCATGGGTGAGGTGTTCGCCGGCCGGTACGAACTGGCCGACCCGATCGGACGCGGCGGCGTCGGCGCCGTCTGGCGCGCCTGGGACCACCGCCGGCGCCGCTATGTGGCCGCCAAGGTCCTGCAGCAGAGCGACGCGCACTCCCTGCTGCGCTTCGTCCGGGAACAGGCCCTGCGGATCGACCACCCCCATGTGCTCGCACCCGCCAGCTGGGCCGCCGACGACGACAAGGTCCTGTTCACCATGGACCTGGTCGCCGGGGGCTCGCTGGTCCATCTGATCGGGGACTACGGTCCCCTGCCGCCGGTCTTCGTCTGCACCCTGCTCGACCAGCTCCTTGCGGGCCTCGCCGCCGTGCACGCGGAAGGTGTCGTACACCGCGACGTCAAGCCCGCCAACGTGCTCCTGGAAGCCACCGGCACCGGCCGCCCCCGGCTGCGTCTGTCCGACTTCGGCATCGCCATGCGGCTGGGCGAACCACGCCTGACGGAGACCAACCTCGTGGTCGGGACGCCCGGCTACATCTCGCCCGAGCAGATGATGGGCTCGGAACCGGACTTCCCCGCCGACCTGTTCGCCGCGGGCCTGGTCGCGCTGTATCTCCTGGAGGGCGCCAAGCCGGACGCCAAGGCGCTCGTCCAGTACTTCGCCGCCCATGGGACGCCGAGCGCGCCCAAGGGCATCCCCGAGCCCCTGTGGCAGGTTGTGTCCACGCTGCTCCAGCCGGACCCGCAGGCGCGGTTCCGCACGGCCACGGGGGCCCGCAAGGCGCTCGCCTCGGCCGTGGAGCTCCTGCCCGAACCGGGCCCCGACGACGAGTTGATCGAGATCTTCGACCAACTCGGCCCGCTGCCACCGGGGTTCGGCCCCGATGGGCCCCTCAAGCTCGCCGCGGGTGTGGACGTGGGGACTGCGACCGGGACGGGATCCTCCAGGACGCTGAGGGGCGGGGAGCCGTCGGAACCCGGGACAGGAGCCCATCCCTACGGACAGAGCGAGAACTCCGCCTCCGTCTGGCCCGGCACCGGCTCCGTACCGACCGATCCGCGGCGGAGCACAGGCCCGCTGCCAGGACCGGACGTCGCACCGTCCTGGTCCATGCCCGCTCCCGCCGGCACCTCCGCCGCCTCGGAGCAGTCCGGCACCGCCCGGCCGCCCTCCATGTCGGACACCGGCAGCTTCCACCTGCCGCCCCCGCAGGCCACCAGCACCTCCTCCCCTCAGGTGCAGCACCCCGACATACAGGCACCGCCACAGACACACGAGGGCGCACAGCACCAGCCCGCCCAGGGCTCCCCCCACGACCCCACCCATGTCCTGCTCTCCCCTCGACCACCGGCGCAGCGATACCCGACTCAGCCTCCGACGCCACCAGCGCACCAGCGTGCTGACGCCTCTACTGCTTCGTACACCGCTCAGAGCCCGCAGGTTCCACCTCCGGCCCGGCCGATCTCGCGGCACCGCGCATCGAGGGCACGACGACGCCCCGGCCCGCCGCCCAAGGTGACGCTCACTCTTCTGCTCCTCGCGCTGGCCTGCTACGCGGTGGGCTTCTGGGCAGTGACCCGCATCTGACCGCGGCCCCACACCCGAGCCCGGCCCCACACCCGAGGACCCGCCCTACCAGGCCCCGGCCCGACGCCGGGCGACAAGGGTCCACGCCCCGAGCACCGCCAGCAGCACGGTCCCCGCCCCGATCCCGGCCACGGCCACGGCCTTCATCACCGCGTCGTCCCCCGCGGCCCCGCCCTCCGCCGTCGCCGCCTCCGACGCCGTCCCCCCGTCGCGGCCGCCCTGCCCCGCGACCTCGAAGACGCCCTGCGGCCGGGACTGCCCGGCGTATGCGGGCGAGGCCTCGGTCGTACCGCCGATCCGCACCCGCAGCGTCATCCCGAACGGCCCGTCGCCGAACTCCTCCGCCATCCCCGCCGAGAGATGGACGACGAGGTAGTACGAGCCGGCGACCCGCATGCCGTTCACCCGGTCGGAGACGGCGTAGCGGTTGACGTACTCGACCGGCGGGAGCGGTTCGAGGGATTCCGACTTCTGGCGGCCGTCGTAGCCGATGCCCACGTCGTCGAGGTGACCGCGTGCGGGGTTGTAGAGCGACGCGGTCAGAGCACCGGGCACGTATCCTCGCGCGTCACTGCCCAGACTGCCGAGCTCGGCGGTGACGTACAGCTGCCGTCCCCAGTCGACCGGCACCTTGTAGAAGAAGGTCTGCCCGGGTGTCATGTCGGCACTCCAGACCCCTTGTCCCATGGAGGTGGCTGTGGCGAAGCCCGCGCCGCCCGGGCGGCTCACCGCTTCGCTCGTGAGGGGTGCGGGCGAGGCGGAGTTCCAGGCCTCGGGGGCGGTGGTCGCACCGGTCTGCTTCAGGCGAGGCTCGGACATCGGCGCGAGCTCCAGGTCCCAGGTGTCCGTCGACGAGCCGGCCCGGTCGAGGCGTTCGACGAGCACGTAGTACGTGCCGGCGCCCTGGCACGACGTGCGCTGGGAGAAGGCCTCGCGGGCTCCCCACGCGGCGATCGGGTGCGGGCTGCGGCTCGTGCCGAAGTAGACGCTCTCGGCGGCGGAGCAGAGGCGGCTGTTGGCGTCCCGCACGGACACCCGGATGCCGTCGGTCGCGGAAACCGTCGTCCCCGCGCGCGGGACGGCCGTCGCGGAGACGTACGCGTCCGAGGTGGGGTCGAGTTCGAGACGGTAGTAGAGCTTGCCGCTCGCCGGGAGGGAGCTCTTGTAGGTCTTCCCGGCGTCGAGGCGCTTGGCGCCCGTGGTGCTCACGGCACCCGTGACCGGCCGGGCGTCCGGGGCGAAGGCGTACGGGGTGGGTACGTCGGCGGCGTGCGCGGCCTGCCCCGGCAGCGCGGTCGCCGCCACCGCGCACACCGCCAAAGCGCCCGCGCGCCACCCGCCCATACGCCGCCGCCCCATCACGCGCCACCCCTCCGTCGCCGCTCCGTGTGACCGTGGCCCATCCTGCCCCGCCGGGCCGCGCCGAATCCGCAAACACAAAACCCCGACCGCGAGGCGGCCGGGGTCTGCTCAGAACCGGATGGACCGGAACTCAGTATCGGTAATCACGAACCCGTGGGCACGGAGTCAGTCGCCTCCGTCCACAGATCCTGCTCGGCGCGATCCGCCTGGATCTGGCGGTACACGAGGAGCCCGCCGATGGCGGCCAGTGCGACCAGGAGAAGCTTCTTCACCGCGCGACCTCGTCTTTCCTTGACGTAGGGGACCTCTGGCGCCCGACTATACACACCGACCGAGACCGATCGGTGACCTGTGTCCGACCCCCAACTCCCGCCCGGAACAGCGCAGTAGAACCGGAAGAAGCCGCTCCGATCAGAGGGTGATCAGACCTCCACGGACGGTCACTTTGGCCGTGCTCCTCCCGTCTGGCACCCTTCTCGGCCCTCTTGCACCCATCCGAGTGGTGTTCATCTGAAGATCGACGCGCCATGGGCGTCGGTCCGTGATTTCGCGACCGCCATACACATCATGAGGAAAGTACGCAAATCAACCCAACCCGAAAGTGAGAGGCCATGGACCAGAACAAGGCCATGAAGCTGTGGACCGCCGTCATCACCGCCTTCCTCGCGCTGTGCACAGCGCTCGGACTCATCACGACGACCGCCGCCGCGGCCGTACCGCAGGCCGAGCAGACGCGCAACAGCACCTCCGCACAGCTGACGACGCCGGCGCTGTCCCACGGAGTCTGGTCCCACGCCAGGTCCCTGCCGCCCACGATGAAGCAGCGGATCCGCGCCGAGGCCCACGGCAAGACCCCCAGCGGCCGCAACCGCCCGCTCGACGAGACGAGCACGGATGCGGACGCGGACGCGAGCACGGACACGAACACGGGCGAGGTCAAGGACTCGGCCGCTCCGGCCGCCCCTGCCGCCCCTGCCACCCCTGCCACCCTCGAGCTTCGCTGACCCCCGTTGGTCACCCCAGTAGGTCAGTCCCTCCAGCTCGGCTCCACCGCCGTCATCCGTGCCGTCTTCGAAGCGTCGCGGTCGATCAGGGTGGAGAGCACCTCGTCCACGGCTTTCAGGACCTCGTCGTCCAGACGCTCGCCGGAGGCCGCCGCGTTCTCCGTGACCTGCTCCGGGCGGCTCGCGCCGATGACCGTCGACGACACACCCTCCTGGTGCAACACCCAGGCGATGGCCGGCTGAGCCATCGACACCCTGACCCCTCGGCCAGCGGGCGCAGTTCCTGGACCTTCTCCAGGAGCCGACCGCCCAGCACCCGGCCGATGAACCGCGGGCCACGACCGCCCGCGACCGCCCGGGAGCCCTCGGGCAGCGCCTCGCCGTGACGGTACTTCCCGGTCAGCACGCCCTGAGCGGCGGCTGGAAGGCCAGTTGACCGATGCCCCGCGCACGGCCCAGCGGCCAATACCTCGGGCTCGATGACGCGCCACAGCATGTTGTACTGCGGCTGGTTGGACACGATCCGGCTGCGCAGCCCCAGCTCGTCGGCGAGCGTCAGCGCGGACTCGATCTGCGCCGCGGTCCACTCGGACCCGCCCAGATACAGCACCTTGCCCTGCCGCACCATGTCGTCGAAGGCGACGAGGGTCTCCTCCAGCGGCGTGCGCTCGTCGAACCGGTGCGCCCGGAGATGTCCACGTAGTCGGTGCGCAGCCTGCGCAGCGAGGCCTCGCAGGACTCCATGACGTGCTTGCGGGACAGCCCGCGGCGTTCGGCCCGTCGAGCGCGGCCCGGACACACGCCCGTAGATGCCAAAAACCCCCGACCATGATCGGTCGGGGGTCTTCGTGCTGGTGGGGCTAACAGGATTTGAACCTGTGGCCTCATCCTTATCAGGGATGCGCTCTAACCAACTGAGCTATAGCCCCGCCGCGCTCTGCGGAGTGTGTCCCGCGCGCTGACTCCTGAAGATTAGCGCACGACGCGGGCAGTCCCAAAATCGGTTCTCACAGGACCGCCACCGGAGGTTTGGGAGCGCGTTTACTCGTCCTCGGCCAGCGTCAGCTCGATACCGCCGACGAAGCCCGCGGAGAGGTTGTAGATGAACGCGCCGAGGGTCGCGAGGGCCGTCGCGAGGACGACGTCGATGACCGCGATGATCGACGTGAACATCAGGACGTTCGGCAGGGACAGGAACGACTGCAGGTCGAAGCCGTTCGACTCGTTCGAGCCGGTCGCCTCGGAGATCGTGCCGCCGACCGTCGAGAAGACGCCCATCGCATCCATGACCATCCACAGCACGGCGGCCGCGACGATGGTGCAGACGCCCAGCGCGATGGAGAGCAGGAAGCTGACCTTCATCACCGACCACGGGTCGGCCTTGGCCACCCGCAGACGCGCCTTGCGGGTACGGGGCGTCGTCCGCGCACCCGTGCGCGGCCGCCGTACCGCGCTTGCGGGAGAGCCCGCAGGACCGCCCGCCGGAGCAGCCGTCGGGTAGGCCTGCGGCGGGTGGTAGGGCCCGGCCGGCTGCTGCGGCTGCCGCTCCCCGGGCAGCGGCGAGGCCGACTGCTGGGCCGGCGTCTGCGGCGGTGCGGCGGGTGCCGCGGGCTGGGCCGGCGGCTGGGTGTCCGTCACAGTTCCCCCCTGGGATCCATGAGAGTCGGGCGAGTGCGAGTCGGTCGCGGGCGACTTGATCGCTTGCAGGTTGGTCGTGTGCGAATCCGTCACACGCGACGTGTGCGAATCTGTCGCACGCGCGGCAGAGCCACGGCCGCCGCCGTCCGTCTCAGGACCGGTGGAAGAACCGGTGGAAGTACCGGTCGATCCGGCGCCCGTGGCTCCGCTCACGATGACTCACTCCTCGTCCTACTCGGCCGAGGGCGCCTCACCCTCGTCCGTGCCGGTGGTCGCGACACCCTCGGCGGTCTCGTCGTCGGCCACATCGCCGTCGACCTCCTCCGCCTCGCGCCCCGCCTCGGCGTTACGAGCGATGCCGACCACGGCATCGCGCTTGCCCAGGTTGATCAGTTGGACGCCCATGGTGTCACGGCCCGTCTCCCTGACCTCGTTGACTCGCGTACGAATCACACCGCCGCCGAGCGTGATGGCGAGGATCTCGTCGGTCTCCTCGACCACCAGCGCACCGACGAGCGATCCGCGGTCCTCGACGATCTTGGCGGCCTTGATGCCGAGGCCGCCGCGACCCTGGACGCGGTACTCGTCGACGGCGGTCCGCTTTGCGTACCCACCGTCCGTAGCAGTGAACACGAACGTACCGGGTCGAACAACATTCATCGAGAGCAGCTGGTCGCTCTCGCGGAAGCTCATGCCCTTGACACCCGAGGTGGCACGGCCCATGGGCCGCAGGCTGTCGTCCGTGGCGGTGAACCTGATCGACTGTGCCTTCTTGCTGATCAGAAGCAGATCGTCGTCGGCCGAAACGAGTTCGGCTCCGATCAGTTCGTCGTCGGAACCGTCCTCCGTCTCACGGAGGTTGATCGCGATGACACCACCGGAACGCGGCGAATCGTAATCCTTCAGAGGCGTCTTCTTGACCAGGCCGCCCTTTGTGGCCAGCACCAGGTACGGCGCCACCTCGTAGGTGCGGATCGCGAGGATCTCGGCGATCGCCTCGTCCGGCTGGAAGGCCAGCAGGTTCGCGACGTGCTGTCCACGCGCGTCACGTCCGGCGTCGGGCAGCTCGTACGCCTTCGCCCGGTAGACGCGGCCCTTGTTGGTGAAGAACAGCAGCCAGTGGTGCGTGGTCGACACGAAGAAGTGGTCGACGATGTCGTCTTCCTTGAGCTTCGTGCCGCGTACGCCCTTGCCGCCGCGCTTCTGCGCCCGGTAGTCGACGGCCTTGGTGCGCTTGACGTAACCGCCGCGCGTGACCGTGACGACGATGTCCTCCTCGGCGATCAGATCCTCGATGGACATGTCACCGTCGTAGGGCACCAGCATGGTCTTGCGGTCGTCGCCGAACTTCTCGACGATCGCGGCGAGTTCCGCGCTCACGATGCCGCGCTGGCGGACCGGCGAGGCCAGGATCGCGTTGTACTCGGTGATCTTCGCCTGGAGTTCGTCGTGCTCCTGGATGATCTTCTGGCGCTCCAGAGCGGCCAGTCGGCGCAGCTGCATCTCGAGGATGGCGTTCGCCTGGATCTCGTCGATCTCCAGGAGGTCCATCAGGCCCGCGCGCGCGATCTCGACGGTGTCGCTGCGCCGGATCAGCGCGATGACCTCGTCGATGGCGTCCAGGGCCTTCAGCAGACCGCGCAGGATGTGCGCCCGCTCCTCGGCCTTGCGCAGCCGGAACTTCGTACGCCGGACGATGACCTCGATCTGGTGCGTCACCCAGTGGCGGATGAACGCGTCCAGCGAGAGGGTCCTCGGCACACCGTCGACCAGCGCCAGCATGTTGGCGCTGAAGTTGGACTGCAGATCCGTGTGCTTGTACAGGTTGTTCAGTACGACCTTGGCGACCGCGTCACGCTTCAGGACGATGACGAGACGCTGGCCCGTACGAGAACTGGTCTCGTCCCGGACGTCCGCGATGCCGCCGACCTTGCCGTCCTTCACCAGGTCGGCGATCTTCTGCGCAAGGTTGTCGGGGTTGGTCTGGTACGGCAGTTCCGTCACCACCAGGCACTGGCGGTTCTGGATCTCCTCGACCTCGACGACCGCGCGCATGGTGATGGAGCCACGGCCCGTGCGGTACGCCTCCTCGATGCCCTTACGGCCGACGACGAGCGCGCCGGTCGGGAAGTCCGGGCCCTTGATGCGCTCGATGAGGGCGTCGAGCAGCTCCTCGTGACTGGCTTCCGGGTTCTCCAGGCACCACTGGGCGCCGGCCGCGACCTCGCGCAGGTTGTGCGGCGGGATGTTGGTCGCCATGCCGACCGCGATACCGGCCGAGCCGTTGATCAGCAGGTTCGGGAAGCGGGCCGGCAGGACGGTCGGCTCCTGGGAGCGGCCGTCGTAGTTGTCCGTGAAGTCGACGGTCTCCTCGTCGATGTCACGGACCATCTCCATCGACAGCGGCGCCATCTTGCACTCGGTGTAGCGCATGGCGGCCGCCGGGTCGTTGCCCGGAGAGCCGAAGTTGCCGTTGGAGTCCACCAGCGGCATCCGCATCGACCACGGCTGCGCGAGGCGGACCAGCGCGTCGTAGATCGAGGAGTCGCCGTGCGGGTGGTAGTTACCCATGACGTCGCCGACGACACGGGCGCACTTGTAGAAGCCCTTCTCGGGCCGGTAGCCGCCGTCGTACATGGCGTACAGGACGCGGCGGTGGACGGGCTTGAGACCGTCCCGGACGTCGGGCAGCGCCCGCGACACGATGACGGACATCGCGTAGTCGAGATACGAGCGCTGCATCTCCGTCTCGAGCCCGACGGGCTCGACGCGCTGGGCGATGACGCCCTCTTCAGGCGTACTGGGAGTGTTCTCGTCGGCCATTGCTGGTGAAGATCCTTCCTGGTGCGGTCAGCTGAGACCGACTCAGATGTCGAGGAAGCGGACGTCCTTGGCGTTGCGCTGGATGAACTGGCGGCGCGCCTCGACGTCCTCGCCCATGAGGACCGAGAACAGGTCGTCGGCCTGGGCGGCGTCGTCCAGGGTGACCTGGCCGAGGACGCGGTGCTCCTGGTCCATCGTGGTGATGCGCAGCTCCTCGGCGTTCATCTCGCCGAGACCCTTGAAGCGCTGGATCGAGTCTTCCTTGATCCGCTTGCCGTTCTGCCGGCCCAGCTCGATCAGCGCGTCGCGCTCACGGTCCGAGTACGCGTACTCGAAGTCGTCACGGCCCCACTTGATCTTGTACAGCGGGGGACGCGACAGGAACACGTGCCCGGCCTCGACCAGCGGCCGCATGAAGCGGAACAGGAAGGTCAGCAGCAGGGTGCTGATGTGCTGACCGTCGACGTCGGCGTCCGCCATCAGGATGATCTTGTGATAGCGCAGCTTCTCGATGTCGAAGTCCTCGTGGACTCCGGTGCCGAAGGCCGAGATCAGCGCCTGGATCTCCTGGTTCTGCAGGATCTTGTCGATCCGCGCCTTCTCGACGTTGAGGATCTTGCCTCGGATCGGGAGGATCGCCTGGTACTCGGGGTTCCGGCCGGACTTGGCCGAGCCGCCGGCGGAGTCACCCTCGACGATGAAGATCTCGCACTTGGTGGGGTCGTTCGACTGGCAGTCGGAGAGCTTGCCCGGCAGGGACGCGGTCTCGAGGAGGCCCTTGCGACGGGTCAGGTCGCGGGCCTTGCGGGCCGCCACGCGCGCGGTGGCCGCCTGGATGCCCTTGCGGACGATGTCCGCGGCCTCGTTCGGGTTGCGGTCCAACCAGTCGTTGAGGTGCTCGTAGACCACCTTCTGGACGAAGGTCTTGACCTCGGTGTTGCCCAGCTTGGTCTTGGTCTGGCCCTCGAACTGCGGCTCGCTCAGCTTCACCGAGATGATCGCCGTCAGACCCTCGCGGATGTCGTCACCCGTGAGGTTGTCGTCCTTCTCGCGCAGCAGCTTCTTGTCGCGCGCGTACTTGTTGACCAGGTTCGTCAGCGCCGCGCGGAAGCCCTCTTCGTGCGTACCGCCCTCGTGCGTGTGGATGATGTTGGCGAAGGAGTACACACCCTCGCTGTAACCACCGTTCCACTGCATGGCGAGCTCGAGGGAAAGGCTCTTGTCCTTGTCCTCGGCCTCGAGGTCGATCACGGTGGGGTGCACCACTTCTCCCTTGCGGGAGTTGAGGTACTTCACGAAGTCGACGATGCCGCCCTCGTAGTGGTACGAGACGGTCTTGACCTCGTGCTTCTCGTCCTCGCCCGCCTCGTCCGCCCCGGCCGTGGCCTTCGCCGATTCGCGCTCGTCGGTGAGGTTGATCCTCAGACCCTTGTTGAGGAACGCCATCTCCTGGAAGCGCCGCGAGAGCGTCTCGAAGGAGTACTCGGTGGTCTCGAAGATGTCCGGGTCGGCCCAGAAGGTGACCGTGGTGCCGTGCTCGTCCGTGGCCTCGTGCTTGGCAAGCGGGGCCGTCGGGACGCCCAACTTGTAGTCCTGCGTCCAGCGGTGGCCGTCGGTCTTGATCTCGACGGAGACCTTGGTCGACAGGGCGTTCACGACGGAGACACCCACGCCGTGCAGACCGCCGGAGACCGCGTAGCCGCCGCCGCCGAACTTTCCGCCCGCGTGCAGGACCGTCAGCACGACCTCGACGGCCGGCTTGCCCTCGGAGGGGACGATGCCGACCGGGATACCACGGCCGTTGTCGACAACACGCACGCCGCCGTCGGCGAGGATCGTGACGTCGATGGTGTCCGCGTGGCCGGCCAGTGCCTCGTCGACGGAGTTGTCGACGACCTCTTGCACAAGGTGGTGAAGTCCGCGCTCACCGGTCGAGCCGATGTACATACCGGGTCGCTTGCGGACCGCGTCCAGACCCTCGAGGACGGTGATGGCGCTGGCGTCGTACGAGGCGGTGACCTCGCCGTTCATGCCGGCGTCGGTGGACGGGATGTTCTCGTTGGGGTTGCCGGAATCGGCCACGAAGCGCCCTTTCTGGCACAGCACAAGCCAAGCTCCCGGCGGGTGGCCGGAGCGGCTGCGGCGTGTTGCGTTGGTAAGCCTTAGTCAGCGTTGCTCGGTGCGTCCCACAAGTGGGGCGGGATTAGCTTCCAGTCTACCGGTAGCGCCGACAGTGATGGGGGTTTGCCGGTACCTGAGTCCTCATGTGGCGCCCTGAACCGGCATCCTCCGGGTCCCCATATACGGAGCGGGGCTCCAAGAGGCTCACGGAGGCACTCAGCGCTTCTGGCTGTCAACCCTTGGCTACTTGGGAGTCAGGTCGGAATTCGCAACCGCGTCCAGGCGTACGACAAAGCCGTCGGCGGTGCTGCGACAGCACCGCCGACGGCCGTGAATGTGACGTCCATCACCCGTAGGTGTCACCGGGTCCCGTGCTGCCCGGAGCACGCAGGGGGCCGTAACGGCGAGGGGGACCACCAGGGCCGTTCACCTTGATCAACTTCACCGCGCCGTGGCCCAGATCCTCGTTGAGGCGCGCGACCAGCTGCGGGGCGAGCAGGCGCAGGTTCGTCGCCCACGCCGTGGAGTCGCAGCGTACGACCAGGACCCGCTCCTCCTCGTCGTACTTCTCCGGCACACAGTGCTTGGCCAGGTCCTCGCCCACGATCTGAGGCCAGCGGCCCATCACACCGCCCACCGCGGCCGGGGTCTCCCAACCCCGCTCGGTGATCAAGCGGTTAATGGCAGCGCCGAACGCCATGGGGTCGCGACCGTCGGCGCGCGCGCCGGAGCGCAGACCGCCCCGCCGCGCCTGCTTCTTCTGCTGCGCCGCGTCCCCACGCGCGCGTGCCTGTTCCTTCGCGGCCCTGAGCGCCACGCGCGCGAGGTCGACGCCGGAGGGTTCGGGGGCCTTCTTCGGGGTGGGTTCGGTGGGTTCCTCTGTGGTCATACGCGCTCCACCGTCCCCTCCGCCACGGAGTACCGCGTCCCCGCCAGTACGTGCGGTACGTCGTCGTCCACCGCCGCCGTCACCAGCACCTGCTCGCCGGGCGCGACCAGCTCGGCCAGCCGCTCACGGCGACGGGTGTCCAGCTCCGCGAAGACGTCGTCGAGGATCAGCACCGGCTCGTTGCCCTCGGCACGCAGCAGGTCGTAGGAGGCCAGGCGCAGCGCGAGCGCGTAGGACCACGACTCGCCGTGCGAGGCGTATCCCTTGGCCGGCAACTGACCGAGTTTGAGAATCACATCGTCCCGATGAGGTCCTACGAGGGTGACGCCCCGCTCGATCTCCTGCTTGCGCACCTCGGCGAGCGCCCCCGTCAGCTGCTCGTAGAGATGCTCGCGCGTGTGCGCCTCACCGGGCGCGGACGGCTTGTACTCCAGCGCGACCGGGCCGCCGCCGGGGGCCAGTTGCTCGTACGCCTTGTCGGCCAGCGGCTGGATCGAGGCGATCAGATCGAGCCGCTGGGCGAGCAACTCGGCACCCACACGCGCGAGATGCTGGTCCCACACGTCGAGGGTGGAAAGGTCCATCGAGCGGCCGCCGTGCCTTCTCGCGAGGGCGGCCGACTTCAGCAGGGTGTTGCGCTGCTTGAGCACCCGCTCGTAGTCGGAGCGGACCCCGGCCATGCGCGGCGAGCGGGCGGTGATCAGCTCGTCGAGGAAACGCCGCCGCTCGCCCGGATCGCCCTTCACCAGAGCGAGGTCCTCGGGCGCGAACAGCACGGTCCGTACGATCCCCAGCACGTCCCGCGGCCTGACCTGCGACGACCTGTTGATACGGGCGCGGTTCGCCTTGCCGGGGTTCAGCTCCAGCTCGACCAGTTGCTGCCGCTCGCCCTGCTTGACCTGCGCCCGGATCACCGCGCGATCGGCGCCCATGCGGACCAGGGGAGCATCCGAGGAGACACGGTGGCTGCCGAGGGTGGCGAGATAGCCGATCGCCTCGACCAGGTTCGTCTTGCCCTGCCCGTTGGGGCCCACGAACGCGGTGACGCCCGGGTCGAGCGGAACCTCGACCCGGGCGTACGAGCGGAAGTCGGCCAGCGACAGGTGCGTGACGTGCATGGTCGGTCGCCGACCTCCCCCGGCTTGTGGACTGCTCAGCAGTCCTGTGGATTACTTCTTCTCTACCGCGTGGCCGCCGAACTGGTTGCGCAGCGCCGCGATCATCTTCATCTGCGGCGAGTCCTCCTGGCGGGAGGCGAACCGCGCGAACAGCGACGCGGTGATCGCCGGCAGCGGCACCGCGTTGTCGATGGCGGCCTCCACAGTCCAGCGGCCTTCGCCGGAGTCCTGTGCGAAACCGCGCAGCTTCTCCAGGTGCTCGTCCTCGTCGAGGGCGTTGACCGCCAGGTCCAGCAGCCAGGAGCGGATGACCGTGCCCTCCTGCCAGGAGCGGAAGACCTCCCGGACGTCCGTCACGGAGTCGACCTTCTCCAGCAGCTCCCAGCCCTCGGCATAGGCCTGCATCATCGCGTACTCGATGCCGTTGTGGACCATCTTCGCGAAGTGGCCCGCGCCGACCTTGCCGGCGTGCACCGAGCCGAGGTCGCCCTCGGGCTTCAGCGCGTCGAAGACCGGCTGCACCTTGGCGACGTTCTCCGCGTCACCGCCGTACATCAGCGCGTAGCCGTTCTCCAGGCCCCACACACCGCCCGAGACACCGCAGTCGACGAAGCCGATGCCCTTGGCCGCCAGCTCCTCGGCGTGCTTCTCGTCGTCCGTCCAGCGCGAGTTGCCGCCGTCCACGACGACGTCACCGGGCTCCAGCAGCTCGCCGAGCTCGTCGACGGTGGACTGGGTCGCGGCACCGGCGGGAACCATCACCCACACCACACGCGGGCCCTTGAGCTTGCCCACAAGCTCTTCCAGGCTGTGGACATCGGCGAGGTCCGGGTTGCGGTCGTATCCGATGACGGTGTGGCCTGCGCGGCGGATCCGCTCGCGCATGTTGCCGCCCATCTTGCCGAGGCCGACGAGACCGAGCTCCATCAGTTGTTCCTTAGGTTGCTGTGGCGTGTGTGGCACCTTCGTACCTACGTCCGAGCCTAAACCCGGACGCTCACGCACACCTGTGGGCATACGCGCTCAAACGTATGCCCCGACCTGCGGGTTCTCTGACGGGGTTGATCAGCCGCTGAGCCGCACCGGCATGCTGCGACCTTGTGGGGCATAACCCCCACACCCTCAGCAGTCGTCCAGCTCAAGCCTGCTCGCCTGCTCAGCCACTCAGTCGCACAGGCATGATCAGGTACTTGTAGGCCTCGTCCGCCTCGGCGTCCAGGGCCGGCTTGCCGCTGAGCAGCGCCGGCTTGGTGGACGTCGTGAAGGACAGCTGGGCCACCGGGGAGTCGATGGCGCTCAGGCCGTCCAGCAGGAAGGTCGGGTTGAAGGCGATCGACACGTCGTCGCCCTCCAGCTGGGCGTCGACCCTCTCCACAGCCTGTGCGTCGTCGCTGGAACCGGCCTCCAGGATGAGCACGCCCTGTTCGAAGCTGAGCCGCACCGGGGTGTTGCGCTCGGCGACCAGGGCCACGCGCTTGACAGCCTCTACGAAGGGGGCGGTCTCGATGACGGCGATGGAGTTGAACTCCGTCGGGAACAGCGAGCGGTACTTCGGAAGGTCGCCCTCCAGGAGGCGCGTCGTCGTACGACGGCCGGCGCCCTCGAAACCGATCAGACCCTCGCCCGCGCCCGAGCCGGAGAGCGCCAGGATGACGCTGTCGCCGCTCGTGAGGGCCTTGGCGGTGTCCAGGAGCGTCTTGGCGGGCACCAGGGCCACCGCGGACGCCTCCGGGTTCTCCGGCTTCCACAGGAACTCACGGACCGCGAAGCGGTAGCGGTCGGTGGACGCCAGCGTGACGGTGTCGCCCTCGATCTCGATGCGCACACCCGTGAGGACCGGCAGCGTGTCGTCACGGCCGGCCGCGATGGCCACCTGAGCGGCGGCGGAGGCGAAGACCTCACCGGGGACGGTGCCGGTGGCGGTCGGCATCTGCGGCAGCGCCGGGTACTCCTCCACAGGCAGGGTGTGGAGTGTGAATCGCGAGGAACCGCAGACCACGGTCGCCCGTACACCGTCTGTGGAAATCTCCACCGGGCGGTTGGGGAGGGCGCGGCAGATGTCGGCGAGGAGCCGGCCGGAGACGAGGACGGTGCCCTCCTCCTCGACCTCGGCGTCCACGGAGACCCTCGCGGAGACCTCGTAGTCGAAGCTGGACAGGCTCAGCTGGCCTTCCTCGGCCTTCAGCAGAAGGCCGGCGAGGACAGGCGCCGGCGGACGGGCCGGGAGGCTGCGTGCCGCCCAGGCCACTGCCTCCGCGAGTACGTCGCGTTCCACCCGGATCTTCACTGTTGCCGCCTCCTGCTGTTGCCGGCGCTTCTCGGCCTGCCTGGCTTCGTCGTCTGTCTCGGTGTCGTCGGCCCCAGTGAGGGGAAGGACACCGGGGAACAGTCTGACGCACCCCACTGACAGTAGGTGCCTCTCGGGGTCAAGTCGTGACGAGGGGCAGTCGGGAGCCGGACAGCGAGTTGTGCACAGGACCCCCTTCGAAACGGATTCCCAGCTCTCTCTAGTTGGGAGTAGTAGTAGGGGCTGTGGAAACGGTGGATAACCGTGTTTGCGCAGGTCAGCACCGAAATTTTGTCCACGGGCCCTGTGGGCGGAGGCGGTGGACAACTGGGCGCATCTGTGGAGAACGGAAAGTTCTGCACACTCCATGCACAGCCCAAGGCGACTTCTCCCCAGCGCCGTCCCCAGCTTTACCCACCTTTCCCACAGGGCAACCCGGCACCTTCGTGTGACGCCTTTCACTCGACTCGGTGATCTGGCGCGTCGCGTTGCCGAACAGTGGACAGCGATGTGGAGAAGCTGGGGATCGCTGGGGACAACCGGGCTCAGCCTGTGGGTTGCCGGTGGACAACTCCGTGCACAGGTTGTGGATCACGCGACTGTCCACAGTCTGTGGAGATCCTTCGTCCACCAATCCACAACCACCTGACCTGGTCTGATGGTCTTTCAACAAGCGCCCTGTGGACCGTGATCTGGACAACTTCCCAGTCCCCAGGGTGTGGACGGGAGAAAGTCGCCGAATCTGTGGAGAGTGGCCGTAACGCGGCAGCTATTCGAACAGCGGGTGCTCCGGGAATGACGAGGGGCGCCCCCGGAGATGGCGAAAGGCGCCCCCGGGACCTCGTCCCAGGAGCGCCCTCGGCGCCGTACGACCGGCTCTGTCAGCCGTTCTTGATGCGGTTCGTCAGCTCGGTGACCTGGTTGTAGATGGAGCGCCGCTCGGCCATCAGATTGCGGATCTTGCGGTCGGCGTGCATGACCGTCGTGTGGTCGCGGCCGCCGAACAGCGCGCCGATCTTCGGCAGCGAGAGGTCCGTCAGCTCGCGGCACAGGTACATGGCGATCTGGCGGGCCGTCACCAGCGCGCGGCCGCGCGAGGTGCCGCACAGGTCCTCGACCGTGAGGCCGAAGTAGTCGGCGGTCGCGCTCATGATGGCTGTCGACGTGATTTCGGGCGCCCCGTCGTCGCCGCCGGGGATGAGGTCCTTGAGGACGATCTCGGTGAGGCCGAGGTCCACCGGTTGCCGGTTGAGCGACGCGAACGCCGTCACCCGGATCAGCGCCCCCTCCAGCTCGCGGATGTTGCGCGAGATCCGGGAGGCGATGAACTCCAGCACCTCCGGCGGGGCGTTGAGCTGCTCCTGCACCGCCTTCTTGCGGAGGATCGCGATACGCGTCTCCAGCTCGGGCGGCTGGACGTCGGTGATCAGGCCCCACTCGAAACGGTTCCTCAGCCGGTCCTCCAGCGTGACCAGCTGCTTCGGCGGCCGGTCGCTGGACAGCACGATCTGCTTGTTCGCGTTGTGGAGCGTGTTGAAGGTGTGGAAGAACTCCTCCTGCGTCGACTCCTTGTCCGCGAGGAACTGGATGTCGTCGACGAGCAGGATGTCCATCTCGCGGTAGCGCTTGCGGAAGCTGTCGCCCTTGCCGTCGCGGATGGAGTTGATGAACTCGTTGGTGAACTCCTCCGAGCTCACGTACCGCACGCGCGTGCCCGGGTAGAGGCTGCGGGCGTAGTGCCCGATCGCGTGCAGCAGGTGCGTCTTGCCGAGTCCCGACTCCCCGTAGATGAAGAGGGGGTTGTACGCCTTCGCCGGCGCCTCGGCGACGGCCACCGCGGCCGCGTGCGCGAAGCGGTTGGAGGCGCCGATGACGAACGTGTCGAAGAGGTACTTCGGGTTCAGGCGTGCGGTCGGTTCACCGGGGCCGGTGGCCGGCGCGGGCTGCGCGGCCAGGGGGCCGGGGGCGCCGCTGGAGGCGGGCAGGTTGGAGCCGACCGGGCCGCCGCGGTGCACGTGACCGGAGCCGGACTGCGAGTCGGGGCGGTCCCGGCGGGCGTCGCGCTGGTCGTAGTCGGACCGTGGCTGGTCGTAGTCCGGGCGCTGGTCGTAATCGGGGCGGTGCTGGTCGTAGTCGGAGCGCTGTTGGTCGTAGTCCGGGCGCTGTGTGTCGTAGGGCGAGCGCTCCATCGGCTGCGGACGGTAGTCCTGCGAGGGGGCTCCGTAGTTCTCCTGCGGCGACGCGTACGGGTCCCGCTCCGGGAAGCCGAGTCGGGGCTGCTGCCAGCTGTACTCGTCCTGGGGCGGGCGCGGCCAGGCGCCGGGCTCGGGGCGCTGGTACTCGCCCGGGTACGCGGGGCGGGCGGTGGGCAGTTGGTCGGGGCGGGGGGTGTGGTCACCCTGGTGGCCGGACTGCTGCTCGGGGCGACCCGGTCCGCGGTCGTCGGCGCGGTGGCGGCCGTAGCCCTCGTACTGACCGGCGGGGAGCTCGGGCTCCTCGTAGCGGGGCTGGGGCCGGGAGGGCGGCGCAAGCGGGGTCGGGGGCTCGCCCGCGGAGTCGTCGACGGTGATCGCGATGCGGATCGGGCGGCCGCACTCGCGGCTCAGCGTCTCGCTGACGATGGGGGCCAGGCGGCCCTCCAGTACGCCTTTCGCAAATTCGTTCGGTACGGCGAGCAGTGCGGTGTCCGCGACGAGTGCGAGGGGCTGGCAGCGCCGGATCCAGTGCTCGTCCTTCGTCTCCACACCCTGCCCGCGCCCCTCACCGAGAAGTTGTTCCATCACTCGTGGCCACACTGCGGCAAGATCGGCAGGTACGTCAGCCACAGGGCACGCTCTCTCACGAGTCCCACGAACGTGTGGTTGTGGGACGGGTCGGGTTTCACAAGGGGGTGGAGCCAGGAGAAGGGGACAAGGGAACGAATCGGAGTTCAGCCACGGTAGTCAGGGCGACGGGTGCGGTTCAAGTTGTTGTCCCCAGGCTGTGGATAGTGTCTCCCCGTGACCGTTGGTTTGACCGGATGGCGTAGCCCCGCGTACCGTGACCAGGTCGAGTTGTCGATGGCTGCTGCCGCCTGCCTCCGATGGGCACAGATCGCTTCTAGGTGATCGGGAAGCGGTGCACTCGGGCGTGACGCGAGCTACTCGTGGGCGCACGGTGACAGCCAGGACGGCACCCCGCAACCAACGATTTATTTCTGGAGCCCCCGAGTGAGCAAGCGCACCTTCCAGCCGAACAACCGTCGTCGCGCGAAGACCCACGGCTTCCGCCTGCGGATGCGTACCCGTGCCGGTCGCGCGATTCTCGCGAACCGTCGTGGCAAGGGTCGCGCCAGCCTGTCCGCCTGATCCTGATCAGGTCATGACGTCGTGCTGCCTACCGAGCATCGGCTGAGGCGGCGCGAAGACTTCGCGACCGCAGTACGACGAGGGCGCCGGGCCGGCCGCCCGTCCCTCGTCGTCCATCTTCGTAGCGGTGCCACGGACCCGCACGCGCCTGGGGAGAGCGCTCCCCCGACGCGTGCGGGTTTCGTCGTGAGCAAAGCCGTCGGCGGCGCGGTCGTGCGCAACAAGGTGAGGCGCAGACTTCGCCATCTGATGCGCGACCGGGTCGCCCTGTTGCCCCCCGGTAGCCTGGTAGTCGTACGAGCGCTGCCCGACGCGGGTGACGCCGATCACCAACAACTGGCCCGAGACCTGGATGCCGCCCTTCAGCGGCTGCTGGGAGGGGGCGCGCGATGAAGTACCCGCTGCTGGCACTGATCAAGCTGTACCAGTGGACCATCAGCCCACTGCTCGGGCCGGTGTGCAAGTACTACCCGTCGTGCTCCCACTACGGCTACCAGGCCATCGACCGGCACGGTGCGATCAAGGGAACGGCACTCACGGCCTGGCGCATCCTGCGGTGCAATCCGTGGTCGCTGGGCGGTGTGGACCATGTCCCGCCGCGCAGGCGTCCGCGGTGGCACGAAATGCTGCGTAACGCCTGGCGTGCACGCAGGGGCGGGCCCTCCGCCGCCGACTCGGCCACCGGGCAGACTCCTTCGAGCCCGGCCGCAGAGACTCCGTCCCATGCCCAAGGAGCATGATTAGTGGACACGATTGCCAGTCTTTTCAGCTTCATCACGACACCCGTCTCCTGGGTCATCGTCCAGTTCCACTCGGTGTACGGCGCCCTGTTCGGCCCTGACACCGGTTGGGCCTGGGGCCTGTCGATCGTGTCCCTCGTGATCCTGATCCGTATCTGCCTGATCCCGCTCTTCGTGAAGCAGATCAAGGCGACCCGGGCGATGCAGACGCTGCAGCCCGAGATGAAGAAGATCCAGGAGCGCTACAAGAACGACAAGCAGCGCCAGTCCGAAGAGATGATGAAGCTGTACAAGGAGACGGGTACCAACCCGCTCTCCTCGTGCCTTCCCATCCTGGCGCAGTCCCCGTTCTTCTTCGCCCTGTACCACGTGCTCAACGGCATCGCGACGGGCGACACCATCGGTGTCATCAACGAATCGCTGCTGGCCAGCGCCCGTAAGGCGCACATCGTCGGTGCCCCGCTGGCTGCGAAGTTCACCGACAGCTCCTCCAAGGTGGAGGCGCTCGGCGCCACGCTGACGGACGTCCGGGTCGTCACCGCGATCATGATCGTCCTGATGTCGGCGTCGCAGTTCTACACGCAGCGCCAGCTGATGACGAAGAACGTCGACACCACGGTGAAGACGCCGTTCATGCAGCAGCAGAAGATGCTGATGTACGTCTTCCCGGTCATGTTCGCCGTCTTCGGCATCAACTTCCCGGTCGGTGTCCTCGTCTACTGGCTGACCACCAACCTGTGGACCATGGGTCAGCAGATGTACGTCATCCACAACAACCCGACTCCGGGTTCCAAGGCCCAGGCCTCGTATCTGGAGCGCCTGAACAAGCACGTCACGCACCACGGCAAGGCCCGTAAGCGCAGCGAGCGCACCATCATCAAGGCGATTGTGGCCAAGGGCCGTGACCGCAACGAGTTCGAGCGCAAGTTCATCAACGGTCTGAGCAAGGCGGGCCTCGCGGCCCAGACCGACGGCACCGTGGTGAAGAGCGAGACCCAGGCGGTCGCGCAGACCGAGGACGGTACGCCGACGAGCACCGCCGCTCCCAAGCGTCAGCAGCCCAAGCGGCAGACCAAGTCCCAGCGTCAGTCCGGCAGTGCGAAGACGGCCGGCGAGACCACGTCGGAGTCCGAATCCGAGTCGGAGTCGTCGTCTCTGTCGCTGAGCAAGTCCGACGAGCCCGAGGACGCCAAGCCCGCCGCTCCCGCCAAGAAGGCTGCCCAGAAGCAGCCCGGCACCGGTGGTACCCGCAGCAAGGCCCAGTCCGGACAGCGCAAGGGCCCGCAGCGGCCCAAGTCCCCGTCCAAGAAGTAAGAAGGAGTCCATCCCGTGACGGAAGGCACCACCTCCGCCGCTGCCGAGGGTGCAGACACCCTGACCCGCCTGGAGCAGGAGGGTGAGATCGCGGCGGACTACCTTGAGGGTCTGCTCGACATCGCCGATCTCGACGGCGACATCGACATGGACGTCGAGGCCGACCGCGCTGCTGTCTCGATCATCAGCGACGCGGGCGGCCGCGATCTGCAGAAGCTGGTCGGCCGCGACGGCGAGGTGCTGGAGGCCCTGCAGGAGCTCACGCGCCTGGCCGTGCACCGGGAGACCGGGGACCGCAGCCGTCTGATGCTGGACATCGCGGGCTTCCGCGCCAAGAAGCGCGCCGAGCTCTCCGAGCTGGGCGCCAAGGCCGCCGCCGAGGTGAAGAGCACCGGTGAGGCCGTGAAGTTGAATCCGATGACGCCGTTCGAGCGCAAGGTCGTGCACGACGCGATCAAGGCCGCGGGTCTGCGCAGTGAGTCCGAGGGCGAGGAGCCGCAGCGCTTCGTCGTCGTGCTTCCCGCCTGATCGGACCGTACGTTCCTCCGGCCCCGTCTGTAGCGCAGACGGGGCCGAAGTTTGTCAGCCTGATAGTTCTGGTGGTTCTGGTGTCGGCGCCCGGTGCGCCCATGCGGTACGGAAGGACGGTTCCCCGTGACGGAGGCAGCGGAGCTCCCCCCCGCGCCCGAACAGGCGCGTGAGGTGTTCGGCGATCGCTTCGCGGACGCGGTCCGCTACGCGGAGCTGCTCGCCGAGGCGGGGGTGCAGCGCGGTCTCATCGGCCCGCGTGAGGTGCCCCGCCTGTGGGAGCGGCACCTGTTGAACTGCGCGGTACTCTCGGAGGCGGTTCCTGAGGGCGTGACGGTGTGTGACGTGGGCTCGGGCGCCGGCCTGCCCGGCATCCCCCTGGCGCTTGTCCGCGAGGACCTGCAGATCACGCTGCTGGAGCCCCTGCTGCGGCGTACGACCTTCCTGACCGAGGTCGTGGAGATGCTGGGCCTGGACCATGTGACGGTCGTCCGCGGCCGGGCCGAGGAAGTCATGGGCAAGCTCACACCCGTGCATGTGGTGACCGCACGGGCCGTGGCCCCGCTGGACCGACTGGCCGCATGGGGCATTCCGCTACTGAGGCCGTACGGGGAGATGCTGGCCCTCAAGGGCGATACGGCCGAGGAGGAGCTCAAGGCCGCCGGTACGGCGCTGAGTAAGCTCGGTGCGGTGGAGACGTCCATCCTGCATGTCGGTGAGGGTGTGGTGGATCCGCTGTCCACGGTCGTACGCGTGGAGGTCGGGGAGAGCCCGGGCGGTGTGCGCTTCGCGGCGAAGCGCGCGAAGGCGGCTCGGACGGGGCGGACACGTCGACGTCGCTGATCCGTCCTGACGACGAGACGTACTCCACACAAGCTGCCAAACCTATGCATGCCGGAGTGTCGCGGCAATTCGGCTTCGGCTGCTGTGCATCGTGTTTCACGTGAAACGTCGCTCACTGCTGCACGGCATCATCAGCCGGGGCCGAGCTGCTGCCGAACCCCGCGACCGAAAGCCTCTCGGTTCACTCGGAGAGGTTCCTGAGTTGTCCACAGAGGTGGATTTCTCCACAGAACAACAGGCCTCACTGGTTCACGACCCCGAAGACATGGGAGGCTCTGTTCATTGCGAGCCTGAAGTCGAGGAGAGTGAATCCTTGCGGTCCGACGCCAACATCGCGGGACCGATGACCGATCCGGTCCCCGGTCCCCGAACCGAGTCGATGGGGGACGATGTTTCACGTGAAACACCGCCTCCGATGGACGACACTCCGATCGGTCGTGCTGCCCAACTGGCGGTTGAGGCTTTGGGCCGCGCCGGCGAGGGCCTGCCACGGCCCGAGCAGACCCGGATCATGGTCGTCGCCAACCAGAAGGGCGGGGTGGGCAAGACGACGACGACCGTCAACCTTGCCGCTTCGCTGGCTCTGCACGGCGGCCGTGTCCTGGTGATCGACCTTGACCCCCAGGGCAACGCGTCCACGGCACTGGGCATCGACCATCACGCCGAAGTGCCTTCCATCTACGACGTCCTGGTCGAGAGCAGGCCGCTCGCGGAAGTCGTCCAGCCGGTCCCCGATGTCGAAGGCCTCTTCTGCGCCCCCGCCACCATCGATCTCGCCGGTGCGGAGATCGAGCTGGTGTCTCTGGTGGCACGTGAGAGCCGGCTGCAGCGAGCGATCCAGGCGTACGAGCAGCCGCTGGACTACATCCTCATCGACTGCCCGCCTTCGCTCGGTCTGCTGACCGTCAACGCCCTGGTGGCCGGAGAGGAAGTCCTCATCCCGATTCAGTGCGAGTACTACGCGCTGGAGGGACTGGGCCAGCTGCTGCGCAATGTCGATCTGGTGCGGGGGCACCTCAACCCCACCCTTCATGTATCGACGATTCTGCTCACCATGTATGACGGCCGGACGCGTCTTGCGTCCCAGGTCGCGGACGAGGTGCGCACCCACTTCGGCGACGAGGTGCTGCGGACGAGCATTCCCCGCTCCGTCCGTATTTCCGAGGCGCCGAGCTATGGACAGACGGTGCTGACCTACGATCCAGGATCGAGCGGTGCGCTGTCCTACCTTGAGGCGGCACGAGAGATCGCGCTGAAGGGGGTTGGCGTCTCCTACGAGGCGACGCACGCCCACATCGGCGCACAGAGCGACCCGAGCATGGTGGAGGGGATCCAGTGAGTGAGCGACGGAGGGGTTTGGGCCGCGGTCTCGGCGCACTGATCCCTGCTGCCCCGACGGAGAAGACGATGGCCTCGGCCGCGGTGGGGGGCGGCGCTTCGACGTCTCCGGCGGCCGTGCCGGTGCTGACCACCGATCGTGGCGTGGCCGCGGCGAAGGTGGCCACGCTGCCGCCTGTTTCACATGAAACCGAGGAGCCGTCGCTGAACGGCGCCGTGGAGACACCCGCGCCTCCCGCGGGCGCCCACTTCGCGGAACTCCCCCTCGACTCCATCTCGCCGAACCCGCGCCAGCCGCGTGAGGTCTTCGACGAGGACGCACTGCAGGAACTGGTCACCTCCATCCAGGAGGTCGGTCTCCTCCAGCCCGTCGTCGTACGGCAGCTGGGCCCTGCGCGCTACGAGCTCATCATGGGCGAGCGGCGCTTCCGGGCCTGCCGTGAGGCCGGCCTGGAGGCGATCCCGGCGATCGTGCGGGCCACGGACGACGACAAGCTCCTCCTGGACGCCCTCCTGGAGAACCTGCACCGTGCGCAGCTGAACCCGCTGGAAGAGGCAGCCGCCTACGACCAGCTGCTGAAGGACTTCAACTGCACGCACGACCAGTTGGCGGACCGCATCGGCCGCTCGCGCCCGCAGGTCTCCAACACCCTGCGTCTACTGAAGCTCTCGCCGCAGGTCCAGCGCCGGGTGGCCGCCGGAGTCCTCTCCGCCGGACATGCCCGAGCGCTGCTCTCCGTCGATGACTCGGAGGAGCAGGACCGGTTGGCTCACCGGATCGTGGCCGAAGGGCTCTCGGTGCGTGCCGTCGAGGAGATCGTGACCCTGATGGGGTCGCGGCCGCAGACGGCTCAGCGTGCAAAGGGGCCGCGTGCCGGTGCTCTTGTCTCCCCGGCGCTGTCCGATCTCGCGACCCGTCTTTCGGACCGGTTCGAGACGCGGGTGAAGGTCGAGCTGGGCCAGAAGAAGGGCAAGATCACCGTCGAGTTCGCCTCCCCGGAGGACCTCGAGCGGATCCTCAGCACGCTCGCTCCGGGCGAGAAGCTGGCGCTCCAGAAGAGCCTTCTGGAGAGCGAGGCGGAGGAGTCGGAAGGCTGAGCCTCCGGCCGGGCGGGTGGCATCGCGCTCGTCCGACCGCCAGAGCGAGCCGTGTCCGGTGTGTACCGGAACACGGCTCGCTCTTTGCTTTCAGGCAGTATCGAGGGAATCTGATCGTGGATACGATGCGTTCGGGTATGGCGCATCCACCCGGCAGTACCTCTGAGGGGAGGCAGGGGCCATGCGAACGGTGAGCCGAACCGGACTGGTGAGCGCGGGCCTGGGGCTGGGCGCGGTCGGCGGCTTCGTCGGCAGTCTGCTCAGGGAACGGAGCGCTCTGACGGCCGCTCGCGACGCGGCGGGCGAAGGAAGCGAGGAACAGCCTTCATGGGGCGTCGGCTCGTACCGCTCACGCTGGACAACCTTCAGGACCTTCCCAAGCGCTGTCGCTCGTGCGTCTTCTGGGAGTTGGACCCAGTCAGCGGCGAAGCCGCGGTAAAAGCCGGAACCCCCGCACTGGAGAAAGAAGCGTGGCTCTCCGCCGTCCTGTTGGACTGGGGGTCGTGCGGTCGTGTCGTCTACGTCGACGACGTGCCGGTGGGCTTCGTTCTCTACGCCCCTCCGGCCTATGTCCCCCGCGCGACTGCGTTTCCCACCAGCCCTGTCTCGCCTGACGCGGTGCAGTTGATGACGGCGTTCATCATGCCGGGATACCAGGGTCAGGGACTGGGACGCGTGATGGTCCAGACGGTCGCCAAGGATCTGCTGCGGCGGGGCTTCAAGGCGATCGAGGCCTTCGGGGACGCGCGCTGGAAGGAGCCCGCTTGTCTGCTCCCCGCCGATCATCTCCTGGCAGTGGGCTTCAAGACGGTCCGACCTCATCCTGCGTACCCGCGGCTGAGGCTGGAGCTGCGCACCACGCTCTCCTGGAAGGAAGACGTGGAGATGGCGCTGGACCGGCTCCTGGGGGCGGTACAGAAGGAACCGGCGCTGCGACCCCTCTAACGGCGAATGGGGCCGGCCCTTCCGGGCCGGCCCCATCGCGTTTCACGTGAAACATCACTCGGTGATGAAGTCCTCGAGGTCGCGAACGATCGCGGCCTTCGGCTTGGCACCGACGATGGTCTTGGCGACCTCGCCACCCTGGTACACGTTGAGGGTCGGGATGGACATGACGCCGTACTTGGCGGCCGTACCCGGGTTCTCGTCGATGTTGAGCTTGACGACCTCGATCTTGTCGCCGTACTCGGCGGCGATTGCCTCGAGGGACGGAGCGATCTGGCGGCACGGACCGCACCAGGCGGCCCAGAAGTCCACCAGGACGGGCTTGTCGCTCTTCAGGACGTCCTGCTCGAAGGAATCGTCGGTCACATTCTTCAGGGTGCCGGCCACGGCGGGCTCCTTAACTGGTTGGTGCGGTGGGGCGGGAAGGGGGGTCAGACAGCGGTCTTCTCGGGCTCGGCCTTCTCCTCGTCCGCGAGGGCGGAGAGGAAACGCTCGGCGTCGAGGGCGGCCGAGCAGCCGGTGCCGGCCGCGGTGATCGCCTGGCGGTAGGTGTGGTCGACCACGTCACCGCCGCCGAAGACACCGGTCAGGCTCGTCCGGGTCGAGGGGGCCTCTACCTTCAGGTAGCCCTCTTCGTCGAGGTCCAGCTGGCCCTTGAAGAGTTCGGTGCGCGGGTCGTGGCCGATCGCGATGAACAGGCCGGTCACCGGGAGGTCCGAGAGCTCGCCGGTCTTGAGGTTGCGCAGCTTCAGGCCGGCCAGCTTCTGGTCGCCCTGGACCTCGGCGACCTCGCTGTCCCACACGAACTTGATCTTCGGGTCGGCGAAGGCGCGCTCCTGCATCGCCTTGGAGGCGCGCAGGGTGTCGCGGCGGTGGACGATTGTCACGGACTTGGCGAAGCGGGAGAGGAAGGTGGCCTCCTCCATCGCGGTGTCGCCGCCGCCGATCACGGCGATGTCCTGGTCCTTGAAGAAGAAGCCGTCACAGGTGGCGCACCAGGAGACACCGCGGCCGGAGAGGGCGTCCTCGTTCGGCAGCCCGAGCTTGCGGTGCTGCGAGCCGGTGGTGACGATGACGGCCTTCGCCTTGTGGACCGTACCGGCGGTGTCGGTGACGGTCTTGATCTCACCGGTCAGGTCGACGTTGACGATGTCGTCCGGGATGAGCTCGGCGCCGAAGCGCTCGGCCTGGGCGCGCATGTTGTCCATGAGCTCGGGGCCCATGATGCCGTCCTGGAAGCCCGGGAAGTTCTCCACCTCGGTGGTGTTCATCAGCGCACCACCCGCGGTGACGGCGCCCTCGAACACCAGCGGCTTCAGCGACGCGCGCGCGGTGTAGAGCGCCGCCGTGTAGCCGGCGGGCCCGGAGCCGATGATGATCACGTTTCGGACGTCGCTCACGGCTTGTTTCCTCGTCTCTGGACTGCGTCGTCGGACCGGTGGGAGCCCCTCGCAGAACTCTCACCCCACCCAACGGATCCTAAGGGGCCAGCATTCCCGGTGTGTCCGGGCACACGGAGACGCGACACCGTAGGGGATACCACGCGGGACGAAGACGAAGCGTGCGCGCTCAGGAGTGCGCGTAGGACTGCTTCAGCAGAACCTTGGCTTTGCTGGACGGAGCGTTGTCCACACAGGACGCATCCATGATGTAAGCGGTGACGTGGGTGGCATCGGAAGCATCACGCAGCACGACGAGGAGAGCGTCCGTTCCCTTGTAGACGCCGTTCTCGAGCGCGAGCGTCGTGCCGCTGGTGTCGATGCCCTTCTTGACACACGGGGGCACCGCGGGCTCCTTGAGGATCTTGGGCTGTCCGGAGCCGGGAAGGTTCTCGGCGCCCATGTCGTCCGGAGAACGGGATCCGTCGTTCGAGGTCTGGCTCCTGTCGACGAGCTCGCCGACATGCTTCTCGAGAGTGCTCTCGGAGAAGGTGTCCGCGGAGGAGGATGCCTGTCCGTGTGCCGAGGGGTCGGAGGGCTTGCCATCGTTCAGCGTCGACATGAGCACGGAACCGAATCCCAGAGCGGCGACCGTGAACACGGTTCCGAGGACGGCGATCCTGCGCCGCCCGCTCTTCGTGCGCTCCTTGCGGCCAGGACCGGTGGACGAGGGGCGGGCATGGCCTGCGGGACCGTCGGCTGCGGCTGATGTTTCACGTGAAACACGCGCGCTGTCGTCCGCGTCGGACGGAGGGCGGGTCGATGACACGGCGACGGGCGCCGACGCATCGATCACTTCAGGAGCCGTGGCGTGCAGCAGGGCCTCCGCGGCGAGGGCGGCATCGATCCGGCTCGCGACCTCGGCGGGCATGCGCGGGGGACCCGGCAGCGTCCCGAGCAGCCCTCGGATCTCCTCCAGCGACGCGTGGACGTCGGCGCAGAGCTCACACTCGTCCAGATGCCGACGTACGTCAGCGGTCTTGGACGGCGGCAGCAGGCCTTCGGCGAGGTCGGAGATCTCCGCGACGTCCGGGTGCCCGGCTGTGTCTGTCGTGGATGTCACGCTCGCCCACCTCCGCCCTTCACTGCAGCTGAATCGCTTGGTCCCGTGTCCGGCGGACCCGCTTCAGGCGGTCCCGCTGCGGGTGGGACGGATGTCCCCTGCGTCCGGTTCCGTCCGGCGCCCGGATCTCTGCTGTCGCCGGTGTTTTCCGGCCGCAGATGGGTGAGGAGGGGGAGCAGTCTGGCTCTGCCCCGGGCGCAGCGGCTCTTCACCGTTCCCGTCGGCACGTCGAGCATGCGGGCGGCTTCCGCGACCGGGTAGCCCTGCATGTCCACGAGGACAAGGGCGGCCCGCTGTTCGGGCGGCAAGGTGCCGAGCGCCTCCAGAAGCTGGCGGTGGAGGTCGTTGCGCTCCGCGGGCGCCGAGGCCGACTCGTGCGGCTCCAGGAGCTGCTCCAGGCGCTCGGTGTCGTCGACCGGAGACGTCTTGCGGGAGGCGGCCTTGCGGGCACGGTCGAGGCAGGCGTTGACGGTGATCCGATGCAGCCACGTCGTGACGGCCGACTGGCCGCGGAAGGTGTGGGCGGCCCGGTACGCGGAGACCAGGGCGTCCTGGACGGCGTCAGCGGCCTCCTCGCGGTCGCCCAGCGTCCGCAGGGCCACCGCCCAGAGCCGATCCCGATGCCGGCGCACGAGCTCACCGAAGGCGTCGGGGTCGCCCTCTACGTGACGGGCCAGGAGGTCCTGATCGCTCGCGTCGCCGTATGCGGTGCCATCTGCCATCGGACCCCCTCCCCTTCGCGGTTAGCTGGTCACCTTGACGTCCACGACCCTGCCACGGAAGTGCCCGTCGTCGGTCTGCTTCGGCAGCTGGGTCAGCCAGACCAGAAGATAGCGGGACTTGAGGGACTCACCGGGCTTGAGTGTCACGCTCGTGCCGGAGCCTTCGGCCACCTTTGTGTAGCTGTCGAAGGACGTCGGTTCGGTCCCTGTGTCACCGGAAGCGGCGCGGAGCTCGACGGACGTGTCACCCACGAAGGAGACGGTCACCTTTCCGATCTGCTGGACCTTGCCGAGATCGACGATGACACCGACACCCGACTTCAACCGACCGAAGTCGGCGCTCGTGTAGAAGCTCGTCTGCCAGTAGGTGCCTGAAGCGGAGTCGTAGATCTTGTCTATTTCATCCGGATTCTCGGAGCCGTCGGTGCCGAACGGGTCGAAGTCACGGGCGCCTTCGATGGAGATGGGTTCGCTGGCTGCCTTCGTCGGGCTCTTGTCGTCCCCGTCGTCGGTCTGCGTCTGGTTCGTGTCGTCGGACTTGCCGCTCCTGTCCATCAGCGCGTCCGCCAGCTGCCAACTGCCCAGGCCCAGCGCGGCGATGAGGAGGGCCGAGACGGCCCACTTCAGCGCCCTGCCGGTGCGGCTCTGCAGCGGCGGAGGCGGGGTCGGCACCGGCTGGGTGACGCCAGGACGCGGTGCCGGACGGCCGTAGCTGCCCTGCTGGTACGTCGTGCGCTGGTAGTCCGGCGGGGCGGTGAACGCCGGCTCGGGCGGGCGGATGCGGGGCATCTCGCCGATCGCCTTCACCAGTTCCTCGGGCGTGGTGCACGGGGACTCGTGGCGGGAGGCGGTCGCACCGTCGTTGGCGAGCGCCCGCATGGACAGCTCGGACAGCCCGCGGTGGACGCCGGCACGCACCTGGTCCGGGGCGATGAGGCCGACGCCCTTGGGCAGGCCGGACAGGCCGTAGGCGTCGCTCTCGTACGGCCAGCGCTGGGTGAGCGCGGCGTACAGCAGGGCACCGACCGCTTCGGTGTCCGTGCGCTGCGGAGTGTCGGAACTGGCGCCGCGCAGCGCGGCGTTCACTGCGAGCCCGCGGATGCGCCACTGGCCCGACGAGGTACGCAGGACGGCATTCGGATTCAGGCGCAGATGCGCGAGGCCCTCGCGGTGGGCGGCGGCCATGGCGGAGGCCACCTGACTGACCATCTGGTAGGCGTCGTACACCTCCAGCGGACCGGGCGCGAGGAGCGCCGTCAGTTCGGTGGCGTCGGGCAGCCACTCGTGGACGACGTAGACGAGGTCGTTCTCCTCGACGGCGTCCAGGACCTGGACGAAGCGAGGATCGCCGAGCAGCGCGGACGAGCGGGCGGCCGCCAGGACCGAACGCGACCGCGCATGGTCCGCGGGCAGGATGTGGACGCCGACGGCGCGACGCAGTTTCTCGTCCACCGCACGCCAACTGCTGAACCCGTCCAGACGGGTGACGCACTCCTCGAGCCGGTAGCGTCTGGCGAGCTTGTGGCCGCTGTGCAATTCCGGCGGTGAGGCTTTTCCGGGACTCTCGGTCCCACCACTCCCCTGTGCCTCGACGTCTTCCGTGTCCCGCTCCCGGTTCTTGGCCACCCCGTCGGCCGTGGACTGGTCCGCCTTGGCGGTCAGCGGCTCGTCACCGCTGTTGTCTGCCACGTCGACGGCAGCCGTGCTCCGTTCCGCCACCGTCGTTCCTGCCTCCCCATCCGTTGCGCGCCGTGCGACGCAGAATCCAATTGTGCCCACAGTCCGCCGCTATGCACGACACACGGTGGCGGACGATGGTTGTGCGCGTACCCCCGACTCAGCGCCCCAGCCGTCCGCGCACCATACCGACCAGCGAGTTCAGCTCCTCGATCCGCATACGGCGGGCGGCGACGAAGAAGATCCCGAGCAGGATCGCACCGCCGGCGATGATCGCGGCGAAGGAGCCGAGGACGCCCTGGCCGAGCGAGTGGCCGATGCCGTAGCAGGCCGCGCCGCTGAGCAGCGCCGCCGGTACCGAGGCGATGCAGAGTCTGGCGTACGTCCGCAGCACGCGGTTGCCGTCGAGGTCCCCGCCCAGCCGCTTGCGCAGCCGGCGCCAGGCGATGCCGACACCGATCGCGTACGCCAGGCCGTAGGAGGCGGCCATGCCGACCACGGCCCAGCGGGGCGGAAGCACGGCGTAGCAGACGGCGGATGCGGCGGCGTTGACGGCCGCCACGATGACCGTGTTGTAGAAGGGGGTTCGGGTGTCCTCGTAGGCGTAGAAGGCGCGCAGGACGACGTACTGCACCGAGTACGGGATCAGACCGAGGCCGAAGGCCATCAGCATGTACCCCATGTTCGTGGCGGCGCTGGTGCCGGAGGAGCCGAAGATCAGCGTGCACATCGGGATGCCGAGTGAGACGAAGCCGAAGGCGAGGGGCACGATCGCGACCGCTGTCGTGCGCAGCCCCTGCGAGATGTCGTCGCGCACCGCACCGCCGTCGTCCTCCGCGGCCGAGCGCGAGATGCGCGGCAGCAGGGCGGCCATGAGGGAGACGGTGATGATGGCCTGCGGCAGACCCCAGATGAGCTGTGCGTTGGCGTAGGCGCTGAAGCCGGTGCCGGGGATCTTCGTGTCGGCGACCGCCGCGGTGGCCAGCTGGGTGACGACGAGGGCGCCCACCTGGTTGGCGAGGACGAACAGGATGGTCCACTTCGCGAGCATCGCGGCCTTGCCCAGGCCGTGGCCCTTCCAGTCGAAGCGCAGTCGCATCCTGAACCCGGTCTCGCGCAGATACGGGATCATCGCGAGGGCCTGCACCACGAGGCCGAGGAGGATGCCGACGCCGAGCAGCCGCTGGCCTTCCGGCGGGATATTCGTGACGCCCATGCCGGAGTGCTCCGCGGTGCCGTACACCCAGAGGAACATCCCCAGCGTCACGATGATGACGATGTTGTTGAGGACCGGCGTCCACATCATCGCGCCGAACTTGCCGCGGGCGTTGAGGATCTGCCCCATCACCACATGGATGCCCATGAAGAAGATGGAGGGCAGGAAGTAACGCGTGAAGGTGACGGCGACGTCGTTCGCCGCAGGGTCGGTCGCGACGGAGTTCGACAGTGCACGCACCATCAGCGGCGCCGCGAACATCGTGAGCGCGGTGAGCGCGGCGAGGGCCACCATGACGAGCGTCAGCAGCCGGTTCGCGAACGCCTCACCGCCGTCGTCGTCGTCCTTCATGGCGCGCACGAGCTGCGGTACGAAGACGGAGTTGAGGCCGCCGCCGACGGTGAGGATGTAGATCATGGTCGGCAGCTGGTACGCCACCTGGAAGGCGTCACCCAGGACGGCGGTGCCCAGCGCCGAGACGATCAGCGCGGAGCGGATGAAGCCGGTGAGGCGGGAGACCATCGTGCCGGCCGCCATCACGGCACTCGACTTCAGCAGGCCTGCGGCCCGCCCGCCCTGCTTCGCCGGGGGCGCCGGCGCCGCGGCGGGCACGGCGCCGAGGTTCATGGTCTGGTCGGCCGCGGGCGTGGGGGCTGCCGGAGCCTGGTACTGCGGGGCCGGCGCCTGCTCGCCCGGGGCCGCTGCCGGACCCGGTACCGACGGGGGCTCCGACGGCGGTCGGCCGCCGCCCTGCTGCTGGTCCCGGAAGAGGTGGGCGAAGGCGTCCGGTTCGTGGCGTTCCTCGCTCGCCTGGGTCACCAGGTCGTCGACGCCCACGAACTGCGTCGTACGAGGGTTGTCGCCGTACGGCAGGTACTGGGTCGGGCCGTCCGGCTCGGGCGCCGGGGTCTGCGCCCACACGTGCGGGTCGGGGGCGTAGGGCGACTGGGGAGGCTGGGCGTACAGCGGCTGCTGCGGCTGGTGCGTGCTCGGGGGCGGCGGGGGGTGCGCGGCGCGGTCGTAGAGCGCCTCGGCGACCGGGTCCTGGGCGTAGAGGTCCTGGGACCGGTAGGGGTCCTGGTCGTAGGCGTCCTGGAGGTACATGTCCGCGGGGGGCTGCGGCGGCACCTGGCCGGGCTCGGGCGGCGGGCCCTCGGGGTGCCCCGAGCTGCCCGCGGCCTGGCCGCGGTCACCGTCGTACGGCGCGTTCATGGTTACCCCACCTCATCGTCCCGGGCCCACCGGCCACGACATCCTCAACGGTCCACTCTCTCACCCGTGCCGGACGGGTCGGCGCTTTCCGCTGGGGTGTCCGGTGTCAGGTCACTCGGGTGCTCCGGGTCGTCTGCCCCGGCCGGTGAGCCGGACTCCTCCGGGAGACGGTCTTCGGAGCTCTCCGGGCCGTCCGCGGCCTCGCCCGCCTCGTCGGGGCCCTCCTCGGCCTCACGGGCGGCCGCGCGCTTGCGCTGCGTGTACATCCGGAAGCCGGCGAGCACCAGGAGGAGGACACCGCCGCCGATGACCAGCATCACCGTGGCCGTGAACTCCGTGACCTTCACATCGAACCTGACGGGCGCTCCGTACGCCTGTCCGTCCTCCGTGAACAGCTGGGCGATCACCGTTGCCTTGCCGTTGGCGTTGGCCGTCGTGGTGAACTTCACCGTCTGACTGTGGCCGCCGGAGACCTCGACCCGCTGCTCGTAGTAGGACGCGCCGCCGATCTCGAGGCGCTTCGGGCTCAGTGAGGTGAGCCGCAGCACCAGGTGGTCCACGCCCTGCACCAGGTTGTTCTGCACGGTCACCGGGATCGTGGCGCTGCGTCCGGAGAGCTTGGTCTCGGACTTGTCGATCAGGCTGACCTGGTCGGTCAGCTCGTCGAGATACGCCTCGACGTCGTCGCGGAAGCTGCTCGCCTCGGTGGAGCGGCCGCGCCACGACGTGGACATCTCGCGGTTCATGGCCCGTCCGAAGGGGGTCACCACCCGGGACTCGTCGGTGAGGATCACCTTGAAGTTGCCGAGCTTGTCCTGCGTGCTCGCGATCTGCTCGAAGGCCGACTTCGGCAACTCCTGCTTGCGCAGCGAGGAGGAGTACGCGGACGTCGACGGCACCTTGGTGGTGGCCCCGGAGTCGGGCTTGGCGGCGGCGGCCGCCGTGAGCTTCTGCGGCTGGGACCAGTTCCCGCCCTGCAGGGCCGTGAGTGCCTCGGCCATGGCCTTCGCCTGGCTCGCCGTGGGCATGCGCTGCGGGGCGACGACGATGCTGCGCTGCTTGTCCGTCTGGAGGTTGAGGGCGAGGCTCTGGGCGAGGAACTGCTGCACGGCGAGCGTGGCGGAGGAGGCCTTCGTCAGGTCGCCCTGGAACGCCGTCGACATCCGGGCGTCGGCCACCACCGCCGTGGTGCCGCCGCCGATGGGACGGGCCGCGGAGGGCGTGTACGACAGGCCGCCCGTCTCCTGCAGGCTGTCGCTGCGTGCGATCACCTTGTCGGCACCGGCGGAGGTGGCGACCTTGACGATCGACGGGTCCACGGCGCCGTTCACGGGCCAGGCGAAGTCGGTGCTCGGGGTCACGTGGAGCACGGTCTTCACCGTGGTGGTGGCGACGTCGGTGGCCTCGTCGAGGTGGCTGAGTGAGCCGGTGACGCTCGTGCCGTTGTGGGCGAGGGAGGCGAGATCCGGATCGGCGAAGGGAAGGGCGACGACCTCCTTGTCCGCCACTGCCTTCTGCAACCGGGCGAGCCAGTCCTTGGCGACCTCCTGGTGGGTGCCCGCCGTGGTGGCGTCGCCCTCGCCCTGTACCCGGTAGCTCTTCGTCATCGCGTCGACGGACGCCAGCAGGTCGGGGTCGATGACCCAGGTGACGTCGAGGTCCTCACCGAGCGACAGCATCTGGTCCAGGCGGCCGCCCGGCGCGATCTCCTCGGCCAGGTCGTCGTTGAGGAAGACCGGCGTCTGCTGCTCGTTCGAACCCGTCTCCACCGTCATGTGGACAGTGGAGATGAGCGGCCACAGATAGGTCGTCTTCGTCGTGGTGTCCGCCTCGTCGGACTGCCACGGCAGGAACGTCCGCTGGATGCCGAGCATCTGCTCCCACGGCTGCGCGGACGTCTGGCCGGAAAGGGAGACTGCGAACTGGTAGACCCCGTTGTCGCCGAGGTCCAGTTCGTCGACCGGCACCGAGATGGAGAAGGACTGGGCGACGCCCGGGGTCAGCTTCGAGAACTTCTCGACGTACTTGCCGCCGATCTCCGGCGCGGTGGAGGCCTGCACGTCGGTACTGCTCTTGGCGGTGGTGTCGATGGACGAGCGGGTGGTCAGCTCGGACCCCACCCGCAGCCCCACGTGGGCGTCCGTGACGGCCTGCTTGCCGTTGTTGGTCACCGTGCCGGACACGGTGAGCGTGTCGCCGTCCGTGGGGACGCTGGGGCTGAGTGTGTCGACGGCGACGGACACGCTGCCCGACTCCGCGGCCTGGGCGGGCGTGGCGGCGGGCAGCTGGAACAGGCCGGCCAGCAGGGGCGCCCCGGCGAGCAGTGCCCCGGTGCGCCGCAGCCAGCGGCGGGCAGGTGAGGGACTCATCCCCTGGAAGTCTGCCGCCTCGGCCACGCGCTCGCCCGTCCCTCGTCATCGTCAGTGGTCGTCGGAATGTGCGTCCACGCATGGTAACGATGCGCGCTGAGGGGAAGTGCCGCGGTCTGCTCCACAAGATCGGGGGACACGGCCGTGCTGTCCCGAATGTGCACGTATAAAGAGGACCGTCTTCGAGGTCTCCGGGGTAGGCGCCCTGAAGAGGGGGATGGAGAGTCTGTGCACGTTTAATGGAGGCGACCGTGGTCGTGCGGGCCACGTACCCTCTTCTGTTGTGCCGAACGCCAACGAAGACAACCTCAGTGCCCCGAGCCAGGTGCAGAACCCCGCGGTGAGTGACCTCCTGCGGGTCGCTCCGGTCGCCGACGACCTCGCCCGCCGCTTCCAGGAGGCCGGGTTCTCACTCGCGCTCGTCGGCGGCTCGGTCCGGGACGCGTTGCTCGGCCGGCTCGGCAATGACCTGGACTTCACGACCGACGCGCGGCCCCAGGACGTACTCAAGATCGTGCGGCCGTGGGCGGACGCCGTATGGGAGGTCGGGATCGCCTTCGGCACGGTCGGGGCACAGAAGGACGGCTACCTGATCGAGGTGACCACCTACCGGTCAGAGGCGTACGACCGCACCTCGCGCAAGCCCGAGGTTTCGTACGGCGACTCGATCGAGGAGGACCTCGTCCGGCGCGACTTCACCGTGAACGCGATGGCCGTCGCGCTCCCGGAGAAGAGGTTCATCGACCCGCACGGTGGCCGCGACGACCTCGCGGCGCGCGTGCTGCGTACCCCGGGCACTCCCGAGGACTCCTTCTCGGACGATCCGCTGCGGATGATGCGCGCCGCTCGCTTCGCGGCGCAGCTCGACTTCGAGGTGGCCCCCGAGGTGGTCACCGCGATGAAGGAGATGTCCGGACGCATCGAGATCGTCTCGGCCGAGCGGGTGCGGGACGAGCTGAACAAGCTGATCCTGTCCGCCCACCCACGCAAGGGGCTGGCGCTGCTGGTCGACACCGGGCTCGCCGACCACGTACTGCCCGAGCTGCCGGCCCTGCGCCTGGAGAGCGACGAGCATCACCGGCACAAGGATGTCTACGAGCACACGCTGATCGTCCTGGAGCAGGCGATCGCCCTGGAGGACAGCGGACCCGATCTGGTCCTCCGCCTGGCCGCGTTGCTGCACGACATCGGCAAGCCGCGCACCCGCCGCTTCGAGAAGGACGGCGGGGTCTCCTTCCACCACCACGAAGTGGTCGGGGCGAAGATGACGAAGAAGCGGATGACGGCGCTCAAGTACTCCAACGAACTGGTGAAGGACGTCTCGCGCCTCGTCGAACTCCACCTGCGCTTCCACGGGTACGGCACCGGGGAGTGGACCGACTCGGCGGTCCGCCGCTACGTCAGGGACTCCGGACCGCTGCTCGACCGCCTCCACAAGCTGACGCGCTCGGACTGCACGACTCGGAACAAGCGCAAGGCGGCCGCGCTCTCACGGGCGTACGACGGTCTGGAGGAGCGGATCGCCCAGCTTCAGGAGCAGGAGGAGTTGGACTCGATCAGGCCCGACCTCGATGGCAACCAGATCATGGAGATCCTGGGCGTCGGACCTGGCCCGGTGATCGGTAAGGCCTACCAGCACATGCTGGAACTCCGACTCGAGAACGGGCCGATGCAGCACGACGAGGCGGTGGCCGCGCTCAAAGAGTGGTGGGCCGAGCAGAGCTGAGGCCGTGAAACGGGGGTCATGTTTCACGTGAAACATGACCCCCGTTCCCTACCGGGGCTGGCTCGGGTGTGCTGAGGGGCGTTGTTTCACGTGAAACAACGCCCCGACTGCTCCGTAGATGACGGCGACAGTGACCACCAGCGGTACCGAGCGTCCGTCCGGAGGCAGCATCAGGGCGGCGACGGCTGCGGCGCCCACAAAGGCGACGTTGAAGAGCACGTCGTAGACGGAGAAGATCCGGCCCCGGAAGCCGTCGTCGACCGAGGACTGCACGATGGTGTCCGTGGCGATCTTTGCGCCCTGGGTGATCAGTCCCAGGACGAACGCCGCGACGAGCATGGGGGCGGTGGCGAAGGGGAGGCCGAGGGCGGGCACCAGCACTGCGGCGGCCGCGGCGCACACGACGATCCAGCGGCCGGGCCCGAGCCGCCCCGCGGCCCAGGGCGTGAGGACCGCCGCGGCGAAGAAGCCGGCGCCTGAGATGCCCAACGCCAGCCCCAGCAGGGCGAGTCCGTCATCAGGGTCGGACGTCAGCGCGTAGCGGCAGAGCATCAGCACCATGACCAGCAGGGCGCCGTAGCAGAACCTCATCAGCGACATCGCGCCGAGCGCCCAGGCCGCCTCCCTGCGGGTCGGCGCGGCGAGATGCCGTACGCCTGCCGTCAGGTCGCGGGCCGTGCCGGTGAGTGCTGCCGTGAGCCGTGGCTGTACCAACTCGCGGTCGGGGCCGAGCAGTTCCGGTGGCATGCGCAGGGACGCGAGCGCACTGCACAGGTACAGCGCGGCTCCCAGGAGCACCACGGCCGCGTCGGAGTCCGCGACCACCAGCCGTACGACGAAGGCGAGGCCGCCCCCCGCGGTCGCCGCGAGCGTTCCGGCGGTCGGGGAGAGGGAGTTGGCGATCACCAGACGCTCTGTGTCGACGACGCGGGGCAGTGCGGCGGACAGGCCGGACAGCACGAAGCGATTGACGGCGGTGACGCACAGCGCGGAGACGTAGAAGAGCCAGTCCGGGATGTGGCTGATCATCAGGACGGCCGTCGCCGTCGCCATCAGGGCCCGCACGAGGTTGCCATAGAGGAAGACCTGGCGGCGGCGCCAGCGGTCCAGAAAGACGCCGGCGAAGGGGCCCACGAGGGAGTACGGGAGCAGGAGGATCGCCATCGCGGAGGCGATCGCGGTGGCCGAGGTCTGCTTCTCCGGCGAGAAGACGACGTAGGCGGCGAGTGCGACCTGGAAGACGCCGTCGGCGGCCTGGGAGAGCAGACGCACGGCGAGCAGACGTCGGAAGTTTCCGAAGCGGAGCAGGACGCGCAGGTCACGCACGACTGACATGGGGCACAGCCTCACATACGGGAAAGGGTCCCCGGGCCTTTCGACCCGGGGACCCTCAACAGCCCTGGCAGGAGCAGTTTCGAAGCGAACGCCTTAGCGCTCGACCTCGCCCTTGATGAACTTCTCGACGTTGGCGAAGGCCTCGTCGTCGAAGTACTGGACCGGCGGGGACTTCATGAAGTACGAGGACGCCGACAGGATCGGGCCGCCGATGCCGCGGTCCTTGGCGATCTTCGCGGCGCGCAGGGCGTCGATGATGACACCCGCGGAGTTCGGGGAGTCCCAGACCTCGAGCTTGTACTCGAGGTTCAGCGGGACGTCGCCGAAGGCACGGCCCTCGAGGCGGACGTACGCCCACTTGCGGTCGTCCAGCCAGGCCACGTAGTCCGACGGACCGATGTGGACGTTGTTCTCGCCCAGCTCGCGGTCGCGGATCTGCGAGGTGACGGCCTGCGTCTTCGAGATCTTCTTGGACTCGAGGCGGTCGCGCTCCAGCATGTTCTTGAAGTCCATGTTGCCGCCGACGTTGAGCTGCATGGTGCGCTCGAGACGGACACCGCGGTCCTCGAACAGCTTCGCCATCACACGGTGCGTGATGGTGGCGCCGACCTGCGACTTGATGTCGTCACCGACGATCGGGACGCCCGCCTCGGTGAACTTGTCCGCCCACTCCTTGGTGCCCGCGATGAAGACCGGAAGGGCGTTGACGAAAGCGACCTTGGCGTCGATGGCGGCCTGGGCGTAGAACTTCGCCGCGTCCTCGGAACCGACGGGCAGGTAGCAGACGAGGACGTCGACCTGCTTGTCCTTGAGGATCTGGACGACGTCGACCGGCTCCTCGGCGGACTCCTCGATGGTGAGGCGGTAGTACTTGCCGAGGCCGTCGAGGGTGTGGCCACGCTGAACCGTGACGCCCTTGTTCGGGACGTCGCAGATCTTGATGGTGTTGTTCTCGCTGGCACCGATGGCGTCCGAGAGGTCGAGGCCGACCTTCTTCGCGTCGACGTCGAAGGCGGCGACGAACTCGACGTCACCGACGTGGTAGTCGCCGAACTGGACGTGCATCAGGCCGGGGACCTTGGACGCCGGGTCGGCGTCCTTGTAGTACTCGACTCCCTGAACCAGCGACGCGGCGCAGTTGCCCACGCCAACGATGGCTACGCGGACCGAACCCATTCCGGTTGCTCCCTGTGTGTACGAGTGAGGCCCTGGCAGGGGCCTCACGTGGTGGTGTCGCCGGGCGTATCCGGACCGGGGGTGTCCCCGGGCCGGGGCAGGACGCCCGGCGCTCCCTCTGTGGTGTCGCGAGCGGGTTCTCCGTGGGCGGGACCCTTCAGGTCCCGGCCCGCCCGCTCACTTTCGATGAGCTCGTTCAGCCAGCGCACTTCGCGCTCCACGGACTCCATCCCGTGGCGCTGGAGCTCAAGCGTGTAGTCGTCGAGGCGCTCCCGGGTGCGCGCCAGCGAGGCGCGCATCTTCTCCAGGCGCTCTTCCAGCCGGCTGCGACGGCCCTCGAGGACGCGCATGCGCACATCACGAGAGGTCTGCCCGAAGAAAGCGAAGCGAGCGGCGAAGTGTTCGTCCTCGTACGCGTCGGGCCCGGTCTGCGAGAGGAGCTCCTCGAAGTGCTCCTTACCTTCCGCCGTCAACCGATAGACGATCTTGGCGCGACGCCCTGCGAGTGGTGCGGCGAGGGCGTCCTCGGGGGCGTTCCCCGTCTCTTCGATCAACCAGCCGCTCGCGACCAGCGTCTTGAGGCAGGGGTACAGCGTGCCGTAGCTGAAGGCACGGAACACTCCCAGTGACGTATTGAGTCGTTTGCGCAGCTCATAGCCGTGCATCGGGGACTCGCGGAGCAGGCCGAGTACGGCGAACTCGAGGATCCCGGAACGCCGGCTCATCGTCGCCTCCTCCCTGTCGCTGCCTCGTCGGCACGGTCTTTATGCCGAGCTGATGTATCGACTCGATACATCAGGACGATAGAACGGCCTTCCGGATGCTGCAAGAGAGGGGATGGTGAACGGGATCACATCACCGATTCATGGGAAGCGAGTTGCCTGATTTGGGGTGAACTTCGGGGCTAGGCAGGTTTTGACGGTGCGTAGTCTGTGCGCCATGCACACCACCGGGAACCGAGTGACGCCTGGGGGGCGTCACAGTCCTCGGTGCAGTACGGGTGAATGCGGAACCGACCACATCCGTACTTCGGGGGGACCGGAAACCAGCCGCCGTTTCCAGGCGCGCAAAGGTGCGCCTGCCCGAGGAGTAGTCGTTCGATGAGCGAGCACCGTCGCAAACCGCCGCAGCCGCAGGGAGGCGGACGTGCCGCGGCCCGACGCGGCCAGTCCGGCTCGTCCTCCGGCCGCCGCGCGGCACCGCGAGGCGCCACCGGGTCTCTGTCCGACTCCTATGGGGCGAGCTCCCAGGATTCGGATTCCTACGGTTCGGGAGGCGAGGACCGTCAGTACGGCGGCCGCGCCGAGGCCCGCCGTGCGGCACAGAGAAGCACAGGGAGCCGCCGCAGAGCGGCCGAGCCGGCAGGCCGCGCTGGTCGGCGCGGTGCTCCCGGTGGCCCGAACGGCCCGGGACGAGGCCGAGGGCGCTCAGCCACTCCCGGCAAGAAGCGGATCATCGACTATCCGCGCGCGGGCAAGTACGGCGTGGCGCGCTGGGTGCCGTCGTGGAAGCTGGTGAGCGGGCTCTTCATCGGATTCTTCGGCAGCATGGTGGCCGCCGCGGGCATCGCCTATGCCATGGTGGATGTGCCGGACCTCGCGAAGACCGCAACGGCCCAGAACAACGTCTTCTACTGGTCCGACGGCAGCGAGATGGTCGCCACGGGTGGTGAGACGAACCGCCAGAACGTCAACCTCTCGCAGATCCCCAAGGCGATGCAGAACGCCGTCATCTCGCAGGAGAACAAGACCTTCTACACCGACAGCGGCATCGACCCGAAGGGCATCGGCCGTGCCGTGTTCAACATGGCCAGGGGCGGTGAGACGCAGGGTGGCTCGACCATCACCCAGCAGTACGTGAAGAACGCGATGCTGGACGACCAGTCGCAGACGGTCTCGCGAAAGTTCAAGGAGATCTTCGTCTCGATCAAGGTCGGCACCACGGTCTCGAAGGACGACATCATGGCCGGCTACCTGAATTCCGCGTACTACGGCCGCAGTGCCTACGGAATCCAGGCGGCCGCGCGCGCGTACTTCAACAAGGACGCCGTCGACCTGGACCCGGGCGAGTGTGCCTTCCTGGCGGCGATGCTCAAGGGGGCCACGTACTACGACCCTGCGGGCTCGACGTCCATCGACCCGACCGGTGCCACTCCTCAGGCCAACAGCAAGCGGGCCCTGGCACAGATGCAGGACACGCTCGACAAGATGGTCGAGTACGGCCATCTGAGCGCCGCGGACCGGGCCAAGTACACAGAGCTCCCCAAGTGGCAGAACCCGCGCTCGAACAACGAGCTGAGCGGCCAGATCGGCTACCTCGTCGACCTCGCCAAGGCATATCTGATCAACAACAACTACGTCAGCGCCGACAAGATCCAGCAGGGCGGCTTGTCGATCTACACGACCTTCGACAAGAAGAAGGTCAACGAGCTCGAGGAAGCGGTCACCAAGGTCCGCAAGGCGAACATCAAGCCCAAGGAGCGCCCGGAGGACACCTTCGTTCAGTTCGGAGGGGCCTCCGTGGATCCGACCACGGGTGCGATCCGGGCCTGTTATGGGGGCGAGGACGCGACCAAGCACTTCACCAACAACTGCGACTCGACCGGTGCCCAGGTCGGTTCGACGTTCAAGACGTTCGTGCTCGCGGCGGCGATGAAGTGGGGTGTGCGCGACCCGGACCTGGGCGAGAGCCAGGCACAGGACGAGCGCACCGTCGTCTCCCCGAAGAGTCTGTACAGCGGCAAGAACGACCTCAAGATCGAGAACTACGACAAGTCGGTCTGGAAGAACGAGAAGGGCAAGGAGTGGCTCCAGGAGAACGACGGGCAGGAGTCGTACGGCTCGGCCCCGAAGTACCAGATCGATCTTCGTGAAGCGATGCGGGAATCGGTGAACTCCGCCTATGTGCAGCTCGGCATGGACGTCGGCCTGGACAAGGTGAAGGAGTCGGCCGTGGATGCGGGCCTGCTGGAGAGCAGCCTGGCCGGCACCAGCTACCCGTCGTTCTCCATCGGCATCTCCGACCCGAGCGCGATCCGCATGGCGGGCGCCTACGCCACCTTCGCGGCCAGCGGCAAGCAGAACGACCCGTACTCCGTGGAGAAGGTCACCGGCAAGGACGGCGCGGTCTTCACCCACAAGGCAGACCCCGAGCAGGTGTTCGAGTCGAAGGTCGCCGACAACGTCACGGACGTCCTCAAGACCGTGGTCGAGGACGGTACGGGTACCAACGCCCAGCTGACCGGCCGCGAGGTGGCGGGCAAGACCGGTACCACCGACGGCAACAAGTCCGCCTGGTTCGTCGGCTACACCCCGCAGCTGTCCACGTCGATCACGATGTTCCGGATGGACGACGACGAGACCAAGAAGAACCGCCAGTTCCTGGAGATGTTCGGAACAGGTGGTCAGAAGAAGATCCACGGTGCTTCGTTCCCGTCCGAGATCTGGCACGACTACATGGAGCAGGCGCTGAAGAACGAGCCGGCGGAGAAGTTCCCGACGCCGGAGCCCATCGGTGAGATCGTCAACGACGTCCCGAGCCCGACGGCCGTTCCGACGCCCACGGAGACCGAGTCGGCCACCCCGACTCCGAGCCCGACGCCCAGCGAGACGGTGACCTCTCCGACGCCTTCGGCGACCGAGACCTGCCAGTTCGACTGGCAGTGCGATGACAGCGGTGGGACGGACAGCGGTGGCACCGACGGGGGTGTGACCTCGACACCCACGGCCACATCGACGGAGGAGAACGGCAACAACGGCAATAACAACGGAGGCATCTTCGGAGGCCCAGCCGGTTAGGCGCCATATCGCCCGCCGCGGGTGTTTCACGTGAAACATGGGCCGTCGCACCCACCAGGTGCGGCGGCCCTCGGCGTATTCCTAGGCGCGTACGGCAGGATGTGCGGCATGCCCAGTGCTGAATCGACGCAAGCGAGCGTGCACGAGCCGGATCCGGTGCGGCCGACCAAGGACGACGAGATCGCCAGGAACGGCAGCGAGCTCATCGGTGGACCCATCGGGCGGCGAGCCCTGTTCGGATCGTCCTGGTGGACTCCCGTCCGTATCGTCGCGCTGGTGGCGATCGGTATGTTCGCCCTCGGTCTGGTCCAGAAGGCGCCTTGCTACAACGGCGCCTGGTTCTTCGGCGCCAGCTCGCAGTACACGCACGCCTGCTACTCGGACATCCCGCACCTCTACTCGGGGCGTGGCTTCGCCGACGGGCTGGTGCCGTACTTCGACAAGCTGCCCGGCGACATGCAGTACCTCGAATACCCGGTGCTGACCGGTGTGTTCATGGAGGTCGCCTCCTGGCTCACACCCGGCAGCGGGAGCATCCAGGACCAGGAGCAGTGGTACTGGATGGTCAACGCCGGGATGCTGATGGTCTGCGCGGCCGTCATCGTGGTCTGCGTGGCCCGTACGCAGGCCTGGCGGCCATGGGACGGCCTGCTGGTCGCTCTGGCGCCCGCTTTCGCACTGACCGCCACCATCAACTGGGACCTGCTGGCGGTCGCTCTGACGGCCGCCGCGATGCTGATGTGGGCGCGGGGCCGCTCCCTTGCCTTCGGTGTCCTGCTGGGGCTCGCCACGGCAGCCAAGCTCTATCCCGTCTTCCTGCTCGGGCCGCTGTTCCTGCTGTGCTGGCGCGCGGGCAAGTGGCGGGACTTCGGCAAGGCCCTGGGCGGCGCGGCCGTCTCCTGGCTCGTGGTGAACCTGCCGGTGATGCTCTTCGCCTTCGACGGCTGGTCGAAGTTCTACACGTTCAGCCAGGAGCGGGGTGTGGACTTCGGGTCTTTCTGGCTGATCATGGCCCAGAACTCGACCGACCCGCTCAGCACCGACACCGTGAACACACTCGCCACACTGCTGGTCCTGCTGTGCTGCGGGGGTATCGCGGCGCTGACGCTGACCGCCCCGCGCCGTCCGCGCTTCGCCCAGCTCGCGTTCCTGATCGTCGCGGCGTTCATCCTCACCAACAAGGTCTACTCGCCGCAGTACGTCCTGTGGCTGGTGCCGCTGGCCGCGCTGGCCCGGCCGAAGTGGCGGGACTTCCTGATCTGGCAGGCCTGCGAGGTGGCGTACTTCCTGGGCATCTGGATGTACCTCGCGTACACGACCAGCGGGGACGCCCACAAGGGCCTGCCGACCGACGGCTACCACTGGGCCATCGGGCTCCACCTGCTGGGCACGCTGTACCTGTGCGTCATGGTCGTACGCGACATCCTCATGCCGGAGCGGGACGTGGTGCGCCGGGCCGGCGACGACGACCCCTCGGGCGGTGTCCTCGACGGCGCGGAGGATGTCTTCGTCCTCGGTCCCGCCGCCCATCCGCCGCGGCACGCGGCCCACTTCGACGGACCGCAGGTGGAGTGGGGCAGCGGCGAGAAGGCCGCCGACGGTTCGCTCTGAGCGAACAGCCCCTGAGTCACGTACGCGAAAGGCCGTACACGGAAGAACCCGTGTACGGCCTTTGTGCTGTGTCTACGGTGCTCAGCGGTCGACGATCCGGTCGAACTGCGTGGTGGTGTGCCGCAGATGGGCCACCAGCTCCTCGCCCACCTTCGGCTCCGGGGCGTCGGAGGGCACGAACAGGATGGAGACCTGCATGTGCGGCGGCTCGGCGAACCAGCGCTGCTTGCCGCCCCAGACGAACGGAGAAAGGTTCCGGTTGACCGTGGCGAGGCCGGCGCGGGCGACGCCCTTGGCACGCGGCATGACGCCATGCAGTGCCTTGGGGGCCTCCAGGCCCACCCCGTGCGACGTGCCGCCCGCCACGACGACCAGAAAGCCGTCGGAGGCCGCCTTCTGCTGCCGGTAGCCGAAGCGGTCGCCCTTGGAGACGCGGGTGACGTCCAGGACCGCCCCGCGGTACTCGGTGGCCTCGTGGTCCCCCAGCCACAGCCGCGTGCCGATACGGGCGCGGAAGCGGGTCTGCGGGAACTGCTGCTGCAGCCGGGCGAGGTCCTGGGCCTTGAGGTGGCTGACGAACATGGTGTGCAGCGGCAGGCGGGCCGCGCGCAGCCGGTCCATCCAGCCGATGACCTCCTCGACGGCGTCCGAGCCGTCGGTGCGGTCCAGCGGCAGGTGGATCGCGAAGCCCTCGAGGCGGACGTTCTCTATGGCGGCGTGCAGCTGCGGGAGGTCCTGCTCGCTGATGCCGTGCCGCTTCATCGAGGACATCACCTCGATGACCACCCGGGCGCCCACGAGGCCGTAGACCCCGTCGATCGACGACACCGAGCGGATGACCCGGTCGGGCAGCGGAACGGGCTCCTCGCCGCGCCGGTACGGCGTCAGCACGAGCAGGTCACCTCCGAACCAGTCCTTGATCCGCGCAGCCTCGTACGTCGTGCCGACGGCGAGGACGTCCGAGCCCAGCCGTGTGGCCTCCTCGGCCAGTCGCTCGTGTCCGAAGCCGTAGCCGTTGCCCTTGCAGACCGGGACGAGTCCTGGGAACTGGTCCTGCACGTGCTTGTGGTGCGCACGCCAGCGCGCGGTGTCGACGTAGAGCGTGAGCGCCATGGCCGGACCTGGAACCTTTCTCGTGGCTGCGGTGTATCAGAGGTATGGAAGCTATCGAAGCAAACGGCCGGGGCCGGCGGGTCTCAGCGGCGCGACATGTAGATGTCGAGTGCCTTGTGGAGCAGCTTGTTGAGCGGGAAGTCCCACTCGCCGAGGTACTCGGCGGCCTGGCCGCCCGTGCCCACCTTGAACTGGATCAGGCCGAAGAGGTGGTCGGTCTCGTCCAGCGAGTCGGAGATGCCGCGCAGGTCGTAGACGGTCGCGCCGAGCGCGTAGGCGTCGCGCAGCATGCGCCACTGCATCGCGTTCGAGGGCCGGACCTCACGGCCGATGTTGTCGGAGGCGCCGTAGGAGTACCAGACGTGCCCGCCGACGATCAGCATCGTCGCCGCCGACAGGTTCACGCCGTCGTGGCGGGCGAAGTACAGCCGCATGCGGTTGGGGTCCTCGGTGTTGAGGGCCGTCCACATGCGCTGGAAGTACGACAGCGGGCGGGGCCGGAAGTGGTCGCGCACAGCCGTGATCTCGTACAGCCGCTGCCATTCCTCGAGGTCCTGGTAGCCGCCCTGGACTACCTCGACACCGGCCTTCTCGGCCTTCTTGATGTTGCGGCGCCACAGCTGGTTGAAGTTCTTGTGGACCTCTTCGAGCGACCGGTTCGCCAGCGGCACCTGGTAGACGTAACGGGGCTGGACGTCGCCGAAGCCGGCCCCGCCGTCCTCGCCCTGCTGCCAGCCCATCCGGCGCAGCTTGTCGGCCACCTCGAAGGCACGCGGTTCGATGAAGTCGGCCTCGATGTCGCGCAGCCGCTTCACGTCGGGGTTCTGGATGCCAGCCTTGATGGAGGTGGCCTCCCAACGCCGGATGATCACCGGCGGGCCCATCTTCACCGAGAAGGCGCCCTGGTGCTTGAGGTGCGCGAGCATCGGTTCCAGCCAGTCGGTGAGATTCGGCGCGAACCAGTTGATGACCGGGCCCTCGGGCAAGTAGGCCAAGTAGCGCTTGATCTTGGGCAGTTGACGGTAGAGGACGAGGCCCGCGCCGACCATCTCACCGGTCTTGTCGTCGAACCAGCCGAGGCTCTCGGAGCGCCACTCCGCCTTGACGTCGGCCCAGGCCGGAACCTGCATGTGGCTCGCCGACGGCAGGCTCTGGATGTACGCCAGATGCTGCTCGCGGCTGATTGTCCTCAGGGTCAGGCTCATTCGGGGCGCTCCTCGGGCTGGTGTGTCCCCATGGGTACAGGGGCTCCGGCTCTCGCGCCGAAGCCTACTGCGCCTTGCGAGCGCCCTGACTGGGCGTACGGAACCTTCGCCTCGGCCTGTGGGCCACCGAGGCGTTCCGCGCTGATTTATGAAGTGTTGGGCGGACGGTGTCCTTGGCGTCAGCCGACGACCCCGCCGAAGAGCCCGCCGTGCGCCATGCCGAGGAAGAAGCCGATCGCCGCGGTGCCGAGGCCCAGGATGAGGCCGAAGCGTTCGCGGGTCGTCTCCGAGATCCACTGGCCGTACGCGCCGGTGATGATCCCCACCAAGCCGGTCCAGGAGCTCAGCAAGTGGAGACTGTGGAACATCGCCGTGACGAAAGACATGATGCCCAGCACCAGGGTCACCGCGAGCAGCGTGTCCTGGAGCGGGTGGGGCTTGCCGTCCGTGGCGAACAGGCCTCCGACGGTGTTGGGTCGCAATGCTTGTGCCATGGGGCACCTCCTGCGAAAGGCGGCGCATCGTAGCGCCATACACACCCGATGTGTACAGATTGACGGTCCCCACGGCCGGATTTCAACCGGAAGCCGGTGTGCGGGTACTCTGTAGCCTCTGCAGCGGTGTCTGCCCACGTCACGACAGGGACTTCCACTCGGGAGCCCCGATTGTCAGTGGCGGCCGATACCGTTGCGTACGCATCACAACCCTCCTGCCACGGAACCGCCGTGGCCGTTGAGTCCAAAGGAGGTGGGTTCCACATGCGTCACTACGAGGTGATGGTCATCCTCGACCCCGATCTGGAGGAGCGCGCTGTCTCCCCCCTGATCGAGAACTTCCTCTCCGTCGTCCGTGAGGGCAACGGAAAGGTCGAGAAGGTCGACACCTGGGGCCGTCGTCGTCTCTCGTACGAGATCAAGAAGAAGCCCGAGGGCATCTACTCGGTCATCGACCTGCAGGCCGAGCCTGCGGTCGTCAAGGAGCTCGACCGCCAGATGAACCTGAACGAGTCGGTCCTCCGGACCAAGGTCCTCCGCCCCGAGACCCACTGAGCATCCCGCTCAGCTGATCTCGGGATTCGAGTAGCAGCAGCACCAAGCAGCCAGCAGCAAACCCGCCGAGAGGTTCCCCCATGGCAGGCGAGACCGTCATCACGGTCGTCGGCAATCTTGTCGATGACCCCGAGCTGCGCTTCACCCCGTCCGGTGCGGCGGTCGCGAAGTTCCGTGTCGCGTCCACCCCCCGCACCTTCGACCGTCAGACGAACGAGTGGAAGGACGGCGAGAGCCTGTTCCTGACCTGCTCGGTCTGGCGTCAGGCGGCGGAGAACGTCGCCGAGTCGCTCCAGCGAGGCATGCGCGTCATCGTGCAGGGCCGGCTGAAGCAGCGGTCCTACGAGGACCGTGAGGGCGTCAAGCGCACGGTCTACGAGCTGGACGTCGAGGAAGTCGGCGCCAGCCTGCGCAACGCAACGGCCAAGGTCACCAAGACCGCCGGCCGCGGTGGGCAGGGTCAGGGTGGTTACGGCGGCGGTGGCGGCCAGGGCGGCGGCAGCTGGGGTGGAAGCTCCGGCGGCGGTCAGCCGGCCGGCGGCGGTGCTCCCGCCGACGACCCGTGGGCGACCGGCGCTCCCGCCGGTGGCAGCCAGGGCGGCGGCGGTGGCGGCGGCTGGGGTGGAAACTCCGGCGGCAGCGGCGGCAGCGGTGGCGGCGGCTACTCGGACGAGCCCCCCTTCTAAGGGCGGGTTCGTACCCAAACTTCTTGATCACACAGGAGAAACACCATGGCGAAGCCGCCTGTGCGCAAGCCTAAGAAGAAGGTCTGCGCTTTCTGCAAGGACAAGGTCACGTACGTGGACTACAAGGACACGAACATGCTGCGGAAGTTCATTTCCGACCGCGGCAAGATCCGTGCCCGCCGCGTGACCGGCAACTGCACGCAGCACCAGCGTGACGTCGCCACGGCCGTGAAGAACAGCCGTGAGATGGCGCTGCTGCCCTACACCTCCACCGCGCGATAAGGGAAGGGTGACCGAAACATGAAGATCATCCTCACCCACGAGGTCTCCGGCCTCGGTGCCGCGGGCGACGTCGTCGACGTCAAGGACGGTTACGCTCGCAACTACCTGATCCCGCGGAAGTTCGCTATCCGCTGGACCAAGGGTGGCGAGAAGGACGTCGAGCAGATCCGTCGTGCTCGCAAGATCCACGAGATCCAGACCATCGAGCAGGCCAACCAGGTGAAGGCCCAGCTCGAGGGCGTCAAGGTTCGTCTGGCCGTTCGCTCCGGCGACGCCGGTCGTCTCTTCGGTTCCGTCACCCCGGCCGACATCGCTTCTGCGATCAAGGCTTCCGGTGGCCCCGAGGTCGACAAGCGCCGCATCGAGCTCGGTTCGCCGATCAAGACGCTGGGCGCTCACGAGACGTCCGTGCGTCTGCACCCCGAGGTTGCCGCCAAGGTCAACATCGAGGTCGTCGCGGCCTGATCGCTGCACTCGGCTTGGACAGCTGAGAAGGGGCCGCACCCATCAGGGTGCGGCCCCTTCCGCGTGCTCTGGGCCAGGTCTGCGGGGTCATGTTTCACGTGAAACGGTCAGTGCGGTCGGCTGGGCGTGTTTCACGTGAAACAGTCAGCGCGTCGCACCGGTCACCAGCCAGCGACCCGAGCGGGCGCGCAGCCACAAGGTCAGCATCCGCACCGCCATCATCAGCGTCATCGCGGCCCAGAGGGCCGTCAGTCCACCGCCCAGCCCAGGAACGAGCAGGGCGACCGGGGTGAAGACCGCCAAGGTGAGCACCATGGCCCACGCCAGATAGGGGCCGTCGCCGGCGCCCATGAGGACTCCGTCCAGGACGAAGACGACACCGCAGATCGGTTGGGAGAGAGCCACGATCACCAGAGCGGGCAGGGCGGCGTCCTTGACCAAGGAGTCGCTGGTGAACAGCGGCAGGAACAGCGGCCGAGAGATCACGACCAGTGTCCCGAGCGCGATGCCGACCGCAAGACCCCACTCCACCATGCGGCGGCAGGCCTGACGGGCGCCCTCGGTGTCGTCGGCGCCCAGGTATCGCCCGATGATGGCCTGCCCGGCGATGGCGATGGCGTCGAGCGCGAAGGCAAGCAGGCTCCACAGGGACAGGATGATCTGGTGCGCGGCGATGTCGGCGTCCCCCAGGCGGGCTGCGACGGCCGTGGCGATCATCAGGATCGCCCGGAGCGAGAGTGTGCGGACCAGCAGGGGCACGCCGGCCTGAGCGGAGGCCGTGATCCCGGCAGCGTCGGGGCGCAGGGAGGCACCGTGCCTCCGGGCTCCGCGGACGACTACCACGAGATAGGCCGCGGCCATGCCGAACTGCGCGATCACGGTGCCCCAGGCGGAGCCTGCGATGCCGAGATCGGCGCCGTAGACGAGGCCAGCGTTGAGGGCCCCGTTGGCGATGAAGCCCGCGACGGCGACATAGAGCGGGGTCTTCGTGTCCTGCAGTCCACGCAGTACTCCGGTCGAGGCGAGCACGACGAGCATGGCGGGGATGCCCAGTGCCGAGATCCGCAGGTAGGTGATCGCGTATGGAGCGGCGGTGTCGGAGGTGCCGAAGAGCTCCACGATGGCCGGTGCCGTGGGCAGGACCACGGCGATGACGGCGGCACCGAGCAGCAGTGCCAGCCAGATGCCGTCCATGCCCTGGCGGATGGCGGCCGGGAGATCGCCCGCGCCGACGCGCCGGGCGACGGCGGCCGTGGTGGCGTAGGCGAGGAAGACGAAGACGCTGACGGCTGTCATGAGGAGGGCCGAGGCGACGCCGAGGCCGGCGAGTTGTGCAGTGCCGAGATGGCCCACGATCGCGCTGTCGGCCATCACGAAGAGGGGCTCGGCGACGAGCGCGCCGAAGGCCGGAACGGCGAGCGCGACGATCTCTCGGTCGTGCTGTCTCCGGGTGGCCTTGGGTGTCGCGGGGGCCTGTGTCATGAGCACCAATCTAATCGTCCACAGGTAAGAGACGCAATGGGGATCTGACCCTTACTCATCGTCACGCACTGTACGCCGCCGTGCCCCGCTCGATGTGATCTTGATCCGACTGGGAAAGTTTTTCTTCTGCACAGCCAGTGGACGGTGAACCTGCAGGTCAGGGGCGCTCTTCAGCGTAGAGGTAGAGCTTGTTCACAGGCCTGTCCACCGTGTCGTGCACAGGTTTTGCGGAGTTCTCCACAGCATCCGGGCCGTCGTCCACATGGCCTGTGGATAACCAGATTGGCTGACGGTGCCCGCAGGCCTACGGTGGTGCGACGCCCACTCCGTCCGTCGGCCTGGAAACCGTCACAAAACCGACGCGCCAGAACCGGAGTTGGGCCTCTTATTTGTCAGTGCCGTGCCGTAGAAAAGAGGGGCACGGCTAGGTCCGCTCGGCGGACGGGAGGAGGTGGCTCGGTGAGTATTTCCGAGCCCTTGGACGACCCGTGGGCCGACAGCGGTCCAAGTGATCGTCTGCCCGCCTCCCGCGGCCGGGGCAACGGAGGGCGGGGCCGCGATGAACAGCATGATCGCGGCCGGGACGACGGCGAGTGGGACGGCGGGGGTACGGCGTTCGAGCGCGTACCGCCGCAGGACCTTGACGCCGAGCAGTCCGTCCTCGGCGGCATGCTTCTGTCCAAGGACGCCATCGCCGACGTGGTCGAGGTCATCAAGGGCCATGACTTCTACAAGCCGGCCCACGAGACGATCTTCCAGGCGGTCCTCGACGTCTACGCGAAGGGCGAGCCGGCCGACCCCATCACGATCGCCGCCGAGCTCACCAAGCGCGGCGAGATCAACAAGGTCGGCGGCGCATCGTATCTGCACACGCTCGTCCAGACCGTGCCGACGGCGGCGAACGCCGAGTACTACGCGGAGATCGTGCACGAGCGCGCGGTTCTACGCCGTCTGGTCGAGGCCGGCACCCGCATCACGCAGATGGGATACGCGGCCGACGACGACGTCGACGAGATCGTCAACCGCGCCCAGGCAGAGATCTACGCGGTCACCGAGCAGCGCACCAGCGAGGACTACCTGCCGCTCGGCGACATCATGGAGGGCGCCCTCGACGAGATCGAGGCGATCGGCTCGCGCAGCGGTGAGATGACCGGCGTGCCCACGGGCTTCACGGACCTCGACTCGCTCACCAACGGCCTGCACCCGGGCCAGATGATCGTCATCGCGGCTCGTCCCGCCATGGGTAAGTCCACGCTCGCGCTGGACTTCGCCCGGGCCGCGTCCATCAAGCACAACCTGCCGAGCGTCATCTTCTCCCTCGAAATGGGGCGCAACGAGATCGCGATGCGTCTGCTGTCCGCCGAGGCCCGCGTCGCCTTGCACCACATGCGTTCCGGCACGATGACCGACGAGGACTGGACGCGCCTGGCGCGCCGGATGCCCGAGGTCTCCTCCGCGCCGCTCTACATCGACGACTCCCCGAACCTGTCGATGATGGAGATCCGCGCGAAGTGCCGCCGGCTGAAGCAGCGCAACGACATCAAGCTCGTGATCATCGACTATCTGCAGCTGATGCAGGCCGGTGGTTCCAAGCGTTCCGAGAGCCGTCAGCAGGAGGTCTCGGACATGTCCCGTAACCTCAAGCTCCTGGCCAAGGAGCTGGAGGTCCCGGTGATCGCGCTCTCGCAGCTCAACCGTGGTCCTGAGCAGCGCACGGACAAGAAGCCGATGGTGTCCGACCTGCGTGAGTCCGGCTCCATCGAGCAGGACGCCGACATGGTGATCCTGCTGCACCGCGAGGACGCCTACGAGAAGGAGTCACCACGCGCGGGCGAGGCGGACATCATCGTGGGCAAGCACCGTAACGGCCCGACGGCCACGATCACCGTCGCCTTCCAGGGCCACTACTCGCGCTTCGTGGACATGGCGCAGACCTGATCCACCGCACCTGGGCAATATGAGCTCGACTCCCGTGTGCCCCGCAGGGTGGACTGGCCCCCATGACGACACCTCAGGAAGAGCTGCTTCCCGGCACGCGCAGGGCACTGCTGCACCGGATCGCCGTGGCCCAGACCGAAGGGCGTGCGCCGTCGCTGGTCGCGGCGGTCGTACGGGACGGGCGGACCGTGTGGCACGGTGCGCGGACCTCGGTGGACGGGCACGGGCCGGACGAGAACGTGCAGTATCGGATCGGCTCGATCACCAAGACCTTCACCGCGGTTCTCGTGCTGAGGCTGCGGGACGAGGGTCTGCTCGACCTCGGTGATCCGTTGGAGAAGCACGTGCCCGGTACCGCGGCGGGGGAGGCCACCGTCGCCGAACTGCTCGCCCACACCAGCGGGTTGGCGGCCGAGTCGCCCGCGCCCTGGTGGGAACGTTCTCCCGGGTCCTTGCGCCCGGAACTTGCCGACGTGCTGGGGGATCAGCCCTTCCTGCACCCGGTCGGGCGCCGCTTCCACTACTCGAACCCCGGCTACACCCTGCTGGGGGCACTCGTGGAGAAGCTGCGGGGGGCTCCATGGGAGGAGGTGCTCCGGCGTGAGGTGCTCGAACCCCTGGGCCTCGGCCGCACGGGCGTACGTCCGGAAGCGCCCCATGCGGGCGGCTGGGCGGTGCACCCGTGGGCCGATGTGATGCTGCCCGAACCCGCCGAGGACCTTGGGCGGATGGCACCGGCCGGCCAACTCTGGTCCACCACCGCAGACTTGGCCCGGTTCGCAATCTTCCTGGCGGAGGGGGACGACCGGGTGCTGAGTGCGGAGGCCGTCAGGGAGATGCGGACGCCCGCGGCGCCGGCCGAGACTGCGGATGTCGTGGACGGTGCCACCTACGGTCTCGGGATGCAGATCCAGCATCGCCACGGCCGGCTGCTCGTGGGCCACTCGGGGTCGCTGCCGGGCTTCCTCGCGAATCTCACCATCAGCGTGGCGGACGACATCGCGGCGGTGGTGCTCGCCAACTGCACCTCCGGTCCGTTGGTGTCCACCGTGGGCGCCGATCTCGTACGGATCGTCGCCGAGGCCGAACCGAGGATTCCCGAACCGTGGCGCCCGCTGCCCCAAGCCGACGCGGCCGCGCTGGAGTTGGTGGGGCAGTGGTACTGGGGGACGCACGGGTTCGCGCTACGGCTGACTGCCGACGGCCTCGCGTCGTTGGAGCCCTTGTCCGGTAACGGCCGCCGCTCGCGCTTCCGGGCGAACGGTGACGGTACCTGGACAGGGTTGGAGGGCTACTTCGCCGGGGAGCTCCTGAAGGCCCTACGGCGGCCGGACGGGTCCGTGGACCACCTCGACCTTGGATCGTTCGTCTTCACTCGTCAGCCGTACGACCAGGGGTCTTCCGTGCCAGGTGGAGTGGATCCGCAGGGGTGGCGGGGCATCGGTTAGAGGTTTTCGCGCGCTTGGCGCTCTGTTTCACGTGAAACAGAGCGCTTCGCCTCGTCGCAAGGGCTCGTCGCGGCAGCCCGTCACAGGGGCAGCTTGAAGCCCACGTGTGAGGCGGTGAAGCCGAGCCGCTCGTAGAAGCGGTGGGCGTCGGTGCGCGTGTTGTCGGAGGTCAGCTGTACCAACTGGCAGTTCTGGCGCCGGGATTCGTCGATCGCCCACTCGATGAGCCGTGTTCCCAGGCCACTGCCGCGCTCGTCGGCGTGGATGCGCACACCTTCGATGATCGACCTGGTGGCGCCGCGCCGGGACAGCCCGGGAATGATCGTGAGCTGGAGAGTGCCGACGACACGACCCTCGCGTGCGGCGACGACCACATGCTGGTTCGGGTCGGAGGAGAGGCGCTCCAGTGCGGCCAGGTACGGAGTCAGATCGTCCGGTGACTCACGCTGGGAGCCCAGAGCGTCGTCGGCGAGCATGGCGACGATGGCGGGGATGTCGTCTGGCGTGGCGGGCCGCATTTCAAGATCTCCCATGACTGCACTCTAAGTGGAGGCCTTCTGCGCAGGAGCCGTCGGTGCGGGTGTGCGGAGGGTCTCCACGGCTCGTACGAGCGGGGCGAGTTCGGGGTTCTGCGAGGCGGCGTCGAGGGCTTCGCGCAGGGCGGTCTCGTTGGTG
>NZ_JOEY01000026.1 GCF_000718165.1 Streptomyces fulvoviolaceus | reverse complement strand
CGCCGCAGCCCTGTTCACCGAACACGGCGAACTCCTCGACATCCGCGAGGACGTCGGCCGCCACAACGCCGTCGACAAACTCGTCGGCCGCGCCCTGCAAAACGGCGACCTGCCGCTATCCCGCACCATCCTGCTCGTCTCAGGACGCGCCTCCTTCGAACTGGCCCAGAAGGCCGTGATGGCCGGCATCCCGGTCCTCGCGGCGGTCTCGGCCCCGTCCTCCCTGGCAGTGGACCTTGCCGCGGAGACGGGCCTGACCCTGGTCGGCTTCCTGCGGGGCAGCAACATGAACGTGTACGCGGGCGAGGACCGCATCACCCTGCGGGCCGCGGCCACCCAGGGCTGAGCCCGACCGCGCTCAGTCGCTCGTGAAGTGCACATCCGCCGTGCGCACCACCGAGCCCAGCCGAGGGAAGTCCAGCCGTACCGAGGCCTCGTGCTCCGCCGCAGTGAACGCGGCCATCGCGTCCTCGACGAAAACGAGGTCGTAGTCGAGGTCGCCGGCGGCGCGGGCGGTGGACTCGACGCCGAGGTTGGTGGCGATGCCGCCGAACACGAGGGTGGTGATGCCGTGTTCGCGCAGGCGGCCGTCGAGGCCGGTGCCCTGGAAGCCGCCGATGGTCCGCTTGACGATCTCGACGTCGCCGAGCCGGAGCAGTCCGGCGGCCAGGCCGCTGCCGGGCGGTTGCTCGGCGACCGTGGGGCGTTCGACGCGGATGAGGACGACGAGGGCACCGACCGAGCGGAACTGGGTGGCCAACTCCTCGGCGGCGGCGAGGACTTCGGTTCCCTTGCGGGGTTCCAGCGGCAGTCCGACGATGCGGTCCATCAGGTCGACCAGGACGAGCGCGGTGCGCGCGGGGTCGAGTGCGAGGGGTGCGGTCATGACGGAACGTTATCCGTCGTCAGCCCTCCGTACCGGAAATCCGGATCAACAGGCACATGAACTGGTCGCGTTCGGCCGCCGAGAGCGGGGTGAGCAGCTCGTCGTTCGCTCTACGGGCCACCTTCTCGCAGCGCTTCAGCAGGCGTGCGCCCTCGTGACGCCGCGTCCCTGACCGAACCCCGACAACTCCCGCCTCTGAAACCGGCGTTCGTCATCCCTGACTCCCCGTCACCACCCGTCCGGAGTAGTGGCCCGGCACCGCACAACCCCACGCGCCCCGGCTCGTTACTCCGGGAGTGCAATGGGCCGTCCGATATACGGCCCGTCGGTCAGTAGGAGGCAGTCACTTGGATGCCGGGACCACCCTGCTCGGCTCGTTACTCGCCTGTGCGGGTGTGTTGGGCGCGGCTGTAGTGGCGTACCTGGGCAAGCGCGGGGAGAACGCGCTGACCGGGTACTCCAGCCTGACCGAGAAGCTGCAGGCCGAGCGCGACCGCCTGGAACGCCAGGTGGCCGAACGGGACAGCCGTATCAGCGAGTTATCGACGCTGCACACCGCCGACCAGTCGGAGATCGCGCGGCTCAGGCTCGACATCCACCGCATGGGAGGTACGTCGTGACGTCACGTTTCGAGCGGCTGCTCGCCCGGCGGTGGCGCAGCGTCTTCCTCGTCTGCGTGCTGATCGCGCTCTCGGGTGTCGCGGTGATCCTCTGGGCGCGGATCGACGCCGGGGACCGCCGCGCCGAACAGATGCGCGCCGAGGCCGACCGCCGGGGCAAGGCCCTGTCCACGCTGGCGCAGGACGTGCGCGACCTGCGCGCCCAGGTCGAGGCCGGTGGCGGCACCCCGGCGGCACCCGATCCCTCCGAGGCGGTCGACGACCTGATCGACCGTGTCCGGGTGCCCGCCGCGCTGCCCGGCGAGCGCGGTGAGAAGGGCGAGCGGGGAGTGCCGGGCACAGGCGGCGCCCCCGGCGACCCCGGCGCGGCCGGCTCCAGCGGTGAGCCCGGCCCGTCGGGACCGCCGGGACCGGAAGGACCCGAGGGCCCCGAAGGCCCGGAGGGCTCACCCGGCCCCTCCGGCCCGCCCGGCGACCCGGGATCGCACGGAACGGACGGCTCGGCGGGCACCACGGGGCCGGCGGGCCCCTCGGGCACCGACGGCCCCCAGGGCGTGCAGGGCCCGAAAGGCGATCCCGGCCCCAAGGGCGACCCCGGGCCGGCCTGTCCGGACGGCTACACCCTCCAGGTACCGGTCGACGACCCGGACGCCCTGGTCTGCCGCAGAGCCGGCGCAGCCGTTCCGGCACCAAGTCCGGGCCCCGCAGCCGTACTTCCGGCCTTGCTGCGCCCATGGCGTCGACGTGAACCCGGCTGACCACCGGCGACGATCCGCTCCGTAGGGGGTTCGCCCGCGCCGCGCTCACCACCGGCGACGCCTCCTGCGCGGCATCGTCCCCCGACTGCCCATGGACCCCGCGCCCCCCACCCACTAACGTCCCGAACCGTGCCCGAGGACGCGCGAGCGCGGCAGCGGACGGCGGCCGGGGTCGGGCTGTTGCTGACCCTGGCGCTCGCGGCTGTGCTGCTCACCGCCCTCCCGGACGACGGCGAACGGGAGGGCGGTGCCGGCTGCGTGCCGCGTGCCGTCGGCTCATGGTCGACGGACGAGCGGCTCACCGCCGAGTTCGCCCGCTACGGCGACGACGCGTCCCGTGTCGACGACTGGACCGGCGGTGACGGCACCCACTCGGTGCAGTTGCCGGACGGCCGGGTGCTGTGGCTGTTCTCGGACACCTATCTCGGCCAGGTGTACGGCCCGCCGAATCCGGTCGGCGAGTCCTACGCCTGGCGGGACACCACCGCGCCGCTGGTGCGCAACTCGGCGGTGGTGATGCGCGACCGGCGCCTGGAGAGCACTCTCCCGACGCCCCTGTTCCCCGACCCGGCCCCCAACCAGTGGCGCTGGCCGGTCGCGGCCCGGGTCGAGCCCCGCTCCCCCGGGTCGGACGAAAAGGTCGTACGGGTGTTGCTGTGGGTGCGGACCGCCGGTCAGTCCCCCTGGATCTACGGCGTGCCCACCGCCACCGAGGTCGCCACCCTGTCCCTGCCCGATCTGCGCGTCGAGTCGATCACCAAGGTCCTCGACGAGCAGCTGGTCCAGGATCCGTCCCGGCGTGTCCTGTTCGGTACGACGCTGGTCGAGGAGGACGGCTGGACGTACGTCTTCGGGGGCGACGACGGTCAGGCCGCGTCCCGGCCCGCCTCGTCGGCGTATGTGGCGCGGGTGCCGGAGGGCAGGCTCGGGGAGCCGGGTGCCTGGCGGTACTGGGACGGGGCCGCTTGGACCGCGGGTGCCCGTCCGCGTGCGGTGCTCGGGGACGGGCGGCGTACCGGGGTGGGCAGCGCGTTCTCGGTCGTGCGGGCGGACGGGACGTATGTGCTGTTCACCATGGCCGCGGGGACGAAGGGGCTGTCCACCGTGACCTCGTACTGGGCCTGCTCCCCGGCCGGACCGTGGCACGGGCCGACGAAGGACTTCAGCCCGGCGCTGCCCCACGCCCAGGTCGCCGCCTACAACCCGCAGACGCATCCCGAACTCGCGGGCGACGGGCGGGTGGTGCTGAGCTACGACGTCAACTGGCTGGAGACGGCGGGGGCTTCGGCGCAGATCAGCCGGAACGTGTCCCTGTACCGACCGCGGTTCGTGACGCTGCGGCTGACGCCGACCCGGTGACCTCCTCGCCCGGTGCGGTGGCGTCCTCGCCGACCGGGTCGTGCGAGCGGCGCTTGGCGATCACCGCGCACACCATCAGCTGCATCTGGTGGAAGAGCATCAGCGGCAGCACCGCGAGCGAGGCGTGCGCGCCGAACAGGACGCTCGCCATGGGGAGTCCGGAGGCGAGGGACTTCTTCGAGCCGGCGAACTGGATCGCGATCCGGTCCTCGCGGTTGAAGCGGAGGGCCTTCGCGCCGTACCAGGTCAGTGCCAGCATCACCGCGAGCAGGACGGCCTCCACCACCAGCAGTCCGGCCAGGCGGGCGGGGCTGACCTTGTGCCAGATGCCCTGGACCATGCCCTCGCTGAACGCGGTGTAGACGACGAGGAGGATCGAGCCGCGGTCGACGAGGCCGAGGACCTTCTTGTGGCGGGTGATGAAGCCACCGATCCAGCGGCGCAGCAACTGCCCGGCGAGGAACGGCACCAGGAGTTGCAGCACGATCTCGAGGAGCGAGTCGGCCGAGAAGCCCCCGCTGCCGCTGCCGAGCAGGGCGGCCGCGAGCAGCGGGGTGATGACGATGCCCACCAGGGAGGAGAAGGAGCCGGCGCAGATCGCGGCGGGCACGTTGCCGCGGGCCATGGAGGTGAAGGCGATCGACGACTGGATGGTGGAGGGGACGAGGGTGAGGAAGAGCAGGCCCTGGTAGAGCGGGTCGGTCAGGAAGACCGGGACGAGTCCGCGGGCGGCGAGGCCGAGCAGCGGGAAGACGAGGAAGGTGCAGGCCAGCACGGTGACGTGGAGCCGCCAGTGCTTGAGTCCGTCCAGCGCCTCGCGGGTGGACAGGCGGGCGCCGTAGAGGAAGAAGAGGAAGGCGATCGCCGCCGTGGAGGCGCCGGACGCCACGTCTGCGGACGTCCCGCGTGCCGGTACGAGGGCAGCGAGGCCCACCGTGCCGAGCAGCAGCAGGATGTAGGGGTCGACCGGCATCCAGGCCGGCCATCGCAGGCGCTTCACGGTTCTCCACTTGCTCGTGCTCGACAGCGGTACAGGGCGGTGCGGGGGCCTCCAGGACAACGGATCCCCTCTCCATCGTCCTCTTCCGGCCCGCGATCGGGAATCCGGCATACCACTCTGACTGTCATCACGTTTCGCGATAGCCTGGGGTGGTGTACGACCCGTCGCAGTTGCGTACGTTCCTGGCGGTGGCGCAGACGTTGAGCTTCACGCAGGCCGCCCGGCGGCTCGGGCTGCGTCAGTCGACCGTCAGCCAGCATGTACGGCGCCTGGAGGATGCCGCCGGGCGGCAGCTGTTCACCCGGGACACGCACTCCGTGGAGCTGACGGAGGACGGGGAGGCGATGCTCGGTTTCGCCCGCCGGCTCCTGGAGGTGCACGAGCAGGCGACGGCCTTCTTCACCGGGACCCGGGTGCGCGGGCGACTGCGTTTCGGCGCCTCGGAGGACTTCGTGCTGACCCGGCTGCCGGAGATCCTGGAGGGGTTCCGTCACGACCATCCCGAGGTCGATCTGGAGCTGACGGTCGAGCTGTCGGGCACGTTGCACGAGCAACTCGACGCCGGGAAACTGGACCTGGTGCTGGCCAAGCGGCGGCAGGACGAGCCGCGGGGCGAACTGGTCTGGCACGACCGGCTGGTGTGGATCGGTGCGGAGCGGCTGCGCCTCGACGCGGACCGTCCGGTGCCGCTGATCGTCTATCCGCCGCCGGGCATCACCCGCGCGCTCGCCCTGGAGGCGCTGGAGCGGCAGGGGCGCGAGTGGCGCATCGTGTGCACGAGCGGCAGCCTCAACGGGCTGATCGCGGCGGCCCGTGCGGGCTTGGGTGTGATGGCCCACTCCCGCGGCCTCGTCCCCCCGGGTCTGGTCCGCATGCCCGACCGCGCGGGCCTCCCGGAACTGGGCCAGGTCGACTTCGTCCTGGTCCATGGCCAAAGACGTACGGCAGCCCAGGGAGCAGCAGACGCACTGGCAGCGGCAATCTTGGCGGCCGGCGACCGCTTGCACAAACGGTGACTACAACGCGCCCCATAGGGGCGCGGGGCTGTGTCGATATGCGGCTCCGCCGCGTGGGCGCGACCAGCCACGACGGCGCAGCAGACAACAAACCACTCACCGCGCCGCCAGCGGATACGTCAGCTGCTTCACCCGCCGCAGAAACGGCGTCGTCTCCACATGCTGAACCCCCTCCAACCGCCCCAACGGCCCGCTCAAATAGGCATAAAGATCCGCCGAGCTACGAGCAAGCGCGGTAGCGCAGATATTCGTGGCCCCCGCGGTAGCGGACGCGTGGGCGATCTCGTCGTGGCCGGCAAGAGCCTCCCCGACGGCCTGCAGCGCACCCGGCGCGGCCGTGATCCACAGCACCGCCGCAACCGGATGATCGAAGATCTCCGGGTTGTACTCCACGTCGATATACACCGCACCCGACCCGAGCAGCGCGGCCAGCCGCCGCTTGACCGCTGACTCGGAGCGCCCGGTGGCGCGTTGGAGTTCGGGATAGGTCGCGCGTCCGTCCCGTTCCAGGACCGCCAGCAGCGGCTCGTCCTCCGCCTCGATACGGGCCGGCCCCGCCGCGGGCACCGGTACGGGGGCCAGCGCGGCGGTCTGCTCGTCGGTCAGGGCATGCAGCTTGCGGACCCACCCGTTGACCCCGCCGTAGAACCGATGAAGCAGTTGATGCGCGCGGATCTCCATGACACGAGGCGTCCGCGGCAGCTTCCCGAGAAGCAGGTCGTCGTGGTCGCCGGGGCTGCGCGGCCGGGTCAGACAGAGAACCTCCGTGCCGCCGGAGGCGAGCCCGATCCAGTACGTGTCGGGGCGCTTGGCGAGCGCTTCGCCGATGGCCAGGGCGTTGTCGGGCGCGCACCGCACCCGCAGCATCCACTGGTCCTGGCCGAGGGCGTGGGAGTCCCGCATCGCCACGACCCGCAGCCCGCCCTCGGCGCACAGCCTGCGGTAGCGGCGGGCGACGGTCTGGTCGGAGACCCCGAGCACCGCCCCGATCCGGCTGAAGGAGGCCCGGCCGTCGACCTCCAGCGCCGACATCACCTGAAGGTCGAGCTTGTCGATGGTGTGGAATTCCGTCTCCATCAGACTCACCCCTGTCGGATTCCGCCGGTTGAATGCCGACAGCCGCTGTGATCGCCCGGTCCCACCCATCGTACGGAGGAAGACGCATCCCACGGACGAGGAGTTGAGGACATGCGTACATGGGGGCCGCTCACGGCTATATGCCTGGGCACGTTCATGTTGTTGCTGGACGTGACGATCGTGGTGGTCGCCCTGCCGGACATGGCGGGGTCTCTGCACGCGTCGCTGAGCGATCTGCAGTGGGTGGTGGACGGGTACGCGCTCGCGCTGGCGGCGCTGCTGCTGGGGGCCGGGGCGGCCGCGGACATTCTGGGGCGGCGCCGGGTGCATGTGGCGGGCGTGGTGCTGTTCGCGGCGGCATCGCTGCTGTGCGGGCTCGCGTCCGGGCCCGGGACGCTGGTGGCCGCCCGTGCCGTGCAGGGGGTGGGCGCCGCCGCGATGTTCGCGACGACGCTGCCGCTGCTCGGCTCCGTCTACCAGGGGCGGCAGCGCTCGGCCGCGCTCGGGGTGTGGGGTGCGGTCAGCGGCGGGGCCGCGGCGGTCGGACCGGTGCTCGGCGGGCTGCTGGCCGAGGGGCCCGGCTGGCGGTGGATCTTCTTCGTGAACCTGCCGGTGAGCGTGGTCGCCGTGTGGCTGACGCTGCGGGTGGTGCCGGAGTCGCGCGGCCCGCGGGGGATGCGGGTGGACTGGCTGGGCACGGTGACGTTCGCGGGGTTCGCGGGCGGGACGACGTATGCGGTGGTGCGGGCCGGTGAGGACGGCTGGACCGCGTCGGGCGCGCTGGCCTCCTTCGGGCTCGCCGCGCTCGCGCTGGTGTGCTTCGTGCTGGTGGAGCGCCGGGCCGCGCATCCGCTGCTCGACCTGTCGCTGCTGCGCAAGCCCGCGTTCGTGGGGGTCATGGCGGGGGCGCTCGCCTTCAACGGCGTGGCGTTCGGTGTGATCGCGTACACCTCGATCTGGATGCAGACGCTGCTGGGGATGAGTCCGGTGCGCGCCGGTCTGACGCTGCTGCCGCTGACGGGGGCGGCGGTCGTGGTCGCGATCCTCGGCGGGCGGCTGCTGCACGGGGTGCCGGCCCGGCTGACGATCGGCGGCGGGCTGCTGCTGGTCGGTTCGGGGTCCTTCTGCCAGGCGGTGCTGGACGCGGGATCGGGCTGGACGGCGCTCGCGCCGGGGCTGGTTCTGGTGGGTGTGGGCACGGGGCTGGTGTCGCCGGCGATCGCCGGTGCGGCGCTGGCCGCGATGCCGCCGGGGCGGGCGGGCATGGCGGGCGGTGCGGTGAACACGTTCCGGCAGCTGGGCTACGCGCTCGGGGTGGCCGTCTGCGGGACCGTACTGACCTCCCGGATGCGGGACACGCTGCCGCAGGACGCGGCGCACACCCTGGCCGGCGGCGGCGCCGCGGCCCTGCGGGGCGCGTTCTCCGCGCACACCCTGCGTTCCGCGTTCGCCTCGGGGCTCAACTCGGCGTTCGTGGTGATGGGTGTGGTCGGCACGATCGGGGCGGCGCTGGTGCTCGGCCTGGTCAGGAAGGAGCGCGCGGCCGGGACCGGGGTGACGGATTCCGCGCCCGCGACGCTGACAGAGGAGGAGACGGCATCCCGGGGATGACCCTTTCTGCAAGGTCGTGCGCCGTAATCGGGTCGTACAGATTCAGTGGAGATTACGGTGCCGAAACTTACTCAACCGTCAGCTTTGTGTCCGACCCTTCCGCATGTGAGCGCATTTTCCATCACTGACCAGTGCATACGTGAGCACTGCTCGGCTTCGGCACCCCTCCCGTCCCGTCTCCGGGTGGGGTAGCTTTCACGGCGCTGTGCGGAGCATCACTCAAGAGAGCGCCAAGGAGCGGGGAGCGGGGTTTGCGCGAGTTCACCAACCCTCCGTTGGCGTTGGCACCCCCGGTGGGCGGACTGGCCGACGTCGTCTTCCAACATGCCCAGGAGGACCCGCTGTATCTCGCGCTCGGCCGTAAGGACGACGACGGGCAGTGGCGGGACGTGACGGCGGCGGAGTTCCGGGACGAGGTCCTGGCCCTCGCCAAGGGGCTGCTCGCCCGGGGCATCCGGTTCGGCGACCGGGTCGCCGTCATGTCCCGCACCCGCTACGAGTGGACGCTCTTCGACTTCGCGCTGCTGTCGATCGGCGCCCAGGTGGTGCCGCTCTACCCGACCTCCTCGGCCGAACAGTGCTTCTGGGCGCTCTACGACGCCGAGTGCACGGCCGCGATCGTGGAGCACGAGGACCACGCGATGACGATCGCCACCGTCATCGACCGGCTGCCGCAGCTGCACCAGCTGTGGCAGCTGGACGCCGGCGCGGTGCAGGAGCTGTACGACGCGGGCGCCTACCTCGACGACGAGATAGTGCACCGCCACCGTCAGGCCGTCACCCCGGACTCGATCGCGACGATCATCTACACCTCGGGCACGACCGGCCGTCCCAAGGGCTGTGTCATCACCCACGGCAACTTCATGTACGAGGCGGACACCGTCATCGAGCGCTGGGAGCCGGTGTTCCACTCGAAGAAGGGCGACGAGGCGGCGACCCTGCTGTTCCTGCCGCTCGCGCACGTCTTCGGCCGGATGGTGCAGATCGCCGCGATCCGCGGCAAGGTCAAGTTCGGCCACCAGCCGCAGCTGAACGCCGCCGCCCTGCTGCCCGACCTCGCCGCGTTCAAGCCGACGTTCTTCCTCGGCGTGCCGTACATCTTCGAGAAGGTGTTCAACGCGTCCCGCCGCAAGGCCGAGAAGGAGGGCAAGGCCGGTCCCTTCGAGAAGGCCGTCGAGATCGCGGTCAAGTACGCGGAGGCGATGGAGGCCAAGGCCTGGGGCACCGGGCCCGGTCCGTCGGCGGGTGTGCGCATGCAGCACCAGCTCTTCGACAAGCTCGTCTACTCCAAGCTGCGGGCGGCGATGGGCGGGCGTATCCGGCACGCGATGACCGGCGGCTCGGGGATGGACCGCCGGCTGGGGCTGTTCTTCGCGGGCGCGGGCGTGCACATCTACGAGGGCTACGGCCTCACCGAGACGACGGCGGCCGCGACCGCCAACCCGCCCGAGCGCACCCGTTACGGCACCGTCGGGCAGCCCATCCCGGGCATGACCGTGCACATCGCGGACGACGGCGAGATCTGGCTGCACGGCCACAACGTCTTCCAGGGCTATCTCAACAACCAGAAGGCCACCGACGAGACCCTGCACGACGGCTGGCTGGCCACCGGTGACCTGGGCGCGCTCGACGAGGACGGCTACCTGACCATCACCGGCCGCAAGAAGGAGATCCTGGTCACCTCCGGTGGCAAGAGCGTCTCCCCCGGCGTGCTGGAGGAGCGGGTGCGCGACCACCCGCTGGTCTCCCAGTGCATCGTCGTCGGCAACGACCGCCCCTACATCGCCGCGCTGGTGACCCTCGACCAGGAGGCCGTCGAGCACTGGCTGACGATGCGGAACAAGCCACAGATGCTCCCGGCCGATCTGGTGCGCGACGCCGACCTGGAGACCGAGGTGCGCCGCGCGGTGGTCGCCGCCAACACTCTGGTCTCCCAGGCCGAGTCGATCCGCACCTTCCGCATACTGGCCCAGCCGTTCACCGAGGAGCACGGCCTGCTGACCCCGTCGCTGAAGCTGAAGCGCAAGGCGATCGAGAACGCGTACGCCAATGAGGTCGAGGCACTGTACCGAGCCTGAGGTTGTTTCCGGCTGATTCTGCGCTCAGGAATGCACAGCACCCTCTGATCGTTGACGATGGGCGTACCACCTGTCGGCAACCGTAAGGATCAAGAGCTCGTGAGCAGCAAGGTCCCCCCGATCATCCTCAACAACGGCGTCGAGATGCCCCAGCTGGGCTTCGGTGTCTGGCAGGTGCCGGACGACGAGGCGGAGCGGGCGGTCGCCACCGCGTTGGAGGCCGGGTACCGCAGCATCGACACAGCGGCGATCTACGGCAACGAAGAAGGCACCGGCAAGGCCATCGCCGCCTCCGGCGTCCCCCGCGAGGACATCTTCCTCACCACCAAGCTCTGGAACAGCGACCAGGGGTACGACTCGACGCTGCGCGCGTTCGACACCTCCCTGGAGAAGCTCGGTGTGGAGTACGTCGACCTGTACCTGATCCACTGGCCGACCCCGGCCCGTGACCTGTACATCGACTCCTACAAGGCGTTCGAGAAGCTGCACGCCGACGGCCGGATCCGTGCCATCGGCGTCTCCAACTTCGAGGTCGACCACCTGGAGCGGCTCATCGCCGAGACCTCCATCATTCCGGCGGTCGACCAGATCGAGCTCCACCCGCATCTGCAGCAGCACGCGGGCCGCGAGTACCACGCCGAGCAGGGCATCGCGACCGAGGCCTGGTCGCCGCTGGGCTCGGGCAAGGGCCTCCTGGAGGTTCCGGCGATCGTGGCCATCGCGCAGAAGCACGGCCGCACCCCGGCCCAGATCGTGCTGCGCTGGCACCTCCAGCTCGGCAACGTCGTGATCCCCAAGTCCGTGACGCCGTCCCGGATCAAGGAGAACATCGAGGTCTTCGACTTCAGCCTGGACGCCGAGGACCTCGCGGCGATCAGCGCGCTGAACGAGGACCGGCGGCTGGGTCCGGACCCGTCGACGTTCAACGTGGCCTGACAGCACGGCGAACGGCCCCGCTCCCCTGTGGGGAGCGGGGCCGTTCGCGTCAGTTGGGCTGCCCGATCGGCCGTACGACGACCGTGTTCACGTCGACGCCCTCCGGCTGCCGTACGGCCCACACGATCGTGTCGGCGATCTGGTCGGCGGTGAGGAGGTCGCCGGGCGGCAAGCTGCCGCGGCTGTCCCAGAACGGCGTCTCCACCCGGCCGGGCGCGACCAGGGTGACCCCGATACCGAACTCGGTGACCTCGCGGCGCACGTTCTCGGCCAGTCCGGTCACCGCCCACTTCGTCGCCCCGTAGATGTTGCCCGGGGTGTTCACGAACCCGGCGACGCTGCCGATCAGCACGATCCGCCCACGGCTCTCCTTGAGCGCGTCGATGGAGGCGCGGATCAGGAGAGCGGGGCCGAGGACGTTGGTCAGCACCATCTCGGTCCAGCCGGCGGGGTCGCCCCCGGCGACCGAGTCGTGGGTGGCGAAACCGGCGTTGGCCACGACCGTGTCCAGCCGGCCGAACTCCTTGAGCGTACGGTCGACCGCCGACCGTACCTCGTCGTACTCGGCCGCGTTGCCCACGAGGGTCAACAGACCGGCGGGGTTTCCGAGTTCCTCGGCGAAGGCACGCAGACGGGGTTCGCCGCGGCCGGTGACGGCCACCCGGTGCCCGGCGCCGAGCAGTTGCCGGGCGACGGCGGCGCCGATGCCGCTGCCGCCGCCGGTGATGAGTGCGACCGGTGTGTCGGTCATGGGTACCCCCAGTGTTCTCGCCTGCGTTCCCAGGCTTCGACAGTCGGGAGTAGATCAGTTGGAGCGTTCTCGAAGTCAAGCGCCGCAGGTGCGGCGGTACTCGGCGGACGGGAAGTAGCGGTGCCACTCCGGCTCGGTGAGGCCGCCCTCCGCCCGGGCGCAGATCTCGGTGGCCGCTCGGTGCGGGTCCAACGGGAGGGTGCGCTCGGCGAGATGAGGGGTGGCGATGTGCAACTGGCCGCCGTCCGCCGTGAATCGGAGGGCGAGCGCCGGAACGTCTCCGGCCCGGAGCGTGGCCGCCCGCAGGGTGGGTGAGGCCGTCTCCCACACCTGGACGGTTCCGTCGGCCGCACTGGCCGCGAGCAGCGAGCCGTCGGCGGAGAACGCCAGGGCCTCCCTGTGCACCGTGGAGCCGGCGGTTCTCAGGACGGTGATCCGGCGCCAGGTGCGCGCGTCCCAGAGGGTGAGGCGGCCCTGGTAGTCGGCGGCGGCGAGGAATCCGCCGTCCGGGCTGAAGACCGCCCCGGTGAGGAGGTCCTCGCCGGCGACTCCCTCGGCTCCCTTGCGTGGCTTGCCCGTTGACCGGTCGACGAGAGTTCCCTCCATGGTCAGCGCGGTGCGGCCGGCGGCATCGACCGCCACCAGCTCGGTGCCGTGGACGGTGGGGCGCCGTGTCTGCCCGGACGCTGCCTTCTCCCGCCAGGCGCCGTCCATCAGCCCGTGCAGCGAGAGGGTGTGAACGACGCTGGTCCGTCCGCCCTCGAGATAGCGCAGCACGTTCTCGCCGGGGTCCAGTCGAATGCTGCTGATGGTGGATTCCGCCACGGGATAGGTGAGGAGCGGTTCGAACGTGCCACTGTCCCCGGGGTCGGGAAGGTCCGTGCGCCACAGGCTGAAGGAGTCCCCGCCCCAGGCCATGGCGTAGGCACCGGAGAACTCGACGTGGTGCGCGCCGCCCGCGAGCGGCAGCCGGGTGCGTTCGCGGCCTGCCCGGAAGTCCCAGGTGACGATCCCCTCGGAGGTCCCGGCCGCCACGGCCCGCTGATCGGAGGTGAAGGTGAGGTCCCCCGACGCGCAGAGGGATCGTTCGGTCGCGGCGGGCACGTCTCCGGTGACGAGGCGGCCCTCGACACCGTCGACGACCCGCAGGCGGGTGCCGTCGTCCTCGCACCAGGCGAGGTGGCGCTCGTCGCGGCTCAGCACGGGTATCGCGCCGTCGTCGCTGCCCCGCTCGTACCGGAACAGCATCCGCTGCCGGCGCAGGTCCCACACCGTGAGCGTGGCGCGCCCGCCGGAGTCCGGCACCGGACGCCGTACGAGGAGCGTGTGCCCGCTCGGCCCGAACTGGACATCGGCGTCGGTCCACGAACCGACCGGGAACCGATGCGTACTGCCGTCCACCAGCGAACGCACCACCACGCCCTCGCCGTCCGCGTCGCGCTGGGCGACCAGCCGGCCGTCGTCGCTGACGTCGACCACGTGCTCGGACAGGCCGCGGCGCTCCACCGTGCGGACGCGGCGGTGTCCGGGCACATCCCACTGCACGGCCTTGTCATGGACGACGGTCGTCAGGATCCTGCCGTCCCCGCTGAGCCAGGACGGCGCGTTCAGGGCGCGGCCGCCCTCCTCGGGCTGGGTGAACAGGTCCTGTTCGCTCTGTGCCGCGGCCGTGCGCAGCGCTTCGCGCGTCTCGGGCAGGTCGGCGGTGCGCCAGGCGGCGAGGGCCAGGCGCATCGCGGTGCGCGGCTCGGCGGTGTGGAGCGAGTCGGCCAGGGCGGCGGCGCTGCGGGCCTCGGCCTCGTCGCGCTGCCGTGCGCTGACCCCGCTCTGCCGCCAGGCTGCCGCGCCCGCGACCACGGCCAGGCACAGCAGGACGGCGAGCCCGCCGGTGAGCGCGCGCAGCCGACGGGCGGCGCGGGCCGCGGCGCGGCGGCCGCGTTCGTACGCCTCGACACTGGCGGCCAGGAAATCGCGTTCGAGCCGGTTCAACTCGGTGCCCTCTTCGCCGAAGGCCTCGCGCGCCTCCGTCAGCCGGGTGCCCCGGTAGAGCGCTCCCGTGTCCCGCCCCAACTCGGCCCAGGTGACAGCCCCTTCGGTCAGGCGACGATGCAGGCGCAGTCGCTCGCGATCTTCGTCGAGCCAGGAGCGCAGTCGTGGCCAGGCGCCGATCAGTGCCTCGTGGGCGAGGTCGACGGTGTCGCCGTCGACGGTCAGCAGGCGGCTGTCGACAAGGCGCTCCAGAAGGGCGGCCGTCGTCTCGTCGGCGTCGAGTTCCGCCCGGTCCACGGGGCGCCGGGTGTCCTCGGTGCCCTCGCCGGGGCTCACCAGACGCAGCAACAGGGCCCGCAGGGCGGTGGCTTCGGCGGACGTGCACCGGGAGTGGACGGCTTCCGCGGTGTGTGCGACGGCGCCCCGGACGCCGCCGACGGCCTCGTACGCGGCGAGCGTGAGCGTCTTGCCGGTGCGCCGCCGCCAGACCTCGCGCAGGGCGTGGGCCATCAGCGGCAGACCGCCCGGCTCGCCGGCCACGTCCGTGACGATGCGGGCGGTCAAGGCGCGTTCGACCACGAGTCGTTGGGCGGCGGCCGGCCGCACCACCGCCTCCCGCAGCGCGGCGGGCGGCATCGGTCCGATGAGCAGCGTGGAGTCCCGCAGCGCTTCGGCGAGTCGGCCGTGCTCGGCGCAGCGGCCGTAGAAGTCGGCGCGTACGGCGATCACCACGCGCAGCCGGGACGCCGGGTCCGCCGCCTCCAGCAACTGCCCGAGGAACCGGGCGCGTTCGGCGGGGTCGGCGCAGAGCGTGAAGACCTCCTCGAACTGGTCGACGACGAGGAGGGTGTCGCCCGGGGCGTCGTGCGGGGTGAACAGGGCCTCGTGGGTGCGGAGGGGGTGCGGGCCGGGGGTGAGGAGGCGGATGGCGGCGAGGTGGGAGGGCCCCGCCGTTCCTCGCAGCGCGGGGATCAACCCCGCCCGCAGCAACGACGACTTGCCGCTGCCCGACGCGCCGACGACCGCCGCGAACCTCGTGCGGGCGGTGAGGCGGACCAGTTCGTCGATCAGTTCGTCCCGGCCGTGGAAGTGCTCCCCGTCGCCGGTCTCGAACCGGGCGAGCCCCGGATAGGGACCGGGATCGTCGTCGGAGTCCTCGAACACCCGGGCCTCGCCGACCGCCTCCCGCCACCGTTGCTCCCACTCCCCCGTGTCGCCACCGCACGCACTGACGTAGGCCAGGAGCACCGGCAGGCTAGGGAGCCGTTCGCCGCCCGCCGCGGCGGAGAGCGTGGGCGCCGAGTAGCCGGCGGCGAACGCCATCGCACGGTAGGTCGGGGTGCCCGCCTCGTCGCGCAGCTTGCGCAGTCCGTACGCGAACCGCTGCACGGCTCCCGCCCCCGGATCCAGCGGTTTCTCCCTGCGCCCCATGCCCTTCTCCCCCTCGGTCACGGCCGTCCCACACGCCGGCAACAGGCTCCCGCGAATTGATTGGTACGCCGAACCAGGGCTGCCCAACAATCCGTTGACGTCTGAACTCGTCGGTGCACGCCGTCACGCGGCCGGCCCACAGGGCCCCGCGCCTCCCGCCACGCACCGGAGTCAGCCATCGCCACCACACACTCACCTGGACCCCTCCTACGGCCCGTCCGGTTGCCACCCGCCGCGTCCGCACCCGCTTCCCGGGCCCTCCGGCACGTGCTCGCCCCCGCAGCACTGTCCCTCGCCCTCGGTCTGTGGGGCGTCCGGCGCGGCGGCAGCATGTGGCGGGACGAGGCGGTGACGTACGACATGGCGCGGCGCTCGCTGCCGGACCTGTGGGCGACGCTGGGGCACGCCGACGCCGTGCACGGGTTGTACTACCTGCTCCTGCACGGCCTGTTCCGCGTGTGCGGCTGGGCTGACCCGCTGCTCGTGCTCCGACTGCCCTCGGTGCTGGCGACCGTGGTGGCGACCGGGACGCTGGCCCTGCTGGGACGCCGCCTCGCCGGGCCGCGCGCGGGACTGCTCGCCGGGGTCGTCTTCGCACTGCTGCCGCCGGTGCAGCGCTATGCGCAGGAGGGACGGTCGTACGCAGTCGTCTGCGCCCTGGTCGTCTGGGCGTCCTACCTGCTGCTCCGGGCGGTGGAGCAGCGCACCGGGCGGGCCTGGGCCGGCTACGGCACGGTCATGCTGATGGCGTGCCTGCTCCACGAGTTCGCCGTCCTGGCCCTCGCCGCGCACCTCGTGGCCCTGCCGCGCTCGGTCCGCCGTAGCGGCATACGAGTGGCACTCGCGGTCTGCGCCGGCCTCGCCCCGCTCGCCGTGCTGAGCAGCCGCCAGTCGGACCAGGTGGCGTGGATCGGCGGCATCGGGGCCGGTGCACTGGTGGGCTTCGCCGGGGTGACCCTGCTGGGGGTGGTCTGCGCGGCGCCGCTGAGGGGCGGCCGCAGCGCGGGACTCATCCCGCTGGCTCTGCCCCTCCTGATCCTGCCCGGGCTCCTGCTCATCCTCCTCACCCCGCTCAAGGCGCTGTACGTCGACCGCTACGTCCTCTACGGCCATGCGGGCACCGCCCTGCTGGTCGGCGCCGCCCTCGACCGGCTGGTCCGCGCGGCCGGGCGGATCCGGGCCATCACGCTCCTCGCGGCCGGGGCGACCGTGCTCGCGCTGCTGCCGGTGACCCTGCACCTGCGCACGCCGCAGAGCCGTACCGACGATGTCGCCGCGATCGCCCGAGCCGTGTCCACATCGAGTGCCGACGGGATCGTCTACCTGCCGTCACGGCGCCGCGTGTGGTCGCTGCCCGAACCGGACTCCGTGCGCGGGTTGCGCGACCTCGCGCTGAACCGGGGTCCGGCCGACTCGGCCACGCTGTACGGCACGGAGGTGGCCGCACCGGTCATCCGCGCCCGCATGCTGGCGGCGACGCGCATCCTCGCCGTGGGCGACCCCGCAGGCCAACCACTGGACCGCACACCGCAGGAGGAGGCCAAGCGCCAGGTGCTCGCCGACCACTTCGAGGAGTGCGGGACCCGGTACTTGCAGGGTGCGCGGATCACCGAGTACGTCCACCCGGGAACGTGCGGGACCTCCTGATCGGGGCTGGCCGGCACCCCCTGAGGGGCGCGGGGAACTGCGCGACCAGCCACAAGAAACCCGCAGCCGCCCGACAACCTGACCCGGCACATCCGCTGGCGCCACTCACCCGGTCCGCACAGCGGTATGCACCGTGTGCACCGCCAGCACGAACACGTCCGCCCGCCGATGCACGCTCGCCGCGTCCTCGGGATCCAGGAGCCGGTCGAGGGTCGCACGGTCGGTCGCATCGAGGTGGTCGCCGAAGCCGTCACGAAGACGGGAGAGCACGGCGGCTACGTAGACGCGGGCCCGGTCCGTGGTCGGCGCGGGGAGGTCAAGCATGAAGCTACGGGTGCCGGTGTGCCGAAGACCCGCGGTGGCCATCAGTGCGGGCCAGTCCTCGGTCTCGGCGACGTGGCCGGGCAGCTCCGCGCGCATCTCGGCGAACCACTCCTCCTCCAGCGCGTCGAGGCGTGACTGCAGGCCGGGCCGGCCGATGCCGATGTCCCGGGGCAGGAACCGGGCCGGCAGACCACCCTCCATGAGAGCCAGCGTGCCGCCGGGCGCCAGTCGTGCCGCGAAGGCGGCGAGGGCGGCGCGCTGGTCGCCGAGGTGGTGCAGGCTGCGGCTGGCCCACAGCAGGTCGGCGGGGTAGTCCAAGTCGGCCAGGGCGCCGGGCAGTTCACCGACGAGGGTGCCGAAGCGGTCGGCGACGCCGAGCCGGGCGGCCCGGGCGCCGGCTCGTTCCAGCAGCGGCTCCGTGCCGTCGACGGCTACGACCCTGGCGCCCGGGAAGGCCTCCGCGAGCAGACAGGAGACGACACCGGGCCCGCTGCCCGCATCGACGATCAGCCCCGGCTCGGTCTGCTTGTGCCCGAGCCAGGCCAGGGCCCGCTCGTACAGGGGTGTGAACAGCTCCGCCTGGGTTTCCAGCAGCGAGGCCATCTCGGCCCAGTCGATGTCGGTGTGGTCGTGGTGGTGGCCGTGGTTGTGGTCGTGGGTGTGCGCCATGGGGTCAGCCTCTCGTCGGTGTGCGGCCAGCGTGCGCCGACTCACCGCGAGGGGGCCACCACTGTTGCCACGACGGCAAAAATGAGGTGCACCGCGGCTGCGAGGTCGCCGACGATGGCCCCATGGACGACGAGCTTGTGGAGCGGTTCCTCAGCGACGGGTTCGTGAAGCTGGAGGGTGCCTTCCCGCCGCGCGTCGCCGAGCACTGCGCCCGGCTGCTGTGGCGGGAGACGGGGTACGACCCCGAGGACCCTGCCACCTGGAAGGACCCGGTGTTCTGGGTGTCCGACATGGCGCAGGGCCCGTTCGCGGCGGCCGTCAACTCCTGTGCGCTGCATGAGGCGTTCGACCTGCTGGTCGGCGAGGACCGCTGGCAGTCGCGCTACTCGCTGGGCAGCTTCCCGCTGCGTTTCCCGCACGAGGAGGAGCCGGACGACGCGGGCTGGCACATCGAAGCCAGCTACCTCCCCGAAGGAGGCTCCACCTATCACACGAACCTGCGCTCCAAGGACCGAGCGCTGCTGATGCTGTTCCTGTTCACCGAGGTCACCGAGGCCGACGCCCCGACCCGCATCCGGGTCGGCTCGCATCTCGACGTACCGCCGGTCCTGGAGCCGTACGGCGAACACGGCGCGCCCTTCCTGGAGCTGGGCCCGAAGGTCGCGGAGGCTTCCGCCCATCGCCCGCTCGCCCACGCCACGGGCAGCCCAGGAGACGTCTACCTGTGCCACCCCTTCCTGGTCCACGCAGCCCAGCCCCACCACGGCACCCACCCCCGCTTCATGGCCCAGCCACCCCTCATGTCGGCCGTTCCCCACGAGCTGGACCGCCCCGACGGCACCTACTCACCGGTGGAGTACGCGATCCGCCGGGGCTTGGTCCAACAGAGCTGACCAACCCCGGCGGACTGCAACGCCCTAAAGGGGCGCGGGGAACTGCGCGACCAGCCCCCACCGGCCCGCAGCCGAATTCACTACAGCGCCGGATAGGCGTTCTGCATCAGCTGCTGGAACTGCGCCGAGAACCAGTGCCCCGACAGCGGCGAGTTCGGCAACGCACCGGACAGGTTGTTGCCGTTGCGCGGGTTACCCGTATACGTCGGGTCGCACATCCGGTCGAACCCCTTGCCCTCATCGTTGGCGATCTCCGTGCTGGAGCCGTCGGACTCGCCCGGAGGCTTCATCCAGACGTAGGCGTCGATGCCGGCGGCCGGGTTGGCCTGCGGACGCTCGCCGAGACCGGCCCCGGACTGGTTGCACCAGTTGCCGATGTGGATACGGCGGTCGTAGCGGCCTCCGTTGACATACGTGTCGACGTCCGTCACCGCACCGGGTCCGGTGGGCCGTGCGGTGCCGCCCCAGCCGTTGCGGGAGGTGTCGATCAGCATGCCGATGCCGGAGTTGAAGCCGGTGGTGACCAGCTGGTTGCGGAAGGCCTGGGCGAAGGACAGCTCGTCGACGTACCGGTTCCAGTCGACCCACTTCGACTCGCGGACCGACTTGCCGGCCACGGTGTCGTTGATGGTGAAGTTGTTCTCCTTCAGGGCGCTGTAGTTGGCCGTGTTGGTGATGAAGCCGTGGACGTCGTTGACGGTGGCGCCCTCGGAGGTCGCCGCCTCCTTCATCACGGTGGCGCTGGGGGCGAAGTTGTCGTCCCAACCGATCCAGCCGTGGTGACCGGCGTCGATGTAGTTGTAGACGTTGGGCACGTCACCGAGCTTGTTCAGGGCGTAGCCGACGCCCTTCTGGTAGTTGCCGTTGGCCTTCATCACGTCGCATGCGGGGGTGGCCGTGGGCCGGCTGCCGGTGTTGGTGACGAGGTTGGGCAGCGAGTCGATCTCGATGGTGGTGACGATCCGCAGCGAGGCGTAAGCCGGGTCGGCGAGGATCGCGGCGATCGGGTCGATGTACTCGGTCTTGTACCGGTCGATCTCCGTCGGGCCGAGCTCGCCGTTGGAAGCGAGGGCGGCACAGTCGCGGCCGGGCAGGTTGTAGATCACCAGCTGGATGACCTCTTCGCCGGAGCCCTTCTGCTCCAGGGCCGCGTCGAGGTGGTCGCGCAGGCCCATGCCGCCGTTCACGCCGTTGATGGCGGCGATCCGGTCGAGCCAGACCCCGGTGGGCTGGTTGGAGATACGGCTGCCGCCCGTCTCCGCGGCGGCCTTCGCGGACCACTCCGGGTTCACGTACACCTGGGCGCCGTTGTAGGGGTTGTCGACGCGCTCGGCGCTCGGGTCCCCGGGGTCCGTCGGATCCGTCGGCGTGGGAGTGGCTCCGTCGTCGACGTTGCAGGTCACACCGTCGAGGGTGAAGGCGGCCGGGACGGCATTGGTGCCGCTGTAGCTGCCGTTGAAGCCGAAGCTGAGGGAACCGCCGGTGGCGAGCGTGCCGTTGTAGGACTCGTTCGCCGCGGTGACGGCGGTCCCGCTCTGGGTGATCTTGGCGTTCCAGCCGCTGGTGATCTGCTGGTTTCCGGCGTACGACCACTTCAGCGACCAACTCGACTTGGCCGTGGTGTTGTTGGTGATGGTGACGGCGGCGGTGAAGCCGGTGTCCCACTGGTTCTGCACCTTGTAGTCCACGGTGCAGGGGACGGCGGCGATGCCGACATCCCCTGGGACGACGGCAAGGGCCGTCCCGGAGGCCCCGGCGACCAGCGCCAGGGCGGCGAGCAGTGCGGTTCTCGTACGACTCATGAGTGCGGGTTTCCTTCTCGGTCGAGGGAGTTGTCCGTCGGGAGTTATCCGTCGAGTGAGCGCAGGTGGTCGCGCAGGCCGATGCCGTACGCGGTGGGTGTGCCGTCGTAGCCGGTGATCAGGGACGGTCCGGAGGAGCAGTCCCAGGTGTTCCAGGTCCAGCCCAGGTAGGACAGGCCGCGGTCGTCGAACCACTTCATGACCTGGTCGACGAAACCGTGCGAGCAGGTGTTCTCGCCGATCTCCCCTGCCACGAGGGGGACTTGGGCGGCCACCGGGGCGAGCGTGGAGTTCCAGCAGCTCTCGGTGGAGCAGGTGTTGAAGTTGTACACGTGCCAGGCGGCGGCGAGATTGCCCGCCGGGTCGCTCGGCTTGTACGTCAGCCACTGGCTCAGGTCGTTCGAGTAGGCGAGCCCGCCGACCAGGATCGGGTTCGTGGCGCCGGTACCCCGGATGCTGTCGACCAGATCCTGCATACCGGCGACTTCGTATCCGATGCCGGAGCAGGTGCCGCCGTCTCGCCAGCACTCCCACGCCTGGGTGGTCGTGGCGGTGGCGCGGTCCGGGTAGGGCTCGTTGAACAGGTCGAACACGACCGTCGCGTCGTCCTTGAAGGTGTTCGCCACCGAGGCCCAGAAGGACGGCGTGTACTGCATGTTCGGCATCGGCTTCTGACAGCTGGCGTGCACGTCGGAGCAGCCGGCCGAGTTGCCGGTGTACTGCCCGTAGGACCAGTGCAGTTCGAGCAGCGGCGTCATGCCGTTGGCCTTGACCTTAGTCACGAGGTCCTTGACGGCGTTGATGTAGTTGGCGCCTGCGTACGCAGGGTCGATGTTGGAAAGGCCCAGCCAGCACTCCTCGTTGAGCGGTATGCGCACGGTGTTGGCGTTCCAGTCGGCGATGGCCTTCACGGAGGCGTCGTCGACCGGGCCGTCCCAGATACCTCGGCCCTGGACGCACATGAACTCGCCGCCGGACCGGTTCACGCCGAGCAGGCGACGGGTGGTGCCGTCGGCGTCCACGAGCTTGTTGCCGGAAACGTGCAGGGCGGGCACCGTGCCGTCATCCGGGTCCGGCGCCGGGTCGGTCGGTGTCGGCGTGGGCGACGGCTCGGCATCCACGTTGCACGCGACGCCGTTCAGCTTGAACGACGTCGGTACGGCGTTGCTCCCCGACCAGGAGGCGAGGAACCCGGCACCAACGCTCGCACCGGAGGCCAGCGAGCCGTTGTAGCTCTCGTTGGCCGCGGTGACGGCCGTACCGGACTGGGACCACTTGGCGTTCCAGCCCTGGTTGAGCTTCTGGCCGGCTGCGAGGTCGAAGGTGAGCGCCCAACTGCTCAGCGCCGCCGTGTTGTTGGTGATCGTCACGGCGCCCTGGAAGCCGGTGTCCCACTGGCTGGTGACGGAGTACTCCACCGTGCACGCGGGGGCGGCCCCGGAGGCCGTGACCACCGGCACCGTCACGGACCCGAGAAGGGCGACCGCACCGGCGACGGCTAAAAGTACTGAACGCGGGGGGTGACGCGGGGGGTGTCGCATGAGCGACTCCTTGCAGATCAGCGCGTCGTTACGGACGCGTCGACTGATGGAATCGCTCCCACTGGTGCCCATGAAGCTAGCGCCAAGTGACGGCAAAGAACAGAGGAGTCACTTGACTTTTCCCGAGCCCCACCCATCGAATCTTTTCGACTCTTCAAGCACCTTGACCCCTATCCCCCTCACCTCCACCATGGGAGCGCTCCCACTGGTTCAAGCCTTGACTTCTCCGAGCCGCAAGGAGGAACCAGCACATGCCCCCCAGAAGGAGACGCCGGACTGTCCGGCGCTTATGGACCGCCGTCGTGGCGGCCCTGGCACTGCCGTTCGCGATGTTGAGTTCGGGTTCAACTCCCGCCCAGGCAGCCGCAGTTCAGTGCAGCGTTGACTACAAGACAAACGACTGGGGCGCCGGCTTCACCGCGGACCTGACGATCACCAACCGCGGCACGGACGCCATCGACGGCTGGACGCTGACCTACAGCTACGCCGGCAGCCAGAAGTTGTCGAACGGCTGGAACGGCACCTGGTCCCAGTCCGGCCAGGCGGTCACGGTGACGAGCGCCTCGTACAACGCGACGATCGCCGCCGGCGCCGCCGTCACCACCGGCGCGCAGTTCACCTACAGCGGCACGAACGCCGCCCCCACGAACTTCGCGATCAACGGCACCAGTTGCACCGGTGCGCACCAGCCGCCGATCACCGTGCTGACCAGCCCGGCGGCCGGCGCCGTCTACACCCAGGGCGACGCCGTCCCGCTCGCGGCGACCGCCGCGGCCGCGGACAGCGCGACGATCAGCAAGGTGGAGTTCTACGACAACACCACGCTGCTGGGTACGGACACGACCTCGCCCTACTCTCTTTCGGCCTCAAGTTTGACCGTGGGCAGTCATTCTCTCCTGGCGAAGGCGTACGACAGCCTGGGCGCGTCGGCGGAGTCCACCCCGGTGGGCATCACGGTCGCCTCGGGTCCCACGGTCGTCGCCTCGACCACCCAACTGGCCGTCCAGCAGGGCGAGACGGGCACGTTCGGGGTGAGGCTGTCGACGCAGCCGTCCGCGAACGTGACCGTGACTACCGCCCGCGCGAGCGGCAACTCGGGCCTGTCCGTGACCGGCGGGGCTTCCCTGACCTTCACCCCGTCGAACTGGAACACCGCCCAGAACGTCACCGTCACGGCAGACTCCTCCGGCACGGGCGCGGCGACCTTCGAGTCGACGGCGACCGGCCATGCCAAGTCCTCGGTGACGGTCACCCAGATCGCGGCGGCGGGCGAGTACGACGCCCGGTTCCTGGAGCTGTACGGCAAGATCACCAACCCGGCCAGCGGCTACTTCTCGCCCGAGGGCATCCCCTACCACTCGGTCGAGACGCTGATCGTCGAGGCGCCGGACCACGGCCACGAGACCACGTCGGAGGCGTACAGCTACCTTCTCTGGCTGCAGGCCATGTACGGCAAGGTCAGCGGTGACTGGTCGAAGTTCAACGGGGCCTGGGACATCATGGAGAAGTACATGATCCCGACCCACGCCGACCAGCCGACCAACTCCTTCTACAACGCCTCGAAGCCGGCGACGTACGCGCCCGAGCTGGACACCCCCAACGAGTACCCGGCGGCGCTCAACTCGTCGGTCCCGGTCGGCCCGGACCCGATCGCCGCCGAACTGAAGTCGGCGTACAGCACGGACGACGTCTACGGCATGCACTGGCTGCAGGACGTCGACAACGTCTACGGCTACGGCAACTCGCCGGGCAACTGTGAGGCGGGCCCGGCCGACACCGGACCGTCGTACATCAACACCTTCCAGCGCGGCGCGCAGGAGTCGGTGTGGGAGACGGTGCCGCAGCCGACCTGCGACCAGTTCAAGTACGGCGGTACGAACGGGTACCTGGACCTCTTCACCGGTGACGCCTCCTACTCCAAGCAGTGGAAGTTCACCAACGCCCCGGACGCCGACGCACGTGCGGTGCAGGCCGCGTACTGGGCGGACGTCTGGGCCAAGGAGCAGGGCAAGGGCGGTGACGTCTCCGCGACCGTCGGCAAGGCCGCGAAGATGGGCGACTACCTGCGCTACTCGATGTACGACAAGTACTTCAAGAAGGTCGGCAACTGCGTCGGCCCGACCACCTGCGCGGCCGGGACCGGCAAGGACGCCTCGCACTACCTGATGTCCTGGTACTACGCCTGGGGCGGCGCGACCGACACCGCGGCGGGCTGGGCCTGGCGCATCGGCTCCAGCCACACGCACGGCGGCTACCAGAACCCCCTGGCCGCCTACGCGCTGAGTTCGTACGCCGACCTGAAGCCCAAGTCGTCGACGGGCGCGGCCGATTGGGGCACCTCGCTGACCCGGCAGCTGGAGTTCTACCGCTGGCTGCAGTCCAACGAGGGTGCCATCGCGGGCGGTGCGACCAACAGCTGGGCCGGTCGTTACGCATCCCCGCCGTCCGGCACCTCCACCTTCTACGGCATGTACTACGACCAGCAGCCCGTCTACCACGACCCGCCGTCCAACCAGTGGTTCGGCTTCCAGGCGTGGTCGATGGAGCGGGTCGCCGAGTACTACCAGCAGACGGGGAACGCGCAGGCCAAGACGGTCCTCGACAAGTGGGTCGACTGGGCGCTGTCCAAGACCACGATCAACCCGGACGGCACGTACCTGATCCCGTCGACACTTCAGTGGTCGGGGCAGCCCGACACCTGGAACGCGTCAAGTCCCGGTGCCAACAGCGGACTTCACGTCACCGTCGCCGACTACACCAACGACGTCGGTGTGGCCGCCGCGTACGCCAAGACCCTGACGTACTACGCGGACCGGTCCGGTGACACCGAGGCCGCGACCACGGCCAAGGCGCTCCTCGACGGCATGTGGGACAACTACCAGGACGACCTGGGCATCGCCGTCCCGGAGACCCGCGCCGACTACAACCGCTTCGATGACGGCGTGTACGTCCCGAGCGGCTGGACCGGCACCATGCCGAACGGCGACGCGATCAACTCGTCGTCGACCTTCGACTCCATCCGGTCGTTCTACGAGGACGATCCGGCGTGGTCGAAGATCGAGGCGTATCTGGCGGGCGGGGCCGCGCCCTCCTTCACGTATCACCGGTTCTGGGCTCAGGCGGACATCGCCTTGGCCATGGGTTCGTATGCGGAGCTTCTCGAATAGTCCCCGCCAAGCGCTCCGCGGGTTGGGCTGTGTATTGACTGCGGGTCCGTTGTGGCTGGTCGCGCAGTTCCCCGCGCCCCTCAGGGGGCGCACCACTCACCGCCCTTTCCTCGGAACCGCTTGAAAGCTCCGTGTACGTGGTCTCGTCACCTGACGGCGGGGCCGATCTGCCGGGCGACCCCCTCCCGCACTGGGGGTCGCCCGGCAACTCTCGCGATGCAAGGAAAGCGCTTACCCCCACCCCGCATCGGAAAGGAACCCCCGTGCGAAGAACCCGCATCCTCACGGCGGTGCTGGCGCTCGCGGCCGGCCTGCTCGCGGGCACGCCGCCCGCGTTGGCCGCGCCCGCCGCGAAGGCGGTCATCGCCGCCGACACCTACACCTGGAACAACGCCCGGATCGACGGCGGCGGCTTCGTCCCCGGCATCGTCTTCAACCGCTCCGAGAAGAACCTGGCGTACGCCCGTACCGACATCGGCGGCGCCTACCGCTGGCAGGAGTCGACCAAGACCTGGACCCCGCTGCTGGACTCGGTCGGCTGGGACGACTGGGGACACACGGGCGTGGTCAGCCTGGCCTCCGACTCGGTGGACCCGGACAGGGTGTACGCGGCCGTCGGGACGTACACCAACAGCTGGGATCCGAAGAACGGCGCCGTCATGCGCTCCGCGGACCGGGGCGCGAGCTGGCAGAAGGCCGACCTGCCCTTCAAGCTGGGCGGCAACATGCCGGGTCGGGGCATGGGCGAGCGCCTGACCGTCGACCCGAACAAGAACAGCGTGCTGTATCTCGGAGCCCCCAGCGGCAAGGGTCTGTGGCGCTCGACGGACTCCGGTGTCACCTGGTCGCAGGTGACGAACTTCCCCAACGTCGGCAACTACCAGCAGGATCCGAGCGACACGAGCGGCTACGCCAGCGACAACCAGGGCATCACCTGGGTCACCTTCGACGAGTCCACGGGCACGTCCGGGAGCGCGACGCAGACCATCTACGTCGGGGTCGCGGACCTCCAGAACTCGGTGTACCGGTCGACGGACGCGGGCGCGACCTGGTCGCGGGTCGCCGGGCAGCCGACGGGATATCTCGCCCACAAGGGCGTCCTGGATGCCGAGAACGGCTATCTGTACCTCGCCTACAGCGACAAGGGCGGCCCCTACGACGGCGGCAAGGGCCAGCTGTGGCGGTACGCGACCGCGACCGGCACCTGGACGAACATCAGCCCGGTCGCCGAGGCCGACACCTACTACGGCTTCAGCGGACTGACCGTCGACCGTCAGCACCCCGGCACGGTCATGGCCACCGCCTACAGCTCCTGGTGGCCGGACACCCAGATCTTCCGCTCCACGGACAGCGGCGGCACCTGGACGAAGGCGTGGGACTACACGTCGTACCCCAACCGCTCGAACCGCTACACGATGGACGTCTCGTCCTCCCCGTGGCTGACCTGGGGCGCCAACCCGTCACCGCCCGAACAGACCCCGAAGCTCGGCTGGATGACCGAGTCGCTGGAGATCGACCCCTTCAACTCGAACCACATGATGTACGGCACGGGCGCGACGGTCTACGGCACCGAGAACCTCACCAACTGGGACTCCGGCAGCCAGTTCACCATCAAGCCGATGGTGCAGGGCCTGGAGGAGACGGCGGTCAACGACCTCGCGTCGCCGCCCTCGGGCGCCCCTCTGCTGAGCGCCCTCGGTGACATCGGCGGCTTCCGGCACACGGACCTGACCAAGGTCCCGTCGATGATGTACACCTCGCCGAACTTCACCTCGACCACCAGCCTGGACTTCGCCGAGACGAACCCGAACACGGTCGTCCGCGTCGGCAACCTCGACTCGGGCCCGCACATCGCGTTCTCGACGGACAACGGGGCCAACTGGTTCGCGGGAAGCGACCCTTCGGGTGTCAGCGGCGGCGGAACGGTCGCTGCGGCGGCCGACGGCAGCCGGTTCGTCTGGAGTCCGGCGGGCACGGGCGTGCAGTACGCGACGGGCTTCGGCTCGTCGTGGTCGGCGTCGAGCGGGATCCCGTCCGGCGCGATCGTCGAGTCCGACCGGGTTGATTCGCAGACCTTCTACGGCTTCAAGTCCGGGAAGTTCTACGTCAGTACGGACGGCGGCGCGACCTTCACCGCGTCCTCGGCGACCGGTCTCCCCGCCGGCGACAGCGTCCGCTTCAAGGCGCTGCCCGGCACGAAGGGCGACGTCTGGCTGGCGGGCGGGGCGACGGACGGCGCGTACGGCCTGTGGCACTCGACGGACGCCGGCGCGACCTTCACGAAGATCTCGGGCGTCGAGCAGGCGGACACCATCGGCTTCGGCAAGGCGGCCACGGGGGCGTCGTACCAGACGCTCTACACCAGCGCGAAGATCGGCGGCGTACGCGGCATCTTCCGCTCGACCGACAAGGGCGCGACCTGGACCCGTATCAACGACGATGCCCACCAGTGGGGTTGGACGGGTGCGGCGATCACCGGTGACCCGCGGGTCTACGGCCGGGTGTACGTGTCGACCAACGGCCGCGGTGTCGTCTACGGCAACAGCTCCGACACCAGCGGCGGAGACGACGGCGGCACGGATCCGACCCCGACGCCGACCGGCGCCTGCACGGTGACGTACGAGGTCACCAACCAGTGGTCGGGCGGCTTCCAGGCGGACGTCCAGCTGGCCAACACGGGCTCAAGTGCCTGGAGTGGCTGGTCACTTGGCTGGACCTTCGCGGAGGGCCAGACGATCGGCCAGCTCTGGAACGCCGAGTACACCCAGTCGGGTTCGGCGGTGACGGCGAAGAACGTGGGCTGGAACGCCAACGTGGCGGCGGGCTCGTCCGTGAGCTTCGGCTTCACGGGGAACTGGTCGGGCACGAACACGAAACCGACCGCGTTCAAGCTGGGCGATCAGAGCTGCACGGTCGTCTGACCAGGCTGTCGAGGGCGCGTGCCGCACCCGGCACGCGCCCTTCCCTGTACCTCTGCGCCTTTCGGACGGCACGGTCACAACTGGATCACCTTACCGACACATCCCTCACGTTCTCTTCACAACTCCCGTTACGCTCACCTCCCACGAAACACCTCAGGGGGGACCATGTCGTACACCCAGCCGCCGCCACCGCCGCCTCCGCCCGGGTTCGGGCCGCCGCCCGTCCTGCCCGCACCGCGACCGGGCTGGGCTCGCAAACGAGTCCTCATTCCCGTCGCCGTGGTCATCCTTCTCCTCGGCGTGGGCATCGGCTCGGCCGGAAACGGCGGCGACGGTGAGAAGACCTCAGCCGAGCCCGCCCCCACCGTGACCGTGACGGCCCGGGCCGAGGTCCAGGCGGACGACGAGGCCGAGCCGGCGCCCACCGTGACCGTCACCAGGACGGCCAAGGCCAAGGCAGACACGGCGGACACGGCCGACGCCGCTCCCAGCGGCAAGGCGGTGTTCAAGGTGTGGGGCTCGGCCCCCTCGGGTCTCGACATCACCTACGGCAGCGACGGGACCAACCTGGAGGGCAAAGGGCTGCCCCTGAAGAAGACCCTGACCGTCGACGAGGACTCCCTCTACTACCAGGTGACGGCCCAGCTCATGGGCGGCGGCGACATCCAGTGCTCCGTCACCATCGACGGAAAGACGAAGACCGGCCGGGCCCAGGGCGGTTACAACATCTGCTCCGCGCAGCTCAACAGCGACTTCAGCGGCGGCTTCAGCTAGACCTCGACATCAGCCGAGCGGGTGGGTGCGCGTCTCCGAGGAGGCGCGCACCCACCGTCGTTCACGGTGTGTAGACCGTCGGCCGAGGTGCCGTCGCCATCCCGTTGCCGATGAAGAAGCTCGGGTGCGGGGGCTGGTTGTAGGCGGTGTTCTGCCAGGCCAGGCCCGTGCGGTACATCGTGTCGTGCAGCAGGGTCGTGATCTTCGTGCTCGTTTCCGTCGGCGTCGAGTAGATCCTGAGCGCCGTGTTGCCCGACGTCGGCCAGACGACCTCCTCGCGCCAGTCACCGAAGATGTCGCCGGACAGGGACGGCGTCGCCTTGGTGCTGTTGTTGGAGTGGACCGAGGAGCCGGTCAGCAGGCGGGTGTCGGAGGACGTGCCGTACTTGTCGATGTGGGTGCCGTCGAGGAGTTCGCGGGTCGTGTCCCCGTCCCACCAGGACAGGAAGTTGACCGAGGACGGCTCGCGGCCCTTCGTCGCGCCGGCCTCGTCGCGGATGGACGAGTCGGAGGCCGACCAGACCTCGGCGCCGTCGTTGCCGGCCCAGATGTCACCCGCGACGCCGCGCCCGTTGTCGCAGCACGCGGCCAGGCTCCAATTGACCGTGCCGTTCGCCGGGTTGATGTACAGCTCGGCCGGCTGCGAGGTCGACTCCGAGACCTTGAAGTACTCCAGACCGGAGTGCGCCGGGTCGAGATCGCCGAGGTGCTGGGCGTCGCCGTGCCCGGTCTTCGTGGTCCACAGCCCGTTGCCGTTGTCGTCGACGGCCATCGCACCGTAGACGATCTCGTCCTTGCCGTCGTTGTCGACGTCCCCGACGGAGAGGCTGTGCGAGCCCTGACCGTCGTACCCCTTGCCGGTGTTGGTCGAGGAGTTGGTGTCGAAGGTCCAGCGGCGGGGGAAGGCGCCGCCCCGCCAGTCCCAGGCGGCGATCACCGTACGGGTGTAGTAGCCGCGCGCCATGATGACCGAGGGCCGGGCGCCGTCCAGGTACGCCGTGCCCGCGAGGAAGCGGTCGACACGGTTGCCGTACGAGTCGCCCCAGGACGAGACGGTGCCGCGGGCCGGGACGTAGTCGACGGTCTGCATCGCCTTGCCGGTCTGGCCGTTGAACATGGTCAGGTACTCGGGGCCGGAGAGGATGTAGCCGCTCGAATTGCGGTAGTCGGCCGACGAACTGCCGATCACCGCGCCGGTTCCGTCGACCGTGCCGTCCGCCGTCTTCATGGCGATCTCGGCCTTGCCGTCGCCGTCGTAGTCGTACGCCTGGAACTGCGTGTAGTGCGCGCCGGAGCGGATGTTGCGGCCCAGGTCGATGCGCCACAGCCGGGTGCCGTCGAGCTTGACGCCGTCGAGGATGGTGTTGCCGGTGTAGCCGGACTGGGAGTTGTCCTTGGCGTTCGTCGGCTGCCACTTCAGCACGAAGTCCAGCGCGCCGTCGCCGTCGAGGTCGGCGACGGAGGCGTCGTTGGCCTCGTAGGTGTAGGCGACGCCGTCGGGGGTCGTGCCGCCCGAGGGCGGGCTGATCGGGACGTCCTTGTAGCCGGTGCGGAACTGGATCGCGTGCACCGAGTCGGCCTGCTCCACGCCGCCGACGATCGCGCGGATCGTGTAGTCGGCCTGGGAGGGGGCGCCGGAGTGGAAGTAGTTCGTGGAGCCGGTGATCGGGGTCGAGTTGACCAACGCACCGGCCCGGTAGACGTTGAAGGAGACGTCGTTCGGGTCGGTGCCGAGCCAGCGCCAGCTGACCAGGTTGCCGGCGTCGGTGTGGACGCTGACGACACCCCGGTCGAGGGCCTCGACCTGGCGGGCGGTGGCGGCCTCGGCCGTACCGGTGGCGAGCTGGGTGAGCCCGGCGGCGACCAGTGCCGCGGCGGCGCCCAGCGCGGAGAGGACGGCCCTTCGTCTGCGGTGCTTGTGCGGGTGCGGGTGCTGCACGAGACGTACCTCCTGAGAGGACGGACGGGTTCCGTCCACTCAGTCGCCGCTGTGCGCCCCGACGTTGCCGTATCTTTCGGCCAGTTCGGCGATCGTTCGGGCCACCTTCTCGCGCAGTTCCGGCGGTTCCAGGACCTCGACGTCCAAACCCAGCCGCAGGAACTCCCCGAGTGCCTGGTCGACGGACTCGACGGGGACGGTTGCCAGGGTCCAACCATCCGGCTGGGCACGCCCGTTGACCGCCCTGGCGAGCGTCACGCCCGGCGCCAGCCGCACCACCGCCTCGCTCCGGTACAGCCGGTCGTGGAAGTCGCGCTGATACACATCCCAGTAGGCGGCCAGGTCGAAGTCGTCCGGCCGGGTGAACTCCTCGTCGGACCCGGCGAGTTCGAGAATCTGGTCGACACGGAAGGTGCGCGGACCCGGGCCCGCGACGACGTACCAGCGGCCCGCCTTCAGCACGAGCCCGTACGGCTCCAGACGGCGCTCCACGTCGGTGGGTTCGGCCCAGCGCCGGTACAGGACGTGCAGCACTCGGCTGTTCCACACCGCGTCCGCGACCGCCGGGAGGTACGGCGCCTCGTCGGCGTCCGCGTACCAGCCGGTCGTGTCGAGGTGGAAGCGGCCGCTGATCCGGTCGGCGTGGGGGCGTAGCTCCGCCGGCAGCGCGGCACGGACCTTGAGCTGGGCGGCCGCCAGGACGGACCCCAGACCCAGCTCGGCGGCGGGGCCGGGGACGCCGGAGAGGAAGAGGGCCTCGGCCTCGTCGGTGGTGAGGCCGGTCAGCCGGGTGCGGTAGCCGTCGAGGAGGCGGTAGCCGCCGGCGTGGCCGGCATCGCCGTACAGCGGGACGCCCGCCGCACTCAGCGCGTCCACGTCCCGGTAGACGGTCCGCACGGACACCTCCAGCTCCTCGGCGAGCTGGGCGGCGGTCATCCGGCCCCGGGTCTGGAGCAGCAGGAGGATCGAGACGAGTCGGCTGGACTTCACTGCCACATGGTGTCAGTGAAGTGGTCCTAACGTCCTGTCCATGGCCTTCACGGAGAAACAACGCTTCAAGGAGAAACTGCTGACCGTGCTGCCGCCGATCGAGGTGGCCGGGCGGCGGATCAAGCGGTACCACGTCACCGCGGACCCGGCCGGCATCGCGCCCGAGGTCGAGAAGGCGGCGTACGAGATCCTCCCGGAGCTGCTGCCGGAGCCGGACGGCACACCGCCCGCGACCTTCGTCGTGCTGCACCGGGGCGATGACGACGGTGCCTACGTCAACGCGTACAGCTGGGTGTGGGACAACGTCCTGCACTACGGGAACGCGGCGGCGGGCCAGGCGGTGCTCGGCTGCCCGGACAACGACCCCACCCACTTCGTCAAGCCCGGCCTGCCGTGGATCGGCTGCGTCTTCGAACTGCCGCCGGTCCTGCACGAGCGGGACGCCTGGGTACGCCACATGCTGGTGCCCGAAGTCCCGGACCTGGCCGCCTACTTGGCCGATTCCCTGCCCGACGGAACCACCGGAGACCGCTCATGAGCAGCCCGCACGACTTCGACTTCTTCCACGGCGAGTGGGAAGTGCTGAACCGTCGCCGCGCCGACTTCCTCGCCCCCGACAGCGACTGGGTGGAGTTCCCGGCGACGCACTGGTGCCGGCCGCTGTTCGACGGGGCCGCCAACATCGACGAGATCGACATGCCGTACCTGGGCGCGAAGGGACTGACGCTGCGGCTGTTCGACGTGGACACGCGGGAGTGGTCGCTGAACTGGTCGTCCAACACCACCGGAAGGCTCTTCCCGCCGGTGATCGGCCGCTTCGAGGGCGGTCGCGGCGAGTTCTACGGCGACGACACGCACGACGGGAAGGACGTGCGGGTGCGGTTCGTGTGGTCGGGGATCTCCGACAGCGCCGCCCGTTGGGAGCAGGCCTTCTCGGTGGACGGCGGGGACACCTGGGTGACCAACTGGTACATGGACTTCAGCCGGCCTTCCGGAACGACCGGAGCGTGAACACGGGATCGGCCCGCGGACGGTCCTGGTCCGGCAGGGCCGCCAGCCGGGTGGCGAACCCCTCACTCAGCGAGGAACCCGGCGGCAGCGTCATGAACCAGCCGCGCCGCAGGTCGGCGATGGCGCGGCGGGGGCTGCGGCCCTGACCGCGGCCCTGGAAGCGGGCCCGGCCGAGGGGGCGCAGGCCCGCTTCGGCGGCGTACGCCCCGACGCCGGCCGCGGCATCGGCGGCCGGCCGGGGCGGGCGGGAGGCGAGCACCCCGTCGATGTCGCTGCCGACGTTGTGGGAGGCGGCCTTGTCGACGGTCGTGACATACACCCCGCCGGGCCGCAGCACGCGCGCACACTCGGCGACGACGGCCCGTACGTCGCCGGGCGCGTCCAGCAGATGCAGCAGCCACACACTGCTGACGGCGTCGAACGCCCCGTCCGGGAACGGCAGTTGGCGGCTGTCGGCCAGGACGATCGCACCCGGCAGGCGTACGGCGGCCATCCGGGCCATCGCGTGCGTGAGGTCCGCGCCCGTCACCCCGAGGCCGGGCCGGGCCGTCGCGAGCCGCCGGGTGACGATCCCCGTGCCGCAGGCGACATCGAGGAGCCGGCGGGCGGCGGCGGGGACCAGGCCGAGCACGGCGTCCGCGGCAGCGGCGGCTCTCGGCTCGCCGCCGCGGGAGGTGTCGTAGGCGTCGGCCTCCTTGTCGTAGTCGAGCACCTGCCTCACTGGGCTCCGTGGCCGGGGGCGAGCGCCTCCACCTTGCGCGCCAGCTTGAAGTCCATCTCCGTCACGGCCCCGCCCACGCTGTGCGTGTTCACGGTCAGGGAGACGGTGTTGTAACCGAGAGTGAGGTCGGAGTGGTGGTCGAGCTTGTCCTGGACCTGGGCGATGTGTACGACCATCGCGGTCGCGGCGAAGTGCGTGCCGAGCCGGTAGGTGCGGGCGATGCGGTCTCCGTCGAGCGACCAGCCCGGCAGCTCCGCGAGCCGGTCCTCGATCTCCTTCTGCGACAGCGGTTCCACGGGCATGGCCGTGCTCCCTTCCCGGGGTGGGGGTTCTTCTTCAGCCTGCCACAACCGAAGCGCTGCGGCCCTGGTCAGGAGGGTTCCCGGTGGTCGACGGCGGACACCTTGGGCCGCTCCTCGGTTACTGTCATCCGTATGGCCGCTCCCACGTCCGATTCCGCCACCGCCGGCGCCAAGGGTGTCGGCCCGCTCCTGCGGGCCTGGCGGGAGCAGCGGCGGGTCAGTCAGCTGGAGCTGGCACTGCGTGCCGACTCCTCGGCCCGGCACATCAGCTTCGTCGAGACGGGCCGCTCCCGGCCGAGCGAGGAGATGGTGCTGCGGCTGGCCGAGCACCTGGACGTCCCGGTGCGGGAGCGCAACGCACTGCTGCTGGCGGCCGGTTACGCCCCGCGCTACCCGGAGACACCGTTGGACGACCCGGGACTGGACGCCCTGCGCGAGGGCATCGAGCGTCTGATCCAGGGCTACGAGCCCTACCCGGCGGTCGTGGTCGACGCGACGTACGACGTCGTGGCCGCGAACCGGGGCATCCTGATGCTCCTGGACGGCGTCCCGGAGTCCCTGCTGACACCCCCGCTGAACGCGATGCGGCTCACCCTGCACCCGCAGGGCCTGGCACCGCGCATCCGCAACCTGCGCGCGTGGCGCGGGCATCTGCTCGACCAGATGGAGCGGCAGATCGCCCTGCGCCGCTCGGAGCCGCTGCGGGCGCTGTACGAGGAGGTCGCGGCGTATCCGGTGCCGGAGACGGACGACGACAACGACGACCAACTGGCCGATCCCGTCCCCCACTTCGCGCTGCCGATGCAGATCGAGCACGAGGGCCGGATCCTGTCCTTCATCTCCTCCATCTCCACCTTCAACACGCCCATGGACGTGACCGTCGCCGAGCTGGCCATCGAGACGTTCCTCCCGGCCGACCCGGCGACGGTCAAGTACCTTCAGTCGGTGCTGTCCTGACGGGCCTTCAGGGCCATCTGCTGCAGCAGGGCGAACCCTGCCACGGTGACCGCCTGGAGCACGGTCCACACCGCGCCCGCCGTGCTCGGCGTCAGCCACAGGGCGAGGGACAGACAACTCAGCACGGCCCAGGCGAGGTTGGCCTCGATCACGGCCCGCACGGCGAGCACCGGCGGCCGTTCGCGCGAGGCCGGCACGCCCACCCCGGCCGCGTACACCAGGAGGAAGGCCCCGAGCCCGAGCAGCAGCGCGGAGTCGACGCCGAGGAACCCGCCGAGCGGACCGGACGCGGCGAGGTAGGCGAGCCCGTTCGCCCCGGTCACCAGCGCGTCCAGGGCCAGGAAGCGACGCAGCATGGCCTGGGTGTCGGCGGTCCGGGCGAGTGCGGCGAGCTGGGTTGCGGACATGGCGGATCAGCCTCCGTCGAGGTCGTCGGCAGTGTGCGGGATACGGATCCCGGACCGGAGTGCGCCGGCCCGGAACCCGTTGCCACCACGATCTCGTCCGTACGGGCACCGGTCGATTACCCGTGAGGTAATGGAGTGGTGACGAGGAAGCAGCCGTGACCGGTGAGACCGGCAGCGGAACATGGCACACTGCACGGGAGCTTCGACACGTAGGGGAGGCGTGGCGTGAGTGAGCGGCGCCCTGCGCCCACCGTGGGCCAGGTGGTGCTCGGGAAACGCCTGCAGGAACTGCGGGAGGCGGCCGGCCTCAAGCGTGAGGAGGCCGCGCAGGTACTGCGGGTGGCCCCCGCGACCGTACGGCGGATGGAGATGGCCGACGTCGCACTGAAGATCCCGTACGTCCAGGTGCTGCTCGAGACGTACGGCGTCGCCGAGGAGGAGGCGGCCGCGTTCGTCGCGCTGGCCGAGGAGGCGAACCAGCCGGGCTGGTGGCAGCGGTTCCACGACGTGCTGCCGGACTGGTTCAGCCTGTACGTGAGCCTGGAGGGCGCCGCCCGGATCATCCGCTCCTACGAGCCGCACTTCGTCCCCGGTCTGCTGCAGACCGAGGACTACGCGCGCGCCGTCATGGAGGCCGGCACGATCGGCCGGGCGGGGCCGGAGACGATCGAGCGGCACGTGTCCCTGCGCATGGCCCGGCAGCCACTGCTGGAGCGCCCGAACCCGCCCCACCTGTGGGTGATCATGGACGAGACGGTGCTGCGCCGCCCGGTGAGCATCCATGGCGAGGTCATGCGCGAACAGCTCGACAAACTCCTGGAGTTCGCCGAGCGCGACCGCGTCACGCTCCAGGTCGCCGAGTTCGAGGAGGGCCCGCACCCGGGGACGTACGCGCCCTTCTCGCTGTTCCGCTTCGGCGAGCCGGAGCTGCCCGACATGGTCTTCACCGAGTACCTCACCGGCGCGCTGTATCTCGACTCCCGCACGGAGGTCGCCACGCACCTGGAGGTCCTGGACCACATGTCGGCGCGCGCCGCGTCCGCCGAGCGCACCAAGAAGCTCCTGCGGGAACGCCGCGAGGACTTCTGAACCGACGAACCGCCTCACGCGAGTGACTACACAAGGGGAGAAGGCACCGCATGACCGGATCCGACGCCGCGCCCAGAATCGACACCAGCCGACCGCACCCCGCCCGGGTCTACGACTGGTGGCTGGGCGGCAAGGACAACTACCCGGTGGACGAGGCACTGGCCCGCAAGATCCTCGAGGTGGACGGCACCGTGCTGCGCGGGGCGCGCGCCAACCGCCGTTTCATGCACCGGGCCGTGCGGACCGTCGCCGAGGCCGGGATACGCCAGTTCCTGGACATCGGCACCGGCATCCCCACCGAGCCCAACCTGCACCAGGTCGCCCAGAGCGTCGCCCCGGAGGCGAAGGTGGTGTACGCGGACAACGACCCGATCGTGCTCCGGCACGCGCAGGCGCTGCTGCACGGCTCGGCCGAGGGCAGCACCGACTACGTGCACGCCGACATCCGCGACGTCGACACCCTGCTGGCCCAGGCGGGCGAGTCCCTGGACTTCACGCAGCCGATCGCGCTGTCGCTGGTGGCACTGACCCACTATCTGAACGACGATCCCGACGGCGACGACGTGCACGGCCTGCTGAAGAGGTACGTCGACGTGCTCGCCCCGGGCAGCTACGTGATCCTGTCCCAGGTCACCCCGGACCTCAGCCCGGAGGACGTCGAGAAGGCCACGCAGCACTTCCACCGCAGCGGGGTGCCCTTCCATCCCCGTCCGCTGGTCGAGTTCTCCCGCTTCTTCGACGGCCTGGAGCTGCTGGGTCCCGGTGTGATCCCGGCCTACGGGTGGCGCCCGGAGGCCGAGGACGTGGCGGCCCAGGCGGAGGGCATCGTGCCCGTGTACGCGGGGGTCGCCCGCAAGCTCTGACCCGGACGGGTGCCGTCAACAGGTGCGCTCCCCTGCCCAGCCCTAGGTTCGAAGCAGCCACGGGCAAGCAAGGGAGCGCACGTGACCGACACCCGGATACCGCCGACGCCGCCGACCGAGCCGGGCGCCATGCTGCTGCGCGCCGGGCGGTTCTTCCGGCCCGGCAAGGCCGCGCCCGACCTGCACAGCATCGGGCTGACCGGCGGGCGCGAGGCGGATGCCTTCTACCGGGACCGCTGGAGCCACGACAAGGTCGTGAACTCCACGCACGGCGTGAACTGCACCGGTTCCTGCCGCTGGAAGGTGTACGTCAAGGACGGCATCATCACCTGGGAGACCCAGCAGACGGACTACCCGTCGGTGGGCCCCGACCGCCCCGAGTACGAGCCCCGCGGCTGCCCCCGCGGCGCCGCCTTCTCCTGGTACACGTACTCCCCCACCCGGGTGCGCTACCCGTACGTCCGCGGCGTCCTCCTGGAGCTGTACCGCGAGGCCCTCGCCCGCACCGGCGACCCGGTGCTGGCCTGGGCGGACATCCAGAACGACCCCGAGCGCCGCCGCCGCTACCAGCAGGCCCGCGGCAAGGGCGGCCTGGTCCGGGCGACCTGGGACGAGGCGGTCGAGATCGTCGCCGCCGCACACGTCCACACCATCAAGGAGTACGGCCCCGACCGCATCGCCGGCTTCTCCCCCATCCCGGCGATGTCGATGGTGTCGCACGCGGCGGGCGCCCGCTTCCACTCGCTGATCGGCGCCCCGATGCTGTCGTTCTACGACTGGTACGCCGACCTTCCCGTCGCCTCCCCGCAGGTCTTCGGTGACCAGACGGACGTACCCGAGTCGGGTGACTGGTGGGACGCGGCCTACCTGATGATGTGGGGCTCGAACGTCCCCGTGACCCGTACACCGGACGCGCACTGGATGGCGGAGGCCCGCTACCGCGGCCAGAAGGTCGTGGTCGTGGCGCCCGACTACGCGGACAACGCCAAGTTCGCCGACGAGTGGCTGCACCCGCACCCCGGCACGGACGGCGCGCTGGCCCTGGCGATGGGCCATGTGATCCTCAAGGAGTTCTTCGTCGACCGCGAGACACCGTTCTTCGCGGACTACGTACGGAAGTTCACCGACCTGCCCTTCCTGATCACCCTCACCGAGAAGGACGGCGGCTACGTCCCGTCCAAGTTCCTGCGCGCCTCGGACCTCGGCCAGCAGGGCGAGGGCGCCGAGTGGAAGACGGTCGTGCTGGACGCGGCGAGCGGCCGGGCGGTCGTCCCGAACGGCTCCCTCGGCTTCCGCTGGACGGACTCCGGCAAGGGTCGCTGGAACCTCGAACTCGGCCCGATCGAACCGGAGTTGAGCCTGTACGGCCATCAGGCGTCCGGCAACGTCGAGGTGCTGCTCCCCCGCTTCGACACCGAGGGTGGCGAGCACGGACAGGGACGCGGCGAGGTCGTACGACGCGGGGTGCCGGCGACGCGGCTGGGCGGTGCCGACGGCCCCCTCGTCACGACCGTGTTCGACCTGCTGCTGGCGCAGTACGGCGTACAGCGCCCCGGCCTCCCCGGCAGCTGGCCGGCCTCCTACGAGGACGCGGACGCCCCCGGCACACCCGCCTGGCAGGAGGTGCACACCTCCGTCCCGGCCGCCAAGTGCGTCAAGATCGCCCGGGAGTTCGCGCGGACCGCCGAGCGCTCCAAGGGCCGCTGCATGATCCTCATGGGCGCGGGCACCAACCACTGGTTCCACTCCGAGACGATCTACCGCGCTTTCCTCGCCCTGCTCCAGCTGACCGGCTGCCAGGGCCGTAACGGCGGCGGCTGGGCACACTACGTGGGCCAGGAGAAGTGCCGCCCGGTGACCGGCTGGGCGACCCTGGCCGCCGCGTCGGACTGGTCGCGGCCGCCGCGGCAGATGATCGGCGCCGGGTACTGGTTCCTCAACACCGACCAGTGGCGCTACGACAGGTTCACCGCCGATGTGCTGGCCTCGCCGCTCGGTGAGGGCCGGTTCAAGGGGATGACGGGCGCGGACTGCCTTGCCCTGTCGGCGCGTTCGGGGTGGATGCCGTCGTATCCGACCTTCGACCGCAATCCGCTGGAGCTGGGCGCGGCCTTCGGTGATCCGGTGGCGAAGGTTGTGGCCGAACTCCGCGCGGGGACACTGAACTTCGCGTGCGAGGACCCGGACGCCCCGGGCAACTGGCCGCGGGTGCTGACCCTTTGGCGGGCGAACCTGCTGGGCTCGTCGGCGAAGGGCGCCGAGTACTTCACCAAGCACCTGCTCGGCACGCAGTCGTCCCTGAACGCCGAGGAAGCCGCTGCGGGTGAGCGGCCGCGGGACGTGACCTGGCGGGACGAGGCACCCGAGGGCAAGCTCGACCTGCTGCTGTCGCTGGACTTCCGGCAGACCTCCTCGACGCTGCTCTCGGACGTCGTACTCCCTGCCGCGACCTGGTACGAGAAGCACGACCTGTCGTCGACCGACATGCATCCCTACGTGCACTCCTTCACCCCGGCCGTGGACCCGCCGTGGCAGGCGCGCACCGACTTCGACACGTTCAAGGCGCTGGCCGACCGGCTGAGCGAGATGGCGGTCCTGCATCTGGGCGTGCGCAAGGACCTGGTGGCGACCCCGATGCAGCACGACACCCCGGGCGAGACGGCCCAGCCCGGCGGGGTCGTCCTGGACTGGAAGCGCGGGGAGTGCGATCCCGTGCCCGGGAAGACCCTGCCGAACCTGACGGTCGTCGAGCGGGACTACACGGCGATCGGCGCGAAGTTCCGGGCGCTGGGCCCGCTGGTGGAGCAACTGGGCCTGCCCGCCAAGGGGATCGCCCTCCGGCCGGACGAGGAGGTGGAGCACCTGCGGCAGCTCAACGGCGTCTCGCCGGACGGCCGGCCTCTCATCGATACGGCGGTCAAGGCCGCCAACACCATCCTCGCCCTGTCCGGCACCACCAACGGGCGGCTCGCCACCCAGGGCTTCCACACCCTGGAGGAGCGCACCGGCCAGGAGATGGCCCACCTGGCCGCCGAGCACGAGGGCAAGCGGGTCACGTACGCGGACACGCAGGCCGCGCCCGTGCCGGTGATCACCTCGCCGGAGTGGTCGGGCAGCGAGTCCGGCGGTCGCCGGTACACGGCGTTCACGCAGAACACCGAACACCTCAAGCCCTGGCACACCTTGACGGGCCGTCAGCACCTCTTCCTCGACCACGACTGGATCCACGAGCTGGGCGAGGCGCTCCCGGTGTACCGGCCGCCGCTCGACATGAACCGGCTGTTCGGCGAACCGGTCCTCGGACCCGACGGGGAACGGCAGGTGACGGTCCGTTACCTCACCCCGCACAACAAGTGGTCCATCCACTCCGAGTACCAGGACAACCTGTTCATGCTGGCCCTGTCCCGCGGCGGCCAGAGCATCTGGATGTCCCCGCAGGACGCGGAGGCGATCGGCGTGCAGGACAACGACTGGATCGAGGCGGTCAACCGCAACGGTGTGGTCGTGGCCCGGGCGGTCGTCTCGCACCGGATGCCGGCCGGCACGGTCTACATGCACCACGCGCAGGAGCGCACGGTGAACGTCCCGAAGACGGAGACCACGGGCAAGCGCGGCGGCATCCACAACTCGCTCACCCGTCTCATCCTCAAACCGTCCCATCTCGTAGGCGGCTACGCCCAGTTGAGCTGGGCGTTCAACTACCTGGGCCCGACGGGCAACCAGCGCGACGAGGTCACCGTGATCCGCCGCCGCAGCCAGGAGGTCGAGTACTGATGCGTCCGATGGCCCAGATCGCGATGGTCATGAACCTCGACAAGTGCATCGGCTGCCACACCTGCTCGGTGACCTGCAAGCAGGCGTGGACCAACCGGCAGGGCATGGAGTACGTCTGGTTCAACAACGTCGAGACCCGCCCCGGCCAGGGCTATCCGCGCCGCTACGAGGACCAGGAGAAGTGGCGCGGCGGCTGGGAGCTGAACCGGCGCGGCGCGCTGAAGCTCAAGGCGGGCGGCCGCTTCAAGAAACTCGCCGGCATCTTCTCCAACCCCAGGCTCCCGGAGATCAAGGACTACTACGAGCCCTGGACCTACGACTACAAGAACCTCACCGACGCCCCGCTCGGCGACGACTACCCGGTCGCGCAGCCCGTCTCCCAGCTCGACGGCAAACCGATGAAGATCGAGTGGTCCTCGAACTGGGACGACAACCTGGCGGGCGCCCCCGCCTACGGCGACCTCGACCCGATGGTCGAGCGCACCCGCCAACAGGCCGCCGACAAGGTGAAGTTCGAGTTCGAGCAGACCTTCATGTTCTATCTGCCGCGCATCTGCGAGCACTGCCTGAACCCGTCCTGCGTGGCGTCCTGTCCGTCCGGCGCGATGTACAAGCGGGCCGAGGACGGCATCGTGCTGGTCGACCAGGACCAGTGCCGGGGCTGGCGGATGTGCGTGACCGGATGCCCGTACAAGAAGGTGTACTTCAACCACCGCACCGGCAAGGCCGAGAAGTGCACGATGTGCTACCCGCGCCTCGAGGTCGGACTGCCGACGGTGTGCTCCGAGACGTGCGTCGGGCGGCTGCGCTATCTCGGGGTCGTCCTCTACGACGCCGACAAGGTGACCGCGGCCGCGTCCGTGAAGGACGAAAAGGACCTGTACGAGGCCCAGTTGGGCGTCTTCCTCGACCCCGACGACCACGCGGTGCAGCGGGCGTGCGAGGAAGCGGGGATCTCGTACGACTGGATGGAGGCGGCCCGCCGCTCCCCCGTGCGGGCGCTGATCAGCAAGTACCGAGTGGCTCTCCCCCTCCATCCGGAGTACCGGACCATGCCGATGGTCTGGTACATCCCGCCGCTGTCGCCGGTGGTGGACGCTCTGTCGGAGACCGGGCACGACGGCGAGGACGCCGGCAATCTCTTCGGCGCGATCGACACGCTGCGCATCCCGCTGGAGTACCTGGCAGAGGTGTTCACCGCGGGTGACACCGGGCCGGTGCGGGCCTCGCTGGAGAAGCTGGCCGCGATGCGCGCCCACATGCGGGCGCTCAACCTGGGCGAGGAACCCGACGCGGACGTCGCCTCCGCCGTCGGCATGCAGCCCTCCGAGATCGAGGAGATGTACCGGCTGCTGGCGATCGCCAAGTACGAGGACCGGTACGTGATCCCGACGGCCGCCGTCGGCGACGCGCGCCGCCTGGAGGAGTCCGCGCTCCCGGACAACTGCAGCCTCGACTACGAGGACGGCCCGGGCATGGGCGGCGACGGGCCGTTCGGCCAGGACTCGGGACGCAGGCAGCTGCCGCTGGTGTCCGTGGAGAACTTCCACGCGCTGCGCAAGCGGCAGACCGCTCGGACCGCGGACGACGCGGAGGAGGTCTGATGCCCTCGGACGCAGTGCTCTACCAGGCGGCGGCGCTCTGCCTGACGTACCCCGACGACGACTTCCGCGCCCGGCTCCCGCTCCTGCGCGAAGCCGCCCCGCAGCTGAGGGAGTTCACCGACCACGCGGCGGTGACTCCCCCGCAGGAACTGGCCGCGCACTACGTCCAGGTCTTCGACTTCAAGAACCGGCACAGCCTCTATCTGAGCTGGTGGCAGGACGGGGACACCCGGCGGCGCGGTATGTCTCTGGTCCGGTTCAAGGAGGTCTACCGCGAGGCCGGTCTGGAGTTCACCGGCGAGGAGCTGCCCGACTTCCTGCCGGCGGTGCTGGAGTTCGCGGCCCGCACCGGCGACATCGGCCTGCTCACCGAACACCGGGACGGCCTGGAGCAGCTCCGCTCCCGGCTCACCGCCTTCGGTACTCCGTACGCGTCCGTCCTGGATGCCGTATGCGCCACACTGCCGACCGCGACCGGGGTACGCCGATGACCACACTCCTCTGGGGCGTCCTGCCGTACGTCACCGTCGCCCTGCTCGTCGCCGGCCTGATCTGGCGCTACCGCTACGACAAGTACGGCTGGACCACCCGCTCCTCGCAGATCTACGAGTCGAAGCTGCTCAACATCGCCTCCAACGCCTTCCACTACGGCATCCTCTTCGTGCTCGCCGGCCACCTCGTCGGCCTGTTCATCCCGATGTCCTGGACCGACTCGATAGGCGTCAGCGAGCACACGTACCACCTCTTCTCGCTCTACGGCGGCACGGCGGCAGGCGTCCTCACGGTCTTCGGCATCGCGCTCCTGATCTACCGCCGGCGCACCAAGGCGCCCGTGTTCCGCGCGACGACCGTGAACGACAAGCTCATGTACGTCGTCCTGCTCGGCGCGATCGTGATGGGCATGGTCGCCAAGCTCACCCATGCCTCCGGCGACGGCTACAACTACCGTGAGTCCATCGCCCCTTGGGCCCGCAGCCTGTTCAGGTTGCAGCCGGACACCGACCTGATGGAGGGCGTGCCGGTGCTGTACCAGGTCCACGCGGTGATCGGCATGGCGTTGATCGCGCTGGTCCCCTACACCCGCCTGGTCCACATGTTCAGCGCGCCGGTGCAATACCTGTTCCGCCCGTATGTCGTGTACCGCAGCCGCGACCCCGAGCAGTTGGGGCCGCGTCCGGAGCGGCGGGGGTGGGAGAAGACGGGGGCGTAGCCGCGGTCAGCTGTCGTGGTGGCCGGCCGGGGTGACGATGTTGCCCTCGTGCTGGCCGGCCTCGGAACTCCAATCCCGGTTGTCCGGCGTGTACACGACCCCGTGCACGGCCACGGCCGCCACCCCCGCCAGCAGTGCCCCGGCCGCCAGAGCCGCTAACCGTGCGCGCCGCGTCCTGTTCTTTCCCATGTTCGTATCCCTTCGTGAAGTCCGGTCCCGCGGGGAGTCTCAGGCCGCCCCGCCCTTCTGGTCCTTCTCCTCGTCGACGATCTCCGCGTCGACCACGCCTTCCTCATCCTGCGGTGAGGTGTGCGAACCGCCGTCCTCCGTGGGGGTCTCCTGGGAAGCCTGGGCCTGGGCATACATCGCCTGGCCCATCTTCTGGCTGACCGAGGCGAGCTTCTCGACGCCGGTGCGCAGGGCGTTGATCTCGGCGTTCTCCTCCAGGAGTTGCTTCAGTTCCGCGATCGCCGCCTCGACCTCACTCTTGGTGTCGGCCGGGACCTTGTCGTCGTTCTCACGGAGGAACTTCTCGGTCTGGTAGACGAGTTGTTCGGCGTGGTTGCGGGTCTCGGCCGCCTCGCGGCGCCCGCGGTCCTCCTCGGCGTACTGCTCGGCCTCGCGCATCATGCGGTCGATGTCGTCCTTGGGGAGGGCCGAGCCGCCGGTCACCGTCATCTTCTGCTCGCGGCCCGTCGCCAGGTCCTTGGCCGAGACGTGCATGATGCCGTTCGCGTCGATGTCGAAGGCGACCTCGATCTGCGGGACCCCACGCGGGGCGGGAGGGAGCCCGGTCAGGTCGAAGACGCCCAACTTCTTGTTGTACGCGGCGATTTCACGCTCGCCCTGGTAGACCTGGATGCCGACCGAGGGCTGGTTGTCGGTCGCCGTCGTGAAGATCTCCGAACGGCGGGTGGGGATCGTGGTGTTGCGTTCGATGAGCTTCGTCATGATGCCGCCCTTGGTCTCGATGCCGAGGGACAGCGGGGTGACGTCGAGCAGCAGGACATCCTTGACGTCGCCGCGGATGACGCCCGCCTGGAGGGTCGCGCCGACGGCCACGACCTCGTCCGGGTTGACGCCCTTGTGCGGGTCCTTGCCGGTGAGTTCCTTGACCAGCTCGGTGACCGCGGGCATCCGGGTGGAGCCGCCGACGAGGATGACGTGGTCGACCACCGAGAGCTTGATGCCCGCGTCCTTGACCGCCTGGTGGAAGGGGGTCTTGCAGCGGTCGAGCAGGTCGGCGGTGAGCTCCTGGAACTGGGCGCGGGTCATCTTCTCGTCGAGGTGCAGGGGTCCCTCGGCGGAGGCGGTGATGTAGGGGAGGTTGATCGTCGTCTCGGACGAGCTGGAGAGCTCGATCTTGGCCTTCTCGGCGCCCTCGCGGAGCCGCTGCAGCGCCATCTTGTCCTTGCCGAGGTCGACGCCGTTCTGGCCCCGGAACTTTTTGACGAGGTACTCGACGACCCGCTGGTCCCAGTCGTCGCCGCCGAGGTGTGTGTCACCGTTGGTGGCCTTGACCTCGATGACCCCGTCGCCGATCTCGAGGAGCGACACGTCGAAGGTGCCGCCGCCCAGGTCGAAGACGAGGACGGTCTGTTCCTCGCCGCGGTCGAGGCCGTAGGCGAGGGCGGCCGCGGTGGGCTCGTTGATGATCCGCAGGACCTTCAGGCCCGCGATCTCTCCCGCCTCCTTCGTCGCCTGCCGCTGCGCGTCGTCGAAGTACGCCGGTACGGTGATCACCGCGTCGGTGACGTCCTCGCCGAGGTAGGCCTCCGCGTCCCGCTTCAGCTTCTGCAGGACCCGCGCGGACAGCTCCTGCGCCCGGTACCGGGTGCCGTCCACGGAGCCCTCGTCCGGGAAGCGCCAGTCCGCGTTTCCCATGTGCCGTTTCACGGAGCGCGCGGTGCGCTCGATGTTCGTCACGGCCTGCCGTTTCGCCACCTCACCGACGAGCACCTCGCCGTTCTTGGCGAAGGCCACGACCGACGGTGTGGTCCTGGCCCCCTCCGCATTGGCGACGACGGTGGGTTCGCCGCCCTCCAGCACGGCAACCACCGAGTTCGTGGTCCCCAGATCGATTCCGACCGCACGTGCCATCGTCGTCCCCTTCCGCCCAGGGAGTCCCACCAGAGAGGCTTCCCACACTCCAGCACAAAACTTGAGTGCGCTCTTGTCAATGGCCCGGGAGTGCCTGCTCAGTGCGAGGGGTACCCCAGTGGCCGCTCGTCGTGCTGATCGTCGTGCCGGTCTCCGCGCAGGGCGAGGGCCCGCCGGGGCCGGTTGGTGATCAGGACGTCCACACGCGGGTCGCCGAGGAACGTCCGCATCAGGGCGTCGTCGTCGACCGTCCACACCATGCTGAACAGGCCGTGCCGGGCCGCCTCGCGCAGCACGTTGGCGCGGGCCAGCCGCTGGTGCACGGCGACCCCGTCGGCCCCGCAGGCTCGGACCCGGCGCATGGGCAGCAGCTCGCTCAGCCGGGTGCCCGCCAGCCGCAGCGACCCGATCTCCTTGCGGTCGCGGCCCAGGGACAGAGCGGTGCGCACCCCGGGGTACGCCTGGCTGATGGCGGCGACGGAACGGTCCTCCAGGGTGGTGGCGACGAAGCCGTCCTCGCCGAGCAGGGCGATCGCGCGATCGATCACCTCGCGCTCCTGACCGATCTCCTTCAGGTCGAGATGGCCCATGAGCTTCCCGGCGATCAGGGACATGACCTCGTCCATGACCGGCACGGCGTATCCGGCCCGCTCGTTCAGCTCGGCATGGGTGATCCGGGACAGCAGCGGGCCGGTGTGATCCACCCGGGGGTCGTGGTAGACGACGAAGACGCCGTCCGCCGTACGCCGGATGTCGAACTCGACGTACTCCGCCCCGGACAGGATCGCGTCCTCGTACGCCTCCCAGGTGGCGGCGCCGGCTCGCTCGGATCCTCCGCGGTGGGCCGATACGGCAGGTCGTCGCGGCATGTCGATCAACTCCCGGGTGAGGGACGCGGTGCGGGCACCGGTGCGGGGCCCTGGTGGGGCCGGGACAGGAGGGTGCCGGACCGTCTGCTGACCCGCCTGAGCAGGAGGTATCCGACCACGGCGAGGGAGACGAAGGGAAGCCAGGCCAGCACGTACGCCGTGCCGTACCGCCCGAGGTCGAGGATGGAGCGGTGATCGTCCACGTTGGTGCCGTTGACCCCGAAGAACGCCAGCAGCAGCGTCGGCGGCAGGGCGATCAGCGTGGCCACGGCGACGAGGGCCGACACCGTACGGTCGCGGCGGTCGTCGCGTTCCGCGAGCTCGGCGTCCAGGGCGGCCGAGCGGGCGCTGATCACGGAGGTGAGCCGCTCGACCATGCGGGCCGAGTTGTCCAGGCTGTCGCGGATGCCGAGGGCGTCGCGCAGCGAGGTCTGGAAGCCCTCCATGAGCATTTCCGGGATCAGCAGGCTGTCCACGTAGGCCTCGACCCCGAAGGCCAGGTCCAGCTGGAGCTCGTTCACGTCCGCCGAGAGCCGGGAGATGAGCGAGCGGACCTCGTACGGCGAGTCCGTCATGGCCCGCTCGTTGGCCCGCATGGTCTCGAAGGCGGCCAGCCGGGTGCGCTGGAGGACGGCCAGCGCCGAGATCAGGCCCAGGGCGACCAGGGCCAGGCCGTGCTCCACGTGCGGGGCCCAGCCGGCCTGTATGGACACGCCGCGGCCGTGGGCGGAGAGCGTGACGCCGTGGTTGCGCAGGTTGGGCGGCATGTTGGCGTCGAGGTCGGGCGTGTGGTTCGGCGCCATCCTGCCGCGGTAGACGATCTCGCTCAGCAGCGTCGGCCGGCGGGCCACGTCGGTGGCGTCCGTGCTCAACAGGTCGTGGCGCAACTGTCCGCCGGGGAAGACGAGTTGGTGCACGTTCTGGCCGAAGGTCAGCTGGGTCGGCGGGGTGAGCCGCTGGTTGAGGACCTCGGGCAGGGACTTTCCGCCCAGCTTGATCCGCTCGCGGTCGAAGCAGGTGCTCGCGAGCCAGGCGGCGACGGCGCCGGAGTCGGTCTCCCCGGCGAATCCGCAGTCCATGACGAGCGTGGCGTCGCCGCGCGGGGTGGCGAGGACCATCAGCTTGACGGACGCGAGGTCGAGGCCGTGGTCGCCGTTCGGCAGTTCCAGCTGCTCCGGTGCCACGTGCTCGACGAGGACGGGCACGGGAAGCAGCGCTCCGCCGGATCTCAGGTGCGGCTCGAAGCGCCCGAAGTCCCATTGGTCGACGAGGCCGCCGAGCGGGGAGGCCTGCGGGAGCAGTCGTCCGGCGAGACTGAATAAAAGCAGAATGCGGGTGAGTTCACGCGTGGCGGAGTCAAGTACGGTCGCACTGTTGGACGTTCCCGTCACCATCGAAATCCTTCCGAAGCCTTCGTTTTCATACCCCGCACCACTGCCGCAAACCGACGTCGCGCAGGCAGCCCCAGGTGGGCGGCCTGCGCGACGTGTTGTCCGGGCGCGGTGTCAGGCGAGCTTCGCGTCCAGCGTGATCGGTACGGCCTTGAGGGCCTGGCTGACCGGGCAGTTGACCTTGGCCTGCTCGGCGGCGGCGACGAAGCCCTCCTCGTCGAGGCCCGGCACGGTGCCCTCGACGGTGAGGTGGACGCCGGTGATGCCCTCACCCGGCACGAACGTGACGTCGGCCGAGGTGACGAGCTTGGTGGGCGGGGTGCCGGCCCCGGCGAGGGCGTGCGAGAACGCCATGGAGAAGCAGCTGGAGTGGGCGGCCGCGATCAGCTCCTCGGGGCTGGTCTTGCCGTTCGCCTCCTGGGTGCGGGCAGCCCAGGTCACCGGCTGCTGGTCGATGGCGCCGGAGGAGTCGAAGGTGACGACTCCGTTGCCCTCGAGCAGGTTGCCTTCCCAAACAGTGTGTGCGGAGCGCGTGGCAGCCACGGTCATTCCTTTCGTGTGGTCCCGGTTCCGGGTTACTGGTTCCATCCGATCACACTCCGGCTCAGCTCACCCGGAAGACCGGTCCACGCGCGGTGAACGGCAGCCGCGCCCCCTGCGGGATCAGATAGGCGTGCTCGCGCCGCACCCTCAGCACGTCGCACCAGCCGTCCGTGATCACGAGGACCGGCGCGCCGGGCGGGAAGTCGTCGGCGCGGTGCAGCAGGTCGATGCCGGGCTGCAGCACGGTGCCGCCGCGGCCGTGCACCCGCACCCGGCCGGCGATCTCCGTGACCGGCAGATACCCGGCGTCGTGCGGTGCCGCGTCGCAGAACACGACCCGGGCGGCCGGTACGTCCCGCGCCTCGGCGTACGAGGCGATCGCTCCCAGCGCCTTGCCGAGCAGGACCCGGTCCATCGAGCCGGAGGTGTCGAGGACCACGCCGAAGGTGCAGCGGGCGATCTCCTCGGGCGGGAAGTAGCGGCCCGCGCGCGGGATGTCGGGCGTGGCCGCCTGCCGGCGCGCGGGGCGGGCGTACGTCCGTACGGGCTGCGGACTCGGCACGAACTCGTCGAACCAGCGGGCCAGTCGGGCGTCCCAGGGCAGCGGCGGATGGCTGAGCGCCCGGATCTCCTCGACCAGACCACCGGGCAGATAGCCCCGTTCCTGCTGCTCGTGCAGGTCGAGGCCGCGGGCCAGACCCCGGCGGTAGAACTCGTCGAGGTCGCAGTAGTCGCCGGGGGCGCCTAGCGGACCGCCCAGGATGTCGCCGACGCCCTTGCCGCGGAGGGTGGCCAGGCGGCGCCGGCGGCGCAGGTCTCCGGCGATGCGGTCGTAGACCTCCTCGGAGGACAGGCCGGCGAGCCGCGGGTCGTACAGCAGACCCTCGGGCATGGTGCCGACCTGCATGTCGCTGAGCCAGCCGTTGATGACGTAGTCGCAGGCGATGTTGAACAGGTAGGGGTCGCGGGTGCCGCAGCGGTCGCCGTGGCGCAGGGCGGCGTGCAGCATCTCGTGGGCCAGGATGAACCGCCACTCCTCGTCGTCGAAGCGGCGCAGCGGGTTGATGTAGATCTCGCCGGCCTCCGGGTTCACCGCCGCGACGGAGATGCCGTGGGTGCGGGCGAGTTCGGCGTCGGCGACGAGTTTGATGCCGGCCGCGATGCCGCCGAGCAGGGGGTAGGAGGAGATGAACCAGCTCAGCGCCCGCTGCCAGGGGCGCAGCCGCGGCGCCTCGCCGTCGAGGGAGTCGCGGCGGCCGCCCGCCATGTCCATCGCCGCGGACACGGTCCGGGTCAGGGCGGTGGCGAAAGCCAGCTGCCAGTCCGGGGGCTGCATCCAGCCCGCCCACCGCAGGAGCACCTGGTCGGGTTCGTCACCGGCCGTGCCGCAGCGCTCGTACGCGGGCGGGAGCCCGTCCCGCCGCCAGCGCGCGGCGAGGTGCTCCTCGTCGCCGTCGGGGTAGGAGGCGGGCAGCTCCTCCGGGGTCTCGCCGACGGTGAAGTTGAGCAGGAAGCGATTGACGACGACGCAGCGCGCGGCGAGGTCGTACCGGTCGGGCTGGGTGCGCTCGCCCTTCGCCGCCGGGACGTGCCCGAAGCCGAGGTGGAGGACGGCGTGCGCGATCGCCCAGGCCCAGGCGGCGGGTTCGGCGAGGCGGTGGGGGTGGGCGTGCAGGTCGCCGTCGGAGTCGACGCACACGAGCCCGTCGCGGGGCGCGAACTTGCACTCCTCGTGCCGGCAGACGCTGAACTCCACGGCCGCCAGTGCCGGGTTGGCCTTCACCAGCCGCATCCCCTCGGCGAAGGCCTCCGCCGCGAGGTCCCGCTTCTTCTTGGTCTTGTTGGCGGGGTTCCGGCTCATCGCCGCGCCTCCACCAGCCGCGGCATGTCCCGCGCCGCCTCGACGAGGAACCACGACGGCAGTAGGGGATTGCCGTCGGCGTCGGAGGCGATGACGGTCTGCGCGACCTCGACGGAGATCTCGGCGAGCTGCACGAGCAGCGACTTGGCGCGGTAGGCGGTCTGGCGGCCGTTCGCCGACATGTGCTCCTTGCTCGCGGGCAGTTCCTTGATCAGGCGCCCGCGGAAGGACTCGGCGAGGTAGTAGAGCAGGTCGCGGTCCTCTATGCGGTTCGGCCAGCGGGCGTCGCCCTTGATGATCGCCTCGATGCCGAACTGACTACGGACGATCTTGACGTAGCCGCAGAAGGCGGTGGCGTGCGCGGGCGTCAGCGTGCCGTGGGCGAGGACCTTCAGGGTCTCCTCGTCGAGGCCGTGACCGAAGGAGTGCAGCGCGTCGGAGAGCATGTGCCAGGAGCGGGGCGTGGAGAAGGGCTCCTCGGTCTTCGGCGGCTTGGACCACAGGTGGTCGGGGCGGTCGGTGAGGTGGTCCAGGATCCAGGGGTGGATGCCGTTGCTCGCCGCCCAGGTCAGCCAGTCCTTCGGAGAGGCCTCCAGGTGGACGTGGGTGAGGCGGTTGACGAGGGCGGAGGCGATGGGCCGGGCGAGGGCGTTGTCCGTCGCCCGGTTTCCGGCGCCGATGACGATCGAGCCCTTCGGCAGCTCGTAGTTGCCGATACGGCGGTCCAGGATCAGCGAGTAGAACGCCTTCTGCACGTCCGGCGTGGCTGCGTTCAGCTCGTCCAGGAACAGGCAGTACGGCTCGTCACGGGCGATCGCCTCCGGCGGGCAGAACACCGACCGCCCGTCGCGGATCTGCGGCACCCCGATCAGGTCCTCGGGGGCCAGCTGGGTGCCGAGCAGACTCACGCACTCCAGGCCCAGCGACTCGGCGAACTCCCTGACCAGGGAGGACTTTCCGATGCCGGGGGCACCCCAGACGAAGACGGGCCGCACGGTCGCGAGACCGAGCAGCAGTTCCGGGATACGGGAGGGCGTGACGGTGACGGCAGCCTGCAAGACAGGGGCTCCTGGGGAGTTGTTCGAGGGAGGGGGTGACTCGAACAGTGTGTGCGGCGAGCGGAACCACCGCAGCTGATTTTCCAACGCCCAGGTGACGCGCCCCTTGAGGGGCGCGGGGCTTGCATCGATATGCGGCTCCGCCGCGTGGGCGCGACAAGCCCCCACCGGCCCGCGGGCAAACGCCTACGCGGCCCTCTCCTGCCGAGCAGGCAACGGCACTTGGGGTCCGCCCGCCTCATCGAGCCAACCACGCAGCACCCGGTGGATCTGCTCCGCCCCGGCGATTTCCTCGGGCGGCTCGGACAGCGCGACCGGCGACAGCAAGAACGGCTTCCCCTGCGCACCCCCGAGTCCCCCGTGCGAACCGATCTGCTCCTCGAAGGCAAGGACCTCGCCCTCGACCGGGTCGTACCAGGAGTTCACCATGATGTCGGCGGTGTGCGGAAAGGAGTGCGTCCGGCGGACCACGTCGGCCACGCCCGGCCCGAAGTCCGCCAACGGGCCCGGCTCGTCGTCGAGTTGCCCCAGAGGGATCTCCGTACCGAACGGCCCGAGCACCACCCCACCATGCTCTTCGCTCCGCACGAGAAGAAACCCGATCCCGGGATGGTTGGCAAGCGTCGTCAGCAGAGCAGGATGCCGCGCATCGATCTCCTCCTTGGACATCCGGTGCGGCACATCCGGGAAGGACACCAGACCGAGGTTGCCGGAGGCCAACACGATCGGCTCGGAACCGCGGCGAGCGGGCCGGTGCTCGCGCCTCTCCTCGACCGGCCGCCGCAGTGCCGCACGTACCGCCGCGCGAGCCTCCGCGCCGCTGTGAGTGCGCTCGGCCTTGCGCGGCACGGGCAGCCCGGAGCCGGCCCGGACCAGGTCGCCGAGGGTGAGGCCGTAGCGGGTGCGGAAGGTCTCGCCGGGGCTCTGGCCGTGGTCGGACAGCACGACGATCCGGTACGCGCGCGGGGCGTGCTCCGCGATCTGCTCGATCAACGCGAGGGAGCGGTCGAGGCGTTCGAGCACCTTCTCCGCGTCGCGGCTCATCGGCCCGGAGTGGTGTGCCACTTCGTCGTACGCCACGAGGTCGGCGTAGACGGCGGTGCGGCCGGCGAGCATGTCGCCCATCACCGCGGCGACCACGACGTCGCGTTCGACGACGGTCGCGAAGGCGCGGACGAAGGGGTAGAGGCCGCCGCGGCCCACGCGCGGGCGCACCTTGCGGACGCGGGCACGGGTGGACTGGCCGATCTCGCGGCCGACCTCGGCGACGAAGGACATGGCGGTGCGCACGGCGTTGGCCGGGTCGGAGAAGTAGGCGAAGTAGCCCGCCCGGGAGCGGTTCTCGCGGCTGCGGCGGCGGGTGGCGATGGACAGGACGAGGGCCTGCTCGTCGGCGCCGCCGCCGAAGAGGTTGCCGCGGCTGGCACCGTCGACGCTGAGCAGCCCGCCGTGGCCGGTGCGCTCGACGGCGCGGCGCTGGAGTTCGGCGGCGCTGGTCGGGCGGTTGCTGACCATCACCTCCCCGGTGTCCTTCTCGTACCAGCGGAAGGCGGGGACGTCGTGGTTGCTGCCGTGCAGGATGCCGAGCTGGCTGGCGCCGGTCTGGCTGGACCAGTCGGTGCGCCAGGGGGTGAGCCGGTGGGTGCCCCCCAGCCACTTGGCGACGGTGGGCATCAGCCCCTTGCCCACCGCGGCCGTCAGTACGTCGTGGCCGACGCCGTCGAGCTGGATGAAGACCATGCCGGGGGTGGCGGGGATGGCCGGACCGGTGCCCCGGCGGCGGTCGGCGAGGCGGTACAGCCGGCGCCGGTAGGCGTCGTCGTCGCGCACGGCCAGCGCACCACCCGTGGCGGAGGCGACGGCGGACATCACGGCGGCGACCACGACCGCGGTCTCCGGGGCGGCGTCGCCGCGCTCGGCGGGGTTGAGGCGCAGCGCGATCAGCAGCAGCGCGCCGTTGAGGAAGAAGACCAGCAGCCCGAGCACGAGCGCGGGCACGAGCAGCAGCAGCCGTACGAGAAGCGGCCAGACGAGGGCCGACAGCACACCGAAGGCGCCGGCGCCGAACGCCGCGGTGACGGCGATCCGGGTGGCGCTGTCGCCGTCCACGGACTGGAGCCGGAAGTCCGGCAGGATGCCTGCCAGGACGAGCATCGTGAGGGTGGAGACGACCCACACCGCGACGCTCCGGCCGACCTGACTGGCGACCCGCCGCCAACGCCCTCCACGCACGCCCCGTACACCTCACGTCCCGGCCCGTCGTCGGTGCGGGCCCTGGGACCAGCCTGTCACACGGGTCGCTAGCGGCCGTCGTATCCCGCCGTCGGCATGGACAGGCGCCGGTGGACCCGGGCCTTCATCTGGGCGTCGTAGGCGGGCTCCGCGAAGCCCACCGTCTCGACCCGTACGCCGCGGCGGGCGCACTCCTCGGTGAACTCCTCGACGGAGGACAGAGCACTCTCCAGGACCCGGCGGCTGGGGGCCACGAAGAGGTCGGTGCCCGGCCGGACGCCGTCCCACAGCACGCAGTGGTCGGGGCGCAGTCCGCGCACCAACAGCTCGCGTCTGACGGTGTAACCCCGTTCGGCGGCCCAGCGGGCGCACATCGCGTGCTGGCTGCGGGAGTCCACCAGGAAGGGGTCTGCGTCCAACTCCTCAAGTGGCGTCAGACTCGCGATCGCCGTGACCCGAACCGGTCCCATGGTGTCCCCCTCACCTCCGGGTTTCGCCGCCGACCCTACTCCTGCCCGTAGGCTTCGGGGGAGTCGTGCGAAGGAGGCAAAGAGGTGCCGGTGGAGATCACCTGGTGGGGTCACGCCACCTGCACGGTCACGGATTCGGACGTACGCGTGCTCACCGACCCTCTGTTCGCCCGCCGCCTCGCGCATCTGCGCCGCCGACGTGGTGCGGTGCCGCCGCCCGGCGCCTGGTGCGCGGACGTCGCACTCGTCTCCCATCTGCACGCCGACCACCTGCACGTTCCCTCGCTGGCGCGGCTCGCCCCGGGCACGCACCTGCTCGTGCCCCGGGGCGCACCACGGGCGGTGCCGGCGCTGCGCCGGCTCACCCACCTCCAGGTCGCCGAGGTGGCCCCCGGGGACGAGACACAGGTCGGTGACCTGGTGATACGGGCCGTGCCCGCGCGGCACGACGGGCGGCGGCTGCCGGTCGGACCGCACCGCTCCCCCGCGCTCGGATACGTCGTCGAAGGTGAGGGGCGCACCTACTTCGCCGGGGACACCGGCCTCTTCGACGACATGGCCAAGGAGGTCGGACCGGTCGACGTGGCGCTGCTGCCGGTCGGCGGCTGGGGGCCGTACCTCGGCGAGGGGCACCTGGACGCGGGGCGCGCGGCCCAGGCGCTGGCCCGGCTGGCACCGCGCAGCGCGGTGCCGGTGCACTACGGCACGTACTGGCCCATCGCGATGGACGCGGTGCGCCCGCACGAATTCCACGCGCCGGGTGCGGAGTTCGTGCGGTTGGCGGCGGAGTACGCGCCCGGGGTCGCCGTGCACCGGCTGGAGCACGGGGAGAGTGTGCGGCTGGAGGTCGCACGGTGATGCTGCTGGCCGCGGCCTCGACGGGTGTGACGCCCGAGTCCACGCAGCAGGCGATCGGGTATCCGACGTTGTTTCTGCTGGTGCTGCTCGGGGCGTTGGTGCCGGTGGTGCCGACGGGGGCGTTGGTGAGTACGGCGGCTGTGGTGGCGTTTCATCAGACGGCGCCGTTCGCGTTGGCGCTGGTTTTTGTTACGGCCTCGCTGGCGGCGTTCCTCGGGGACATGGCGTTGTACTGGCTCGGGCGGCGTGGGATGGGATCGCGGAACGGGTCTCGGTGGCTGGAGGCGATTCGGTCGCGGGCGCCGGAGGAGAGGCTTGCGCAGGCGCAGGCGAAGTTGGCGGATCATGGTGTGGCTGTGCTGGTGTTGTCTCGGCTGGTGCCGGCGGGGCGGATTCCGGTGATGTTGGCTTGCCTGATGGCCGAGTGGCCGTTGCGGCGGTTTGCGCGGGGGAATCTACCGGCCTGCCTGGCGTGGGCAGTGACGTATCAGCTGATCGGGATTCTTGGTGGGTCGCTGTTCAACGAGCCTTGGGAAGGTGTGGTGGCGGCGGTCGCGCTGACCCTTACGATCAGCGCTGCGCCGAGTGTGTGGAGACGGGTTCGATCTGCCAGGTGATGTTTCGTTGCGGGGTGCGGGTCCGTTGTGGCTGGTCGCGCAGTTCCCCGCGCCCCTAGGTCAGCTGCAGTACGCGTGAGCCTCCAACTGGCAGGTCCCACAGGTCCTCCCTGTCCAACCCCGCCTTCTCCCACGCCGCCCGCACCCGCGTGAGCGGCTCCAGTACCGGTTCCGCCGACAACACGAACGTCGCCCAGTGCATCGGTGCCATGCGGCGCGCACCCAGGTCCTGGGCCGCTCGCACCGCCTCCTCCGGGTCGCAGTGGACGTCGCTGAGCCACCAGCGGGGGTCGTAGGCGCCGATGGGGAGCAGGGCGAGGTCGATGCCGGGGTAGCGGCGGCCGATGCGGGCGAACCAGTGGCCGTAGCCCGTGTCGCCCGCGAAGTAGACGCGCTGTCCGTCGGGGGCGGTGAGGACCCAGCCGCCCCACAGGGTGCGACAGGTGTCGACGAGGGAGCGCTTGGACCAGTGGTGGGCGGGCACGAAGTCGAAGCGGACGCCGCCCAGTTCGGCCGCCTCCCACCAGTCCAGTTCGGTGACCGCGGTGAACCGGCGGCGGCGGAACCAGCGAGCGAGCCCGGCCGGCGCGAACACGGGGGTGTCGCGCGGGAGGCGGCGCAGGGTGGGGGCGTCCAGGTGGTCGTAGTGGTTGTGGCTGATGACGACCGCGTCGATGCGGGGCAGCGAGTTCCAGGGGATGCCGACCGGGGTGATGCGGGCCGGGGTGCCGAGGATGCGGCGGGACCAGACCGGGTCGGTGAGGACGGTCAGCCCGCCGATCCTGATGACCCAGCTGGCGTGTCCCGCCCAGGAGACGGCGACGGTGCGCGCGTCGACGGCGGGCAGCGGGGCGGGCTCGAAGGGCAGCCGGGGGATGTCCGCGAGGCCTTCGCGTCCCGGTCGTACGGAGCCCTCTCGGGCGAACCGGGCCATGGCCTTGAGACCGGGCAGCGGGGCGGTCAGGCGGTCGTGGAAGGACCGCGGCCACACCCGCCGCTCGCCCGGCGGGCGGGGTTCGGTGAGGGGCGGGGACGGAGCGAAGGAGGACAGGACCGCCGGATCGTCGGCTTCCTGGGTGGGCGTGCTCGTGGTCGACTCGGACTGCTGCGTCATCGAGGAGGCTCCCATCGCTGAGCGTCGTCGCGGAGTTCGTCGAAGACCGACTCCAAAGTGATCAACGCGCGTTGCACGTGTGGCAGTTCCAACGGTGAGGGTGACGTGAGGCATTCCGCGCGTTCCTCGTCGGTGCCGCCGAGCAGCGAGCCGGTGGACAGCCGTACGCGCAGCGCCCCGAGATCGTCGCCGAAGCGGTGACCGCCGGGCGCGGGCATGCCGAGCCGGGCGGTGAGGAAGTCCTCCAGGTCCTGGGCGTCGCCGACCCCCTGCGCGGTGAGCGCGGGCCGCAGGGGGCCGAGATCGACGTAGAGATGGCGGCCGGCCCGCGGGGGCCGGGAGAGCGCGCCCGCCGCGACAACGGCGGCGTGCGCGGCGGCGGCCACGCGCGCGTGCAGGCGTACGGCGGCGGCGAGGCGGGCGGTGACCGGCTCGGGTTCCGCGAGCGCGTAGGCGGCCGCCGCGGCGACCGGTGCGGCGACCCGGGCTCCGAGCGCGGTGAGCACGTCGAGCACACGCGCGCGTAGGCCGCTCTCGGCCCCGCCCGGCGGGAAGCGGGCGATCGCGGCCGGCCAGCCGGTCGGCAGCAGGGCGCCGGCCAGGTCGGTGACGACGGTGACCCGGTCGGGCAGCATCTCGGCGGGGCTGAGCAGCACGGTGTCGTGCGGGAGGTGCAGGGTGTCGCGCCAGGTCTCGTCGCTGACCAGGTGCAGGCCCTCGCCGGCGGCGGCCTCGATCGTCGCGTGCAGCAACTCGGGCGGAGGGACGGTGGCGGTGGGGTCGTCGGCGACGGACAGCACCAGGAGGCGCGGGTCACCGCCTTCGGCGCGCACCCTGCGCACGGTCTCCAGGAGGGCGTACGGATCCGGGACACCGCCGCACTCGGCCGGTGTCGCCACGTGGAAGAAGGGTCTTCCCAACAGGCGCGCGTACGGCGCCCACCAGGCGGCGCAGGGCCGGGGCACCAGGACGTCGCCGCCGAGCGCGGCGGTCAGCGCGAGCAGGAGGGACGGGGCGCCGGGGGCGGCCACGACATGGTCGGGCTCGGCGGGCAGGCCGCGCCGGTTCCCGTAGCCGCACGCGGCTTCGAGGAGGGCGGTGCCGCCGCCGACCGGCTCGGCCCGGCTGCGGGCGGCGGCCGCGGCGAGCACGGCGGTGAGCTCGGGCAGCACGGGCAGTCCGTCCTCGGGGAGCGGCGGGCCGTAGCGGACGGGGCCGTGGCCTTCCGGGTCCGTCCGCATGGTTACCTCCGTGAGGGGGCTTCGTCTTCTGCTGTCTCTGTCGCCTCAGGTGTGTCGGCCGGTCGTGCAGGGCGGTTCGTGCCCTCGCGCTGTGGTTACCCACGGCGCCGCCGGCGCATGAGCGCCCGTGCGGGTTGCGCCCGTCACACGGGCCGGGTCAGGCGTCGGCCGGAGGTGTCCTGCGCCGCAGCCGGTACACGGCGGCTCCCATGGCGCCCGCGATCAGCAGCCCGCCGGCGACCAGGGCGGGGACGGACTCCGTGAACGTGCCGCCCTCGCCGGCCCGCACCCCGCGCTGGACGGCCGCGCTGGCGCAGGAATCGGCGCGCGGCTCGGCTTGCGGCTCGGTGCGCGGATCGGCGTGCGGCTCGGTGCACGACCGGCTGCCGCCGCCACTGCCGCGGGAGACGTCGAACGTGGCGCTCCACGGCTTGCCCTGCCCGCCGGGCGCCGCCGGACAAGTGCCGTCGACGGTCCACGCGGAGTCCCGGCCGACCGCGTCGGGGCCCTCCTCGAAGTTCCCGGCGGCCGCGATCCGGGCGGTGCCGCTGTAGGCGGGGCCGGTCAGCTCGTCCTCGTTGCCGGGGACCAGTTGCAGCCGGACGGTGCCCGTCTCGAAGGCCTGCGAGGTGGCGTCGAGGGTGTCGGGCGGGGTGCCGCCGGTCGGGTCGCAGGTGACCGACACGGTGATGCTGCCGCCCGGGGAGACGGTGCTCGGGTCGACCTCCGCGGCCGGGTCCGCGAAGGCGGCGGGCACGGTGCTGCCCAGGACGGCACCGGCCAGGGCGACGGCGGACAGGGCACGGGCGGTGCGGCGCATGGGGCGGGCTCCTTCGGCCGGCGGCTGGGCCCTGCCGGGCGACACCGGGCAGACGGGAGTCCGGCAACGGGCCCATGGGCACGACGGTCGTACCCGCACCCATCACAGCCCGCCGAGCAGCGGGGCGCGCGCGGCCGGGCGCCATTGGCGGGACGGGGAGGGCCGAGCGGGTGACGTGCGAAGGAGCCGGTTCTTTCGCGAGCAGCCGGTTCTGCAGCAGCCGGTTCTTTCGCGAGCAGCCGGTTCTGAAGCAGCCGGTTTCCTACGAGGCGTCGCGCATGATCTGCTCGCGCATCCGCCCGCAGCAGCGGTTGATCAGCCGGGACACGTGCATCTGCGAGATGCCGAGCTGCTCGGCGATCCGGCTCTGCGTCATGTCGCCGAAGAACCGCATGTAGAGGATGGCCCGCTCCCGCTCGGGCAGGGCGGCCAGCCGGGGCTTCACGGCCTCGCGGTCCACGACCGTGTCCAGCGCCGGGTCGGGTGAGCCGAGCGCGTCGCTCAGCGAGTACCCGTCCTCGCTGCCGGGCAGTTCCGCGTCCAGCGACAGCGCCGTGAAGCTCTCCAGGGCCTCGAGGCCGACCAGGACGTCCTCCTCGCTCATGCGCGCGTGCTCGGCGATCTCCGCGACGGTGGGCCTGCGGCCCGAGACGGTCTGCGAGAGGTCCTGGCAGGCGAAGCGGACACGGTTGCGCAGGTCCTGGACCCGGCGGGGCACGTGCAGGGTCCACATGTGGTCGCGGAAGTGCCGCTTGATCTCGCCGGTGATGGTCGGTACGGCGTAGCTCTCGAAGGCGTTGCCGCGTGCGGGGTCGTACCGGTCGACGGCCTTGACCAGGCCGAGGGCCGCGACCTGGCGCAGGTCCTCGACGCTCTCGCCGCGGCTGCGGAACCGTCCCGCGAGCCGGTCGGCCATGGGCAGCCAGGCCTCGACGATCTGTCCGCGGAGCGTGTCGCGCTCCGGGCCCGCGGGGAGCTCGGCGAGACTGCGGAACGCGTCCGCGGTGTCGGGGGCGTCGTCGTGCGGGTGGTGCTTCGCGCTCACTGGAGTGGGCATGTGCGTCGCAACTCCCTTGAATGTGCTCTGGGTTGGACGGTGAGCGTGGGAGCGCGCCGGTGGTTCGGACAGGCGCGGCCGCGGCGGCGTGAAGCCGCTCCCACGGACGTGCCTCCGGTCCGAAGCACTGGAATTGCGCCTGCCCCCGGCCTCCGGCCGCAAACACCGGGCAGGTTTTCGGGGGCGCGCGAGGTGCCTCACCTCAGGGCGAAGGGGCTACTCGCCTCGGCGCGATGGGACTACTCGCCTCGGGGCCAAGGGCCGACTCGTCTCAGGGCGAAGGGGCAGGAGTTCCTGCCGGGCCGCGAGAGGCGATGGCGGGCGAGGCCGCGGCGGGCAGGGCGACCGATTCGAGCCGGTCCGTCTCCTCCGCCGGCAGCAGCAGCTCCTCGTATCGGCCCAGCGCCAGCACCACGCCGAGCATGAGCAGCGGGATGAGCACAGCGAGTACCGCCATGGCCTGTCCTTCCCCAGAGATGTGCGCGGGGGGTCTGTGCCGGGTCTCCCGGCATCCGGTCGGCAAACCCTGTGTCGGCTTCCGGTCCTCGGGTACGCGGTGCGGACCCCCGAAGATCTGGACGGAGACATGCAGCGAGGCAGCGACCGGCTGAGCCGGCACCGCGACGACGAGATGAAGCACGAACTGCAGGGTCTGCTGCGCTCCGGGCACCCCACCCGGACCGCGGAGTGGCACGATCCGGAGCCGGCCGCCGAGGACGATCCGGAGGTCTGGGGCGGGACCGTCGCACCCGGCCGGCCCGGAGCGACGCTGGAGACGGTCCGGCTGGAGCTCGCCCGGATCCTGGGCCGCGGCTCCTTCCCCGCGACGCCCCCGGAACTGGCGCACGCCCTGCGCCACGGGAACGCCCCCGACGTCCTCGTCGAGGCCGTGGAGGGCCTGCCGCCCACGGAGCGCTACGCCACCGTGCAGGAGCTCGCGCGGGAGCTGACCGGCACGGAGGAACCGGAGTGACGGCCCCTCTCGCGCGGGAGAAGAAGCGCGTCGGCGACGCAACCAACTGCCATGCGACGAAAGGACGTTGAAGCATCATGCGTATCGCATTCCGGCCGCGGAGGGCGTGATCGTCGACGCACTGGCGGCGACGGACGGCACAGTGGCGGGCGCCGACGGCGAACGATATACGGTCGACCGCGGTCTGCCGACCGTCCCCTCCGTGCTGTACGACGCCGTCTTGCTGCCCGGCGGCCCGGTCGGCACCCCGCCCGCGACCGCCGCCCCCGACGCGATGCGCTTCGTGCGGGACGCCTACCGGCACGGGAAGCCGGTGGGCGCGTTCGGCTCGGGCGTCGGGATCCTGTCGGCGCTGGAGCCGACGGGGCTCAGGCTGTCGACCGGGTTCCACCGGATGGTGAGCGACCGGGGTGTGGTGACGGACATGGCGCCGGGCACGGCCGGCGAGGAGTTCCTGGGCGCGTTCGTGGCCGCGATCGCGGCACACCGCCACTGGGACCGGCCGCCGGCGCACCACTGAGCGCGCGGTCGGCTCAGTCGAGGGCGGGTGTCGCCGACTCGCCGTGGCCGCGCTCCCGGGCCCCTTCGCGGGTGCGGCTCGCGGCCACCATGCGGCGCGGGTTGCGGCGCAGGTACTCGCCCTCGAGCCGGGCCATGCGCTCGTTGTGCACGCGCAGGGCGCCGTTCGAGCCGTAGAGCAGCGTGTCGTGGCGTGTGCGGTGGATCGTCTCCAGCTCCTTCATGAGCTGTTGGTCGTCCAGCCGGCTGGGGTCGACTCCGGTCATGGTGATACCCCGCTCGTCGTGTCCGCTCGAAGTGTCCGTTCGCCCTTCCTGCATCCACTCTACGAACCACACGGGGGAAACGCCGGTTCAGCGCGCCCTTTCCACCCGCCGCTCGTCCCACACCGGCTCCGCGGTCTCGCGAACGCGGCCGTCGCTGCCGAAGACCAGGTAGCGGTCGAAGGAGCGGGCGAACCAGCGGTCGTGGGTCACGGACAGGACCGTCCCCTCGAAGGCCTCCAGGCCCTCCTGGAGCGCCTCGGCGGACTCCAGGTCGAGGTTGTCGGTCGGCTCGTCGAGGAGCAGGGCCGTGACGCCCTGGAGCTCCAGGAGCAGGATCTGGAAGCGGGCCTGCTGGCCGCCGGAGAGCCGCTCGAAGCTCTGCTCGGCCTGGCCCGTCAGCTCGTAGCGGCGCAGCCGGGACATCGCGGCGCCCCGGTCCTGGGCGTGCTCCTTCCACAGAATGTCGAGGAGCGTACGGCCCTCCAGCTCGGGGTGCGCGTGCGTCTGGGCGAAGTGCCCGGGCACGACGCGCGCACCGAGCTTCCACTCCCCCGTGTGCGTCACGGTGTCGCCGGCCAGCAGTCGCAGGAAGTGCGACTTGCCGGAGCCGTTGGAGCCGAGGACGGCGACCCGCTCGCCGTAGAAGACCTCCAGATCGAAGGGCTTCATCAGGCCGGTGAGTTCAAGTCCCTTGCAGGTGACGGCCCTTACGCCGGTACGGCCGCCCTTGAGCCGCATCTTGATGTCCTGCTCGCGCGGCGGCTCCGGCGGCGGTCCGGCCTCCTCGTACTTGCGCAGCCGGGTCTGGGCGGCCCGGTAGCGGGAGGCCATGTCGGGGCTGTTCTCGGCGGCTTGACGGAGCGTCAGCACGAGCTTCTTCAGCTGGGCGTGCTTCTCGTCCCAGCGTTTGCGCAGCTCCTCGAAGCGGGCGAAGCGGGCCTGCCGGGCCTCGTGGTAGGTGGCGAAGCCGCCGCCGTGCACCCAGGCGTCGGCCCCCGCGGGCGAGGGCTCCACCGAGACGATCTTCTCGGCGGCGCGGGAGAGGAGCTCACGGTCGTGGGAGACGAAGAGGACCGTCTTGCGCGTCTCCTTCAGCCGCTCCTCCAGCCAGCGCTTGCCGGGTACGTCGAGGTAGTTGTCGGGCTCGTCGAGCAGCAGCACCTCGTCCGTGCCACGCAGCAGGGCCTCCAGGACCAGCCGCTTCTGCTCGCCGCCGGACAGGGTCCGCACCTGCCGCCACTGCGCCTTCTCGTACGGCACCCCGAGCGCGGCCGTGGTGCACATGTCCCACAGCGTCTCCGCCTCGTACCCGCGTGCCTCTGCCCAGTCGGAGAGGGCCTGCGCGTACTTGAGCTGGGCGGCCTCGTCGTCGACGGTCATCATGGCGTGCTCGGCCTTGTCGACGGCCTGCGCGGCCTCACGGATGCGGGGCGGCGCGACCGACACCAGCAGATCCCGTACGGTCGTCTCGTCCCGTACGGACCCCACGAACTGGCGCATCACACCCAGGCCGCCACTCACCGTGACGGTGCCGCCGTGCGGCTTCAGCTCGCCCGAGATCAGCCGGAGCAGGGTCGTCTTACCGGCGCCGTTGGGCCCTACGAGGGCCACGACGGCCCCTTCGCCCACCCGGAAGGACACATCGCCGAGCAGTGCCCTCCCGTCGGGGAGGTAGTACTCGAGGTGCGCGGCTTCCAGATGTCCCATGGGACCGCATTGTGCGGCCCGCGCCCGGACCTGGGCAAACGCTTATCCCGAAGTGCCGGACCAGGGAACCCGCCCCATAGGGGCGCGGGGAACGGCGCGACCAGCCACAACGAACCCGCACCCGGCACCGAAGAAGCGCCCCCACGGCGGGTACCCGCAACGGCATGAGCCCTGACGTCGATCTCACCGTCCCCCTGCCCGGCCGCCACGTCCTGCGCGACCGGCTGATGGCCCTCGACTGCCGTCTCTTCGAGTTCGCCGCCGAGCGAGACTGGCCCGCCGCCGAACCCGTCCTACCCCGGCTGAGCCGCAGCGCCAACCACGGCGTCCTGTGGTTCGCGACCGCGGCCGCCCTGGCCGCGAGCCGCACTCCGCGGGGCCGCCGGGCCGCCGCGCGAGGACTCGCCTCCCTGAGCCTGGCCTCCTTGACCATCAACACCCTCGGCAAACGCTCGGTCCGCCGAACACGCCCCGTGCTGGACCCCGTGCCGCTGGTGCGGCAGCTGAAGCGGCAGCCGATCACCACGTCGTTCCCGTCCGGTCACTCCGCGTCGGCGGTCGCCTTCGCGACCGGGGTCGCGCTGGAGTCGCCGTCCTGGGGCGCCGTCGTGGCCCCGGTCGCCTTCTCGGTGGTCATGTCCCGCGTCTACACGGGGGTGCACTTCCCCAGTGACGTGCTGGCGGGCGCCGCGCTGGGCGCCGGTGCCGCGTTCGCCGTACGGGGGCTGGTGCCGACCCGCACCCGGCTCGTCCCGCCGGCCCGGCCCCGTGCCGACCTCCCGGCGCTGCCGGACGGCGAGGGCCTGATCGTCGTGGCCAACACCGCCTCGGGCAGTGCCGACCGGGTGCGCACGCTGCAGGACGGTCTGCCGCTGGCCGAGGTCGTCGAGTGCGAACCGGCCGACGTTCGGGACGAGTTGGAGAAGGCGGCGGTCCGTGCCCGGGTCCTCGGCGTGTGCGGCGGCGACGGCACGGTCAACACGGCCGCCGAGGTCGCTCTCCGGCACGGCCTGCCCCTCGCGGTACTGCCCGGCGGCACCTTGAACCACTTCGCCCTGGACCTGGGCGTGGAGGGCGTCCGCGACCTGACCCGGGCCGTCCAGCGGGGCGAGGGCGTGCACGTGGACGTCGGCCGGTTCGCCTGCGGCGACCGGCAGGGCGTCTTCCTCAACTCCTGCAGCCTGGGCGTGTACCCGGAGCTGGTGCGTGAGCGGGACCGCTGGTCGCCCCGGATCGGCGGCTGGCCGGCCGGGGTGCTCGCGGCGCTGCGCGTGCTGCGCGCGGACCAGCATCCGCTGGAGGCCGAGTTCCGCGGTCGGACACGGCCGCTCTGGCTGCTGTTCGTCGGCAACGGCACCTACCACCGGATGGGCCTCGCACCCGGCCGCCGGCTCGACCTCGCCGACGGCCAGTTCGACGTGCGCGTCGTGCACGGCAGCCGCCGGCCCGCGCTGCGCCTGCTCGCCGCCGCCGTCGCGGGTCCGCTGACCCGCTCCCCCGCCCATGCGGCGGTCCAGGTGAAGCGACTGCGCCTGTCCGGTGTCGCGCCGGGTACACCACTCGCCTACGACGGCGAAGTCACGGAGGTGGCAGGCGAGATGACGCTGGAGAAGCTGCCCGAGGCGCTGGCGGTCTATCGCCCCCGGCTCAGTAACTGATTCACCGTCAGTCCATATGGCAAAACGCGGGTCTCACCATTCGACATGCGGGCGTACGGTGTCGCGTACCGGCCGGGGCCGTGAAACCAGCCCTCGGAGCCGGCACGACGAGAGGGGATCGGTCATGTCGAAGGCTCAGGAGACCGCTGTCTACACCCACGGGCACCACGAGTCGGTGCTGCGCTCGCACACCTGGCGGACCGCCGCCAACTCCGCGGCCTACCTGCTCGGTTCGCTGAAGCCCCACATGAAGATCCTGGACATCGGCTGCGGCCCGGGCACGATCACCGCCGACCTGGCCGCCCTGGTTCCCGAGGGGCACGTCACCGGCGTCGACCACGCGCCCGGCATCGTGGACCAGGCCCGGGCCACGGCCGCCGAACGGGGCCTGACCAACATCGACTTCGCGGTGGCCGACGTGCACGCCCTGGACTTCCCGGACGACACCTTCTGCGTCGTTCACGCCCACCAGGTGCTGCAGCACGTCGGTGACCCGGTGCAGGCGCTGCGCGAGATGAAGCGGGTCACCCGGCCGACGGGGTTCATCGCGGTCCGCGACTCGGACTACGCGGCCATGACCTGGTATCCGGCGTCCCAGGGGATGGACGACTGGCTGGACCTGTACCGCCGCGTGGCCCGCGCCAACGGCGGTGAGCCGGACGCCGGACGGCGGCTGAAGTCCTGGGCGCTGGAGGCGGGGATCACGGACATCACGGCCACCGCCGGCACCTGGACCTTCGCCACCGCCGAGGAGCGGGCGTGGTGGAGCGGCCTGTGGGCGGACCGCACGCTGGCCTCGGCCTTCGCGGAACGGGCCACCGAGGGCGGCCACGCGACCCCGGAACGGCTGCGCGCCGTCTCGGACGCCTGGCGGGAGTGGGGAAAGCAGGAGGACGGCTGGTTCAGCGTGCTGCACGGAGAAATCCTGTGCCGCAAGGAAGCGTGAACCCCGGATTTCCGGAAACCCGGTGAGCAGGAGGTTCACATTATGATTGCCGTCCTGCTCGTACTGCTTCTGGCATTGCTTCTCTTCGGTGCCGGATTCGCGGTGAAGATTCTCTGGTGGATCGCACTGGCAGTTCTCGTACTGTGGCTACTGGGATTCCTGATGCGCGGCACTACCGCGGCCGGAGGCAGGGGTCGCTGGTACAGGTGGTAGATGTCCGGTGAAGGAGTAGGCCGCCCAGGGGCCCGTGAGTTCCACGCGCGTTCCCGGGGCGGCCGCTTCCTTTGCCCGGTCCACCAGTTCCACGAATTCTTCGGAATCCGAGCGCGGCACCAAATAGGCGGCGTCGAGTACATTCCGTCCGGCGACGCCGGAAAGCGCAGAGTTCCGTGCGATGTGCAGCCGGGAATCCTCGGCGTACGAGGAAAGCGTCTCGTGCAGGCGGCTCGCGAACGATTCCGTTTCGGCGTATACCTCGACGCCCCATTCCACCCGGCCGTCCAGCCGGTCCAGGGTCCGCCGGAAGTAGTCCTCGTGCGCCTCCATCATCGTCCGTACGCCGCTGTCGTCCCGGAAGACCGTGCCGGGCCGGAGCGGCAGCGGGGTGGTGACGGCGGTGAGCGCGTCGATCACGCTCTGGTGGGCACGGGTGGTCGCGGCCTGCCAGTCCGGGTCCTCGGCATGGGCGCGAAGCGGCTTCTCCGCGAAGTCCTGCTCCGGCACGTGACTGACCACGGCGATCAGCCCGTGGTGGGTCAGCAGTCTCGGCGGATCGCCCCCCAGGCCCGTCAGCTGGGACTGCAGGGCCGCGCCGAAGGGACGGCAGACGGCGTAGACGTACCGCAGTCCGGTCATGAGGCCTCCTCCTGGACGCGAACGGGCGGCCCCCTGTGGCTCCGGGTAGCCGCTGCGTTCGCCGGCCAAACCTTCGGGCCGGATCTTCAGGAGGGGATCAGCGCGTTCAGCCTGCGCCGCGCCGGGCCCAGGGCGCGGCCCTTGCCCATCACTCCGGCCCAGGGGTTGGTGCGGGCCTGTTCGACGGCGTCCTCGATGGTCCAGCGGCGGGCGTCGAGGCCCGGGTCGTCCAGCTGGGTCCAGTCGAGCGGGGTGGCCACGGGGGCGCCCGGCCTGGCCCGGACGCTGAAGGGCGCGACGGCGGTCTGCGCGTAGGCGTTGCGCTGCACATCGAGGTAGAGCCGCTTCCCGCGGTCCTTCTTGCGGGCTGCGGTGGTGAGCCGGTCGGGGTGGCGGGCGACCAGGGTGTCGGCGACGTCCTTGGCGAACTCCCGTACCTCGTCGAAGTCGTGGCGTCCGTTCACGGGGACGACCACGTGCAGGCCGCGTGAACCGGTGGTCATCAGCCCCGAGGGCAGCTTCAGTTCGTCGAGCAGCTCCGCCAGCTGCCAGGCCGCCTCGTGCACCGCCGCGAAGTCGGCACCCTCGGCCGGGTCGAGGTCGAAGACCATCCGGTCCGGCCGGTCGATGCCGCCGACACGGGACTGCCAGCGGTGCAGGGTGAGACAGGCCTGGTCGGCGAGGTGGAGCAGGGTGGCGGTGTCCTCGCACACGGTGTGGAGGACGGTGCCGCCCTCCTTGGGCACCTCGACCCGGGTGATCCACTCCGGGTAGTTCTCCGGGGTGTTCTTCTGCATGAACCGGGGGCCCTCGACGCCGTCGGGATGCCGCTCCAGCATCAGCGGGCGGCCGCGCAGGTGCGCCAGCATGAAGGGCGCGACGGCCCGGTAGTAGTCGACGAGGTCACCCTTGGTGTATTCCTTCGCCCCGTCGTCGCCGGGGAAGAGCACCTTGTCCGGCCGGTGGATCTCGAGGGTGTGCCTGCCCGCCCGTACGGTGCGTACGTCCTCCCGGCTCATGGCACGATCGCCTGTTCCACCAGCAGCTGTCCGGCCGCCACGATCGACTCGGCGTCGATGCCCGCGGCATGCAGCTGTTCCTCGGGAGACGCCGAACCCGGCATCGTACGGACGCCGAGGCGCACCAGCCGCGGCATCGGCCGGCCGTCGAGGAACGCGTCGAGCACGGCGTCGCCGAGGCCGCCCTCCGGGTGGTGGTCCTCCACGGTCATCAGACAGCCGGTCTCCTCGGCGGCCCGCCTCAGGGTGAGCCGGTCGACGGGCTTGACCGAGTACAGGTCGATCACCCGGACCTGGATGCCCTCGCGGTCCAGCGCGTCGGCGGCGGCCAGCGCCTCGTGCACGGTGACGCCCGCGGCGACGAGCGTCATCCGGTCCCGCTCCGAGGAGCGCAGCACCTTGCTGCCGCCGACGGGGAACTCCTCGTCGGGCCCGTAGATCACCGGGCCGGCGCCGCGCGAGGTGCGCAGATAGCGGATGCCGTCGAGGCCGGCCATCTCGGCGACGAGATGCGCGGTCTGGTTGGCGTCGCACGGGTACAGCACGGTCGAGCCGTGCACCGCCCGCATCATCGCCAGGTCCTCCAGGCCCATCTGGCTGGGCCCGTCCTGCCCGATCGCGACGCCCGCGTGCGAGCCGACGAGGTTGATCCCGGACCCGCTGATCGACGCCATGCGGATGAAGTCGTACGCGCGCGTGAAGAACGCCGCGAAGGTGGCGGCGTACGGCACCCAGCCGCGGGCCGCGAGTCCTACGGCGGCCGCGACCATCTGCTGTTCGGCGATGTAGCACTCGAAGTAGCGGTCGGGGTGTTCCTTGGCGAAGAGCTCGGCGCGCGTGGAGTCGCCGACCTCGCCGTCGAGGGCGACGACGTCGCCGCGTCCGGTGCCGAGGGCGGTGAGCGCCTGGCCGTAGGCGTCCCGCGTGGCCAGGTCATCACCCTTGTCCCAGCGCGGCAGTTCGAGGTGTCCGGCGCGTACGGAGTGCAGGATCCGGGCGGCGGGCGGCTCGTGCACCCGGACGCGGAGGTCGCGCGGTCCGCCGAGTTCGGCGATCGCCTCGTCGGCGTCCGGCAGCGGCTTTCCGTGCAGGCCCTCGCGGTCCTGTACGGCCTCGACGCCCTTGCCCTTGAGAGTGCGGGCGATGATCGCGGTGGGCTGGCCCTTGGTCGACTCGGCCTCGCCGTACGCGCGGTGGATCGCGTCCACGTCGTGTCCGTCCACCTCGACGGTGTGCCAGCCGAAGGCCTGGAAGCGGTGCGCGTAGGCGTCGAGGTAGTGGCCGTGCCGGGTGGGGCCGCGCTGGCCGAGCCGGTTGACGTCGACGATCGCGGTGAGGTTGTCGAGGTGCTCGTGTCCCGCGTGTTCGGCCGCCTCCCAGACGGACCCCTCGGCGAGTTCGCTGTCACCGCACAGCACCCACACGCGGTAGCCGGTGCGCTCCAGCCGCTTGCCGGACAGGGCGATGCCGACGCCCACCGGCAGTCCCTGCCCGAGCGAGCCGGTCGCCGTCTCCACCCACGGGAGCCGGCGCGGCGTCGGGTGCCCTTCGAGGCGGCTGCCCAGCTTGCGGAAGGTGAGCAGTTCGTCGTCGCCGATGGCGCCGGCCGCCTTGTAGGCGGCGTACAGCAGGGGCGAGGCGTGTCCCTTGGACAGTACGAAGCGGTCGTTGCCCGGGTGGGCGGGCCGGTCGAAGTCGTAGCGGAAGTGGTGCGTGAGCAGTACGGCCATCAGGTCCGCGGCGGACATCGAGGAGGTCGGATGCCCGGAACCCGCGGCGTCGGAGGCACGCACGCTGTCGACGCGCAACTGCTGGGCGAGTTCGGCGAGTTCACCGGTGTTCATGAGTTTCCTTCCGTGGGGGTGTCGGGGCGCTCCTCGGGCCCGCCCGGCACCCGGGCCGGCTCCGGCGAGGCCGTGTCCAACGGCACCGACGAGGACCGCACGAAGCCCAACCGGACGGCCTGGCGCGGCAGTACGGACTCCAGCAGCCCGTCCGCGGCGACCCGGACGCGGTTGTCGGGCATCGCCGCGAGGTGGTAGCCGCGGGTGACCGCGCCGGCGGCGGGGCCGGACAGGGGAACGCCCAGCGGATTGCCGGCGGCCTGCGCGCCACCGAGGTCCACGACGAAGCCCAGGTCCCGGTGCCGGCAGGGGCGTCGCTCGCCGACGCCGAGCGAGGCGGCGACATTGCGGGCGACGGTGCCGCCGTCGCCGTCCGGGCCCGTGCAGTGGACGGTCCGCCCGTCGAGGTCGACGCCGTCGGCCTCGCCGAGGGCCAGGCGGACGCGGGGCAGGGTGGCCGAGAGGGAGACGGTCACCCGGCGGGGTTCCAGGATCCCGGCGGCGACCTGGGGCAGCAGGGGCAGGTACAGGAAGTAGTCGGTCGGGTTCAGCAGGGTGATGTCGGCCTTGCCGCGGGACTTCCGGGACAGCTCCTCGGCCGTCCGGTACCCGGCGAAGCCGGCACCGACGATCACGATGCGGGGTCGAGCCACGGTTCGTCCTCCGGGACTGTCGCGTACCTCGGGAGCCTTCCGCGTCCCCCTGGCCAGGGCGCCCAAACGTCCTCCGGAGTCCACAGGTCCGCGGGGCGGTCGGGCGGACGGGGCGCGGGGATCATGTGAAACGATCTCCCCGCCCCGGCCGACCCAACTAGGCTCGTCCGCATGGACATTCTGGGAGCCACGCTGCGCGTATGCGTCGACGACCTGGAGACCGCGGTCCCCTTCTACGAACGACTGGCGGGCGGCAGAGCCCTCCGCTTCGAGCGCGGCGGCGTCCAGGTGGCGGCCGTGGGCTGCTTCCTGCTGATGAGCGGCCCCGCGGCGGAGCTGGACGTGCTGCGCAAGGTCGCGGCGACCATCGCGGTCAAGGACGTCGAGGAGGCCCACCGGGTGCTCAGCGAGCTGGGCGCGCGCATCATCGCGGGCCCGGTGGGGACGCCGGCGGGCCGCAACCTGATCGCGATGCATCCGGACGGGGCGGTGTACGAGTACGTGGACCGCGGCGGCGCGTAGACCGCCTCACGCACCGCGTGCGACGGCCTGCGCCAAGGTCTGCGCCGCGGGCCGCAGTTCGCGCTCCACGGCTCGGGAGGTCCGCGCGTCGAGCACGATCCGCGGGGCTGACGGGCCGCGCCGGTCCAGGAGTTCGATGCGCCGGTGGGTCGGCGGATGGCCGGCGTCCTGCTGGTGCCACTCCAACGCGCTGACCCTGCGCATCCGTTCGCGCTCGCGCGGTGGCACGGCCGCCAGGTGCTCGGCCAGCCGCTGCCACAGCGTCTCGTCCGCCCGGCCGGTGCCCTGCGCGGCCTCCTCGGACAGCCGGCGCAGCTCGCCGTCGATGTGTTCGGCGTGCAGCAGCGTCTCCATCAGGTCCCGGGCGGCCTCGGTGGAGGCTACCTGGGCGGCCAGGTCGTCGGCGAGGTACTCGCGGCGCGGGAAGCCGCGCCGGGTGACCTTCTCCAGCAGGGTGAGCGCGCTCTGCGCCAGGTGGTGGGGGCCACGGAGCACGAGGAGGCTCAGCAGACGTCCGAACCGGCCGTTCCATCGTTCCGGCACGAGCACCAGCACCCACAGCCGCAGCGTGTGCAGCGCGCTGCCGACGAAGCTCCCGTGCCGGGTGTCGCCGTTCGCGAAGTGCCCGAGCTCGTGGCCGAGCAGGGCCACCTTCTCCTGCGGGGGGAGCACGGACCACAGGCCGAGGCCGAGGTGCAGCACCCGCCGCCGCAGACCGTACGTGGTGACCGCGGCGTTCACATACGGATCCACGACGATCACGTCGACGCTCCGGGTGCCGACCTCCCGCGCCACGGAGTCGACCAGCCGGAAAAGCCGGGGCGCCTCCGCCCGCCCCAGCCGCGGAAGCGACGTGTCCAGCCTCGGGAACCTCGGGCGCAGCACGAGGAAGAGGAGCGCCATCGGCAGGCCCAGGGCCGCCGCGAGCGGACGGGTCCAGCCCCGGACCAGCAGCCAGACCCCCACTCCCAGCAGCGCGAACGACAGCCCATGCACCAGGAGAGCCAGCGCGTACGACAGCACGTGCGCCGGAGTCAGCCGCGCCCGGTGTCCCTTCGTCCCCTCGCGGGCCAGTTCCTCGAAGGTCGCCGTCCCGTGCCGTCCGGCCGACTCGCGCCGGAGCCCGGCGGTGCCGCCGACGCCGTAGACGAAGAGCTCGGGCGCCACGTTCCACTCGCACTCCGTGCACCACACGGGGTACCGCTCGTCCACGGGCATGCCCGCGCCGCACTGCGGGCAGTCCTGCTCGGTCGTCGACTGCGCCTGTTCCGTCATCCGCCACCGCCCCCGGCCCGCACCACATCCGTCTGTGTCTGTCTGCGGCGACGAGGGCACGCCGGAGGCCGGTTCGGCGGGCGCGGCGTCAAATTCCCTACGCCTCAGGGTGCAGGCGGCCGCATCCGGAAGTCGTAGTGCGCCGGGAGGGGTTCGTCGCTGATCCGCCCCCACAGCCGGCCGATGGCCTCCGCCCCCTCCCTCAGGTCGGCGACCTCGAAGCCCGCGGCGAAGACGGCCCGCGCCTCCTCGTGCCGGCCCTCGGCGACGAGCAGCCCGGCCTCGATCAGCCGGAACCTGCCGCGGGCCCGGGTCTCGGGGTGCAGGCGTGCCCACACGGCACGGGCGTCCGCTGTCCGATGGACCCGCAGCAGCGCCTCGATCGCCTCGCGGCCGAGCGCGGCGGTGGCCGCCGTCCAGCGTTCGCCGTCGTCACGCCGCTCGTGGCACAGGTCGTCGAAGGCGTCGGCGTACCGGTCGGCGGCCCGCTCATGGTGGCCGGCCTCACGGTCGGCGACCGCCAGACAGCGCAGCAACGGCCAGACGGACGGGGCCAGTTCGCGACCCCGCTCCCAACTGCGCACCGCCTGCGCCAGATCGCCGGCGTGCCATTGCGCGACCCCGAGGTGGTACTCGGTGAGCGGAGTGGCGGGAGCGGTCTCCAGCATGTACCGCCAGTACGGGGCGACCAGCGTCTCACCGGGCGGCCGCACCCGGCGCGGCTCGGGAAAGGACCCGGCGCGCAGCAGCTCCAGCCAGGGCGCCTGGGCCTCGCCGAGCGTGCTCTCGTCGAAGGGCGTGCCGGGCAACTTCAAGTCGGCGCGCAGCACTTCGAGCGCACCCCAGCCCGAGCCGACGGCGAGGATCTCACCGGGTTCGGTGTCGGCGTACGGCTTCCAGGCGGCGTAGGCCTCGTCGACGGCGCTGCGCGGCAGTACGGCTTCCAACCGCGTCTCCGCCTCGGCCGGCACCGGCGGTGCGTCGAGCGGTCCGTACGCCTCCAGCCACGTCACCTCGCTCTCCGCGTCCAGCCGTACGTGCTCCAGCTGGGTGCGGGCGAGTCCGGCCTGGATCTCGCAGTAGCCGCCGGTGCCCGCGCCCGGCTCGGTGAGCCACTCCTGCCAGCGCCGGCCACCACCGCCCGTCCCCCACAGGAACAGCTTCCGACCGCGCAGCACGTCGGTCGACGTCTGCACCAGGCCGTGTCCGTGCTCGTCGAGCGCGGCGATCCAGCGCCGCTGCGCGTCGGGCAGGTCGTAGAAGTAGTCGGCGGCGTAAGGGCTGTTGAGCGGGTCGGACGGGACGGGCACCCGGCGCAGCCGCCGCTCGTACCCGAAGTGCCAGGCGTCGTCGGCCGGCGCGAGCACCCGGCGCTTCTCCGGCACCGCGATGTTCGACCACCAGTAGGCCGGCACCGGCCGCTCGTGCGGATTGCGGACGCGGACGCCGACGTAGAGGAAGTCGGAACCCTCCGGCAGCCACAGGTCGACCTGGAAGGGCAGGTCGCGCAGCCGCTCCCACTCCCACAGGCGGAGCATCTCGCCGCCGTCGGGGGCGGGCACGCGGGCGGCGTGCAGGGGTGCGCAGGAGAGGGTGGTGTGGCCGGTGGCGCCGATGTTCCATTCGATGCCGCCGGAGAACCAGGCACCGTTGAGGGCGAAGTTGGCGGGCTGCAACACCGGGTTGCGGTACAGGAGTTCGCGGCCGGTCGGCTTGTGGACGAGGGAGGCGACACGGCCGCCCAGGCCGGGGAACACGGTGGCCCTGAGCCGGTCGTTCTCGATCACGAGGGTGTCGATCTCGCGTGGTTCCCGCTCTCTGCCGTAGCCGTCCCGGACGCGCGCGGGCAGCAGGCTGCGCAGTGGCCCGTAGCCGACCTGCCGGGCCATGTCGCGCGGCAGGTCGTCCCGGTCCCGATCGTCGATGCCGTGCACCTCGTGGAGCGGCCGCAGGGGAGGCAGGGGGTTGTCGGACCCCAACTGCGCGGCGGGCAGGGTGAGTACGTCTCGCCGGATCGTCGTCACGATCACCATGGAAGCCGCTCGCCGGGGAGTCGGCCAGAGGAGCTACCGGTCAGGATTCCGCAAAGGCGGAGACGATGATGTCGGCGAGGAGTGCTCCCGCGGTTCCGTCCGGGTCGAGATCGGGGTCGTAGATGGTGACGTTGAGGCCGACGCAGTGCGGGGAGGCGAGCAACGGCCGTAGCAGAGCGATGAGTTCGTCGGCCACGAGACCGTTCGGATCCGGGCTGTCGACGGCGGGCATCACGATCGGATCGAGGACGTCGGCGTCCAGGTGCACCCAGAACCCGGCCAGTTGAGGGATCTCGAAGGCCTGCGCGGTGGCACGGGCCAGCGCGTCCGCTCCCCATTCGCGCACATCGCCGACGGTGACCACGGGGATCTTCAGCGCGGCCAGTTCGGCCCGGTCCTCCTCGAACTCGTCGCGGATACCGAAGAGCCGTACGTCCTCGTCCCGCAGGTAGGGCCCCAGGCCCTCCAGGTCGGTCAGGTCCGTCTGCCCGCGCCCGGTGGCCACGGCGAGCTCCTCGCCACCGGCGGCGCCGACGCGCTCGGAGTTGCCGGTGTGCCGGAAGTCCGGGGAGGCTCCCCCACTGCCTAAAGGGCGTGGGAGGTACCCCCATCGGAGGCCAGCCCGTACCGGCCGATGCGGCGCAGCGCGAGCGAGGCGCCGAGCTGGATGGAGCAGTCGCCGCCGAGGACGACGGGGAAGTCGCCGGCGCGCACATGGCGTTCGATGCGGTCGGCGAGCTTGCGGGTGTACGCGGCGAGGGCGGCGGCGTTGAAGACGCCGTCGCCTTCCCGCCAGTCCCCGCGGTCGTAGCGCGGCGGCACGACCACGCCGCCCTCCAGTGCGCCCAGCCTCCCCCACTGCCTTAAAGGCGTGGGGGGACCCCCACCACGATCCGCTGCTCGCGCAGGGCTCCGGCGAGCTTGTAGCAGCCGGGCACGGTGCCCGGGGCGGGCGGACGCAGGCCCAGGTTGGAGGGGGTGTCGAGCACGACGATATTCCGCATGCGGGTCATCCTCGTCGACGTACAGTCGACCGTCCATGGACCTGTGCGAGGGAGTGAACGTGAGCGAGCAGCACACCTACCGGGTGATCGTCCGGGGCACCTGGGACGGCCTCACCGACGAGGCCCGCGCCCGGCTCCTCGCCGAGGCCGCCGACCACGGGATGACGAGCATGCGGTTCACCGAGGAGGGCACGCTGTCGTACGAGCCGGCGCCGCTGAAGCACTTCTCGATGCGGTACGTGGTGGTGTCGGACGCGGCCGACGGCGAGGAGATGGCGGGCGCGCTCGCGGAGGACCGCGCCGAGACGGCGCTGCGGGGGCTGGGCTACGGCTTCACGGGGCTGAGGTCGACGGTCACGGACCTCGACACGATGAAGATCAACTTCAAGCCCGCATCTCGGCGGTGATCGCCCACCGCTCGTGGTCCCGCCAGTCCCCGTCGATGTAGATCATCTTCGGGGAGAACCCCTCCAGCCGGAACCCGCAGCTCCGGGCGAGGGCGATCGAGGCGGTGTTGACGGGCTGCGCGTTGATCTCCAGCCGGTGCAGCCGCATCGGACCGAAGGCGTACCCCACCACGAGGTCCAGCCCCTCGCGCATCAGCCCGCGCCCGGCGGAGTGCGCGAAGGCGCCGTACCCGAGCGCGCCGCACCGGAAGCCGCCCTCGACGATGTTGTTGATGTTGATGAACCCGGCGATGGCCCCGTCACCCTGCTCGCCGTCCTTCTCGCACACCAGGAACCCCGCCTTGGTCGGGTCCTCGATCAGCCGGCTCGCGTACGCCGTGTACGCGTCGCCCCCGTCCGGCGGGAAGAGCCACGGCTGGTGCAGGTCCTTGCTCTCCCTGGCCCGGGCGGTGAACTCGGCACCGTCCTCGTAGGTGAAGTGACGTATGCCCACGCGGGGGCTCTCGGCGAGATAGCGGGAAGCGTTGTGCGGCATCCGGCCAGAATACGGCGTCCTAGCTGCGCCTCTTCATGAAATACGCCCCGCACAGCGCACCGATCACCGCGGTGGCGAGCAGCGCCATCCAGAGCGGCATCGTCACCTCGGGGATCAGCAGCCGGATCTTGGTCGCGCGGGTGTTCTCGAAGATGAAGATCAGGGCGAGGACGGCGAGCAGCACCACGATGATCCGTGCGGGCGTCACCGCCCCGCCCTTCGCACCGGCCTTGCCCCCGCTCTCAGAGGTCTTCGGACTCATATCCCCAGCATGGGCCCGAAGCCCCCGTCACGCACGGTGAGGCCTGCCCTCTGAGTGACCTAGCCGCCCGCCACCGGCAACTCCACCACCCCGGTGCTCCCCGGCGCGCTGACCACCGTGACCGGCTTGACGCCCCGGTTGCCGAAGTACGCGTCGTCGCTCGCGGCGACGACGAACTGCAGCCGGTGCCCCTTCTCGAAACGGTGGACGATGCCCGGGAGGGTCACGGTGAAGGGCTTGGCCACGTCGGGGACGCGGACCGGGGCCACGAGCCGGTGGGCGAGGGTCTTGGTGCCGTCGGGCGCGATGTCGTAGATCTTGGCGAAGAGGACGAGCTTGTCGGCGGCGTCGCCGGAGTTCTGGGTGCGCTCGGCCTTGGGGGAGGTCACCTTCAGGGTGGCCTTCGGGGCGCCGACGACATCGACCGTGCGCGTCAGTGGCTCGCTGGTCCAGCCGGCGTAGGTGCCCTTGGTGTCGTAGGGAGCCGGGTCGGGCAGGCCGATGATCCCGTACAGCGAGCTCTCCGAATGACTCGTGGAGACAAGCCAGTTGCTGTACGTCCGGCTGCCGCGCGTCACCTTCCTGCGGTTGTCGACGAGCTTGCCGTCGCCGGAGAGGTAGAGCTTCTGACTGAGCGCGGGGAGGCGGTCGGTGGTGGCGTACGTGTTGTTCGGGTCGGTGATCCAGTCGCGGTAGTAGGCGAAGGCCGGTCCCGTGTCGACGTTCTTCTGCTGGTGGAGGTAGCGGTCGAACCAGGCCAGGATCCGCCGGCCGACGTAGCTGGACTCCAAGTCGCCCTGGCCGAGGTTGAGTTCACCGGCCGCCGGGTCGGTGAGCCCGCCGCTGTGCCCCCAGGACTGCCAGATCATCTTCGTCCGGGTCCCCTGGGCTTTCAGCGTCTTGTACGTCGCCGTCGCCTCGTTGAGGTTGAAGAGGCTGTCGGCCTGGCCCTGGACCAGGAGCGTGGGTGCCTCGACCCGGCTCAGATAGGACACCGGCGAGACGCTGTGCGAGTAGTCGAGCAGCTCGGCCGTGCGGTCCGCCGGGTAGCTGCCGGAGTTGAGCGTGCGGACGGTGTCGCAGGCCTTGGTGACGAAGTGCAGGCAGCCGAGGGAGTTGATCCGGGACGGGTCGAGGTTCGGCAGCGTCAGCGGCTGGCTCTCGCCGATGAGGTAGAAGCCGTTGGCCCACTGCCACTTGAAGGCACCGGGGACGCTGCCCGCGGTGTTGTTGGGGTCGAGGGAGTAGGCGAGGTCGTTCCAGGTGATCATCGGCACGAGCGCGTCGACGCGGTGGTCGACGGCGGCCGTCGCCAGCTGGATGGCGCCGCCGTAGGAGCCGCCGATCATGCCGACGCGCGGGTCGCCGGGTCCGTCGAGGGTGACGAAGTCGGCCTTCGTCCCGTCGTCGGCGGCCCGCTTCCCGCCCAGGAAGTCGATCAGCGCGGAGGCCGCGGCACCGTCGATCGTGGGGTCGTCGAGCGAGATGAGGCAGCCGGTCCCGCCGAAGCCGAGCCCGGAGTAGGCGAGCGAGACATAGCCACGCTCGACGAGGGCCTTGGCGGTGGCGTCCGTCGAGCCGTCGGACTTGCTGCCGCCGAAGCCGTTGGTGGTGAGGACGGCGGGGGCACGGTCGACACCGGCGGGACGGTACAGGTCGGCGTCGATCGTGCAGGTACGGCCGCCGGTCTGCACGGTGAACTTCAGAGCGGTGACGGTGTATTGGCCGGTGGCGGTGGCGGGGGTGGCGAGTGTGGCACCGAGCAGGAGAGCGAGCGGGACGCTGTAACCGAGCACACGACGGGACACGAGACCTCCACACTGAGGACAACCCGACTTACCGACCGGTAAGTACCGGCCGGGAGTCATGGTGTGACACGTGTCAGAGGAGGTCAATCACCGTGACGGGTGTTTCTTGACGAAGGTTCAGCGCAGAACCGGTTCGTCGAGCGTCAACGTGCCCGCGTCGGCGTCGAGTTCGGCCATCACACCGAAAGGCACCGTCGACGCCCCTTCGCAGTGCCCGAAGCCGAACCCCTCGACGACGGGGACACCGAGGCCGCCGAGCCGGTCGACGAGAACCGGACGCAGCGCGTCGTACGGACCGCATCCGTCCCACGAGCCGAGTGCGATGCCCGTGACGCCGTCGAGCCATCCGGTGCGCAGCAGCTGGGTGAGCATTCTGTCGATGCGGTACGCCTGCTCGCCGACGTCCTCGACCAGCAGCAGGCCGCCCCGCGCGCCGGAGTGGGCGTGCGGTGTGCCGAGGTCGGAGGCGAGCATGCTCAGGCACCCGCCGAGGGTGATGCCCCGCGCCCGGCCGGGAACCAGCGCGGTGCCGCCGGAGGGGATGGTGCGGACCGACTCCGGAGCGAACAGCGTCGCCTTCAGATGCTCCTGCGCCCGTGCGTTCTTGATGAAGTCGACTCCCGCCGCGGCCGGCCCGTGCAGGGTGACCAGGCCCAGCCGCGTGGCGAACGCCTGGTGCAGCACCGTGATGTCACTGAAGCCGACGAACACCTTCGGTCCGGCGGCCCGCATCGCCTCCCAGTCGAGCAGATCGACCATCCGCTGTGCCCCGTACCCGCCGCGGGCGCACAGCACCGCGTCCACGGACGGGTCGCACCACGCATTCTGCAGATCGGCCGCCCGGTCCGCGTCCGCGCCCGCCAGATAGCCCAACTCACCGTGCCGGTCCAGCACATGGGGTCCCACCACCGGGTCGAGGTCCCAGCCGCGCAGCACGTCCAGTCCGGCCTGGAGGCGTTCCTCCAGCACCGGCCCCGAAGGCGCTACGACGGCCACGCGGGCGCCGACGGCGAGTCTGGACGGCCTGACGAGTTCCTTCACTTGACGAGCTCCAATGTCGGGACGCCGGGCGGGTTCAGCCCGAAGACCTGGGCGTACAGGGAGAGTTCGGACTCCAGGGCCCGGATCATCGTCTCCGCCCGCCGGAACCCGTGCCCCTCCCCCTCGAAAGCGATGTACGCGTGCGACACCCGCCGCCCCGCCATCCGGGCCAGGAACCGCTCGCACTGCGCGGGCGGGCAGATCACGTCGTCCAGGCCCTGCAACAGCAGGAAGGGCGCGGTGATCCGGTCGGCGTGCTCGACGGGCGACCGCTCGGCGTACCGCGCGGGCACCTCGGCGAGCGGTCCGACCAGGGTCTCCAGGTACTGCGACTCGAAGTCGTGGGTCTCCCCCGTGCCCCATCCGGCCAGGTCGAGGATCGGGTAGATGATCGTGCCGCAGGCGTAGACGTCAGTGGTGGTGAGGGAGGCGGCCGCGGTCCAGCCGCCCGCGCTGCCGCCGCGGATCGCGAGCCGGTCGCGGTCGGCGGTGCCCTCTTCGGCGAGGGCCAGCGCCACGGCCGCGCAGTCCTCGACGTCGACGACGCCCCACTGCTCGCGCAGCCGGTTCCGGTACTCCCGGCCGTACCCGGTCGAGCCGCCGTAGTTGACCTCGGCGACCCCGATGCCTCGCGAGGTGAAGTAGGCGATGGCGAGGTCGAGCACCAGGGGCGCGTGCCCTGTCGGTCCGCCGTGTGCCCAGACGACGTACGGCGGCAGCTCGTCGTCGGGCGCGACGCAGGCGGGGTGGTGGGGCGGGTAGATGTGCGCGTGGATCTCGCGGCCGTCCGGTCCGGTGAACGTGCGGATCTGGGGCTCGGGGTAGTGAGCGGGGTCCACCGGGTCGTCGTGCGGGGCGCCGATCACCCGGGCCCGGCCGGTGCGGGCGTCCAGCTCCACCACCTCGTAGGCGGTGCGCGGGCTGGCCCCGACGGCCACGACCCGGTCGCCGTACACCGCGAGGGTGGGCGCGAACTCGGTCCAGGGGCCCGCCGCGTCGACGAGTTCGCCGGTCTCGGGGTCCAGTAGCCCGAGCGCGGTGGAGCCGCGACCGTGCACGACCGCGATCAGACCGCTGTCCAGCGGGGCGAACCAGCGGTACCCGAGCTTCCACAGGGCGCCGCCGAACTCCTCCTCGCGCGGGCACAGCGCTTCCCCGTCGCGGTACAGGTTCCACCAGCCCGTACGGTCGCTCGCGTACAGCAGGCGGCCGTCCGGCGACCAGTCCGCCTGGGCGATGGACTCCTCCGGTCCGCCGGCCACGGTGCGCGGCTCCCCGAGCGTGGCGTCGTCGCCGACCTCGGCGACGACCAGTTCGGTCCCGTCCCACGGCATGCGCGGATGGTCCCAGGCGAGCCAGGCCGCGCGCGTCCCGTCGGGCGAGACACGGGGGCCGGTGACGAACCGGTGCCGGTCGTCGGTGAGTTCGCGCACGGCGTCCCGGTCCTGGGCCGCCGAGCCGTCCAGCGGTACCGCGGCGAGGACCCGCCGTACGTCGGTGGGCCCGTCGCCGGTGAACTCCTCGAGGACGCACCACACTTCACCCAGTTCGGGGCGCACCTGCGGGTCGGCCCAGCGCAGTCCGCCGCCCACCAGGGACACAGGGGTCAACGGCTGGGGCGCACCGCCCGGTTCGTACCGGTACAGCCGCTGGTCGGCGAAGTTCACGAACACCACGAGCGGTCCGCCGCCCGTCGGGGCGCCGGCCCAGGGCTGTCCGCCGTACTCGACGACCCGGCTGCGCACGTTCCACGGCGCGGGCAGCACCGACTCCTCGGTGCCGTCGGCGCGCCGCCGGACGAGGGTGCGCCGGCCGCCCTCGGTGGGGCGCGGCTCGGTCCACCACGCCTCGTCGCCGACGAAACCCACCCACTCGGGATGCCCGTCGTGCGCGGCGGCGAGCGCCGCGTCGATGGGCGAGGGCCACGAACCGTACGCCAGCGTGTGCACGTTCTCCCCCAACTCCCCTAGACCGTCCGCAGGAAACGGTCGAGGACGCGAACGCCGAAGTGGAGTGCCTCGACCGGGACGCGTTCGTCGACTCCGTGGAACATGGCCTGGTAGTCGTAGCCCTCCGGGAGCCTCAGCGGTGTGAAGCCGTACCCGGTGATGCCGAGGCGCGAGAACTGCTTGGCGTCCGTGCCGCCGGACATGCAGTACGGCACCACGTGCCCCTCGGGCGCGAACTCCTCGACGGCGGCACGCATCTTCGCGTACGTCGGCGAGTCGACCGGTGCCTGGAGGGCCACCTCACGGTGGTGGAACTCCCACTCCACGTCGGGTCCGGTGAGCCGGTCAAGGGTCGTGCGGAACTCGTCCTCGCCGCCGGGCAGATACCGTCCGTCGACGTGGGCCACGGCCTCCCCCGGAATCACGTTGATCTTGTAACCGGCGTCCAGCATGGTCGGGTTGGCGCTGTTGCGCACGGTCGCCTCGACCAGCTTGGCCGCCGGACCGAGCTTCTCCAGCAGCGCGTCCACGTCGCGCAGGTCGGTCTCGATGCCGTACAGGGCGGCGAGTTCCGTGAGGGCCGCGCGCACGGTCGGGGTCAGGCGGAGCGGCCACTCGTGCTCGCCGATCCGGGTGATCGCGGCGGCGAGGCGGGTGACCGCGTTCTCCTTGTTCACCTTGGAGCCGTGCCCGGCCCGGCCGCGCGCGGTCAACTTCAGCCAGCCCGTGCCGCGTTCACCGGCCGCGATCGGGTAGATCTGGCGCCCGCCGCCGTCGTGGAAGGTGAACGCCCCGGACTCGCTGACGCCCTCCGTGCAGCCCTCGAAAAGCCCCGGGTGCTCGTCGGCGAGGAATCCGGAGCCGTCCTCGGCGCTCGCCTCCTCGTCGGCGGTGAACGCGATGACGAGGTCGCGCCGGGGCCGGAAGCCTTCGCGTGCCCAGGCCCGCACCACCGCCAGGATCATCGCGTCCATGTTCTTCATGTCGACCGCGCCACGGCCCCAGACGACCCCGTCCCGGACCTCTCCCGAGAAGGGGTGCACGCTCCAGTCCCGCGCCTCGGCGGGCACCACGTCCAGATGACCGTGGACGAGCAGCGGGTCCGCCGACGGGTCGGTGCCCTCGATACGGGCGACGACGTTCGTACGGCCCTTGGTGCGCTCCAGGAGGGTGGGCTCCAGACCCGCCCCGGCCAGCCGTGCGGCGGCGTACTCGGCGGCCGGGCGCTCCTGGCAGTCGCCGCCGCTGCGGTTGGTGGTGTCGATGCGAATGAGATCGGAGGTGAACTCGACGACCTCGTCCAGGGCCTGCTGGTCAGCCATACTGCTCCTCCACTGCGGCCGAGACGACGGTGGTGACGGCCTTGAAGGTGCGGATCCCCTCGTACATGGTGTCGCTGGTGTACGCCACCTTGCGCGCGCCGATCCGGTCCACGCCCGGCACGACGGTGGCGGCCATCGTGAGGTGCTCGGCGTCGAACTCCAGCGCCACGGTGAACGGGCCTGCCTCAACCGGTTCATGACGGACCGCCAGCTGCGCGGCCTCCTTGGCGGCGGCGCGGATGTCGGCCGCGGTCCTGACCGGTGTACGGCACACGGCCGCGTACCGCGAGACGTGGTCCTTGACCGCGACCTTCAACGCCTCCGGGGCGTACCCGAGCGCGTCCTCGCAGGCCACGTCGTCGCCGGTGACGAGGACGACGGGGACGCCGTACTCGGCCACCACGTGGGCGTTGAGCAGCCCCTCGCTGGCCGGTACGTCGTTCAGCCACACCCCGGTGATGGAGTTGGCGAGGTAGGTGTGCGCGAGGACGCCTTCCATACCGGCGCCGGCGTGGTAGCCGAGGAAGGCGATGCCGTCGACGTCCCCGTGCTGCACGCCCTCCACCATGGACAGGGACTTGTGCCGCCCGGTGAGCATCTGCGCTCGTTCGTCGAGCTGCTCCAGCAGCAGGTTGCGCATGGTCGAGTGCGCCTCGTTGATGAGCACCTCGTCCGCGCCGCCGTCGAAGAAACCCAGCACGGCGGCATTGACGTCCGAGGTGAACAGCGAGCGGCACCGCTCCCACTGGGACGCCCCCGGCATCACGTCGTCCGGCCATGTCACGCCCGTGGCGCCTTCCATGTCGGCGCTGATGAGGATCTTCATGCTCCGTCACGTTACGCGGTCACCTCACACGTCGGAGAGGTTTACGTCGCCAGGAAACGGTGAGGCGATGGCAATGCCGCTCACCCCTGCCACACAGGCAACTCCTAGAAGACGCGTATCCTCCTCCGCGGGTTCCATCCGTTCCGGGCTAGGAGAAGAGTGAGCGAGACAACACAGACGGCACGGCTGAGCAACGCGATACCCGCGCCACGGACCGCACCCGGGCGGCCCAAGCAGCGCGACTCGTTCTTCGACAACGCCAAGTACCTGGCGATCGTGCTGGTCGCGATGGGACACGCGTGGGAGCCACTGCGCTCCGAGAGCCGCGCCGTCACCGCGATCTACATGATCGTCTACGCCTTCCACATGCCGGCGTTCATCGTCGTCTCCGGCTACTTCTCGCGGAGCTTCGACGCGAGCCCGGAGAAGATCAAGCGCCTGATCACCGGCATTGCCATCCCTTATGTCGCGTTCGAGACGGCGTACACCTTTTTCACCCGGTGGACCGACGGCGAACCGGACCGGGCGATCAGTCTGCTGGACCCGCTGTACCTGACGTGGTTCCTGGCCGCGCTGTTCATCTGGCGGCTGACCACCCCCATCTGGAAGAGCGTGCGCTGGCCGCTGCCGATCGCCCTGGCCGTGGCGGCGCTGGCGAGCATGACGCCGTCCATCGGCAAGGACCTCGATCTGCAGCGCGCGCTGCAGTTCCTGCCGTACTTCGTGCTGGGCCTGTGCCTGCGGCCGGAGCACTTCCGGCTGGTGCGCCAGTGGCGGGTGCGCATCCTGGCCGTGCCGGTCTTCGCGCTCGCGCTCGTGTTCTCGTACTGGGCGGTCCCGCGGATGGACTACGCCTGGTTCTTCCACCGCACGAGCGCCGAGACGTTCGGTGTGCCCGCCTGGTACGGGCCGCTCATGACGCTGGCCCTCTTCGGCTGCTCCCTGGTCCTGGTCGCCTGCTTCCTCTCCTGGGTGCCCGGGCGGCGGATGTGGTTCACCGCACTGGGTGCGGGCACGCTCTACGGCTACCTGCTGCACGGCTTCGTCGTCCAGGCCGCCAACCACTGGCACTGGTCCCAGCACGACTGGCCCCACACGCCGCTCGGCGCGATCGGCGTCAGTGTCGTCGCCGCCACGGTCGTGACCGTGCTGTGCACCGCGCCCGTGCGGCGGGTCTTCCGGGGTGTGATGGAGCCGAGGATGGCGTGGGCGTTCCGCCCTGTTTCGTCCGGTAGCTCGGCACCCGGGCGGTCCGTGCGGGCGTGAGGGTCGCGGACGCGCCGGGAACCGGAAGGTGGGGCACCGTCACCGCTCCCCCGCCCTGACCAGCCCGGTCTCGTACGCCAGCACCACCAGTTGGGCCCGGTCCCGTGCCCCGAGCTTGGTCATCGCCCGGCTCACATGGGTCTTCGCGGTCAGCGGGCTCATGCGCAGGTCCCGGCCGATCTCCTCGTTGCTCAGACCGGCCGCGACCAGCGTCAGCACCTCCCGCTCCCGCCCGGTGAGCACCGCCAGCCGCTCGGCGCCCGCCGCCTCGGGGCTCTTGAGCCGGGCGAACTCCTCGACCACCGCGCGGGTGACGGCCGGTGCGAGGAGCCCCTGTCCGGCGGCGACCGTGCGGATCGCCGCCCGCAGGTCGTCCGGCTCGATGTCCTTGAGCAGGAAGCCCGCGGCGCCGTGCCGCAGCGCCTCGAAGACGTACGCGTCGATCTCGTACGTGGTGAGCACCACCACGCGTACGACGTCCAGCGCCGGGTCGGCGGCGATACGCCGGATGGCCTCGAGACCGTCGACGCCGGGCATACGGACGTCCATCAGGACGACGTCGGGGCGGGTCAGCCGTACCGCCTCGACGGCCTGCGCCCCGTCGGCGGCCTCCGCGACCACGACCAGGTCGTCGGTCAGGTCCAACAGGGCGCGAAAGCCCGCCCGTACGGCGGTCTGGTCGTCCGCCAGCACCACGCGCACGGTCATGGCCGCGCCCCCGCGTTCCCCTCGGCACGTATGGTCACGCCCGCGCCCCCGTCGGCCGGGAGCACCGCCCGCACCCGGAAGCCCCCGCCGGACACCGGCCCGCAGTCGATCCCACCCCCGGCGGCCGCCGCGCGTTCCCGCATCCCGATCAGCCCGAAACCGTCCTTGCCCATCGCGGAGGGCAGGCCGTCGTCGACGACCTCCACCGCGAGCACGCCGTCCTGCCGGACCACGGACACCGTGGCGTGCCGGGCTCCGGAGTGCCTGACGACGTTCGTCAGCGCCTCCTGCACGATGCGGTACGCGGCCAGTTCCACCACCGAGGCCAGCCCGTCCGCCGCCCCCTCCCGCCGGAGTGTGATCTCGACTCCGCCGCCCTCGAACCGCTCGACCAGCTGCGGGAGTTGCCCCATCCCCGGCATGGGCTCCACCGGGTCGCCGTCCCCGTCGCGCAGCACTCCGACCGTGGCCCGCAGCTCCCGCACCGCCCCCTTGCCCGAGTCCCGCACCTGCCGCATCGCCTCCCGGGCCGTCTCGGGCCGCACGTCGAACGCGTCCAGCGCCACGCCCGCCTGCACGGTCATCGCCGTCACCGTGTGCGCGACGACGTCATGCAGCTCGCGGGCGATCCGCACCCGTTCCTCTCGCACCCGGCGCGCCGTCTCCCGCTCCCGGTCCTGCTCGGCACGGGCGGCGCGGGCGGCGTACTCGTCGAGCAACTGCCCTCGCGTGCGCACCACTTCGCCGAGCAGCAGCGGAACCAGCGGCCACAGCATCTCCAGCACCGGCAGCCCCTGGGGGTTCACCACCTCGTTGCCCACCCACAGCGCGACCGCGCCCGAGGTCAGCGAGGCGACCAGACCGGTCCGCAGGGTTCGGCGCCGGTTCCCCTGCACGGCGAGCGTGTACAGCGCCACGATCACCGGCAGGTTCAGCAGCTCCCCGATGTGCCCGTACAGCGCCCAGCCCCCGCACGCGGCACCGGTCACCACCGCGACCGGCACCGGCCGGCGCCGCCGCCCCAGCAGAGCGAGCAGCGAGAGGGCCAGCAGCAGCCAGGTGAACCAGTCCGCCTGCCGGTACTGCGGCTCGTTCACCGCCGCGTCCGGTCCGGTGAACATGCCGACGACGACCACCACGAGGGCGTCCACGGCGCGTGGAGGCAGCGCGCGCAGACGGCCTGTCAGGCGCTGACGTGCGTGCTTGCCCGGACGATCGCTCAGCCGGTCGAAGGTCGTCACCTCCACACCGTACGAGCGCCCCTGCCCGGCCGCATACGACAGCGGGAGTATGCCGTCGCGTGCGGCCTCACGTCCCGTGGATGCGGTCGACGAGGATGTCGATGACCAGCGGTGTGCGCGGCCCGAAGCTCAGCAGGACGCCGTCCTCCAGGGTGACGATCCTGCGGTTCATGCCGGCCGGGGTCTCACGGATGCCGGGGATCTCGACGAGGCCGTCGACACCGCCCACCGACTCGAGTCCCTTGTCCATCATGAGGATCACGTCGGGCCGGGCCGTGACGAGGGCCTCGCTGGTGAGCGGCGTGAAGGGTCTGTCCAGGCCCGCCTCGACGCCCGCGTCGACCGCGCCCGCGGCCTCGATCAGCGAGTCGGCGCCCGACCCCTTGCCGCCCATGAGGTAGACGGCCGCGCTGCCGCGCATGTACAGGAAGGCCACTTTCGGCTTGCTGCCCTTCGGCACGGCCGCCCGGGCCGCCGCGAGTTCCTTGTCGATACGGCTGTTGAGGGCTTTGCCCGCCGCGGAAACGCCGAGGGCTTCGGCGATGCGGGTGGTGCGGGTGGAGACGTCGGCCAGTTTCGTCGCCGGGTCGAGGACGACGACCGGGATGCCGGCATCGCGGATCTGCTCGACGGCCTCCTTCGGGCCGGTGTCGGTGTCGGCGAGCACCACCGTGGGCCTGAGCGACAGCACGCTCTCCGCGCTGACGTCGTGCGCCTTGGTGACCTGCGGGAGCTTCTTCGCCTCGGCGAAGGTGGCGGTGATGTCCCGGCCGACGACCCGGTCGCCGAGCCCCAGCGTGAACACGATCTCGGCGACGCCGCCGTTGAGCGGCAGGATGCGCGAGGCGTCCTTCACGGTCACCCTGCGCCCGTCGGAGGAGTCGACGGTGACCGGCAACTCCGGTGCGGGCGCCTTCCCTTCGAGGGGGACGAGGGTGTTCTTGGCGAGCTGTTTCTCGGCCGTGGCCGCCCGTTCGCTCGCGGAGGCGGGGGACGCGTCCGCCGCCGAGGAGGACGCGGAGGTGCCGCCGGCGCAGGCGCCCGTCAGCAGCGCGAGGGCCAGCGTCAGGGGGACGAGCGGTCTTCCGGGGATACGCATCGCTCAGCCTTTCGAATCTCCTGGGTCTCATACAGTTGATCAATAGCTTAGGTTAGGTTTACCTTATTAACCACTGGTGGGGGTGTTGCCATGAATGGGGCAAGCAGCCTGCGTGGCAGGCGAGTTGGCTGGTCTGCCGCGGTTGCGGCGATCCTTCTGACTCTTCCGACGGCGTCGCCCGCGGCAGCCGCGGGGACCTCGGCGACGGGACCCGAGGGGCAGAAACTCACCGTTTCCCAGGCCTCCGGCCTCGACCCGGCGGGCGAGACGGTGACCGTGTCCGGCTCGGGCTACAACACCGAGAAGGGCATCTACGTCGCCTTCTGCGTGGACAACGGCGCCGGGAAGACGCCCACGCCGTGCGTCGGCGGCGTCGACATGTCCGGCGAGTCAGGGGCATCCGTGTGGGTCTCCTCCAACCCGCCGTCGTACGGCGAGGGACTGGCGAAGCCCTACGGCGGCAGCGGGCACAAGGGCACGTTCAGCGTGCGGGTCAAAGTGCGCGCGAAGGACGCGAACACCGACTGCACGAAGTCCGGCGTCACCTGCGCGGTGATCACCCGCAACGACCACACACGCGGCGGGGACCAGACCCAGACGGTCCGCATCCCGGTGACGTTCACGGGGAGCGGCGGGAGTTCGTCGAGCGACGACAACGCCTCGACGACGCCGAGCGCGACCGCGGGGGCGAGCACGACCGGCGGCACCACGGGCGATTCCGGCTCCGGCTCCGACACGACATCGGACGGGCCACTGGCCAGCACCGGCTCCGCCGCCCTGACGATCGGGCTCACCGCGGCCGGGCTGGTCGCGGCCGGCACCGGCACCTGGTTCTGGGCGCGGCGGCGCCGGACCGGACGGGCGGCGTGAGGGCCGACCGACCCCGAAGGAACCTCATATCCCAGAGGGAGAACTGAAGATGGCGAAGAGACCCGGCGCCGCCGCCTTGGCGGGCGGCACCCTGCTCGCGCTGCTGAGCCCGGGCGCGGCGGCCGCGCAGGACGGGGAGTCGTTCCCACGCGCGGTGTCCGGCGGGTACGCGAGCTGGACGACGACGGACGCCGAGCTGACCGACCGCGGCGTGTCGGTCGACGTCGCCGAACCCGCCGTACGGGGACCCGCGGACCGCGCCTGGTTCCCGGCCACGGGCGGTGGCACGGACCCCGAAACCGGCGACGCGGAGGTCGAGTTGGCGGGCACCGCCCAACTCACCGGGCCCGCACAGCCATTGCCCCTCGGCGGGCTGCGACTGGAGCTGGCGGGCAGCTCGGGCTCGCTCTCCACGCGTACGGTCATCGACGGCACGGCTCGTGAACTGGCCCTGGCCGACGTGGCATTGGGCGACGCCACCCTCGCCGTACGCGCGAGTGGCGTGACATGGACCGGCCTGCGGGCCTCGCTCACGGACGAGGGCGCGCGCCTGCTGTCCGAGTGGAGCGGGCAGGAGTTCGCGGCGGGTGACGCACTGGGCCTGTTCGACCTGACGGTGGGCACCGGGGGCGGCGAGACGCCCGAGGTCCCCGCGCGGCCCGAGGAGACACCGCAGCCGTCCCCGAGCGCCGCGACCCCGGAGAAACAGCAGCAGGCGGCCCTCTCTGCAGCCGTGGCCCACGCCGGTCTGGCGGCGGGCGGCGAACAGGCGGTCACCGGCGCGGGGTTCGAGCCCGGCGAGGTGGTGCTCGTCTCGATCGACGAGGACACCCGGTACCAGACGGTGGCCGACGAGGAGGGCCGGGTCTCCCGGACGTTCCCGGTGTACGCGACGGCGGCCGACGGCGCGCACACGGTGGAGCTGTACGCCGCGACGGGCGGGCGCCGGGCCGTCACGCAGTTCGAGGTCATGGCCTCGGACTGATCGAGTGTGTTAGCAGGGGCAAATCCGCAGCGAGGAGCGGGCCGCACGGTCCGCTCCTCGGATGCCCAATTCCCTTGAGCTTACTGGGAGTTGGGAGTTCTTTGCCTCCCGTTGACAACTCCCGGGAAGTCGTATTTAGGTTTGCCTTACCTAACCCCCGTCTGGGGTTGTCGCACACCAGAAAGGTGTACCCCTCACCATGAGATCCGTTCTCACCGCCCGCACGGGCCTCGCCGTCGCCGCCTCCGCCGCCCTCACCCTGGGCCTCGCGACCTCGGCCTCCGCCGCCACCTCGACGCGCACGATCGTCGACGGCACCACCACGTACAACCTGTCGGTGACCGCCCCCGACACGGCCGCCGCCTCCGGCCAGGTCATCAACGTCACCGGCTCCGGCTTCAACACCGGCCAGGGCATCTACGTCGGCCTGTGCGTGATCGACGGCGACCCGGGCGTGAACAAGCCCACCCCGTGCCTGGGCGGCCAGGACGAGACCGGCTCCACCGGTGCCTCGCACTGGGTGAACAACACCTTCGGCGGCACGTTCGCCAACAGCTCCAAGTTCGGCACCGGCGGCACGTTCAACGTGAGCATCTACGTCAAGGCCACCCTGGACGACGGCAGCGTCTGCGGTCAGACGGTCGAGTGCGCCGTGGTCACGCGGGCGGACCACTTCGACACCGACGACCGCAGGTACGACGTGCACGTCCCCATCACCTTCCAGTAAGCGCCCGTCGGACCGGGCCCCTCACGCGGGGGCCCGGCTCTCGCGCGACCGGAGTGCCGGGCGCACCCGACCAGTTGAGGAACTCTTCATGACAGACGACACGCCGGACCGGCAGCGCCCGGTCCGTGCGGGCGGACTCCGCCTCAGACGCCCGGCGGCGCTGCTGGGCGCAACCGCCCTGCTGGCCGCGGCCGTCACCCTCGGCTCGGCCGCCCAGGCCGCCGACACTCCGAAGACGGCACTCGGCAAGGACGGCCAGAAACTCACCGTCTCCGCCTCCGCGAACCTGGACCCGGACGGCGAGACCCTCCGCGTCACCGGCGAGGGCTACGACGACACCAAGGGCATCTACGTCGCCGTCTGCAAGGACAACGGCGACAACCGCATCCCCACCCCCTGTCTCGGCGGCGCCGACCAGAGCGGCAGCAGCGGCTCCTCGGTGTGGATCATCCCCGAGGGCGCCGACGACGAGGGCGCGGGCCAGGTCGCCGTTCCGTGGGGCGAGGGCGGCACCTTCGACGTCGAGCTCGGCGTCAAGGCGAAGGACAGCGGCCTCGACTGCCTCCAGGTCGCCTGCTCGGTGATCACCCGCGTCGACCACAACGGCACCGGCGACCGCTCCCAGGACGTCCGCATCCCGATCACCTTCGAGGGCCAGGACCCCGGTGACGGGGAGGGCGACGGCGTGGACGTCCCGGCGGGCACCGTCAGCTATGTGCAGGCGGCCGAGTTCACCACCGCGGGCCGCCCCCTGGACCTCCTGCTGCACCCCGACTCCGGGAAGCTGTACATCGGTTCGGACAACATCGTCGACACCGCGGACATCGCCGAGCAGGGCCTGTATGTCCTCGACCCCAAGGACGGCAAGCTCCTCGGCCACATCGCCCAGGCCCCCGGCGCGGGCGGCGCCCTGGCCAACCGGGTGGTCCGGCAGATCGTCGCGCCCCTGTCCGGCGACGGGGTCGTCTTCCACTTCCCGCTGCGCGGCATAGGCACCGCCAAGGACGGCGACACCACCGCCGCCGGCGTCTGGCTCACGGGCTCCACGGTCACCGGCGTCGGGCCGGGTACGGACACCTCCACCACCCTGGTCGCGCAGGGCGCGACCCTCTCCGAGATCGAGACCGCCACCGGCACGGTCAAGCGCTCCGCCACCCTTGAGGGCGGCAGCCTGCTCGCCGTGGACTCCGCCCACTCCGCCGCCTGGTCCGTCGGCACCGCCGAGGGCAAGAAGGTGCTGCGCCGGGTCGACACCGGTTCCTTCGAGGTCACCGCCACGGCCGAACTCCCCGCCGACAGCTCCGTCTTCTTCGTCGAGGCGGATCCCGCGACCGGCAACGTCTGGCTGAGCAGCGGGGACACCGTGCTGGTCTTCGACAAGGACGCCAAACCACTGGCCACGCTGGCCGGGAAGGACCGGCCCCTGGCCGCGGCCTTCGACAAGACCTCCGGGCGCGCCTTCGTCCTCCGCGAGGACTACGGCACGGCCGAGGAGGGCGCGGACAACAACGGCTCCCTCCAGATCCTCGACAGCACGACCTTCGAGCAGGCGGCCGAGCCGGTCTCGCTGCCGGGCAGCCGTGTGGTGAACAGCTATGCGGGCGTCGCCGTGACCCCGGACGCGACCTCCGTCTACGTCACCCGGCAGGCGGAGAGCAAGGTCCTCAAGTTCGACCTGCGCATGTCCCCCAAGGTCACCCAGTCCCCCACCGACCAGTCGGTGGCCCCGGGTGACGAGGTGACCTTCGTCGCCGCCGCCGAGGGCACCCCGGAGCCGACCGTGCGCTGGCAGGTCAGCCCGGACGGCGGCCAGACCTGGAACACGATCGAGGGCGCGACGAAGAACGCGTACTCCTTCACGGCGAAGGCCGCGCAGAACGGCTACGAGTACCGTGCCGAGTTCACCAACTCGGTGGGCACGACCCGGACTTCGCCGATCACGCTGACGGTCACCGAGGCCGGGAGCGACGACGGCGGTGGTGACGGGGGCGACGGAGAGGACACCGAGCCGTCCGGCTCGAAGACCGTCACCGGCCCCGAGGGCCAGAAGCTCACCGTCACCCCGGTCAACCACCTCGCCACCGAGAACCAGACCCTGAAGATCTCCGGCTCCGGCTACGACGAGGACAAGGGCGTCTACGTGGCCCTGTGCGTCGACAACGGCGACGGCGAACTGCCCACGCCGTGCATCGGCGGCGTCGACATGAGCGGCGAGTCGCACTCCTCCGCGTGGATCTCCTCCAACCCGCCGGACTACGGGGAGGAGTTGGCGACCCCGTACGAGGACGGCGGTTCCTTCGAGGTCGAGCTGACCGTCGACGCCAAGGACGAGTTCACCGACTGCTTCAAGGCCACATGTGTGCTCGCCACCCGGGCCGACCACACCCTCTCCGGCGACCGCTCCCAGGACGTGAAGGTCCCGGTCGCCTTCGTCGGCCAGGACCCGGTGGACACCGACCCCGGCACCGGTGACAGCGACGACGGCGGCAGTGGCAGTGGCGGCTCCGGCTCCTCCGGCACGACGACCGGCGGCGGTTCGGGCACCACCGGCAGCACCACGGGAGGCACCAGCAGCACCGCTGGAGGCACCACGGGCGGCAGCCTCGCCTCCACCGGGGTCACCGTGCTCTCCGTCGCCGCACTCGCGGCCGCCCTGACGGGCGCGGGCTGGGTGGCGTACCGCCGCGGCCGCACGGCCGGCTGACAGCGGCCGAAGCACGGTGAAGTGCCCTCCGACGCTCGAGCGAGCGTCGGAGGGCACTTCACCGTTGGCTCATATGGACACCGCGACCGCGTTGTACGTCGTGTCGGGCGTCGGGGTGGTCGTGAAGCGCGCGTTGACCAGATAGAGGCGGTCACCGAACCGGGCGGCCGTGGTGGGCACGTCGAAGCGCGGGTCGGTGATGGTCTTCCGCAGGGTCGCGGTGGTGGCCTTGGCGTCGAGGTCCCAGACGCTGATCAGGTTCAGGCGGTTCTGTACGACGTACAGCGTGCGGCCGATGCGCCACAGGCCGTCGCCGTTGACCACGGTGTCCTGACCGACGAGCGTGATCTTCGTGGCGTACCCGGTCCTGGTGTTCACGTTGTAGAGCTCGCCCGGCGTGCTCTTGACGACGATCAGCCCACGGCCGTCGGGCGTGCCGACGATGCCGTTGGCATTGTTGACGTCGGGCAGCTGCACCCAGTCGCCGGTGAGCGGCAGGGTGCGGATGTCGCCCTCCTTGCCGCCGCGCGGGACGGCGTAGAGGGCCGCCGCGCGCGAGTCGGTGAACCACGCGCGGTCGCCGAGCAGGGTGACGTCGTTGATGAAGTGGCCGGTGGCTTCGGAGAGTTGGTGGGTGACAAGGAGCTCACCGGTGCGGGAGTCGTGCACGCGCGCGACGCCGGTGTTCCCGGCGACGTACAGCAGACCGTCGTGGTCGATCTTCAGGCCGACGGCGATGAGCCCGGTGCCGCCCGCGAAGAGGACGGAACCCTCGCCGGTGCGCAGGTCGGTGCGGTAGATCGCGCCGTTGGCACGCGAACCCATGTAGGCGTACGGCTTGCGGCCGATGGCGATGCCTTCGGGGAGCCAGCCGTTGGGGAGCGGGAACTCCGTCGGCCAGGTGGCCTGCGGGGTCGCGCCCGCCGTGCCGGCACCGGCCGTCACGGCGAGGGCGGTCAGGGCGGCGCCGCCGAGCACGGCGCGCCGGGTCGGGTGGGTCGGGGTCATGGTGGGGCCTCCATGAAGTCGGCTTCGTTGGCAACCACGAGAACAATTACGTTGACACTGCCGCGACTTGGCAACGTCTTTGCGTGTCCTTGAGTTCCCTGTGCCCCGGCCTCCACGGGCGTCACACGGCGCGCCCCACCACCCACCACTTCGACGGCAGCTCGATCCGGGTGCCGTCGAAGCGGTACTCCGTGGTGGTGAGCGGCAGTTCACCGCCGGCCAGGACGGTCAGGCCGGCCGCGCCGAGGTAGACGGGGACCGCGTCGTCGGCGACCTCGCCGGGTGCGATGCCGTGCTGGAAGATCGGCGCCAGCTTGGCGGGCGGGCCGTCAGGACTCTGGGCCAGGTCCAGCAGAACGGGCTTGGCGGCCTCGGAGAGTTCGACGAGGCAGGCCCGGCCGCGGTCGCCGACGAGCGTGGCGAGCGCGTCCACCATCGGCTGCCGGTCCTCGGGCGCGGCCTGGTGGAGCACGCCCCGCATATAGACGTTGACGTCGCCGAGTTCCGCGTGCAGCGTCTCCGGCTCGCTCTTCTCGGCGGCGTCCAACAGCCGGTACGTCGCCTGCCCCGCGGGATCGGCGCGCCGGGCGTGGTCGAGGGCGGCCGCGGACAGATCGGCGCCGATGACGCGGGGGAAGCGGTCGGCGAGGAAACGGGTCTGGGTGCCGTTGCCGCAGCCGAGGTCCAGCATCGGCAGCCCTGGGTCGACCAGGAGCGGCTCGAAGAGGGCGAGATGGACGCCGACGGTCAGCACCGGCTCCGCATCCCAGAACACGGCCCCCTGTTCGCCGGGGGCCTCACGCCAGAAGCCCTCCCAGGCCTCCCGGTATCGACTCGTCACGCTCATGCCCAACTCCCCAGGATGCAACACATCTGCCCGCCGCAGTTGACGGGCCAGTACGGTGTATCGCGCTCCGGTGACGGCTACAAGCGCGTGGCGCATTCCTTCACGGCTCGTTCGACGCCGGCACGCCGTCGTGCGCCCCTCGCGCCCCAGGCGCGGTTCAGCGCCGCGGCAGGGTCAGTTCGAACCAGACGGTCTTCCCGGTCTTCGTGCGACTGGTCCCCCACTCGCGGGCGAGGGTGCTGACCACCCGCAGACCGCGCCCGAACTCGTCGGCCGGGCCCGTGCTGAGCAGGGTCGGCAGTTCGTGGTCGTCGTCGTCCACCTCGCACAGCAGGGTGTCGCCGCGCACCAGGCGCAGCGCGACGGGGCTGCTGTGGGAGTGCCGTACCGCATTGGTGACGAGTTCGCTGACCAGCAGCTCGGTGGTGTGCGCGAGTTGGGCCAGCCCCCAGTCGTGGAGCTGTTCACGCACCACCGCACGCGCCCGGCCGGCCTCGATCGGATCGAGGGAGAGGCGCCATTCGGCCACGTCGTCCGGCTCGATGCCGTTGAGGCGGGCCATCAGCAGGGCCACGTCGTCCTTGCGGCCACCGCGGCCCGCTTCCGAGAAGGTCGCGGCCAGGGAGCGGATGATGGTGTCGCAGGCGTCGTCCATGGAGGCGGCCGGATGCGCGGCGGACTCGCACAGCGTCGCGAGGCCCACGCCGATGTCCTCCCCGCGCACCTCCACCAGCCCGTCGGTGCACATCAGGAGCCGGTCGCCGGGCTCCACACGCACGCGTACCGCCTCGAAGGGCACCCCTCCGACGCCGATGGGCGCGCCCGTGGGCAGTTCGAGCAGTTCGCTGCGGCCGTCCTCGGCCCGCACGACCACCGGCGGGATGTGGCCGGCGTTGGCGATGTGGAGTTCGCTCGCGATCGGGTCGTAGACGGCGTACAGGCAGGTCGCGAGGTAGGTGTCGCCGAGCCGCTGGGCGAGGTCGTCGAGGTTGCGCAGGAGCTGCGCGGGCGGCAGGTCGAGGGCGGCCATGGTCTGTACGGCCGTACGCAACTGGCCCATCATGGCGGCCGAGTTGAGGCCGTGGCCCATGACGTCGCCGACGACCAGGGCGGTGCGGGCACCGGGCAGTTTGACGGAGTCGAACCAGTCGCCGCCGACCCGGCCCAGCAGCGTGCCGGGCAGATAGCGGGTGGCGATGTCGCAGCCCGCCATGTGCGGCGGGATGTGCGGCAGCATGCTGTCCTGGAGGGTCTCGGCGACGCTCTCCTGGAAGGTGTACATGCGCGCGTTGTCGAGCACGAGGCCCGCGCGGGCCGCGAGTTCGGCGCCGGTGACCCGGTCCATGTCGTTGAACTCGACGCGCTCCGGGTGGCGCAGCAGGATCATGAAGCCGAGCACCACATTGCGGGCTTTCAGCGGTACGACCAGCATGGAGCGGCCCGTGATGAGGGGCCGGATGTCCCGCTTCTCGAACTGCGAGGCGATGGCGTGCCCCATCTGCTCGCTGATGCGCGGCACGAGGACGGGGTCGCCGGTGGTCATGCACTGGAAGAACGGTGTGTGCGCCGGGAACGGCATGGCCTCGCCGACCGGCACGACGTCGTCCCAGCGGCCGGGTTCGTCGGTGTGCTCGAGGGCGACCCGGTGCCACATGGTCGTCGTGTCCGGCACGCCGTCGGGGAACCCCTCACCGGCGACGACCTGTTCGCGCAGATAGGTGCCGGCGACGTCGGTGAAGCGCGGGACGACGGCCTTGCTGACCTCGATGATGGTCCGCGACAGGTCGAGGGAGGTGCCGATGCGGCCGCTGACCTCGTTGAGGAACTCCAGACGCTCGCGTACGGCGGCGTACTCGAGGTCCTCGCCCTCGTCGGCGGTGTCCTGCTGCACGGGCAGCCCCTCGGCCGCCGCCCTGGCCGCCCGCTCGCGGCGGGCCCTGCGCTCGGCGCGCCGGGGCACGCCCCAGTCGGGGGTGACGGGCACCCGGTCGTTCTGGCTGAACTCCAGGACGGGATAGCCCAGTTCGAGGACCTGCGCCACGATGCGGGCGCCTTCCTCGACGCTCATGCTGGGCAGGATCTCGGGGAGCCGGCGGGCGAGTTCGTCGGCGCCGGGGAAGTCGGTGTGCAGGGCGAAGGCGGGCGCGATGCGCTCGACGGCGAAGTCCTCGGCGTCCTCCTCGGCGGAGTCCTGCCGTAACCCGCCCGCGTCGGCGGCCAGCACCAGCAGCCGCTCCCGTCCCGGTCCCACCAGCGGGTAGGCCCACCACAGGACGTCGATGCGGTCGTCCTCGGGCACGGTGAGGCGGGCGCGGCCGGCAGCCGGGTAGGACAGCCTGCCGTCGAGGGAGGATTCGAGGTCGGGACCGAGTCCGTCGTAGGCCGCGTACGTCCCGTACGCCGGGGCGCCCCCGTCGTCGGTCTCGTCGGGCAGCGCGCCGGAGACGGGCAGCAGGTCGACCGCCGCTCGTCCGATGGCCTCCTCCTTGGCGGCGCCGAACAGTCGTCGCGCGCCCCTGCTCCAGTGGGACACCAGGCCGTCGCGGTCCACCACGACCACGGCCAGCGGGATGCGACCGGCCGCGGCGTACTCCCCCGCGCCGTTCCCAGCTCCGCGGCTGGGAGGTGCGTCCCTCTCGGTGCCACGGTCCATGGCCCAGGCCCTCTCTCCCCACGGCTCCGCGAGATCTGTGCCGCTTGTTCCACGGTACGGCGGTGACGGTCGGGGATGTGCAGCAATGCGGGAATTCCAGGAGGCCGATCGGTAATTCTGACGCTACGTCAGTCCTCGTGCCCCAGTTGAAGATCCCGTTCCGTCCGTCCGCCGCCCGCCATCTGGAGCACGGTGGCGATCGGGGGGTAGCCGGCGGCGATGACGGTGTACTCGCCGGAGGACAGGTCGACGAACCGGAACGTCCCGTCCGGGCCGGTGGTGAGCGTGTCCACGACGTTGCCGGCCGCGTCCAGCAGCGTCACGCGCGCGTCCTCGACGGGTCGTCCGCCACCGGCGCGCACGGTGCCGCGCAGGACCGCGCCGCCCGCGAGTTCGACGTCCTGGCGGGTCTCCCGGGAGGCCTGGACGGTGACGGGGAGCGCCGCCGGGCGGAAAGCGGGCGCACTGGCCGCGAGGGTGTACTCGCCGGCGACCAGCTCGGTGATGACGTAACCGCCCTCGCGCCCGCTGCGGGTGGTGGCGACGACCTCGCCGTGCACGTTGGTGAGCGTGACGATGGCGTCCCGCACGGGCGAGCCGTCCGCGGTCAGCACACTGCCCGCGAGGCGGCCGGCGCCGCCGAGGACGACGTCCAGTTCGACGGGGCGCTCGCCGACGGTCACGGAGACGGCCTGCGGCTGGTGACCGCCTGCCGCGGCGATCAGAACGTACGCCCCCGAGCCGGGCGTCGACAGCGCGTACCGCCCGTCCTCGCCGCTCGCGCCCCGCCCGATCTGCTGTCCGACGGCGTCGATCAGCGTGAGGGCCGCGCGGGGCACGACGGTCCCGTCGGGGTGCTGCACCGTGCCGCACACCGGGATTCCGGCGGCGTACGGCGAACGGGCCTGCGGGATCGGGGCGTTCACGGGCACGGTCTCCGTCGGCTCGGCGGGGGCGTTGTGGGACACCAGCGGTTTCTCCTTGAGGAAGAAGGCGATCAGGAGGCCCAGGACGAGGACCGGCACGAGGTAGAGGAAGATCCGCGGCATGGCGTCGGCGTACGCGCGGATGTATGCGTCTCGCAGCTCCGCAGGCAGTGCGTGCACGAGCTGAGGGGTGATGGACTCGGGGTCCGGGAGCCCGGCACCCGTGCGCGTGGGCAGGCGCTCTTCGAGTGCGTCCGCAAGCCGGCCGGCGAACAGGGTGCCGAAGATCGCCGCGCCGACACTTCCACCGATCTGGCGAAAATAGTTGTTGGCGCTCGTCGCAGTGCCGAGGTCGGCAGGGCGCACGGAGTTCTGCACGGCGAGGATCAGAACCGGCATCACCATGCCGATGCCGGCACCGAGGACGGCCATCCAGATGCTGTAGTGCAGCCGGGGCGTGTCGACTTCGAGGCGGGACAGCAGCCACATGCCGACGACGGAGAGGCCGCCGCCGAGGACCGGCCAGATCTTGTAGCGGCCGGTGTGGCTGATGAGCTGTCCGGAGACGACCGAGGCGCCGACGATGCCGCCCATCATGGGCAGCATCAGCAGCCCGGACTCGGTGGCACTCGCCCCGTCGACCATCTGCAGGAAGGTCGGCAGGTAGCTCGCGGCCCCGAACAAGGCGACGCCGATCACGAGGCCCACCAGGCCGGTGATGTTGAAGACGGAGTCCCTGAACAGCCGGAGCGGGATGAGGGGTTCGGGTGCGAAGTGCTCGGCGACGAGGAAGAGGACGCAGGCTGCCACCGCTCCCGCGCCGAGACCCACGATGACGCGCGAGTCCCACGCGTACTCGGTGCCGCCCCAACTGGTCAGGAGCACAAGGCAGGTGGAGGCCACGGCGAGCAGCAGCGCGCCGAGGACGTCGAACCGGGGCTTCGCGGCGGGCTTCGGGAGCTTCAGCACGGCGGTGACGACGGCCAGCGTGACGATGCCGAAGGGCACGTTGATGTAGAAGCACCACCGCCAGGAGAGGTGGTCCGTGAAGTAGCCGCCGAGCAGGGGGCCCGCGACGGAGGCGAGTCCGAAGGCGGCGCCGATCAGGCCCATGAAGCGGCCGCGCTGCCGGGGCGGCACGATGTCGGCGATGATCGCCTGCACACCGATCATGAGGCCGCCCGCGCCGACGCCCTGGACCGCGCGGAAGGCGATCAGCTGGTCCATGGTCTGCGCGCGGCCCGCGAGCGCGGAGCCGACCACGAAGACGACGATCGCGAACTGGAAGACGCCCTTGCGGCCGAGCAGGTCGCCGAGCTTGCCGTAGATCGGCAGTCCGATCGTGGCGGTGAGCAGGTAGGCCGTGATCGCCCAGGACATCTTGTCCAGGCCGTGCAGCTCACCGACGATCTTCGGGAGCGCGGTGGCGACGATCATCTGCTCCAGTGCGGCGAGCAGCAGCGCCAGCATCAGCGCGAAGAAGACCAACCGCACGCGGCGCGGGCCGAGTTCGACGGCCCCGTCCGCGGCCGGGGCGCGTTCCTCCGGGGGTGCCGTGACCGGTTCGTCCTGCACCAGAGTCGTCCCGCCCACGTACCGCTCCCCTCGTCGCACCTGCCGTACATTTCCCGCATTAAGCGACAACTACGAGCAAGCGCGACGAGTTACGGCATCATGCCGGACCGAACGGAGATCCACTCGAACCGGTGAGGGGGCCAACGACCCTGGAAGGTCTACCGGTTGGACCTACTTCTCGACCTCGGTGGCGAGCTTGTCCAGCACCGCGTCGTAGATCCGGCCGAGTCCCTTGGGGGCGAAGGTCTTCTCGAAGAAGCCGCCGATGCCGCCGGCGCCGTTCCAGACGGTGCTCACGACGACGCGCGACTTGCCCTCGCCGGCCGGGGTGACCCGCCAGGTCGTGACCATCGAGGAGTTGCGGTCCTTCTCGACGAGTTCGCCGTCGGTGGGCTCGCTGACCTCCAGGAGGCAGTCGCGGACCCGCTTGCTGGTGGCCTGGAGCTTCCAGTGGACGAGGGTGCCCTCGCCGTCGCCGCCCTCGCGCACCTCGTACTCGCTGTACTGCTCGGGCAGCAGCTTCGCGCGCGTGCCGCTGTAGTCGGCGAGGGCGTCGAACACCTTCTCCGCGTCCGCCGCGACGATCCGCTCCGTAGTGGCCTCGACCTGCGCCATTGACTTCCTCCAGGACCTGAATTCTCGGGGGGTTCGGTCAAGCCAACCACCCCGGTCCCCGGCCGCCCAAATCGGGGTCGCACGCAGGGTCGCACGATCAAGGGAACAAATGTTCTATTCTTGGGGTCAGTGCTACCGAGGAGGCCTCATGCGCTGGGAGAACCTCACCGAGTCCGCCGACCACAGCCGGGCCGACGCCGCCCTGTTCGGCGCCGACGCGGTGACGAGCCGTACGTTCGACACGCCCGAGTTCGCCGGGATCACGTTCCACGAGATCCGGGCCCGCTCGATCATCAACCGGGTGCCGGGAGCCTCCCGCATGCCGTTCGAGTGGACGATCAACCCGTACCGGGGTTGCTCGCACGCGTGCGTGTACTGCTTCGCCCGCAAGACGCACACCTACCTGGACCTCGACACGGGCATCGACTTCGACTCGCAGATCGTGGTCAAGGTGAACGCGCCGGAGCTGCTGCGCCGCCAGCTCGCCTCGCGCCGCTGGCAGGGCGACCACATCGCGATGGGCACGAACGTCGACTGCTACCAGCGCGCGGAGGGCCGCTACCGGCTGATGCCGGGGATCCTGGCCGCCCTGCGCGACCACGCGAACCCCTTCTCGATCCTGACGAAGGGCACACTGATCCTGCGCGACCTCGATGTGCTGAAGCAGGCGGCCGAGGTGACGGACGTCGGCATCTCCGTCTCGGTCGGCTTCACCGACCCCGAGCTGTGGCGCACCGTCGAACCGGGCACGCCCGCCCCGGAGCGGCGCCTGGACGTCGTACGGACCCTCGGTGAGCACGGCATCGGCTGCGGGGTCCTGATGGCGCCGGTGATCCCGTTCCTGAGCGACAATCCGGCCCAACTGCGGGCCACCGTGCGGGCGATCGCCGCCGCGGGGGCCACGTCCGTCACCCCGCTGGTGCTGCATCTGCGGCCCGGGGCCCGCGAGTGGTTCATGGCCTGGCTGGGCCACCACCACCCCCACCTGGTGCGCCGGTACGAGCGGCTGTACGCGGACGGCTCCTACGCCCCGAAGTGGTACCAGCGCCGGATCACCCGTCAGGTCCACGAACTGGCCCAGGAGTACGGCATCGGCCCCGCGGGCGACGGGATGCCCCGCCGGATCCGGGAGCCCGAGCCAGCCGATCCCCCGATGTCTGAACCGACCCAACTCACCCTGATCTGAGAGCGTTCGAGCGCATCCGGCGGCTCAATCGGGTCAAGTATTGCCAGAACTGGTTCTTCCGGGCGCGCTTTCCGGGACGATGCGGCGTGGACCGTGACCCTCGCGGTCCGAAACCCTCCGTCCTGGGAGGACCCCATGAGAAAACGCGCAGCAGTGCTGTGCGGCGCCGTCGTCGTCGTGGCCGGGACCGTCACGGCCGTCCCCGCCGGCGCGAGCGCTCCGCAGACCACGGAAAGCGTTCAGGCCGCGAAACTCAGCTGGAAGAAGTGCGGCACCACCGACTATCCGACGCTCCAGTGCGCGTCCCTCAAGGTGCCGCTGGACCACGCGAACCCGCAGGGGAAGCAGATCACGCTCGCGCTGTCCCGCGTCCCGCACACCGCGAAGAAGTACCAGGGCCCGCTGCTGGTCAACCCCGGCGGCCCCGGCGGCAGCGGTGTGACGTTCGCCGGGTTCATCGCCTCCGGCCTGTCCAAGGCCGTCGCGGCCCAGTACGACGTCATCGGCTTCGACCCGCGCGGAGTGGGCGCGAGCAAGCCCGCACTGAACTGCAAGCCCGGCCATTTCAACCCGGGGCGCCCGGACTCCGTGCCGAGCACGCCCGCGCTCGAGAAGGCCAACCTCGAGCGCGTCAAGTCCTTCGCCGACGCCTGTGGCAAGAAGTACGCGACCGTGCTGCCGTACATCAACACGGTCCAGGCCGTGCAGGACATGGACTCGATCCGCGCGGCGCTGGGTGCGAAGCGGATCAACTACTTCGGTTACTCGTACGGCACGTACCTGGGCGCGGTCTACGCCAAGCTCTTCCCGGAGCGGGTGCGGCGCCTGGTCCTGGACTCGATCGTCGACCCGACCGGTGTCTGGTACGACGACAACATCACCCAGGACTACGCCTTCAACGACCGGCACCGGGCGCTGATGGCGTGGATCGCCAAGTACGACTCCACGTACAAGCTCGGCACCGACCCGGCCAAGGTCGAGGCCAAGTGGTACGCGGTGCGGGCGGCGCTCGCCAAGAAGCCGGCGGGCGGGAAGGTCGGTGCCTCCGAGTTCGAGGAGACCTTCGGCCCCGGCGGCTACTACAACGGGTACTGGCCCTACCTGGCCGAGGCGTTCGCGGCGTACGTCAACGACAAGAACGCCGACCCGCTGGTCGAGGCGTACGAGGCCTTCGCCGCCGTCGACGCGTCCGGGGACAACGGCTACAGCATCTACGCGTCCGTCCAGTGCCGTGACGCCTCCTGGCCGCGTGACTGGAGCCAGTGGCGGAAGGACAACTGGGCGGTGTACGAGAAGGCGCCGTTCATGGCCTGGAGCAACGCCTGGTACAACGCGCCGTGCGCGTTCTGGCCGACGGAGTCGCTGCAGCCGGTGAACATCGCCAACGGCAAGCTGCCGCCGACGCTGCTGTTCCAGGCGACGGGCGACGCGGCCACCCCGTACGAGGGCGGCGCGACGGTCCATCGTCTGCTGGCCGGTTCCAGCTTCGTCGTCGAGCAGGGCGGCGGGAACCACGGCATCACGCTGAGCGGGAACGCCTGCCTGGACAAGTACCTGACGGCGTACCTGACCGACGGTTCGGTGCCGCGCAGCGGCGGCGAGGTCGACGCCGTGTGCAAGGCGATGCCCGATCCGAAACCGCTGACCTCGAAGGCGGCGTCGACATCGGCGCGCGGCTCGGCGCTGCACGGGCTGCTCGGCTTCCGCGGCTGAGCAGTGAGTGACTGACGGCCCGTCGGGGGCGATGTCGGACCCATGGTCCACCATGGACGCATGAGTGAGCTGACGAGGATCCCCGCCCCCGACGGAGTCGCCCCCGCCGCCGCGTACACCCACGTCGTCATGGGCACCGGCCGCTTCGTAGCGATCTCCGGCCAGCTCGCCCTGGACGAGGTCGGCAAGCTCGTCGGCGAGGGCGACCCGGCCGCCCAGGCCCGCCAGGTCTTCGAGAACCTCCGGCGCTGCCTGGCCGCCGCCGGCGCGACCTTCGACGAGGTCGTCAAACTCACCTACTTCGTCACGGACATGGCGCACATGCCCGCGATCCGCGCGGCCCGCGCCGAGCACATACCCGACGACCGCCTGCCGGCCGCCTCGGCGGTGCAGGTCGCCTCGCTGGTGCGACCCGAGTTCCTGATGGAGATCGAGGCGTTCGCGGTGGTGGGTCCATGACCGGACTCCGGGTCCGGGAGATGACGATCGCCGACTGCGGCCCCGTGGCCGAGATCCGCATCCGTGGCTGGCAGACCGCGTACCGCGGCCTCATGCCGCAGCCGTTCCTCGACGCGCTCAGTGCGGCCGAGGATGCCGAGCACCACCGCGCCCGGTTCGGGCAGGGCGACGGCAGCGTGCTGAACCTCGTCGCCGAACAGGGCGGCGAGATTCTCGGCTGGGCCTGCCACGGGCTGTACCGGGACGGTGAACTGCGCACCGAGGACGCCGAGTTGTACGCCATCTACGTGGATCCGGACCGATTCGGCAGCGGCATCGGTCACGCCCTGCTCCAGGAGTCCCTACGGCGTTGCACGACCGCCGGGCACCAACGCATGTACCTCTGGGTCCTCAAGGGCAACGCCCCCGCCCGCGGCTTCTACGAGCGGGCGGGGTTCCACGCCGACGGCGCCGAGGAGCCCTTCGAGGTGGACGGCGTTCCGGTGCCCGAGGTGCGGTATGCGCGGGAGCTGCCGGGCTGACGGCTCACCTCACCGCGGCTTCGGAATCCGCGCCAGCGCGTGCACGGCCGCTTCCGCCAGCACCGGGTGCGCGAGTGCCTCGTTGAGTACGGCTCTGGCGCGGGCGTCACCGAGCGAGCCGAGCCCTTCCACGCAGGCGAGCGCCACCCGCCGGTGGGGGTCGTACGGACGCAGCCGGCGTTCCAGAGTGGTGATCAGCGCGGGTACGGACTCGGGGGCGCGCAGGTCGGCGAGGAGCCGGACCGGGTGCAGGGCGTAGGCGACGCGCAGTTCGTTGGTGGCGAGGGCGGCGGCCGCACGGGCGGTGCGCGGGTCACCGAGGCGGGCCAGGGCCTGGGCGGCGGAGGCGCAGCGCTGCGGGTCACGGTGGTTCAGGAACAGTACGAGGGACTCGAAGGCGCGTCGGTCACCGGCGAACCCCAACCGGAACGCGGCCAGTTCGCGTGCCCACAGCGGCTGTCCGGGCTCGGTCAGTATTCCGGCCAGCTCGTCGAGGTCCTCCGTCGCCGCGAGACGGTCGTAGGCGGCCGTCGCTCCCGACTCCTGCCGTAAACGCTCCGTGAGTGATCGCAACTCTTCGTCCATGAAGCCGAGATTAGGCGTGTCGTCCGGGGCGCGGGACCTACATCACAAACTCGGGGGCTGGCGCGCTCGTTACCCACGGGTTAAGCTCAGACGAGCGAGTTACCCACTCGCGGATTTGCTTGTGGTGGCCTGGTGACGCAGCCACCGCGAGTGTTGGTCGGTTCGGTACCTCACGTACCGCAGTACGACCCGGCTTTGGGACAGGGCCGGTCGATCTCCGCCGTTCTCTTCGGGCGTGTGCACGCCCGCACCGACGGCACCGGGCGTGTGCGCTCGCAGCCCGGCAACACCCGCACTCCTTCTCACGCACCCGGTGCGCCTTTCGGACCGGTTCGGCCTCGGTCGGACTCCCCCGGCGCACCCGGGCGCGTTCCCAGTCGTCACCCTCATTCCTGGAGTCCGCGATGGCCACTCCCCTGTCCGACACCCCTCTGTCCCCGCTCAAGACCATTGCCGTCGTCGGTCTCGGCACCATGGGCACCGGCATCGCCGAGGTCCTGGCCAAGGCCGGCCGCGAGGTCGTCGGCATCGACATCAGCGAGGCCGCGGCCGCCCAGGCCGTCGCCGCCCTGGAGGCCTCGACCGCCCGCGCCGTGGAGCGCGGCCGGCTGACCGAGCAGGAGCGCGCGGACGTCCTCGCCCGCGTCCGCACCTCCACCGACCTGCGCACCGCCGCCGACGCCGACCTGGTCATCGAGGTGGTTCCGGAGTCGTACGAGATCAAGCACCAGATCTTCCGCGAGCTCGACGGGATCGTGCGCCCCGAGACGATCCTGGCGACCGGCACCAACGCCCTCTCCGTCACGCGCCTGGCCGCCGACTCGGCCCGTCCCGAGCGCGTGCTCGGCATGCACTTCTTCAACCCGGCGCCGGCGATGAAGCTGGTCGAGGTCGTCTCCTCGGTGCTGACCGCGCCGACCGCGGTCACCGCGGTCACCAACCTCGCCCTCGACCTCGGCAAGGAGCCCGTGGCGGTCGGCGACCGGCCCGGATTCGTCGCCGACGGGCTGCTGTTCGGCTACCTCAACCAGGCGGCCGCGATGTACGAGGCGAAGTACGCCTCCCGCGAGGACATCGACGCCGCGATGCGGCTCGGCTGCGGGCTGCCGATGGGGCCGCTCGCCCTGCTCGACCTGATCGGCATCGACACCGCGCGCACGGTCCTGGAGGCCATGTACGCCGAGTCCCACGACCGGCTGCACGCCCCCGCCCCGGTCCTCAAGCAGCTCAGCGAGGCGGGCCTGAGCGGCCGTAAGTCGGGCCGCGGCTTCTACACGTACGAGGCTCCGGGCAGCGCGACGGTCGTGCCGGACACCCTGACGCCCGTCGCCGGCGGCACCGGGACCCCCGCCCGTCCGGTCCGCTCCGTCGGTGTCGCGGGCTCCGGCACCATGGCGTCCGGCATCGCCGAGGTCTTCGCCAAGGCCGGGTACGAGGTCGTGCTCGCCGCCCGCAGCGAGGAGAAGGCGCAGGTCGCCAAGGCCCGTATCGGCAAGTCGCTCGCGCGCTCCGTCGACAAGGGGCGGCTGACCGCCGAGGCGGCCGCGCAGACCCTGGACCGCATCACCGCGGCGGGTTCCTACGACGCCTTCGCCGACGTCGACCTGGCCGTCGAGGCCGTCGCCGAGGACCTGGAGATCAAGCAGCAGCTGTTCCAGGCGCTGGACAAGGTCTGCAAGCCGGGCGCGGTCCTGGCCACCACGACCTCCTCGCTGCCCGTCGTCGCCTGCGCCCGCGCCACCTCGCGTCCGCAGGACGTGATCGGCATGCACTTCTTCAACCCGGCGCCGGCGATGAAGCTGGTCGAGGTCGTCCGTACGGTGCTGACGGCGGAGGACGTCCACTCGACGGTCCGCGAGGTCTGCGTCAAGATCAAGAAGCACGCGGTCGACTGCGGTGACCGTGCGGGCTTCATCGTGAACGCCCTGCTCTTCCCGTACCTCAACAACGCGATCAAGATGGTCCAGGAGCACTACGCGACCCTCGACGACATCGACGCGGCGATGAAGCTGGGCGGCGGCTACCCGATGGGGCCCTTCGAGCTCCTGGACGTCGTCGGGCTCGATGTCTCCCTCGCGATCGAGAAGGTCCTGCACCGTGAGTTCCGCGACCCGGGCCTCGCCCCGGCCCCGCTCCTGGAGCACCTGGTGGCCGCGGGCTGCCTCGGCCGGAAGACGGGCCGTGGCTTCCGCGAATATGCCCGGCGCTGAGCGTACGGGCGACTGGTTGAGAGACGACGCGGAGTGGGGCGGACTGCTCGACCCCGCTGGAGGACCCCCGCCCGCACAGGGCGGGGGGACCCCCGGACATGCGCACTACCCTGCGCACATGCAGTACGTTCGGGTCATGTCCCAGCCCGCCAAGTCCTCACGTACACCAGCCACGCCCGACGCGCCGGAAAGTGCCGCAGGCAGTCGCGCCGCCGCGCAGCGGCTCAAGATGCGCCGAGAACTGGCGGCCGCGGCGATGGAGCTGTTCGCGACCAAGGGGTACGAGGCGACCACCGTCGACGAGATCGCGGCCCAGGCCGGGGTCGCGCGCCGCACGTTCTTCCGCCATTTCCGGTCCAAGGAAGAGGCGATCTTCCCCGACCACGACGACACGTTGATCCGCGCGGAGGCCGTGCTCAACGCCGCCCCGGCGCACGAGCACCCGCTCGACACGGTGTGCCGGGGCATCAAGGAGGTCATGCGGATGTACGCGGCCCGGCCGGAGATCTCGGTCGCCCGCTACAAGCTCACGCGCGAGGTGCCGACTCTGCGCGAGGCGGAGATCGCGTCGGTGGCCCGCTACGAGCGTCTCTTCACCCGGTATCTCCTCGGTCACTTCGACGAGCACGCGCATGACGATGACGCGAACGACGATCCGCTGCTGGCGGAGGTCGCCGCGTCCGCCGTGGTCACCGCCCACAACCACGTCCTGCGGCGTTGGCTGCGGGCCGGGGGGCAGGGGGACGTGGAGACGCAGCTGGACCACGCGTTCTCGATCGTGCGGAAGGCGTTCATCTCGGGGATCGGGGCCGGCCGGGAGAGCACGCCCCGGCCGGCGCCCGCCTCCGCCACGACGCACGGGGAGGTTCTGGTGACGGTGGCTCGGACCGATGCGCCGCTGGACGAAGTGATGCGCACGATTGAGCAGGCCCTGAAGGACCGTTGAAAGTGCCGTGATGGGTCGTCAATCGGGTGCGGCGCCGTTCGTGGCTGGTCGCGCAGTTCCCCGCGCCCCTGAGGGGCGCTTGTCGCGCTCGGAGTTCGCCAGTACCGCTTACCTCCGCATAGGCGTGAAACGCGCCGCCAGCTCCCCGCCCCCCTCCCCCGTCACCAAGCCCGTCACCAGGCGGCCCGTTGCCGGGGCCAGCATCAGGCCCAGCATGTTGTGGCCGGTGGCGAGGAGGATGCGCGGGCGGCCGGGCAGCGGGCCGATGAGGGGCAGGCCGTCCGGGGTCATCGGGCGCGGGCCCATCCACTCCTGCTCGCGCCGGTCCCAGTCCGCGCCCGGCAAATACGGCCGCGCGGCCGTGACGATGGCGTCGACGCGGCCCTGCCGGAAGCGGTCCGGGTCGCGGTCGAACTCCATCGTCCCGGCGACCCGGACCCTCTTGCCGAGCGGCGTGAGGACCGCCTTGGCCGAGCCCAGGTGCACCAGGCGGCGCGGCAGCGGCTCGGCCAGGACCGAGAAGCTGTACCCCTTGCCCGGGGCGAGATCGATCCGTACACCCAGCGAGCGGCACACCTCGCGGGACCAGACCCCGGCCGCGATCACGACGGCGTCCGCGCCGTACGTCCCCGCGCTCGTGCGCACCTGAACACCTCGCCCGTCCTCACGGACCCCCGTGACCCGCGCGCCCTCCACCAGCTCGGCCCCGTCCCGCCGCAGCCGCTCGGCGAGCGTGTCCACGAACTGCCCCGGATCCAGGGACCATTGGCGCTCCACGAGGAACCCGGCGTGGGCGGCAGGGCCCAGGGCCGGTTCCCGTTCGGACAGGGCGGGCCCCCGCAGCAGACCGCCGACCGGCGCACCGAGCCGGCGGAAGCCCGCCAGCCCGTGCGCCGCGTCCTCGTACGACGGATACGCGAACAGGAAACCGTCCTTCTCGGCCCCGCCGTCCACACCGAGCGCCTCCAACTCCTCGAACAGCTCGAAGGTGTCCTCGGCGAGCGCGGCGAGCGACGCGGCCCCGGCGCCGTAGTGGCGGGCGGTGCTGCGCAGTCCGAGGCGGGCCAGGAAGCGGACCAGCTGGATGCTCGGTACCGGGTTGATCCACAGGGGACTGGCCGGCTTGACCATCCCGGTCAGTGCCCTGACCGCGACGCCCGGCGCTCCCAGCGGTTCGACGAGGTCGGGGCAGACCTCGCCGGCGTTGCCGCGGGAGGCCCCGCTGCCGAGCCGGTCCCGTTCCAGCACGGTGACCTTCAGCCCGGCCCGGCCGAGATAGTGCGCACAGGCCAGGCCGACGACACCGCCGCCGACGACGAGGACGGAAGCAGGCCTCACGAAAGCTCCTTCACGGCAGGCAGGGAGGGGGCGGTGGTCCCGTCGCCGCTCGACTCCGCGAGGCTCTTGCCGCTGGTCTCGGGGGCGAGCCGGTACGACACCAGCCAGCCGACCCCGCAGATCAGCGCGCCGAGCAGCATGGCGAGACGGGTGCTGTGGGCGAGGACCACGGGGGCGCCCCAGGTGCCGATGGCGGCCCCGATACGGCTGGCGCCGGTCGCGAAGCCGTTGGCGGTGGCCCGTACGCCGGTCGGGAACAGCTCGGACGGGTAGATGGCCTGCAGGCACTGGCTGGAGAAGGACGCCACGCCGAACACCGCGAACAGCACCAGGACTGCGGCCGGGCTCGGGTCGGCCAGCAGCGAGAGTCCGAGCAGCGGTACGGCCGACAGCGCGAAGCTCCACAACAGCAGGGGCCTGCGGCCCTTGTTGACGAAGAGGATCCCGGAGAGCGAACCGATGATGTAGAAGATCTGCAGCGCCACCGCGCCCAGGTACGCGGTGTTGCCGTGCTCCAGTCCGAGCGAGGTCAGGATGGTCGGCTCGTAGGTCGTGATGGCGTAGATCGGCAGCAGCTGGCAGGCCCAGAAGACGCCGACGAAGACCGTGCGGCGCAGATAGACGCCCTGGAAGATGTCGGTGTAGCGGCTGCGGGTGGTGGTCTCGGCCTCCAGGTCGCTCAAGTCGGCGTCCGGGCCGAGCATTTGGCGGACGACCTGTTGGGCCTCCGCCGTCCGCCCCTGGCTCATCAGCCAGCGCGGGGACTCGGGCGTGCCGAACCGCAGCAGCAGGATCAGCGCGGCCGGGATCGCGCTGCTGGCCATCATCCAGCGCCAGTCGTCGTGCCCGGAGCGCATCATCAGCCAGCCGACGACGTACGCGGTGGCCGCCCCGACCGACCACATGGTGACCATGACGACGAGCAGCGGACCACGGGACTTCCGGGGCGCGAACTCGGAGGCGATGGTGCCCGCGATCGCGAAGTCGGCGCCGATCGCGATGCCCATGGCGAACCGCAGGAGCGTGAGCGTCCAGGGGTCGGGCGCGAAGTACTGGGCGGCGGACAGCACGATGAACGCCATGATGTCGAGGAGGTAGACCTTCTGCCGGCCGATGCGGTCGGTGACGTATCCGAAGACGAGTCCGCCGACGAACATGCCGATCAGCGAGGCCGATCCGACGAGCCCCGACATGGTGGAGCCGAGGCCGAAGTCGCCGGTGATGAGCGGGAGGGCGACGCCGATGATGCTGAGGATGTAGCCGTCGCAGAACTCGCCGCCGCCGGCGTACAGGGTGATGAGCCAACTGGTTCTGGTGGGGCGGGACTTCTCCAGTGAAGCGGGCATGACCGTCTCCTGGGGATCCTGGGGAGGGGGACTGTGGTGGAGGGGTGGGTGCGGGCCGCCCGTTGACCAGAGAAGGTAGAGATCCCGGAGCTCGGAGTCATCGTACGAAGTGCACGATCGGTCTCCCGTGTTCACGCCCGCCGCCTGTACGTTCCGTACATGGCAGTCGGCGACGTGCTCACCCCTGAACTGGCCCAGGAGATCGCCTGCGACATCGGGCGGATCACCGGCTTCAACGTGCTGATCACCGACCGCGAGGCGGTGGTCATCGGCTGCGGGGACGCCGGCCGGCTCGGCACCGTCCACGAGGCTTCGTACGAAGTGCTGCGCACCCGGCGCTCCGCCACGCACACCGCCGAACAGGCGCGGCGGCTGCGCGGGGTGCTGTCGGGGATGAGTCTGCCGATCATCGTCGGCGCGGCGGCGGTGGGCACGGTGTGCCTGACCGGCGACCCGGACGAGGTACGCCGGTTCGGGCTCGTGGTGCAGCGGCAGACCGAGATCCTCCTGGAGGAGGCGGCCCTGCTGCGCTCCCGGCTGCTGCACGAGCGGGCGGTCGACGACTGCGTACGGGACATCGCGCTCTACGACCCCGAGGTCGTCGACGCCGAGACGGTCGAGGCGCGGCTCACCGAGCTGGGTCTGGACCCGCGGCTGCCCCGCACCTGTGTGGTGTTGGACGTGCGGGCGGGCGGGGTCTCGCGGATGTCGTTGATGCGGACCGTGCGGGAGGTCTTCGGCGGCGGGCAGGACGTGGCCGGGGAGCTCGCCGCCGGACGGTACGCGGTGCTGCACGCCTCGCCGAGATCCGCGCACGGGCCGGCCGAGCGGTGCTCCGCGCTGGTCGACCGCGTCCGCGAGCGGCACGGGCTGGACGCGCGCGTGGGAGTGGGCGAGCCGGGACGGGGCGTCGCCGGGATGCACGGCTCCTACCGGGACGCGGCGATGGCACTGCGTACCGGGACCCGGCTGGAGCCGGACCGGCGTGTCTTCGCCGTGGCGGAGCTGCGGGTGCCGCAACTGGTCGCCGCGGCGGTGCGCCAGGAACGCGTCCGGTACGCGGCGGCCCTGCTGTCCGGATTGCGCGAGCGCGAGGACTGGCCGGTGCTGCGGGACACGCTCGTCGCGTGGGCCGAGTGCGGCTTCCACCTCGTCCGTACGGCCGAACGGCTCGCCGTCCACCGCAACACGCTGCTGTACCGGCTGACGAAGATCGAGGAGCTGAGCGGGCGCGGAGTGCGCGAACCGCGTACGGCGATGGCGCTCTACCTGGCCTGTCTGGCCGATGTCCTATAGCGTCCGATTGATCCCTACTCACCGGTAGCTTTGATCGATCATCGCTCATTTGTTACGTAAAGATTTCATCTGAGAGCAATCTCTGGCACTCAGTGCCTTGCAGGGTGACACGCGGTGTCATACCTTGAAGGAGTCCGGGCGGCCGGCGTGCAGAGACCATTCGCACGTCGGCTGTCCCCTCAGGCCTCCCCCAGTGCCCCCTAAAGGCCTGGGGGACCCCCAGCCCGAGCGCCCGGACGCCTGCGTCACAGGCAACCTCCCGCGCCACAAAGCGCTGCCGAACAGCACCACCGCCGAACCGACGGCATTTCTCAAAACCCTCAGCAGCACACCGACGTAACCCTCAGCGTCCCTCCCTCAGGACGCGTATCGCCGGAGGCAACACCGTGACCGTGAAGGACATCCTGGACGCGATCCAGTCGCCGGACTCGACTCCGGCCGACTTCGCCGCTCTGCCGCTCCCCGAGTCGTACCGCGCGATCACCGTGCACAAGGACGAGACGGAGATGTTCGCGGGTCTCGAGACCCGCGACAAGGACCCGCGCAAGTCGATCCACCTCGACGAGGTGGCGCTGCCCGAGCTCGGCCCGGGCGAGGCCCTGGTGGCCGTGATGGCCTCCTCGGTCAACTACAACTCCGTGTGGACCTCGATCTTCGAGCCGCTGTCGACCTTCGGGTTCCTGGAGCGCTACGGCAAGCTCAGCGAGCTCACCAAGCGGCACGACCTGCCGTACCACATCATCGGCTCCGACCTCGCGGGCGTCGTCCTGCGCACCGGCCCGGGCGTCAACGCCTGGAAGCCCGGTGACGAGGTCGTCGCGCACTGCCTCTCCGTCGAGCTGGAGTCCTCCGACGGCCACAACGACACGATGCTCGACCCCGAGCAGCGCATCTGGGGCTTCGAGACCAACTTCGGCGGCCTCGCCGAGATCGCGCTCGTCAAGTCCAACCAGCTGATGCCCAAGCCGGACCACCTCAGCTGGGAGGAGGCCGCCGCTCCGGGGCTCGTGAACTCGACCGCGTACCGGCAGCTGGTCTCCCGCAACGGCGCCGGCATGAAGCAGGGCGACAACGTCCTGATCTGGGGCGCGAGCGGCGGCCTCGGCTCGTACGCCACGCAGTTCGCTCTGGCCGGCGGCGCCAACCCCATCTGCGTCGTCTCCAGCCCTCAGAAGGCGGACATCTGCCGCGCGATGGGCGCGGAGGCGATCATCGACCGCAACGCCGAGGACTACAAGTTCTGGAAGGACGAGCACAACCAGGACCCGCGCGAGTGGAAGCGCTTCGGCAAGCGCATCCGCGAGCTCACGGGCGGCGAGGACGTCGACATCGTCTTCGAGCACCCGGGCCGCGAGACCTTCGGCGCCTCCGTGTACGTGACGCGCAAGGGCGGCACGATCGTCACCTGCGCCTCGACCTCGGGCTTCAACCACGAGTACGACAACCGCTACCTGTGGATGTCCCTGAAGCGGATCATCGGCTCGCACTTCGCCAACTACCGCGAGGCCTGGGAGGCCAACCGGCTCGTCGCGAAGGGCAAGATCCACCCGACTCTGTCCAAGGTGTACTCCCTGGAGGAGACCGGCCAGGCCGCCTACGACGTGCACCGCAACCTCCACCAGGGCAAGGTCGGCGTGCTGTGCCTGGCCCCCGAGGAGGGCCTGGGCGTGCGCGACGAGGAGATGCGCGCCAAGCACATCGACGGCATCAACCGCTTCCGCAACATCTGAGACACCCGGGGTCATAGATGACTGAGCGTCAGCCCGCCGAAGGCAAGCGGGAGAAGGACCGGCCGTGGCTCATGCGCACGTACGCCGGTCACTCCACGGCCGAGGCGTCCAACGAGCTGTACCGGCGCAACCTCGCCAAGGGCCAGACCGGTCTGTCGGTCGCGTTCGACCTGCCGACACAGACCGGCTACGACTCCGACCACATCCTCGCCCGCGGCGAGGTCGGCCGGGTCGGTGTGCCGATCGCGCACCTCGGTGACATGCGCCGGCTGTTCCAGGACATCCCCCTGGAGCAGATGAACACCTCGATGACGATCAACGCCACCGCCATGTGGCTGCTGGCGCTCTACCAGGTCGTCGCCGAGGAGCAGGGTGCGGACATCACCCAGCTCCAGGGCACGACCCAGAACGACATCGTCAAGGAGTACCTGTCCCGCGGCACGCACGTGTTCCCGCCGGGACCCTCCCTCCGTCTGACGACCGACATGATCGCGTACACGGTCTCCCACATCCCGAAGTGGAACCCGATCAACATCTGCAGCTACCACCTGCAGGAGGCGGGCGCCACGCCGGTCCAGGAGATCGCGTACGCGATGTCGACGGCGATCGCGGTGCTGGACGCCGTCCGCGACTCCGGTCAGGTGCCGGAGGAGAAGTTCGGCGACGTCGTCGCGCGCATCTCCTTCTTCGTGAACGCGGGCGTCCGGTTCATCGAGGAGATGTGCAAGATGCGCGCCTTCGGCCGCATCTGGGACAAGGTCACGCGCGAGCGCTACGGCATCGAGAACGCCAAGCAGCGCCGTTTCCGGTACGGCGTCCAGGTCAACTCCCTGGGACTGACCGAGGCGCAGCCGGAGAACAACGTCCAGCGGATCGTCCTCGAGATGCTGGCTGTGACCCTCTCGAAGGACGCACGCGCGCGTGCCGTCCAACTCCCGGCCTGGAACGAGGCGTTGGGCCTGCCCCGCCCCTGGGACCAGCAGTGGTCGCTGCGCATCCAGCAGGTGCTCGCCCACGAGAGCGACCTGCTGGAGTACGAGGACATCTTCGAGGGCTCGAAGGTGATCGAGGCGAAGGTCGAGAAGCTGGTCGAGGAGTCCCTCGCCGAGATCGACCGGATCCAGGAGATGGGCGGCGCGATGGCCGCCGTCGAGTCGGGCTATCTCAAGTCGCAGCTCGTCTCCTCGCACGCCGAGCGCCGGGCGCGTATCGAGTCCGGCCAGGAGAAGATCATCGGCGTCAACATCTTCGAGACGACCGAGCCGAACCCGCTGACGTCCGACCTGGACACCGCGATCCAGACGGTCGACCCGGCCGTCGAGGCCCGGGTGATCGCGGGACTCCAGCACTGGCGCGACACCCGCTACCAGCCGCCCTTCAACCACCCGCGCCCCTGCAAGGCGCTGGAGAAGCTGAAGGAGGCCGCCAAGGGCACCGGCAACCTCATGGAGGCCACCCTGGAGTGCGCCCGCGCCGGTGTCACGACCGGCGAGTGGTCCGGGGCCCTGCGCGAGGTGTTCGGCGAGTTCCGCGCCCCGACCGGCGTCTCGTCGGCGCCGGTGGCGGTCCCGGCGGAGGAGGGCTCGGCCATGGCCGACGTCCGCCGCAAGGTCGACCTGACGGCGAAGGACATGGGCGTCGGCAAGCTGCGCTTCCTGGTCGGCAAGCCGGGCCTGGACGGACACTCCAACGGCGCCGAGCAGATCGCCGTACGCGCGCGTGACGCGGGCTTCGAGGTGGTCTACCAGGGCATCCGGCTGACGCCCGAGCAGATCGTGGACGCGGCCATCGCGGAGGACGTGCACGCGGTCGGCCTGTCCATCCTGTCCGGCTCGCACGCCCAGCTGGTGCCGGACGTGCTGGAGCGGCTCCGTGTGGCCGGTGCCACAGATATACCTGTCATCGCCGGTGGGATCATCCCCAATGGTGACGCCGAGCAGCTCAGGGCTGCGGGCGTGGCCGCGGTCTTCACCCCGAAGGACTTCGACATCACCGGAATCATCGGCCGCATCGTCGACGAGATCCGGAAAGCGAACAAGCTCGACCCCCTGGAGGTCCCCGCATGACCGTCAACCGTCTGCGTCCCCGCCGCTCGTGTCTCGCGGTGCCGGGAAGCAACCCCCGCTTCCTGGAGAAGGCGCAGGGCCTCCCGGCGGACCAGGTCTTCCTCGACCTGGAGGACGCGTGCGCCCCGCTCGCCAAGCCCGAGGCGCGGCACACCATCGTCAAGTTCCTCAACGAGGGTGACTGGACCGGCAAGACGAGGGTCGTGCGCGTCAACGACTGGACGACCGAGTGGACGTACCGCGACGTCGTCACGGTCGTCGAGGGTGCCGGCCAGAACCTCGACTGCATCATGCTGCCGAAGGTCCAGACGGCCCAGCAGGTCGTCGCCCTCGACCTCCTGCTGACGCAGATCGAGAAGACGATGGGCTTCGAGGTCGGCAAGATCGGCATCGAGGCGCAGATCGAGAACGCCCAGGGCCTCAACAACGTCAACGAGATCGCCACGGCGTCCCAGCGCGTCGAGACGATCATCTTCGGCCCGGCCGACTTCATGGCGTCGATCAACATGAAGTCGCTCGTCGTGGGTGAGCAGCCGCCCGGCTACCCGGCGGACGCCTACCACTACATCCTGATGAAGATCCTGATGGCCGCCCGCGCCAACGACCTCCAGGCGATCGACGGCCCCTACCTGCAGATCCGCAACATCGACGGCTACCGCGAGGTCGCCCAGCGCGCCGCGGCCCTCGGCTTCGACGGCAAGTGGGTGCTGCACCCGGGCCAGGTCGAGGCGTCCAACGAGATCTTCTCGCCCTCGCAGGAGGACTTCGACCACGCCGAGCTGATCCTGGACGCGTACGACTACTGCACGTCCGAGGCGGGCGGCAAGAAGGGCTCGGCGATGCTCGGCGACGAGATGATCGACGAGGCCAGCCGCAAGATGGCCCTGGTCATCTCCGGCAAGGGCCGCGCCGCCGGCATGCAGCGCACCAGCAAGTTCGAGATTCCGGAGGCGTGAGCATGCAGTTCGGGCGCACCTACGAGGAGTTCGAGGTCGGGGCGGTCTACAAGCACTGGCCCGGGAAGACGGTCACGGAGTACGACGACCACCTCTTCTGTCTCCTCACCATGAACCACCACCCGCTCCACATGGACACCAACTATGCGGAGAAGACGACGGACTTCGGCAGGAACGTCGTCGTCGGGAACTACATCTACTCCCTGCTGCTCGGCATGTCCGTGCCGGACGTCTCCGGCAAGGCGATCGCCAACCTGGAGATCGAGTCGCTGAAGCACGTGGCGCCGACCTTCCACGGTGACACGATCTACGGCGAGACGACCGTGCTCGACAAGTGGCCGTCCAAGTCGAAGAACGACCGCGGCATCGTCCACGTCGAGACCAAGGGCTACAAGCAGGACGGCACGCTGGTCTGCGTGTTCCGCCGCAAGGTGCTGGTGCCGACCGAGACGTACATCAAGGAGCGCGGCGGCGAGCAGCCCGGCCGCCCGGAGCTCAAGCAGCAGGAGAAGTAAGCCATGGCGCGACTTGCCCAGACCGCCGGTCTGACCGACATCCAGCAGGAAATCCTCTCCACCGTCCGCGACTTCGTGGACAAGGAGATCATCCCGGTCGCCACCGGGCTGGAGCACCGCGACGAGTACCCGCAGCAGATCGTCGACGGCCTCAAGGAGTTGGGCCTGTTCGGCCTGATGATCCCGGAGGAGTACGGCGGTCTGGGCGAGTCGCTCCTGACGTACGCGCTGTGTGTCGAGGAGATCGCCCGCGGCTGGATGTCGGTCTCCGGCATCATCAACACCCACTTCATCGTGGCGTACATGCTCAAGCAGCACGGCACGCAGGAGCAGAAGGACCACTTCCTGCCGCGCATGGCGGCCGGCGACATCCGGGGCGCGTTCTCGATGTCGGAGCCGGGCCTGGGCTCGGACGTGTCGGCCATCACCTCGAAGGCGGTGAAGGACGGCGACGAGTACGTCCTCAACGGCCAGAAGATGTGGCTGACGAACGGCGGAACGTCAAGTCTGGTCGCCGTACTCGTCCGAAGTGACGAAGGACACCCCGAGGGCACGGCGCCTCACAAGTCGATGACGACCTTCCTGATCGAGAAGGAGCCCGGCTTCGGAGAGGTCCGCCCCGGCCTCACCATCCCCGGGAAGATCGACAAGATGGGCTACAAGGGTGTCGACACCACCGAGATGATCATGGACGGCCTGCGACTTCCGGCCGATCGCGTGCTCGGCGGGGTCACCGGCCGAGGTTTTTACCAAATGATGGACGGGGTCGAAGTCGGCCGCGTCAACGTCGCGGCGCGTGGCTGCGGCGTCGCTCAGCGCGCGTTCGAGCTGGGCGTCTCGTATGCCCAGCAGCGTCACACCTTCGGCAAGCCGATCGCCCAGCACCAGGCCATCCAGTTCAAGCTCGCCGAGATGGCTACCAAGGTCGAGGCCGCCCATGCGATGATGGTGAACGCGGCACGCAAAAAGGACTCCGGTGAACGAAACGACCTTGAAGCAGGGATGGCGAAGTACCTCGCCTCCGAGTACTGCAAGGAGGTCGTGGAGGACGCTTTCCGGATCCACGGCGGCTACGGCTTCTCCAAGGAGTACGAGATCGAGCGCCTCTACCGCGAGGCCCCGATGCTGCTGATCGGTGAAGGTACCGCCGAGATCCAGAAAATGATCATCGGTCGCAGGCTGCTCGAAGAGTATCGATTCCAAGGCTAGATGTCCGAGTTCGGGGTGTTTTCTTCGAGAAGAAGATCACACCCCGTCAACACGGTTCAGCCGCCGACTCGGCTTCCTGGCTTACCCAGTTGTGGCCCGCGACCGGTACGATCCCGGGAAAGCCGCCGTCCCCCGTCACAGCGCGGCATCATCCGCTACGAAGGTCATCCATGCCCCACAGCCAAACCTCTGCACCACGCGACAGCCTGGCAGGCGTACGCCTCGCGCGCGGAGCATCGCCGTGGCTTCTCCCGACCGTCGCCACCGCAGCCCTCAGCCTGGTCCGCGCCCGCCGCTCGGGTGCCGCCAAGGCCGTCGCCGTGCCCGCCACCGCGCTCGCGGCGGGCATGCTGTGGTTCTTCCGCGACCCCGAGCGCGAGATCGCCCAGGGCCGGGTCATCTCGCCCGCCGACGGTGTGGTGCAGAGCATCATGCCGTGGAAGGACGGCCGCACCCGCGTCGCGATCTTCATGAGCCCGCTCAACGTCCACGTCAACCGCGCGCCGCTCTCCGGCACGGTGGCGTCGGTCGAGCACGTCCCGGGTGGGTTCGTTCCGGCGTTCAACAAGGAGAGCGAGAACAACGAGCGCGTAGTCTGGCATTTCGACACCGAACTCGGTGACATCGAGATGATCCAGATTGCCGGCGCGGTGGCCCGTCGCATCGTTCCCTACGTCCCCCAGGGGACGAAGGTCGAGCAGGGCGACCGCATCGGTCTGATCCGCTTCGGCTCGCGCGTCGACATCTACCTGCCGGAAGGCGTTGAGGTCGCGGTCGAGGTCGGTCAGAAGACCGTGGCTGGGGTGACTCGCATTGACCGTGATTGATCCGGAGACCCAGGCGGGCTGGGTGCCCGAGGCCGACGAGGTGGACGAAGAGGAGGAGATGCCCCTCTCTCTCCGCCTCTCAATAGCGGACACCCTCACCCTCGGCAACGCCACGTGCGGCTTCATGGCGGTGTACTTCACCACCACCGGCATCCTGATCCCGCACCTGACCGACAGCCAGGAGTCCGGGATGGCGCGCAACAGCGCGGCCACCGCGGTCATCCTGATGCTGTGCGCGGCCGTCTTCGACCTGTTCGACGGACTGGTGGCGCGCAAGCTGCGCTCGTCGCCGATGGGCGCGGAGCTGGACAACCTCTCCGACCTGGTCAGCTTCGGCCTGGCACCGGCGTACTTCGTCCTCGTCTACGGCATGGTCGCGGACGACGCGTCCCAGCGGGTGGCGGCGGTGGGGGCGATCGTGGTGCTCCTGGCGGTGGTGCTGAGACTGGCGCGGTTCTCGTGCGTGACGGTGAAGGACGGCACCTTCCAGGGCATGCCGTCGCCGTTCGGCGCGCTGACGGTGGTCTCGATCGTGCTGCTCGAGCTGCCCTTCGTGGCGACGCTGCTGGCCATCCTGGGGACGGCGTGGCTGATGGTGAGCCGGGTGGAGTACCCGAAGCCGCGGGGCCGCCTCGCGGTGGCGATGCTCTCCTGGATCGTCCTGTCGATGGGCCTCCTGGCCGCCTGGGCGTTCGACGCCCCGAGCGGACAGCTGCTCCTGCAGACGGGCTGTGCACTGCAGCTGGTCATGGGCGCGGTCATCCCGCTGTTCGCCACGGCCCGCCGGGTGAACAACTTCCGCGACAACCGGCGTGAGGCGCGGGCGGCGCAGCTCCCGTAATCGCGACTTTCGAGAGGGCCCGAACCGTAACCGGTTCGGGCCCTCTCGGCTGTCTCAGGCCCCTGGCGTGTACGCCTCGGCCATCTCGGACGCCTCGGCCTCCCGTACGACCTTCATGCCGCCCGTCACGCTCTTGTCCGGCTGCAGGATGACGCTCTGCTTGGAGGACGCGGACTTGGGATCCGTGAAGTCCTGGGCGATGCCGAAGCCGACGTCGAAGGAGTCGATCGACAGCAGGGCCTTGTCGACACCCTCCCTGGTGAGGTCCTTGCTCGCGCAGGCCTTCTTCAGGGCCTCGCCGAAGGCCGACACCGCGGTCCAGCCGGCGACGATGCCGTTGTCGAGGGCGTCCTTCGGATAGGCCGCCTGGTAGTCGGCGACGAGCTTCTTCGCCTCCGGGGTGTCCGCGCCGATGGGGAGCGAGGGCGAGGACACGTAGTAGTTCTTCATGAGGGCCGGTCCCGCCTGGGTGGCGAGGAGCTGGGGTGCGAAGGCTGAGTTGTTGCCGATGATCGGCACATTGAAGCCGCCAGCCGCGGCGACGCCGACGAGCGAGGCCGCCTGGCGCGGGCCCGCGCTGATGACGATCGCCTTGACGCCGGCCTGCTTGAGGGCGGCGACCTGAGCGGTCATGTCGTTGTCGGTGGGCTTGATCTTCTGTTCCACGACGGTCAGCCCCTCCTCCTGCGCGACGTGCCGGGAGCCGACGAGGGCGCTCTCGCCGTAGTCGCCCTCGAAGTAGACGTGACCGATCTTGTCGCCCTTCTTGATCCCCTTCTCCTGCATCAGGAAGTCGACGGCGTTGATCGTCTCGATGTCGTAGGTGGAGCCGATGACCCGGATGTACGGGCTGCCGAGGAGCGCGGCCGACCACGCCTGCGGCAGCACCAGCCCCTTGTCCTGGCCGTCGATGCGCTGCTTGACCGCGGCGACGAACGGGGACCCGATGAACTGGGCGAAGCCCAGCACCTTCGGCTCCAGTTCGGTGTACCCGGACACGGCCTTCTGCGGGTCGTAGCCGTGGTCACGGATCGACAGCCGGACCTTGTAGCCGCAGACGCCGCCGGCGGCGTTCAGCTGCTTCACGTAGAGCTGCTGGGCCTGGGTGACGCTCTTGCCGAGGGTGGCGTAGACGCCGGTCATGTCGGTGAGCGCGCCGAGGGTGATCGTCTTGCCGGAGATGCCGTCGCCGGTCTTCACCCCGCCCGCGGCCGCCTTGTCGCCGTCGTCGTCCTTGGCCTTGGAACTGCATCCGGCCAGCACGAGCAGGGCCGCTAGGGCGCCCGCGGCGGCCCTGGCCGCATACGTCGTGTTCATCGTTCCTCCCCTGGGTGGGTTGTGACGCGACGCCGGGCGGCCACCCTGACCAGGCCGCCGGGCAGGAACAGCACCACCAGCACGACGGCGGCGCCGTAGAGGTACCGGGATGCCTCGCCCGGTGCGATCCCGCCCGTGCCGGGGGCGGAGACCAGGGGCAGCGCATCGCTGTAGCGGGTCAGCAGCTGCGGCAGCAGCGACACGAACACGGCCCCGGCCACCGCGCCGGAGACCGAGCCGAGCCCGCCGATGACGATCATGGCGAGGTACTCCAGGGACAGCGTGATGCCGAAGTAGTCGGGCACCGTCCGCTGGAAGACCAGCGCGAGCAGGACGCCCGCGAGGCCCGCGTACATCGACGACAGCACGAAGACGGCGGCACGGTGGCGGGCGACGGGCACACCGATCACGCCTGCGGCGATGCGGTGGTCGCGGATCGCGTTCATGGCCCGTCCCGGGCGGCCGCGCAACACCCCGCGGGCGAACAGGGCGCCGGCCAGGAGGACGACCAGACCGGCGTACCAGAGCTTCTCCGCCGACCCGAACGGCACGGCGGCGACGAGGAGTTCACGGTCGTCGAAGGTCAGGCCGAACAGGTTCAGAGGCGGTACGTCACGGCCGTTGGCACCGCCGGTCAGGTCGTGCGCGTTGAACATCACGTGCTGGCCGATGAAGACGAGCGCGAGCGTGGCGATGCCGAGATAGGCGCCGCTGAGCCGGCCCGAGATGGGGCTGAACAGCCCGCCCGCGACGCCCGCGACCAGCACGGCGAGCACGGCCGCGAGCCAGGTCGGCAGTCCGAGCCCGGTCAGGCCGTCTCCGCCGTCGGCCGCGAACACGCAGTACCCATAAGCACCGACGGCGAGGAAGAAGGCGTGCCCCATGGAGAGCTGTCCGGTCGCGCCGGTGAGGAGGTTGATGCCGATCGCGCCGATGGCGGCGGCCATGGCGAACAGGCCTGCCTGGAGCCAGAAGCGGTCCAGGTAGAAGGGCAGGGCGAGGAGGAGGACGGCTGCGGCGGTCCAGACGTACGTCCGTGTCCTCCGTGTCCGAACGAGCCGCAACGGCTTCACCAGGGCTTCAGACACGGGCCAGCTCCTTCGTCCCGAACAGCCCGGCCGGCCGGATGAGCAGGATCGCCACCATGACCAGATACGGCGCCAGGTCGCCGAGACCACGGCCCAGGAACGTCAGATCGCTCTGGTAGCCGGTGGCGAGCGACTCCGTGATGCCGACCAGGAGCCCGCCGACCAGCGCGCCCGTCGTGGAGTCCAGCCCGCCGAGGATCGCGGCCGGGAAGGCCTTCAGCGCGGCGAGCGAGGTGGCCCGCTCCAGGCCCGGCGTCGGGAAGACGGTGAGGAACAGCGCGGCCACGGCCGCAAGCCCCCCTGCCACGGCCCAAGCCCCCAGCGACACCCGCCCCAGACGTACGCCCATCAGCGCGGCGGTCTCCGGGCTCTCCGCCGCCGCGCGCATCGCCACGCCCCACGAGGTGTACCGGAAGGCAAGCAGGAACGCGGTGATGAGCAGCGCCGCGGCCACGAACGCGGCGATCCGCGTGTGCGCGAGGGAGATCGACCCGAGCTTCAGCACCGCGTCGCCCCACGGGTCCCCCATCACCAGGACATCCGTGCCGATACGGCGGGTCAGTTCCGTGGTCAGCAGGATGTCGACGCCGATGGTGACGATGGCGAGGACGCTGTGGTCGGCACCCCGGTAGCGCCGCATGACCAGGAACTCCACGGCGGCACCGACCAGCGCGGCACCTGCGATCCCGGCGAGCAGCGCGGGCCAGAAGCCGATGTCGTCGTGGAGGGTGGCGGTGACGTAGCCCCCCGCCAACAGCAGTGAGGCATGGGCGAAGTTGACGACCTCGGTGGCCCGGAAGATCACCACGAAGCCGAGCGCGATGAGCGCGTAAACCGACCCCAACGAGACGCCGTTCAGGAGGATTTCGGCGAAGGTGCTCATGATCCGGCCCCCAGGTACGCGCGTACGACGGCCGGATCGTTCTGTACGTCGACGGGGGCGCCGTCGGCGATCCGGCGCCCGAAGTCCAGTACGGTCACCGCGTCCGCGAGCCGCATCACCACCCCCATGTCGTGTTCGACCAGCACGATCGAGATGCCGAGGCCGTCCCGGACGCCCGCGATCACGGCGGCCGTACGGCGCCGTTCGTCGGCGGTCATGCCCGCGACCGGCTCGTCCAGGAGCAGCAGACGTGGCTCCATGCACAGGGCGCGGGCGAGCTCGGCGAGCTTCTGCTGCCCGTACGGGAGGGAGCCCGCGAGGCGGTCCAGACAGTCCGCTATGCCGACGAACTCCGCGATCTCGCGGACTCGTTCACGGTGCAGCCGCTCCTCGCGGGCCGCCGAGGGCAGCCGCAGTCCGGCGGCCAGGAAGCCGGTCCGGGTGAGCCGGTGCCGGCCGAGGAGCAGGCTGTCCTCGACCGTGGCGCGGGGCGGCAGCGCGAGGTTCTGGAAGATGCGGGCGACGCCGAGGCCGGCGATGCGGTGCGGAGGCATGCCGGTCAGCTCGTGCGCGCCGAAGCGGACGCTGCCTTGCGTGGCCCGGTAGACGCCGGAGAGCACGTTGAAGCAGGTGGACTTGCCGGCGCCGTTCGGGCCGATGAGGGCGTGCACGGTGCCGGGGCGGACCGTGAAGCTCACGTCGTCGAGGGCGGTGAGCCCGGCGAATCGGACGGTCAGGTTGCGCACTTCGAGGGCCTCCATGGGCGTCACCCCTTCCACCGGGTGAGCGTCCGCCTGGTGGCGCCGGTCTGTTCGGCGTCCGCCGCCGCGTCCTCGTCGACCACTCCCAGATAGCGGCGGCGGACCTCGTCGGAGGCGGCCAGTTCCGCGGCGGGGCCGGACAAGGTCACCTCGCCGACTTCGAGGACGTACGCGCGCGTGGCGAGCCGCAGGGCGAGGGCGGCGTTCTGTTCGACGAGGAGGACAGAGGTGCCCTGGGCGTTGATCTCCCGGACGGTGTCGGCGATCCGCTCCGCCATGAGCGGGGCGAGGCCGAGGGACGGCTCGTCGAGGAGCAGCACTCTCGGAGTGGCCATCAGGGCGCGGGCGACGGCGAGCATCTGCTGTTCGCCGCCGGAGAGCAGGCCGGCGCGCTGCCCGGAGCGTTCCGCGAGTACGGGGAAGAGTTCGTGGACGCGGTCGAGGGCCGTGGTTCGACCTGAGCGGTCGCCTCCGAGGGCGCCCGCGCGCAGGTTGTCGGCGACCGTCATCCGCGCGAACACCCTTCTCCCCTCCGGGACTTGGGACACCCCGGCGGCGACCACCCGGTCCGGGGCGAGTCCGTCGAGGCGTCTGCCGTTCAGGTTCACGCTGCCCTCGGTGACCGCGCCGCCGTGGAAGGACAGCGTCCGGCTGATCGCCCGCAGCAGCGTGGACTTGCCCGCGCCGTTGGAGCCGAGGACCGTCACCACGGCTCCCTCGGGCACCTCCAGGGACACCCGGCGCAGTGCCCGCACGGGTCCGTATCCGACCGACAGGTCCTGTACGACCAGTCCGGAACCGCCCATGGACTTCCCCCTGTCCTGACTCGGTGTGGCGCTCACCCCAGCACCGGCGGGGGCGTCCGTCCACGGCCCGCGGCCGAATCGCTGCGGGTGACCAGCGGGCCGGGCCGCACGTTGTGCACGCGCACAACACCCCGTGTCAGGGGCCTGTGCGCGGCCGTGACCCGGTGGCATCCTCCGGACATGGGAGGGCGCCGACCGCGGACCGGTCATGACTGGAAGCTGCTCGCGGAGTCCTGCACGGCTCTGCTGGAACGAGTGCCGGAGCTGGTGGACGAGCACCTGCGGCAACTCACCGAGTACTCCCCCGTCTACGGGCGGGTGCTCCCGCACGACCAGCAGTGGCGCGAGGCGGAGGAGGCGATGCGGATCGGCATCGAGACGATCTCCGCGCCCCGGGACTCGCCGCGCCGCGACCTGGAGTACGCCGAGGACGCGGGCCGCCGCCGGGCCCAGCAGGGGCTGCCCCTGGACCTCCTCGTGCACGCGTACCGGAGTGCCGGCTACCTGGTGTGGGACGCGCTCGTGGAAGGGGCGGCCGGGCGGGAACCGGAGCGGCTCGCCGCGCTGATGCGCTCGACGACGATGGTGTGGTCGGCGGTGGACGCGCAGGCGCAGGCGGCGTCGGAGGCATACCGGTCCACGGAGGCGGAGCTGCGGCGGCGCACGGACGAGCAGTTGCAGGCGCTGCTCGACGCGCTCCTTGAGGGGCAGGCAACGCCGGGGCTCGCGGCGCGGGCGGCCGCGGGGCTCGATCTGCCGGAGCACGGGCCGTATGCGGTCGTGGTGCTGCGGGCCGAGCGGCGGGAGGCGTGCGGGCGGCCGGTGCGGGGCGCCGGGTTCCGGTTCATCTGGCGGATGCGGGCGGACTGCGAGGTCGGGGTCGTCGCGCTCACGCCCGGCCAGGGCCTGGACGGCGTGGCGCGGGCGCTGGACGGGCGGTGCTCGGGGCCGGGTGGCATCAGTCCGGTGGTGCCCGGGCTGGCCGAGCTGGGGCAGGCCCGGCGGCTCGCCGAGCTGGCCCTGCGCACCTGCACACCGGACGCGACCGCGGTCGTACGGCTCGACCAGCGGATGCCGACCGCGCTCGTGGTGAGTCAGCCGGAGCTCGCCGACCGGCTGGTGGCGGACGTGTTCGGCGCGCTCCTCGAGCTGGAGTGCGCCGACCGGGCGGTGCTCCTGGAGACCCTCGACGTGTGGCTGGCCTGCGAGGGCTCGGCGGGCCGGGCCGCCGGACGGCTGTACTGCCACCGCAACACGGTCTTCAACCGGCTGCGGCGGCTGGAACAGCTGACGTCACGGTCCCTGGCCCGGCCCAGGGACCTGATCGAGATGACGCTGGCGCTGGACGCGTACCGGTTGTCGGGCGCCCGGAGATGATCAGCCGGGATCAGGTCAGGAAATCCCGCGCGATCTGCTCTGCCACCCGCTCCAGGATCGGCCCGGCCTCCGCGATGCACTTCGCCACGTCCGGCTCGACCTCGGTCAGGGGGTACGCGCGCCGGATGCCGGCCCTGCCCAGGGCCTCCGGCGGCAGGGCGAGGCGTCCGCACACGGCGACGACCTCCTTGTGGGCGGCGCGGGCCGCGGCCGCGACGCCCGCCGGGGCCTTGCCGTGCAGGGTCTGCTCGTCGAGGGAGCCCTCGCCGGTGATGACCAGCGTCGTCGTCCGCTCCAGCGCGGGCCCGAAGCCCAGGACGTCGAGCATGACCTCGATGCCGGGGCGGAAGCGGGCGCCGATCAGCAGAGCGCCGTATCCGATGCCGCCCGCGGCGCCCGCGCCCGGTGCCGCGGCGAGCTCGGCCGCCTTGGCGCCGACCGCGCCCTCCAGCACGCGCGCGTAGTGGGCGAGTGCCTCGTCCAGCGTCTCCACGTCGTCCGGGGAGGCGCCCTTCTGCGGGCCGTAGACCGCGGGTGCGCCCTTCGGGCCGGTCAGCGGGTTGTCGACGTCGCTGGCGAGCACCAGCTCCACGTCGGCGAGGCGCGGGTCCAGGCCCGACAGGTCGGCCGAGGCCACCTCGGCGAGACCGCCGCCGCCCGGCGGGACCGGCTCCCCCTCCTTGTCCAGGAAGCGTGCGCCGAGCGCGGACAGCATGCCGGCGCCGCCGTCCGTGGTGGCGCTGCCGCCGACCCCGAACACGATCGTGCGGGCGCCCGCGTCGAGCGCGGCCTGCAGCAGTTCGCCCGATCCGTAGGTGGAGGCGGTGAGCGGCGCGAAGACGCCCTTGGGCAGCCGCTGCAGCCCGCTGGCCTCCGCCATCTCCACGACCGCGGTGTCCCCGCTCAGCGCGAAGGCGGCCGTCACCTCCTGCCCGAGGGGTCCGGCAGCCCTGATCTCGTGCCGCTCGAACCCGGCCGCGACCGCCGCGTCCACGGTCCCGTCGCCGCCGTCTGCCACGGGCAGCGCCTCGACCTCGAGGTTTGGCACGACCCGGCGCAGCCCGGCCGTCACCCGCTCGGCGACCTGCACGGCCGTCAGCGACCCCTTGAACTTGTCCGCGGCGATGAGCACCCTCTGGGCCCCTTTGCCTGCAGCGTCCGCCACCTTGCCATCCCCTTGCTCTCCAGGCCTCACGCATGTCAGGCCAGTCGCGCCGCAGCGACCTTAACCGGAGGTGGCCCCCGCCGTCATGCACCGCCGGACCTTGAGAACGCGCTGCGACTCCTCTGTGCGAGTGCCCGGAATTGGGTAAACCGGTCCTATGACCCCTGTGGGCACTGAGCCAGAGCTCGCCGACCGCATCCTCGGGGGCTGGCTGGGCCGGATCGCGGGCAACATGCTCGGCAAGCCGGTCGAGCAGGGCGACCTGTGGACGCGGGACCGTATCGACCGCTATCTGCGGCAGGCCGCCGCCCTCCCCCTCACCGACTACCTTCCGGAGCCCGTCGGCGACAACGACGGCTTCGAACTGCGCCCCGAGTGGCGCGAGTGCGTCCGCGGCCGCATCCACGGCAGCTGCCGCGACGACGACGTCGACTACGCCATCCTCGGCCTCGACCTCCTGGAGACCCACGGTTTCGCCTTCAGCACGGAGCAGGTGGGCGACCTGTGGCTGCTGCGGCTGCCGTATCTGCAGACCTTCACGGCGGAGCGGGCCGCCTATCGCAACCTCGCCAACGGGCTGAAACCGCCGCTGACGGCGACGTACGACAATCCGTACCAGGAGTGGATCGGCGCCCTGATCCGCGCCGACATCTACGGCTGGACCTGCCCGGGCGTCCCGCGCCGCGCCGCCTCCCTGGCCCGCCGGGACGCGGTGCTGTCCCACACCGGCAACGGCGTGCACAAATTCCTTAGTGGTGCCAGGATGGGGGTTCCGGCACACGAGGGGGCACCACATGACCAGGACCGCGCGCGAGTATCTCAGGGTCTCCATCGACCACAGCGGCCAGGAGCAGAGCCCCGAGGACCAGCACCGGGAGAACCTGGCCGCCGCCGACGAGATCGATGCCGTCCTGGGTGAGCCGTACCGCGACATCGGCAGCGCCAGCCGGTACGCGAAGAAGAGCCGCGACGACTTCGACCGGCTGACAGACGATCTTCGGACGCACGCCTTCGGCGATGCCGGTGACGTCCTGATGATCTGGGAGAACAGCCGGGGGTCCCGCAAGACCGGCGAGTGGTGCACCCTGATCGACCTCTGCGAGGAGGGCGGCTACAAGATCCACGTCACCTCGCACGGCCGGACCTACGACCCGACCAACGGCCGCGACCGTAAGTCCCTCCTGGAAGACGCGGTTGACTCGGAGTTCGAGAGCTACAAGACGCACCGCCGGGTACTCCGGGACGTCACCTCTGCCGCCGCCGACGGCAAGCCGCACGGCGTGTGCCCGTACGGCTACCTGCGCGAGTACAAGATGATCAAAGGCCGCATGAAGCCGGTCCGGCAGTACGTCGACCCCGAGGCCGCGCCCAACGTCGTCGAGCTGTTCGAGCGGCTCAGGGCCGGTCACAGCTTCCGCACCATCGCGGCCGACTGGGCAGCGCGCGGGATCGCCAGCCGACGCGGCACGCCGTTCGGTGCGGCCACCCTGCGGGGCATGGCGACCAAGGTGGCGTACATCGGGCAGCGCTCGCACCACGGCCGGACCACTCAGGCGACCTGGCCCGCGATCACCGATGACCCCGCCTTCGAAGGGACCTTCTGGGCAGTGCAGGCGATCATCACGGACCAGGCCCGGCGGACCGTCCGGCCCGGCGGGGCACGCCACGCGTTCTCCAGCGTGCTGCGCTGCGACGTGTGCTCCGAGGCCATGACGGTCACGTACCGCCGGGCAGGGGGCAAGGACCAGCCCGCCGCCTATCAGTGCCACGGCAAGGGCTGCACGCGGATCAACAAGGACGCGGTCGACGAGATCGTGACCGGCGAGATCATCGCGTACCTGTCCCGCCCCGAGATCCACAAGGAGCTGGCCGCCGACGACGGTGAGAGCCCCGAACTGCACGCGGTCCGGGCGGAGTTGGCGCGCGTACGGCCGCAGCTCGCGGAGATGGAGGAGGCCACCCCCGAGACCCTCGCGGAGGGCCGCGTACTGGCCCGGATGATCGAAGCGAAGGAAGAGGAGATCGCGGCCCTGGAGATCCGGGAGCGCGAGCTGTCAACTCCCCCCGCCCTGGTGGGAGTTCCGGCCGATGACGTCGCCGGATGGTGGAAGGGCGCAGAGGTGTCCACGCGCCGCGCGGTGGCCGCTCTGCTCCTGGTGCCCGCCCTGCTGGGTGAGGTCCGGGTACGGCGGGGGCGGGGCCAGTCCGAGGCCGAGAGGCTCTATTGGAACCAGGAATCCCACGACTCACAAAGTCTGTAGGAATACACAAACCAAAAGCCCCCCCAAGTGGGGGAGGAAAGGCCCGATAAAGCCTCTGTCCTCAGATATAGTGGAACTCGACCTAGACCGCAGGACCCGAATTCGGGACTGCGGTCTTTTACGTTCTGAGGAGACCACCGTGAGCAAGGTGCGGAAGTACATCAATCTCAGCACCCCCGAAATCATCAGGGCCCGCCTTGCGGTCGCCCGGCTGGACGTTCCCGAGCACCGGGCGGCGTACCTGCGGGCCATCGCGAAGCAGGCCCGCGACGAAGCCGACGAGCTGGAGCGCGAGGCCAGCGAGATGCTCACGGACGCCTGAGATCCACCCAGCACCGAGGAACCGGTAAGCGCAACAGCCCCGCCCCGGATCCTGCACAAAGGCACCACGACCGAGACCAGGGAGAACGAAAGATGACCATTCGGAAGAGCCGACATGGCACAGCAAAAAGCCCGCCTCGTGACCGACGAGGCGGACTCTTCAGAACCCGTAATGACCTGTTCCAAGAATAGCGCAGAAAAGCGCCCCTCGGAGACGGCCCGGATACCCGGTGCGGCAACTCTGACGGCATTGCGCGCCCTGTACCGGGGACGGTCGCGATGACCGGCACCGCCGCCGACGCGCTGCTGATGGGTCCTGACCTCTCCCCTGACCTCCAAGAGCTTGCGGACACGATCAAGACGGGCGGGTTCGGCGAGCAGGAGACGCACTGCCCGGCGCATGACGATCACAACCCCTCCCTTGTGATCACGGACACCGACGACAAGGTACTGATCTACTGCCGCGCCGGTTGCTCGACGGTGGACGTGCTGAGCGCCCTCGGTCTCTCCTTTGCCGACCTGTACGCCCCCGAGGCTGACGAGCCCCCCAGCGCCCCCGCAGGGGTCCCTGAGGGCCTGCCCGTGCCGTACCCGGCGCGGTGCACCTACACGTGGGTCAACGAGAACGGGACCCCGCTGTTCACCACGAAGCGAACTCCCAGCAAAGACTTCCCCGTCTACGCGGCCAACGGCACCCCGGGCCTGAACGGCACCCGCAGAGTCCTGTACCGCCTCCCCGAGGTGCTCGCGGCCCTGGAGACCGGCGCCGAGATCCACCTTGCCGAGGGCGAGAAGGACGCCGACGCGCTGACCCTGGCGGGCGTCACGGCGACCACGAACCTCGGGGGCGCGGCCAACTGGAAGGACGCCGACGCCGACACGCTCAAGGGCGCGTCCATGGTCGTCGTGTGGCGGGACCGCGATGCGGCGGGAGAGAAGCGCTCCGCAAAGGTGGGCGAGACCCTGGCCGCCCGTGGCATCCCGTACCGGGTCGTCATGAGCCGCGTGGAGGACGAGAAGGCCGACGCGTACGACCACCTGGCGGCCGGATGGTCCGTGGCCGACGCCGTGCCCGTGACCGGCGCCGAGGTGGCTACGGTCGCGGCCGGTCGTCAGTCATGGATGTCCGACGAGATCGCCGCGTTCATGGCAGTCGAGGGCAACGCGAAGGCGGTCGCTCAGGAGCGTGTCCGCCGGATGGTGCGCAAGACGGTGGACGCGTACGAGGCCAGCGAGCACACGATCCCCGTCGAGTCGGTGTCCGATGCCCTGGACGCCATCCTGAACGGCACGGCGCGCACGGCCTCCCCCACGGTCGGACTCATCGAGGGCCACCGGATGGGACACGGCCTGTTCTACGAAGCCCATGTGAACGGCATCTACGGCGACGGGACGATCGGTAAATCCGTGATGCTCGGGGAGCTTCACGCCCGCACCCTGACCGAGGGCGGCATCGTCGTGCACTGGGAGTACGACAACAACGATCAGTACGCCCTCCTGACCCGGCTCCTGAACGCGGGTGCCAGGGCGGAGGACATCCGGCACCGCTTCCACGTGCTGCGCACCACGGCTGACCGTGACGCTCTCACGCCCGAGGTGAAGGCGAACGTCAAGCTGATCACCCTGGACGCCATGAACTCCGCGATCACATCCCGCAAGCTCGACCCATACCACCCGAGCGGCGTGGACATGGTCATTCAGGAGTGCTTCGCGGAGTTCACCCTTCACGGCGCCTGTGGCGTCTTCATCGACCACGTGGGCCACGGCGACAAGGACCGTCAGGCCGGGTCCGTGCGCAAGTCTCAGGCCGTACAGGGATCGCTGTACGAGGTGCAGAAGGTAGCCACCCTCAGCCCGGGGTCCACGGGCCGCTCACGGCTTGTGCTGCGCAAGGACAACCGGGGCGCCATGGCGCACTTGTTGGACCGGGCGGTGGCCACGGCGGTGATGACGTCCACGGCGGCGCAGGGGCAGCCCGGGAAGGTCTCCACGGTGTTCGAGGAGCCGGACCCCTTCAACGAAGAGCGGTCGGCCCCTGCTCCGGTCAACAACGTCGAACGGATCATCCGAGAGCTGGACGCGGCCGGAGTACCCGACGACGCCAGCATCCGGGGCGCGAAGGGCTTCCTGGCCCTGAACCACGTGGAGATCAAGCACAAGACGGATGACTTCTCTACGGCCATCTCTGCAAGGAAGTTGCGCCTGTCCCCCTCCCCGGGGACTACGTCCCCCGGAGAGAGGGGGACACCGGGTGTCCCCCTGGTGTCCCCCTGGAGGGGGACGGCTAAAGCCCAGGTCAGCCGGGGGTGTCCCCCTGCTGTCCCCTGTACCCCTCCGACCGAGGGGGACACCCCTCTGTACCCCTCCGAGGGGGACACCCCAAATCCATGATCCACCTCAGCCGGCAAACCTTGATCATCCCCGAAGGAGTAACACCATGACCATCCCGAACCCCATCACCGAGGAACTGACCGCCCGCCTGGTCGAAAAGCTCCGTACCCACGTGATCGAGAACCTCGATCTCCTGCTCGGGGGCGCCGACGTCCTGGAGATCATGGACGACTTCGTAGAGGGCCGCTCCGCTCTCGGGTTCTCCCGCGAGGGCGTCGCGATCATCCACCCGAACGCTCCCGAGCCGGACGACTTCCGCCCCGGTACCTACCTCTAGAGATCAAGCGGCGCGCCCCGGGGTCAAAGCCCGGAGACGCGCCTAGGGATCAACGACTACGAAGGAGTCGCACCCATGATCAGCATCCTATTCGTCGTCGCGTTGATCGCCCTCACCATGTGGGCGAAGCACGCGGTGTCGGTGCGGAAGATCCGCAAGGCCGAGCGGGCCCGCGTACGAGCCCTCAACCCGAACCGGTACGGCCGCCGACTGTCCGTGTGGGCCCTGCACAAGGTCTTCGCGCGGCGCTTCCTGTGGCAGGAGCCCACGGCGCCCGTGACGATGCGTACCCCGGTACGGATCGCGCGGCGCGGCCTCTGGCTCACGGTGAAGATCCGGATCGACCGGCACGCCGTGGTCGCCGGGCTCACCGGCTCGGGCAAGAGCTCAACCATGCGCGTGATGAGCGCTCACGCCCTCAAGTCCGGTGCGGGGCTGGAGATTTGGGACCTCAAGCCGGGGGGTCCCGAGGCCGCCGTGTACGCCGGTAAGGCCCGCTGCATAACCAGCCCGGACGGGCTCGTGAGCCGGATCCGTGAGCTTCTGGCTGACCCGGCCCGTGACGGCTCCGAACTCGTGATCATCGTGGACGAGACGTCCTCCGTGGTCCGGAACCTGACCACAAAGCAGTTCGAGGAACTCTGCTCCCTGGTCGACATGGCGCGCATTTTCAAGATCAGGCTGTGGTTCGGGATCCAACACCCGTCCAGGGTCAACCTGCCGTCGGAGATCCAGGCCAACATCGATCTCACGCTGGCCCACCGCGTGCACTCCCGGATTGAGTCCGACGTCGTGTTCCCGTCGCTCCCCGACTGGATGCCGCATGAGCTGATCGGCGCGGGAGCCCTGCTGATCCACGCGGCCAAGCGCAAGCCGCACAAGCTCTCCGCCTTCTGGCTCAGCCCGGAGCGGTTCGTGGCCCTGCCCGATGCCCCCCTGGGGTACCCGGAGCCGGACTCTGGTCCGGTTACCGCCCCGGTACCGGCGATCACGCTTTCCAAGCTCCCCGAGGCCGCGCCGGTGCCCAAGCCGGTGCCCCTGAGCGACAACCAGCAGCTTGTCTGCCTCGCCCTGGAGATCGCCGAGCGCCCGATGGAGGCGAAAGAGGTCATCGACGCCACCGGCCTGCCCCAGAACCGCGTCTCCGATGCCCTGAAGGCCCTGGTCGGCAAGGGAGTCCTGGTCAAGGACGCCGACGACTACCCCGCGCTCTTCACCCTCGCCCCGAAGGACGGCCAGTCATGAAGTTCCGTACCGAGAACCGCACCCGCAGCGCCCCCAAGACCATCGACGGTGTGACGCACCTGGTGGACGAGGTGCACAAGGTCCAGGTCGGCATCCCCCCGAAGGACCGGGACGCGCAGGCCGTGAAGGCCGTGACCGCGCTGGCCGTGTTCATCCTGACCGGCGCCATCGTGTGGAGCACGGTTGCCATCGGCGCCCTGCTCAGCACCGCGTTCAACCCGGTGATCAGCTACGGGATCGCGGCCGTGTTCGATGCCGCGTGGATCGGCTGCCTGACCCTGGAGTGGATCGCCCGGTACGACTCCGAGCGGTCCGCCCTGCCCCGGTGGGCGGGCTGGGGCGCCCTGGTGCTGTCCATGACCCTGATCGCGGCCCACGGGTCCCTGAGCGGCAACCTGTGGATCGGTATCGCGGGCGCCGGGGTCTCCCTGGTGGCAAAAGGCTTCTGGGCGATCATGATGCGGACCACTGAGGCGCGGCTCGACCCGGCCACGGCCGGTTGGGTGCGCGCTGAGCGCTCCGTGGTCGACGGACAGCGGGCCATGGTGGCCGTACAGCGCCAGCTCCAGCGCTCACGAGCGCTCGCCATGGACGAGGCGCAGGCCCTGAGCGGCTCGGGTGAACTGACCGGGGTCACGTGGGGCACCGACGACCGGGGCGGGCTCACTCCCGAGCGGCTCAGCGAGGCCCTGCGGGAAGAGATCACGACCGCGAGCGCTCCTGAGCCGACGGAGAGCGGCTCTGAGCGCTCAAGCCCTGAGCGCTCAGAGCGCCATGAGCGGCTCCGTGAGCTCCTGGTGGACCAGCCGAACCTGACCGGCCCTCAGGCCGCCCAACTCCTCAAGGTCAGCCCGGCCACGGCCAAGCGTGATCTCAGCGCAGTACGAGTGAACGGGAGCGGATCATGACTGCTGCCATGGTGTCCCTGATCATGACCGTCGTCGCCCTGGTGGTGTTCTTCGTCTCCGGCGGCAAGGACAAGCTCCGGCTGATCATCGGCGCCCTGTGGGGCGTCACCCTGGGGGTATCCCTCGGGTCCACGATCTCCGGTGCCCTCGGTGCCACGTTCGCCGCGATCGGCACGATGTTCGGGGCGATGTAGCAGCCCCGTGACGCCCCCTGGCGGCCGTTCTGCGGCCCTGGGGGGCATTCCGTGTCCCAGATACCCGACCCGGGGTACGGACGCGCTACAGAGGCGTACAGGGCTTCGGATCACGTACACTGATCATGCTAGGTCGCGGCCGGATACGCCCCAGGGGGGCCGATTCCACCGCTTGACCTCCGGCAGGACCCCGAGCGGGGGCGCGGAGCGCACCGCAGGGACCGCCACCGGGACACGCGTGGTCACATCCGCCTGAACCCTGGAGATCCTCCGTGCCTGCTGCACCCGACCTCAAGACCGCCACGCGCGCTCAGCTGGAAGCCTGGCTGACCGGCGCCACCCACCCCGAGATCCTCGCCGAGAAGCGGCGCATGGACGAAGCCGGTGACATCCCCGGCGGTCTCGCCGGTGGCTTCTACCTCGGTCTCTCGAACGCGATCAAGAAGGAAGACATCCGCGCCATGGCTGAGTCCGGCTCGACTGAGGCCGGTACCGGCTTCGGCTCCGGGGGCGGTCGCCGCACCCCTGCCCGCACCGAGAGCCACAACCGCGCCATGCGCGTCCTGGACAGCCTCACGCGGTCCGGAGACCTCCCCGCGTACGGTGCCGAGCGCGTCGAGAGCCTGCTGAACACCGGTCTCCCGACCTCCCGCAACCTGGTCGCCCGGTGGGCCCTGGCCGCCGGTGACGAGCACTACGCGACCGCGTTCGCCCGGCTGGCCGCCGACCCCGAGCGCGGGCATCTGATGTGGACGCCGGAAGAGTCCGAGGCGTACCGCCGCGCGGTCAACGTGCAGTCCGAGATGCGCGCCATGTCGACGACCGGAAACGCGGGGGGCTACCTCATCCCCCTCACGCTGGACCCGGCCGTGATCCTCACGAACGACGGCAGCAACAACCCGATGCGCCGGATCTCCCGCGTGGTGCAGACCGTGACCAACGAGTGGCGCGGCGTGACCAGCGCGGGCGTGAGTGCCCAGTGGATCGCCGAGGCGACCGAGGTTGCCGACGTGACGCCGACGATCGCTCAGCCGCCCATCCCGGTGTACAAGGGTGACGCGTTCACTCAGTACTCCTTCGAGGTGGGCATGGACGCTGTCGACCTCCTGGGGCAGCTGAAGATGGTGCTTGCCGACGCGGCGGACCAGTTGCAGGCCACGGCCTTCACGACCGGCCCCGGCTCGACCGCACCCACCGGCATCGTGACGGCCCTCGCAGGTACGGCCAGTGAGATCAACACCACCGGCTCCGAGGCCATGGTGTCGAGTGACGCGTACGCGCTTCAGAACGCGCTCGGTCCGCGCTGGCAGCCCAACGCTCAGTGGATCATGGGTCTTCCCACCATGAACACCTTCCGTCAGTACGAGACCACGGCCGGTGCGCTGAAGTTCCCCGAGCTGACCGGCAATCCGCCGTACCTGCTCGGTCGTCCGGTCCACGAGAACAGCAACATGGACTCCACGCTGAACGTGGCCGCCACACAGTCCAACTACGTGGCCGTGTATGGAGACTTCAGGAACTTCGTGATCGTCGATCGCATCGGCTCGACTCTCGAACTGATCCCCAACATGTTCGGCTCGAACAGGCTTCCGACTGGTCAGCGTGGTGCGTTGCTGTGGTTCCGCACTGGCTCCGACTCGGTCAACGATGGTGCGTTCCGCATGCTCGACATCCCGACGACCGCGTGACCCGCAGCAGTGATCGCGTAATGTGATCTCTGTACCGTGGGCAACAGGCCCTGATCATCACCGCTTCGATCCCGGTGATTGTTCAGGGCCTGTTTGCTTTGCAATTTGCAGTCAAGGATTCTGCCACCCTATAGTGATCCATTTGCAGTGCAAACAAGATCGCGGGGGTTGACTGTAAATCCCTCCCCGGGCTGATCATGCCTCTGACCTGCGATTATGTCCGGAGGTAGGGGGGTGGATCATGAACGGGCATGATCCTTTGTCGACCACACAGCCCTTGTGATCATCTTCCGACTCTACGCTTCAGCAAAGGTTCGCTGTAACGGATCATCAAACGTGCAGGTCAGAGGCCTGTGTCGGCTAACAGATTGGAATGATCCACTACACTCCAGCAAACGCAAAGCCGTTGCGCCAGGCAAGCGAATTGCTGCAAATTCGCATGCCGTACGCTGATCACGAGGGATCGTGGGGCGCGCCCTCCTGGTGGGGCCTGGGTCATGGGGATGTTCCCAGGTTCCGCCACCCACCGGCCGTGATCACTCCGGCTTGACGACGTAGCTCCCCATCCCGTTGACCGTCTCCACCAGGCCTTCGTCCTTGAGTACCTGGGTCGCCTTGCGGAGCGTGTCCCGCGCCACCCCGTACGTGGCTTCCAGCTCGACCATGGACGGGATGCGCCTGCCCGGCGGGATCTTCCCGGACGCGATCTGCTCGCGCAGGTCGTCGGCGACCTGCCGGTACGGCGGTACGGGGCTCTCCCGGTCGATGCTCATGATCCAGTCTTAGCCGCCCACCCCGGGCCTGCCATAGCTACCCCATACCACCCCCGGGGGTAGTACGGTTCATAGGACCAGCGAACGAGGGAGCGGACCATGGACATCAGGGAACCGGTCTACGGGACCGCCGCCGACGACCTGCGTGACGAGCTGGCCGACACGGGCTCCGGCCCGATCGGCCTGAAGAAGACCGCGATCTGGGTCGGTGACGGACCCGAGAAGCACGCCGCGTATGCCGCCTGGAAGATCCACCTGCGCACCTGTGAGGCATGCTCCGCCGACTGCGGATGCGGCACCGAACAGACCCTGTGGGCCGCGTACCGCGCCCTCTGACCGCCACAGACCGCGCCCCCGGCTTCCCCCCGCCGGGGGCGCACCCATGTCCGCGCTTAGGATCGGTCCTGGGCAAGATCTACACACACTTAGAAACTTCTGCGTGTACGGCGCGATGTGGGCGGCGGCGCTGATCTCGGCGGCGTTCACGGCGGACACGGTGCGGCAGGCCGTGGACCAGGCCCTGGCCGTCATCCCCGCGAGCAGCCGCCTCGCCCGCACCGTCCGCCGGGTGGTCTCCCTCCACGACACCCGGATGACCTGGGAGGACACCCTCACCACGGTTGCCGAGGAGACCGCGGGGCTCGGCTGGATCCACACCATCCCGAACGCCGCCGTCCTCACCGCCGGGCTGCTGTACGGCGACGGCGACTTCACGCGCACCATCACGCTCACCGTCCGCGGGGGCCTGGACACCGACTCCAACGGCGCGACCGCGGGCTCGGTGGCCGGCGTACTGACCGGCGCGGACGCCATCCCGGCCCAGTGGAAGGAGCCCCTGGAGGACAGGGTCCGCAGCGCGGTGTTCGGCTTCGACGGGGTGCACATCAGCGAGCTGGCGGAGCGGACGGTGCGGTTGGCGGAGACGGAGGTCTAGCCGACCGGCACGGGGGTTTTGGCGAATGCCTCCGCCGTCACCCCCATCCCCCGCAACAGCAGCCGCTCGCGCACCCCGTCCGGCAGGAACCGCAGGAGGGCGAGGGCGCGGCCGTCCCGGCCCGTCGTGTAGAGCGTGGCGGGGCGGCGTGCGGTCAGGGCCCGGACGATCGCGGTCACGGCCGGGTCGACGGGTCCGAGCGTCTGGCGGGCGGCTGTCGTCCGTACGGCGTCCAGGGCCCGGGCGTACAGCTGCTGGGTCTCGGACGATCCCGCCCAGCCCGTCTCCGCGCTCGCCTTGTCCGCGGTGGCGAAGATCGGGGTGTCCATGGCGCCGGGTTCGACGAGGGAGACCTTGACGCCCTGGTGCCGCAGCTCCATGCGCAGGGCCTGGGTGAGCGCCGAGAGGGCGGCCTTGGAGGCGGCGATCGGGCCGAAGAAGGGCGGGGGGACTCGCGCGGAGACCGCGCCGACGTTGACGATACGGCCGCTCGCCGACCGCAGGGCGGGCAGGAACGCCCGGATCACCGCCGTCTGGCCGATCACGTTGATCTCGAACTGGCGGCGCCACGCCTCGGCGGGGGTCAGTTCGACCGGCCCCTGCCCCATGACGGCGGCGCTGTTGACGAGGCCGTCGAGCCTGGGCCCGACCGTCTCGGCCGCGGTGGCGAGGGACTCCTCGTCGGTCAGTTCCATGCGGACGGGCGTGTATCCGGCGTCCCGCAGCGCGGCCGCGTCCGTCGGCTTCCGGTGGGCCGCGTACACGATCCAGCCGTCCGCGTGCAGTCTGCGGGCGACGGCGGACCCGACACCACCGGTGGCGCCGGTGACGAGGACTGTACGGGGAGGGGTGAGCTCAGCCACAAGGGCCGCCTTTCAACAGGGAGTTGACCTGGGAGGTCGCTGTCCCTCCCACCCTCCGGCAGGTCGCGGCCCGGTTGAAGAGTGCAGAATTTACTGGTGCCGACGACACCACCACCGGAGACGACACCGCCCCCGCCCACCAAGGACCACGGCCGCAAGGCCCTCGGCGCCTTCCTGCGCTCCCGCCGCGAGCGCGCCGACCCCGCGCACACCGGCCTGCCGCCGGGCGGCCGCCGCCGTACGCCGGGCCTGCGCCGAGAGGAGGTCTCCCTGCTCTCCGGGGTGAGCCTGACCTGGTACACCTGGCTCGAACAGGGCCGCGACATCAACGTCTCGCCGCAGATCCTGCTCGCCCTGACCCGTGCACTCCAGCTGGACGAGGTGGAGCGCGCGCACCTGTTCCGCCTCGCCGGACTGCCCGTCCCCGAACCTGCCGAACGCTCCTTCGACGTGCCGGCCGCGGTCCGCACGTTCCTGGACACGCTGATGCCCAACCCGGCGTTCGTGATCGACCGTTGCTTCGACATCCTGGCCTGGAACCGGGCGCAGGAGCGGATCCTGGGCAGCGCCCTGCTCGACCGGCCGCGCCGGGAGCGGAACAGCGTGTGGATGCTGTTCCGCGAGCCCCTGCTGCGCAGGCTGATGCCGGAGTGGGAGGCGGAGGCGCGCTGGCTGGCCGGACTCCTGCGGCAGCAGGCGGCGTACGAGCTCGACAACCCCCGGTTCACGGAACTGGTCGACGAGCTCCTCGCCACCAGCCCGGAGTTCGCCGCCCTCTGGAAGGACCACGACGTCGTCGAGTTCCGCTCCTCGGTCCGCCGTTACGACCACCCGGCGGTGGGCGCGTTCGAGGTGTCGTATGTCCGGATGGCGCTGGAGGAGGCGCCCTGGCTGAGCATGATCTGCCACTTCCCCGAGCCGGGCAGCGAGGCGGAGGCACGCCTGCGCGAACTGGTCACGGGCAGCCGATGACCGGCGCGACCGACACTGCCTCGGCCATGGGGCGTGCGACCCGCCGCGTGGCCAACGGCTGTCTCGTCCTGCTGATCGTCCCGGCGTGCCTGGTCGCCTACTTCTGGTACACGGTCTGGCATGCGGGGCACGTGAACAGCGAGCGCGAGGAGGACGCCCTCGCCTCGGTGCTCCAGGGCGCCCGCGAGGACGGGGACGGCACGGCCCGTGCGCTCGCCGCGAGCCGTAGCACCGGCACGGACGCGCTGACCGGGCTGGTCTGGCAGCACACCGAGGCTCCGTTGATCACGTACGACTCGGCGCGCCGAGCGTTCACGGCGACCGCGTTCAGATCCGCCGTGTACGACGAGGAAGCGCTCCTCTTCGTACACGGCGGCCCCACCCAGGTGCAGCGCTGCCTCGGGTTCGTCTACACCCGCCGCGCGGACCGGACTTGGACAACGAAGGTGACCGTGCGGGACGACGCCGTATGCCGTCCGAGCGAACGGATCCGCAGCCTGACCGAACTGGCGCGCACACGCATCACGAACATGTACGCCGCCGATCTGACCCGCACGGGGGTGAGGCAGGCTCTCGGTCCCACCTTCGACGTCAGGGAGGTGGTGCGGAAAGGGGAGACGGCCACCGTCGACGTCCTCGTGCACGACGACGTCGACCCGCCCGCGACGGTCGAGCAGTGCTACCGGTTCACCCGCAGCATCGACCCCGACGACAGCGAGCACTCCGCCACCGTCGTTGCGGCGACCACGTGCTGAACGGCCTGGTTACCCTTCCTCAATGACCACCACCCAAGACTTCGCCACGTACATCGCGGGTCTCCCCCGCGTCCTCGCCGGCGCCGCCGCCCTCTTCCGCGACGCCGAGGGCCGCGTCCTGCTCGTCGAGCCCAACTACCGTGAGGGCTGGGCACTTCCGGGCGGCACGATCGAGTCCGACGAGGGCGAGACCCCGCGCCAGGGCGCGCGCCGCGAGACCACCGAGGAGATCGGCCTCGACCGCGAACTCGGCCGGCTGCTCGCGGTGGACTGGGTGCACGGGACGGCCCGCCCGCCCCTGGTGGCGTACCTGTACGACGGCGGCGTCCTCGCCGAGGACGACTTCAAGGCGATCCGGTTGCAGGAGGAGGAACTGCTGTCCTGGCGACTCGTCCCGCGCGAGGAACTCCCCGAGTACCTGCCGGGCTCGTCGGGCCGCCGGGTGCTGGCCGCCCTTGATGTCCTCGTTGAGGGCTCGGGGACGGCGGAACTGGAGAACGGCCACCGAGTGGGCTGACCCACGGACGACACTCCCCCGGAGTTGGGGGAGCAGACCGCCGCGAAGAGCGGTCTGCTCCCATCCCCCGGCAACGCCCCCGGCCGCGGCTAGGCAGCCGGATGGCTCAAGGTGGGCGTCTCAACTGCGAGTCGTGCGGGCCCCCGGACCGCGCGTGCCCGAACGCCTGCCACGGTGAAGGCGATTCCGATGGTGACCTCGAAGACGGGCCCGTCGACCGGCAGGGGAACCATGGCGCACGCACCGGCGACGATCAGTGCGATGCCGCAGATCTTGGGAAGGACCCGTGCCTTCAGGGTCGCGATGCCCAGCAGGACGAAGGTGGAGTTGGCGAACCACGCGGCTATGGCCGCCGCTGCCAGGCGTCCGGGAGTATCGCCGTCGAGGACCTGGGCCGCGTCGTTTGCGAAGGTCGGCGCGATGAAGAGGTCCGCGAACATCCATCCCCCTTGAAGTGCCATGTTGGCCAGGCATGCGGCGACGGCGACGAGCCCGAGCCGGCCGGCCCGGTCGGCCTGGCGGGCATGGATCGCGACCAGCCCCCACGTCATGAGGATCGCCCCCGCGAAGCGGAGCGCCGAGGAGACGGCGAACGTGCCGGTGACGACCTCGTCGGAGAAGTGCTCGTAGTGCGGCGGCAGAAGCCGGAGGAAGGCCCCGACGGCCAGCAGCAGACCTCCCAGGACTGCGGCAACGGTCCCTGCGCGAATGAATCGGTCCATCATCGAGCTCCCTTGCCCTGGGTCGGCTCCGGCCCGCTCGGGCCACCGGTATGGACGGTAGGAAAGTGGGACCGGACGTGTCGTCAGTCCGCGGACAGGGGCAGTCGCGCCGCACGGGCTACGCCGGATCCCTCTCAGGGCAGACGCGGCGCCGACGGGCCAGGACTATGGTTCGCTCATGCAGGCCCAAGGGCTCGGTTCCGCTGTGCGGGGCGTGGCGAGGTCGCCGTTGCTCGATGTCGTCCTGGCGCTCCTGCTGACCGCCTACGTCGGTCTCGACGCGCTCCACACCTCGGACTGGCCCGAGCCTCGGTGGGCGTCGGCGGCGCTGGCCATGACGTCCGCCGCGTTCCTGGCGGTACGACGTGTCTGTCCGCTGATCTCGTTCACCGGTGCCCTCGGGGCACTGGCGGCCGTGTATGTGGCCCTCGGGCACTACGAGACGGGCTCATCGGTGCTGGTCGCACTCGTGGCCGCGTACTCCGCAGGTGCCTACGGCGGCAACCTGCCCTTCGCGCTGGCCCTGCTCGCGGGGTTCGCCGCGACCACGGGGCTCGGACAGCCCGCGCAGGAGGCGGTTCCCGACCTGTTGTGGACCTTCACCGCCCTGTCCCTCCCGCTCGCCGTCGGTCTGACGGCGCAGCGGCTGCGCAGCCGGGTCCAGACCGCGGAGCGCCGCGCCGACCTTCTGAAGCGGGAACAGCAGGCGCTGGCCGAGGCTGTCGCCGACGAGGAACGACGCCGTATCGCGCGCGAACTGCACGACGTCATCAGCCATGGACTCGGGGTGGTCGTCCTCCATGCCGGCGCGGCCGAGCAGGTCCTCGACGTCGACCCGGGCAAGGCTCGCGAGGCTCTCCGGCTGATCCGCACGACGGGGCAGGAGGCGATCGCGGAGCTGGGCACACTGGTCGGGCTGATACGCGACGAGCCGAGGCCGGAACTCCACCCTCAGCCGACCCTGAGCGACGTCGAACGGTTGGTCGCCACGACGAGGACGGCAGGGCTCGCGGTGCGGCTCCGGACCGAGGGAATGGAGCGTGACCTGCCCGCGAGCGTCGAGCTCAACGCGTACCGCGTGGTCCAGGAGGGACTCACCAACGTGCTCAAGCACGCCGGCCGGGCCGAGGTGCGGGTCGTCCTGCGCTACTGCCACGACGGCGTCGAGGTGGAGATCGCCGACGACGGCACCGGCGCCAGTCCGGGCCCCGGCGCCCACAGGGGCCTGATCGGACTGCGAGAGCGCGTCGCGGTGTTCGGTGGCCGGTTCGAGGCCGGGCCCGATCCACGAGGAGGCTGGAAGGTCAACGCCTCCTTCCCCACCACGTCATGATCCGCCTCCTCCTCGCCGACGATCAGGCCGTCGTACGTGCGGGCCTGCGCACCATCCTGGGGGCCCGGGCGGATCTGGAGGTCATCGCCGAGGCAGCCGATGGTGCCGAAGCGGTGACGCTCGCCAAAGCGTTGAAACCCGACGTCGTCATGATGGACATCCGTATGCCTGTGGTCGACGGCATCGAGGCGACCCGCCGGCTTGCCGCACTACCCAACCCGACCCGGGTACTTGTGCTGACCACATACGGCATCGACGAGTACGTCTATGAGGCACTGCGGGCCGGCGCAGCAGGGTTCCTTCTCAAGACCGATCCGCCGGACCGCATCGTGGACGCGGTCCGCGTCGTCGCCGCCGGAGACGCCCTCCTCGGGCCCGATACCACCCGTCGGCTCATTGAACGCTTCCTCGCAAGCCCCCCGCCCCACGCCTCTCGCCCGGCAGAGCTGAGCACCCTCACCAGTCGCGAACTCGACGTACTGCGCCAGGTGGCACGCGGACTGTCCAACCAGGAGATCGCCACCGGCCTGTTCATCGGAGAGGGCACCGTCAAGACACACGTCGCACGCATCCTCGCCAAACTCGGCCTCCGCGACCGGGTACAAGTCGTCGTGTACGCCTATGAACACGCCCTCGTCCACCCCGGGGAGGCAGGCCGCCCGTAGCCGGGCCGGTGCCCTGATATCCGTTCGCGTCCGAGCGCGCAGGCGTCCTACCCTCAGCCCATGAACAAGCCTCTCGTCGCCGTCCTCAGTGGCGCAGGCATCTCCACCGATTCCGGGATCCCTGATTATCGAGGACCCAACGGGCTGTGGCGACGGGATCCAGGGGCCGAGAAGCTCGTGACGTACGAGTACTACATGGGCGATCCCGAGATCCGGCGACGGTCGTGGCAGATGCGGCGGAAGAATCGGACGCTGAAGGCCGAGCCGAACGCCGCGCACCTTGCCGTGGCCGAGCTGGAGCAGTCCGGGGTGCCTGTCAGAGTGATCACTCAGAACGTCGACGGGCTGCACCAGCTCGCCGGGATGCCCGCCCGCAAGGTGCTCGAACTGCACGGCAGCGCGCGGAGTTTCGTGTGTACGAAGTGTCATGCGCGCGGGCCGATGGAGGATGCGCTCGCCCGGGTCGAGGCCGGGGAGGACGATCCGCCGTGTCTGGAGTGCGGCGGGATCCTCAAGTCGGCGACCGTGATGTTCGGCGAGCGGCTCGACCCGGTCGTGCTCGGTGAGGCGGTCGCGATCACCAAGGCCTGCCAGGTGTTCATCGCCGTCGGCAGCAGTCTGCAGGTGCAGCCCGCCGCCGGGCTCGCGGGTGTCGCCGCCGACCACGGGGCACGGCTCGTCATCGTCAACGCCGAGCCGACGCCGTACGACGAGATCGCCGACGAAATCGTCCGCGAGCCGATTGGAACCGCTCTGCCGGAGCTGCTGCGGGGGCTTCGGGAGAGCAGCCGCTAGCGTGAATTTCGGTGGACGTTCCGTGGCCGGCCCGGACAGTGTGTGCGCATGCCATTCATTCGCGCCACGATCAGCGACCCCCACCTCGACCGAGCCACTCAGGAGACCCTCGCCAAGGGCCTGACCCAACTGTCGGTCGCGGTCCTCGACAAGCCGCTCGAGCGGACCAGCGTGCATCTCAACCTCGTGCCCGCCGAGCGGTACTTCGTCGCGGGTGAGCCCGTCGGTGAGGCCACCGGAGCGCATGTCGAGGTCAGCATCACGGCCGGCACCAACAGTGCCGATGAGAAGGCCCGGTTCATCAGGGAGACCTATGAACTCCTGCGCACCACACTGGGGTTGCTGCCGCCCGTGGCGGGCGTGGCGCTGTACGAGATGCATCCGGAGAGCTACGGATACAACGGTGTGACGCAGTTCGACCACCGGCGCGGGAATCCCCAACGGGGGCTCTAGGCGCTGTTTCTCGGATCATGTGCGGAGCCAGATGATGAGGGCTGCAAGGGTGACGGTGCCGAGGTAGGTGTAGGCCCGTTTCTCGTAGCGGGTGG
>NZ_JOEY01000025.1 GCF_000718165.1 Streptomyces fulvoviolaceus | reverse complement strand
GGCCTCGGCGGGGGTGATCCGGGCCCGGCGGGCGCGCAGGAAACGCCCCAGCTCGGTACCCCCGCTCTGCTGCTCACGTGTCATGTCTTCGAGTGTGCGGATGTCGGTGACCCGCCGGTAGGCGTGTGGGGGGCCCTGTCGTACCCCTGAACGCGGATCCCTGGCACAGTGCGGTCTGGCAGGTGACGCGTGTGCGAGGGAGCGTTGCCGGTGTGGGGATCTCCACCTGACGGCGAGACCACCTGGGGCGAGCACATCACGACGAGGAACAGCCCCACAACCGCTGCCAGGAAGCAGGCAGAGTCCATGCGCACGACGACACTCGGCACCGGCGGCCCGGAGACCGGCGTCCTCGGCCTGGGCTGCGGCGGGTCTCGGTCCATTCGCCGTTCTGCCCGGTCAGCACCGTGCCTACGAGTCGGATCAGGGCGGAGCGGTCCGGGAAGACGTCGACCACGTCGGCGCGACGCCTGATCTCCTTGTTGAGCTGGTTCTGGATGACCCGGCCGATGCCGGATCCGCGACGGGCGCGGGACCGTGTCCGGGCTGTTCTCCGCGACGTGGTCGGGGATCGTTCCGGGCTGCCGGCCAAGCACCGGGGTGATCCACGGGTTTTGAGCTACACCCCGAGGCTTCCGCCGGTGCCGTTGAAACCGCGGGGGAGAGTGCGCTGAGATGCGCCGATGGGTTGGGTGGAGGCAGGTTGCGGGTCGCCGACCCTTGACCCGTGCTCCACGTGGTGAGCAGATTCCGCCCTGCTGACACCCACCGAAGCGAACGGCTGGGCAGTCGACCGCGAGGCGCCGGCCGTTCTCCCCGCGGCACAGGCCCGCGGCCCGCACCCGGCGCAGGATCCCGTCAGGAGGCCCGCAGGACGTCGAGTGCCGTGAGTGCGATGTGGAGTTCGGTGCGCTGTTCGCCGGATTCGAGGTCGCGGTTCAGGAGGCGCTCGATGGTGCGCAGGCGTTGGTAGACGGTCTCGCGGGACACGCCGCCGCGGCGGGCGGCGGTGGTCTTGTTGCCGGCCGCGTCGAGGTAGTGGCGCAGGGTCGTCAGCAGGTCGCTGCCGTGCCGGGTGTCGTGGTCGATCAGGCGGCCCAGCTGCCGTTCGGTGTACTCCTGGATCCGGGTGTCCTCGCGGAGTGCGTACAGCAACCGGCTCAGGCCGATGTCGGACAGTTCGTGGAAGGAGCGGTCCGGGGGCAGGGGCCGGCCGGGCGGGGTGGCCTCGGCGACCCGGGCCGCCTCGCGGAACGAGCGGGCGGTGTCGGCGAGGTCCGTGACCTCCGAGCCGACGCTCACGACCGCCAGCGGGACCAGGTCCAGGGCGGCGCGGCCGAGGCGTTCGGCGACGGGACGCCAGGGCTGGGAGGGGCGCAGGGCCAGCAGGATGCCGAGGCGGCCGGGGGACAGTTCGCCGACGAGGGTGGGGATACCCGCGGTCCTCAGCTCCCGGGACAGAAGGGCCTCCGTTTCGGCGCCGCCCTGATCGACGAGGATCGCGAGGAACCGACTGTCGTCCGTGGGCAGGCCCAGTGCGGCGCAGCGGGCGCGGGCGTCCTCGGGGGAGTGGTGGCGCTGTTCGGCCAGGTCACGCAGGGCGTTTCGGTGTGCGGTGCGCTCCCAGGGCGTGGGGTGGATGAGACGGGCGACGGTCAGCGCCATCGCCGTTCTCTGCAGGACGGTGAGGTGCTCCGGGCCGAAGGACGGCCCGTCGGCGCGGGCCGGGAGCATGGCGACGCGGCCCCAGCGTTCGCCCTGGTACTCCACGGGTGTGACGAGCCAGCGTTCCGCACCGCGTACGTCCGAGGGATCGCCGGGCGGGGTCGCCCTGGAGCGCCGCTCCCAGTCGGTGAGCGCCTCTTCCACCGTGCTGCCGGAAGGCTCGCAGATCAGCGCCTGGTGCGCCAGGTTCTCCAGGACGACCGTGCGGCCGCTCATCTCCGACGCCGCCCGCACCACGTCCTCCGCACCCGCGCCGCGCAGCGTCAGGGCCGTGAACGCCTCGTGGATCCGCTGGGTCCGGCGCATCGCGTCGGTCTGGTTGCCGAGGATGAGGGTGTGGACGACCTGGGTGACCTCCAGGAAGTTGACGTCCTTGGCGAGGGTGATCAGCGGGAGTCCGCGGGCGTGGCAGGCGTGGACGAGTGCTTCGGGCGGGCGGTGGTAACGCCGTACGAGTTCGATGACCAGGGCCGCCGCTTCGACGTCGGCGAGCTCGTCGACGTACCGGCGGACATCCGCGGCGTCGTCGGGCAGGGGCATGCCCGTGGTCAGGACGAGTTCGCCGCCCTTGAGGAAGGAGGCGGGGTCCGTCAGCTCCGTGATGTGGACCCAGCGCACCGGCCGGTCGAGGTGGGGCACACCGGTGACGACCTGGGGCTGTCCGGCGGCCAGGACGGGGAGGGCCAGGACGTCGGCGACGGTGAGTGTGCGGCCGGCGGCGCTTGTGTCCCCGTCGTCCGTGTCCGGTGGACGAGTGGCGGGGTGGTTCTCGTTCACGGTGTCTCCATGGGGACGCCCCGCTCGTGCGAAGCCGGCCCGGTCACTCTGACAAGCGCCGCTGACCTGCGCAAGAGGGGCCTCACAGCGGCCACCACGGTGCCGGGGGGCGCATAACGGCCCCCGCGGTTGACACAACGTCCGAACACCGTGTCCCCGCTGGACAGATCACGCGTTGTCGCCCTCCGCGGCGGCCTGGATGCTCGGGAAGGAAGTGGGAGCAGAACACCCAGATCACGAGACACGGCCGGGAGACGAACATGACCGCACTGTCGCCGCACCTTCGCCAGGCCACGCCCGTGGTGGCGGTCCGGGGCGAGGGCGTCCACCTGTACGGCGAGGACGGCCGCCGCTACCTCGACTTCACCGCCGGCATCGGCGTCACCAGCACCGGGCACTGCCACCCCAGGGTGGTGGAGGCGGCGCGGGAGCAGGTGGGCACCCTCGTCCACGGTCAGTACACGACGGTCATGCACCAACCCCTGCAGCGGCTCGTCGACAAACTCGGCGAGGTGCTGCCGGCCGGCCTCGACAGCCTGTTCTTCACCAACTCCGGCAGCGAGGCCGTCGAGGCCGCACTGCGCCTGGCCCGCCAGGCCACCGGCCGGCCCAACATCCTGGTCTGCCACGGCGGTTTCCACGGCCGTACCGTGGCCGCCGCCGCCATGACCACGTCCGGCACCCGCTTCCGGTCCGGCTTCTCCCCGCTGATGAGCGGCGTGGTCGTCACCCCCTTCCCGACGGCCTACCGCTACGGCTGGGACGAGGACGCGGCCACCCGCTTCGCCCTCCAGGAGCTCGACTACACCCTCCAGACCATCTCCTCGCCCGCCGACACCGCCGCCGTCATCGTCGAACCGGTACTCGGCGAGGGCGGCTACGTGCCCGCGACCCGCGCCTTCCTGGAAGGCCTGCGCGAACGCGCCGACCGGCACGGCTTCCTGCTGATCCTCGACGAGGTGCAGACCGGCGTCGGCCGCACCGGCCGGTTCTGGGGCCACGACCACTTCGGCGTCACCCCGGACATCCTCATCACCGCCAAGGGCCTGGCCAGCGGCTTCCCGCTCTCCGGGATCGCCGCGTCCGAGGAGCTGATGACCAAGGCATGGCCCGGCTCGCAGGGCGGCACGTACGGCGCCAACGCGGTCGCCTGCGCGGCGGCCTGCGCCACCCTCGACGTCGTACGGGACGAGAAGCTCGTCGAGAACGCCGAGGCCATGGGCGCCAGGCTGCGCGCAGGCCTGGAAGCGGTGGCCGAGCGGACGCCGGGCATCGGGGACGTACGCGGGCTCGGGCTGATGCTGGCCACCGAGTTCGTCACCGAGGACGGCAGCCCCGACCCCGAGACCGCCGCCCGTGTGCAGCGGGCCGCCGTCGACGAGGGGCTGCTCCTGCTGCTGTGCGGGGCCTGGAACCAGGTCGTGCGGATGATCCCGGCGCTCGTCATCGACGAGGCGGCGGTGGACGAGGGTCTCCAGGCGTGGGCGACCGCGGTGGAGGGCGGTACCTCGGGAGCCTCGGCACGATGAGCGATCCCCTGGCGCGGCTGACCGCCCGGCTCGCCGAGACGGCTCCCGGCCTGCGGGTGGACACGGGCCCCGGCACCGGCCCCTATGCCTACGACGCCTCCAACTACCGTGTCCCGCCACGGGCAGTGGCCTTCCCTCGCACTGCCGACGACGTGTGCGCGGTGTTGCGGGCCTGCCGGGAGACGGGCGTCCCGGTCACCGCGCGCGGCGGCGGCACCAGCATGGCCGGCAACGCGGTCGGGCCGGGTGTCGTCCTCGACCTCTCCCGGTACATGAACCGGGTCCTGGACATCGACCCGGCCGCCGGGACCGCGCGGGTCCAGGCCGGCGTGGTCCTCGACGCGCTGTGCGCCGCGACCGCCCCGCACGGGCTCACCTTCGGCCCCGACCCGTCCTCCCACAGCCGCTGCACCATCGGCGGGATGATCGGCAACGACGCGTGCGGGAACCGGTCCGTGCGGCACGGGCGGACCAGCTCCCACATCGAGGCCCTGGAGATCGTGACGGCCGACGGCGTACGGGCCGTCGCCGACCACGCGGGGCTGCACCCGCTGAACCCCGCGGACGCGGAGCCCGTAGCCCGCCTGGAAGCGGACGTACGACGACTGATCGACGCCGAACTGGCCCCGATCCGTACCGAGTTGGGCCGCATCCCGCGCCAGGTCTCCGGCTACCAGCTGCATCACCTCCTGCCCGAGAACGGCTTCGACCTGGCCCGCGCCCTGGTCGGCACCGAGGGTTCCTGCGCGGTCGTCACCGCCGCGACGGTCCGCCTGGTGGCGACCGCACCGGCCTCGGCGCTGCTGACCCTCGGCTACGACGACGTCGTCGACGCCGCCGAGGACGTCCCGGAGATCCTCCACTGGAACCCCACCGCCGTGGAGGGCATGGACGAGGCGATCGTCGCCACCATGCGCGCCCGCCGGGGCCCGGACTCCGTCACCGGACTGCCCGAGGGACGCGCCTGGCTCTACGTCGAACTCGACGGCGACGACGAGGAGTTGGTCGCCGCCCGTGCGGCCGAACTGCTGGACGTGCTCAAGGCCCGGGGTCGTATGACCGACGGCCGGGTCGTGGACAGCGCGGCCGAGCGGCGCTCTCTGTGGCGGGTCCGCGAGGACGGCGCCGGCCTCGCCGCCCGCCTGGTGGACGGCGGGGAGTCCTGGCCCGGCTGGGAGGACGCGGCGGTCGCGCCCGAGGAACTCGCCGCCTACCTGCGGGACTTCCGCGAGCTGCTGACCGCCCACGGACTGACCGGCGTGCTCTACGGCCACTTCGGCGCGGGCTGCGTCCACGTACGCATCGACTTCGACCTCGCCACGGACACCGGTCGCGCCGCCGCCCGCCGGTTCCTCGGCGAGGCCGCCGCCCTGGTCGTCGAGCACGGCGGGACCCTCTCGGGCGAGCACGGCGACGGGCGGGCCCGCGGTGAGCTGCTGGAGGTCATGTACAGCCACCGGATGATCCGGGCGTTCGCCGCCTTCAAGGAAGTCTTCGACCCCGAGGGGCTGTTGAACCCCGGCGTCATCGTGGCCCCGGCCCGACTCGACGCCGACCTCGCCCTGCACACGCCGGAACTGCTGCCCGTCACCACGCTCTTCACCTTCCCGCACGACGAGGACGGCTTCGAAGGCGCCGTGCGCCGCTGCGTGGGCATCGGCCGGTGCCGCAGCGACACGGGTGGCGTGATGTGCCCGAGCTACCGGGCCACGGGGGAGGAGAACGACTCCACCCGGGGCCGGGCCCGCCTCCTCCAGGAGATGGTGCGGGGGGAAACGGTCCAGGACGGCTGGCGCTCGACAGAGGTCCGCGACGCCCTCGACCTGTGCCTGTCCTGCAAGGCGTGCTCCAGCGACTGCCCGGTCGGCGTCGACATGGCCACGTACAAGGCCGAGTTCCTGCACCGGCACTACAAGGGCAGGCTGCGGCCGCGCTCCCACTACTCGCTGGGATGGCTGCCCCTGACGTCCGCTCTCGCCGGATACGCGGCCCGGCCGCTCAACGCACTGCTGCGTGGACCGCTCGGCAGGCTGCTCGCGCGGCTCGGGGGTGTGACCACCGAGCGCAGGATCCCGGCGTTCGCCTCCCGGCGCGAGTCGCGTGCGGTCCTGCGGGAGGCCACGACCGCCGAACCGTCGAAGGCCCTGCTCTTCGTCGACAGCTTCACGCGCGCCTTCCGCCCCCAGGTGGCGGGTGCCGCCGGCCGCGTCCTCGCCGACGCAGGCATCCCCACCACCGCACAGGACGGCTTGTGCTGCGGCCTGACCTGGGTCAGCACCGGTCAACTGTCCGTGGCCCGCAGGATCATGGCCCGCACGGTCGCCCACCTGGACGACGGCGACGGCCGGCCGATCATCGTGGCCGAGCCCAGCTGCGCCGCCGCCCTCAAGCGCGACGTCCCCGAACTGCTCGGCACCGAAGCCGCCCGGCGCGTCGCCGACCGCGTCCACACCTTCACCGGCGCCCTGACCGACCTCGCCGAGCCGGGCTGGGTCCCGCCGCCGCTGCCCGAGGACGTCGTACTCCAGACCCACTGCCACGAGTACGCCACCTTCAAGGGCCGCCGCCCCGCCGACCTGCTGCGCCGTTTCGGCGTACGCCGGGTCGACGAGGCCGAGGGCTGCTGCGGCCTCGCCGGGAACTTCGGCTTCGAGGAGCAGCACTACGACACCTCGATGGCCGTCGCCGGCCTGGCGCTGAAGCCGCGCCTCGACGGCATCGACCGGGCCGCGCCGACCGCGGTCGTGGCCGACGGCTTCAGCTGCGCCACCCAGATCGACCACCTCGCCGGTGACCGGGGCGTGCGCGCCCTGCATCTCGCGGAACTGCTCGACCCCGCCGCCGATCGACCAGGAGAGACCAAATGACCGACACACTCACGCAGTTGTTCATCGGCGGGGCCTGGGTGGACGCCGCGGACGGCGCCACTCTGCCGGTGGACGATCCCGCGACCGGCGAGATCATCGCGCACGTCGCCGACGCCGGCCCCAAGGACGCCCGGCTCGCTGAGGACGCGGCCGTCCAGGCCCAGGGGGAGTGGGCGCGTACGGCACCCCGGGCGCGCAGCGAGATCCTGCGCCGCGCCTACGAGATCATCCTCGACCGGACCGAGGAGCTCGCCCGTCTGATGACCTCCGAGATGGGCAAGCCGCTGGCCGAGGCCAGGGGAGAGGTGGCCTACGCCGCGGAGTTCTTCCGCTGGTTCTCCGAGGAGGCCGTCCGTATCGACGGCGGTGGCGGCATCCTGCCGGACGGGCGCAACCGCATGCTGCTCTCCCGCCGGCCGGTCGGCCCCTGCCTGTTGATCACGCCCTGGAACTTCCCGCTCGCCATGGGCACCCGCAAGATCGGCCCGGCGATCGCCGCCGGCTGCACGATGATCCTCAAACCGGCTCCCCAGACCCCGCTCTCCAGCCTGGCCCTCGCCGCGATCCTCCAGGAGGCCGGCCTGCCGGACGGCGTGCTGAACGTCGTCACCACCTCCCGTGCCGGGGAGGTCTGCGAACCGCTCCTCCGCGGCGGCCGGATCCGCAAGCTGTCCTTCACCGGCTCCACGCAGGTCGGACGGCTGCTGCTGGCGCAGAGCGCCGACGCGGTCGTACGGACCTCGATGGAGCTGGGAGGCAACGCGCCGTTCATCGTCTTCGACGACGCCGACCTGGACACGGCCGTCGACGGCGCGATGCTCGCCAAGATGCGCAACATGGGCGAGGCGTGCACGGCCGCCAACCGCTTCTTCGTCCACCGGTCGGTGGCGGAGGAGTTCGGGCGCCGCCTGGCCGAGCGCATGGGAGCCCTGGTCGTGGGTCCCGGCACCCGCGACGGGGTCGACGTGGGCCCGCTGATCGACGCGACCGGTCGCGCCAAGGTCGAGGACCTGGTTGCCGACGCGGTGGAGCGCGGTGCCCGGGTGCTCGTCGGGGGCCGTACACCCGAGGGACCGGGCTGCTTCTACCCGCCGACCGTGCTGTCGGCGGTCGACCCCGAAAGCCGTCTGATGGACACGGAGATCTTCGGCCCGGTCGCCGCGATCCTCACCTTCGACGACGAGGACGAGGTCGTCCGCCGGGCCAACGACACCCCCTGGGGACTGGTCGGCTACGTCTTCACCGAGACCCTGAACCGCGCCCTTCGCGTCAGCGAACGCCTGGAGGTCGGGATGGTGGGACTGAACACAGGACTGGTCTCCAACCCGGCCGCCCCCTTCGGCGGCGTGAAGCAGTCCGGCCTGGGCAGGGAAGGCGGCCGGGTGGGCATCGACGAGTTCCTGGAGTACCAGTACTTGGCAATCCCGGTGCGGTGACCACCCCAGGGGCGCGGGGAACTGAGCGACCAGCCACAGACTCCCCGCGCCCGCAAATCATTCACGCACCCAAACGGCGCGCCGCGATCTCTTGGGCCGTCTCCCCGACAAGCCGCCCCAACTCAGGCAGCCTCTCAGCGTCGTACCGAGACTCCGGCATGGAAACAGCGACCGTCGCCAACGGCGTCCCACCCTCATCCAGAATCGCCGCGGCCACGGCGCACACATCCGGCCGATACTGATTCCGGTTCACCGAATACCCATCGGCCCGCACCCGGTCCAGCTCCAAGCGCAGCGTCTCCGCATCGACCGGCGTCGCCTCCCCGAACCGCTCCAACCCCCGCGCGACCAGCTCATCGACGTCCGCCCGCGGCGCATACGCGAGAACCGCACGCCCCGTCGCCGTCGCGTGCAGCGGCGACGTGTCGCCGATGGCGTGGAACGTCCGTACCGCGTGCGTGCAGTCCACCCGGTCGACGACCACCATGCACTGCAACGCGTCCGGCACCGACAGATGAATGGTCTCGTTCACGGCGTCCCGCAGCCGGATCATGGGCTCCCGTGCGGCCGCGAACAGGCTCGACCCCTGCAGCGCCGCCGGGCGTACGGCCAGCACCCGCGCGCCGATCTCCCAGCGGGTCGTGTCCTTCCGGTTCGCCCGCAGCCACCCGGCCTCGTTCAGGGTGACCAGCGTGCGCTGCACCGTCGACTTGGGCAGGCCGAACAGTTTGGTCAGTTCTCCCACGGTCACCGGCTGGTGCTGTGCGACCGCCTCGAGTATCCGCAGTGACCTGGTCACGCTCTTCATTTCCATCTGGTTTCCCCCGTTAACTCTGCGAACTCCATGCGCGCACCCCTTGACTCCCCTTCGGCGCCACTGCCATTCTCGTGCCAGATTCTAGCATAGCGTTCCACAATGTGGCACGGAGGAAGTTGAAGGGGTGGCCGCGAAGGGGCGGTCCGAAGCCCCTCCCTCCGGAAAGCCCCAGTCGGCGGCCCTTGGCCGCCCCCTCCATCCGGAATCACACAATCCGCACACCGGGCGCCCAGCATCCACGGCCCGGGAGACGAAAGGAACCCTTGTGCCTGCCAGCAAGCGTGTCGCCGTCGTCGGCGTCGGAACGATGGGCAGCCAGGCCGCCTGGCGCCTGGCCGCCCGCGGAGCCGAGGTCGTCGGCTACGACCGCTTCGCCCCGGGTCACGACCGCGGCGCCGCCGGCGGCGAGACCCGGATCTTCCGCAGCGCTCACTTCGAGGACTCCCGGTACGTCCCGCTCCTCCAGCACGCCGACACCCTCTGGGAGCGGCTCCAGGAGGAGACCGGCCGCGAGCTGCGCCGTCTGACCGGCTGTCTGCTCATGGGGCCGACCGAGCACCACCAGATGGCGACCGTCCTGGAATCGATAGCGGAACACGGTCTCGACCACGAGGTGCTCGACGTCGACGCCCTCGCCAAGCGCTTCCCGCAGTTCCGGATCGAGGACGGCGACGCGGCCGTACTCGACCGCCACGCGGGCTTCATCCGGCCCGAGTTGACGATCCAGACGGCCGCCCGCCGCGCCGAGGAGCTGGGCGCCGTCATCCACCGCTACACCCCGGTCCGCGAGATCGTGCCCGTCGCGAACGGCGTCGAGATCCGCACGGACGCCGGGAGCGAGCACTTCGACACCGCCGTGGTCACCGTCGGCCCCTGGGTGAACAACCTGCTGCCGGACCTGCCGTGGGAGGTGGACATCCGCCGCCTCATCAGCGCCTGGTACGTGCCCACCACCGACACCTGGTTCGGCGAGGAGCTCCCCGCCTTCATCCGTACGGCACCCACGCACTGCTACGGCCTGCCCTCGCCGGACGGCGTCTCCGTCAAGCTCGGGCTGTCCCGGGCGCTGCACCGCCCCGCCGGCGACCCCAACCACCTGGACCGGACGGTGGAGCCGGAGGAACTGGAGATCTTCACCGAGCTGATCGGCCGCCACATGCCGGACCTGAACCCCGACCCGGTCCGCCTCTCCGTCTACATGGAGGGCTACACCGAGAGCAGCCGTCCCCTCGTCGGACCCCTGCCCGGCGCCGAAAACGTCGTGCTCCTCGCCGGGTTCTCCGGACACGGCTTCAAGCTCTCGCCCGCCTTCGGCGACATCGCCGCCGACCTCGCGCTGGACGGCACCTCGCCCCGGCCCGTCGACTTCCTCTCCACCCTCGACCGGACGGAGGCGTGACCACGATGACCAGCACTCTCTCCATCGGCACCCTGCACGCCGAACCCGGCACCAAGACCCGCGGCACCGTCCCCGCCGACCTCGGCACCCTCACCGTCGACATCCCGCTGACCCTGGTCAACGGCGCCCACCCCGGCCCCCGCGTCCTGATCACCGCGGGAGTCCACGGCGGCGAGTTCACCGGCATCGACGCGGCCACCCGGCTCGCGGCCCTGCTGGAGCCCGGCGAGCTCCACGGCCAGGTGATCGTCTGCCCGGTCGCCAACCCCCCGGCCGTGTACCAGGGCCGACTCGGCGTCTCCCCGCTCGACGGCGTCAACATCAACCGCGTCTTCCCCGGCGACCCCGACGGCAGCCCCACCGAGCGGCTCGCCGCCTGGCTCTTCACCCACCTCCTGGACGGCGCCGACGCCTACGTCGACCTCCACTCGGGCGGCATCGACGAGGTCCTCGACGACTTCGTCGGCTACCGCCTCACCGGAGACCCCCAACTGGACGCGAAGACAGCCGACATGGCGAGCGCCCTCGGCATCGAGGACGTCATCCTCGGCCTGAACGCCGAAGGCGGCAACAGCCACGCGGCCGCCGCCCGCCAGGGCATCCCGGCGATCCTCGTCGAGACCGGCCAACTCGGCGAACGCGACGCCGAGACCGCGCGCCGCCTCGTCACCGGTCTGTACGGGGTGCTGAGCCGACTCGGCGTCCTCGACACCGGGCCCAAGGCCACGACGGCCGTCCGCGACTGGGTCTGGGCCGCCGGCGTCACCGCCGAGACCACCGGCCTCTGGTACCCGGAGTTCACCGCCGGCGACGACGTCACGGAGGGCCAGGTCATCGGCCACGTCGTCGACCCGGCCGACGGCCAGGAGCACAAGGTCCACACCCCGGCCACCGGACGGATCTTCTACGGCATGCGCGGCCTGACCGTCGCTCCCGGCGCCGAACTCGCCGCCATCGCCGTCCCGGCACCCGGCGACAGCGCCCACTGACCCCACCCCCCCTGAAAACACCCGCACTCCCTGCAAAGCACCCGCACCGCCCTGCAAAGCACGCACCCCTCATCACGCAGCGCACCCCCAGGAGGCCCCCGGTGTCAGATGTCCGGATAGACCGCAGAGTGTTCCTGCGCGGAGTCGGCGGAGTCGCCGCCGGCATCGCCGCCACCTCGCTCACCGCCTGCGGCACCGGCACCAGCCGGTCAGTCGGCGGAGGCGACGGCAGCGACTCCAAGACCCTCGTCGTCCGCAACAGCGGCGGCAGCTACGGCGACGCCAACCAGCAGGCGATCTACGACCCGTTCACCAAGGAGACCGGCATCCAGGTCAAGGTGGTGAACATCGAGTACGCCCAGATGCTCGCCCAGATCAAGCAGGGCCGCCCGCAGTTCGACGTGATCGACGACTCGATGGCCGACTTCGTGCTCTTCAAGCAGGAGGGCGCCACCCAGGACCTCGACTACGACCGGCTGAAGTACTTCAAGAACTCCGGCATCGCCAAGGCCCTGGTGACCTCCAACGCCGTCGGCAAGAACTACTGGGCCAGCGTGATGGCGTACCGCACCGACGCCTTCGACGGGAAGAAGCCGGCCTCGTGGGCCGACTTCTGGGACACCAAGGCGTTCCCGGGCAGCCGCGCCCTGCAGGCCCTCGACGCGGACCTGCCCGAGCTGGAGTTCGCCCTGCTGGCCGACGGCGTGGCACTGGACAAGCTGTATCCGCTCGACGTGGACCGCGCCTTCAAGGTCCTCAGCGAGATCAAGGGTTCCGTCCGGAAGTTCTGGGACACCGGTGCCCTGCCCGGCGTACTCCTCGCACGCAAGGAGGTCGTCGCCTCCAGCGTCTGGCACGGCCGCCTCGACGCCCTGATCAAGGGCGGCTCGCCGCTGGCCTACCAGTGGAACGGTGCCCGCCGGCAGAGCAACGCCCTCGGCATCCCCAAGGGCGCCGCCAACCTCGACGCCGCCTACAAGCTGATCGACTTCGCCCTGCGCCCCGAGGTGCAGGCCGCCTACGCCGAGATCTACCCGATGGCCCCGTCGGTGCCTGGCGCCTACAAGAAGCTCTCCGCCACCACCGCCGCGAACCTGGGCAGTTCGCCCGCGCACCTGGAGTCCGGCTTCGACCTGGACGTCGAGTGGTGGATCAAGAACCAGGACGCGGTGTCCAAGCGCTGGCAGGAGTGGACGCATGCCTGAGGCCGACGTGATGCCTTCGCTCGCCCTGCCCGAGACCCTGACCGGCTCCGGAAAACCCGTGTCCGTGACACGACTTCGCAAGACCTACGGCGGAGTCACGGCCGTGGACGAGGTCTCCATGGAGATCGCGGCGGGCGAGTTCGTCACCTTCCTGGGATCCTCCGGCTCCGGCAAGACCACCACCCTGATGATGATCGCCGGGTTCTGCGAGCCCGACTCCGGCAGCATCGTCGTCGGCGGCCACGACATGACCCGCCTCGCCCCGCAGAAGCGCGGCCTGGGCTTCGTCTTCCAGCAGTACCTGCTCTTCCCGCACATGACGGTGTGGGAGAACGTCGCCTTCCCGCTGCAACTGCGCGGTGTGCCGAAGGCGGAGCTGCGCCGGAGGGTCGGCGAGACCCTGGAGATGGCCGGCCTCTCGGCCATGGCACGCCGCCGGCCGCGCGAGCTGTCCGGCGGCCAGCAGCAGCGGGTCGCGCTGTGCCGCGCCCTTGTCTACCGGCCGCCGGTCATCCTCATGGACGAGCCGCTGGGCGCCCTCGACAAGAAGCTGCGCGACCAGCTCCAGACCGAGATCAAACGCATCCAGCGCGAACTCGGCCTGACCGTCATCTATGTGACGCACGATCAGGAGGAGGCGCTCGTCCTCTCCGACCGCATCGCGGTCATGCGGGACGGGCGGATCGACCAGTTCGACACCCCGCAGGAGCTCTTCGAGCGCCCCCGCACCCCGTTCGTCGCCGACTTCCTCGGCGCCGCCAACTTCCTCCCGGGCCAGGTGGCGGAGCAGACGGCGGACCACATCCTCGTACGGCTCGACACCGGCGGTCTGCTCAAGGCCCGCCCGCAGGCCGTCCCGCCGGCGCCGAAGGTCCTCGCCGCGGTCCAGCCCGGCCGGCTCGTCCTGTGCCCCGCCGGCGACGGGTTCTGTACCGGGACCGTGGAAACGGTCACCTACGTGGGCACTCTCGTCCGGGTCACCGTCCGCTCCGATGGCGGCGCGGACACCGGATGCGTACGGCTGGAGCTGCCCGCCGGCCGCGCCCCCGCCCTCGGCGCGCGCGTCGGTCTCACCGCGGACCCGGGCAACGTCAGCGTCTTCGCCGACCCGGAACACGGAGGGTGAGAGCCGTGGCCGTACTCGCCCCCGTATCGGACTCCACCGCACCCGCGCACCACAAGACGCCCCGCAAGAAGCGGCTGAACCGGGTGTGGTCCGACCGCCGCACCCGCTTCGGCCTGTTCAACGCGGCCCCCGTCGTCGTCTACCTGTTGATCCTCTTCGTCTATCCGATCTTCAGCACCCTGATGCTGAGCATCGAGGGCGAGGACGGCGGCTTCACGCTCCACTGGTACGCCGACGCCTTCCGCGGCGCCAACCTGGAGATCCTGCTCACCACCCTGCGGATCTCCGCCGAGACCTCCCTGCTCGCCCTGGTCACCGGCTTCCTTCTCGCTGCCGCGATCTCCCGGCTCAAGCCGCTGTGGGCGGGCCTGGCCATGCTGGTCGTCGTCGTCCCGCACTTCATCAGCGCCCTGGTGCGCACCTACGGCTGGATCATCCTGCTCGGTGACAACGGCGTGGTGAACAACGTCCTGACGGACATCCACTTCCCGGGTGCGCCCTTCCAGTTGCTCTACAACGAGATCGGCGTCGTCATCGGCACCACCGCCGTGATGCTGCCGTACACCGTGCTGCTGCTGTACGCGGTCATGAAGGGCATCGATCGCCGGCTGCCGGCCGCCGCGGCCGGCATGGGCGCCGGACGGCTGACCATCTTCCGCCGGGTGTACCTCCCGCTGGTGGCCCCCGGCCTGGTCAACGCGGGTGTGCTGTCCTTCATCCTCTGCCTCGGCTACTACCTCACCCCCGCCCTCATGGGCGGCGAGAAACAGACCATGGTCGCCTCGCTCATCGACGAGCAGGTCATGAAGCAGAACCAGTGGAACGGCGCCTCAGCGCTCGGCATCATCCTCCTGCTCCTCACCTTCGCCGGACTCGTGCTGCTCAGGCTGGGGCGGTCGGCGGGCGAGGCCCTCCGGAAGCGAGGTGCGGCGTCATGATCGAGCTGCGCTCCACCCTGGCCGGACGCATCACCCTGACCGTCCTCGCCATCCTGATCCTGCTGGTCCTGGCCCTGCCGATCGTCGTCATCGTCGTCACCTCCTTCGGCAAGGACGCCTTCGGCTCCTTCCCGCCGGACTCCTGGACGCTCGGCTGGTACAAGCAGCTGTTCGCCGAGGGCAGCAAGTGGCCCGCCGCGCTGTCGCTCAGCGCCCTGGTGGCGGCCATGACCACGGTCTTCTCGCTCGTTCTCGGCATGACCGCCGCCACGGCCCTGGTCCGCAGCGAACTCCCGCTGCGCTCGGCGGTCTACGGCCTGGTCCTCGCCCCGCTGGTGATCCCCCAGGTCGTCGTAGCCCTCGGCCTGTTCCTGCTCTTCGAGCCGGCCGCGATGCTCGGCAGCCCGATCGCCATCGCCCTGGGCCACACCGTGCTGGCCTCGCCGATCGCCGTGATGATCCTCATGGCCACGCTGAAGGGCATCGACGAACGGCTGGAGGACGCGGCCGCCAGCATGGGCGCGAGCCGCCTCACGATCGCCCGGCGCATCACCTTCCCGCTGGCCGCGCCCGGGCTCGTCGCCGCCGGGATCTTCGCCTTCATCACCAGTTTCGACGAGTTCTTCATCTCGCAGTTCCTGTCCTCCGTGGACACCGTGACCCTGCCCGTCGAGGTGTTCAACGTCCTTCAGTACAACGTCGACCCGTCGGTGACCGCCGTCAGCGCGATCCTCATCGCCGTCGCCGTCGTGGCACTCGCCCTGGTCGCCGCGGTACGTCGACTCAGCGGCTCCGGCGCTCAGGACGGCCTGCTGCCGACCGAGACCGCGGTGGGCCTCCCCGCCGGAAGTGAGACCGCAAAATGACCACCAGCACCCGCACCCCCACCGGGGAGCTGTCCGCCACCGCGGCCCGCCACCTCCTGCTCAACATGACCCCCAACGGCTCGCTGGGCCAGGACGGCGAGAACCTCTTCGTCGTACAGCGCGGTGAGGGCCCGTACATCTGGGATGGGACCGGCCGGCGCTACATCGACGGCCTCTCCGGTCTGTACTGCTGCCAGCTCGGCTACTCCTACGCCCCCGAGTTCGCCGAGGCGGCCGACAAGCAGCTGCGCGAACTGTGCTTCAGCCCGCTGTGGTCCGCCTCCGCCCACCCCACGGCCATCGAACTCTCCGAACGACTGGCCCGGATCGCCCCCGTCGACATCGAGCACACCTTCTTCTCCGGCGGCGGCGCCGAAGCCGTGGAGACCGCCTGGAAGATCGCCCGCAAGTACCACGCCCTGCGCGGCGAGTTGGGCCGCACCAAGGCGATCTCCCGCCGCGGCGCCTACCACGGACTGACCATCGGCGCCCTGTCCCTCACCGACGACCCCGGACTGCGCGAGCCCTACGGACCGGGGGCGATCGAGACGCGGTTCGTGTCCAACACCAACCGCTTCGGCCTCGTACCCGAAGCACCCGAGTTCCTCGACGACGACGCGTACACCGCCATGCTGCTCGCCGAACTGGAGGCCGCGATCCTGGCCGAGGGCCCGGAGACGATCGCGATGCTGATCGCCGAGCCGGTACAGAACCGGGGCGGCTGCATCACACCGCCCGAGGGGTACTGGCCGGGCCTCAGGACGCTGGCCGACCGGTACGGGTTCCTGCTCGTCGCCGACGAGGTGATCACCGCCTTCGGACGGCTGGGGGAGTGGTTCGGCGGCGACCGGTACGGCGCCCGCCCGGACATCGTCACCGTCGCCAAGGGAATCACCGCCGGGTACGCCCCCATGGGCGCCACCCTCGTCAGCAGCCGCGTCACCGAGGTCATCAACCAGCCCGGCGCGGTCCTCAACCACGGCTACACCTTCGCCGGCCACCCGCTGAGCGCCGCGATCGCCCTGCGCAGCCTGGAGATCATGGAGCGGGACCGGATCCTGGAGAACGTCCGCGGCCAACAGGACCACCTCGCGGCCCGCATGACCTCCCTCGCGGACCTGCCCATCGTCGGCGACGTCCGGGGCGCGGGCTTCTTCTACGCCTGCGAGCTCGTCGGGGACCTGGAGGGCGGCGGCTTCAGCGACACCGCCCGCGCCGACCTGGTCGCCGGTCTCATCCCACGCCGGCTGCGCGAGGCCGGCCTCCTGGCCCGCGTCTACAACCGCGCGGCCCCCCTGGTCCAGATCGCGCCCCCGCTGATCAGCGACCGCGACCTCCTCGACCGTATCGCCGACATCCTCGCGGAGACGCTCGACGAGGCCTCCGCCCGCCTGTGACACACCCCGCTTTCGAAAGGAACGACATGTACTCCATCGGTCCGCTGACCGTCGCCCCCGGCGAGCGCGCCCAGGGCCTCATCCCGGTCGGCACCAGCACCTACGGCGTGGACCTCGGGCTACCCGTGATCGTCGTCAACGGTACCGAGGACGGCCCGGTGCTCTGCGTCGACGCGGGTGTGCACGGCGACGAGTACGACGGCCAGGAAGCCATCCGCCGGGTCCTCGCCGAGACCGATCCGGCCGGCCTGCGCGGCACCCTGGTCGGCATCCCCTGCATGAACACCCCGGCCTTCGAGGCGGCCGCTCGCACGAGCGGCCTGGACCATCTCAACCTCAACCGCATCTTCCCGGGCGACGCGGACGGCTCGTACTCCCTGCGCCTGGCCGCCACCTTCGTCGAGCAGGTCGTCCCGGCCATCGACGCCCTGGTGGACCTGCACACCGGCGGCACCTTCGGGGAGATCGCTCCGCTCGCCATCCTCCAGGGCGGCTACGAGGAACTGGCCACGGACCTCGCCCTCGCCGCCGGTCACGAGCTGGTCTGGAAGGGCGGCAAGTGGGGCGGCACGGTCCGCCACCCCACCCTCGCGGCGGGCAAGCCCGCCATCACCATCGAGGCCGGCGGCGGCACCTACCGCGAGGCCACCGTCGAACTGCACATCGACTCCGTCCGCAACATCATGCGCCAACTCGGCATGACCGACGGCGAGGCGAAGCTGCGCGACAGCTACACGACGGTCTCCGGAACCTTCGCCCGCTCCGCCGCCGGCGGCTTCTTCCTCGGGCACGCCGCGCCGGGGGAGACCTGCAAGGAAGGCGATCTGATCGCCCACATCGTCGACCACTACGGCAACACGCTGGAGGAGGTCCGCGCCCCCCAGGACGGCATCGTCCTCTGGGTCCGCCGGATCCGCACCGTCCGCCCCGGCGACGAGGTCGTCATCTTCGGCGAGGTGCAGGGGGAGATCCGCCCGTGAGCGACGACACCCGGCTCCTTCTCGTTGACGGAAAGCAGGTCCCGGCCGCCGACGGCCGCACCTTCACCGTCCTCGACCCGTCGGACGGCACGGCCCTCGCCGAAGTGGCGCTGGCCGGTGCGGCGGACGTGGACCAGGCGGTGGCGGCGGCCCGGGCGGCCTTCACCGCACCCGAGTGGGCGCGGATGCGCGCCGCCGACCGGGGGCGGCTGCTGAACCGCATCGCCGCGGCGATCCGCGCCGACGGCGATCGGCTGGCCCGACTGGAGAGCCGGGACGTCGGCAAGCCGCTCAGCCAGGCCAAGGCCGATGTCGAGGCCGCCGCCCGCTACTTCGAGTTCTACGCGGGCGTGGCCGACAAGCTCGGCGGCTCCACCATCCCGCTCGGCGCCGGTCTCCTCGACTACACCGTCCGCGAGCCGATCGGGGTCTCCGGCCAGATCATCCCGTTCAACTACCCGCTCCAGAACACCGCGAGGGGCTCGGCGCCGGCACTGGCAGCGGGCTGCACTGTCGTACTCAAACCCTCCCCCGAAGCACCCCTGACCCCGCTGGAGATCGGCCGTATCGCCCTCGAATGCGGCCTCCCGCCAGGGGTGTTGAACGTCCTGCCCGGCGACGGCGAAACGGGCGCCGCCCTCGCCGGACACCCGGGCATCGACCAGGTCACCTTCACCGGTTCGGTGCCGACCGGCATCAAGGTCGCCCAGGCGGCGGCGGCCAATGTGGTGCCCGCGGTCGTGGAGCTGGGCGGCAAGTCACCCGTCGTCGTCTTCGCCGACGCCGACTTCGACCTGGCACTGGGCGCCGTGGCGGGCTCCGCCTTCGGCAACGCCGGACAGACCTGCTCGGCCGGCACCCGGATCCTGCTCCAACGCGGCGCCGAGGAATTCCTCGACAAGCTGGTCGCCCATGCCGCCTCGCTGCGACTGGGCCCCGGGCTGGCCGACTCCGACGTCGGACCGCTGGTCGCCGCCCGCCAACGCGACCGCGTGCAGGGCTACTTGGACCTGGCCCGGCAGGAGGGCGCCGACGTGCGCACCGGCGGTCGCGCCCCCGTCGACCCCGCGCTCGCCGACGGCTACTACATCGAGCCGACCGTCCTCACCGGCCTGACGAACCAGGCCCGTTGCGCCCGTGAGGAAATCTTCGGCCCCGTCGTCACGGTCATCGACTTCGACGACGCCGAGGAGGCGCTGGAGATCGCCAACGACACCCCGTACGGCCTGTCCTCCTACGTCTGGACCCGCGACATCAACCAGGCACTGCGCATGGCGGAGGGCATCCGGGCCGGCCAGGTCTACGTCAACGCCACCGGCGTCGGCACGGGCGTGGAACTCCCCTTCGGCGGCTACAAGCACAGCGGCTGGGGCCGGGAGAAGGGCCTTGAGGCGCTGGCGAGTTACACGCAGACCAAGAACGTCTGCATCGGGTTCGGTTCATGAGGTACCGCACGCTCGGCGAGCGGGGGCCGGCCGTCTCGGTGGTCGGCCTCGGCGGCAACAACTTCGGCTCCCGCCTCGACGAGGAGGGCACCAAGGCAGTTGTGCACGCGGCCCTCGACGCCGGGATCACCCTGTTCGACACCGCCGACATGTACGGCGGATTCGGCTCGGGCGACGGCTCGCGTGGGGACGGCGAGCGGCTGCTGGGCGCGGCACTCAAAGGCCGGCGGGACGGGGTCGTACTCGCCACCAAGTTCGGCATGGAGATGGGACCGGACGCCGACCGCCACGGCCCGCGGGGCGCCCGCCCCTACATCCGCCACGCCGTCGAGGAGTCGCTGCGCCGCCTGGGCACCGACCGGATCGACCTGTACCAGTACCACGAGCCGGACGGCCTCACCCCGCTGGAGGAGACGGTCGCCGCCCTGCGCGAACTCGTCGACGAGGGCAAGATCGGGTACGTCGGCTGCTCCAACATCCCGGCCGAGCAGCTCTCCGAGGCGTTCGTGTCCACCCAGGCCCGCTACCACCTGCTCGACCGCGGCGCGGAGGTCGACCTGATCCCCGCCTGTCTGCGCCACGGGCTCGGCCTGCTCCCTTATTACCCCCTGGCCAACGGCCTGCTCAGCGGCAAGTACCGGCGTGGTGAACAGCCGCCGGCCGGCAGCCGCCTGTCCTGGCGGCAGGGCTGGCTGACGGACGAGGCCCTCGACCGGGTCGAGGCACTCACCGCGTTCGGCGCAGAGCGAGGCCTGACCCTCCTCCAGGTCGCGGTGGGCGGACTCGCCGCCCTGCCGGCCGTCGGTTCCGTCATCTGCGGCGCCATGACCCCCGACCAGGTCACCGCCAACGCGGCGGCGGCCGACTGGATCCCCGACCCGGCCGACCTGGCCGCACTCGACGCGATCGTCACCCCCGGCGACCGCGTCGTCTGAAGCTCTCAACTCCCCCTGAGAACCCGCGCAAACTCCCCCTGAGAACCCGCGAATCGAGGCTGAACTTCATGCGAGAGATCGTCACCTTCGACGCCTACGGCACCCTGATCGACTTCCAGCTCGGCCCCACCACCCTGAAGGTCCTCGCCGACCGCCTTGACCTGGACAACCTGGACGTCGACGAGTTCCTCGACGACTTCCGCGTGATGCGCTTCCAAGCCGTCCTGGAGGCGTACCGCCCCTACCACGAGGTCCTGCACTCCAGCCTGGAGATGGCCATGCGCCTGCACGGCTTGGAGTACCGAGAATCCGACGGCGACGCACTCGTGGAAGCCGTCCCCACCTTCGGCCCGTTCCCCGAAGTCCCGGACGCGCTGCGGGCGTTGAAGAGCAAGTACGAGATCGCCATCATCTCGAACACCGAGGACCGCCTGATCGCGCGGAACGTCGAGAACATCGGCGTCGAGTTCGACCACGTCATCACCGCCGAGCAGGCGGGGGCGTACAAGCCGGACCGCCAGACCTTCGAGCACGCGTACAAGACGATGGGCGTCGAGCCGTCCCAGGTCATCCACACCGCCCAGGGCTGGGAGTACGACCTCATCCCGACCCGCGACCTCGGCCTGAAGCGCCGCGTGTGGATCAACCGCTACGGCCGCCCCGGCAGCGCGGACTACCAGCACTACGACGAGCTGCCCGACCTCTCGGGCCTGCCGGCACTGCTCGGCTGCTGAACCTTCGTACGAAACAGAGGACGCACGCCATGAAGCAGATCCCCTACTGGCTCGACACCGCCCCCGCTCTGCCCGACCGCTCGGGAAAGGACCTGCCCGACGAGGCGGACGTGGTGGTCGTCGGCGGCGGCCTCACCGGCCTGTCCACCGCCTACCACGCCGCGCGCAAGGGCGCCCGGGTCGTTCTCGTCGAGAAGGACAAGGTCGGCTCGGGCGCCTCCGGCCGCAACGGCAGCATGTGCACCCAGGGCATCACCATCGGTGTCGGCGAGGCCCGCAAGCGCTACGGCCAGGAACGGGCCCGTGAGTTGTACGACGCCTTCCGCGAGGCGGTCGACGTCGTCGAGGAGCTGACGCAGAAGGAGCAGATCGACTGCGACTTCCATCGCGCCGGCCGGCTGGGAGTGGCCTACAAACCGCAGCACTTCGAGGCGATGAAGGCCACCCAGCGCGATCTGGCGGAGAACTTCGACCACCACACCACGCTGCTCTCCCGCGGTGAGCTGAAGTCGGAACTCGGCTCGGACTACTACCACGGCGCCCTGCTCGATCCGCTGAGCGCCGCCCTGCACGTCGGCAAGTACGTCCACGGCCTCGCGGACGCCGCCGAGCGAGCCGGCGCCGAGATCCACGAGCGCAACGCGGCCACCGGCCTCACCCGGCTCCCCGGCGGCGGATTCCTGGTCGAGACCCTGCACGGCACCATTCGCGCCCAGCAGGTCATGGCCGCCACCGACGCCTACACCGACAAGGCGCTGCCGTGGTTCCGCAAGCGGCTGATCAACGTCGGCAGCTTCATCATCGTCACCGAGCCGCTGGGGGAGGAGCGTGCCCGCGAGCTGATCCCCAAGGCCCGCCTGGTGGTCGACTCCAAGAACATCGGCCACTACCTCCGTCTTACCCCCGACAACCGTCTCGCCTTCGGCGGCCGGGCCCGCTTCGCCCCGTCCAACCCGGCCTCCGACGTCAAGAGCGGAGACATCCTGAAGCGGGAGATGGCGGAGATCTTCCCGCAGCTGTCCGACGTGCGGATCGACTACGTCTGGGGCGGCACGGTCGGCTTCTCCTGGGACCGTCTCCCGCACGCGGGCGAGGCCGACGGGGCCAAGGGCCTCTACTACTCCATGGGGTACTGCGGCCACGGCGTCCAGATGGCCTCCTACATGGGCCGCGCGGTCGCCGAGATGATGGACGGCAAGCCGGAGGCCAACCCCCTGCGCGACCTCGGCTTCCCCAAGGTCCCCGTCCCCTTCTACAACGGCACTGCCTGGTTCCTGCCGTTCGGCGGCGCCTACTACAAGGCCAAGGACCGCCTGAGCTGAGTCCGCCCAGGCAACGGCGACGGCCCAGGGGCCTTCCGCGTCCGTCACGGAAGGCCCCGCCCGACCTGGTCCAGGGGCACAGCGACACCGTCCGGATCGCCTGCTTCGGCCTCGTTGAAGCCGGGGGGCAGGGTGCACTGAGCCGCTTGCCGGACGGGTCGCCTCAGCTGCCGGGCGCCGGGCCGCTGCTGCGCCGGACGACCAGGTCGACGGGGACGAGTGACTCGGGCCGGGGCGGCTCGACGGAACCGTCGATGCGGTTCAGCAGCAGCCGTAGGGAGCGGGTGCCGATCTCCGCGAAGTCCGTGCGGACCGTGGTCAGCGGCGGGAGCAGGTGCGCGGCCTCCGGGATGTCGTCGTAGCCGACGACGCTGACCTCGCCGGGGACGGAGCGGCCCGCTTCGTGGAAGGCGTGCAGGACGCCGAGGGCCATCTGGTCGTTGGAGACGAACACCGCGGTGACGTCCGCCCGCTGGGCCAGGCGGCGGCCCAGGTGGTAGCCGGAGTCGGCGCTCCAGTCGCCGACCAGTGGCTCGGGGATCTGCGCACCGGCCGCCTCCAGCGTCGAGCGCCAGCTGGTCAGCCGGTGGTCGGCGGAGGTCCAGCCGCTCGGGCCCGCGATGTGCCACACGGTCGAGTGACCGAGCTGCAGCAGGTGTTCGGTGGCCTTGCGGGCGCCGGCCCGCGAATCGCCCGTGACCTGCTCGGTCTCGGTGTCGAAGCCGTTCTCCAGCACCACCAGCGGGGTGTCGAGGTGCGTGTCCGCGAGCGCCTTGCCCACCCACAGCTGCGGGGCGATGGCGATCACCCCGTCCGCGCCCTCGGCCGAGAGCCGGTCGACGGCCTCGACCACGGTGTCGTGCTCGGCCGTGTCGAGGGCGATGGAGCTGACCAGGTAGCCCGCCTCCTGGGCCGCGGTGTTGATCGCGGTGAGGATGGCGGCCGGCCCGTAGCGGGCGGCGTCGAAGGAGATGACGCCGAGCATCCGGGTCCGGCCGCTGGCCAGCGACCTGGCACTGCGGCTCGGGCGGTAGCCGAGCGTCCGCATCGCTGCCAGGACCCCCTCGCGGGTCTCGGGACGCACGGACGGATGCTCGTTGAGCACACGCGAGACGGTCTGCTTGGAGACACCGGCCAGCCGGGCCACGTCGTCCATCACCGGACGCGAACCCGCGAAGTTCCGCCTGCTGCGCCCCTTCGGGACGGCTCCTTCGGCGGCGCTACGGGTCATGGTGGCGATTTCCTCGACATCGATACGGCGGGTACGGCGGGCCTGTCCCGCCGGCAGGACGGCCCGGCTGGACCACAGCATAGGCGGGACGGTCCCGAGGATCCGGGGGCACCGGACCCTCGGGACCAGGTCAGGCGGCGGGTCGGCCCGCCCGGACCGACCAGGAGCGGGCGGTGACCAACTCGGCGTGCGTGACGGCGGCCGTCTCCCCGGAGCTGCCCGCCTGCTCCGGCAGATGGACCGGCGCCTGCGCGTGCAGGGGCAGCACCCGCAGCCGCAGACCCTCGGCGCGCAGGGCGCCGACGGGCAGCCGGTCGAGGCCGATGTCCCAGACGCGTCCCGAGTAGAACTGGTCGGCGACGATCGTGTCGCCCAGGTACGCCCGTGCCACGTCTCCGCTCCAGTGCAGCCGCAGCAGCGTCCCGGGCGGCACGTCGTCCGGCACCTCGACGCGGTACTCGGCGGCCACGGTGTCGAAGTACTTGTCCTCCGGGGCACTCGCCCGGTTCTGCACGCCCGTCACGGTCTCGGGTGCCGGCCCGGCGGACCGCACCAGCGTGACGGAGACGCCCGTGTCGACGGCGATCGCGGACGGGACCGGGTACTGCGTGAACACCCCGTCCGCCCGCGCGCCCACCGTCACTCCGTCCACCACCGGAACCCGCTCCGGAGCGGGGAACACGGCGAAGGAGGTCGTCGCGCCCGAGCCGTGCAGTCGTACCTCCTCCTGGTCGAAGACGACACCGCCATCGCACAGCACCAGCCGCTCGGCGCCCCAGGCCACACCCCGGTAGGCGGTGCGTGCCGTGGTCGCGTCCAGGACCAGCAGGCCGACCCGTCCGCCGTCCGCGGTGTCCACCTCGACCAGGGCGTCGGTGCCGGGGCGCAGCCCGGTCACCAGCAGCCGGTCGCCGACCGGGGTGACACTCCCCGAGGGAGTGTTGACCGCCGTCACCGTGGCCGCGTCCAGGGCGAGTTCGGGAGCGATGCCGTCGGTCGCGGCCAGCACCAGGACCGTACGGCCGTCGTCCTCGACCGTGCACACCGGCTGGGCGGTGGCCCACTCCAGCCGCAGCCCGGCCACGTCGAGACGCAGCGGCCAGCAGAAGTAGGCGCCGGTCGGGATGGTGACGGGAGTGCTCGGCAGAGCCAACTCGCTGTCCGAGGAGGGGAATTCGACGGTGAACGAGGTTTCCGGGTGGTCCGGCAGCGGCTCGTGCGGCTGGTGGTTGTTGACGAACAGGAACCCCGAACCGCCGTCGGTGCGCACGGCCCATCGCAGGGTGTCCCGGTCGTGCTGGCCCTCCGGTCGCCGTTCCGGCAGTGCGGACCACATGGGCGCGATCAGATGCCCGTAGTCCGCCAACAGCAGGTGTTGAAGCCGGAGTTCGTGGTAGGTCCGGCGGTACTGGCCGTACTCGCCGAGGGGTGCCTGGAAGTCGTACGTCAGGACCGGTACGTCGTTCGGATAGCCGGTGGCGTGAGACTCCTGGAGGGTGGTGAGCTCACCGGACGGGTTCGTGCCGCCGTGGAACATGTAGAAGCCCTGCCACACCGAGCCGCAGCCGATCTTGGTGAGGCCGAGCGCGCCGATGTCGTCGGGGTCGACATACGGCCGTCGGTGGTACGACACCGCCATGCCGCCGCCCAACTCGCAGGTGGCCCAGGGGAATCGGTCCGCGAGGGCGTCGGGCTCGCCACCGCGGACGGTGGCCGGCCTCAGGTCGGCGCCGATGCCCTCGTCGTCGCGCTGGTGGGTGAAGAAGAAGTGCTTGCGGCAGGTGTCGGGCCAGCCGCCGTCCGCCTCGGTCCAGAAGGCCTCGGTGTAGCCGCCGTAGAGCGGAAGCAGTTCGTCGGGCGGGAGCCGGACACCGCCCCATGCGGTCGAGGTCCACAAGGGCGCGCTCAGACCGGCCTCTTGAGCCATCCGCTTCAGTGTCAGCAGATGGCCGGGCTGGTCGTAGAGCTCGTTCTCGATCTGGATCGCCACGATCGGGCCGCCGTGCGCCCGGTCGAGGCCGCGGAGCTGTTCGGCGATCGCCGCGAACCACGGCCGTACGGCCGCCAGATAAGCCGGGTCGTCGGTGCGGGGTGTCAGGTCGCGGGTCAGCAGCCAGTCGGGCAGGCCGCCGTTGCGGGCCTCCGCGTGGGACCAGGGGCCGATGCGCGGGATGAAGTCCAGGCCGTGCCGGGCACACAGCTCGGCGAAGCGGCGCAGGTCGCGGTCGCCGTCGAAGCGGACGCGGCCCTCGATCTCCTCGTGGTGGATCCAGATGATGTAGCTGGCGACGGCGGTGATCCCGCCCGCCTTCATCTTCAGCAGCTCCTCCTCCCACTCCACGGCCGGGTAGCGGGAGTAGTGGAACTCGCCGGAGACCGGGAACCAGGGGCGGCCGCCGCGCGTGAGCCACTGGCTGTTGATCCCGATCGGGTCGGGCACCCCGGGGGCGTCGGCGAACGGCAGGTGCCCGGCCACCGGGGCATCGTCGGGGAAGGTCGTGCGCAGGCGGTGCGGGGCCATCAGTCGTTCTCCGGTCCGAGGTCGGGAGTGTCGGTCAGCTGGGCGCGGGTGCCGGTCGTGGCGTGCAGCTCCAGCAGGACCAGTTCGTTGGGGCCAGGGCGCAGGACCGGGCCGGGTACGTACAGGGTGCGCTGCGGGCCGCGGTTCCAGTAGCGGCCGAGGTGGAAGCCGTTGATCCAGGCCTGGCCCTTGGTCCAGCCGGGCAGGGCGAGGAAGGTGTCGGCCGGGGTGTCCACGTCGAAGGTGCCCCGATGGAAGGCGGGCACGGCGTCCGTGGCGGCGTCGGACGGGCCGAACGGCACGGCGTCCAGGTCGTCCAGGGGCACGGCCCGGCACTCCCAGCCGTGCAGGGCGTCCCCCTGGAAGGACACCGGACCGAGCAGCCCCTTGGGTGCGCCGATGCGCGGTCCGTAGTTGACCCCGCCCATGTTCTCCACGAGAACCTCCAGCACGGCGCCGGCGTGCGGCACGCGTACGGGCAGCGTCTCGTCGTGGCGTTCCCGCTCCAGTACGCCGACGGAGGCGCCGTCCACGAAGACCTGGGCGCGGTCGCCGACGCCGCCCGCGAAGTGCAGCAGACCGTCGCCCGAGGCGGGAACGGTGGTGCGGTAGAGCACGTAACCCGTGTGCACCCCGAGCTCGTTCATCGTCGACGGGTCCTCCGAACGCACGGCCCCGGCCAGCCCGCGGACATACGGCAGCAGCGGTGCGCGACGGTCCAGGTCCACGTCCGTGAGCGGGAGTTTGGGACCCTTCGAAGGGGCCGGCTCGTCGGGGACCGGTGCGTGCCGGGCGATGACCTCGCGGAACGCGTGGTACTTGGGGCCGGGGTCGCCGCTCTCGGTGAGCGCGGCGTCGTAGTCGTACGACGTGATGGTGGGCTCGTAGGCGTGCTTGTGGTTGGCGCCGTTGGTGAAACCGAAGTTGGTGCCGCCGTGGAACATGTAGATGTTGACGGAGGCACCGGCGTTCAGCAGCCGGTCCAGGTCGGCCGCCGCGTCGGTCGCCGACCGCGTGTGGTGCGGTCCGCCCCAGTGGTCGAACCAGCCGATCCAGAACTCGGCGCACATCAGCGGGCCTTCGGGCTGGTGCGTGCGCAGCGCCGCCAGGTTCTCCTCGACGCGGCTGCCGAAGGTGACGGTGGCGAGCGTGCCGGGCAGGCTGCCGGTGCCCAGGTGCTCGGCGTTGGCCTGGTCGCAGGTGAACAGCAGCTCCTCGACGCCACGGGAGCGAAGAGCCTGCTCGACATGCTTGAGGTACGCGGTGTCGTCGCCGTACGCGCCGTACTCGTTCTCCACCTGTACGGCGATCACCGGGCCGCCGTTCGCGGCGAAGTGGGGCCGCAGCGGCGGCAGCAGCTGCTCCAGGTAGCGGTCGAACGCGGCCGTGAAGCGGGGGTCGCTGGTGCGCAGCGGGATGTCGTGGTCCGCCACGAGCCATGCGGGCAGCCCGCCGTCGTCCCACTCGGCGCAGATGAACGGCCCCGGGCGCAGCAGGACGTGCAGGCCCTCCTCCTGGGCCAGCCGCAGCCAGCGGGGCAGGTCGAGGAAGCCGTCGAGGACGAGCGTGCCGGGCTCGGGTTCGTGCAGGTTCCACGGCAGGTACGTCTCGACGGTGTTGAGGCCCATGAGCCGGGCCTTGCGCAGCCGGTCGGCCCACTGGTCGGGATGGATCCGGAAGTAGTGCATGGCCCCGGAGATGATCCGGAACGGCTCGCCGTGCAGGAGGAAACCGTCGGACGACGTCGTCAGTGCGGGCATGCGGGGGGCTTCCCTTCGGGTGCGGAGTACGGAGCCTTGTTGGAGAGGGTCGAGTGGGTTCAGCGAGGTCGCGTGGTGCGGATCAGCCAGAGCGTGGCGGCCAGGCACAGTGCCGACACGCCGCACAGCAGCAGCGGTACGGCACGGATCCCGGACCACTCGATGGCCTTGCCGAGCGCCGGTCCCGCGGCCACCCCGCCGATCATCGAGGCGGCGATGACCAGCGCGCCGGCCCGCCGGGCCCGCGGTGCGGCCTTGTGCAGCCAGGGCAGCCCGGTGGGGAAGATCGGCGCGATGAAGAGACCGACACCGGCGTACGCGTACGGTGCCAACTCCCGTACGGAGGCCAGCAGCAGACACACCGTCATGCCCGCACAGGAGACCGTGATGATGGTCTGCGCCGAGAAGCGCAGCGCGATCGGTGCGACCAGGAACCGGCCCACGGTCATCATCAGCCAGTAGACGGAGGTGGCGGTCGCAGCCACCCCGGCGCCGTATCCCACCGTCTCCAGATGGGTGGGCTCCCATCCGCCGACGCCCGCCTCGATGCCCACGTGCAGGACGTAGAGCGCGACGAACACGGCGAGCACCGAGCCCAGACTGCGGGCGAGGACCGGCCCGCCGGCGGCCTCGGCCCCGGCGCCCGGGCCGGGCACCCGGTCGCGTACGCCTCGCAGGCACAGCAGCAGCGGCAGGTTGGCGAGCGCGAAGGCGAGGAAGACCGCCGGGTAGTGCGCCGAGCCGACCGCGCCGATCAGCGCCGGGCCGAGGATCGCGCCCACGCCGAAGTGGGCGTTGAGGATGTTCAGCATCGCGGTCGAACGGTGGCCGAAGCCGACCGCGAACAGCTGGTTGAGGCCGTAGTCGATGCCGCCGAAGCCGAGCCCGGCGAACAGGGCCGCGGCCAGTGCGGCCGGCCAGTTCGGCGCCAGCGCGAAGCCCGCCGCGCCGATGGCCATGAGCAGGTACGAGGCGCCGAGGATCTGCCGGTTGCCGATCCGTCCGTAGAGCCGGTCGAACAGCAGCACACCGGCCACTCCGCCGACGAAGTGGGCGCTCAGCCCGAGCCCCGCGGCCGAGGGCGACAGACCGAACTCCGCGCGGAAGGCGGGGATGGCCGGACCGTACAGGGCCTGGAGCGCACCGATGAGGACGAAGCCCACGCAGGAGGCGACCACGGCGGACGAGCTGAAGACCGGGGTGTGCGGGGGTGCCTTCGTCAATGACATGGACGTTGATGTTACCGGTAACATCCGGCCCGTCAAGATCCCCGGACGGCTTCGGGGGGCGGGTGGTGCATCGAGCCGGAATTGGACTTATAGTCCAGCCTTTGGACGTGTAGTCTAGATCTCCTGCTGAGGAGAGTGAGGGCACGGTGGAAGCCGAGCGGAATGCGATCCTCGCCGCGCTGACCCCGGTCGTCGACGGGATCGCGGCGACCTTCGGCCCGGTCTGCGAAGTGGTGCTCCACGACTACCGGAACCCGGAGAAGTCGGTCGTTGCCGTCGCCGGCTCGGTGACGGGGCGCTCGGTGGGCGGGGCGATGAGCGAGATCGGCATGCGGATGCTCGCCCGGGGCGACGAGGCGGCCGACGAGCTGAACTACGTCACCCGCACGCCCACCGGGCAGCTGGTCAAGTCGTCCACGATGGTGCTGCGGGACTCGACCGGCGCGGTGTTCGGCGCGCTGTGCGTCAATGTCGACGTCACCGCGGCGAACCAGGTCCACGCCCTGCTCGGAGCGCTGGCCGGGAGCGGCACGGCAGCCGCCGAACCGCCCGTCACCACCTTCGGCGACGACATCGACTCCGTGGTCGACGCCATGCTCGACGAGCACCGGCACCGCTCATGGGCCGCACTCGACCGCGCCGGGCGCCTGGACCTGTTCCGCAGCCTCGACGAGCGGGGCGTGTTCGCGGTGCGCCGGGCGATCGAGCAGGTGGCCGGGCGGCTCGGCATCTCCCGGGCGTCGGCGTACAGCTACCTCTCCCAGTCCCGAACCAAGTCCGCTGGAGGGCACTCGTGACGACCACCACCCCGCCGGTCACCCTGGACGACGTCCGTGACGCGGCCGCCCGGCTCAAGGGCGTCGCGCACCGCACGCCGGTGCTGCGCTCGCGCACCCTCGACGCGCTGGTCGGCGCCGAGGTCTTCCTCAAGTGCGAGAACTTCCAGCGCGTGGGCGCCTTCAAGTTCCGCGGCGCCTACAACGCGGCCTCCCGGCTGACGCCGGACCAGCTGGCCCGGGGCATCGCCGCCTACTCGTCCGGGAACCACGCTCAGGCCGTCGCCCTGGCCGCCCGGGAACTCGGCACCACCGCCGTGATCGTCATGCCCGAGGACGCCCCGCGCTCCAAGCGGGACGCCACCGCCGGATACGGCGCCGAGATCGTCACGTACGACCGCTACACCGGCGACCGTGTGGCCATCGCCGAGGCCCTCGCCGCAGAGCGGGGCCTCGCGCTCATCCCGCCCTACGAACACCCGCACGTGATCGCCGGGCAGGGCACCGCGGCACTCGAACTCCTCGAAGAAACGGGGGAGTTGGATGCCCTGCTGACCCCGGTCGGTGGCGGGGGGCTGATGGCCGGCAGCTCGACGGCGGCCAAGGGGCAGTACCCGGACATCCGCACGATCGGCGTGGAACCGGAGGCCGGGGACGACACCAAGCGGTCCCTGGAGGCGGGGCGGCGCATCGGCATCCCGGTACCGAAGACCATCGCCGACGGACAGGCCCTGCACACGCCCGGCGAGCTCACCTTCTCCGTGAACCGGCGGCTCCTCGACGAGGTCGTCCTCGTGTCGGACGACGAGATCCGGGACGCGATGCGCTTCGCCTTCGAGCGACTGAAGATCGTCGTCGAGCCCAGCGGTGCCACGCCGTTGGCCGCTCTGCTCAGCGGGCGGGTGAGCCGACTCCCGCGCCGTGTCGGCGTGATCGTCTCCGGCGGAAACGTCGACGCGGACCGCTTCGCGCGGCTCTGCGCGGGCGGGGAGTGACATGGCCGGGCTCACCCGAATGGCCGTCCCGGCCGGACGGGCGGACGATGGAGTGGTGGGGCGCGGCCCCCGCCGGTGCCGCTCGCGGTGGGCGGGAGACGGAGACCGGCCCTGGCCGCGGCGAACGCGGCCGGAAGGGAGAACCGACATGTTTGAGGTGAAGACGCTCGACAAGCCGGATGAGCGCCGTGATTTCCCCAAGGGCCACCTGGAAGCGGTCCACATGACCGGACTCGACTTCGCCGTGGGCACCTTCGAGCCCGGTTGGCGCTGGTCCGAGTCCGTGGCGCCGATCGCGGGGACCAAGAGCTGCGAGGTCCACCACAACGGCTATGTCGTCCAGGGTCGCCTGCACGTCGTCATGGACGACGGCGGTGAGGGCGAACTGGGCCCCGGTGACATCTTCGTGGTGCCGCCCGGGCACGACGCCTGGGTCGTCGGCGACGAGCAGTGCGTGGTGTACGACTTCGCGGGAGGCATGGCGCAGGACTACGCGAAGGGGAAGTAGCGCGCGCGGTGCGGAGACGGCAGGCGGTGCCGGCCCGTCTCACACGGTGACGACGATCTTCGATCGGGCGTGCTCCACCTCCAGATGCCGGATCGCCTCGGCCGCCTCGGCCAGCGGGTATGTGCGCTCGATCACCGGGGTGACCTTCCCCGACTCGGCGAGCTCGCGCAGCGCCGAGAGGTTCTCCTTGCTCGCCTTCGCGGGGAGTTGGAGCACCCGTTGACGGACGAAGGGGGACACCAGGCGGGCGCCGAGCAGGAGCCGCATCGGGCCGAGCACGCTGCCGCCCTCGTACACGCCCCCGCCGGACAGGACGAGCGCTCCGGCCGGGGTCAGCGCGCGTCGGAGTTCGCCGAGTGAGCGGTTGCCCACGAGGTCCAGCACGACGTCGTACCGAGGCGTCCCACGGGTGAAGTCCTCCCGGGTGTAGTCGATGACGTGGTCGGCGCCGAGCGACCGGACCAGGTCCACGTTGCGTGTGCTGCAGACACCGGTCACCTCCGCGCCGTACGCCTTCGCGATCTGCACGGCGAAGGTGCCCACGCCGCCGGACGCGCCGTTCACCAGCACGGTCTGGCCGGCCCGGACCCCGGCCACGTCGCGCAGGCCCATGAGGGCGGTGTTCGCGGCGAGCGGCATCGCGGCCGCCTGCTCGAAGGTGAGGTTGGCCGGTTTCAGGTCCACCTCGCCGTCCTGGGCGCACACGAACTCGGCGAACGTGCCGTCGGCCTCGCCGAACACCTCGTCGCCCGGGTGGAGCCCCTTGACCCCGCTGCCGACCGCTTCGACCCGGCCGGCGACGTCCCGGCCCCGGATCCGCACCTTGGGCCTGCGCAGTCCGGCCACCGTGCGGAAGAGCTTCGGATCGCCGTGCATCAGGTGCCAGTCGTACGCGTTCACCGCGGCCGCGTGCACCCGCACCAGCACCTCGCCGGCGGCGGGCACCGGCTGGTCGACCTCCCTGAACTCCAGTACGTCCGCCGAGCCGTAGCGGTCCTGGACCACTGCCTTCATGACGTCCCCCTCCGTTGCTCGGAGCGTAGGGAAGCGGCGGCGGGACGCACATCAGGGACGAACCCCTAGTTCTCCCGGATTAGCTCGCCGTTCGCCGCGCTTGCCGTACGGAAACCGATCGGTTTACTCTGTCCGACGTAGGTAAACCGATCGGTTTCTCGACGTTCCGGAGGGTTCATGACCACCATCGAAGGCTCCGTCGCCCTGGTCACCGGCGGCAGTCGCGGCATCGGCCGGGCGCTGGTGAGCGCCCTGTACGAGCGTGGCGCGAAGAAGGTCTACGCCACCGCCCGCGACCCGCGGACCGTCACGCACCCCGACGCGGTGCCGCTGGCCCTGGAGGTGAGCGACCCGGCGTCCGTCGCGGCGGCCGCCGAGCAGGCACAGGACGTCACCCTGCTGATCAACAACGCGGGCACGTCCGTGAACGCGAACTTCCTGGACGCACCCGTCGAGGACGTCCGGCGCGAATTCGAGACGAACTTCTACGGCCCGCTGCTCGTCACCCGCGCCTTCGTCCCGGTCATCGAGCGCAACGGCGGCGGACACATCCTCAACGTCCACTCGGTGCTCTCGTGGCTCGGCATCGGGAACTCCTACAGCGCCTCCAAGGCCGCCCTGTGGTCACAGACCAACTCCCTGCGTCTGGACCTGAAGCCGCGCGGGATCGAGGTCACCGGTCTGCATGTCGGATACGTCGACACGGACATGACCGCGAAGATCGACGCGCCGAAGGTCACGCCCGAGAGCGTGGCGGCCCAGGCGCTCGACGGCATCGAGTCCGGCGCCTTCGAGGTGCTCGCCGACGACCTCACTCGACAGGTGAAGGCGGGGCTGGCCGCCGATCTCGCCGTGCTCTACCCGCAGTTGGCCGCGTGATCAGATCGGCAGCAGTCGTCCGACCAGGGCGCTGAGCTGCCGTGCCGTGCGGCACTCGTGCATCTCGACCAGCTCGGCGTAGGCGGGCGCGGCGGAGTCCCCGGTGCCCCACTGGGAGCGGCCCTCCGGGTTCAACCAGTAGACGCGGCGGGCCCGTTCGGTGATCTGCCGTACGGCAGCCAGGTTCGGGTCGCTCATGTTGGTGCGGGCGTCACCGAGCACGAACACGGTGGAGCGCGGGCCGATCGCCTCCCCGTACCGCTCCGCGAACTCGCCCAGCGCGACGCCGTAGTCGCTGCTGCCGTGCCAGCCGGTGAGCGTCGCCTCGGCCCGGATGCGGGCGCCGAGTCCTTCCGGATCCGCCGTGCCGTGCACGAGCAGCCCGGTCACCTCGTCGATCCGGTTGACGAAGGCGAACACCCGCACCTTGCTGAACTGGTCGTGCAGCGCCTGCACCAGCAGCATCGTGAAGTCCGAGAAGCCGGACACCGAGCCCGACACGTCGCACAGCAGCACCAGTTCGGGACGGGCGGGCCGACGCCGGCGCAGCACGGGCCGCATCGGCACCCCGCCCGTGGACAGCGACCCGCGCACGGTCCGCCGTAGATCGATGCTGCCGCGCGTGGCACGGCGGCGGCGGGCCGCGAGGCGGGTGGCGAGTTTGCGGGCCAGCGGCTGCACCGTCCTGCGCAGTTCGGCCAGTTGGGCCTTCCCGGCGAACAGGAAGTCGACCCGGTCGGGGGTCGGGGCCACCGCCCGCCGGGCGATCTCGTCGGTGCCGCGCCGCTCGGCGACCCGCCGCCGGGCCTCCGCCGCCACCAGTGCGCGGAACGCCTCGATGCGCCGCCGGATCTCGTCCTCCAGCAGCCGGTCGGTGAAGCCCGAACTCCCGCCCTGGGCACGGATGGTGTCGCGGATCCGGGCGAGAAGGGTCTGCGGTCGGAGCCGGTCGAGTGTCTGGTGCGACGACCAGCCGTCCGAGGCCGGCGACGAGCCGTATCCGCCGAAACCGTCGACCGCCTCGACCGCCAGCCGGGCCATCATCGCCTCGTCGTTCGCGGCGAGGGCGGCCGCGAGCCGGTCGCGCAGGTCGTCCCGGTCCGCGGGCTCGCCGTCGGGCGCGCCGACGCCCCGCGGGAAGTACAGGTCGAAGACCGGGTCGAACACCGGCCGTTGGGACGTGCCGTGCAGGAGCGTCGCGGCCAGTCCCTCGCGCAGCAGTTCGCGGTCCGCGAGCCCCAGCGCCTGGACGGCCTGCGCGGCGTCCACGGTCTCGCCGGTGCCGATGCGGATCCCGTGGGAGCGCAGCGCACCGACGAGAGACGTGAGCCGCTCGGGGACGCTCACAGGGCGTCCAGGTCCAGCTTGGCCTCCGCCTTCAGGACGTCGTCCTGGTGCTTGAGGAGCACGCCCAGGGTGTCGCGTACGACAGACTCGTCGAGGGTGTCCGCGCCGAGCGCGAGGAGCGTGCGCGCCCAGTCGATGGTCTCCGCGACCGACGGCACCTTGCGCAGGTCCATGGCCCGCAAAGCGCCGACGACCCGCACCACGGACTCGGCCAGCGCCGCGTCCAGGCCCGGCACCTTCAGCCGTACGATCCGGCGCTCCAACTGCTCGTCGGGGAAGCCGATGTGCAGGAAGAGGCAGCGGCGGCGCAGGGCCTCGGACAGCTCGCGGCTGGCGTTCGAGGTGAGGACCACGAAGGGGCGGCGGGACGCGGTGATCGTGCCCAGCTCCGGGACCGTGACCTGGAAGTCGCTGAGCACCTCCAGAAGCAGGCCCTCGACCTCGACGTCCGCCTTGTCGGTCTCGTCGATCAGCAGCACCTTGGGGTCGTCCCCGCGGATCGCGGTCAGCAGGGGGCGGGGGAGCAGGAACTCCTCGCTGAAGATGTCCGTGCGCGCCTCGTCCCAGCTCTCGTCCCGGCCGGCACTGATGCGCAGGAGCTGCTTGGCGTGGTTCCACTCGTACAGCGCCCGGGCCTCGTCGACGCCCTCGTAGCACTGCAGTCGCACCAGCCGGGCCCCCGCGACCTCGGCCACCGCCTTGGCGAGCTCCGTCTTGCCGACCCCGGCGGGGCCCTCCACGAGGAGCGGCTTGCCGAGGCGGTCGGCGAGGAACACGGTCGTGGCGACTGCGGGCGAGGCGAGGTAGCCGGTCGCGGCGAGACGCGCGGAGACGTCGTCGACGGATGTGAACAGCAACGGGGGCCTCCAGCGCACGGCGCGAACCAGGTCGGACAACTATCTAAGCGCTTGTTCACCCACTCTGTCACGCGGATTGGGTACCTGGTCCGCATGGGTAGACCGATCGGTTTCTGTGCTCCCGCCTGCGGAGGTAACCTCGCCGTATGGCCACGACAGACAAGGCGTCCACGAGGGACCGGCTCCTCGACGCGGCGGCCGAGCTCTTCTACCGCGACGGCGTCTCCATCGGCGTCGAGGCGCTGTGCCGGACGGCCGGTGTCTCGAAGCGGTCGATGTACCAGCTCTTCGCGAGCAAGGACGAGGTGCTCGCGGCGAGCCTCGAGCGCCGCGCCCCCGGGTACGCGGCACTGCTCACCCCGGGCGAGGACGTAGGCACCCCGCGGGAACGGATCCTGTACGTCTTCGAGCGGCTGGAGAAGCTGTCGGCCGAGCCCGAGTGCCGGGGGTGCCCCTACCTCGCCGCGCTCGTCGAGCTGAAGGACCCCGAACACCCGGCGAGTGCGGTCGCCCGCGAGGCCAAGAAACGCCTCCAGGAGGCGTTCCGTGTCCAGGCCGAGCTCGGCGGTGCGCGCGAGCCCGACTTCCTCGCCCGCCAGTTGATGCTGGTCTTCGACGGTGCGAGCGCCCGCGCCGGCGCCCGGGTGGAGACTCTCGACGGGCTGGCCACGACGACGGTGACGGCGCTCCTGGACGCGGCGGGCGTGGCCTAGGTTCGGCCTGCCCGGTCCGTGAACCTTCAATGACTCTTCGGTTGGGGGACACCGCCACGTCACCCCGCACGGACAGCGTCGGTCGGGCACCGCCACCCCGACACATCGACGCCGGACTACACCCCTCCGACCGGCCAGGCCCAGCGGCTGACGTTCGACCTGCGCGATCTGGGCATCACTTCCCCGGCGGGCATGAAGCTGTTCGCCGACACCTCGGCCACCGACGCGACCCTGCGCCTGACGAGCCCGCGCGGCACCAGGGTCACGGTCGACACCGCGCCCTTCGGCGGATTCATCGCCGTGGTCCGACGGCCGACGGGAACGCACGGCGAAGGGGCGGCCGCGGAAGCGGCCGCCCCTTCGCCGTGTTCAGGCGGCCAGTGCCACCGCGTCCGTCGCCGGAGTACGCAGCACCCGCCGTGCCGTGGCCAGGCTCGTCCCCAGCGTCGCCGCCGCCGCGATCGAGACGACCGCCAGCCAGATACCCAACCCCTGGTGCGGCAGTACCGAGTTGGTCCGGACGACGGTGAACGGGATGATCCCGGCCAGCGCCGCCACCGTGCCGAAGAAGAGACCGACGACCGTGAGGACCAGTCCCTCGGCGCCCACCGTGGCGAGCACCTGCCCCGGAGTCGCCCCCGCGAGGCGCTGCTGCCCGAGCTCCCGGCGGCGGTAGGTCGTCGCCGCGTACAGCGAGTTGACCAGCATGACGCAGACGAACACCACGATGATGCCGACGACCGTGAAGTTCAGCGTCTCCAGGTTCTTCGCGTCGACCGACTTGACCGCACCCGAGGCCTTCACGGCGTCACTTTCCACGCCTTGCATGTACAGCGTGGCCAGGGACACCGCCGTGAACAGGATCAGCGACATCAGGATCCCGGAGAGGTGGTCCGCCCGGCGGCGCAGGTTGCGCACGGCCAGCCAGCCGCTCGCGCCGGTCAGCGGAAGCCGGTCCAGCACGCCCTTCAGCAGCCGTGGCGCCAGCAGCGCGAATCCCACCGACAGCAGGATCGCCCCGTACGCCGGCGTCGCCATCAGGGCCTCGTCCGTCGCCGAGAAGGCGAAGGTGGAGGTGACGGCCACGGCACCGATGACCAGAGCGCCGTAGGCGAGGAACTTCCGTGCCCTGCCCCGCTGTTGGTGTCCCCGCGTCGCCCGCCGTACGGCGAGGAAGGCCGCGCCCGCCGCCGCGACGAGCGTGATGTCGACACCCGACATCAGCGCGACCGGACCGAAGGAGTGGTCGACGGACTCCGCGACCTGCCCGCTGTCCTGGAACACGTCCAGCAGCGCCTGCCCGCCGAGCATCGCCGGACCGATCGCCAGCACCGCACCCACCAGGGCGACGGCCACGGCCTCACCCACCACCATCCGCTTGATCTGCGCCGGAGTCGCCCCCGAGCAGCGCAGCAGCTCCAACTCGGCAGCCCGCTGACGGACGTTGACCGTCAGCGTCGAGGCGACGGCGAAGAACACCAGGAGGGTGCCGTAGCCCCCGACGACACTCGCCGAGGTAGTCAGTGTGTCCGCGCTCGCCGAGTCGACGCCGGACTGCCCCGCCGTGTCGTACAGCGAGTTGAACGTCATGATGATCGCCGCGCCCAGGAAGGCGGCCAGCAGTGTCGCGAGGAACCGTCCGGGCCGTTGCCGTATCGACCGCATCGCCAGCATGAACATCGCTCACACTCCCGCCATCATGTCGTCGCCCAGGTGCGCCAGCCGCTCGGCGACCGCGTCCGGAGTCGGCGCGTCCAGTCGGCCCGCCAGCCGCCCGTCCGCGAGGAACAGCACGGAGTCGGCGTAGGAGGCGGCGACCGGGTCGTGCGTCACCATCACCACGGTCCGCCCGTGCACGCGCACCGCCTCCTGGAGCAGCCGCAGCACGTCCCGCGCGCTGCGCGTGTCCAGGGCGCCGGTCGGCTCGTCCGCGAAGATCACCCGGGGTTCGGTGACCAGCGCCCGGGCGATCGCCACGCGCTGCCGCTGCCCGCCGGAGAGCTGGTCGGGGCGGTGACCGAGGCGGTCCCCGAGTCCGACCTGGGTGAGGACCTCGCGGGCCCGCCTCCGGTCGACCCGCCGCCCGGCGAGCTTGAGCGGCAGCACCGTGTTCTGCGCGACGGTCAGCGTCTCCAGGAGGTTGTACTGCTGGAACACGAACCCGACCCGGCCGCGCCGGAACCGCGTCAACTCGGCCTCGCTGCCGCCCGTCAGCTCCGTGCCGTCCACCCGCACGATCCCGCTGTCGGGCCGGTCCAGCCCCGCCGCGCACTGCAGCAGCGTGGACTTGCCGGAGCCCGACGGCCCCATCACCGCCGTGAAGGTGCCCCGGCCGAGGCTGAGCGTGACGTCGTCCAGAGCGGTCACGGCACTGTCGTCCGTTCCGTAGGTCTTGCTGACCTTGACCAGCCGCAGCGCCTCGGGAGCGGGTCCCGTGTCGGGCGTACGTCGTGAGCCTGTGCGAAACATCGTCATCACTCTCCGTCCGGCACGCCGTGTGCCTCGCTCAAAAAGCTACGGAGCGGGCGAGCACGGCACATTGGGCGCAGAACCCGTGTTCCGGGGTGTACTCAGTGACACCTCCCGGCGAATGCGCCATCGTGATCGCCATGACCGACGGAATAGCCTGGCTCGCCGAGCCCGAGTCCATCGCCTACGGCGGATACAGCGTCACGATGGCCCGCGACCTCGAGTCGGAATCGCTGGCGAGGCGCATCGCGGAGACCGCTCACAGACGGAGCAGACCCCGCTCCATCGGAGAGCTCACCGGCCGCCAGGTGCAGGACCTGCTGGAAGGCCTCTTCGGGCATGTGTCCGAGGGGCTCGCCCTGCGTCACGGGGAGATCGGCGAGTGGGCGTACGTGATCAAGTACGGCGGCTGGCAGGCCGAGTTCGGCGACGGCGGCCGACCGGTCGACCGCGGCTGTCTGCACGTCTTCCACCTGGAGTTCCAGGAGGAGAACTTCAAGCCGGTGCCCCCGCGGTTCGCCTACCGCCACGACGAGCGCCTGATGTGCGCGTTCAACCTGCACCTGGATGCCTCCTGGGGGTACGGCAACGTGGAGGGAGACCCCGAAGTGGCGCCCGCCGTCGAGGAACTGCTGGCCGCCGCCGGACTGCCCGACCCCGATCTGGACCGCCGCATCGTGCACAGGACCGCGCTGGAGGTCCTCCAGCGGCACTTCGACCTCTCCCTGCCCCGCACGCGGATCCTTGAGGACACGCTGCCCACCGTCCTCCTCACCGATCGGTGACCCGCCTGACGACCACGCTGGACACGGCACTCCGCGCCGTGGCGGGAATCATCGTGGCCGCCGTCATCTGGAGCGTGTCCGAGGCCGTGTTCGATGAGCCCGCGCCCCTGCCGAAGCGGGCCGCCTGTCCTACGGGAGGCGTTCGAGTCACGGCTGGTCCGGTGAACCCCGCCATGGGGCTGCGGGCCATGGCGCTGACCCTGGAGAACTGCGGGACACGCGTCTACCGGGTCGAGGGCTATCCCGTACTCCGCCTGCTCGACGCGGACCAGCAGCAGGTGACCGGCGTGTCGGTGGTGCACGGAAGCGGCGGCATCGCCACCGTCACCGGCTTCGACGACCCGCCCCGTCCGGTGTCCCTGGAGCCCGGCGAGACCGCCTCCGCGGGCCTGCTGTGGCGCAACACCGTCGCCGGCACGGACGGCGCGACCGGCGTGCCGTACGTCTCGGTGCAGGCGAAGGCCGGCGCGCTCGGCCTCCTCGTGGCACCGGACGGTGGCCTCGACCTCGGAACCACCGGGAAGCTCGGAGTCGGCCCGTGGCGGACAGGAGGCTCCCGATGAAGACCGACGGCAGACGGTTGCGACGCGTGCTGCGGCGGCCGGAGCAGCGGCGGGGCGTGGACCTGGCCGTGGCCACGGTGCTCGCCCTCGTGGACGTCGTCCTGTTCGGAGTGATCCTCCTCCTGGGCAGCGACGGCGTCTTCACGGAGGACTGGCTGGGGTACCCCGGGCCGATGGACTCGACGAGTGCGTCCTATCAGTACGACTGTGTGATGTTCCTCTGCAGGCTCGAAGCCGTCACCGTCGGACTGGCCGTGACCTTCCGTCTGTGGACCGCCGCCGCCACACAACTCGTGCTGCTCACCGCGAGCGCGGCCTTCATCGCGTCCCTCTCCACCTACTGGAACCCCTGACCCACCCCGTACGGGCCACCAGAACAAGCCGACACCAGGGCCCACCCGGTGCAATGAACCCGTGACCGCGCCCCCCGACGACTGCCTCGCGCGCAACGAGTGGATCTGCGGTGAGTATCTGAGCACCCGCCGGCACATCCTCCTCGACGCGGTGTTCCAGCATCTGCAGCTGACCGCGGTCTCGGTGCTCATCGGCCTCGTCGTCGCGCTGCCGCTCGCGGTACTCGCACGCCGCTGGGGCTGGGCGGCCGGACCCGTCCTCGCCGTGACGACGATCCTCTACACGATCCCGTCCCTGGCGATGTTCTCGCCGCTCCTGCCGGTGTACGGGCTCTCGGAGAGCCTTGTCGTCGCAGGCCTCGTCCTGTACTCGCTGACCCTCCTCGTGCGGAACGTCCTCGCCGGGCTGCGCGCCGTCCCCGAGGAGACCCGGCAGGCCGCGCGCGGCATGGGCTACGGCCCGATCCGGCTCCTGCTCACCGTCGAACTGCCCCTCGCCCTGCCCGCCGCGATGGCCGGACTGCGCATCGCCATGGTCTCGGCGGTGTCCCTCGTGACGGTCGGCGCGATCGTCGGCTTCGGCGGGCTCGGGAACCTCATCTACGTCGGCATGAACACGTACTTCAAGGCACAGGTGCTCACCGCGTCGGTGCTGTGCGTGGTGATCGCGGTCGTGGCCGACCTGCTGCTCCTCGGGGCGCAGCGCCTGATGACCCCGTGGACCAGGGCGGCCCGCGGATGAACACCCTGACCGACGCCTGGGACTGGCTCGCCGACGCCTCGCACTGGGCAGGCGAGGACGGCATCTGGCACCGGCTCCTCCAACACTTCGTCCTCACTGTCGTCTGCCTGGTCGTCAGCTGTCTGATCGCCCTGCCGGTCGCTCTCGTCCTGGGGCATCTGGGCAAGGGCGGCGCCCTGGCCGTCAACATCTCCAACATAGGCCGGGCGGTCCCGACCTTCGCCGTCCTGGTCCTCCTGCTCCTCACCCCCGTGGGCAAGTGGGGCGAGGGTCCGACGGTCGTGGCGCTCGTGCTGTTCGCCGTGCCGCCCCTGCTCACCAACGCGTACGTCGGCATGCGCGAGGTCGACCGCAGCATCGTGCGGGCGGCGCGCGGGATGGGGATGACCGGGCGACAAGTGATGTTTCACGTGGAACTGCCCCTTTCGCTCCCCATTGTCCTGACCGGGGTGCGGATCGCCGCCGTCCAGCTCGTCGCGACCGCCACCATCGCCGCGCTCGCGGGCGGGGGAGGGCTGGGCAGGATCATCGCAGCGGGCTTCAACCTCGCCAGTACGCCGCAGGTGCTGGCGGGAGCTGTGCTCGTCGCCCTGTTCGCGCTGGTCGTGGAGGGGGTCTTCGAGGTGGCCGAGCGGCTCGCGCCCCGGTGGGCGAGGGACGTGCGATGAGACGTGCCCTGGGCCCGACCGCCGTTCTGCTGCTGCTCACGGGCTGCTCGGCCGGCCCCTCTCTGGAGACGCAGGGCGAGGTCACCGCACCGCCGGCGACAGCCGCCACCTGACCATCGGATCCGCCGGATTCACCGAGAGCGACCTGCTCGCCCAGATGTACGCCCTCACGGGCGTCGACCCGAAGGGCGTCGGCACGACCCAGGCGAAGCGGGCCGTGGAGAGTGGTCAGGACCAGATGGTGCTCACCACCACTACGGACGCCACCCTGGACGACTTCGGCCTGGTCCTCCTCACCGACGACAAGCATCTGCAGAACGCCGACTACGTCGTCCCCGTCGTCAACCGCTCCCGCGCGGGCGCCGAGGGCGTCACCAAGGCGCTCGGCAAGCTCAACGACGTCCTGACGACGGCCGACCTCGCTTCCATGAACCAACAGGTCGACAGCTGGCGACGGTTGGCGAAGGACGTGGCGCACAGTTATCCGGAGGGGAAGGGCCTGCTGAAGTGAGGACACGGTGGTCAGGCCGCCGAACGGCGCCGTCCTTCCAGCAGGGCCGCCCCGAGCGGGGTGGGTGTGTGCAGGACGGCGCCGCCCAGGCGGTGGGTGCTGAGCAGGCCCGCGTCCCGCAGGACCGTGGCGTGGTAGCTGGCGGTGGCGGGGGACATGCCCGTGCCACGGGCCAGCTCCGTGGTCGTACGCCCGCCCTCGGCCACATGACCGAGGATCTCCGCCCGGGTCCGCCCCAGCAGGGCGACCAGCGACCGTGACGGTGTCCTGATGCCCTCGGCCGCCGGGTCTGCCACGTCCAGGGCGTCCGGGTGCGTCATCGGATAGACGACGACCGGAGGCAGGCGGGTGTCCTTGAGCACGGTCGGATACCGCCAGCAGAAGTAGGACGGGAGCACCAGCAGTCCCCGCCCGCGCAGATGCACGTCCCGCTCCACGCGCAGCCCGCCGATCGTCAGCACGGGCGACTGCCAGCGCAGTTCCGGGTGCAGCCCGGCGAGCAGGCCGCCGCGGTCACCGGAGGCCGACGGCCTGGCGTGCGCGGCGCGTTCGGCGTCGAGCCGGGCGCGTACCTGGTGCCAGTAGGGCGCCAGGCTCCTGCGGAAGTAGGTCCGGAGGGTGCGGCCCAGATGATGGACCGCTTCGCTGTCGCCGTCCGCCAGTGGGCGGCCCCACGGCGGGAGCCGGCGCCCCGCGGCCGCGAGTTCGCGCAAGTCGTGCCGTAATCGTGCCCGGGGCGTGGACAGCAGGGCGTCGATCCCCAACTCCAGGCCGCCCTCGCCGGCGCTGGGCGTGAGGAAGTCCGGCGAATAGCCGACCGGCGGTGCGAGGCGCAGCAACTGGCGCTCCGGTCCGGTGAGGCCGGTGCGGACCCGGCCGCGCCACCGGCCGAAGACCGCCCAGCCGTCCCGTGTCTGGAGCATGTGCATGCTCTGCAGGGCTTCCCACATGGGGTCGGGGGCCTGAGCCAGCCTGATCCGTGTGAGGTCGTCGTCGGTGAAGTGAATGCGCAATGCCATGGTGAGCCATCCCCGTGGACACCGCGGTTACCCCCGTGGTTCCCCTTCGGTGTCTCTCCACCCATGGTTGGCCTTGTGTCACGCGTGTCACCGGGGGCGCGGGGACCTTCACAGAACTCGATGGCCCTCTTTACCGCGGTCTTCAGTCCTTCACCAATGTGAACCGCCCCCGACCGGAGGGGGCCGGTCGGGGGCGGTGCGGAGGGGAAGCGGGGTGGGCGGTCAGCGCTCCGGAACTCCGGGGAGGAAGGAGTCCGGGTTGTCGATGAAGATGTTGGACAGGAAGCCGCCCAACGCCGGTACGAAGGACCAGAACGGGTTGCTGAACCCCTCGGCGTTCACCGTGTCACCCCGCCGCTGGTACTCCACGAACACCGGCGTCGGCCCCGCGAGAGTCGTGACGACAGGGGCGTCGAGCTTCACGTCCTTGCGAACGTTCACCTGGGTGCCCCAGGTACGGAAGTTCGGAGCCTGCCCGCCGCCCGGCGGAAGCGGCGCCGGCGCGTTGCCCACGGCCGCCGCGGTGTCCGCGAGCAGCTGCTTGGCCGCGGCCTCCGCCTCGTCGTACTTCGCCGGGTACGCCGACCGCTGCACGCTCTGGGCGAGTTGGCCCGCCGTCTGGCCCGGGTTCTTCTGGTCGTTGGGCACCGCGTGCTCGAAGAACTTCCGCGCCGCGTAGTCGGGGTTCATGATCTGCTCCGGCGTTCCCCACCACTGGGGCCGCTGCTGGAACACGCCCAGCGAGTCACGGTCGCCGTAGTTGAGATTGCGCATGCCCGACTCGACGATGCCCGTCTCGAAGGCGGCGAGCATCACCTTGTCGTTGACGTTCAGTTCCCGGCCGACCCGGTAGATGGTCTTGGCGACTTCCATGTCGTATGCCACGGCGTTCCTCCTGGCCTCTGGCTGTCGTTGCGTTGCTTGATCCGTGCGGGTGTTGAGCTGCCTTCTGCCCCACCCGATGACCCGGTCGAGGAGTGGGAGGCCCATCAGCGCTCCGGCACGCCCGGGAGAAACGAGTCCGGGTTGTCGATGAAGATGTTGGAGAGGAAGCCGCCGAGGGCCGGTACGAAGGACCAGAACGGGTTGCTGAAGCCCTCGGCGTTGACCGTGTCGCCGCGTCGCTGGTACTCCACGAAGACCGGTGTCGGTCCGGCGAGGGTGGTGACGACGGGAGCGTCGAGCTTGACGTCCTTGCGGACGCGTACCTGGGTGCCCCAGGTACGGAAGTTCGGGCTCTGCCCACCGCCCGGCGGAGGCGGCGTCGGACCGGGCGCGGGTGCGCCGCCCAGGATCTCGCCGACACGGGCCCGGAAACCCGCCATGTCACCCGGCCAGAAGGCGGGGTCCGTCTTGCGCTCCGGAGCCCACTCCTTGTGGGCCAGCGCCCGGTCGGCCCCGAGACCGACATGGCGCAGCAGGGCGGCCACCCCGCGCGGGTAGGAGTCGATCTGCGCGGGCGTCCAGTCGAAGCGGGTCCCGACCGACTCGGCCTCGACGCCGATCATGTACTTGTTTGCGTCGTCCTTCGGGACGTTCTGCCACGGTCCGCCCTTTCCGGCGTGCCATGCCTGCCCGGCCGCGATGACGATCCAACTGCCGTCGCGCGCCAGACCGAGGTGCGCCCGGGGCCCTTCGAGTGTCGCGTCCCCGTCCCGCACGATGGCCAGGCTCGGGTAGTTGCCCTCGGGCGCGCCGGCGGTGTGGTGCAGCAGAACACCGCGGATGTCGGCCATGTCGCCGTGGCCCCGCTGCTGCCAGCCGCCCTCTTCCTGGACCTGGAGTCCTTCCTTGCGCAGGATGTCCGCCAGCCATGTCAGGTACGCCATGTGAATCCCCCGTTCGTCGTTCGCTGTTCGCAACCCGCCGTATCTCGACGAGTGGACGCGTTCAGCGTGCTGGACCGTCCGGAACGGACTCAACCGCCTTCGAGCCAGTTCGAAAGGCGCAGGTCGGCTGCCCGGGGCCCACTGCTGACGGGACGTCACGGGTCCGTGACGTCGGTGACCGGACTGGTGCGGTGCGGTGGGTTCCCGGAGAAGGCGCGAATCGGTACACCCGGTACATGGGGGACAACAACGGGGGACGTCGCCGGTGGTGGCGTCGATTGAGAGAAGTACTGGACGGCGCGGAGGCCGAGCGACGGCCGAAGAGCCTGGCGGAACTCGTACGGTCCGAGGACGAACCGGCCTACAAGGAGTTCTGCGCGACCCATCCCGCACAGCACCTGCGGATGCAGGCGGCGCTCGGCACCGCGCAGCGCGCGTTCGACCGGGCGACCCGGCGAAGCGTGGAGCAGGCGCTGCGGGGCGCCCTGCGGAACGTGCTGGCGGAGACCCGCCCCTCCGGCGACCATGTGCGCGGCTACCTGGAGCGGGAGCTCGCCGACCTGGAGGGCTGGCTGGACCAGGATCGTGTGACCGCGGTCGGCCGGGGCCTCAACATCGGTCTGGGGTTGGGGGCCGTCGCTGGGGTGCTGCTGCTGGCCGTGCCGCTTCTCGCGGGCCGGCCCACGCTGCACATGCTGGGCGTCACTCTGGGCTGCGGCGACCGCTGGGGCCTGCTGGGCGCCTTCGCCGCGGGCGGAGTGGGGGCCTTCGGGGCGGTGCTCAGTGTCCTGGGGCGGCTACGGCTCAGCGTCGAGGAGCTGGCGAACCGCCAGGCGGCCGGGTCGGGGAGCGCGGCGGTCCCCGCCCGGCAGCTCGCCCGGCGGATGCGCCACGAAGGGGTCTACCGGGTGTGCGTGGGCTGGATCCTCGCGGTGGCCGTCTACTTCGTGCTCAGCGGAGGCATCGTGCCGGTGATCGAGGTTCCCGCCACGACGGCCGAGATCTGCGGGCCCGCGGGGAGCGCGACCGCGCCCGCCACGGGCACGGAGTTCTGGGGCTTCTGGTGCGCCATCGGCTTCATCGCCGGGTTCAACGAACGCTGGGCCTTCGGCATCCTGAGGCGCGACGCGACCAGTAAATCGGGCAGGGACTAAGCGCCCCGAAGAGGCGCGGGGAACGGCGCGACCTGCGACGACGGCGCCGCAGACGATCGACGGCACATCGTGGCCCCGCGGCGGAGCCGCATATCGACACAGCCGGCGGAGCGCTTACGCGTCCGCCACCGAGTCGAACGGCACCTGACCGCGCGACACGCCCAGCGCGTCCGCGTCCACCGACCGCCGCAGCGCCTCGTGGAGTTTCGCCGGGGTCAGCACGCCGAGGAAGCGCGCTCCGTCCAGTCCGGCGACCGAGCCGGCGTCGTGCTGGAGCATCACGCCGAACGCCTGCTTCAAGGGGGCGCCGACCGGCACCCAGGCGTTCATCCGGTGGGCGAGCTCGCCCACCGAGCGGTCCGCGCCGAGGTCGTCGATGCCGACCCAGCCGTGCAGGTCGCCCTGTGCGTCCAGGACCACGGCCCAGCGCGCGCCCTCGGCACGCAACCGCTCCGCGGCCCGCCCGGCCCGCCCGGCCCGCCCGGCCGGCTCGTCCGGCCGGGCGACCGGCGGCTGCTGAAGGTCGTCGGGCTCGATCTCGGTGACCGACAGCCGCTTCAGCCCGCGGTCGGCACCCACGAACTCGGCGACGTACGGCGTCGCCGGGCGCCCGAGCACCGTCCCGGGCGTGCCGAACTGCTCGATCCGCCCCTGCCCGTACACGGCAATACGATCGCCGAGGCGTACGGCCTCCTCGATGTCGTGGGTGACCAGCAGCACCGTCTTGCGCACGGAGGCCTGCATCCGCAGGAACTCGTCCTGCAACTGTTCCCGCACCACGGGGTCGACCGCCCCTGGGGGCACCTCCCACGCCCGTTCAGGGCAGTGGGGGAGGCTCATCCATCAGCAGTACCGGCGGATCGGCGGCCAACGCCCGTGCCACGCCGACCCGTTGACGCTGACCGCCCGACAGCTGTTCGGGATAGCGCCGGCCGTACCGCTTCGGGTCCAGGCCCACCAGATCCAGCAGCTCGGCGGCGCGCGCCCGGGCCTTCGCCCGCTTCCAGCCGACGAGCGAGGGCACGGTCGCCGTGTTGTCGAGGACCGTGCGGTGCGGGAAGAGCCCCACCTGCTGGATGACGTATCCGATACGGCGGCGCAGCCGCACCGGGTCCACGGTCGCGATGTTCTCGCCGTTCACGAAGATCCGCCCCGAGGTCGGCTCGATCAGCCGGTTGACCATCATCATGGTCGTCGTCTTGCCGCAGCCGGACGGGCCCACGAGCGTGACGAGCTCGCCCTCGGACACCTCGAAACTCAGGTCGTCCACCGCTGTCGTACCGTCCGGGTACCGCTTGGTGACCTGCTCGAACCGGATCATGACCTCACGCTAACGGGAGCGGTCATTCCCCGCTCACCAGCACCACCTCCAGGGTGCGTGGACCGTGTACCCCCTCCACCCGGTCGAGTTCGATGTCACTGGTCGCGGACGGGCCGGAGATCCAGGTCAGCGGGCGGGTCGGGTCCAGGCGTTCGAGGCCCTGCGGGACGGAGGAGACGACCTGGTCGGGGACCCGTACGACGCAGATGTGGTGGTCGGGTACGAGGGTGATACGGCGGCGGCCCTGGTCGGGCGAGCCGTCCAGGACGATGGTGCCGGTCTCGGCGATGGCGACCGCACACCCGGTGACCACGCTGTCCACCTGGTCCAGTGCGTGCTGAGTGCTCTCGGCCCGGTCCGGCACCCGCTCGGCGTCGGCGGCCGCGAGCCACGCGGGATCGAGACCGGGCGGCACGAGCACCGTCTTCACACCCCGCGCCGCCAGCATCCCGGCGAGCGTCGCGGCAAGGTCGGCGGTCGTGCATCGGTGCACGATCGCCCGGTAGTCCGCCAGGTTCTCGGCGAGCAGATCCACCGTCTCCTCGACACTCCGGTCGCCGTGCTCGCGCAGATAGTCCCGGGGAACCGCCTGCTCGTACGGCGTGTCGTCCTGCTGTACGTCCGCCAGCGCGCGCTGCACCCGGCCCAGGATCCGCTCCCTGCTGCTCACTTGGAGCCGTCCTTTCCGCCGTTCGTACGTTGCCACCAGTCGCGGAAGGGCTCCTTAGGTACCGGCGGCAGGTCGCGCGTTTCGCTCCACGCCTTGCCGGGGCCCGGCAGTGAACGCGGATGGAGGCGCCGGGTGCGTGAGGCGAACCGCTGGCCGGTGCGCAGGGCGCCCGGGTGCGAGAACGCCCAGCGCGCCGCCCGCATGGCCGCCCGCTCGGCGGCATGCCCCTTCGCCGGCTGCAGCACGACCTTGTTGCCCTCGCGCGTCACCGGTCCGCCCTCGACGATCCGCTCCCGCAGATGCACGAGCACCTCGGGGATGTCGATGGCGACCGGGCAGACCTCGTAGCAGGCCCCGCACAGAGTCGACGCGTACGGCAGTGAGGCGTCGATCTCGCTTGCCGTGCCCCGGAGTTGGGGGCTGAGAATGGCGCCGATCGGGCCTGGATAGACCGAGCCGTAGGCGTGGCCGCCGGCCCGCTCGTACACCGGGCAGACGTTCAGGCAGGCCGAGCAGCGGATGCAGCGCAGGGCCTGGCGGCCGACCTCGTCGGCCAGGGTGTCGGTGCGGCCGTTGTCGATCAGGACCAGGTGGAAGTTCTGTGGGCCGTCCTCGTCCGTCGTGCCCGTCCACATCGAGGTGTACGGGTTCATGCGCTCGGCAGTGGACGAGCGGGGGAGGGTCTGCAGGAACACCTCCAGGTCACGCCAGGTCGGCAGGATCTTCTCGATGCCGACGACCGAGATCAGCGTCTCGGGCAGCGTCAGGCACATCCGGCCGTTGCCCTCGGACTCGACGACCACCAGGGTGCCGGTCTCCGCGATCATGAAGTTGGCGCCGGAGACGCCGACCTTGGCGCGCAGGAACTTCTCGCGGAGGTGGAGGCGTGCGGCCTCGGCGAGTTCTGCGGGTGTGTCCGTGAGGCCCTCGGGAGCCGGGCGGCCCCACTCGCTCATCTCGCGCGCGAAGATCTCCCGGATCTCACCCCGGTTGCGATGGATCGCAGGGACGAGGATGTGCGAGGGCCGGTCCTTGCCCAACTGCACGATCAGCTCGGCGAGATCGGTCTCGTAGGCGCGGATTCCCTCCTCCTCCAGCGCCTCGTTGAGCCCGATCTCCTGCGTGGCCATCGACTTGACCTTGACGACCTCCGACTCGCCGGTCTCCTTGACCAGTTCGGTGACGATCCGGTTGGCCTCGTCGGCGTCGGCGGCCCAGTGGACGATGCCGCCCGCGGCCGTCACCGACTCCTCCAACTGCACGAGATAGCGGTCGAGATGACGCAGCGTGTGGTCCTTGATCCGCTTGCCGGCCTCGCGCAGCTCGGCCCAGTCGGAGACCTCGGTGACGGCCTTCGCCCGCTTGGCGCGGATCGTGTGCGTGGCGTGGCGCAGATTGCCGCGCAGGGTCTGGTTGTTGACGGCCTCGTGCGCGGCCTTCGGGAAGGCCGGCATTCCTACGAACGTTCCGCTCATGCCGTCGGCTCCTCCTCAGTGCTCGCCAGGATCTCGGCGATGTGCACCGGTCGCATGTCCGTCTCCAGCCGGGCCATCGTCCCGCCGATGTGCATCAGACAGGAGTTGTCGGCCGCGCACAGCACCTCGGCGCCCGTCGACTCGGCGTTGCGCACCTTGTCCGCGCCCATCGCCGCCGAGACATCGGAGTTCTTCAGCGCGAAGGTGCCGCCGAAGCCGCAGCACTCGTCGGCGCCGGGAAGCTCCTTGAGTTCGAGTCCTTTGACGGCCTGGAGCAGCCGCCGGGGCCGGTCACCGAGCCCCAGGCTGCGCAACCCGTGGCAGGTCGGGTGGTACGTCACCGTGTGCGGGTAGTACGCCCCGACGTCCGTCACCCCCAGCACGTCCACCAGGAACTCCGTGAGCTCGTACGTCTTGGGCACCACGGGCGCCAGGGTGGCCGCGAGGGTGTCCCCGCGCCCCTCGGCCCGGGCCCGCTCACCCATCCGCGGATACAGCTCCCGCACCATGGCCCCGCACGACCCGGACGGCGTCACGATCGCCTCGTAGTCCCGGAATACATCGGAGAAATGCCGGGCCATCGGCTCGGCTTCATGCCGGTACCCGGTGTTGTAGTGCGCCTGCCCGCAGCAGGTCTGGGCCATCGGGAAGTCGACCTCGACGCCCAGTCTGGTCAGGAGTTTCACCACGGCGCGCCCGGTATCCGGGTAGAGCGTGTCGTTGACACAGGTCAGGAACAGGGCGACACGCATCGCGGGCTCCTTGTGGTCGATCATCGGATGAGTGCAGCGTAGTCCGGGGGAGGGGTCCGGGCGAGAGGTCCGGGGGCGGCCTCGTCAGCTCCCGGCGAGCCGGGCCTGAGCCTCGCGCCAGCGCTCCGGGTCGCCCCTGGGTTCGTACCGGGTCAGTGGCTGCGTACGGGTGAGCAGTCGGCGCCCGCCCGCGAGGTCACCGACAAGGCCGTGGGCCCGGGCCTGGACCAGGACGTTCCCGAGCGCCGCCGCTTCCGTCGGACCCGCCACCACCGGCAACCCGCAGGCGTCGGCGGTGAGTTGGCACAGCAGGGCGTTGCGGGTGCCGCCGCCGACGACGTGCACCACATCCACCGGATGGTCGGCGAGCCTCTGCGCGTCCTCGACGGCCTTGCGATGGGCGAGGGCCAGGGAGTCGAGGATGCAGCGCGTGATCTCGGCCGGCGACTCGGGCACCGGCTGCCCCGAGGCCCGGCAGGCCTCGGCGAGCCGCTCCGGCATCCGGCCCGGCGCCAGGAACGCCGCGTCCCCCGCGTCCACGACCGACCGCAGCGCCGGCACCTTGGCCGCATCCAGCAGCAACTCGCCCAGGTCGGGGTCGCCCCAGGCCCGTAGGCACTCCTGGAGCAGCCACAGCCCCATGATGTTGCGCAGATACCGGACCGTGCCGTCCAGTCCCAGCTCGTTGGTGAAGTTGGCGGTCCGGCTCTCCTCGGTGAGCACCGGAGCGTCCAGCTCCAGGCCCGCCAGGGACCAGGTGCCGGTGCAGATGTACGCGAACCGCTCGCCGGTGGCCGGGACGGCCGCGACCGCGGACGCGGTGTCGTGCGACCCGACCGCCGTCACAGGCACCGGCCCGGTCAGCCCGGTCTCCTCCAGCACCTCCGCCCGCAGCACACCCGCGGTCTCACCGGGCTGCCGCAGCGGCGCGAACAGGCCCAGGTCGATGCCCAGTCGGGCGGCGATGTCGTACGACCACTCGCGCGTCCGGGGATCGATCAGCTGGGTGGTGGAGGCGTTGGTCAGCTCGGTGCCCTGTTGGCCGGTGAGCCAGTACGTGAGCAGGTCGGGGATGAGCAACAGGCGTTGGGCGTGGGCCAGTTGGGTCGTGGAGCGCGCGGCTGTGAGCTGGTACAGCGTGTTGAAGGGCGCGTACTGCAGCCCCGTCGCGGCGTACAGCTCGGGGGCGGGCACGGTCGCCCACACCTTCTCCGCGACGCCCTCGGTCCGGGCGTCCCGGTAGTGCACGGGGTTGCCGAGCAGCGCTCCGTCGGCGTCGAGCAGGCCGTAGTCGACGGCCCAGCTGTCGATGCCGATGGAGTCCACCTGGCTCGCCGCCCGAAGCCCGTCCAGGACACCGCCGTACAGCGAGAGAACGTCCCAGCGCAGCCCCTCCGGCACCCGGACGGGCCGGTTGGGGAAGCGGTGTGCCTCGCTGAGCTCCAGGCTGTCGGGGCCGACGCGGCCGACCATGACACGTCCGCTGGACGCGCCGAGGTCGACCGCGGCGTACGACTTCACGTCCGCGCTCATCGCAGGAAGGCGGCCGCGACGCCGGCGTCGACCGGGACGTGCAGCCCCGTGGTGTGGGTCAACTCCCCGCCGGTCAGCGCGAAGACCGCGTTCGCGACGTGCTCGGGCAGCACCTCCCGCTTGAGGATGGTCCGCTGGGCGTAGAACTCGCCGAGCTTCGCCTCCTCCACCCCGTACACGGCGGCCCGCTGGGCACCCCAGCCGCCGGCGAAGATGCCGGACCCGCGCACCACACCATCCGGGTTGACCCCGTTGACGCGGATGCCGTGCTCGCCCAACTCGGCGGCCAGCAGCCGGACCTGGTGGGCCTGGTCGGCCTTGGTGGCCGAGTAGGCGATGTTGTTCGGGCCGGCGAACACGGCGTTCTTCGAGGCGATGTAGACGATGTCGCCGCCCAGCCCCTGCGCGATCATCACCCGGGCCGCCTCCCTCGACACCAGGAAGGAACCGCGGGCCATGATGTCGTGCTGGAGGTCCCAGTCCTTCGCCGAGGTCTCCAGCAGCGGCTTGGAGATGGAGATCCCGGCGTTGTTGACGATCAGATCGACACCGCCGAAGGCCAGCGCGGCCGCCTTGAAGGCCGCGGTGATCTGCTCCTCGGAGGTCACGTCGACGGTCACGGCGACGGCCTTGTCGGCCCCGCCGAGTTCCTCGGCGACCTGAGCGGCGTTCTCGGCGTTGAGGTCGGCGACGACAACGCACGCGCCCTCGGCGACGAGCCGGTGCGCGATCGCCTTGCCGATCCCGCTGCCGGCACCCGTCACCAGCGCCACGCGTGTCGCCAGCGGCTTGGGCTTCGGCATCCGCTGGAGCTTGGCCTCCTCGAGGGCCCAGTACTCGATGCGGAACTTCTCCGACTCCTCGATCGGCGCGTATGTCGAGACCGCCTCGGCCCCGCGCATCACGTTGATCGCGTTGACGTAGAACTCGCCGGCGACCCGGGCGGTCTGCTTGTCCTTGCCGAAGGAGAACATGCCCACGCCCGGGATCAGCACGATCGCCGGGTCGGCGCCGCGCATCGCGGGGGAGTCGGGCTCGGCGTGCCGCTGGTAGTAGGCGGCGTACTCCTCGCGGTACTCGGCGTGCAGCTCCTTGAGCCGCGCGATCGCCTCGTCGAGCGGGGCGGTGGGCGGCAGGTCGAGGACGAGGGGCCGCACCTTGGTCCGCAGGAAGTGGTCCGGGCAGGAGGTGCCGAGCGCGGCCAGCCGCGGATGCTCGGCGGCGGCGAGGAAGTCGAGGACGACCTCGGAGTCGGTGAAGTGCCCGACCTGCGGCTTGTCCTGGGAGGCGACGGCACGGACGTACGGGGCCAGCGCCGCGGCCCGCTCCCGCCGCTCGGCCTCGGCCGGCGGCTCGTACCCCTCGATGACCGGCCCGAACGGCTCCGGCTTCCCGCGCTCGGCGAGGAAGGCCTCCGCGGTCCGGATGATGTGCAGCGAGTTCCGCTCGCACTCCTCGGAGGTGTCCCCCCAGGCCGTGATCCCGTGCCCGCCGAGCACGCACCCGATGGCCTGCGGATTGGCCTCCTTGACCGCCGCGATGTCCAGCCCCAGCTGAAAACCGGGCCGCCGCCACGGCACCCACACCACGGTGTCCCCGAAACACTCGGCGGTCAGCTTCTCCCCGTCGGCGGCACAGGCGAGCGCGATCCCGGAGTCGGGGTGGAGGTGGTCGACGTGTGCGGCCTCGACGAGCCCGTGCATGGCGGTGTCGATGGAAGGAGCCGCGCCACCCTTGCCGTGCAGGCAGTAGTCGAAGGCGGCGACCATCTCGTCCTCGCGCTCGACGCCCGGATAGACATCGACGAGCGCCCGCATCCGGTCCAGCCGCAACACGGCCAGCCCACCCTCGGTGAGCGTCCCGAGATCCCCACCGGACCCCTTGACCCACATCAGCTCCACGTCACCACCGGTGACGGGATCGGTGTCGGTGCCTTTCGCGGACGTGTTGCCACCGGCGTAGTTGGTGTTACGGGGATCAGCGCCGAGCCGATGGGACCGGGCGAGGAGGGCGGCGGCTTCGGGGTGGGGTGCCATGAACGTTCAGTCCTTACTGGAGAGAGGGTGAGTGCACTTCTTCAGGGGCGCGGGGAACTGCGCGACCAGCCACATACGGCCCGCAGTCCGCAGCAGACAGAACTCGGCAGACGCTTACGCCCCCCACCCGGCCTGCTGCCCACCAACCCGCTCGGCCACGATCTTCTCGGCCCACCCGGACCGGCGGTACGCGGCAATGGGATCCGCGTCCAACCCCAGCTCCTCACGAACCTCGCCAAGCAGCGGACGCACGTCCGTGTTGTACGCGGCCATCAGCACCGCATTGGCCTCAAGCACATCCCCCGACCGCTGAGCCTCCGCCAGAGCCACCGCATCGACAAGCAGCGCCTTCGCCGTGGCCTCCTGCACATTCATCACCGACCGGATGATCGCCGGAATCTTCGCCTCGATGTTGTGGCACTGATCGAGCATGAACGCCACGTCGGGCGAGAACCCACCCCCACGGATCACCTCGTACATGATCCGGAAGAGCTGGAACGGATCGGCCGCACCCACCATGAGGTCGTCGTCGGCGTAGAACCGAGAGTTGAAGTCGAACCCACCGAGCTTCCCCTCCCGCAGCAGCGTCGCGACGATGAACTCGATGTTGGTGCCGGGCGCGTGATGACCGGTGTCGACAACTACCTGGGCCTTCGAGCCGAGCTTCAGGCAGTGGACGTAAGCCGTCCCCCAGTCAGGGACGTCCGTCGCATAGAACGCCGGCTCGAAGAACTTGTACTCCAGCAGCATCCGCTGCCCGTCCCCCAGCCGCGCGTAGACCTCGGAGAGCCCTTCGGCGAGCCGGTCCTGCCGCGCCCGGATGTCGTCCTGACCGGGATAGTTCGTCCCGTCGGCGAACCACAGCTTCAGATCGGCGGAGCCCGTCGCATCCATGATGTCGACGCACTCGAGCAGGTGGTCCACCGCCTTACGGCGGATCGCCGCCTCGGGATGGCAGATGCTGCCCAGCCTGTAGTCGTCGTCCTGGAACGTGTTGGAGTTGATCGCGCCGAGCTTCACGCCCCGCTCCTCGGCGAACTTGGCCAGCGCGGCATAGTCCTCGACCCTGTCCCAGGGGATGTGCAGGGCGACGGTCGGCGCGACACCGGTCACCGCATGCACCTGCGCCGCGTCCTCCAGCTTCTCCTGCGGAGTCCGCGGAACACCTTGCTGGGCGAACACCTTGAAGCGGGTCCCTGAATTCCCGTACGCCCACGACGGCGTCTCGACGGCCTGTGTCTTGAGAGCGGCCTTCACCGCGGCGAGCTCGGTCACTTGAGGGCTCCTGTGACGTCGGGTCAAAAGGACTTCGGTAGGACTTCTGAAAGGCTTCGCTGTGAAACGATTCAAGACGGGAAAGTATGAGCCCTTCGGGAGAGTGTCAACCCCTCCGACCAAGGCTGTTGCTCGTGACTCCGCTGTGACCTTCGTTCATCGAAATATTTTCGACACGGACCCATTGACGTGACATGGGCTCCATGCCTAACGTCCCGGCAACCAAGTTGAAACCTTTCACGACGCCGTGAGGGCCGTCCCGCCGGCGTCGTCGAGGAGCCTCCATGACCCACCCGTCCACCACGGGTCCGGCCCCGGTTCTCGCGCTCAAGGGCATCTCGAAGTCCTTCGGCGCGGTCCGCGCCCTGCGGGATGTCTCCCTGGATCTCTATCCCGGGGAGGTGCACGCCCTCGCCGGGGAGAACGGCGCGGGCAAGTCGACCCTCATCAAGACCCTTGCAGGAGTGCACCGACCGGACGCCGGCCAGGTGCTGCTCGACGGCGCGCCCGTCGTCTTCCACGGTCCCGGTGACGCCCGCGACGCCGGTATCGCCGTGATCTACCAGGAGCCCACGCTCTTCCCCGACCTGTCGATCGCCGAGAACATCTTCATGGGCCGCCAGCCCCGGCGCGCCTTCGGCCGGATCGACCACAAGACCACTCATTCGGCGACCCTGGCCCTGATGCAGCGGCTCGGTGTCGAACTCGACCCCGACCGCCCTGCGCGCGGCCTGTCCATCGCCGACCAGCAGATCGTCGAGATCGCCAAGGCGCTCTCCTTCGAGGCCCGCGTCCTGATCATGGACGAGCCGACCGCCGCCCTCACCGGCAGCGAGGTCGCCCGTCTTTTCGGCGTAGTCCGCACGCTGCGCGAGCAGGGCGCGGCCGTTCTCTTCATCTCGCACCGCCTCGAGGAGATCTTCCAGATCTGCCAGCAGGTGACCACCCTGCGCGACGGGGCCTGGATCGCCAGCGAACCGGTCGAGAACATGACCGAGGACGACCTCGTCCGCCGTATGGTCGGCCGCGACCTCGACGAGCTGTACCCGAAGCAGGACGTGCGGCCGGGCGAGGTCGCGCTGACCGTGCGCCGGCTGACCCGGGAGGGCGTCTTCACCGACGTCTCCTTCGATGTGCGGCGCGGCGAGATCGTCGGCCTCGCGGGCCTCGTGGGAGCCGGCCGTACCGAAGTCGCCCGGGCGGTGTTCGGCATCGACCGCTGGGACGCCGGTGAGGTGTCCGTGGGCGGCAAGGCGCTGGTCAACGGCGCCCCGTCCACCGCGATGGCCGCAGGGCTCGCCCTCGTCCCCGAGGACCGGCGCGCCCAGGGTCTGGTGATGGACATGTCCATCGAGCGCAACATCGGGCTCACAGGGCTCCGTACGACCGTCAAGGCCGGCCTCATGGACCGCGGCGCCGAACGCAGCCGCTCCTTCGACTGGGCCGTCAAGCTCCAGGTCAAGTACGCCCGCATCGCCGACACCGTCAACACCCTGTCCGGCGGAAACCAGCAGAAGGTCGTCCTCGCCAAGTGGCTCGCCACCGGCCCCGAGGTGCTGATCGTCGACGAGCCCACCCGCGGCATCGACGTCGGCACCAAGGCCGAGGTGCACCGGCTGCTCAGCGAGCTGGCCGCCGACGGGGTGGCCATCCTGATGATCTCCTCCGACCTGCCCGAGATCCTCGGCATGGCCGACCGCGTGCTGGTCATGCACGAGGGCCGGCTCACCGCAGAGATCCCGCGCTCCGAAGCCACCGAGGAAACCGTGATGGCCGCAGCCACCGGGAGGGCCGCCGCATGACGGTGACCACCCCTCAGCAGGCCCCTCCCGCAGAGGTGCCCAAGGCCGGTGCCACCCGGCTCGTCGACCGTGTGTTCAAGATGCGCGAGCTCGCCATCCTGCTCGTCTTCCTGGTGATGATCGGCGTCACCCAGGCCGGCAACAGCGAGTTCCTCACCGAGCAGGGCATCAAGGACCTGCTGCTGAACGCCACCATCCTGGTCCTGGTCGCCACCGGACAGTCGCTGGTCGTCATCACGCGCAACGTCGACCTGTCGGTCGGCTCCACGCTCGGCATCAGCGCCTTCGCCGCCGGCACCTACCTCCAGGGCGGTGGCAACCCGGTCGTCGCCATCCTCCTGGCGGTCCTGATGGGCATCGGCTTCGGCCTGCTCAACGGCCTTCTTGTGAGCCTCGGCCAGGTGCCCGCGCTCGTCGTCACCCTCGGCACGCTCTACATCATCCGAGGCATCGACTCGATCTGGGTCGGCTCCCGCCAGATCACGGCGGCCGACCTCTCGGACGGCTTCGTGGACTTCGGCTCCGGCGGCATCTCCGCGGTGCCGTGGCTGGCGCTGATCGCGCTGGCGGTGCTGATCGCGACCGCGTACTACCTCAAGCACTTCGGCAGCGGACGCGAGCTGTACGCGCTCGGCTCCAACCCCGAGGCCGCCCGCCTCGCCGGCATCCCCGTCCGCAAGCGGATCCTGGCGGCGTACACCTTCTGCGGCGGCCTCGCCGGACTGGCCGGCGCGATGTACCTGGCCCGGTTCGGCAACGTCGACTCGGGCACCGGCAACGGCTACGAACTGACCGTCGTCAGCGCGGTCGTGGTCGGCGGCGTCGTCTTCACCGGCGGCTCCGGCAGCGTCTACGGCGCGGCCCTCGGCGCCCTGCTGCTGACCTCGATCAACAGCGTGCTGCCCGCCCTCGGCGTCAGCTCGGTCTGGGTGCTGGCCATCAACGGCATCCTGCTCATCCTCGCCATCGCGGTCGACCGGATCGTCGCGCTGCGCGTGGCCTCCGCCCTGAAGAAGAGGAACGCCCGCCATGGCTGACTTCTCCCTGAGTCGAGCGATCCGCTGGTCCGCCTTGAAAAGGTGGGATTCAGCCGTCGGCGCCCTTCTCATCGTCGTCCTGCTGCTGTCCTTCGGCACTGTCGACGGCTTCGGCAACGCCCTCAACCTGTCGTTCCTGATCGGCAACACTCTGCCGATCGCGCTGATCGCCCTGCCCATGACGCTGCTCGTGGTCGCCGGCGAGATCGACCTCTCGGTCGCCTCCACCGCCGGTCTGTCCGGCGCGGTGATGGGCGCCCTGTGGAACCAGGGCATGACGATCGAGACGATCATCCCGATCTGCCTGCTGCTCGGCGTGGTGTGCGGCCTCATCAACGGCCTCCTCGTCACCCGGCTCGGGCTGCCCTCCCTCGCCGTCACCATCGGCACCCTCGCCGCCTACCGGGGCATCGCACAGATCGTGCTCGGCTCCGACGCGGTGACCGACTTCCCCACCCAGTACCTGGACTTCGCGTCCGGACGCATCGGGGACACCTTCATCCCGCAGGCCTTCCTGCCCTTCCTCGTCCTGCTCGCGATCGCCGTGGTCGTGCTGCACGCCACCCCGTTCGGGCGGTCGCTGTTCGCGATCGGCGCGAGCGAGGAGGCGGCACGGTTCGCCGGTCTCCGGGTCAGGCGGCAGAAGTTGATCCTGTTCACGGTGACGGGGCTGATGGCCTCGCTCACCGGGATCTTCTGGGCGCTGCACTACGCCAGCGCTCGCTATGACAACGCGACGGGCCTCGAACTCTCCGTGGTCGCGGCCGTGTTGCTCGGTGGCATCGACTTCGACGGCGGCAAGGGCACGCTCGGTGGCGCCATCGCCGGGGTGTTCTTGCTCGGGGCTCTGCAGAACGTGATGAGCCTGCAGGACGTCTCGGCGCAGTCGCAGATCGTCGTCACCGGTGTGCTGCTTGTGCTGTCGGTGCTCGGCCCGCGTGTGGCACGCCAGATCGCAGTGGCGAGGGCGGCACGCTCCACCGGATAGGCCGTTCGTCGGCTGCGGACCGCCTGTGGCTGGTCGCTCCCCCCACTCTCGGCTTCGCTCGAGCGGGGGACCTCCATCGCGGCGGAGCCGCATATCGAAACAGTCCCGCGCCCCTGAAGGGGCGCTCCACTCACCCTCGTATCAAAGGACCCCATGCCATGCGTAAGTCATCCCTCCGCCGCACTTGTGCCGCGATCGCCGCCGGAACCTCCCTCGCCCTCGCCCTCACCGCCTGCGGTGGCACCACCAAGAGCGACGTCAAGGACGACAGCTCCGCTGCCGCCTCCGCCGGCAAGGCCGACCCCAACGCTGCCACCAAGAAGGGCCTGACCGTCGGGTTCCTGCCCAAGCAGGTCAACAACCCGTACTTCACCTCCGCCGACAAGGGCGGCGAGAAGGCCCTCACCGAACTGGGCAGCAAGTACAAGGAGGTCGGCCCCTCCAGCGCCACCGACACCGCCGGGCAGGTCAGTTACGTCAACACGCTCACCCAGCAGCAGGTGAACGCGATGGCCGTCTCCGCGCAGGACCCGGGCGCCCTGTGCACCGCGCTCAAGCAGGCCATGAACAACGACATCAAGGTCGTCACCTACGACTCCGACACCAAGCCCGAGTGCCGCAACGCCTTCGTCTCGCAGGCCAGTGCCGAGGACCTGGGCCGCACCGAGGTGCAGCTGCTCGCCGAACAGATCGACTACAAGGGCGAGATCGCGATCCTGTCCGCCGCGCAGACCGCTACGAACCAGAACACCTGGATCGACTTCATGAAGGACGAGCTGAAGGACGCCAAGTACAAGGACATCAAGCTCGTCAAGATCGCGTACGGCAACGACGACGCCCAGCAGTCCTTCCAGCAGACCCAGGGCCTCCTCCAGGAGTACCCGAACCTGAAGGGGATCATCTCCCCGACCACCGTCGGCATCAAGGCCGCCGCCCAGTACCTCTCCGGCTCCAAGTACAAGGGCAAGGTCAAGCTGACCGGCCTCGGCACCCCGAACGACATGCGCAAGTACGTCAAGAACGGCACCGTCGAGGGGTTCGAGCTGTGGGACCCGGCGAAGCTCGGCGACCTGGCCGCGCGTACGGCCGTGGCGCTGGTCTCGGGTCAGATCACCGGCAAGGAGGGCGAGACCTTCAAGGCCGGCGACACCACCTACACCATCGGCAAGGACGGCGTGATCAACCTCGGCAAGCCGACCGTGTTCAACGCCAAGAACATCGACCAGTTCAACTTCTAGTAGCCGGAGGGTTGTTGATGCAGCGCGTGTGCTTCCTGCTCATGGTCCGGGCGGACCGCCTCGACGAGTACCGCGAGCGGCACGCAGCCGTGTGGCCCGAGATGCTCGAGGCGCTCTCGGCCACCGGCTGGCGCAACTACTCGCTCTTCCTGCGTGAAGACGGCCTCCTGGTCGGCTACCTGGAGACCGAGGACTTCGCCGCCGCCCAGGCCGGCATGGAAGCCGCCTATGTCAACGCCCGCTGGCAGGCGGAGATGGCGCCGTTCTTCGAGTCGCTGGACGGCGCCCGTCCCGATGAGGCCATGAAACCGCTCACCGAAGTGTTCCACCTCGCCTGACCCCGTTCGTCCCCTCCCCCTTCCTCGCACGACAATGGAGTCCTCGAGATGAAGAGACGCACCCTGCTGGGCGCCGCACTCGCCGGAGCCGTGATGACCCCTGCCCTTGCTTCCGGCACAGCCCGGGCCGCCGACCCCGGCCCCTCCGTCAGCAAGACGGGGACCACCCAACTCGACGGTCAGGCCGTCTTCTTCGTCTCCTACGACGGCCTGGTCAACAACAACTCGTTCCAGAAGAACGGCCTGTTCACGTACAAGGGCTACCAGTACGCCGCCTGGTACACCTCGACGAAGAACGCCGTCATCGCCCGCCGCGTCCTCGGCGGGTCCAGCTGGTCGAAGGTCACGCTCTCCCACACCCTCAAGAGCAGCGACTCCCACAACGTCATCTCCATGGGCGTCTCCAAGGTCGACGGCCGCCTGCACATCAACATGGACTCGCACAGCGACGGCTTCTTCTACGTGAAGTCGGTCGCGGGCCTCCTCGACAACCCGGCGTCCACGTCCTGGACCTCGTCCGTCTTCGGCTCCGTCCAGACCTCGCTCGACGGTCTCGCGCTCACCTCGCAGTTCACCTACCCGCAGTTCGTCGCGACCCCCGAGGGCAAGCTGCAGCTCAGCTACCGGGTCGGGATCTCCGGCAACGGGCGCAACGCCCTTGCCGAGTACGACGGTTCGTCCTGGACCGCTCTTGGGGAGTGGTCCAGCTCCACCGGCACCTACACCAGCTCGCACGGCTCCAGCACGGCCCGCAACATGTACCTGCACGGCATCGACTACGACGTCAACGGCCGCCTGCACTCCTTCTTCACCTGGCGCGAGCAGAGCGCCGCCGTGATGTGCAACAGCGGCGGCATCACCAACCACGACACGGGCTACGTCTACTCGACCGACCGCGGCCGCACCTGGCGCAACAACGCCGGCACCCTCGTGGGCACCACGGGCAGCTCCGACACCGTGGCCGTCACCGACTCCGGACTGGTCGTCGACTCCCTCAACCCGGACCACTCCCTGATGAACCAGGAGAGCCAGTTCACCGACTCGGCCGGCCTCCCGCACGCGATCATCAGCTACGTCCCGGGCCGCTTCGGCCAGTGCACCACCAACTACGTCAGCGACCGCACCGCCAACGGCCGGGCCTTCCACCTCCGAAAGAACTCCTCGGGCACCTGGACCAAGACGGAGATCCCTGTCGTGCTGGGCTCCAGCCAGCGCACCAAGCTGGTCCTGGACAAGTACGACAACGCCTACGCGATCTTCCCCTTCGGCCGTATCGCCGCCGCGTCGAAGTCCTCCGGGTACACCGACTGGGCGGTGCTGTACGACGGCAGCGACCTGAACGCCTTCGGCGAGGTAGTGATCGACGAGCTCCGGGTGAAGGCGGACAACGTCCTGTCGGTCATGTACCAGGAGGCGTCGAGCGGCACGACTCCGTCGGCGCTGCACGTCGTCGACTTCGCACTGCCCGCGTGACCGGGGGAGACGCCGGCGTTCATGACGGTAATGTGAAGGTCCTTCCGCCCTCCCACGTCCCTCTGGAGGTCCCTGCCTGATGGCCCAGTCGGTGGGTATCAAGGATGTCGCCCGCGTCGCCGGAGTCTCCGTCGGCACGGTGTCGAACGTGATCAATCGTCCGGACACCGTCGCCACCGAGACCCGGGCGCGGGTGCTGTCCGCGATCGACCGGCTCGGCTACGTCCGCAGCGAGTCCGCGCGCCAGCTGCGCGCGGGCCGCAGCCGAATCATGGGTCTGCTCGTCCTCGACATGGGCAACCCGTTCTTCGTCGACGTCGCGCGCGGTGCCGAGCGGGCCGCGCGCGAGGACGGGCTCGGCGTGATGGTCTGCAACAGCGCCCAGAGCGCGAGCGAGGAGGCCGAGTACCTGTCCCTCTTCGCCGAGCAGCGGGTGCGCGGTGTGCTGCTGACCCCCGCCGACGCGACGGGCCGCAACATCGAGAGCTTCCGGCGCCACGGCATCCCCTTCGTCCTCGTCGACCGGGTCGCCGAGGGCACCACGGAGTGCTCGGTCTCCGTCGACGACGTGGCGGGCGGCGCCCTGGCGGTGCGCCACCTCGTCGACGCCGGGCACCGCTCCATCGCGTACGTCAGCGGCCCGCCCGGGCTCAACCAGGTCCGCGACCGCCGTACCGGCGCTTTGAACGCGCTCGCCGAGGCGGGGCTCGGGCCGGAGTGCCTGCGCGAGCTGCCCACCGAACGGCTCGACGTGGCCGCCGGGCGGGACGCGGGCGCCCGTCTGCTCGGCCTCGCCGACCGCCCCACCGCCGTCTTCTGTGCCAACGACCTGCTCGCCCTGGGCGTCCTGCAGGCCATGTACGCGGCCGGCATAGGAGTCCCCGACGACCTCGCCATCGTCGGCTACGACGACATCGAGTTCGCGGCCGCCGCGGCCGTCCCGCTCACCTCGGTCCGCCAGCCCGCCGTCACCATGGGCGCCATGGCCGCCGAACTCCTCCTGGAGGAGACGGAGGCCGAGAGCTCGCCGAGGAAACACGAGCACCGACGGGTCGTGCTCCAGCCCGAACTGGTGGTGCGGCGCTCCAGCCTCTCGGCGCGCTGATCAGCCGTTCAGTACGATTCCATGATCCCGAGGGTCGGCGGGTCGGACGAACATGTGCTGAACTGGGACGCGCCTGAAAATCCGTCCGTCCCGGGAGCCCTGTTGACCGCGACCTACCGCCAGCCCGGCGTCGTCCTCACCGACCGCCACTTCACCGTGCCCCTCGATCACGAGAACCCGGCCGGAGAGACGGTCGAGCTCTACGCCCGCGAGGTCGTCGCCGGCGACAAGGCGGCCCAGGGCCTGCCGTGGCTGGTCTACCTCCAGGGCGGCCCGGGCTTCGGAGCGAACCGTTTCGTCGGCAAGGGCGGCTGGCTCGGCCGCGCCCTGAAGGAGTACCGCGTCCTGCTCCTCGACCAGCGCGGCACCGGGCACTCCACGCCCGCCAACCGCCAGACGCTCCCGCTGCGCGGCGGCCCCGCCGCCCAGGCCGACTACCTGGCCCGTTTCCGCGCCGACTCGATCGTCCGCGACTGCGAGGCGATCCGCGCCGAGCTGACCGGCGGCGCCCCCTGGACCGTCCTCGGCCAGAGCTACGGCGGCTTCTGTGCGGTGAACTACCTGTCCACCGCCCCCGAGGGCCTGGCCGCCGCCGTGATCACCGGCGGCCTGCCCTCCCTCGACGCCCACGCCGACGACGTCTACCGGGCCGCCTTCCCGCGGATCGAGCGCAAGGTCACCGCCCACTACGCCCGCTACCCGCAGGACGTCGAGCGCGCCCGCCGTATCGCCGACCACCTCCTCGGTCACGACGTGATCCTGCCGAACGGCTACCGGCTCACCGTCGAGGCCTTCCAGTCCCTCGGCATCCTCCTCGGGACCAGCGAGGGCAGCCACCGGCTCCACTACCTCCTCGAACACGCCTTCGTCCGCACCCCACAGGGCTCCGTGCTGTCCGACGCGTTCCAGGAAGACGTCCAGGGGCTCCTGTCGTACGCGCGACACCCGCTCTACGCCCTCGTCCACGAGACGATCTACGGCCAGGACGAGCGGCCCACCGCCTGGTCGGCCGAGCGGGTGCGCGCCGAGTTCCCGCAGTTCGACGCGGCCAAGACGCTCGCCGGCGAGGAACCGCTGCTGTTCACCGGTGAGTCCGTCCACCCCTGGACGTTCGACTGCGACCCGGCCCTGCGCCCGCTGCGCGAGACCGCGGACCTCCTCGCGGCCCGCACCGACTGGACACCGCTGTACGACCGGGCCAGCCTCGCGGCCAACGAGGTCCCGGTGGCCGCGGCCGTCTACCACGACGACATGTACGTCGACAGGGCCCACGCCCTCGAGACCGCCCGCTCCATCCGCGGCCTGCGCACCTGGGTCACCGACGAGTTCGAGCACGACGGCGTCGGCGCGGGCGGCCCCCGCGTCCTCGACCGGCTGCTCGCCCTCACCCGCGACGAGGCCTGATGTCAGAGGCTCGGGCTAGTCTGCGGACATGACGGACATGACCGAGCCGACGATCCCCCAGCTCCAGCCCATGCCCGACGACTGGCAGCGCGCCCTCGCGGTCGTGGCGCACCCGGACGACCTGGAATACGGCTGCTCGGCGGCGATCGCCGCATGGACCGACGGCGGCCGCGAGGTCGCCTACGTCCTGGCGACCCGCGGCGAGGCCGGCATCGACACGCTGGAACCCGCGAAGTGCGGCCCGCTGCGCGAGCAGGAGCAGCGGGCCAGCGCGGCGATCGTGGGCGTGACGACGGTGGAGTTCCTCGACCACAAGGACGGCGTGATCGAGTACGGCACCGACCTGCGCCGCGACATCGCCGCCGCGATCCGCCGACACCGCCCCGAGCTGGTGATCACCCTCAACCACCGGGACACCTGGGGCGGCATCGCCTGGAACACCCCCGACCATGTGGCGGTGGGCCGCGCCACCCTGGACGCGGCCGGGGACGCCGGCAACCGGTGGATCTTCCCGGAGCTGGCCGAGCAGGGCCTGGAGCCTTGGGACGGCGTCCGCTGGGTCGCCGTCGCCGGTTCCGCCACACCCACCCACGCGGTCGACGCGACGCCCGGCCTGGAGCGGGCGGTGCGCTCGCTGCTCGAACACCGCACCTACATCGAGGTGTTGACGAGCGAGGACCCGGAGACGTACGTACGCGGATTCCTGACGGGGAACGTGGCGGCGACGGGGGAGCGGTTCGGCGGGAAGCCGGCCGTGGCCTTCGAGGTCTTCGGCAGATAGCCCCTCGTCCAGGCTTGGCCCGACGGCCGACGACATGCCCCGCCCTGCATTCCGGCATATGGTTCATTTCGTCCATGCGACGACGCCGGAGGCCGAGAGGACATCACCTGATGAGCACACCGTCACCCCACGGACGGTCCCGGTTCACCGCCCTCGCCGTGGCCCTGGCCGCCGCCGCGAGCACATTCACGCTGGCGTCGTGCAGCAGCGACGACGACGCGAGCGGATCGTCGTCGGTCACCGGACGGCTCCCGGCCCCGGACACGGCGTCCTTCTCCGGCGCGGTGCCCTCCGCGCTGAAGTCGGCCAAGGCATCGGTGCGCGCCGCAGCCTCCGCGGCGGCCTCATCCGCCTCGGCAGCCGCCTCCGCCTTCGAGGCCTCGGTGTCGGCGGAGGTGGAGCGGGCCAACAAGGCCGCCCAGACCGAGCTCGCGAAGGTCGACGGGCAGGGCAACGCGATGTCCGACGTCGCCATGACCGGCAAACCGCGCTCCGAGACCGGCGGACTGCTCGCGGTCGTCGTCACCATCACCAACAAGACGGACAAGCAGGCGTCGTACGCCGTCCAGGTCGACTTCCTCGACTCCTCGGGCAAGGTGGTGGAGACCCGGTACGTCGGTGCCGAGGACCTCGACTCCGGCGAGAAGGCCCAGCCCCTCGCCGTCAGCCGCAAGCCCCAGGAGCCGGTGCTGACACCGAAGCTGGCCAAGGCGCAACGGTATTAGCCTTCACCGAAGGCGTGATTTGATCGTCGGGTTCGCCAGGACGACACGGGGGGTGGCGTGAACGGAACGGACCTGCTCGCGGAGCGCTTCGAGGAGCACCGCGGGCACCTGCGGGCGGTGGCCTACCGGATGCTCGGCTCGCTCTCGGAGGCGGAGGACGCGGTCCAGGAGACCTGGCTGAAGCTGAGCCGCAGCGACACGGACGGCATCCGCAACCTCGGCGGCTGGCTGACCACGGTGACCGGCCGGGTCTGCCTCGACATGCTGCGCTCCCGGGCGGCACGGCGTGAGGATCCCCTGGACGACACCTTCGTTCCCGACCCGGTGATCAGTCCGCTGTCCCGGATCGACCCCGAACAGGAAGTGCTCCAGGCCGATTCGGTGGGCCTCGCCCTGCTCGTGGTGCTGGAGAACCTGGAGCCCGCGGAGCGTCTCGCGTTCGTGCTGCACGACATGTTCGCGGTGCCGTTCGACGACATCGCGCCGATCGTGGAACGCAGTTCGGCCGCCACCCGGCAGCTGGCCGGCCGGGCCCGGCGCCGGGTGCAGGGCGCCGCTCCCTCGTCCGAACCCGACCTCGGCAAGCAGCGCGAGGTCCTGGACGCCTTCCTGGCCGCCTGCAACGCGGGGGACTTCGAGGCCCTGGTCGCCGTGCTCCACCCCGATGTCGTGCTGCGTGCCGACTCCGGGGCCCTGGTCGGCGGGGCGGCCGCCTCGAAGGTGGTGCGGGGCGCGAAGGCCGTGGCCGAACAGGCGATGCTGTTCCGGCGGTTCGCGCAGGACGCGCGACTCGCACTGGTCAACGGCGACGTCGGGGTTGTCAACGCGCCCGAGGGCCGGCCGCTGTCGGTCATGGGCGTCACGGTCGCCGAGGGCAGGATCGTCGCCCTGCACATCCTGGCCGATCCGGAACGTCTCGCCCGTCTCGGACTGCCGGGCGCCGCAGGCTGAGTCAGGCGGCCACGGCCAGCGTGCCGAGGATGCGGTGCGGATTCACGACCCGCCCGTCCGGCAGGAGTTCACCGGTGTCGTCGAAGACGATGGTGCCGTTGCACAGCAGGCTCCAGCCCTGTTCGGGATGGGCCGAGACGATCACGGCGGTGTGGTGCACTGGGCTGTCTGCGGTGGGGCACGGGGGCTGGTGGCTGCACATGACGTCTCTCCTCGATGCGTTCGGCTCCTGCCTCGCTCGGTTCGTATCTCATTGGTAGCCGAGCTTGTTTTCCGTTGTATGAGGAGACCCCCACAACGCCGGAAATTCATCGGTGAGTTCGTGTCGCGTCGTGCAGTGCGGCGAGCAGGTCCAGCGGGCGCCGGTCCGGGAGTTCGGCCCGGGCCAGGTTCATCGCGTACGAGAATCCGAGGCGCTCGGCGGGCCAGGCGCCGTGCCGCGAGCCCCAGGCCCCGGCATGCCCGAAGGTCTGGGACGGCGGCCCGAACAGCGCTGCTCCGGTGCGTAGTTCGTAGCCCGCTCCGTAGGCCATCTCGCTGCCCCACAGCGGTGAGACGCCGCGCCGCAGTTCCCGCCGTGCGAGCTCGACGGTGTCCTCCTTCAGCACGCGGACGCCGTCCAGCTCGCCGCCCCGGGCCAGGCAGGCGTAGAAGCGGGCCATGGAACGCGCCGTCACATGCGCGCCCACGGCGGGCAGCTCGGCGCGCCGGAAGGCGGCGCTGTTCCAGAGGGCCGGGGCATCGGGGGCCATGAGGGGATTGCGGGTGAGGACGCGCACGGGATCCGTCTCCGCGGGCCGGCCGGGCGTTTCCAGGACGCCGGGCGAGGCGAGCATCGTGGCCACCCGGTGATGCTGCTCGTCGGGCAGCCCCAGCCAGACGTCCAGGCCGAGCGGGCCCGCGAACTCCTCGGCGAAAAGGGCCCCGACACTCCGCCCGTCGACCCGGCGGACCAGCTCGCCGGTCAGCCAGCCCCAGGTCAGCGCGTGGTAGACGAACCCGGCCCGCGGGTCGTCCGACGGGGCCTGCGCGGCCAGGAGCCCCGCCATGTGCCGCGGATCCAGCAACTCCGCGGTGCCGAAGGGCTCCCGCACGCCGGGCAGCCGTGCCTGGTGGGAGAGGATCTCGGCGACCGTGATCCGCTCCTTGCCGGCCGCGGCGAACTCGGGCCAGTAGCGCGCGGCCGGGGCGTCCAGGTCGAGCAGCCCCCGCTGCACGAGGAGCAGCACGCACGCGGCCGTCAGTCCCTTGGCGCCCGAGAAGACGAGCTGGAGGGTGTCGGCCCGCCAAGGACGCCCGCTTCCCGGGTCGGCGACGCCGCCCCACAGGTCGACGAGGACCTCGCCGTCCCGGTACGCGGCGAAGGCGGCGCCCACCTCGCCGTACCTCTCGAAGTTGCGGGCGAAGGCGTCCGCGACCGCCTCGAAACCCGGTGCCGTGAAGCCCTGGACGGACATCGCCTCACGCCCCCTGTACCGCGAGCAGCGCGAGGGCCGCCTGCTTGGCGTCCTCGGCGGCCCGGCCGTCCGGGTCGTGATGGTCGGCGACGACCGTGGCGCCCTCCAACAGGATCAGCAACTGCCGTCCCCGCAGGGCGGGTTCACGGACTCCGGCCCGTTCGGCGAGGTCCGTGAGCAGTCGGCGGTAGCGCGCGAGATGACGATCGGCCACGGCCCGGGCGGGCGGGACGTGCCGCTGGGTCGCCGCGTTGACGATCGCGCAGCCCCGGAACCCCGGTTCCTGATACCAGTCGCGCAAGGTGTCGAAGACCGCGGCGAGTTGGGCGCGCGGGTCGGGCCCCGCGGCCTCGACCGCGTCGGTCAGCCACTGGACGACGCGATCGCTGCGTGCCTCGAGCACCGCCTCCACCAGGCCGTCCTTCGAGCCGAAGTGGCGGTACAGCGTCTCCTTGGACGCGCCCACCGCGCGGCACAGCTCGGCCACGCCGACTCCGTCGAGACCGCGCTCGTAGAGGATCGCGGTCGCCGAGGACAGGAGGGTCGCGCGGGTGCGGTCCGGATCCAGGGACGTTCCTTTGGGTACGGGCATGCGTGAGATGGTAACGATCGGTTCGATGATGGGCCAGACGTAGGCTGGACGTCATGCAAGATCAAGCGACCGACCCGGCCGACCTGCGCGGCGACTGCGAGCGGTGTTTCGGGCTGTGCTGCGTCGCCCTGCCCTTCGCCGCCTCCGCGGACTTCGCGATCGACAAGCAGGCCGGGAAGCCCTGTCCGAACCTGGGGGACGACCACCGGTGCGGCATCCACGCCAAGCTGCGCACCGAGGGCTTCAACGGCTGCACGGTCTACGACTGCTTCGGCGCGGGACAGAAGGTCTCGCAGATCACCTTCGGCGGCCGGGACCGGCGTACGGGATCGCGTGAGGACGCCCGGCGGATGGTCGAGGTCTTCCCGGTCGTCCGCCAGCTCCACGAACTGCTCTGGTACCTCACCGAGGCGCTCACCCTGCCGGCGGCCCGCCCGGTCCACGCCGACCTGCGCCGGATGCTGACGAAGACCGAGGAGCTGACCCTCCGAAGCCCCGAAGAACTCGCCGCGTTGGACGTGGGCGCGCACCGGCAGGAGGTCAACGTCCTGCTCCTGAGGACCAGCGACCTGGCACGGGCCGGAATCGGCGGCAGGAAGAAGAACCGCCGGGGCGCCGACCTGATGGGCGCCCGCCTCAAGGGCGCCGACCTGCGCGGCGCCACTCTCCGCGGCGCCTACCTCATAGCAGCCGACCTCACCGGTGCCGACCTGCGCGGCGCGGACCTGATAGGCGCCGACCTGCGTGACGCCGACCTCACGGACGTGGACCTGACCGGCGCTTTCTTCCTCACCCAGCCCCAGCTCAACGCGGCCAGGGGCAGTGCGGGCACCCGGCTGCCGGGGTCAGTCACCCGCCCCGTGCACTGGACAGCGCAGCTCTGACGGCGCCTCGTCCAGGTCGGCCGCCGGCGACACGTCGGCGGTGGGAGTCCGCCGCTCCAGGTGCAGCCGCAGCCCCTCCGGCATCAGTGTGAGCCGCTCGGCCACGCGCAGCCGGTAGGCGGGATCCGGCCGCAGCTCGTAGCGGCGCAGCAGCAGCCCGAGGACGAGCGTGGCCTCGTGCAGCGCGAACTGCCGCCCGATGCACGCCCGCGCCCCGGTCCCGAACGGCTTGAAGGTGTGCGGGGGACGGGAGCGTACGGCCTTCGCCTCGAAGCGGTCCGGATCGAACCGCTCGGCGTCGGCGCCCCACACCGCGGGATCGCGCTGCAGCATCGGCGTCAGCACCAGCGTCCAGGCGCCCTGCCGCATCGGATGCACTCCGGCCAGCTCCGTGTCCCGCACGGCCTCGCGGGCGAAGGCGGGCGCCGTCGGCCACAGCCGCAGCGACTCGTCGAGGACCCGGCGCACATAACGGAGTTTTGCCACCTGGTCGTAGCCGGGCACGGCCGTGCCGCCCCAGACACGGTCCACCTCGGCGCGGGCGCGGGCCGCGATGTCGGGGTGGCGGGCGAGGTAGTGCAGGGCGAAGGAGAGCGCGCCGGAGGTGGTCTCGTGGCCCGCCACCAGGAAGGTGATGACCTGTCGGCGGACGTTCTCGGCCGACAGCCGCTCACCTGTCTCGGGGTGGGTCGTCTCCAGCATCCGGTCCAGCAGGTCACCGTCCCCGCTCGCCGTGCGGCGGGCGCGGACCAGGTCGTCGACCGTGCGGTTGAGATAGGAGATGTCGTCCTCGTTGCGACGCGCGGCACGCCGTAGAAGCTGGGGGAAGGGCACCGAGTTGAGCCGCTGGGCGTAGGTGAGCGTGCCCACCATCGCGGACACGAAGGGGTGCGGCCGGGAACGCTCGAAGGAGCCGAAGTCGTGCCCGAACCCGGTTCGCGCGATGGTCTCCAGGGTCAGTTTGGTCATGTCGCCGGGCACGTCGACGGCCTGTCCCGCCGCCAGCTCGCGGTCCCAGTGGTCCGTCAGTCGCTCGGCCACGGCCAGCATCATCGGGTGGTAGCCCTCCATGGCCTCCCGGCTGAAGCCCGGGGCCAGCACGTCGTGCGCCAGCTGCCAGTTCGGCTCGTGGTTGTACGCCGTGAACAGCCCGTCCCCGGCGACCGGCCGCAGATTGGCGACTCCGAGACCCACGTGCTTGGCGAACCGCGACTCGTCCGCCAGGTCGGCCACGAGATCGGCGCCCCACACGAACACGAACTCCCGGTTGAAGGCCTTGCGCCGGTAGATCGGCCCCAACTGCCGTGCGAACCGCAGGGAGTCCTGCAGCGGAGTGCGCCTGTCGGCGCCCAGCACATCACCGAGCAGGGGGAGCCGGCGCGGCGGATGCGGAATGCGGTGCAGCTCCGGCCAGCCCAGCTCGGCACTGCGGAATCCCCGGGGTCGTGCGGCCTGTGTGGTCGTCTCCGCCATGACGCGATCTCCCTTGATGCAGCGGCAGTTGAGCGCGTTGTACGTGGGTTCAATAGCGCGGTTCAGTCTGGTCCCGTTGTTGAATCGACGTCAAGTAAAGTGCGGGCATGGCCGGGAAGCAGGGCGAGCGCGCGCGTCGCAGGCTCAGCACCGAGGAGCGCAGGGAGCAGCTCCTGTCGGTGGGCGCGCGGCTGTTCTCGGAGAGCCCCTACGACGAGGTGTGGATCGAGCAGGTCGCCGAGATCGCCGGGGTCTCACGCGGGCTGCTCTACCACTACTTCCCCACCAAGCGGGACTTCTTCGCGGCGGTCGTCGAGTGCGAGAGCGAGCGGATGCTGCGTCTGACCGCGGCGGTGCCCGGCATTCCCGTGCGCGAACAGCTCACCGCCGGCCTCGACACCTACCTGGAGTACGTCCGGGCCCACGCGCACGGCTATCGCGCGTTCCACCGCGCCGACGCGGCGGGGGACCAGGCCGTGCGCAAGGTCTACCAGCGGGCGCTGGCCGCGCAGGAGCGGCAGATTCTCGCGGCGCTCGACGCCGACCCCGAATTCGGTCCGCAGGCCCAGGAGCGGCCCGACCTCCGGCTGGCCGTACGCGGCTGGCTGGCCTTCACCACCGCGGTCTGCCTGGAGTGGCTGCGCGGTGCGGACCTCTCCCGGGAGCAGGTGCGCGACCTGTGCGCCCGGGCGCTGCTCGGTGTCATCGCGCCCTGACGCGAGCGCTCCGGGACATTCTTTGATCACCCCATGGTTGGCTTCGGCCCCGATCTTCGATAGGTTAGGCAAGGCTTACCTAAGGAGGTATTGGGATGGGTGACAGCCAAACCTGGACGGCCGCGCCTTCCGCTGCGGAGCGGGCCCGGTCGGTGCTCGCCGCGTCGTGGTCCTGCGCGGTGACCGCGGAGGGCGGCCGGGAGGAGTTCGTCGGCGCGCACTCCGTGGCCGAGGACGGGCGGGTGCTGGTGAACGTGCCCGAGGACAGCACGCTGATCGCGGCCGCGATCTGTGCGCCCCGGGGAGAGCCGTCCGCCGTCCTGGAGTTCGCCGATGTGGCGCCCGTTCCCGTGCGCAACCGTATCCGGGCCCGGCTGTGGATCGCCGGTTGGTTCGTTCCCGAGGACGGTCACCTGGCGTTCCAGGCCACGCGCGTGGTGCTGCGCGAGCCCTCTGGCGCGGTCGTCGTCGACCTCGACGATTTCGCCGCCGCCGAGCCCGACCCGCTGTCCACCGCCGAGGCCCGGCTGCTCACCCACCTCGCCGACTGCCACCCCGACGCGGTCGAGCGGCTCACCCGGCTCGTCGACTCCGAGAGCCTGCACGGCGCGGTCCGCGTCCAGCCCCTCGCCGTCGACCGGCACGGACTGACGCTGCGCATCGAGCGCGCCCGCGCTCAAGGCGACGTACGACTGCCCTTCCACGCGCCTGCCGACGACGTCGCGCGGCTGACCGAGCGCATGCACGTCCTGCTCACGCAGGCGAGTGCCGCGTCCTGCCCGCGGGCTCTACAGCGGCAGCGCACAGACGGCGACGGGTGACGCGAACGGCGAGCCTGCGAGCCGCAGTTCACCGCTGCGCGTGTTCACCCGGAACACGCTCACGGTGCTCGACTTCTGGTTCGCCGCGAACAACAGCGCCCCGTCCGGCGAGAAGGCGATCTGCCGCGGGAAGTCACCGGACACCGGCACCGTGTCGAGGAGCCTGAGCCGGGCGCCGTCCGCCTCCACCGCGTAGCGGGTGAGGCTGTTGTGGCCCCGGTTGGCGAGATAGGCGTACGCGCCGTTCGAGGTGACCAGGAGCTGTGCCGGGTAGCTCGTGCCCGACCCCGTTCCCGTCGACTGTGCCTCGCCGACGCTCAGACGGCCGGTCTTCCGGTCGTAGGCACAGACGGCGACCGTGTTGTCGACCTCGTTGGCCAGATAGGCGTACCGGCCCCCGGGATGGAAGGTGAGGTGGCGCGGTCCGGCACCCGGCCGGGTGTGCGCCTGCGAGACCTCCGTCAGCGCGCCGGTCCGCTCGTTGAGGCGGTAGGTGTACACGGTGTCCGTGCCCAGGTCGACGGCGAGCACATGGCCGCCGTCGGGGCTGGTGACGAACTGGTGGGCGTGCGGACCCTCCTGGCCCGGCCCCGGCTCGGGACTGGTGTGCGTGACCGACTCCCTCCGCTCGCCGAGCGCCCCGGTGGCGTCGATCGGGTGCACGGCGACACTGCCGGAGGCGTAGTTCGCGCTGAGCAGCCACCGCCCGCCCGGATGCACCGACAGATGGCACGGCCCCGCCCCGCCGGTGCTCCGGCTCCCCAGGATCTTGCGGTCGGCCAGGCGTACGGCGGTCACGGCACCGTCGTCGCGCTCGTCGACCGCGTACAGCGTGTCGCCGTCCGGGTGCACGGCGAGATACGAGGGATTGGCGACGCCGGTGAGGGTTCCGGCGTCGGTGATACGGCCGGTCCCGGCGTCGTAGGTGGCGAGCCCGATGCCCGTGCCGCCGCCCTCGACCGAGGTGTAGGTGCCGAGGTAGAGGGGGCGTGGTCCGGTCTGCTGTTCGGCGGAGGGGGTTTCCGCCGGAGCCGGACTCCGCGACGCGGGCGAGGACTCCTCGGAGCCCGCCGTGGACCGTCCGGGCTCGGACGACGCGCAGGCCGGAAGCACCGGTACCGCGGCGGCCGAGGTGAGGGCGCCGACGAGACGACGCCTGCTCCAGTCGCCGTTCGCCACTCGTGCCCCACTGCCCATACCTGCACCTCGGGTGATCGTTCGCCTCGGTCGTGAACAGCCACCCTCGCGCGGATCACCCGTCGCGTGCAAACACAGGGCCGGTCCGTGGCTACCAGTCGCCGTCCTCGACGGGCTTGCCCGGCGCGTCCCCCAGTGGTTTGACCTGGTACGGCGCGGGCTCCTGCCAGGGTTCGTGGTCGTCGCCGAGCCAGTCACCGACCGGTTTCACGGCATCGAGCGTGTCCGTGGGGGCGAGGTCGGTCGCGTCCTGGTCGTAGTAGTCGTACCAGGGAAGGCCCGCCTTGGTGTACGCCGCGCGGTCCACCGGCGACGGAGGGGGAGCCTCGCCGGTGATGCGGCGCCACTCGGGAGGCGTCACCAGGTGCACGAACACCCGGCCGGCGGCCGTGTCGCACCAGTCCGACAGGGGCCGGTCGTCCCGGTACACCTCCTGGCGCATCGAACCGCCGACGCCGAGACCCATGGCCGCAGGGGCGCGGGGCGGCCCTGCCGCGGCCGCCGCCATGGGCAGCGCTGCCCCGTAGGCCGCCCTCGACCTGGTTGCCGCCCTCCGCTCCAGCTCACGCCACTGCGCCAGCCGCTCCTCGACCAGCGGGAAGGACTGCAGCTGTACGCCGCCCCAGACCTCCTCGCCCGTGACCTGGCCCTCGACGGTCGCGCCCAGTCCGAGGGGCACCGCCACGAACTGGCGGACGGTCCCCTTCCCGGAGTTGATGCCGTCCAGCCAGGGCTGACGCGGCAGCACGAGGTAGTTCTGCGGATCCCGGGACAGTCGGTCGCTCCACGGCCGGCCCGAGACCGCGCACACCTTGCCCACCCCGACCTGCAACGCAGCCGGCTCCCGCGTGCCCCCGAAGCTGAGCCACATCGCCTCGCGCAGATACACCGGCAGCATCACGCCGCCCCGCGCCCGCCACGGCTCCGGGACCGTGTCCGGGTAGTCCGAGACCCGGCGGACCGGGAACTCGCCGAGGCCCGGCGGCAGCGGATGGGTGCCCGTCTCGGGCAGGCGCAGGGTGCGCACGAACCGCACCGCCACACCGCCCGGCAGCCGCAGAGTGTTCCCGTCGATCCGCACGCCGGTGCCGGTCATCGGCCCGCCCCCTTCGATCGGTGTGACTACGTCACTACGTCACTACGTCACTTGGAACGAACGGCGGCCGTGCGGCGGTTCCGCCTCAGCCGCTCCTTCAGCCGGGTGAGGTGCGGCATGCGCTCACGCTGCTCGCGGGCGGTCCGGTCGAGCTCCTCCAGCAGACGGCGCGAGCGGTGCTCGGTGTCCAGCTCGTCGAGGATGCGGTTGACCTCGGTGAGGACGGCGCCGTGCAGCTGCCACTGGCGGGCGTCGCGCTGGATCTCCTCCAGGAGCAGCTGGGCCAGCTTGTCGCGGGTCGCGGCGGCCTGGCGCAACTGGGAGGCGAGCCGCGCCTCCGCCGACTCGGCGCTGACACTGACGTCGGTGGTGACCAGCACCGCGAAACTGACCACGGCGTCGGCGATCTCGGACAGCAGCTGCTCAACGGCGGCACCGGTCTGCGGCGCGAACAGCGGATCGGGATCGCGTTCCTTCGCGAGGTCGGTGAGGGTGCGGGCGAGCACTCGCAGGACGACCGTGCAGATCTCCAGCGTGTCCAGCCCGGTGCGCAGCACTACCCGGTGCAGCAGCCCCTCCTTCACACGGGGATTGAACCGCAGGCTGTCCTCCGCCTGCTGCAGGGCGGCGTCGACCTCGACGATGTCGTGGTCGAGCCGGCGCGCCTCGTGCAGCCGGGCGGTCGCGTGCTCGACGGGCGTACGGCCCGCGGCCTCCTCACCCATCCGCAGCATCAACTGTCGCTGCCCACGGGCCAGTCCCTCGATCGACTCGCCCGCCTCGTCCACCCACACCGGCGGAGCCAGGAGCAGATTGCAGCCCAGCCCGACGACCGCGCCGATCAGGGTCTCCACCACCCGCGCCCAGGCCGTGTCCCCGACGGCCGTCACCCCGAGCACCAGCATCGCGCTGATCGCCACCTCGGGCACGAACTCCTCGACCTTCACCAGACGGCCGACGACCAGCGAGGCCACGATCAGCAGTGCGAGACTCCACCAGGTCAGCCCCACCAGCAGGCTGAAGCCGATGGCGAGGAGCACCCCGGCCACCACCGAGTTCACCCGGCGTACGCCGGTGGTGAGCGTGGAGTAGAGGGTGACCTGCACGACCAGCAGCGCGGTCAGCGGTGCGGTGAGCGGCGCCGCCTCGGGACTGAGACGCAGCGCGACGACGTACGCGATCGTCGCCGCGACGGCCGACCGCAGCGTCTGCACGACCGCGGGGTCCCGGCGCCGTTTCACGTAGCGCACCAGGGACGCCGTCCACTCACGTACATCTCGCATCCTCAGACTGTTCCCCTCCACAGAAGTGCTGGTCGCGGACCGTAACTGTCCGCAACGGTGCCTAGATTGTTGGCAACGGCCGGTCGACGGCAAGAGGGGAGAGCAGTGATGGCGGACACCCGAGGTACCAAGGTTCTCACGCGTGCGCATGGCTATCTACGGGAAGCGGTGGCCGCGGTTCCGGAGGCGGCGTGGGGAGCGCCGACGCCGTGCAGCGAGTGGACGGCCCGGCAGGTCCTCAACCACGCGCGCATCGACCAACAGGGATACGGCCTCGCGATCACCGGCGGCCGCCCCGACTCCGACCCCTTCCAGCCCGCCGACGTCCTCGACGGGGACCCCTCGGCGAAGCTCGACGAGGTGCTGCGCGCGGTGGCGGCCGCATACGACGGGCTGCCCGCCGACGCCGACCAGGTGCCGACCCCGCTGGGCTCCCTGCCGCTGCCGATCGCCGCGGCGGCCGCCGCCATGGACGCGGCCGTGCACGGCTGGGACATCGCGGTCGCGACGGGCCAGGACCGGCCGCTGCCCAAGGACGTCGCCGAGGGAATCTGGCCGGCGGCGGAACAGCTCGTCGACCATCTCCGGGACGCCTACCGGGTGTTCGCCCCGGCACGGGAGACACCGCAGGCCTACGACAGCGCCGAGGCGCTGCTCGCCTTCCTCGGCCGCGACCCGGGCTGGACGCCGCCCGCGTCCTGATCCGCGCCGACCGCACCGGTGACCCATGAGGAAAACCCCCGTCGCCGACCCGTGGCTGTCCGCACCCCGACACGGTGGACCGCCGGATGGTCGGCGCCGGTCCGGGACGAAAGCCTGGACGAATGACATGGCAACGGACCGGATCGATCCTGACCTTGCTCATCACCCTCGGCACCACAGTGATGACCGGCACCGCGGCCGCAGGGACGCCGACGCCCACGGTCGGCACCGCCCTCGACCGCGCCGCCCACCCCCTGCGGACCGTCGAACCCGGCGGCGACACCCGCGATCTGCGCGCCCTCGACCGGATGATCGGCGGCGCCGAAGTGGTCGGCCTCGGCGAGGCCACCCACAGCTCCCACGACTTCTTCGCCCTCAAGGACCGAGTCTTCCGCCACCTCGTGGAGGAGAAGGGCTTCCGCACCTTCGCCCTGGAGGCTCCCTGGAGCACCGGCCTGCGGCTCAACGACTACGTGCTGTACGGCAAGGGTGAACCACGGCGTATCTTCCGCGAGGAGTTCCAGCGCGACTACCTGTGGTGGAACAACACCGAATACCTGCGGCTCATCGAGTGGATGCGGGCCTACAACGTCCACCACCCCGCCGACCCGGTCCGCTTCATGGGCGACGACATCGCCTGGACCGGGCCCGAACTGTACGACGCCGTCAAGGACTACGTGGCCGGCGCCCACCCCGAGCTGAGTGCCCGCATCGCCGGGCTCTACCGCGGGCTGCGGCCCACCGTGGCCACCGGGCCGTACATCGAGCGCTACCTGAACACGCCGTACGCCGAACGCAAGGAGATGGCCGACCGCACGGGCGAGGCGCTGGAGTTGCTGAGGCGGCAGGCGCCGGGCCCGGACCGGGAGGCGTACGACTGGGCCCTGCGGGACGCTTCCGCGATCGACCGGACCGCCCGGCAGTACGCCTTCGACTTCGAGGACCCGGCCCAGCTCGGCGCGGCGATGCGCTACCGCGACGAGATGATGGCCGCCAACGTGGTGTGGTGGCAGCGGCACACCGGCACCAAGGTGCTGCTGTCGGCGCACAACAACCATGTGGGATACGTGCCGGACGACCCCGCCCACTACCCGAAGGTGCAGGGCGCGTTCCTGCGCGACAGCCTCGGCACGGACTATGTGAGCGTGGGGCTGACCTTCGACCACGGCTCGTTCAACGCCACCGGCCAGGACGACGACGTCATCCGTCGCTGGACGCCGGGACCGGCGGGGCCGGGCAGCAACGAGCGGACCCTCGACAGGGTGCGCCTCCGTGACTACGTACTCGACCTGCGGTCCGTCGGATCACCGGCGCACGAGTGGCTGCGCCAGGCACGGCCGACGCGCAGCATCGGAACGGCCTACCCGGACGGCCCGAACGACACCGCGCTCGCCCGTAGTTACGACATCCTGGTCCACCTTCACCGGGTGGAGGCGGCCCGGCTGCGCGATCGGTAACCGGCGATCTTCGCGAGGTTGCCGCAGCGGTCCATCGAGCACCAACGGCGGCGGCGGGCCTGGGAGTCGTCCAGGAACAGCAGCGAACAGCCCGGGTTCTCGCACTCCTTGACCCGCCCCAGCAGCGGACCGCTCACCAGCAGGACGGCATCCCGGGCCACCGTCGCCAGGGCGGCGCGGGCCGGATGCCGTGCCGTCCAGCGCACCGGCCCCAGCTGGGGTGCGAGATCCGGCTGGGCGGCCGCCGCGTTGACCTGCTCCACATCGGCCGGTTCCGGTTCCCGCCCGGCCATCGCCGCGTGGACGAGACGGTGGACGGCCTCGCGCAGGAGGCGGGCGTCCGCCAGCTCCCGGGCGGTGACCCGCACCGGCCCCTCGCCCGCGACCAGCTCCGCCTCCGTGAGCCAGCGCGCCAGGGCCGCGGTGTCGGGGATCCGCTCCAGGGGAGTGGCATGCCGCTTGCCGAGCGTGGCCACGAAGTCCAGACACGGGCGGCCGCCGACAGAGGGGAAGGCCATCGGGTCGGCGGGGGCGGAGGCACTGGTCATGGTGTCGAGCGTACCGCCTCGACACCCGTTCAGGAGGTGTTGTCTGCCGCATCCACCTCTTGACACCGGTTGAAGTGGTGTCGCATGGTGACACTACTTCAACCGGTGTCAGCTGTTCGGGTGGCTGCGACAGGAAGCAGGTGCGGTATGCGTGCGGTACGGATCGACGAGTTCGGCGGGCCCGAAGTGCTGGTGCCGGTCGACGTGCCCGACCCGGTGGCGGGCCCTGGTGAGGTGCTGGTGCGGATCGTCGCGGCGGGCGTGAACCGGGTGGACGCGCTGCTGCGCGCCGGCGTGTATCACCGGGCCGGGCGCCCGCCGCTGATCCCGGGCGCGGAGGCGGCGGGGGTCGTGGCCGCGGTGGGGGAGGGGGTGACCGGCTTCGTGCCCGGGCAGCGGGTCGTGACCCTCGATGCGGGCAAGTCACCAGGTTTCTACGCCGAGTTGGTGGCTGTTCCCGCCACGCAGGTGGTCGCTCTGCCCGACGGCGTGGACCTCGTGCAGGCAGCGGCGCTGCCGGTCGCCTGGCTCACCGCCTGGTACTGCCTGCGGACTCTCGCCCGCGTCTCCAAGGAGGACACGGTCGTCGTGAAGGCCGCCGCGAGCGGTGTCGGCACCGCGGCCGTGCAGATCGCCGCCGAGGTGGGCGCGCGGGTCGTCGCACTGGCCGGGTCGCCGGAGAAGGCGGCGTGGGCGGGGGAGTTCGGGGCCCACGTCACCGTCGACACCTCCGCGTACCCGGACGACGCGGAGGTGGAGGAGGTGCTGCGGCTGACCGACGGGCGGGGCGCCGACGTCGTCCTCGACACGGTCGGCGGCCGGGCCTTCGGGCGGAGCCTGCGCGAGGTCGGGCAGGGTGGCCGGGTCGTCGCCCTCGCCAACGTCGCCCTGGAACCCAGCACCGTGGACACCCGCGACTTCTACCCGAAGAACGCGTCGATCCTCGGCTTCCAGCTCACCAACCGCCAGCTCCACGGCTACGATCCGCGCGCGGACCTGCGGGACATCGTCGACCGCGTCGCCGCCGGCGTCTTCCGCGTGCCGGTCGAGACCGTCGTACCGCTTGAGGAGGCGCGAGCGGCCCACGAGCGGCTGGCGAGCCGGGAGAACCGCGGCAAGATCGTGCTCGCCGTGGGAGAGGAGTGAGTCAGACGTACAGCTTGTCGACGAAGGCGGACAGGTTGCCCGTGGTCCGGGCGATCTGTTCCTCCAGGGTCAGGGTCTCCTCGAAGCGGGTCCCGGACGCGAGCGACTTCTTGCCGCGGACGTAGAGGGAACACGCGAGGTCGGTACACATGTACACGCCCACTGAGTTGCCCTCGCGGCCCGCGGTGCCGGCCTTGCGTGCCGTCATGAGGGACACCCCGCCTCCGGGGTGGGTGGTCAGGCACAACGAGCACAAGCTGCGGTGCAGGAGCCCGCGCTGTGAGGACGGGAAGCGCAGCGTCACGCCCACGAGTCGCCCCTGTCGCTCGGTGACCAGGTAGCTGCGGTCGGGCGCCCCGGGATCTCGCCAGCCCAGGAAGTCCAGGTCGTCCCAGGGGTGTTGGTCGAGGTCCCTGGGGACGGCCAGGCGTTTGGCCTCCCCCTTCGAGCAGTTGACAAATGAGTTGCGGATGTCCTGCTCGGTGAGTGATCTCATGGGGGGAGTCTCCTGGGTGCCGTACGCCTAGGGATATTAGGTTGTCGCCTAGGGTAGGCAGTCGCAGTGGGGAGAGACCAGTGGATTTCAGGGACGTCGGGACGGAGCGGGCGCGGGCGGCGCTGAGCCATGTGGCGGCGCTCTCCGAAGGGCCGGCCGTCGGCCCGGACGTGCGCGTCACGCTGAACTTCCACCCCGACCGCCTGGTCCGCGGCGTGCCCATCCTCGAGGCGCTGGCCCAGGACGGTACGTACCACTCGCAGTTCGTCACCGGCACGAGCAACGGCGGTCTCACCGCACACCCCGGCGGCGACCGCTGGCGCTGGGAGAGCCGGATCTTCGGCGGGGTCTACGACGACGCGGCCGCGCCCGAACGGCCCGTCTACGGCGCGTTGAACTTCCGTCGCCAGGTGGTCGGCGCGGCCCCGCGGTTCGGCTCCGCGCACGTCCGGCTCACCGGCGCGACGCTCGCCCGTGCCACCTTCTGCTACCCCGACAGCGCGGCCGAGCCGACCCACTTCGGTGTCGCCGCCGGCATGTCCCTGATCGCGCTGGCCGAGGCGGACGAGCAGGACGCCCTCAACGACTACATCGAGGCCCAGGTGCACGGCGGTGTCGACCTCACCCGCAACGTGGAGGCGCTCGTCCTGGACGCGAGCTACCGGGGCACTCCGGTCGAGGCCGCGGCACGGCGGCTGCGCGTCCCCGTCGAGTGGCACCCCGGCTACCGGCTGACCGTCGCGGAACTCCACCGCCACGCGGACTACCGCGGCCAGGAGTACATGGACCTGGGCGCCCGCATCGCCGAGGGTGGCCGCATCGACCCGCGGATCATCGGCGACGCCGCCCGCACCGGCCGGTACGAACTGCAGGACCTGAAGATGGTGTGGCACACGCTGGCCCGCTTCGGGGCGCCGCAGGGGGCGGGTACGGCCTACTCGGTGGCTACGGCGGACTCCGCGGCGGTCGGCGGCCACGCCCCGGAGGTCAGCACCCCCAGCGCGTAGGCGCGCGCGACCAGTTCCGTACGGTTCGCCGCGCCCCAGCGCGCCGACAGGCGCCGCAGATGGTAGGTCACGCCGTCCGTGGTGAGCCCGGTCTCGCGGGCCGCGCGGACGGTCGTGGCGCCGCCGGCCAGCAGCGCCAGGATGCGGGCCTCGACCGGGGCGACCCGGGCAGGCGCCTCAGCGTGGTGTTCCCGCTCGCCCCGGACGCGCAGCATCACCAGCAGGGCAGGCGTCTCCTCCACGGTGTCGCTCACCGGGTCCGCCGTCAGCTCCCCGTACCGCTCCCCGCCGCCGGGCGCCCGCCATCGCACGGACACTTGGTACCGCGACCGGTGCCGCAGTCGCAGCGCCTCGGCGATCCGCTCCACCTGGATGGCCTCCTGCGGATGGAACAACTCCAGCACGTCACGGCCGCGCAGCCGCCCCGGGGTCGTACCGCATTCCGCCGCCATCGCCGGATTGGCGAACTGGACGTCGCCGTACACATCGCAGACCGCGACCGGCACGGAGACCCGGTCGAAGAGCGTCAGGGCGCGGTTGCGCCACACCACGGCCTCCGGGTGAGCCCAGTCCACCAGCACCTCCAGCCCCTCGACGCAAGAGCGACGCATGTACGTGCACTACACAATCATGTAGTGCGGTGGAGCGGGCGGCCGGGGCCAGTCGATCACGCTGGATCGCAGTACTCCCGTACCGCGAAAGGCAGTTGTCGCGCCATGCCCCCCACCGCGCAGACCGCACCCGCTCTTCCCGACATCCCGGTCGTCGACATCTCCGACATCGGCCCCGGCCGTACGCCCGTCCAGCAGGTCATGGGGCTGATGCGCGAACACGGCCCCGTGCTCGTACGGCGGCTGCACGGCCGGGACGTCACCTTCGTCGCCGATCTGGACCTCGTCACCGAACTCGCCGACGAGACCCGGTTCGCCAAGGCCATCGGGCCCGCGCTGGAGAACGTCCGCGAGTTCGCCGCCGACGGGCTGTTCACCGCGTACAACGACGAGCCGAACTGGGCCAAGGCCCACGACATCCTGATGCCCGCCTTCGTGCTGGGCTCGATGCGCACCTATCACCCGGTGATGCTGGAGGTGGCCCGCCGGCTGATCGGAACCTGGGACCGGGCCGCCCGGGCCGGGGAGCCGGTGAACGTCCCCGACGACATGACCCGGATGACGCTCGACACCATCGGCCTCGCCGGGTTCGGCTACGACTTCGGCTCCTTCGAGCGGGACGAGCCGCACCCCTTCGTCGAGTCGATGGTGCGCTGCCTGGAGTGGGCCATGACCCGCCTCGCCCGCACCCCGGGCGGCGACTGCACGGCCGTCGACGAGGCGTTCCGGACCGACGCCGCCTACCTGGCGCAGGTCGTCGACGACGTGATCAGTGCCCGTGTCGAGTCCGGCGAGACCGGCGGCGACGACCTCCTCGGTCTCATGCTCAGCGCCACGCACCCCGCCGACGGAACCACCCTCGACACCACCAACATCCGCAACCAGGTCATCACCTTCCTGATCGCCGGGCACGAGACGACCTCCGGCGCGATGTCCTTCGCGATGTACTACCTCGCCAAGCACCCGGCCGTGCTCCAGCTCGTGCAGCGCGAGGTGGACGCGATGTGGGGCGACACCGCAGACCCGGAGCCGACGTTCGACGAGGTCGGGCGGCTCACCTACACCCGGCAGGTCCTCAACGAGGCGCTGAGGCTGTGGCCGACGGCCGCCGCGTTCAGCCGCCAGGCCCGTGAGGACACGCTGCTCGGCGGCCGCATCCCGCTGCGCGCCGGACAGGCCGTCACCGTGGCCGCCCCGATGCTCCACCGGCAGCCGGTCTGGGGCGACAACCCCGAGCTCTTCGACCCCTCCCGGTTCACCGCCGAGGCGGAGGCCGCCCGCTCGCCGCACGCCTTCAAGCCCTTCGGCACCGGCGAACGCGCCTGCATCGGGCGGCAGTTCGCCCTGCACGAGGCGACCATGCTGCTCGCGCTGCTCGTGCACCGCTACCGCCTGCACGACCACGCCGACTACCGCCTCACCATCAAGGAGGCGCTCACCCTCAAGCCGGACGGCTTCACCCTCACACTGACCTCGCGCAGCACCGCCGACCGGGCCCACACGCCCCTGCCGGGTGCGGTCGCGGTGAGCGAGGGCGCGACGGCAGTGGAGACGTCCTTCCCCGCCCGCGTCCGCCCCGGCACCCGCGCCCTCTTCCTGCACGGCAGCAACTACGGCACCTGCCGCGACTTCGCCGCCCAACTCGCCGACGAGGCCGCCGCCGTGGGCTGCGAGACCGAGGTCGCGTCGCTGGACACGTACGCGGGCGGCCTGCCCGCCGACCGTGCGGTCGTGATCACCGCCGCCTCCTACAACGGCCAACCCACGGACGACGCACGGCAGTTCGAGGCTTGGCTCGCCACCGCGACCGAAGCGACCGGAGTCACCTACGCCGTCCTCGGCGTCGGCGACCGCAACTGGGCCGCCACCTACCAGCACGTTCCGACCCGCATCGACGAACGCCTCGCCGAACTCGGCGCCACCCGCCTTCTGGACCGCGCGGCCGGCGACGCCTCGGGCGACCTCACCGGCACCGTCCGCACCTTCACCGCCGGGCTGCGCACCGCGCTCCTGCAGTCCTACGGCGACCCGGACGCCGTTGCCTCCGAGGCCGAACCGGCGGCCGCCTACGAGGTCCGCACGCTGGCCGGAGGCCCCCTGGACGCCCTGGCCGAGCGGCACGACCTGGTCCCGATGACCGTGACCGAGGCCCACGACCTCACCGCCCCCGGCCACCCCCGCCTCAAGCGTTTCGTTCGGCTGGCCCTGCCCGCCGGCACCACCTACCGCACCGCCGACCACGTCACCGTGCTCCCGGCCAACGACAAGACCCTCGTCGAGCGGGCCGCCGCGGCCATCGGCGTCGACCTGGACGCCGTCCTGGACATCCGTGCCACCCGCCCGCGCCGCGACGGACTCGCCGTGGACCGGCCCTTGACGGTACGTCAACTGTTCACACACCACGTCGAGTTGCAGCAGCGACCGACCGCCGAGCAGCTGTCCGTGCTGGCAACCGCCAACCCCTGCCCGCCGGAACGTGTCCAGCTGGCGGCCCTTGGAGGCGACGACCCGCGCACGCTCGTCGAGCTCTTCGAGTCGTACCCCGCCCTGCGCGGCGCCCTCGGCTGGCCGGCGCTCCTGGACGTCCTCCCGCCGCTGCGTCCCCGCCACTACTCGGTGTCCTCGTCACCGGCGGCCGACCCGGACCACATCGACCTCATGGTCTCCCTGCTGGAGGCGCCCGCCCTCCCCCACTCTCGGCTGCGCTCGAGCGGGGGGACCCCCATCGGCAACGGCACCTACCGGGGCGTCGGCTCCGGCCACCTCGCCGACGTGCAGCCCGGCGACACCGTCCTGGCCCGCATCCAGCCCTGCCGGGACGCCTTCCGGGTCGACCACTCCGCTCCCGTCGTGATGATCTCGGCGGGCACGGGACTGGCCCCGTTCCGCGGAGCCGTCGCCGACCGGGTCGCTGCTCTGGCCCGGGGTGAGCAACTCCCGCCCGCCCTCTGCTACTTCGGCTGTGACGCACCGGACGCCGACTACCTGCACGCCGACGAGTTGCGCGCCGCCGAGGCGGTCGGGGCGGTGCGGCTGCGGCCGGCCTTCAGTGCGGTCCCCGAGGGGCGCTTCGTGCAGCACCGCATCGCCGCCGAGGCCGACGAGGTCCGCGAGCTGCTGGAGGCGGGCGGCCGGGTCTACGTCTGCGGCGACGGTTCGAAAATGGCCCCCGGCGTACGGGAGGCGTTCCGTACTCTGTTCCGGGACCGCACGCCGGACGCCGACGAGACGGCGGCCGAGCGGTGGCTCGACGAGCTGGTGCGGGACGGGCGTTACGTCGAGGACGTGTACGCGGCGGGCTGATCCGAGAGAAGGGGCGGGATGTCGGTGGACTCCTGGGAACGGGCACGACGCATTCTGGAGGACGCGCACCTCGCCCCCGACCGTCTCACCGGTGTCCGGCCCCTGTCCGGCGGCACGTACAACACCGTCGAGGAACTCCTCCTCACCGACGGCACCCGCTACGTCCTCAAGACCGCACCCGCGTCCACCGTTCCGAGCCTGCGCTACGAGCGTCGGCTCCTGGACTCCGAAGTGGAGTTCTACAGGGCTGCCGCTGGGGCCGGGGTCGAGACGCCGCGCGTCGTGACGGTCGGCGAGGAGGCCGACGTACCGCATCTGCTGATGACGGCGTGTCCCGGCGAGCCGTGGAACGGGTCGGTCACCGAAGCCGAAAGGGCCCCGCTGCGCAGGGAGTTGGGCCGTCAGCTGGCACGTCTGCACACGGTGACCGGACCCGGCTACGGCTACCCCTCCGGCGCTCTCGGCCCGCTCGCCCCCGACTGGCGGACCGCCTTCACGGCCATGCTCGAAGCAATCCTGGACGACGCCCGGTACTACATGGCCCGGCTGCCCCGCTCCGTCGACCAGATCACCTACATGCTCGAGGCCGCCTACCCCGCCCTCGACGAGGTCACGGTCCCCGCGCTGGTCCACTTCGACCTGTGGGACGGGAACATCCTGCTGGACCGGCCGTCCGACGGCGAGGCGCGCATCGGCGGGCTCATCGACGGGGAGCGGATGTTCTGGGGCGACCCCCTCGCCGACTTCGTCTCCCTGGCGCTGCTGGGGGACATCAAGAAGGACGAGCCCTTCCTCGCGGGCTATCGGGAGGCGGGCGGCCGGGCCGTGTTCGACCCCCCGGCCCGGCTGCGCCTGGCCCTCTACCGCGCCTACCTCTACCTGATCATGCTCACCGAGACGAATCCCAGGGCGGTGGACGTCGACAAGGAGCGGTGGGTCCAGGCGGTGGTCGCGCCCGAACTCGTCATCGCGCTGGACGAGATCCAGGAGGAGGTCTCCTAGACCGCGTCCGTGCCTGCGATGAGTTCCGGCCGGATCGCGAGTCTGTTCTGGTGAGCGTCTTAGGACGTCATACGACGCTGCCCGGCACGAGACACCACGGAGGACACCATGACGACCACGCCGAGTGACCCGACCACCGCGCTGCCCGGCCGGCCGCCCGTCGTCGACCTGGCCACCTGGCAGGCCGCCCGTGACGAGCTCCTGGTCCGCGAGAAGGCCCACACCCGCGAGGGCGACGCGATCGCCGCGGCCCGCCGCCGGCTGCCGATGGTGGAGTTCGACGGGACGGTCGAGGTCGTCGGATCCGACGGCCCGGTCCCGTTCCTGGACCTGTTCCAGGGCCGCGACGAGCTCGTGGTCTACAAGCACATGTGGTACGACGGCGCGCCGCACCAGGGACAGTGCGAGGGCTGCACCACCACGGCCTGGCACCTGAAGGACGCCGCCTACCTCAACGCCCGCGACGTCTCGTTCGCCATCGTGACCACGGGCCGGTGGGACGAGGTGGCCTCCTACGTCGAGTTCATGGGCTACACCCAGCCCTGGTACTCGGCGCGCGACGTGGACGGGCCGGCCGGCGGCAGCATGGGCTACCTCACCTGCTTCCTGCGCGACGGCGACCGCGTGTTCCTCACCTACTCCACGACGGGCCGGGGCAACGAGCGGGTCAACGGGTCCCTCGGCCTGCTCGACATGACGCCCTACGGCCGCGGCGAGGCCTGGGAGGACAAGCCCGAGGACTGGCCCGAGGGCGGCAGCCCGTGCTGGTCCTGGCGCTCGGACGCGGACGGTAACGCCACCTGGGGCCCGACCAGCCGCCCCGTGCCGCAGTGGACCCGCCCCGGCGCGACCCCCGTGCAGACCCTCGGCAGGCACGACCACCACCACTGACGCGCCTTCGTCGACGGCGTCGGCAAAAGGTGTCGGGTGTCGGGTGTCGGGTGTCGGGTGCACGTATCGCCCAAGTGCCCGAACTCGTGACCGACGGGCAGCGGGCGCTGCTGCTGTGAAAATCGTTGGGCGGCCGGCGCCCCGAGCTCGCGCCCGAGGGTCCGGCGCCTCGCGTGGCGCACGGCACTGGAGGAGCGGGTGCCGCACTGACGTTTCGCTGGTCATCGCGGAGGTACCCGCGTGTCGCCCCGACGACGCGAAGGAAGTACGCCGTGACCGACCACAGCGACGAAGGACCCGGCGAGAGCGGCGCGCCCGTACCGCGGGACATGCCGGACCAGCAGGCCCACGACGGTGAGGACCCCTGGGAGATCGGCGCCGGCCGGGCGCAGGGCGACACCGTGGACACCACCGAGGCCGCGGAAGCCGCCGAGTCCGCCGCCGACGTCCCCGACAGCGACGAGGAACCCGACGAGCCCTCCGACTGACCACGCTCGGCCTGCCTCGCGGCCCTGCATCGCGTTCATGCGCCCACGGCAAGCCTCATACGCATGACGCATGAGGCCGGGTAGGGTGCGCGGCGTGGAACTGCCTCTGGGAGAACGGGTGAGGTCGTCGGTCGCCGCGCTGATGCACGCGACAGGTGAGTCGCAGGCGGACGTGGCCGTGGCCCTCGGTGTGAGCCAGGCACAGGTGAGCCGCCGTCAGTCCGGCAGCGCGGCCTGGAGCCTGGCCGACTGTGACGCGCTCGCCGCGCACTTCGGCATCGACGTACTGGAATTGCTCGCCGGACCGACCAGGGCGTGCGAGAGCCTGCCGGTACGGCGCCGCCGTCGCGGCTCCCGGGAGGTGGCCCGATGACGGACTTCGAGGCGATCGACGCCCTCCTGGCGGCCGCCCGCGAGGAGGTGCCGCTGCCGCCGGCCGAGGTGCGACGCGGTCTTCGGGAGGGGCTCAGCCTTTCCCGCGCCCAGGTGGCGCAGGCGCTCGGTGTGAGCCCTTCCACGGTCGGCGGCTGGGAGACCGGGCGCGATCCGGGCGGGGAGGTGCGCGAGAAGTACGCGTACTTCCTGGAGGGGGCCCGGACCAAGCTGGAGGCGCGGGCCGAGGAGTTGGCCGCGGAAGCGGACGAGGCGATGGAGGGCCCGGCGGGCGGTGACGCCGTCGACGACGAGGAGACGCAGGCCGCGGCAGAGGGGACGGACCTCGACGACGTGGAGCCTCTGTCCGCCGCCCGTCCCTGTGTGCTGTGCGGTGGCCCCGCCCTCCACCAGGTCGCCGGGTTCCCGCAGCATCTGGACCCCGCCGAATGCGGCGGTACGGCGGACGCCGCGGCGCCTTCCGAACTCGAACCCGAACCCGAACTCGAACTCGAACCCGAGCCCGAGCCCGAGCCGGTGCCCAAGCCGGTGCAGGTCCGCCCCGTGGGCCGCCGTATGCAGGCGGCCTCCGACACCCCCGACCTGATCGGCGCCGCCGTGACGGCTGCCCTCGCCCAGCACGAGGGCGACCTGGAAGCCGCGACCGCGGCGCTCGTCAAGCGGGCCATCCCGGACGCGATGACGCTGCTGGACGAGACGCGCAAGGGCGGCCGGTACGACGTCGTGGCGCATCCCTGGATCCCGGACGTCCTGCGCAAGCAGAGCGCCCGCGGCTCCGACCACATCTGGGAGGCCCGGCCGAAGTGGGCCCGGCAGGAACTCCCCTCCGGTACGCACGAGGTGACGGCCCTCGACATCAACGGCGCCTACCTGTCCGCCCTCAAGACGCATCTCCCGATCGGCCAGTTGGAGCACTCCACCGGCTTCGACCACGACCGCCGCCGGGCCGGCGTCCACCTGATCACCCCGCCCGCCTGGGAGCACGACGCCCACCTCCCCAACCCGCTCGGCAACCGCGACGAGCCCGGCCCCCTGTGGGTCACGGAACCGACCCTGCGCCTCCTCATGCGCCTGTCGGGATCCAAGTACGGTCTGTGCGACCCGCCGGAGATCCACGAGTCGTTCACCTCGGGCGCGACCGAGAACCTCCTGGAGAAGTTCCGCATCGCGATGAAGGACGCCCGGGACCGGGCGATCGCCGAGGACGACGAGGTCACTCTGGAGTACGTGAAGGCGATGTACTCCAAGTTCGTCTCCACGATGGGCGAGTCCAACTACAACCGCGAGCTCTACCGCCCCGACTGGATGCACCTCATCCGCTCCCAGGCCTTCGCCAACCTCTGGATGAAGGCCTACAAGGCCCACGACGAAGGCCTCATGGTGGTCCGGGCCATGGGCACCGACGAACTCCACGTCATCGGCGACTGGCGTCGCGTCTTCCCCGAGGGCCGTGGCGTCTCCGAGGTGAAGATCAAGGACACGTACACGCTGGGCGAGGAGCCCGACACCACGGCCGCGGGCGAACAGGAGGAGTGAGCCCGCCCGGGCGCGAGGCATGATCACGGCATGAACGAGATCATCCTGATGTCCGACGCCCGGGTCGCCGCGATACCCGTCGAGGAGTGCGGTGAACGCCTCGTCGACGTGAGCGGCTCGCTCCTGGTCGACGACCGCAAGCACAAGGACTCCGAGGGCGCGGAGATCCACCTCCGACAGGGGGTGCTCGACCGGCTTCTGCACGCGCAGAACCTGCTGCCGGAGGGCCTGCGGCTGCTCTTCGTCGAGGGCTACCGCCCGCCGGCCCTCCAGCGCCGCTACTTCGAGTCGTACGCCGACGAACTGCGCGGCGAGCACCCCGACTGGTCCGCCGACCGGCTCCGCGCCGCCGCCAGCCGCTACGTCTCCCCGCCCGAGATCGCCCCCCACAGTGCCGGAGCGGCCGTCGACCTGACCCTGGCCGCCGCCGACGGTCGCGAGCTCGACATGGGTACGCCCATGAACGCCACCCCGGAAGAGAGTGACGGCGCCTGCTACACGGACGCCGACAACATCACCGACACGGCGAGGGCCAACCGGGCCGTGCTGGGCGGGGCGTTGAGCGCGGCCGGGCTGGTCAACTACCCGACCGAGTGGTGGCACTGGTCGTACGGAGACCGCTACTGGGCGCTGGCGAGCGGCGCGCCCGCCGCCCTGTACGGGCCGAGGGAACTGCCGTAACCGCCCTATGACTTCCGAGGATCACAACCGCCCGCCGCTCCCCTCTACTGGAACCAAGCCGACGGGGGAGTCGGAAGACGGCTGATCCGGGGGGAGGGGGGCCACGGTGCGGGCTTCGAGGTTCGTTTCCACGGTGGCGCTGTCGAGTGCGTGGCGGCCATGGTCGGCGGCTGCGCGGACGGCGCGGGCCGGAGCGATTCGGGGGAGCCTCGACCCGTACCGCGGTCCACCCCGGCCCAGGACGACCTGCTGAAGAACGCCGAGTCGGCGCTCGTACGGCGTTGTCCGGCAGAACGCGAAGCGGCAACGGCAGCTCGCAGGACACGGCGGCCGCACCGCGGCGCCAGTTCCCCTACGGGATCGACGACCCGGCCTGGGCCGCCGAGCACGGCTTCGGCGACGCGGACGGGACGCAACAGGAACAGCCGTCGCCGCAGCCCGGGAAGAGGGCGGCGGCACAGCAACAGCGGCTGGTCGACGCCCTGTTCGGCCCCGGACGCCGTGAACTGTCCACCCGTACGGCCACCGGCCTCGTCGGCCGAGCCAACAGCGACGGCTGTCTAGCCGAGGCACAACGCGTCCTCTACGGCGACCAGGCACGCTGGTTCCGGACCGAGGTCGCGGTCGCGGTCAACAACCTCGAGGCCGCCGCCCATCACCGTGTGACCCGGGACCCGGCGTACCGGGCCGTGCTCGCCCGTTGGGCGCGCTGCGTCGCGCCGGTGCGGAAGGCCGAGGACCCGGCGCAGCTGCGCGGCGCGTGGCAGAGCCGCGCCCGCGATCTCGATCAGCGGCAGGCCGCGGATCTGCAGAAGCGGTACGCCGTGGCCGAGGCGAGGTGCGTGCGGCGCACGGGCCTCGCGGACACCGGCGCCCGGCTGGAGCAGTTCCACGCGGCCGGCCTGCGTGCCGAGTACGCCGACCTGATCGCCGACCACCGGCAGCTGCGCGAGCACGGCCTGCGCGCTGCCTGTCGTACGTTGCGAGAACCAAGCGCGTACACGGTGTGGGTCGAGAACCAAGACGGCACACCTGAGCTTTGCTCAACGAACCAGGGAGTAAGACCTTTCAGGTCGCCGACCTGCGGGGCTTCCTGAGCCAGGAATCCCCTGCTTCAGCTGGGGGAGGGTTCAAAACGGAGGGATCTCCATACCGCCGTCGTAACGTACGCGAGGCGAGGCTCACCACTCAGGTGGTGAGCCTCGCCTCGCGTCAGCCCTCAGGCGGCGAAGGCGTTCACGCCGGTCAGCTCCGCCGACAGCTCCCACAGGCGCGCCGCCTGCTCCGGGTCGGTCGCCCAGTCCCTGACGCCGCTGCTCTGGTCGCCGTCGACAGCGGGCTCGGCGATGTCGCAGTCCTCCAGATAGACACCGCCCATGCCGTTCAGCTGGGGCGAGGTCGCGGCCCACACCTGGGTGGCCGCGCCCTGCTCCGGGGTCTTGAAGCCCTCGGGGTTGAGCACGGTGCCCTGCTCGTCGATCCAGCCGCGCTCCACCATCTCCTCCTTGGGGATGTGGCGCTGCAACGGGGTCATGATGCCGCCCGGGTGGAGCGAGAAGGCCCGTACACCGCGGTCGGCGCCGAGCTTGTCGAGGTGCACGGCGAACAGGACGTTAGCCGTCTTCGCCTGCCCGTACGCCTGCCACTTGTCGTAGCCGTGCTGCCAGTGGACGTCGTCCCAGCGCATCCCGGCGAAGTGGTGGGCACGCGAGGACACGGAGACCACGCGGGCGCCACCGGGCTCGATCGCCGGCCACAGGCGGTTGACCAGGGTGAAGTGGCCGAGGTGGTTGGTCGCGAACTGCGCCTCCCAGCCGGGCCCGACCCGGGTCTCGGGGCAGGCCATGATCCCGGCGTTGTCGATGACGAGGTCGATCGTGCGGCCGGAGGCCAGGAACCGCTCGGCGAAGGCGTGCACGCTCTCCAGATCGCCGAGGTCCAGTTCGTCCACCTCTACGCCGGCCAGGCCGCCCAGCGACTCCCGTGCGGCGTCGGGGCGGCGGGCGGGGACGACGACCCGGGCGCCGGCCTTCGTGAGTGCGCGCGTGGTCTCCAGGCCGAGCCCCGAGTAGCCGCCGGTGACGATCGCGAGCCTGCCGGACAGGTCGACGCCGGCGAGGACCTCGTCGGCGGTGCTGCGGGTGCCGAACCCCGAACCGATCTTGTGCTGTGCAGTGGTCATGCGCGGAACGCTACGAATTGGAGTGCTCTCGAAGTCAAGCCGGCCCGGGAGCACGCGCCGGTGCATGAGAAAGCCCCGACCGGACGGGGGAATCACGGTCGGGGCGGTTCAGTGGTGGGCACGGATGGCGGTCGCCTCTCGGCGAAAGGCTCCACAGGGCTTCAGCCGAACGATCGTCCCTGTGGGCAATAGGTGAGGCCCGGGGGCACTGTCCCATCCGTACCCACGAGTTGTTCAACGGGCAACGACCCTTCGGTGTTCCGCCGCCTGTCGCGTTTTGCGGTGATCTGGGTCACCCTCGGGATGGTGTCCGGCCCTCCCGGGTCCAGGCCAGCAGGTCCTCCACGCTCCACGTGTTGACCACGCGCTCGGCCGGCACCCCGCACTCCTCCGCCCGGGCGCAGCCGAGGATCTGCCAGTCGAGCTGACCGGGCGCGTGCGCGTCGGTGTCGACCGAGAACAGCACCCCGGCCGCCACGGCCTGCCGCAGCAGCCGCCGGGGCGGGTCGAGCCGCTCGGGCCGGCTGTTGATCTCCACGGCCGTGCCCGACTCGGCGCACGCGGCGAACACCTCGTCCGCGTCGAACTCCGACTCCGGCCGTCCCTGCCCGGTCACCAGCCGCCCGGTGCAGTGCCCGAGGACGTCGGCGTGCGGATTGCGTACGGCGTTCACCATGCGGCGGGTCATCGAGCGGGCGTCCATGCGCAGCTTGGAGTGCACGGACACCATCACGACGTCGAGGCGCTCCAGCAGCTCCCGCTCCTGGTCGAGCGAACCGTCGTGGAGGATGTCGCACTCGATGCCGGTGAGCAGCCGGAACGGCGCCCAGGTCCGGTTCAGCTCCGCCACCACGTCCAGCTGCTGCCGCAGCTGCGCGGGCGACAGTCCGCGGGCCACCGTCAGCCGCGGTGAGTGGTCGGTGAGCACCGCCCACTCGTGGCCGAGCTCCGCCGCCGTCCGGGCCATTTCCTCGATGGGGCTGCCGCCGTCCGACCAGTCGGAGTGCAGATGGCAGTCCCCGCGCAGCAGCGCCCGCAGCCGCTCCCCGCCGTGGGAGAGCGGGGCGGCGCTGTCGCCCTCCACCTTCTCCAGGTAGCCGGGCACTTCTCCGGCCAGCGCCTCGCGCACCACCTGCGCGGTCTTCGGGCCGATGCCCTTGAGTGACTCCAGTGACGCGCTCTCCGCCAGCTCGCGCACCTCGTCCGCGGGCAGCGCGGCCAGCACCCGGGCCGCGCCGCGGAAGGCGCGGACGCGGTACGTCGGCGCCAGGGACCGCTCCAGCAGGAAGGCGATCCGCTCCAGAGCCTCGATGGGATCCATCACCACCTCCTCCTCCAGATTTCCCCAGGCTGGAGGGGTTCGCACGGCGAGCGGATGGTTTGTTCGTACATTGAGTCATATGTCGTGTTCGACGTGGACGACTCGTTCTCGCGGATTGCGCTCTACGCTCTATTCATGACCGAAATCGCGAGCCCGCACATAGCTCATCCGCGGATCATGGTGCTCGGGGTGCAACCAAGCACGCCGCCGTTCCGGATCGTGGAGATAGACGGCCAGATGGTCGGTGCGGCGAAGACCGTCACGGACGTCCTGGAGACGGCCGCCGCCTTCGGCATCACGGTCCACGACCTGGACGATCCGGACGTGGTCCGTTGGGTGGGCGGGGACAAGTTCACCTGGACCCGGCACTGACCGGACGCGTCAGCAGACCGTCCACTTCTGGTGGGGGCCGCCGGTGCAGTCCCACAGCTGAACGGTCGAGCCGTCGGCGGTGCCGTTGCCGGTGACGTCCAGGTGCTTGCCGAGCGCCCGCGGCGTGCCGTCCGATCCGACGGTCCACTGCTGGGCCGCCGCGGTGCCGTTGCAGGCGTAGAGCTGTACGGGTGTGGCATTGGCCGGGTTCGCCCCGGTGGCGTCGACGCACTTGCCCGCCAGTGCTCTGATCGCCACGCCCGCGGCCGTGTCACCGGTCGTCACGGATACGTGGTCGACCAGGAGTTGCTGCGGGAAGCCCGTGGAACCGTCCGGGTCGCCGGGCCCGTAGCCGCCGACCGCCAGGTTGAGGATCAGAAAGAAAGGCTTGTCGAACACCCAGGTCCGGCCGCCCAGGTCGGCGGGCGTGCGCCGCTGGTGGACGGTCCCGTCCACGGACCAGGTGATCGAGCCGGGTGCCCAGCCGACGGCGAAGGTGTGGAAGGCGTCGGCGAAGGCCTGGCCGTTCGGCAGGGAGTGGGCCGCGCCAGTCGGGGCCGCGGGGATGGTGCCGTGCCCGGTGGAGGGCTCGGAGCCGCCGTACGGCGGCCCGGGATGCGGGTGCGCCGATCGAGATGGGGGACGAAGGCGTCGTCTCTTGATTCATGGAGTGGGATAAGGGGGCGTCAATATCTTGGTGTGGACCAGAAGTTGAGCGGCGGCCCTCCGTGTGAGCCGCCGCTCAGGACCTCAGGCGTGCAGTGCCCGGCTCAGTCGACGCCCCAGCAGCAGATAGCCGATGAGGGCTCCGGTGGTGTTGAGGATGACGTCGTCGATGTCGAAGGCCCGCCCGGTGACCAGGGCGCCCTGCGCGAACTCGACCAGGAGCATGACCACGGCGGTCAGCAGCAGCACGCGCAGGATCCCGCGTGCCTTCGGCGCGACGACCGGCACCAGAATGCCGAACGGCACGCCCAGCAGGAGGTTTCCGCCGATCTGCTTGATGGCATCCCGCATTTCGGGCTGGTCCAGATAGGCCCGCAGAGAACTCCCCGGGTGCAAGTTGGTGTGGGTCAGTGCCACCGAAGCGGGAGAGGGCTCCAGAGTCAGCCGCGCCAGCACGACGGCGAAGCCCACCATGAACGCGAAGGCGAAGAGCATCGCCAGCAGGCGGACGGGAAAGAACAGAGGGTTCCGTGCGCGCCGGGCCGGCTGTGTGCCGCGCTCGGCCTTGCCGGACTTGGGTCGCGCTTTGCGCTCGGTCTTGCCGGACTTGGGCGCCTTCCGCTCGGTCTTCTCGGGCACCTCGGGTTTGGTGGTGCGCAGGCGGAACGGTAAGGCTGCTCGGGCCATGCGGTCCTCCACTCTTCAACTTTCCTGCTGCCCAGGGCGATTACCCGCGAACCCGCCGAGAATGCCGCCCCGGTGCCCTGGCTCTGCCACGCGTGCTCGGTGGGTGATCAGGTGCCGTAGGTGACGCGCACCTCCTTGAAGCCGAGGGACCCCAGCAGACCTTCGAGCATGTCGGTGGTGTTCGTCTCGGCGCGCTTGGTCAGCTCGCTCTTCTTCGCCGCCTCGGTGATGTGCTTCACGGCGAGCTTCTGCACGGCCTGTTCGCTGTTGGGGTTGTCCGAGAAGAGGTCGCCGAACCGGTCGAGCAGACCGCGCTGCTTGGACACGGCGTAAGAGCGGTCGACGTCCAGGGCGGCCTTGCCGAGTTGCGCGTGCGGCAGCTTGAGCGTGGCGGACGTACGGTCGGCGTTGACCGTCACGTCGTTCTTGCCGACCTTCCCGAGGTCGACGTAGGCGTCCACGTTGCCCGCCCCGACGTACAGGGTGCGGGAGCCGCGGATCGCGTCGGGCAGGTACTTGGTGTCCTTCTCCAGGTCCACGACGATCTGGAAATTGCCGGAGGCGGCGTCGTAACGGCTGATGTCCTGGATGGACTCGAGCAGTGCGGGGCCCGAACGGTCGTGCGTCTCGGTGCCGAAGAGGTCCTTGAGGCCCGGGATCACGCTGAGGCTGATGCCGGCGAAGAACACCACGAGCACCAGGACGACAGCGCTCACCGCCTTCGCCCAGCCGGGCATGCGCCTGGATACGCGCCTGATGGGAGTCGTCATGCGACGGCCCTCCTTCCTCCTTTACGGATTCCCCTCAAAGGCCTTGCCAGACCGTCTTGTTGGCCGATTGGAACCGATGACGGGTGCACGGGCGGCGCACTAGCGTGGAGAACTCTCCTTACCGGCGTGTCTGGAGACCCGGATGAGCGCAGACAGCACCTCCCGGCCCCTTCGTCCCATGCACCGCATGACCTTTCCCGAGGCCGGCCCGCCCCGGCTCTCCGCCCTGGCCACCGGCACCCCGGTCTGGCTCGTGACCCGGTACCACGAAGTGCGGCAGGTCCTCATGGATCCCCGCTTCGACCGGCAGTCCCTGAAGGCCGAGGGCGCCCCGCCGCTGCTCGTCGTGCCGAACCTGCTGGACACCCCCGACGGACTCCTCAACCAGGACGGTCCCGCCCACCAGTTGCTGCGCGGCACGGTGCAGCGGGCGTTCACGCCCCGCGCGATCGCCCGCTGGCGACCCTGGATCGCCTCGGTGGTGGAGACCCTCCTCGACGAGTTCGCGACCCGCACACAACCGGCCGACATCATCGAGGGGTTCACCCGCCCCCTGCCGGTGTCGGTGATCTCCCGGCTGATGGGCCTCGACCACGCCGACTGGGACCGCATCCGCGACTGGGCCGACCACGCCCTGTCCGGCGGCGCGCACACCGCCGGACAAGTGGGGCTCGCCATGCGGGAGTTCGGCGAGTTCTCCGCCGGTCTGGTCGCCGAGCGGCGCAAGGAACCCGGCGACGACCTGGTCAGCGCCCTGGTGGCGGCCGGCGACGCCCTCGGGATCGACGAACGGCGGCTGGTGATCCTCGTCCTGGGCCTGGTCGTCGCCGGACACGAGACCACCATGACCGCCCTCGGCAACATCGTCGTCCATCTCCTCACCGACGGGCGGGAGGCCTGGGCACGGCTCGCCGAGGACGAGGAGACGGCGTCCGCCGCCGTCGAACAGCTGCTGCGCACCGTTCCGCTGAGCGAGGGCAGGGTGCTGCCCGGTCTGATCCGGCGGGCCGTCGAGGACGTCGACGTCGGCGGTGTGACCATCCCGGCCGGCAGCGTGGTCGCCGTCCAGACCAACTCCGCAGGCCGCGACCCCGACGTCTTCCCGCCGCTGGACGAGACCGACCTGTTCGCCCCCCTGCCCACGCCCACCGTGGTCTTCGGCGCCGGTCCCCACCACTGTCTCGGCGCCTGGCTCGCCCGCTTGGAACTCGGCCTCGCCCTGCACCGCCTGGCCGCCCGTTTCCCGGACCTGCGCGCCGAGTTCACCCCCGAGACGATCGAATGGCGGGAGGGACAGATGACCCGCAGCCCGCGACGGCTGCCGGTGTCCTGGTGAGCCGAGGGTCCTGTGATCCGTCCGTCGGGCAGGCACTACTCTGATCCCCCTGAACAGCCGTGCGACACATGCGACACAGGGGATTTCGGGGAGGGCGACCGGCGATGTCGACGAGCACCGGGGGATCGGACTCCATCGGCTCCATGGGCTCCATAGGCGGCTACGAGCTCGTCGACAGGCTTGGCAGCGGCGGCATGGGAATCGTCTATCTGGGGCGCGCCGCCTCAGGACGGCAGGTCGCGGTCAAGGTCGTGCACGCGCAGTACGCGCTGGACGAGGAGTTCCGGGCCCGGTTCCGCCAGGAGGTGGCGGCGGCCCGCCGGGTGAGCGGGGCGTTCACCGCGCCGGTGGTGGACGCGGACCCGGACGCCGAGGTGCCATGGATGGCGACCCTGTACGTGCCGGGGCGGACGTTGTCGGACCTCGTTGCCAAGGAAGGCCCCCTCGGCGGGCGCCAGTTGCGGGTCCTCGCGCTGGGGCTCGTCGAGGCGCTGCGGGACATCCATCAGGCGGGCGTCGTGCACCGGGACCTGAAGCCCAGCAACGTCCTGATCGCCGAGGACGGGCCGCGCGTCATCGACTTCGGCATCTCGCGCGCCGCCGACAACCAGACCCTGACGGTGACCGGGCGGCTGATCGGCACCCCGCCGTTCATGTCGCCGGAGCAGTTCGCCTCGCCCCGGGATGTGACCGCTGCCTCCGACGTGTTCTCGCTGGGCTCCCTGCTGGTGTACGCGGCCACCGGCAACCGCCCCTTCGACGGCGGCAGCCCCTACACGACCGGCTACCAGGTGATGTACGAGCCGCCGACCCTGCACGGCACCTCGGACCCTCTGCGGAGGATCGTCGAGCGCTGCCTGGACAAGGACCCGGCCGCCCGGCCCCAACTCGCCGAACTGCACGAGCTGTTCAGGAGCCTGCCGGATGTTGTCGTCCCCGGCGTCCCCGGCCCGCCGTCCCCTCCGGAAGGCCGGAGAGCCGCCCGGAGGTCCGGGAACACGACGGTTGTGCCCCGCGCAAAGGACGGCCGCCGACGCCGGGTGCGCCGCCTCGCCGTCCTCGGCGCGGCCCTGGCCGTCACCGCGGTGTCCGTGTCGGTTTACGCCGTGATGGCGAGCCCGGAGCCTGCCGAGAACACCCCCTCCGCCAAGGCCTCTCCTTCCCCGGCACTCCCCATCGGCTGGCAGCCCTGGGAGACGAGTCTCACCCGAGCCGTGCAGTCCGATCCCGTGGCCATCAACGTGGACAGCGCCGACTCCGGCTGTGTGTCCGGCGGATCCGCCGTGTTCTGCGCGGGGACGACCGGCTTCACGGTCGCCCGGATCGACGCCGCCTCGGGCCGAGTCGCCTGGCGGTACGGCGGCAACACCGCGGCCGCCGACCGCCCCCTCGGCATCCGGGACGCAGTCGTGTACACGAGCGAGGTGCCCGACGAGGACGAGGTGTACTCGACCGTGAACCTGGTCGCTCTCGACGCGGACACCGGGAAACGGGTGTGGACCCGCGCGGTCTCCGCGAGCTATCCCGCCGCCCTGTTCAACGGCGGCGCCCTCGCCATGTCGGCCGAGGGGAACGAGTTCGTCGCCGTCGACCTGAAGACCGGCAAGGACCTGTGGCGCACCCCGGCCAAGGCGTCGGCGGGCACCGGCTGCGCCCCGATGGTCCTCGGCGGTACTCCCTACGGCGTGTGCACCGACGCGAACGACCCCTACAGAGGCCAGGCAAGCCTCCTGCGCCTCGACCCCGCCGACGGTACGGCGCACGAGCTCGCCTCCCTGCCGCTGGCCGCGGAGCCGCTCGCCGCCGTAGGTGGACAGCCGGTGTTCGCGGTGCGGACCAGCCTGGAGGGCGAGTCGAACGACGGCCGCGACGAGCCGTACAAGGCCCTGCTGCGGGTGAACCCGACGAGCGGCGCCGTCACCCGGACCCCGCTGTCGGGCACCCCGCGCGGCACGGGCACCGTGATCGACGGCGTCGTGTACTTCGTCCGCCCCGACGGCACCGTCACCGCGCTGCGGGTGAGCGACGGCAAGCGGCTGTGGCAGGAGGACACGCAGGTCGAGAACCTGTCGGCTCCGGTGCGTTCGACGAAGTACGACGCCCTCTACTTCGCCAACCGCTACGGCCGTCTCCTCGCCCTCGACCGCAGCACCGGCGCGGTGCGGTGGACCATGGACAAGCTGGACGACCCGGGGACCTCGGCGGAGGACACGATTCCCAGCGTGCTGTTGGTGAAGGACGCGATCGTGGCCGCGGCGGGCGACAAGGCCTTCTCCGTCCGCCCGGACCGTCCCAACGCCCGCTAGGCGCTCCGCTGGAGGGGCCGCGCTGTGTCGTTCTTCGTCTGCGGCGCCGTTGCGGCTGGTCGCGCCCACGCGGCGGAGCCGCAGATCGATACAGCCCCGCGCCCCTTTGGGGGCGCTTTCGCTTAGCGGGAACTGAGTTCACGGTCGCCCGACAACCGTGACCACCACACCCCCTCCCCGTGGGTGAGCCCCGGCAGCCGCAGCTCGATCTCGCGCACCCGCCGAGCCGCAAGCTCGCCGGTGATCAGCCACGCGGTGCTCCCGCCCGTCGTGCCCGTGAACTCGGCTCCGGCCGAGGCGAGTTGAGCTGTCACCGGGGACAGCGCGTCGAGCGGGACCTCCGCCTCGAAGGCGTGGTACGGCTCGTACAGCCTGGTCCCCGCCTGTTCCAGGGCCCGGCGCAGCACGATCGGGGTGAGCCCGCGGAAGTGGGCCGCCGTGCTGATCGGCGCCGCGTAACCGGACCGGACGAGGGTGACTCGGTAGTCCGTCACAGCCGCACCGCACAGCCCGGACCGCATGCTCGCGTGGACCGTCTCCTCGATGGCCTGGTGGAAGGCCCGGGGGAGCGCCCCGAGTTCCGTCTCGTACGTGAACACCCCGCCGGTGCCGAGCGGTCCCGGCTCCACACGCAGCCCGATCGTCGCCCAGTAGCGGGTGTGGTCGTGCCACGGGTTCTCGTCGCAGGCCTCGCCGACACCACGCGGGCGCTCCAGGAAACGCACGCGGCCGGGCTCGAACTCGGCCTCGATGCCGAAGTCCTGGGCGAGCGTGACCGCGAGCACCTCCATCTGGACCTCGCCGTAGAGGAGCAGCGCCGTGGCGCCGGCGACCGTGGGCCGGGCGTGGATCAGCGGGTCCTGGTCGGCGAGGGGCAGCAGGGCGGAGCGCAGTCGGGCCACCTGCTCCGGGTGGCGGGCGCTGACCAGCGTCTCCAGGGTCGGGGGCGCGAACTGCGGTGAGCGGTCGGTGAGTTCACCGAGCCGGTCGCCGACGCGGAGGCCCGTGGGGCCCGTCAGCGCCGCGATGTTCCCGGCGGTGAGCGGTCCGCTTCCGCCGATCACGTCGAGGCGCGTCGCCCGCGCGGGGACCTCGCTGGTCCGGCCGTCGGCCTGGCGCCGCAGGAACGTGATGCGTTGACGTTCCGTCACTTCACCGTCGTAGAGGCGGAGATACGCCGTCCGCTCGCCGCCGGGACCCGGGCGTACGGCGAACACCGTGCCGCGCGGTTCGGTGCCGTGCGTCGTCGGCGTCGGCGGGATCAGCCGGGTCACACCCTCGACCAGCTCGGCGACGCCCTGGCCGCCGAGGGCGGAGCCGAAGAAGACGGGGTGGAAGGAGCCGTCGGCGGTGCGCGCGGCGAGGGTCTTGCGCAGGTCGTCCGCGGTGGGCTCGGGGCCGTCCACGACCGCCGCCAGGATGTCGGGGTCCACCTCGGCGAGGGTCTCGGCCAGGCGCCGGTCCTCGAACGGGCGGCGCGTCACCCGGGCCCGGGCGGTGCCGATGCCCCTGACGTCCGTGAGCGGTGCGACGTACGGCGTCAGCCTGCGCCGGATGTCGGCGAGCAGACCTTCGGAGCGGGCGCCGGCCCGGTCGATCTTGTTGACGAAGATCAGCGTGGGCAGTCGGAGCCGGCGCAGGGTCCTCATCAGCACGCGGGTCTGCGCCTGCACGCCCTCCACGGCGGACAGCAGCAGCACCGCGCCGTCGAGGACCTCCAGGGCGCGCTCGACCTCGGCGATGAAGTCGGAGTGCCCGGGGGTGTCGATGAGGTTGATCCGGGTGTCGCCCACGGTGAATGCGGCGACCGCGGAGCGGATGGTGATTCCGCGCTGCCGCTCGATCGCGCCGTCGTCGGTGCGGGTGTCACCGGTGTCGACGCTGCCGAGCCGGTCGATCGCGCCGTGGTCGAACAGCAGCCGCTCGGTGAGGCTGGTCTTACCGGCGTCGACGTGGGCCAGAATTCCGATGTTCAGGGTGTGCATGCGTGGTCGAGTCCTCGAAAACCGTGGGCCTAAGGGGGCACTGGGTGATCTCGAGGAGTCGGCGCATGCGAGGGTCCTGACGTGAGGGAATGCGGACGCTGCCATCATGGCGTCCGGCCGGTGGGGGACCGCAACCGAATTTCGACGGTCCGTAGCAGGGCCCCGGCAGCCGGAATGACCATGCGAGGAGCAGGTTCGTGCGAGACATCGCCGTGTTCAGCGGTAGCGCCCACCCCGAGCTGGCGGCGGAGGTCTGCGCGCATCTCGGTGTTCCGCTCAGCCCCACCCGGGTCAGCCGGTTCGCCAACGACTGCCTGGAGGTGCAGCTGCAGGCCAACTGCCGGGAGCGGGACGTCTTCCTCGTCCAGCCGCTGGTCAGGCCGGTCCAGGAGCACCTCGTGGAGCTGCTGCTGATGTGCGACGCGGCGCGCGGGGCCTCGGCGCGTCGGATCAGCGTCGTCATGCCGCACTACTCCTACGCGCGCTCCGACAAGAAGGACGCGCCCCGCATCTCGCTCGGCGGACGGCTCGTCGCCGACCTGATGGTCGCGGCCGGCGCGAGCCGTGTGCTGGCCATGACCCTGCACTCGCCGCAGGTGCACGGCTTCTTCTCGGTGCCCGTCGACCACCTGCACGCGCTGCGTGAACTGGCCGCGCACTTCCGGCAGTACGACCTGACCCGCACCACCGTCGTCTCCCCGGACCTCGGCAACGCCAAGGAGGCGGCCGCGTTCGCGCGGCTGATCGGCGCCCAGGTGGCCGCGGGCGCCAAACAGCGCTTCGCCGACGACCGGGTCAGCATCAGCGACGTCATCGGCGAGGTCACCGACCGGGATGTCATCGTGCTGGACGACGAGATCGCCAAGGGCAGCACCGTCCTCGAACTCCTGGACCGGCTGCGGGAGTTGAGGCCACGGTCGATCCGGGTGGCGTGCACGCACGGTCTGTTCGCGGACGGTGCGCTCAAGCGGATCGGCGAGCAGCCCGACGTCCTGGAGATCGTGTGCACCAACACCGTGCCGGTCCTCCACGAGGAGCGCACGGACAAGCTGCGGATCCTGTCCATCGCACCGGCGCTCGCCGAGGCCGTACGCCGTATTCACAACGGTGAGTCCGTCAGCGCCCTGTTCGACACGCCCCCGACCGAATAGACATGAGGGAGAGCAAGGCAACCCCGGCATCACCCAGGTGACCAGGAGGGCCCGCAGTGGCGAAGGCGAAGTTCGAGCGGACCAAGCCGCACGTGAACATCGGCACCATCGGTCACATCGACCACGGCAAGACGACGCTCACGGCGGCCATCACGAAGGTGCTGCACGACCAGTTCCCCGACCTGAACCCGTACACGCCGTTCGACCAGATCGACAAGGCGCCGGAGGAACGCCAGCGCGGGATCACGATCTCGATCGCCCATGTCGAGTACCAGACGCAGCACCGGCACTACGCGCACGTCGACTGTCCGGGACACGCGGACTACATCAAGAACATGATCACGGGCGCGGCCCAGATGGACGGCGCGATCCTGGTCGTCGCGGCGACGGACGGGCCGATGCCGCAGACCAAGGAACATGTGCTGCTGGCCCGGCAGGTGGGCGTGCCGTACATCGTCGTCGCCCTCAACAAGACGGACATGGTGGACGACGAGGAGATCCTCGAGCTCGTGGAGCTGGAGGTGCGCGAGCTGCTGACGGAGTACGAGTTCCCCGGCGACGACGTCCCCGTCGTCAAGGTCTCCGCGCTCAAGGCCCTCGAAGGGGACCCCGAGTGGACCGAGTCGGTGCTCCAACTCCTCGCGGCCGTCGACGAGTTCGTGCCCGAGCCGGAGCGTGACGTGGACCGGCCGTTCCTCATGCCGATCGAGGACGTGTTCACCATCACCGGACGCGGCACCGTCGTCACCGGCCGGATCGAGCGCGGGACGCTGAAGGTCAACAGCGAGGTCGAGATCATCGGCATCCACGAGCAGAAGACGCGGACCACCGTCACCGGCGTCGAGATGTTCCGCAAACTCCTCGATGAGGGCCGGGCGGGCGAGAACGTCGGTCTGCTGCTGCGGGGTGTGAAGCGGGAGGAGGTAGAGCGCGGCCAGGTCGTCATCAGGCCGGGGTCGGTGACTCCGCACAAGCAGTTCGAGGCGCGCGCCTACATCCTGTCGAAGCACGAGGGCGGCCGGCACACGCCGTTCTTCCACAACTACCGTCCGCAGTTCTACTTCCGCACGACGGATGTGACGGGCGTGGTCACCCTGCCCAAGGGCACCGAGATGGTCATGCCGGGCGACAACACCACCATGTACGTCGAGCTGATCCAGCCGGTCGCCATGGAGGAGGGGCTGAAGTTCGCCATCCGCGAGGGCGGCCGGACCGTCGGCGCCGGACAGGTCACCAAGATCCTCAGGTAACCGCGCTCACGCGGCCGTCATAACGTGCCGGACGTGGCCTCGGGCTGGCCCAGGGCCGCGTCCAGCGACGCCATCGGAGGCAGCAGCCGGGCGAGTCCGGTGACCCGCAGGACCCGCAGGGTGAGCGGATGTGTGCAGACCAGGAGCAGCCGGCCGTCCCGGTCCAGCACCCGGGCCCGCGCGCGGTACAGCAGCCGCAGCCCGGAGCAGTCGAAGAACTCCACCCCGCTGAGGTCGATCACCAGACGGGTGTCCGTGCGCCCCGTGACCCGGTCCAGATACGGGAGGATCTCCATGGCCGCGACGATGTCGATCTCCCCGCGGAACTCCAGCACCGTATGGCCACGGTCCTGGTGGACACGCAGATGCCGGGTCAGCGGCGCAGGTTCCTGCTGCACGACGACATCGCCTCCAACCTGCTCCACGGACGCCAGGGGTTGCAGGTCACCGGGGGCCGGGGTGACGACGTGGTGTGAGCGTAGACGTGCCACCGGCCCCTGGGTGCGTGCAAATCCGTTCCCCGCCCTGCAAGTTACCCTCGATGGAGTGAATTTGAGCATGTTCGATTGACATATGTCTTCGAATTGCGATCGAGGGCTTGCAGCAGTCTTACGAGGTGTCTTACGACAGGGCGTGCCAGGCCTTGGAGAGTGCCTGCCGGAACTGCTGGGCCTGGTGCGCCGTGAGGTCCCGCACCATCCTCTCCTCCAGCTCCCGCACCGGTTCCTCGTGCCGCGCGAGCAGCCCGCGGCCCTCCTCGGTGAGCAGGATCAGCAGCTCGCGGCGGTTGCGGGGATTGCGCTCCCGGCGCACCAGCCCCCGGGTCTCCAGCGACCGCACGAGATCGGCGATCGACTGGGCGGTGACGAACGAGTCACGGGCCAGTTGCGCGGCCGACAGTCCGTCGTGCCGCTCCAGCACGGTCAGCGCGGTGTACTGCAGCGCGGTGATCCCTGAGGGTCTGACAAGTTCATCCAGGTGGGAGCGGACAACGAGCTCCACCTGTTTCACCATGTAGAGAAGCGACGGGGCCGCCTTGGTCACCTGAGTGTCGAGCATGAGTTCAGACTAGAGCATTGACAGGAAACCTGTCTGTAAAGAGACTGCGGAACAACAGGAATCCTGTTGGTTGAAATCTTGGCGATGAGGCTGAGGAGCGGTGATGACCACCTTCGAGATCGAACCCGGACAGCTGTTCGTGGGGGGCCAGTGGCGCGAGGCCGCCGACGGAGCACGCACCGAGGTGGTCGACCCGTCCCGGGGCGCGGTCGTCACCACCGTCGCGGAGGCGGGTGCCGCCGACGTCGACGCGGCCGTGCGGGCCGCACGGGAGGCCTTCGACAATGGCGCCTGGTCCGGCCTGAGCGGCCGTGAACGGGGACGCGTACTGCACCGTGTCGCCGAGCTGATCCGGGAGAACGCGGACGACATCGCCCGGCTGGAGAGCCTGGACGTCGGCAAGCCGATCACGCTGGCGCACGCAGTGGACGTGACGAACGCTGCCAACGACTACGAGCACTTCGCCGCCCTCGCCCACTCCCTGGACGGCTCGGTCCGCGACACTCCCATGAACGCGCTCGCGTACACCAAGCGCGAGCCGCTCGGTGTGGTCGCCGCGATCACCCCCTTCAACTTCCCGCTGATCCTCGCCGGCTCGAAGATCGGCCCCGCGCTCGCCGCCGGCAACACCGTGGTGCACAAGCCGGCCGACGAGACCCCGCTCAGCGCCCTCTACATGGCCCGGCTGTTCAAGGAGGCGGGCGTCCCGGACGGCGTGGTCAACGTGGTCACCGGCACGGGCCCGGTGGCCGGCGAGGCCCTGCTGCGCCACCGCGGCATCGACAAGGTCGCCTTCACCGGCTCCACCGCGATCGGCCGCCATGTGGCGAGCACCGCCGGCGAGGCCCTCAAGCCCGTCACCATGGAGCTCGGCGGCAACGCGGCCCACATCGTCTTCGAGGACGCCGACCTCGAGAAGGCGGTCGGCTCGGTCATCAAGGCCTTCGTCTTCAACACCGGCCAGTTCTGCATGGGCGGCCCGCGGCTGCTGGTGGCCCGCCCGGTGTACAGCACCCTGCTCGGCATCCTCGGCGAGGCCGTCCCCGGCGTACCGATCGGCGACCCGCGCAACCCCGAGACCGTCATCGGTCCGATGGCGGGGGAGAAGCACCTCAAGAAGGTCGAGGAGTACGTCGACATCGCCCGCAAGGAGGGCGGCCGCATCGTCTGCGGCGGCGAGCGGCTCGACCTCGACGGCGGCTACTACTACAAGCCCACGGTGATCGCCGACCTGTCGAACGACTCCCGGGTCGTCCAGGAGGAGATCTTCGGCCCCGTCCTCACCGTGCAGCCCTTCGACACCGAGGACGAGGCGGTCGAGCTCGCCAACTCCACGCCGTACGGCCTGGCTTCGGGCGTCCAGACCACCAACCTCGCCCGCGCCCACCGCATCGCCGACCGGCTCCAGGCGGGCATCGTCTGGGTCAACGACTGGGCCATGCTCGACCCCGCGGTGCCCTTCGGCGGCGTGAAGGACTCCGGCTTCGGCCGCGAGTACGGGCCCGAGGCGCTCGCCTCCTACACCAAGGTCAAGTCCGTCGTCGTCTCGCTTGACTGAGCTCGACTCAACGCGCGCGAAAACAAAGGGAGTTCAACCGATGTCCACCACCACCCGCGCCGCCGTCGTCGAGTCCGGCGGAGCACCCTTCACCCTCTCCGACGTCGTCCTCGACGAGCCCGCACCCCATGAGGCACTCGTCCGCATGGTCGCCACCGGTCTGTGTCACACCGACCTCAGCGTGGCGAGCGGCGGACTGCCCTTCCCGCTCCCCGGCATCCTGGGGCACGAGGGTGCCGGCGTCGTCGAGGCCGTCGGATCGGCCGTCACCGGTGTCGCTCCCGGCGACCACGTCGTGCTGTCCTTCACTTCCTGCGGCGACTGCCGCAACTGCCACGGCGGCCACCCGGCGTACTGCGCCACCTGGCTGCCGCTGAACCTCCTCGGCGGCCGCCGGGCCGACGGCACCAGCACCATCAGCCGCGACGGAGAGCCGCTCGGCGGCCACTTCTTCGGCCAGTCCTCGTTCGCAGAGCGCGCCCTGGTGGACGAGCGCAGCCTCGTCAAGGTCGACCCGGACGTGCCGCTGGAGTCGATCGCCCCGCTGGGCTGCGGGGTGCAGACGGGCGTCGGTGCCGTGTGGAACGTACTGAAGCCGGACACCGGCAGCACGATCGTGGTCCTCGGTGCGGGAGCCGTCGGTCTGTCCGCGGTCATGGCCGCCGCCCTCACCCCGGCCACCAACATCGTCGCGGTCGACAGGGTCGGCGAACGCCTTTCCCTGGCGCGGGAGTTGGGTGCCACGCACACCGTGAACGCGGCTGACCAGGACCTCGGTGAGGCACTGGCCGGGATCACCGGAGGCCAGGGCGCGGACGGCATCGTGGAGACCACGGGCAACGTCGGCGTGCTGCGCCAGGGCGTCGACGCGCTCGGCGCCCGCGGCACCCTGGTCGTCGTCGGCGCCCCGCCGTTCGGCACCGAAGTCGCCCTGGACGTCAACGGGTTGCTCGGCGGCAAGCAGGTCGTCGGCCTCACCCTCGGTGACGCCGAGACCCAGACGTTCATCCCCGCCCTGGTCCGGCTGGTGAAGGAGGGGCGGCTCCCGCTGCACCGCCTGATCAGCACCTATCCGTTCGCGGAGATCGAGCAGGCGGTGCGGGACATGGGCGCGGGCAAGGCGATCAAGCCCGTGCTGACGTTCTGAGTCAGTCCACTACGAGGACCAGCTTCCCCGTCGTCCGGCCGGTGTCGCCGAGCGCATGCGCCTCGGCGACACCGGCCAACGGGAAGGTCCCGGCGATCGCGGCCCGCAGCTTCCCCTGCTCGACGAGGTCCGCGATCGCCTCCATGTCGGCCCGGTCGGCGTCGACGAGCATGGTGATCGCCCGTACGCCGAGCCGCTCGGCCTCCTCGCGGAACCCCTCCGCCCCGACCGGCAGGATCGACACCACCAGCCCGCCCGGACGCAGCACCCGCAGCGAGCGCAGCGCGTGGTCGCCGCCCATGGTGTCCAGCACCACGTCGACGTCCTTGACGGCCTCGGCGAAGTCGGTCTCCCGATAGTCGATCACCTCGTCCACGCCGAGCCCCCGCAGGAACTCGTGCTTGCCCGCGCTCGCCGTACCGATCACGTACGCCCCGCGCGCCTTGGCGATCTGCACGGCCACATGCCCGACCCCGCCGGCCGCCGCGTGGACGAGGACCCGCTGCCCCGGCTGCAGGTCGGCGTGCTCCACCAGGGCCTGCCAGGCGGTCAGCGACACCAGCGGAAGGGCTCCGGCCTGGGCGTGGTCGATGCCCGCGGGCTTCCGTGTCAGGGCCCGGACCGGGGCGATCACGTACTCGGCGTGCGAGCCGTGGCCGTACGGGTAGGGCAGCATCCCGAAGACCTCGTCCCCGGGCCCGAAGGCGGCGACGCCGAATCCGACCGCCTCGACCACGCCCGAGACGTCCCAGCCCAGCACGAAGGGCGGCTCACCCAGAAAGATGCCGGCGGCGCGGTGCTTCCAGTCGGTGGGGTTGAGCCCGGCGGCGCGGACCCGGACCAGCACCTGGTTGGGCCCCGGCGCCGGGCGCTCCACCTCGATCTCCTTGAGGACCTCGGGACCGCCGAGGACGTCCTGGCTGATGACTCGCATCGTCTTCACATGGCTCATGGTCATCCAGCCTGCCCGGGCCCGCCCGACCGGGAAATGGCATGATTGCCAACCTTCGATAGGATCGTGCCATGAGTCATGTGGAGCGGGTCGTGGTGCTGGCCCTGGAGGGCGTCTACCCCTTCGAACTGGGCATCGCCAGCCGGATCCTCGGCGCGGCGGACGGCCGCTACGAGGTGCTGACCTGCACCGTCGACGGGCAGCCGGTGCCTACCAACGCCGATTTCACGATCGCCGTCGAGCATGGCCCGGAGATCTTGAGCACTGCGGACACGGTGGTGGTCCCGCCCATCGACCCCGCGCGCGTCCGCGCCGAGCTGCCCGACGAGGTCACCGCCGCGCTCGCGCTAATCCCGCCCGGCGCGCGCCTGGTCTCCATCTGCACCGGCGCGTTCGTCCTCGCGGCGGCCGGACTCCTCGCGGGCCGCACCGCGACCACGCACTGGCACCTGGCCGACCGGTTCCGCAGCATGTTTCCCGAGGTCGCCCTCGACCCGGGCGTGCTCTTCGTCGACGACGGCAGAGTGCTCACCTCGGCCGGGGCCGCCTCAGGGGTCGATGTCTGCCTGCACCTCGTGCGCAAGGACCACGGCAGCGAACTGGCCAACAGGGTGGCCCGCCGCTGTGTCGTCCCGCCCTTCCGGGACGGGGGCCAGGCCCAGTACATCGAGCAGCCCGTGCCGGAGTGCGGTGCGACGAGCACGGCCGCCACCCGGGAGTGGGCCCTGGCCCGGCTCGGCGACCCCCTCACCCTGGCCGACCTCGCCGCCCACGCCCGGATGAGCCTGCGCACCTTCGCGCGCCGCTTCAACGACGAGGTGGGCGTCAGCCCCGGCCGCTGGCTGATCCAGCAGCGCGTCGCCCGCGCCCGGCACCTGCTGGAGGCGAGCGACCTGTCGGTGGACCAGATCGCGGGCCGGGTCGGCTTCGCCACCGGCGCCTCCCTGCGCCAGCACCTGCACGCCGCGATCGGGGTGTCGCCGCAGGTATACCGGCGGACGTTCCAGACGGCGGCTCGCTGACCGCGAACGTTCCGGGCCCCCGCCGCGTCGAAGGATCAAGAAACCGAGCAGGGGGCGGGAATGGGCAGAGGACTCGTGGCGGTGCTGGTGGCGGTGGCGGCCGTGGGGTGCGGGGCCAGGACGGAGGACGTGCTCGTGGAGGGCACGCCTCCTGCGACGCCCTACGCCGGACCCCTGTACGTCCCCACCGGGGAGTCGGCCGAGGGTGGCGCACAGGCCGCGGCCGCCGAAGCGGGAGCCGCAGGCCGGGCCCTGGAGTGCGACACCGCGATCCACGCCGGAGGCCAGGGCGAGACCTGGAGCGAAGGCGACGGCGGGGACACGCCCGAGGAGGGCCTGGAGACCTACTTCGACGTCGAACAGCCCGAGGTCCCGCGCTCGGGCTACCGGGTCGAGCGCAGGGAGTCCGGCCGCGTGCTCTTCTCGTACGACGTGGACGGCCGCACCAAGGTCGCGGTCGTCGTCGCCAAGGACGGGAGGGACCGGCCCGGTTGGGGCCCGGAGACCACGGCCTCCTGCGATCCGGCCGAACTCCCGGCGAGCTGGACCGACTCCCACGGGTACGAGATCTGGACCGACCGCGACGGCAACCGGGTGCCGACCACGGAGGTCGGCAGCTCCGCCGGGGACGACCACTGCGGCTGGCAGAAGGTGCACTTCCTGGACATGGGCGACGGGAAGGACCTGCGGATGTACGCCCGCGATCCCGACGGCCTGCTCGGATCCGGCATGCTGACGGCCGCCTACGACGGCGACGTCCGCATACCGGCCGGCGCCCACGACACCGGATACCGCTACGAGGACTGGCGGTTGTGGCTGACGGACGACCGGCGGACGGCGTACGTCCGCACCCCCGACGGCGTGGAGGCCTGGCCCCGGACGGAGCGGACCGTGGCCTGCAAGTGACGGTGCCTCACCGGCTCGCGTGCAATGCGACCAGCAACTGCCAGACCTGGTCGGCGATGTCCTCGGCGGTGGCCTCGAGCAGCCCGTGCAGCCAGTCGGCCAGTACCCCGGCGAAGGTGGCGGCGACCGCCGAGGCGACCAGTGGCGCGTCGGCCGCGCCCGCGAGTTCGCGCTCGCGAAGGCTGTAGGCCCGCAGATCCCGGTGCAGGACCCGGCCGAGCGGACCGCCGCCGCCCGGGCTGAGCAGGGCCCGGTACAGGGCGGCGTGGGGAGTGAGGGAGGAGAAGAACGCCGGCAGTGCGGGCGGCGCGTGCACCGGGTCGGGGCGGCCGCGCCAGGCGTGCAGCGCCTCCACGGCCTCGCGTACGACGTCCGCGCAGGCGTCGACGGCCAGGGCCTCCAGGTCGGCGTAGTGGACGTAGAACGTGGCCCTCCCGACCCCCGCCCGGCGCGCCAGGGCAGCCACGCCGACCTCCTCCAGCGGCCGTTCGGCGCACTCCGCCAACAGGGCCTCGCGCAGCCTCGACCGGGTGCGCGCGGCCCGCGGGTCCTGCGGCGCGGCCCGGCTCACCGGGCGAGCAGGACGGCGCCCAGGGCGAGCGCGCCCGGCAGGGCCTGCGCGAACAGGATCCGACGGTTCGCCGTCGCGGCGCCGTACACGCCCGCGACCACGACACAGGACAGGAAGAACACCTGGGCGCGGAAACCGGTGGGATCGGCGGCGACGAGGCCCCAGACCAGCCCCGCCGCGAGGAAGCCGTTGTAGAGCCCCTGGTTGGCGGCCATCGGCGCGGTCGCCCGGGCCATCTCACGATCGAACCCGTGCAGCGCCCGGCCGGGCTTCTTCTGCCACAGGAACATCTCCATCACCAGGATGTAGGCGTGCAGAACGGCCACGAGGGCCACAAGCACGGTCGCCAGGATCTCCATGGACTTCCTCTATTTCTTGGACGGACGTCCACTATAGCGGGACACCTGTCCAGGAAGTGCACGGCAGGTTGCCCGGTGAACCCCGGGTGAACCGTCGGCGGGCCGTCGGGAACAACTCCGCTGGTAGGTAAAGGTATTTGTCGATGTGTTTGCTCTTGTCGGAGAGTGACGGAACCCTCACGTCCGCTGAGCGGTGAGGTTGATCCTTTCGGGTTCAAACCCGATAAGCTCCCGTTCGGCGCTGCGAGTTGACGCGATCGCATTCGGTCGTCTTGCGGTGCGTGCTCATCAGTGCGTTGCCCCCTTGCACACTCCCCCTGTTCAATCGTGTTGCTTCGAAGGATGCAGATGGAACTCGCCACTCCGCCCCCGGCGGCGCGGGCCCCTGTCGCCTGGTACAGCTGGTGGCTGATGCCGCTGGCCTTAGGAGGCGGGACGGTTGCCGCCACGTTCATGAGCTCGGAGCGAATAACCGCGGCCGTCGCCGGTGTCGCCGCGACGGCAGCCAGCGCGGTCTGCGTTCGCCTCCTGATCCGCACCCGGACCCAACTGGGCCGGTCGGAGAGCACCTTCCGTACCTCGCAGGCCGAACACTCCCAGCAGTGGCAGCAGCATGTGGCCGGCCTGGAACGGAAGTACTCCGCCGAACGCGCCACCCAGGAGGACCGGTTCGCCGACCAACTGAACTCCTACGAGGTGCAACTGGCCGAGCAGGCCCGGACGTTCGACGAACGCCTCGCCGAGCAGACCCATGCGCTCGAGACACGGCTGGCCGACCAGGCGACGTCCTACGAGACCCAGCTCGCCGACCAGTCCGAGGTCTGGCAGGAGCAGCTGGCCCACCAGCACTCCGCGGTCGCCCGGCTCGCCGGGGAGCAGCTGCCGGAGGCGCTGGTACGCCTGCGCGCCGGTGAGGCCATCGACGACCTGCTGCCCGCCACGAACCAGTGCGCGAAGGTCAGCTCCGACCTCCAGGCCGAACTCCGCAAGATCCTCAGGACCGCCCTGATCGGCGTCGAGGATGAGTTCAACCGGTCGACCTCCGCCGAACAGGCCGTCATCAGCATCGGCAACCGCATCCACGTGCTGACCAGCAAGCTCCGTGGTCGCCTGCACGAGATGCAGGGCGAGCACGGCCGGCTGCCGGCCGTCGCCCGCGGTCTGATGGAACTCGACCAGGAGATCGGCCCCGCCGACTGTCTCGCCGCCAGCATCGGTGTGCTCGGCGGTTCGGACCGCCCGGGCCGCCAGTGGCAGGAGCCGCAGCGCCTGCTCAGCGTGGTGCGCGGCGGCGTCGGCCGGATCAAGGACTTCCACCGGATCCAGGTGCGCCATCTGCCCGAACTCGGCGTCGACGGCGGTCTGGTGGACCACCTCACGCTGATCTTCGCCCACCTCCTGGACAACGCGGCCCGCTACTCGCCGCCCACCGAGCCGGTGATCGTCTCCGGCAAGGAGGTCCCCAACGGCGTCGGCATCGAGTTCCAGGACTCGGGCAAGGGCCTGAGCGAGGAGAAGAAGCGCGAGGCCGAGTACGCCCTCGCCGGCACCGGAGCCGGACCCGGCCTCGGCGGCATCTCGGAGGACGCCAACATCGGCCTCCGGGTCGTCGGTGCCCTGGCCCGCCGCTACGGCATCCGCGTCACCTTCGCGGACTCGCCCTGGCTCGGCACCTCGGTGGTGGTCGTGGTCCCGCACAAGTACTTCAGCCAGCTGCCCTCGGTCACTCCCACGACCCCCGCCCCGGTGGTCAAGGCCGCCGTGGCGACCCCGGTCCGTGCGGAGGCCGCCGTCGAGACCCCGGACGAGACTCCGGACGAGACCGCGGAAGCCGTGGACACCACTCCCGGCGGACTGCCCCGACGCAGAAGCAGGCGGACCGACGAGGGGCGGGAGGTGCGGCACCAGCCGGCCGAGCGCTCGGAGCGGACGGAGGAGACGACCGTCTCCGCCACCCCTCCGGACGCGTCCTTCACCGGCATGGCCGCCTTCGCCACCGCCGGACGGGAGTCCACCGAGGCGGACGGGGCGGCCGACGGCCCCGCGTCCGCAGAGCACCGCACTGAAGAGAGCGACTAGTCCACATGACGCAACAGGGAACCGACGTGAGCTGGGCGCTCCGCGATCTGGTGGAGTCCATCCCGGAGATCCGCTTCGCCCTCGTGGCCTCCAGCGACGGCAAGGCCATCACGTCCTTTGGTGCCGAAGATCCCGACGACGTGGACCGCTTCGCGGCCGTGGTGGCAGGCCTGCAGGCGCTGGCCCAGCCGGTCGCGGAGCAGTTCCCCAAGTACGCGGGGCAGCTCAGGCTGGCGATGATCGAGGTGGACGGCGGTCATCTCTTCGTCGTCCGCGCGGGTGTGGAGACGTATCTCGGAGTGCTCGCCAGAGAGGGCCTCGACCAGGGCCTGCTGGGGCACCAGATGAGGGACCTGGCCCGCAGGATGGGTGAGCTCCTCGGCACCACTCCGCGCCTGGAGGAGCACTCTGGATGAGTGCTCCCCGCCGACCCACGGACCCGTCCGGTCTCGAGCGCTACTACGTCCTCACCGGGGGGCGCAGCGGACCGGGCGGTTCGGCGTCGAGTCTCGACGTGGCGACCCTCATCGTCTCCCTCACCGCTCCCGTCCCGGGGATGCAGCACGAGCACGAGGAGATTCTCCGGCGCTGCCGCGATCCGCTGGCGGTGGCCGAACTCGGCGCCCACCTCGGACTGCCCTTCAACATTCTCGCGGTGCTGCTGGCCGATCTGCTGGAGGCAGGCCGCGTCGAAGCCCGTGACCCCATCCCGGCGCACGACGCCGGTCGCGGGCCCGACCTCGCGCTCCTTGAGGAGGTACTCAGTGGACTTCAAAGGCTTTGACCATCCCGGCCGGCAGGCCGCCGGGGCCGCCCGCTCGGTGAAGGTGATGATCGCCGGCGGCTTCGGCACCGGAAAGACCACGATGGTCCGCTCGGTCAGCGACATCAAGCCGCTGACCACCGAGGAGACCCTCACGCAGGCCAGCGCCGACGACGACCACCTCATCGGCGTCGCGGACAAGACCGAGACCACGGTCAGTCTGGACTTCGGGAAGATCGGCATCAACGAGGAACTGGTGCTCTACCTGTTCGGCACGCCCGGCCAGGAGCGTTTCTGGTTCCTGTGGAACGGCCTGTTCAAGGGCGCGCTCGGCGCGGTCGTCCTGGTGGACACCCGCCGGCTCGCCTCCAGCTTCCGGGCGATCGAGGAGATGGAGCGGCAGAACGTCCCCTTCGTCATCGCCCTGAACGTCTTCCCCGACTCCCAGCAGCACCCGATCGAGGAGATCCGGGACGCCCTCGACATCTCCCCGCACACCCCGATCGTGGCCTGCGACGCCCGGGACCGGGCCTCCAGCCGTGACGTCCTCATCGCCCTGATACGTCACCTGAAGGAACGCTCCGCCGTCGCACTGGAGTCCCGATGAACGAGCAGACTTTAAACGATCCCGACGCGCCCCGCGGGTGCCCCGTCGCGCACGGTGGGGCAGAACTCACGCGGTTGTACGGCCCGGACGCGGCCACCGACCCGCAGGCCATCTACGAGCGGCTGCGCAAGGAGCACGGCTCCGTCGCACCGGTGCTCCTCGAGGGTGACGTTCCCGCCTGGCTGGTGCTCGGCTACCGCGACAACCGGCGGGTGCTGGACAACCCCCGTCAGTTCAGCCGGGACGCCCGCATCTGGCGGGACTGGCGGGAGGGCCGGATAGCGGAGTCCCATCCGCTGGTGCCGATGGTGGGCTGGCGGCCCGACTGCGTCTCCCAGGACGGAGAGCCGCACCGCAGGCTGCGCGGCGCGGTCACCGACGGACTGCTGGCCGCCTCGAGCCGTGGCGTCCGGCGGCACGCCACGTACTTCGCGAACCAGCAGATCGACGTGTTCGCCGACGCCGGGCGCGCCGACCTGGTGGCCGACTACGCCGAGTACCTGCCGATGCTCGTGCTCACCCGGATCCTGGGCCTTCCCAAGGCGGACGGGCTACGCCTGGTCGAGTCGTGCGCCCAGGTCTTCAAGGGCGGCGAGGACGCCCTCGTACACAACGGCCACATCATGCAGATCCTGGCCGAACTCGCCGAGCGCAAGCGGTCCGAACCGGGTTCGGACTTCACCACCGCCCTGCTGGAGCACCCCGCGGCGCTGGACGAGGACGAGGTCGTCAGCCATCTGCGCCTGGTGCTGATCGCCGCCCACACCACGACCAGTAACCTGCTGGCCCGGGTGCTGCAGCTGCTCCTGACCGACACGGCGCGGCTGTCCGGGCTGATCAGCGGTCAGCTGAACGTGTCCGCCGTGGTGGAGGAGGTCATGTGGAACACCCCGCCGCTGGCTGTCCTGCCGGGGCGGTTCGCCACCAGCGAGCTGGAGCTCGGCGGGCACGACATCGAGGAGGGCGACCTGCTCGTCCTCGGCCTCGCCTCGGGCAACGTCGACCCGGAGATCCGGGAAGAGGGCGTGGCGGTCCAGGGCAACCAGTCGCACCTGGCTTTCAGCTCCGGTCCGCACGAGTGCCCCGGGCAGAGCATCGGCCAGTCCATCATCGAGGTCGGCGTGAACGTCCTGCTGCACCGGCTGACGGGCCTGCGCCTGGCCGTACCGCCGGAGGAACTCGGCTCGACCGCCTCCACCTGGGAGTTCCGGCTGGACAGTCTGCCGGTCGAGTTCGCCGTCTAGACCACGCCAGGGGACCGCTGCCCGGCCGGCTTCCGGCCGGGCAGTGCCGTGCGGGGGCGCGGGCGGTCGCTCACACGCTCAGCAGGTCGTCCACCGAGCCGCGTCCGGGGAGTTCGGCCGTGGGCGCCGGGTCCTCCTCGGCGGTGGCGCAGCGGCCGGTGGTCAGGGCCCACTCGTAGGTGCCGTTGACCCAGTGCTGGATGTCCTCCACGCCCATCCGCACCTCCTCCCGCTCGTCAGGACGCGGACGCCGACTCCGGCAGGGCTCCTGCCGCTGCGTCGTTTCAGGTCGAGCCGGCCCTTGAAGGTCCGGTTGATCGATTCGATGGTCCGTCGGAGCGGTTTGAACAGGCGCGATCCGGCCCGTTCGGGTTCCCCCTTGCGGGCCGGCCGCAGCAAGACCAGCTCACGGCCGGTGAAGTCGTGCTCGAACTCGTGGTCGAAGTAGTTCTGGTCGCCGATGATTGTCCGCCGTGGATGGGTGGCTTCGACCTCGGGTGCGGTGTCGCGCGGTGTCTCGCGTTCGTCGGCCTTGGGGCCGGTGAGCGCGAACAGGACGGGTGGTTCTCCGAGCGTGCGGGCAAGGTGCAGGCGTCCCCACCACCATCTACCGGGTTTCTGAACAGGATTGAGGCGTCAGCCGTCGAGCCAGTCGCCTTCGACGCCCGTGGGACGGTATCCCGTGGCGTTCCAGAGGAAATGCGGGTGGGCGCCGGCGAACATGTAGGCGAGCAGTGCCGTGTCTTCCCGCCCGGTCTCAGGGTGGTGCAGGGTGTGGAACTTCTCCGATCCGACTACGCCGGAGTCCTGTTGGACTTCACGAGCGCGGGCCGGGGACGGTGCGGACCTGGATGCCTCCACGGCGGCGATGTAGGTGCGGCGCAAGATCTCCCATGTGCTGTCGATGTTGCCGTGCCAGGGGCCGTGCAGTGCTTCGAAGGCATGGAGCTCGGTGTCGAAGAGGGGCCATGTCTCGGGGTATTGGGCTCGGCAGCGTGCGGACAGCTCGGCGGTCCGGGTGCTCAGTGCCGGTGCGGTGGGCCGTGGGGCGATGGTGAGGGTGGTGCCCTCGGTGAGGATGCCGCTGCATGCGTTGGGCTGCAGGTCGCACAGCGGGCACGCCTCGGCCGGGGGGAGGCCCTGGGTGATGCCGTCGAACCACAGGGCGTGGCGGCCCGTGAGCCCCATCCAGACGACCGTGGTGGTCATCAGCCAGGTGTTCCACATCGGGTCATGCGCCTCGGGCATGCAGCCGTACTTGACGATGGCTATGGCGCAGGCGGCGTAGAGGGCCTTGGTGTGGGTGGGCATCTCGGCGAGCCAGAAGTTGCTGATCTCACCGGTGAGGGCGTCGGCTCGTACGTCGGTCATGTCGTCGATGACGCGGCACAGCAGCAGGGAGGCGAGGTTTTCTTCCTGCCAGAGTTCGGTGTCGGGTGCGACGTGCCAGAACAGGCAGTCCAGCATCTGCAGGGCTGAGTAGGTGCTCTGGTTGAGCGGGCTGGTCTGGGGGAGCGTGACACTGCCCGAGGCGTGCTGCTGGAGCCAGTACTCGTCGACGGATCGCTTATGGGCTGAGAAGAGTCCGCTGACCAGGGCCCGTGCGCTGTTGGTGCTGAAGTTCTCGGCCAAGCGGCCTTCGACGTGTTGGGTGAGGCGTGTTGTATCGATGGTGTCGATCACGCGTTTGTATTCGTGGAAGACGAGGATGTCGTCCTCGAAGCGGTGGCGGTGGCCTATGTCCCGTTCAAGGTCGTTCATCTGCCGGGTCCAGGACCATCCACCGGTCAGGACGCTGTCGAGTTCCCGGCGGTACGGCCAGGTCTTGACGGTGAGGGGACGACCGGCGCTCTGTCGCCAACGGTAGTCATCCAGCGTGCGTGCGGGGGGCGTGGGTATGCGAAGGCACAGCGGGCAGGTGCAGACGGTCGTCTGCTCCTCCTCGCGCGGCGGGGTGAGTGCCCGGCTCCGCCAAGCCCCTTCCAGCATCAGGCAGGTCAGTCGGCAGACCTCGATATCGGTGCTGACCTGGGGGAAGGCTGCTTCGATCATGCGCAGGCTGGTGTCGAGGTGCCTCAACCTGGCGTAGCCCGCCTCGTCGGGCGGGAGGAACGCGGGCTGCGCCAGGTGGAAGGCTCCCTCCACCCGCAGCGTGGTGCTGTAGTGGGGGGATCCGAATGCGTCCAGCCGCTGTCGAGCGGCGTTCTGGGACCTTCGGTACTGCTCCGTGCTCCCATTGATGCGTTTCGCCAAGAGGCGGGCCAGGGTGTTCCCCGCATCCGTGGGCTGGAGCTGGGCGCTTGGCTGCGCCGGGATCGAGCTGTTGGCGGACGCCGTCGGAACGGCACCTGCGATTCGAGATTTCACACCGGTTTCCCATCAAGTTATGGCCATGACAACGGAATCGATCGACCGTGGATGTTGGCCGATCGTGTCCGAGAATCTTCTGTGCCTTCCGCGACGGCCTCGCCGAACAGCCGGACTCACGCGACCGGCTCCGGCTCCTGCTGCGAACGACCGCGAGGGGCACGACTGCTGCGTTGACGGCCGAGGAAGTGGAGCGGGTCGCCCACCTGCCCTACGAGGACGAACTGCCCTGCGCCCGCTCGGTTCTCGAACGTGGCGGTCCGCTCGTCCACGGCAGACTCAGCTGTGTTGATCAGGAAGCACTCGCGGCCCGTCAGGCGCAGCGCGACCGCAGGATCCGAGGTGCGCTGCCGCTCCAGGAAGGCCAGAGGATCCAACGTCAGCCGCCCCGTATGCCCGATCGGCTGGAGCTTGCCCGGGGACGTCCGGACCATCTGCTACATGGGTTCCCCCATGTGATCTCCACGGAGATGTAACCGCCTGCCTTGTTTCGATGGGGCAGGGCACTCGATGCCTGCTGCCCGCGGGGCCCAGCGGGGCGACGAAGAGCTCACGCGCCACCTCGGCCATGCGGTCCGGCTGGTTGGCGTCGAACTGGTCGTCGAAGAGGAAGGGCTGGGAGAACCGCTTCATCAGGACGGCCATGTCGTCGGCCGAGGCGTGTGGGTAGGTGCGGGCGGCGGCCTGCGGCAGGTCCCATGACCTGTACTCCTCGAACCCCGGTCTGGCTGCGGACCAGGACCATGTTCCGGATCCGGCACAGATGGCGCTCTTGGGCGTACTCCAGATGTCTGCTGACGGGGGCGTCGAAGGGGAGGTCGAACGTGACGTCCTGAGGCATGCGCTTCCTTTCGGGAGACGAACCGCAGGGTCCCCCCGGCCCTGCTAAACAGGCGGCCGTCGAGACGGCCCCCGCGCACTCGAACTGGGCTTTGGTGGTCGAAAGTTGAACCTAGAAGCGGTACGAGGCTGCCCAGAGCGTAAATGATCTACACCGTGACCTGGTCGTGATCTGGGTTACTGCACATGCCACTTGAGCTGCGTACACTCGCGCGCCTGTCGCCTGTGCCAGGGGTGTCCGTGGGCGCAGCGGGCACCGGCGTGTCGCCGCGTCCCGTGCGTGCTACGCGAGATGACGTCGCGCCAGGTAGGGTCGCGTGTCGCACGGTTCGCACCGACAACGTCCGCTGACGACACGCCTGTTGATACGGCGTCCATCCGGAGGCTGCCCGACGATGACCTCACCGACCGCACGTACGCCCGAACAGCGCAAGCAGGACACCCTGCACCGCCTCGAGCACGACGAGGACGTCTGGGTCGCGACCGCCGACGGCGCCTCGGGCGTGCCGTATCTCGTCCCGCTCTCGTTCGTCTGGGACGGCTCGGCCCTCCTGCTCGCCACCCCGGCAGCCAGTCCCACCGGCCGGAACCTGAAGACGACCGGCAAGGCGCGTCTCGGCGTCGGGACCACCCGCGACGTCGTGATGATCGAGGGCACCGCCGACACGCTCACGGCGGACGGACTGGCCGAGGGGGAGGCCGACCACTTCGCCGCCACGACCGGCTTCGACCCCCGCGAACTCGCCACGCCCTACCTGTACTTCCGGGTCCGGCCGCTCCGGGTGCAGGCCTGGCGGGAGGCCAACGAGATCGCGGGCCGCGAGCTGATGCGCGACGGAGAGTGGCTGATCGCCGACTGAATCGGCCGTGCCGGGATATCCGCTAGGTAGAGGGCTGCGCGGCACGCCGCCCCGCGCCCGGACCTTCGGAGGAGACATGGCACTGGTGAAAGCGGGGGCCGTCGTGCTGGACTGCGTCGAGCCCGAGAAACTCGCCGTGTTCTACAAGGAGTTGCTCGACGCGGAGGAGACGGAGGCGACCGCCAACCGCGTGGAGATCAGGGGCATCGACGGGATCCGGATGGCGTTCCGCCGTGACGCGAACGCGACACCGCCGAGCTGGCCGCGCGCGGAGAACTCGCTCCAGGCCCACCTGGACTTCGTGGTGGACGACCTGGACGCGGCGGAGCGCAAGGTGGTGGAGCTCGGCGGGCGTCCGCTGGAGAGGGAGGACGCCTCCGGTCCGTTCGAGGAACGCGGTTACGCCGACCCGGCGGGCCACTCCTTCACCCTGCGCCTCGTCACGTCGACGGCCCCCAAGCCGGCCTGAGACGGGTGGATCCGTTCAGTCCTGGCCGCCCGTGTCATCGGCCGGCCAGACACCGGTCTGGCGCTCGACGACCTTCGCACCCGTGCGGTCCACGGCACTGCGCACCACGGCGAAGAGGGCACCCTGGACCGCGGCGGCCAGCAGGATCTCCCCCCAGCCGCGGTCCCGGTCCAGCGCGTCGGGCGCGTCCTCCTCGTGCCGTATCGCCATCCACGTCTTGCGGAAGGCGAGCCCCGCCAGCGCACCGCTCGACCAGCCCAGCACGAAACCCAGAGGCTTGTAGGCGAGGGGGAGCTTCAGCTTCTTCTTGTTCCTCTTCTTGCTCACGTACGTCTCCTTCGTCGGTCAGGGCCGTCCCCGCGCCGGAACCTCCTCGGCCGCGGGCACCGGCCCGGGAGGCGTCCCGTCCCCGAACGGCCGGCCGCCCAGCTCCTCCCGGTGATGCGGGGTCAGCCAGCCGGACAGGTCCGGGCCGAGCGGGACGATGCCGGTCGGATTGATGCCGGTGTGCACCTGGTGGTAGTGCCGCTTGATGTGGTCGAAGTCGACCGTGTCACCGAAACCCGGCGTCTGGTAGAGGTCGCGGGCGTACGCCCACAGCACCTCGTTCTCCGTCAGCTTCCAGCGGTTGCACTTGAAGTGGCCGTGGTACACGGCGTCGAAGCGGACCAGGGTGGTGAACAGCCGGATGTCCGCCTCGGTGATCGTGTCCCCGACGAGGTAGCGCTGCCGGGCCAGCCGGGGCGTCAACAGGTCGAGCCGCCGGAAGACGCCCGCGCACGCGGCCTCGTACTCCTCCTGGTCCGTGGCGAAGCCCGCCCGGTACACGCCGTTGTTGACGTCCTCGTAGACGTCCGCCATCACCATGTCGATCTCGTCGCGCAGCGCCCGCGGATACAGGTAGGGCGCCCCGTCCCGGTGCAGGGCCCTCCACTCGGTGGCGAGGTCGAGCGTGAGCTGCTGGTAGTCGTTGGTGACCAGCCTGCCGGTGGGCACGTCCACGATCGCGGGCACGCTCACTCCGCCCGGGTAGCCGGTTTCCCGCTTGTCGTACGCCTCGCTGAGGTAACGGATGCCGAGGACCGGGTCGCGGCCGTCCGGGTCCAGGGTGAAGCGCCAGCTGCGGTCGTCCTGGATCGGATCGGCGACAGCGAGGGACAGCGCGTCGTCCAGGCCGAGCAGCCGCCGCGAGATCACCGCCCGGCTCGCCCACGGACAGGCGCGGCTGACCACCAGACGGTAGCGGCCGGCCTCCACCGGCCGGCCGCCTCGGCCGTCCGCGGTGATCCGGTCCGTGAAGTGGCTCTTCGACCGCTTGAACGCCTTCCGGCCGTACGCCTTGTTGCCGTCGTCCCGGCTGCCCATGCTTCCTCCTCGGATACGGCTGCCCTGGTGCACGCGTTCCCCGTTTTCGGCCGACGGCACGGTGTGAGCCGTGGCGACAGGGGCAGTCGGCGAAGGTGAGCGGGACATCCACGAACACGAACGGCGCGTCCGGCAGCAGCCAGGCGGACCGGAGGACACGCGTCACCGTGCTGGTGGCGCTCACGGCCAACCTCGTGATCGCGGCCGCCAAGGCCGTCGGCGGGCTCTTCGCGGGATCGCCCGCACTGCTGTCGGAGGCCGCGCACTCGGTGGCCGACAGCCTCAACGAGGTCTTCCTGCTGGCCGCGCTGCGCCGCAGCCGCCGCCCCGCGGACCGGCGCCACCCCTTCGGCTACGGCAAGGAGCGGTTCTTCTGGTCGCTGCTCGCGGCCGTCGTGATCTTCGTCATGGGCGGTTGCTTCTCCTTCTTCCAGGGCGTCGAGGCCCTCAGGAACGGCGCCGAGGAGAAGTTCAGCGGCTATGTGGCGGGCCTGATCGTGCTGGGCGTCGCCTTCCTCGCCGAGGGGATCTCCCTGGTGCGGGCCCTGCACCAGGTGCACCGGCAGGGGGGAGCCTCGGAGGGCGCGCGGGATCCGGCCCTGCGTACGGTCGTCGCCGAGGACGGCACGGCGGTGCTCGGCGTGACCCTGGCCATGATCGGCATGGCGCTGCACATGATCACCGGACAGGTCGTGTGGGAGGCGTCCGCCTCGCTGGGGATCGGCGCGCTGCTCGTCTACGTGGCCTACCGGCTCGGGCGCGAGGCCATGGGACAGCTGATCGGGGAGGCCGCCGACCCGGAGGCGAGCGGCCGGATCCGGGAGCTGCTGGAGGCACAGCCCGAGATCGACAGCGTGGAAGCGCTGTTCACGATGAAGATGGGGCTGGACTCGGACCTGGTGGCCGCCCGGATCGATCTCATGCCGGGGCTGGACAGCGAGCACGTCGAGGAGGTCGCCGTCCGGATCAAGCGGTCCATCGCCCGTACCGTCCCCGAGGCCGGGGAGATCTTCCTCGACGTGACCGACCGGCACGCGAACGAGGCACAAGAAAGCCCCGCCGCGACGGGGGAGCGCGGCGGGGCCTGACGCACGGGTGCCCGGCGAACACCGGTTCATGCGTCCCGAAAAAAAGAATTTTTCCGCGGTGCTTTCGAGGCCGGATTCAGCCCTGTTCGGCCGGTTCCAGCACGAAGACCGGGATCTCACGATCCGTCTTCTTCTGGTAGTCGGCGTACGGCGGATACGCCGCGACCGCACGCTCCCACCACTCGGCCTTCTCCGCGCCGGTGACCTCACGGGCCGTCATGTCCTGCTTCGCCGGACCGTCCTGCAGCTCCACCTGGGGATCGGCCTGGACGTTGAAGTACCAGACCGGATGCTTGGGAGACCCGCCCAGCGAGGCGACCGCCGCGTACCGCCCCTCGTGCTCGACCCGCATCAGCGGCGTCTTGCGGAGCTTGCCGCTCTTCACGCCCCGAGTCGTCAGCAGGATGACGGGCATCCCCGTCTCCCGGAGGGTTGTCCCCTTGGTGCCACCGGAGCTCTCGTACAACTCCACCTGCTCGCGCACCCACCCGGTGGGGCTGGGCTCGTACTCACCCTCAAGAGGCATGGCATCCGTCCCGTCGTCGATGTCCTACGGCTGACTCGCACCGGAGTTCAACACCGGCACGTGCAGGAATCATCCCTACCGTGTTCCCCTCGCGGCCCGTGTGAGGCAAGGCCATGACCCCGCGGGTAATCGCCTCCGCCGGGCCCCTGCGGCAGAGTCGTGACCACTCCGGCACGACACCCGGCGAAGGAGAAGGCCTCATGACCACGACAGCCGACACGACGACCCGCGCAGTGGTCGAGGAACTGCTGCTCCGGATCGGCCACGGCGACCCGGATCTGATCGCCGAGCTGTACGCCGAGCACGGCGGCGACTGGAAACTCAGCTGGCCCATGGACGAGCACGGGCGTACGGAGCTCCCGTGGATCCGGCACCGCTCCACCCGCGCCGACGCCGCAGACCACTTCCGGGAGCTTGCCGCCCGCCACGTACCCGGGCAGGCGGCGACGCAGATCGAGCGGATCCTGGTGGACGGCCCGGACGCGGTGGTCCTTGGCGAGATCCGGCAGACCGTCGCGGCGACCGGACGGCGCTATCGCGCCAGGTTCGCCCTGCATCTGACCGTCGAGGACGGGCTCGTGGTCCGCCATCACGTGTACGAGGACAGCCTGGCTGTCGCCCGGGCGTTCGCACCGTAGGGCCCGGCCTCACGGCGTGACCAGCATCCGCACGGCGAGTGCCGAGATCACACCGCTCGACACCAGTGCCGTCAGCAGCCGCCCCCGGTGGCCCGTCAGGGCCCGCCCCAGCAGGGCACCGCCCCCGGCGAGCAGCAGCTGCCAGCTCGCGGACGCGGCGAACGCCGCGAGCACGAACACCCCCTGCTCCAGGGGCCGCACCGCCTCCTCGGCGCGGGTGCCGAGCACCAGCGCCGCGAAGTAGACGACGGTGGTCGGGTTGAGCAGGGTGATCCCGAGCAGCCCCAGATAGGCCCGGGCGGGGCTCGGGGGAGGCGGGGCATCGCGCGTGGCGAGCCGGTGGCCGCGGTACCGGCGTACGGCCGTGACCGCACCGCGCACCGCCAGGGTCACCAGGACGAGGGCGGCGGCCCAGCGCAGCGGCTCGAGGACCGGCCGCAGCAGAGCCGCGACGGCGGAACCCCCGACGGTGGCCACCAGGGCGTAGAGCCCGTCGGCGGTGGCGACGCCGAGCGCGGCGCAGACACCGGTGCGCAGGGACGTACGGGCGGTGAGCGAGACGAGATAGGTCGCGACCGCGCCGACGGGAACGGCGATGCCGTACCCCGCGAGCAGTCCCGCGACGAGCGCGGCGGTCACGAGCGGGGAAGCGTAGGCCTCCACGGTCGGCCGGTCTGCTGCTGGAACCGCTCCGGCGTGGCGGCGGCGGTCGGCGGCAGGAAGGCGAAGGTCGTAGGCATGGCCGGATTCTGGCGGCGGCCGCTCCTCGCCGACAACCGATTTTCGACAGCCGGTTATCGACAGCTGGTCTTCGACACCCGAGCGACGATCCCCGGCCAGATTGGCCGCGCCACCGATCTGGCCGAACTTGTCGTCGCCTCATAGATGCCCCGGGCATCTAATGAAGATCTGCACGACGCACTCTTCGTCTGCGAGGTCTTCCATGACGGAAACGGAACCCGTCGCCTTCCCCCAGGACCGGACCTGCCCCTACCACCCGGCCACCGCCTACGACCCTCTGCGCGCCGCCCGCCCGCTGACCCGGATCACCCTCTACGACGGCCGTCCGGCCTGGCTGGTCACGGGTCACGCCCTCGCCCGCGACCTGCTCGCCGACCAGCGTCTGTCGACGGACCGCACCCACCCAGACTTCCCGGCGCCCACCGAACGGTTCACCGCGGTGAAGAACCGGAGGGTCGCCCTGCTCGGCGTCGACGACCCGGAACACCGCACCCAGCGGCGGATGATGGTGCCCAGCTTCACCCTCAGGCGCGCCGCCGAACTGCGCCCGCAGATCCAGCGGATCGTGGACGGGCTGCTCGACGCGATGATCGAGCAGGGACCGCCCGCCGAGCTGGTGAACGCCTTCGCACTGCCCGTGCCGTCGATGGTGATCTGTGCGCTGCTCGGCGTCCCCTATGCCGACCACGACTTCTTCGAGGGGCAGTCACGACGACTGCTGCGCGGCCCGACGGCCGTCGACACACAGCACGCGCGCGACCAACTGGACGCGTACTTCGAGGAGTTGATCGACAGCAAGCAGAAGCAGCCGGAGCCAGGCGAGGGCGTTCTGGACGAACTCGTCCACCATCAGCTGCGCGAGGGGGTGCTGACCCGTCAGGAGGTCATCTCGTTCGCGACCATCCTGCTGGTCGCCGGCCACGAGACGACCGCCAACATGATCTCCCTCGGCACCTTCACCCTCCTCCAACACCCCGAGCGGCTCGCCGAGTTGCGCGGCGACCCGGAGCTGCTGCCCGGCGCGGTCGAGGAACTGATGCGCATGCTCTCGATCGCGGACGGGCTGCTGCGCAGGGCGACCGAGGACATCGAGGCGGGCGGAACGACCATCCGGGCGGGTGACGGCGTGGTCTTCTCGACCTCGGTCATCAACCGTGACCAGGACGTCTACGCCGACCCGGACGCCCTGGACTGGCACCGGCCGGCCCGCCACCACGTCGCGTTCGGCTTCGGCATCCACCAGTGCCTCGGCCAGAACCTGGCCCGCGCCGAGCTGGAGATCGCCCTGCGCACCCTCTTCGACCGGCTCCCCACACTCCGCCTCGCCGCGCCCGCCGACGAGATCCCCTTCAAACCCGGCGACACGATCCAGGGGATGCTGGAACTCCCCGTGACCTGGTAAGAGGCTGAAGGTCATGCACATCGACATCGACAAGGACGTCTGCATCGGCGCCGGCCAGTGCGCCATGGCCGCGCCGGGCGTCTTCACCCAGGACGACGACGGCTTCAGCACCCTCCTGCCCGGTCGGGAGGACGGCGGCGGCGACCCGATGGTGCGGGAGGCCGCCCGGTCCTGCCCCGTCGCCGCCATCACGGTGTCCGAGACAGTGGGCTGATCCCCGGCAGGTCGAGGACAGCGAGGTCGAGACCGTCCAGCCGCGCCGAGTCGGCGACGACGTCGTACGCGGTGATCCGCCCGTCCTCGACCGTGACCGTCAGTGCGAACAGCAACCGCCCGTGCGGGGCGACGACGACACCGACGCTCCGGTCGACGAGGGCGGTTGCGGCGAACCGGGACCGTTCCCGCAGCGCCACGGTCCCCTCCGCCACCGCACGGGCGCCGCGCAGTTCGGGCGGCACCCCGGGCGGCAGGGCGGCGGGGTCCGCCCGCCGGACCACGTCGGGGGCGAGTACGGCCAGCAGGCCGTCGAGGTCGCCGCCCCGCGCGGCGGCCAGGAACGCCTCGACGACCTGCCGGTGCCGGTCGAGCTCGGCCCCCGGGACGGCGGGAGTGCCCCGGACCTTCTGCCGGGCGCGACTGGCGAGCTTCTTCGCGGCGGGCCGGGTACGGCCCACGACCTGGGCGATGTGGTCGAAGGGCACGCCGAACAGGTCGTGCAGCACGAACGCGACCCGCTCGGCGGGGCCCAGCCGGTCGAGGACCACCAGCAGGGCGAGGCCCACCGAGTCGCCCAGGACAGCCTCGTCCTCGGGGGCGTTCTCGACGGCGGCCCTCTCCGGCGCCTCCTGACCGTACGGCTCCTCCCGTCGTGACGAGCGCGACCGCAGCATGTCCAGGCAGATCCGGGAGACCACCGTCGTCAGCCAGCCCGCCAGGTTGTCGATGCCGTCCTCGCCGGTACGACTCAGTCGCAGCCAGGCCTCCTGGACGGCGTCCTCCGCCTCGTCGGCCGAGCCCAGCATGCGGTACGCCACCGCCCGCAGCTGCCCGCGCCGCTCCTCGAACCGCCGCGCCAGCTCGTCGTGCCCGTCCATCGGTCACCTTTCTCCGTCGTGCTCCGTCACCCCACTGACGATCCCGACCCGACCGAGGGGACCGACATGACCCTGCTGCACATCGACTCCAGCGCCGACACGGCCGACGACTCGGTCAGCAGGCGCCTGACGGGCCTGTTCGCGCGGACATGGCGCGCACACAACGGGACGGCGGCCTACCGTCGCCGCGACCTGACCGCCGACCCGGTCCCACCACTGGGCCCGGCGTACGCCGCCCTCGGCCGCCGTGTGGAACGCGAGGGGTTCGTCCCGCCGGCCAAGGTGCCTGCGCTGATCGAGAACGCCGCCGAGGAGCGGGAGTGGGAGCTCACGCGGCCCCTGATCACCGAACTGCTCGCCGCGGACACGGTGTTGCTCGGCGTCCCGATGTACAACTTCTCGGTACCCGCGTCCCTGAAGGCGTGGATCGACCGCGTGACCTTCCCCGGCGCGTACGCCGATCCGGACACCGGTGAGCGCCTGCTGCGGGACACCCGGGTGGTCGTGGTCATGGCGCGCGGCGGCGGCTACGGCCCCGGCACCCCGCGCGAGCACCACGACTTCCAGACGCCGTACCTGAAGGCCTACTTCGGCAGCCAGGGCGTGGCGCCGGACAACCTGCACCTCATCGCCGCCGAGCTCACCCTCGTCGGTCTCCTGCCGCACCTGGACGGACTCGAAGGCCCGGCGGCGGACTCGCTGACCCGGGCACGCGCGGCCGTGACGGCGCTCGCCGTCGCCTGACCTCAGCGGGACTCCAGCAACAGCCGGGCCGCCTCGCGCGCCTCGGCGGCCGGCCGCGTGCTCTGTGTGATGCCCGCCGTCACCATGGCGCCCTCGGCCAGCAGGAAGAGCGGCCCGGCCAGCGAGGCGGGCCGCCCGGCGGCGGCCACGAGCGAGGCGAGGTAGTCGCCGAACGCCTGCTTGTGGGCTCGGACTTGGGACGCCACACGGTCCGACCTGGCCCCCAGTTCGCCGTACGAGTTGATCCACGCGCACCCGCGGAAGCCGTCCTCGCCGAACCACTCCTCCAGCCAGTCGAAGACCGCGAGGATCCGCCCTCCGGGATCCTCCTCGCGCTCCACGTACGCCGCGAGCCGCCCGCGCCAGCGTCCGTCCCGCCGCTCCAGATAGGCCTCGACCAGTTGCTCCTTCGCCGGGAAGAGCTGGTAGAGCCGCTTGAGCGAGATCCCGGACGCGCCGCGGATGTCGTCCATGCCGACGGACTGGATGCCCCGCCCGTAGAACAGCTCCTCGGCGGCGTCCAGCGCCCGCTCCCGGGCCACTGCGCTGTCCATGGACGACCACTCCTTGACGCGAGAACGAGCGTTCTCCTACGTTGGTGATCGTACCGGAGAACGTACGTTCTCCCTTCTGGGCCACGGAGGATGACATGACCGACCGCCCGCCCCTGCCGCCGTTCACCCGCGAGACCGCCGCGCAGAAGGTGCAGGCCGCCGAGGACGCCTGGAACACCCGCGACCCGCACAGAGTGGCCCTCGCCTACTCGCCGGACTCGGTGTGGCGCAACCGCGACACCTTCGTCACCGGCCGCGCGGAGATCGTCGAGTTCCTCACCGCGAAGTGGGCGCGCGAGCGGGAGTACGCCCTGCGCAAGGATCTGTGGGCCTACGACGGCAACCGCATCGCGGTCCGCTTCCAGTACGAGTGCCAGGACGCCGACGGCCGGTGGTGGCGGTCGTACGGCAACGAGTTGTGGGAGTTCGACGAGCGCGGGCTGATGACCCGGCGCGAGGCCAGCATCAACGACGTGTCCATCGAGGAGAAGCAGCGGCGCATCCTCGGCCCGCGGCCGGAAGCCGAACGGGGGCGGTCCTTCCCGCTTGAGTAGGGTGCGCGGGTGACCGAACAGGCCGAGGGACCCTTCCTCTACGTTGTCGTCTGTGCCGCCGGAATCGCCGTGGACGTCAGCAAGTTGATCACTGCGGCCCAGGAGCGGGACTGGGAGGTCGGCGTCATCGCGACGCCCGTCGCCATGAACGGCTTCTTCGACACCGCCGCCGTCGAGGCACAGGCCGGCCGCCCGATCCGCTCGGCCTGGCGCAGCCCCGGTGACCCGCGCCCGTTCCCGCCGCCGGACGCGGTCGTGGTCGCTCCCGCCACCTTCAACACGATCAACAAATGGGCGGCGGGTCTGGCCGACACCCTCGCCGTGGCCACCCTCTGCGAGTCGTACGGCCTCGGCGTCCCCGTCGCCGTACTGCCGTGCGTGGCCGACGCGTTGGCCACCCACCCCGCCTACCAGGACAGTCTGATACGGCTGCGCGGGATGGGCATCCGGTTCGGCGAACCGTACTCCGGGGAGGCGGGGGAGGACGGCAGGCGGCCGGAGTTCGGGTGGGAGCGGGCGCTGGACCTGCTCGGACGATGACCTCGTGCGCCGTCCCCGTCGGCAGCCGGCGGAATCGCGCACGGAGGATGGTCTTCCAGGCCGGTACACCGCTGGGCCCGCCCAACCCGCCCACGCTGCCCGGGCGTTGGGCGACCGCCGGCGCATGGGTCTGCGAGCGCGGCAGGTCCTGGGCGAAGACGCCGTGGAACTTCGCCGGGGCGATGCAGCCGTCGATCCCGGGGGCGCCGCTGCCGGGTATCGGGTAGGGGCGGGTGGCCAGCGCGTCCGGCAACTGGCTGCCGGGGAACATCCCGGCCGGCTGCAGCGCTCTCCCCCTCGTCGGGGGCGAACGCGGCGACGTACACGAGGGCCTTGACGTTGGCGCGACCGCGCCCGGGGCGGCTCATTCAACCAGTTTCGGGCGTTCCGGGCGCGGGCGAACACCGGTTCGACTTCGGTCACCTCCTCAGTGGCCGAGCACGGCCCGCAACTCCGGCTGCAGCAGTTCCCCATGAGCCCGTACGAGCTCGTCGCACAGGTCCCAGATCCCTTCCACCGGCAGCGCGGCCGCCGTCGCGGGGTCGGTCATCGCCGCGTGCCGGATGTGGCGCGGGTCGCAGTCCGTGGCAGCACGGACCACGAGGTCGGTGACGGAGGCGTAGGTCCTGTTGAGGGCCGCGCACTGCGGGGGCAGTGAACCGACTCGGGTGGGATGCACCCCCAATGCGTCGGCGAGGCAGGGCACTTCGACGACGGAGTCGGGCGGGAGGTTGTCGATGAGACCGCGGTTGGGGACGTTGCCGTAGACCTCGCGGGGCGTGCCGGTGAGGGCGCTGTGGATGATCTGCGGGGCGTACTCCAGCGTGCCCTCCACCGGGAGAGGGGTGCCCTTGGCGAGCGCCGCGCGGGTGCGCTCGTAGTTCGCGGTGTTCTCCTCGATGATGTCCAGGTACGCCCCGACCGGCAGCCGCAGCCGCTCGATCTCGCCGGCGTGGGGCAGGTACCAGGGCACGTACTCGGCGGAGTGCTCGCTCGTCTCGGTCGGGTAGTGGCCCAGCCTGCGGTACATGTCCACGCGGACCCGGCGCGGCAGTCCGGGATCCCGGGCGATCGCCTCGTCCAGCAGCGGATACAGGTTCTGTCCGGCGCGCTCGAAACGCAGCAGCCACGACTGGTGGTTGATGCCCGCGGCCAGGTAGGACACCTCCTCGAAGGGCACGTCGAGCAGGCGGGCCAGGTCGTGCACCGTCCAGTACACCGAGTGGCACAGGCCGGTCACCCGCAGGGCGGGGGCGATGCGGCTCAGGTAGAGGACGTTCATCGCCATCGGGTTGGTGTAGTTCAACAGGTGTGCGTCCGGGCAGAGGTCGGCCATGTCCTCGGCGATCCCCTTCAGCACGGGGAAGGTTCTGAGGGCGCGGAAGATGCCTCCTACGCCGAGCGTGTCGCCGATCGTCTGACGCAGGCCGTACCGGGCGGGTACGGCGAAGTCGGTGCGGGTGGCCTCGTTCATACCGACCTGGACGATGTTGACGACGAAGTCGGCGTCCGCCAGCGCCGCCCGCCGGTCGAGGTGCGCGGTGATCACCGGCTTGGCCCCGCGGACCTCCGCGATGTGGCGGGCGGCCCCCTCCGCCGTGGCCAGCCGCTCGGGGTCGATGTCGTGCAGGGCGATGCGGGCGTGGGCGAGTTCGGGGAAGGCGAACAGGTCGGCCAGCAGGCCCTGCGTGAACACCACGCTGCCCGCGCCCACGAAGGCGATCTTCATTCGGTCCCTTTCAGGTCGGTGGCGGCGCATGCCTCGTCCCACGTCGGCTGTGCCGCCGTACCGCCGTGGGCGCGCGTCGACAGCGAGCCGCAGGCGACGGCGACCGCCAACGACGTACGCAGGTCCAGTCCACGCAGCCGTGCCGCGACGAAACCGGCGTCGAAACTGTCGCCCGCACCCACCGCGTCGACGGGTGCGACCGGCACGGCTCCGGTGCGCAGCAGTCGCGCGCCCGCACAGGTCAGGGCACCGCGTTCGCCGTCCTTGACCACGACCGTCGGGCCGTGCCGGGCCAACGAGGCCGCCGCGTCGGTGAGTTGGGGCTCGCCGGACAGGGCGCGGGCCTCGGCCGCGTTCGGCAGGAGGAGGTCGGTGACCTTCAGGACCGGGTCCACCGCGGCCCGGTCCCAGCGGGCGGCGGGGTCGTCGTTCGTGTCGAGCGAGGTCGTCGCCCCGTACGCACGGGCCTGCGCGAACAGCTCGGGTAGCGCCCGCGCGAGCCGGGGCATCAGGAAGAAGGACGCGGCGTGCACGTGGCGGGTGGCGGAGAGCAGCGCCGACGGCACGTCCTCCGGGCCCGTCGCGGTGAGGCAGCCGGCAGCCGTGAGTACCGCCCGGTCGCCGTCGCCGGTCGTCAGAACCGCCGTGAGAGGAGTGGGTAGTCGGGGGTCCTGGACCAGATGCCCGACATCCACTCCGCGTGCGGCGAGCTCCTCCCGTACGAATGCCCCCGCCGGATCGTCGCCCACCCGCCCCGCGAACGCGACCCGCACCCCGAGCCGCGCCGCCCCGCAGGCCATGATCGCCGCCGACCCGCCGAGCACCAACCGCCCCTGCTCCACGAGCTGTTCACGCTGCCCGAAAGCGAGCGCGCCCACGGGCCCCAGCACCACGTCCGGGTTGGCGTCCCCGATCACCACCAGGTCGAAGGCCACCCCGCTCACCCCTTGAGCCCGCTCGACGTCAACGACTGGACGAAGGCCCTCTGGGCCAGCAGGAACGCCACCAGCACCGGCAACACCGTGATCACGTTGCCTGCCATCACCGCCGACCACTTGACGTGGTGCTGCCCCTGAAAAGTCGTCAGGCCCAGCTGGAGCGTGTACTGCGTGTCGTGGTTGATCGCGATCAGCGGCCACGACAGGTCGTTCCAGGTGGTCAGGAACGTCAGCACGGCGACTGTGGCGAGGGCCGGCCGGGCCAGCGGCAGCACGATGGAGAACAGCACCCGCAGCCGCGAACAGCCGTCGATCCAGGCGGCCTCCTCCATCTCCCTGGGCAGTGACAGGAAGAACTGCCGGAACAGGAACACCGCGAACGGCGTCACCAGCGACGGCACGATCAGCGCGCCCAGCGTGTCGATCAGCCCGAGCCACTTCATCACCAGGAACGTCGGGATCATCGTCAGCTGGAACGGCACGATCATCGTCGCCAGCATCAGCCCCAGCAGCAGCCGCGATCCGGCGAACCGCATCCGCGCGAACGCGTAGCCGCACAGCGCCCCGAGCAGCAGGTTCGACGCGACCGCGACGCACGCCACGATCAGCGAGTTGCCGAACCAGCGCGGGAACATCGCGTTGCCCAGCACATACCGGTAGCCGCCGAGGTCGATGCCGTGCGGCCACAGCGCGGGCGGGAAACGGTTGATCTCCGCGTCCGACATCACCGAGCTCAGCGCCAGCCACACCAGCGGCAGCGCGAAGGCCAGCGCGACCGGCGCCAGCAGCAGATGCCGGGCGAGCGCCGGCCTGCGCGCGCTCATCGGGCCGCTCCTGCCGTACGGCCCTGACGGCGCCGTACGACGCGCAGCGCCCCGCCCGCCACCAGCAGGGCCAGCGCGAGGACGTACGCCGCCGCGGCCCCGTAGCCGGCGGTGAACATCTGGAACGCCTGTTGCCAGACAAAGTAGACGACGACGGTCGTCGAACCGAGCGGCCCGCCCTTCGTCGTCACGTAGATCAGGTCGAACACCTGGATCGCGGTGATGAGTTGCCACAGGAGCAGGAACACGGTGACAGGCGTGAGCGCGGGAAGCGTGACGTGGCGCAGTACCTGCCGGCGGTTCGCGCCGTCGATCCGCGCGGACTCGACGAGTTCGGGCGGCACGTCCTGCAGCGCGGCCAGATAGACGACCACGCAGAACCCGACCCCGCTCCACAGGGAGATCAGGACCAGCAGGTAGAGCGCCTGGTCGGGGTCGGAGAGGAAGCCCTGTCGGGCGATGCCGAGGTGGTGAAGCAGGGAGTTGGCGGCGCCGAACTCCGGGTCGAGGATGAACGAGAACAGCACGCCCTGGGCGGTCGCCGACACGACGAACGGGACGAACACCAGCGTGCGGTACAGGCCGATGAGGCGCATCCGGCGGTTCAGCGCGAGGGCCAGGGCGAGTCCGCCGACCAGGCTGAGCGGCACGTACAGGGCCGCGTACAGAAGCGTGTTCCCGACCGCCGTACGGAATCCCGGGTCCTGGACCAGCGCGTCGTAGTTGTCGAGTCCCACCCAGCGGCCGGGGGTCACCAGGTCGTCCGCGCGGAAGGAGAGCAGCAGGGACCAGACGACGGGTACGACGCTCAGGCCGAGGATCACCACGACCGACGGGCTGATGAAGGCCCAGGCCGTGGTCCGTTCGCGGCGGGCCCGGCGACGGGCGGCCCGCCGCGCGGCGGCCGGAGCGGCCGGGGCCTGCGGCGGGAGCGTGAGAGCACGGGGCACAGTGGACATGACGGTCTCCCGAACCGGGGAAGTCACCTGGGGATCCGCAGGGCCGCGTCGGCCTTGTCGGCACAGCGGCGCACGGCATGGGCGGGGGAGTCCTGGCCGAGCAGGACCGAGACGATCGCCTCGCCGAGCGCCTGCGAGATCTGCGGGTACGCGGCGTGGACGGGGCGGACACGGGCGGAGCGCAGGGCGTCGGTGAACACGTCGAGGCCGGTGGTGCGAGCACTGTGCCGCCGCCACTCCGCCCGGCTCCCGGTCGCCGTGGTGAGCGGGAGGCTGCCCGCCCGGATGTCCCAGCGGACGTCCTGGCCCGGCCGCGCCATCCAGCGCACGAACTCCACCGCGGCCCGGGAGCGGGCGGAGCCGTTGTCGAAGACCGTCCAGGTGTCGGGCCCCGAGATGGTGACCGGGCGCCCGCTGTACGTCGGCAGCGGCACCACGCCGTAGTCGATGTCCGCGCCGATGATGTCGGGCAGCTGCCACGGCCCGGTGGCGACCATCGCCATACGGCCGCCGAGGAACACCTGGTACATCTGCTCGCCGCCGGCCGTCGTGTCGACGTAGACGCTCTTGTCGCGCACCAGCCGGGCGACCGTCTCCAGGGCCTCTGCGCCCTGGTCCGCGAAGCCGATGTGTTTGCCGTCCTGGGCGACGACCTCGCCGCCCAGGTCCCAGACCATCGGCCACAGCCGCCAGACGGTGTCCTCGTCGCCCGCCCCGGGCCAGCCGGTGCCGAAGACACCCCGGCCGGCGTCGGTCAACTGCCGTGCCGTGTCGGCGAATTCGCCCCAGGACCAGCCGTCGCGGGGGAACGGCACACCGGCCTCGCGGAAGAGCTTCCTGTTGTAGACGACGGCCAGCGAGTCGAGCAGCGCGGGCGCCGCCCGCACCCGGCCGTTGACGGTGACCGCGTCGCGCACCGGCTTCCAGAAGGAGCTCCAGGGGGTGGGTCCCTCGCGCATCTCGGCCGTCAGGTCGACCACGCGGGGACTGCGGGCGATGCTCGCCAGATCCGAACCGAAGATGAAGGCGATGTCCGGGTAGGAGCCGGCGGCGAGCGCCGCGGTCACCTTCTGCAGCATCGCGTCGGCGATCACCCCGCCGCCGCCCGCGTCCACACGGATCGAGGGATGCGTGCGGTTGAACTCGGCGACCAGCGACTCCAGGGCCTTGCGGGCGGTGTCGGCCTGTCCGTGCCACAGCTCGACGGTGACCCGGCCGTCGGCACCGACCCCGTCCGAAGCGCCGGCCGAACACCCCCCGACGGCACCGAGCGCGGCCGCGCCGAGCAGCAGACGGCGACGTGGAATCCCGTACGGCATGGTCCTCACCGCACCTTGCGGACGTAGTCGTCGCTGCCCGGCGTCGACACCATGACGTCACGGCGCACGATGCTCAGCCGGTCGCCGAAGCCCGAACGGGCCTTGCGCAGCCCGCTGTCGGTGTACTCGATCACGACGACGCGGTCGTCGAAGGCCTTCGCGTAAGCCCCGCACTCGTCGTACGTTCCGCACTCCTCCGCCACGGCGAAGTCCAGGCCGATGTTCTTCCTTCGGTCCGCCAGCTCGACGGTGTTCTTCTGGGCGATCGCCAGCTGCCGGGCGTGCGCGTGCCGGGCGAGCAGTGTGATGAAGGCCGTCGCGTCGTTCGCCGTGAGCAGGCCGCGGGAGCGGGTGTAGCTGTCGTAGTTGTCCGGCTCGACGGCGTCGAAGCCCTTGTCCGCGCAGCCGTCGATCCACCGGTTGATCCTTGCCACCACCCGTTTCCGTTTGGCCGCCGTGCCGATGTCGAGCAGCGCCTCGCCCCAGTCCCCGTCCACGACGGCCTTGTCGTTCCCGTCCCGCAGCACGAGGTCGCGCGGCCACAACTCGCCTTCGCCCGGCTGGACTTGGAAGGCGTTGACATAGCAGATGTTGTAGAGGCCGGGCGCGGGCGCCGCCGTACGGTCGCGGCTGACGATGCGGACTCCGGACGGCGGGGGATAGGCACCGCCGATCTGGTAGTCGAACCCGGCGTGGCGGGGTGGGAGACGGAGCCCGGCGGTCGGCGTCGGCGTCGGGTCCGGGGTCCTCTCCGGTGTGCCGGACGGCTTCGGGGCGGCGCTCTTCGAGCCGGACGGTGTCGAGGAACCACCCGTCGACCCGGACGGTTCCGGAGGACTGCCTGTCGACGCGGACGGCCTCGACGCGTCGGCCGACGGCTTGCCGGAAGAGCCGCACGCCGACAACCCGGCGATGAGAAGAACGCAGGCGCCGACGGCCGTCCCGAGACCTCCGACGCGGAAGACACCCTTGGCGGGCATGTCCGCTCCATCAATCGCGGGTACGACCCCGCCTCGGACCGTGTGCGGTGGCGGTCCTGGCGACTTTGGCCGGACTTGGAACTCGTCCGCTACCGGCTGGGCGCACCTCTGCATGCCGCACTGCGGCGACCAGAGGATGAAAGCGCCGACGGACACCCCGCGTCAAGAGGCCGTTGGACCTGGAGCGCACCCGAAGCCGTACGCTCCCCTCACACCCACCCCGAAGGCAGGAGCAGCAACGATGCAGTACGTGAAGCTCGGTTCGACGGGCCTGGACGTCTCGCGGATCTGTCTGGGCTGCATGACCTACGGCCTGCCGGATCGCGGCGTCCACGAGTGGACCCTCGACGAGGCGGCCTCGCGCACGCTGATCAGGCAGGCGCTGGAGGCCGGCATCAACTTCTTCGACACGGCGAACGTCTACTCCGACGGCACCAGCGAGGAGATCGTCGGCAAGGCCCTCGCCGACTTCGCGAACCGCGACGAGATCGTGCTCGCGACCAAGGTGCACGGCCGCATGCGGCCCGGGCCCAACGCCTCCGGGCTGTCCCGCAAGGCGATCATGACCGAGATCGACCACAGCCTCACCCGCCTCGGCACGGAGTACGTCGACCTCTACCAGATCCACCGCTACGACCCGCACACCCCGGTCGAGGAGACGATGGAGGCGCTGCACGACCTGGTGAAGGCGGGCAAGGTCCGCTACATCGGGGCCAGTTCGATGTACGCCTGGCAGTTCTCCAAGATGCAGTACGTCGCCGAGCGGCACGGCTGGACCAAGTTCGTCTCCATGCAGAACCACTACAACCTCCTCTACCGCGAGGAGGAGCGCGAGATGCTGCCCCTGTGCGCGGACCAGGGCGTCGGCGTCCTGCCGTGGAGCCCGCTGGCCCGCGGGCGCCTCACCCGGGACTGGGGCACCGTCACCGGGCGCAGCGCCAACGACAACTTCGGCAGCCGCCTCTACCCGGAGAGCGACCGCACCATCGTCGAGGCCGTCACCCGCATCGCCGACGACCGGGGCGTCCCGCGCGCCCAGGTGGCCCTCGCCTGGCTGCTGCACCGGGACACCGTGGCCGCACCGATCGTGGGCGCAGCCAGGCCGGGGCACATCGAGGACGCGGTCGCCGCGGTCGAACTGGAGCTCAGCGACAAGGAGATGGAGGAGCTGGAGCAGCCGTACGGCCCGCATCCGATCGTCGGCCACTGAAGCGCCCCGACAGGGGCGCGGAGAACGGCGCGACAAGCCACAACGAACCCGCAGCCGCGATACGAACTAATGCGGCCCGTGCCGTGCGAACTCCGTACCGCACGGCCCCGCGCCCTCGCTCTCCGCCAGCGGCACTCGCTCCCCGCTCATCGACAGCGTCCGGTAGTAGTGCCCGATGCGCTCGGTCGAGCGGCCGACGTAGTGCCCGATGAACGAACGGCGGAACCGGTCGGCGGTGCCGTTGGGCTGCGAGCCGTGCACGAGGCTCCCGTTGAAGAACAGCACATCCCCCGGCGCCATATCGACCGGCACCACCTCAAGGCCCACCGGCGGCGGCACGTACTCCCGCGCGAACGACAACCCCGCGTCCGCCTCCTCCGGACAGAACAGGTCCATGCGGTGCGTGCCGGGGACGACCTCCAGGCCGCCGTTGTCCCGGTCGATGACATCGCAGGCCACCCACGCCGCCACACACGTGCCCGGCTCGACCCGCAGATAGAAGTTGTCCTGGTGCAGCGCCTGCCCCCGGGCACCCGGCGGCTTGAAGTAGAACATGCTCTGCGCGGCCAGGACCTCCTCGCCGAGCAGCGTCTCCAGGATGTTCCGCAGCCGCGCATCCAACAGGACGCGCAGCGCGGGGCCGTTGATCTCGTGCGGCTGCATCACCCGGGGATACCTGCGCAGCGGATCCGCGGACGCGCTCGGCTCGAAGTGCCCGGGCACCGGCCCGGCCGCGTGCAGCGCCGCGAACTCGGCACACAGGCGGTCGACTTCGTCGTATCCGAACAGGCCGCGGACGACCGTGAAGCCGTCCTCGCGGAACTGCCGGCCATGAGCGTCGAGTTCGTTGTCCGTGACTGTCATCCATCCACTCCTCGCTGAGATGTGCTCCACTCAGGACGCTAGGCCGATGCCCACTCGAGGGGGATGTCCGTGAACGCTGACGGATTGCCCGAGGCTGCCACACCCGGTGATCCGGCTCCGCCGCCGGGTCTCGTGGTCGTCGGCCGCTTCGACCAACCCTCGGGCTACGGCGTGCACCGCCCGCGCGGAGCCGACAGCTGGCTCTTCACCTGGACGACCGGCGGACGCGGACGCCTGCGCCAGGGGGACGCCGAGACACGGGCCGGCGCCGGGGACCTGGTGGTGCTCGGCCCGGGCGTCCCGCACGGCTACGGCGTCGAACCCGGCGCCCGGCACTGGGAGTTCTGGTGGGTGCACTGCACGGCCAGACCGTCCTGGCGCGCCTGGCTGGAGCCCCACGCCACGGGCGACGGGATGTACGCCGTCACTCCATGCCCCGATGGCGACGACCTGTACGGCCGTATCGAAGCGGCGTTCCGCCGCATGCTCGCCGACGCCCGCTGGACAGGCACCGGCGCACCGACGGCCACCGCGCCGACGGACCACCGGATCGCCGTCGCCCATTCCACCGCGGCCAGGGAACTCGCGCTGTGCGCGCTGGAGGAGGTCGTCCTGCTCACGGCCGGCGCCGCCCGCACCCCACAGCCCCGCAGCGGCGTCGACTCCCGGGTGCGCCGGGCCGAGGCACTCGTCGCGGCCGACCCGGGCGCCCCGCACACCGTCCACTCGCTGGCCGCCGCCGTCTCGCTGTCCCCCTCCAGGTTCGCCCACCTGTTCACCGAGCAGCTCGGCAAATCCCCGATGAGGGCGCTGCGCGAGGCGCGTCTGCACCATGCCGCCCGACTGCTGGAGGGCACCGACCTGTCCGTGGAACGCGTCGCCGCAGCCTCCGGGTTCGCCAGCCCGTTCCACTTCAACCGGGTCTTCCGCGAGCGTTACGGGATGCCGCCCGGGGCCTACCGGGCCGGCGGCTCAATGGTTGGCGGGTGATCTCGCGAGACGGGCCGGATGCGCGGTGGAGTGGCCGTTCAATGGTTTGGGCGGACGAGACGCGAAGTCAAATGAATCCCGTTTCCCATTGAGATGTCGATAGAGCGGCAATCGCTAAAGCGCCGGGTTTGACGAATCGTCAAAATCCCCTGCCCCGCACGCAATGCACCAAACCGCGCGATCTCTTGTTCCCCTTCGCTGACCTGTGCAAAGGTGTGACCTTGTCAGCGCACAGACAACGACCATTTCCCTGTGCGCACGAGACCGCTCCGTACGCCCCTCCACGCTTCAAAAGAGCTGCCCCGGCGGACGTACCCATTGGTATGGACTTACTGCAGTATGCCCTCGGGAGGAATGCCGCCGTGAATGACGCAGGCCTGTCGAATTCTCCGACTCCTGCTCGGCCGTCCGATGCCACGGACGAGCAACTGAGCGCCGAGCTCAAGAAGTGGAGTGGTACGACACCCGCGCTCCAACCGGTCGGTGAACTCCTCGACCGGCACTGGGAAGCAGCGTTCGCCTATGCACGGCTGTGCACCGACGGCCCCCGCCCCGCGGGAATGCTCACCACCGCCGCATTCACGCGGCTCTTCGGGGAATCCCTGCGCCAGACCGGACCGACCGCGGCGTGGCGGCCCGCGCTGCTCGTCACCGTGCGCCGTATCGCGGCGGAATGGGACACCGACCGCAGCCGGGAGCTGCTGCACCCCGAGTTGAGAAGCGCGGCCGGCGACGGGGACCGCGTCGCGGCACGCCTGCTGCCGGCCTCGGACCGACGCCTGCTGTCCGGGGCCTTCCAGCGACTGCCCCAGTCGGCCCGCTGCCTGCTGTGGCACACCGAGGTCGAGTCCGAGCCCCTCGGCATACCCGCCGCCCTCCTCGGCCTGTCCGACGAGGAGGACGCGCGCGTCGAACTGCGGCGGGCCCGCGAGCGGCTCAGGGAGGAGTGCCTCCAGGTCCACCGCGAACTCGCCCCCGAGCAGGAGTGCCGGCACTACCTCCGACTGCTGGACGTGACCTACCGGCGCGGCGGCGTCGACCTCGACCCCGACCTGCGCGGCCACCTGGAGCGGTGCAAGCACTGCCGGCACACCGCGGACCAACTGCACCAGTTCAACGGCGGGCTCGGCCTCGCGCTCGCCGAGGCGGTCCTCGGATGGGGCGCCCGCGCCTATCTGGAGTCCAGGACGCCCTCCGCGGCCGACACAGCCGACACCGCCGCCGCGGCGGAGATCCCGCCCCCGCCCGCGGGCGAAGCCTTCACCTCGTTCACTTCCGGGGCACCCGGCCACGCCGCCCCCGGCCCTCGCGCCAGGAGCCGCGCCGCCACCCGTCGTTCGGCCCACAAGGCGGCCCGACGCACCTCCCGTCGCAACCTCACCGCGGCCGTGCTGACCGTGAGCGGGCTGATCGTCCTGCCGCTGGTCCTGTGGTCCTCCCTCAGCTCCCCGGACGAGGCCGGCTCGAACGACGCCGGCCGGACCTCCGAGGCGCCCGGCTCCGACGCGGCCTCCTCGACCACCAACCCGTCCTGGGTGGGAGCCGGTCAGGCGGAGCAGGGTGAGCTGCGCGGTCGGCTGCACAACGTCCAGTCCGGGCTCTGCGTGGGCGTAGCCGGCAAGAAGACCGTCAAGGGTGCGGAGACCGAACTCGCCACCTGCTCCACGGCCGAGGGCCAGCAGTGGTCGTACGAGAACGACGGACTCCTGCGCAGTGCCGCCGACCCCGACCTCTGCCTGGACTCGCACCTCGGCTTCTCGGTGCGGCTCGCGCGCTGCACGGGCGCGTCCAAGCCGGACACCAAGTACATCCGCTACGACTTCACCCTGCAGGGCACCCTCGTGCCGCGGTGGGACCAGGACCTCGCCCTGACCCCGGCCGCCACCGACGGGTCCGGCGCGCTGGTCCTCAAGGTCCGTGACGACAGCTCCACGCAGCGCTGGGTGTTCGACACCTCGAAGACCGACCTCCAGATGGAGGTCGTGAACTGGGACGTGGACGGCAGCCCCGTGCCGACGTCCTCGGCCACGCCCACTCCCAAGTCCGCGAAGAAGCCGACACCGACGCCGTCCGCGACACCGACGACCCCCGAGGCCTCCCCGACACCGTCCAGCTCGTCCTCCGCGAGCGGCTACTGCGGCTACTACCCGTACTACTGCTCCTGGAACGGTCAGTACGGCGGCGGATACGGGTACGGGTACGGATACGGATCCGGCTACGGCCGGGGCGGCCACCGCTGACGGTCGGCTCAGCCCCCGACGGCCTGCAGCGACAGCCACAGGGCCACCACGGCGGGGACGAGCGCGGCCGGCACGGCGAGCAGACCGAGCCGGGTGAACTCCCCGAGCTCGACCTCGTGCGTGTGCCGGTGCAGGATGCGCCGCCACAGCAGCGTGGCCAGTGATCCGGCGTAGGTGAGGTTCGGGCCGATGTTCACCCCGAGCAGCACCGCGAGGACCGCGCCGGGTCCGGCCGCGGCGGTCAGCGGCAGCAGGACCAGCACGGCGGGCAGGTTGTTGATCAGGTTCGCCAGTACGGCGGCCAGCGCGGCGATTCCGAGCAGCGCGAGCAGTCCTGTCCCGTCGGGCAGCACGTGGCGCAGTGCGTCGGCGAGGCCGTTGTCGACCACCGCGCCCACGACGATGCCGAGCGCGAGCACGAACGCCAGGAACGCCGGCGACGCCGCCCGCACCACTGTGAGCGGGGTGGCCCGGCGCCGGACGAGCGCCCGGCCGGCCAGTACGAGCACCCCCGCGAGCGCGACCCAGGCCGGATCGACGCCGACGGCGGAGGCCACGACGAACCCGGCCAGCGTGCAGCCGACGGTGACGAGCGCGAACAGTGGCAGCCCGGGTGTTTCGGCGGCGTCGGGGGAGTGGGTGACGGCCGACAGGTCGGTGTCGAAGAAGCGCCGGAAGACCGCGTACTCGGCCGCGATCGCGACCAGCCAGGGCAGCGCCATCAGCGCCGCGAACCGGGTGAAGCTGAGCCCGCTCGCCGCGAACGCCAGCAGGTTGGTCAGGTTCGAGACCGGCAGCAGCAACGAGGCCGTGTTCGACAGATGCGCGCACGCGTAGACGTGCGGTTTGGCGCGGGCCCCCATCCGGGAGGCGGTGGCCAGCACCACCGGCGTCAGCAGCACCACCGTGGCGTCCAGACTCAGCACGGCCGTGATCGCCGACGCCAGCACGAACACCCCGGTCAGCAACCGCCCGGGCGATCCCGCCGCCCGCCGCGCCAGCCACGCCCCGCACCACTGGAACAGCCCCTCGACGTCACAGAAGTGCGCGAGCACCAGGACGGCGGCGAGGAACCCGACCACCGGCCCGAGCTGCTCGGCCTCCGCCCGCGCGTGCTCCAGGGAGATCGCCCCGGTCGCGATCGCCACCCCCGCCGCGGGGACCGCCAGCACCGCCTCCGGCAGGCCGAACGGGCGGAGTACGGCCCAGGCGAGGACGGCGACGAGCAGCGCTACGGACAGGGCTTCGGCGAGCGGGGTGTTCAGGGGGGATCCTTCGAGACGCGATCAGATCGTGCCCGGGTATCCAATCAGGCCGAGGTAAGGCCCCCGGCTGCCACCCCTCAGGCGCCGGTGCCCGGGCTGAAGGGGATCAGCCGCACCGAGGACTCGTTGCCGGACACCGGAACCTCTCCGGCCGTCCACGGCACCTTCAGCGCGTCCTCCTCGTCCGGCGGGGTCACCAGGAGCGCCGCCGGAGTGGCGCTCTTGGCCCCGCTGACCTCGGGGTTGCCGAAGGACAGCCCGGCCCATGCGCTCTGGCCCGGCGCCAGCGTCACGGTCTCCGGCTCGGCGGAGGACCGCTTCGGGTCCGGCCCCAGCTGCTTGCCGGAGGCGTCGACGAAGGCGGTGCCCGGGTAGCCGTACAGGGTGCACGTACGGCTCGACGCGTTGGTCAGCACGACCGGGAAGTTCTCCTGCCCGGCGCCCGGGTTGTTGCGGCCGACGGACGCGCGCAGCTCGGAGGTGTGACAGCGGGTGCCGGCGGGGGCGGGAGTGGACTCCGACGCGGACGCCGTCGCGGAGTCGGTCGCCGTGGTGCTGGGGTCGGTGGTCGGCGTGCTGGACTCGGTCGTGGCGCCGCCGGTGGCGGGCGCGGCCGTGCCGGGCACCGTCCGTGGGGTGCCCGCCGAGTCGTCGCCGCTGCCGCAGCCGGCCAGCAGACCGAACACCGCGACCGAGCCGGCGAGCAGGGCCGCTCGGTGCCTGCGCTGGGACGTCTTCGCCATCTCTCCACACTCCCGGAAATTCCACGCACGCGCGTGCACGGGCGCCTTGTGCCCCGTCACAGAGGTCCGATGCGGCCGGAGCCCGAAAAGTTCGCGCGCTGAGCGCTCCGCCGGCTGCGTCGATGTGCGGCTCCGCCGCGTGGCCGCGCTGTGCCGTCGTTCCGCTGCGGCGCCGTCGTGGCTGGTCGCGCCCAGGCGGCGGAGCCGCACATCGATACAGCCCCGCGCCCCTTTGGGGCGCTGCCGAACCGCACTGGACTTCGCCGGACCCGCTTGGACCTCAGTCCCCGACACGTACGGATCCCAGGACGCGATCCGTCGACGAACGGGAGGCGGCTCCATGCCGCCGGATCTGCACATACACCTGGGGCTGCCCGGCACCGTCCGCGGCGACGAGTGCCGCCTCCGCGATCGACCCGCCGTCTCCGGCGCAGTCGCTCCAGGTGCGGACCGTGCCGTGCCAGACGTCACCGGCGTAGGCGCGGGCGCCGTCGTAGTGGCAGCCGGCGTGCGCGAGGGCGTTCACCCCGGCCGTGACATCGCCCTGCTCGCTCACCCCGAGGAACACGCCGTTCACGTCCGCCGTGAGGTCCTGCCACTTCCCCAGGTCGTCCGCGACGACGAGCCCCGGCTCGTGCCCCGCGCCCAGCCCGAGCACCCGTGGATCCCATCCCGAGGCGTGCAGCTCGCGCCCCCACCCGGCGGGCACCTCGGCCACGATCCGGCCGGTGGAGTCCTCGACTCGCACGTCCTCGGGAGTGGAGTGCCTGCTCATCAGCACGGCCGTCACTCCGGCGGCCACGACCAGGACCGCCACGACGGCCAGGGCTTTGAGGCCACGGGGCCGACGGCCGGGCGTCGGCGACGCCAGTCGTTCCAGCTCCTCCGCGAAGGCCGACGCGGTGGGCCAGCGGCGCTCACGGTCCGGTTCCAGCGCGCGCAGCAGGGCCCGCTGGACGTCGGCGTCCAGGCCGGGGCGCAGCCGGTCCGGACGGACGATCTTCCCGGGCGCCCCCGGAACCGTGCCGGTGACCAGGTGATAGCCGACCGCGCCCAGGCCGTACACGTCGGCGCGCGCGTCGATGCCCGCACCGGGCTCGGCCTGCTCGGGCGGCTGGTACCCCGCCGACCCCGCGGCCAGGGTGAGCCCGGACGCCTGAGCCAGGCTCTTGGCCAGGCCGAGGTCGGCGAGCAGGACCCTGGGGGAGTCGCCCGGGGTGGCGCGCAGCAGCACGTTGGTCGGCTTGATGTCGCGGTGCACGATCCCCGCCTCGTGCAGTGCGGCCGCTCCGCGGGCGGCCAGGGCGGTCAGCCGCAGTGCCTCGGGCACGGGCAGCGGATCGCCGGTGAGCAGCTCGGCGAGGGTGCCGCCGTCGGCGTACTCCATCACGAAGTACGGTCTGCCGTCCGGCAGTTCACCGACGTCGTAGACCTGCACCACCCGGTTCGAGGCGGCCCGGCGCAGCATCCGCGCCTCGGACAGGAACCGTTCGCGGACGTCGAGTCGCTGCGTCCAGTTGTCGGCGAGGACCTTGACGGCCACCGGGGCGTCCAGCACGTCGTCATGGGCGAGCCACACCGTGCCGAACGCGCCCGTGCCCAAGGGCCGTTCGAGGCGGTAACGGCCGATCCGCTCGACGGAGTGCATACGACTATCATGCCTGGCCTGAGATCGACCCCGAGGGGAGCACCCGTGCCCGACGCGGCGGTCACCGAGGACCTGGCACGGCGTGCGGCCGCCGGCGACCCGGCGGCGTTGGACGAGCTGCTCGCGGCGATCAGGCCCGAAGTCGTCCGCCGTTGCGGGCGGTTCCTGCCCTGCCGTGAGGACGCGGAGGAGGCGGCGCAGGACGTCCTGCTCCAAGTCGCCCGGAAAGTCGGCACGTTCGAGGGCCGAAGCCGCTTCAGCACCTGGCTGTACACGGTCGTCGCCAACTGCGCCCGCCAGAAGTACCGCGAGCTGAAGCGAAGGGCCGCCGAACAGCCCGCACCGATCGACGCCGCCCAGCACGTCGACCCGCGCACGACGAGCGTCATCGCCGGCTCCCGTGTCGACCTGCTGGAGGCGCTGGACCGCCTCGAGCGCGAACACCCGCACCTGGTCGCCCCGTTGGTGTACCGCGACCTCTGTCAGCTGGAGTACGTCGAGGCCGCCGAACGCTCCGGCGTCCCGCTCGGCACGTTCAAGTCCCGCTTGCACGAGGCCCGCAGACAGGTCCGGCCCTGGCTGTCCGGAGCCCCGTGAGCCAAATGAGCCAGGTGAGCCCGATGAGCCCTCACTCGTCGTCGACGAGGGAGATCTCCGCCCAGATCGTCTTGCCCTCGGTCGTGTGCCGGCTGCCCCAGCGCCGGGTGAGCTGCGCGACCAGCAGCAGACCGCGGCCGCCCTCGTCCCAGGTCTTGGCGCGCCGCAGATGCGGGGCGGTGTGGCTGGTGTCGGACACCTCGCAGATCAGCGTCGTCGCGTCGTGGATGAGGCGCAGCCGGATGGGCTGGGAGCCGTACCGGATGGCGTTCGTCACCAGCTCGCTCACCACCAGCTCGGCCGTGAACGACGCGTCGCTGAGCCCCCAGCGGTCGAGCTGTCCGACGACCTGTTTCCGGACGGGCGCCACCAGCGCGGGGTCGGCCGGGATGTCCCAGGTCGCGACCTGGGACGCGGGCAGCCCCAGGGTGCGGGCCAGCAGCAGGGCCACGTCGTCGGAGGCGCCGCCCGAGGGGAGCAGGGCGTGCAGGACGCGGTCGCAGCTCTCGTCCAGGGAGTCGGAGCGGACCGCCAGGGCCTCGCAGAGCAGCCGGTGGCCGGCGTCGACGTCCCGCTCCCGGCTCTCGATCAGCCCGTCCGTGAACAGGGACAGCACGGTGCCCTCGGGCAGGTCGAGCTCGGTGGACTCGAAGGGCAGTCCGCCCAGGCCCAGCGGCGGCCCCGGGGGCAGATCGACCTCGCGGGGCGCGCCGCCCGGCGGGACCATGACGGGCGCCGGATGTCCGGCCCGGGCCAGTGTGCAGCGCCGCGACACCGGGTCGTACACCGCGTAGAGGCAGGTGGCGCCGACCTCACCGGGGCTGCCGTCGCCGCCGGCCTCCGCGGACAGCCGTACGACGAGGTCGTCCAGGTGCGTGAGCAGCTCGTCCGGGGCCAGGTCGATGTCGGCGAGGGTGCGCACGGCGGTGCGCAGCCGGCCCATGGTCGCCGAGGCCTGGATGCCGTGCCCGACGACGTCCCCGACGACCATCGCGACCCGCATCCCGGACAGCGGGATCACGTCGAACCAGTCGCCGCCCACCCCGGCCCGCGCCGCCGGAAGGTAGCGCGACGCCGCTTCCACGGCGGGCGTACGCGGCAGCGAGCGGGGCAGCAGGCTGCGCTGCAGGGCGAGGGCGGTGTCGCGTTCGCGGGAGAAGCGGCGGGCGTTGTCGATGCAGACGGCGGCCCGGGCCGTGATCTCCTCGGCGAGCAGCGCGTCGTCCGGCGTGAAAGGGTCCGTCCGCCGGAACCGGGTGAGGACCGCGACGCCGAGGGTGTGGCCGCGGGCGAGGATCGGCACGGACATCGTGGAGTGGACGCCGTACCGCCTGATGCGTTCGCTGCGCACCGGATCCCAGGCGAGCCACTCGCTCAGGTCGTCGGTGTCGATCGACGCCACGATGGTGTGCCCGGCCACGAGCGAGTCCGCCTGCGGCGAGGAGGCGGGATAGACGTCCACCTGTCCCGGCTTGGCGACGGCCTCGGGGCTGCCCGGGTTGACCGAGGCGTGTGCGGCCCGGCGCAGGCTGATCGGGGCGGTCAGCCGTCCGATGGCGGGCTCGTGTCCGGCCTCCGGAGGGTCCAGCAGGTCGACGCTGACGAAGTCGGCGAGCGCCGGTACGCAGACGTCCGCCAGCTCCTGAGCCGTCCGGGTGACGTCGAGGGTGGTGCCGATGCGGACGCTCGCCGCGTTCACCAGTTGCAGTCGCTGCTGGGCGTCGTACTGCTCGGTGAAGTCGTGGGCGGCGACGCACACGCCCAGCACCCGTCCGCGGGCGTCGGTGATCGGGGCCATCCGGGCCAGCCAGGCGTACGTGCGGTCGTCGCCGATCGGCAGGTACGTCCGCACGTCGTGTCCGCGGCCGGTCGTGAGCACGCGGTGCAGGTGCTGCTCGATGTCGGCGCTCTGCGGTCGTCCGCTCATCTCGGGGACCCGCAGCCCCCGCACCCGCTCCTCGGGCAGGCCCAGCACCTCGGCCATGGCGGCGTTCATCCGGCGCAGCCGCAGCCGCTCGTCGTAGATCGCGACGGCGCAGGGGGACTGCAGGAGCTCGACCCCCTCCAGCGCATCGTCGGTCGGGCGCGTGCCGTCGCCTTCCAGCGGAGTGACCACCAGCCAGTGGGCGGGGCGGTCGTCCTCGGGCGGTCTGCGGTGGGCGAGCAGCCACACGGACACCGTCGAGCCGTCCCGGTGACGCAGCGTGAGCGTGCCGTGCCAGCGGACCTGCTCGGGCCCCGGAGGCCTGCTGTCACCGGTGCCGGCCAGTAGTGCGGAGGCGGGACGGCCCACGACCTCGGCGGCCGGGAAACCCAGGAGTCGACGGGCGCCCTCGTTCCACTCGAGCACCGTGCCCGTGTCGTCGACGACGGCCCGTGCCGTAGCACCGTCGTCGAACGGGTACACCGGGCTCATCGTCGCCACTCCATCGCACACATACGCACAGTCATCAGGCGCGTCACTTGGGTTCCAGCCTAGTGCGTCGCGCTCCCGCACGGATGGGAACGCCGTCGCCGCGGGCCCCGTGGCCGAGGCGTGGTCAAGGGGGAAATCCGGCCGTTGTGGCACATGGGGCAGAAGGCCCTCACCGCCCCCTTGACGGGCACAAGTGGCACACAGTCAGAATCTGTTTGTTCACGATCAGTTGTGAGTACTTCTGGGCCCTGATGAGGGAGAGCCGCCATGACGGTCACTCGCAGATCGGTATTAGGCGCTGTTTCTCGGATCATGTGCGGAGCCAGATGATGAGGGCTGCAAGGGTGACGGTGCCGAGGTAGGTGTAGGCCCGTTTCTCGTAGCGGGTGGC